>NZ_AOHC02000037.1 GCF_000332415.1 Leptospira weilii serovar Ranarum str. ICFT
ACACCTAGTATACGGTAAGAACGACCCCGTGAATGATTTTCTCCGCGGGCAGATCCCGAGAAGTTACGTAAGCACGGACTATCGCCGGTTTTTTTTGGGAGATTCCGAAAAAACCTCCCTTTCCGGAATCGACGGTTTCAAAACGAACCTCGTCCGAATTCAATCGGAGAGTTTTGAGAGTGTAATCTTCGGCTTCGGACTTGGATTTCGCCTCGGCTTCAAAGATGTAATTTTCCATGTGTTTATCCTCGATAATGAGTTCGTAACAATTAAACTTTTGCCTTCTTCTTTTCTTCGGTCTTTTTCAGATGATTTGTGATCCACTGTTGACCGATGGAAAGAATGTTTTGAAAAGTCCAGTAGAGAGTGACACCGGAAGGCATATTCCAGAAAATGTAAAGCATCATCACGGGCATAACATACATTAGCATTTTCTGATTCGGATCCATAGATACCGAAGTCATTCTCGTTTGCAAGACTTGTGTTCCAACCATCAAAAGAGCGAGAAGATTTAAACCGAGTCCCGTTTGAGTAAAATATGGAATCGCAGGAGAAGTCCAGATTACGTCCGGTTCGCTGAGATCTTTTACCCATAAAAACGGTGAATTCCAAAGATCTATTGTATCAGAAAAAGCCGTATAAAGAGCGATAAAAATCGGAATTTGGATCACCATAGGAAGACAACCGCCCACCGGGTTCACGTTATTCTTCTTATAAAGCTCCATGGTTTTTTGCTGGCGGATCTTAGGATCGTTCGCGAACTTCTCGTTGATTGTTTTGAGTTGAGGGCTCAGTTCCTGCATCTTCTTCATACTATCCGCTTGTTTTTGGTTCAGAGGATAGAAAACGAGTTTGAAAAGAATCGCGAAGATGATGATGCTCCATCCGTAATTCGGAATCGTAAATCGATAGATTTGTTTCAGAACCCAGATGATTCCGTTTCTAAACGGAGTGGTTATCCCTTGGTTGAAGGATTTACTTAAGTCGCCGCTTAAACCTGTAAACGGGCTGTTCTTGGCTTGGTTCGGATCGAGTTCCGAATTACGGAAAACCATTCCGAGACTTTCTCTAATTCCTACGTAGGATGCAAAATCCATGTTGTATCTTTCGCCCGGACTTAAAGTAATATTATCATATAATAATACTACTCCGCTTTCGTTTTTAGGTCTATTGTCTAAAACGATACCTTGCGGTTTATGATCCAACGGGTCGGCCACCGCGATAAAATAACGGGAACCCGTTCCCGCAAAGTCAACTCCGGATTCAACGTTTGTATTTATGCTGAAAGATTCGTCGGCGCCGGAATTTCCCGTAAAAAAATTTCCGATCGAAGACCAAAAACCTACGGAAGAACTTCCGTCTAACGTGTCGTTAAAAGAACCGCCTAAATGATAAAAACGAAAGAAGTTCGCGGTGTCCCTATCGTTCAAAGGTCTGTCTTTCGGAAAAGGCCCGAGACTTCCGAAGGTTTTCAGATACTGAACCTTCTTTTGTGAAGCGAAGGAAAGTTTTTCTTTCGTTAAGTTGATAATGGAAACGGTAACTTTGAAATAATTCTCGCCTTTAAAGAAACGAAACGTTTTTTTCAATTGATAGGTTTTATCCGGAGACAGGGCGGTGAATATTAAATACACCACGGAACCGTCGGTTTTGTTTTCTTCCAAAGAAAAAGGAATCCGATTCCATTCCGAATCCGGAAGTTCGTTTAACGAATCCGTAAAGTTAAAGTCGAAACCTTTTTCTCTGGATAACTCCACCGCCTGATACGTTTTGCCGTCCACTACGAGAGTTTCCGGATTTTTACGAGCTACTTGAACGGTATGACCGTCCGAACCGACGTAATCCTTTACGTAGAATTTGGAAATTTTTCCGCCGAGAGAACTGAATTCTACGATGTGAGAATCCGTTACGACTAACGTCTTTTTATTTTCAAAAGAAGTTGTTTTCGTTTCCTTAACGGGAGCGATAATCTGAGACTCTTTTGTTTTTTCAGTCTGAACTTGATTTTGTTTTTTATTGTCCGAAGATTTATCGGCGCTCTCGGGAGTTTTTTTCGGAGCCGAAGGGAAGAAAAAATAATTCACCCCCATCCAAATTCCCATACTGAGAATCAAAGCTAAAAATAATCTACTTTGTCTATCTTCCATCATTTCGTCCTTTTAGTGTTAGGTGGTAAGGGATCTTCAAAACCCCGAAAAAGAGGGTTACATCTCAAAATTCTCCAAGTGCTCAACTGCAATGCACGGAAAAATCCGTATTCTTGAAAAGCCTCGGCGGCATATTCGGAGCAAGTGGGTGTAAAACGACAAGCCGGTGGGAGTAACGGAGAGATTAGTTTTTTGTAAAGCTGAATCAATTGGATTGCAAGTTGGTTCATCGGATTCGATTGATCAGAGAGAGAAGAATCTTGACCAGTTCCCCGTGGTTCAGATCCAAAATTTCTTTTTTGGCTAATATCGCGATATCAAAGCCTTTTAGAAAGTTTTTCTCTTCCTCGTGTATGACCGCCCTAAGCTTCCTTTTGATCCGATTTCTTTGAACCGCGGTTTTTACCGTACGTTCCGGACAGTAAAGAAAACGATTTCTCGATAAAGAATTAGGAAGGAATACAAGAACGATCGGGAAGCGGGAGACTCTTTTTCCAGCCTTAAAAAGAGATTGTATCTCCTTCCTGGATTTTAATGTCTCTTCGATGACTTAGTTCTTAGTATTTTTTACCGAGTTTTTCGTCGGAAACAGTCAGCTTATGTCTGCCCTTTTTTCTTCTGCGTGAAAGAACTTTTCTTCCACCTGCAGTAGCCATTCTTGTGCGAAATCCGTGTGTTCTCGCTCTTTTAACTCGGCTGGGCTGGTAATTTCTTTTCATAATTATCCCTGATTGGCATTAATGATTGCGTTTCTCTTCGGTTTGGAAGAATTCAATACTCTTTCCATACAGAAGCTTTCTGAAAAGGTTTGAGTCAACCTATTTCACATCCGGATTGGATGCGAAGTTTGTCTGGATCGGGAATTCTATTCTTTGAAATTTTCAGGGAAAAGAAAACCCCGAGGAAGGCCCGAACGACCGGAGGAGAATTGTCAGAATCAATCCTCTGTCCTAAAACAAGAAAACCCGGCAACGTCCTACTCTCCCATGCAGCGAACCACACAGTACCATCAGCGATGAGAGGCTTAACTTCCGTGTTCGGGATGGGAACGGGTGTGGCCCTCTCTCTATAGTCACCGGGAATCTTGCAGTCAGATTCGCGTACCGGTTTCTTCAGTCAATCTAAAAATTATAAAAAAGTTCAAATTCAACCAAATTATTTCTCTATAAACTTCTCCCATCGATGAAAAACTTTCACGGGTTCCTCCCATTGAAGCCAGTGACCGGCGTTCGGATAAATTTCAAATTCACAACGCGCTTGAACGGATTTGCAGGACAATGCGGCCATCTCACTCATCATATAATTGTCTTTCGCTCCCCAAAGAACAAGAGTCTCCACTTTTACCGGACCGGCGTTTTTAAAATATTCCAGAATGGAATCTCCGTGAAATACAAGTTCGCGGTAATATTCCAAAGGCCCGCGCATCTCCTCGGAAGTATTAAACGCAGCGTGGTAAATCGGTTTATCCGAATCATGAAGAACATTATTGTTTTGTAATTCATTCAGATAAAAGATTCTTGCGCGAGTTTCTTGACTCAATCCGGCAAGAAGGCGAGCGGAACGAGGCGCGATCAATCGAAATACGAAGTGACGATATTCTCTTTGTTTTGAAGAAACGGACATCTGTTCTTCAAATGCGTTCGGATGTGGTATGTCCAAAACGGTCGCGGTTCGGAAGAGCTTCGGCTTTTCCGTAATCGCAAACCATACGATGGAAGCGCCCCAATCATGTCCAACGACGTGTATCGGAGTATCGGAATTCCGACCCTCCTTTTGATTCGTTTCTTCCACAAACGAAAATAAATCCTCGCTCAACGATCGTAGATCATAACCGTCTTCCGGCTTGTCCGTTCCGGCATAACCTCGTAGATCGGGAACCAAAACTCTATACCGTTTTGAAAGCAAGGGAATCATAGAACGCCATCCATAGGATGTGTCCGGAAAGCCGTGCAACAAAACCACAACCGGCGCCGTTAAGGATCCGGCGCTCAGATAATGCACTCGCAGCGACGAGGAGCCGTTTCGTTTGGGAAGTTCTATCGTAGAATTTTCCCAAGGACCGGGAATATGTAATAAATCCACACCTTGGGGGTCGGGTGAAAGCGGTAGTAAAAAATACAAAACGATTTCAAAAGTCCCCGCAAACATTACGACGGACAAAAGAACAAAGAGAAATATTTTCTTCAGCTTAGAACCGATTCCGCTATTCGCATGATTCATTATATTTTCCTTATATAACATGTATCAAAACTAGCCAAATGGCGCACAGAGTTTTACCGAGCGCCGATAGAAACGAGACGTTGAATTTCTTTCGTTACGATCCATAAAAAACGATAACCAACCCCCGCAAATACTTGGATCTTAAAATAAATCTGTCGGAATTACGACAAATCTTCTGTGAAACTTACCCCCCTGCCTAAGAAACGTTTATTTCTTTTTCCGACTCGGAAGATATTTATAATATTCCACTTCGATCGTATTGATTAGAAAAGTATAATATTTTACGAGTTTTTTATCGTATTGTTTCTTCTGCGCCTCGTTTCGTAAAAATTCCGCGATCTGATCCCGGATCAAAGGAGCTTTTAAATCGTTGTGACTGAGAATGATGGAACCCGGCATTCCCTGCGGAACGATATCGTCCGGAATCAAGATCGTGGCCGAATTCTGCAAAAGGGCGTATTCGACCGTGGAAGCGACTTTATCGTCGTCTTTCTCCCCTTTGAGATGTGCGACACTACTTCGAATATTGTCTAAATTCTCGAAGATTTTTTTACGCAAAGAACGGGAATCGTGAATCTTATCGGTGATCTTCGTAAACCGGCTCGGGAAGATGAATCGCTCCGCACCTTTTGCGATCAAACTTACTTTCTTTTCCTTTGGAGTCTCTCCCTTGGACTGAAAACGTTCGTCGTCGGAATCGTCTCCGGAAGAATCGCTTCCGGAAGACGTCATCGAACCGTATTCTCCCTTAAAGCCGGATCCGAGCGAGGCGGAACCTCCGCCGGAAAGAATATCCGATTTTTCTTTATTTCTAAAATGAAAAGCGAGCATCAATCCCAGAAACAAACTGACCGGAATCCCCACGAACAAAATTCCAGTAGTTCTAAAATGTACGGATGCGATCAAAAATAAGATCATACTCGCGACAAAACCCAACATCCCCATCGGAAGATTGAATTTTTTCGCGAATTCTTGGGAACGTTGTTTTTCAACTTTCAACAGTTCCATCGACTGGATTCCCTGTTGTAGCCTTACGATGTCATCGGCTTTGAGTTTTGCGTTTAATCCCGGATGTTTCGGATTACTCAGACTTGCGTTGATTTCTTTGGCGATTTCCAATTCTTTTTGATAAGCGACATTCTTCGTCGCCATACCGCTTAACTTATGAAGAACTGCGGACATATAACCCGGATCGACCGCGTATATCTCGGAAGTTTGATCCGGTTTTTCGATCACCTTCATCCCGTATTGATCGGAAATTTCCTTTTTCAATTCATCAATCAATGCCGGATAACGTGTCTCGTCCGACAAACCGGAAGCTTTCAATTTTTGTTCGGGAGAAAAACGATATAAGGTTTGTTCCTGAATCGTATTTTCGCCGATCTTATGAAGAATTTTCAACTTAAAGGACTTAAAAACGCTCTCTTCCTTTCTTTGAACGAGTTTCTCTTTTTCCTCCATCAGTCTGGAAATGATTTGAATGGAAAGTCTACAGGTTTCGGATACTTTCTTGCCGAGTTCGTCCGTTTCACGATCGAACGGATAATCGTTGATAAGCGAAATCAGCGCTTTTACTTTTTCGCCGTTTTGTTTTCTTCCCGGTTCTACCAGTTGAATATGAGTTTGTTCGAATTCCGCAATCCGAGTTCCGAAAAGACCGTAACCGGCCCTTTCACTCAGTTCTTTCAAATAAGGAATCGCGAATTTTTCGAGCGCGTCCGCCTGACAACGATAATGCGCGATCACTTCCGGTTGATTTACGTAAGTACCGTCGGGATTCAACTGAAGATCGTCCAAAATGACGTGATAGTCCGGAAGAATTTTCATCACGTAATTCTTTTTAGTCGAATACGTGAGAAAATCCCGAAGGAAATCCGTCATAGGGATATAACTGTAAGGCTGAAACCCTTTTTTTAAAAGAGTGGAAAACTCCGCTTCAAGCGAAGCCAATTTTGGAAAAAGCCAATTCTTTCCGGCCTTATTTTTATGAAGTAAAAACGTACCGGGGTTGTCTTCGTCCGGAAGTTTCGGCTTTTTAGCTCGGTTCTGAAGAATGAGATCGATCATTTCTTCCGAAAACTCGAAACAAGAGACTCGATACGGATTTACATCCGTTTTTGCATCTTTCTGAGGACTCGCGATCGCAATTCGAGCCTGGACCTTAACTCCGTTACGGACTAAAAACGGATAGATATATGCGGATTTATTTTTCCCTTTTTTTTCATAATCGACTAACTGTCGTAAGGCGAGATCGACACTCGGAGGGGATTTGGATTGTTCGCTTAAGTTCCTATATTTATTCAAAAGTTCCGCAAGCTTGTCTAACGTAAGTAAATAAGACGGATGAATACTTTTGGAACCGTGTTTCTCAGTCTTTTTATGCCAATCCCTAAGTTCGTCCAAAATACAACGTGCGGTCGCGGATAAGCCGACTGCCCCTTCGTTTAAAAAAATATAATCGGGTGCAAGAGACTGAATTTCCGTAGGCTTACTCGCCGCCAGTTCCTCAAAGCTTATGTCCTGTTCGGTGCTTTCCATATTTCCTATCAAATCGACAATACGATCTTATTAGATGAACCTTTCTACTTGTCCAGTCTTCCACTCAAATGACTGGACAAAACCATTTATTTCGAAAATTTTTCCAATACTCTTCCGATTCTCAAAATCCCCTCTTCGATTTCCTTGTTTTCTCTGACAAAACTCAATCGAAAGCATTCTTCTTTATGAGACCAGAGCGGATCGGCTCCCGGAAAAAAAGTTTTACCGGGAACGATAATCACACCCGCTTCCTTTAAAATCGGATAAAGATCGCTAACGGACAGAGATAAATTCCGGATCCAAATCCAAAGAAAAAAAGCGCCTTCGCTTTGATGAATCCTATAGTCGATCTTGGAACTCCAATTGTTTAGAATCGTTTCTTGGGCGAAAATCGATTTCTTTTGATAAAAAGGTAATATTATTTTTTCGCACAAATTTTTCCAACGGCCCGAACGAAAAAGATCCAATGCGATAAACTGTCCCGGATTGGCGCTCGTTAAATTGATAACCGAATTGGCCCGGTGCAACATGGAAATCGTCTCCGAATCGCCGACCACAAAACCGGTGCGAACTCCCGGAAGACCCAACTTGGAAAGACTAAAACTTTGAATCATTCCCGGTTTGTGAATAAAAGAGCTTTTGCCGAAAACCACGTTTGGAAACGGAAATCCGTAGGCATTGTCGACTAACAACGGGATTTCTACGTTATTCGCTCTTTCAATCAGAAATTCGAGCTCTTGATCCGTAATCACGTTGCCCGTAGGATTTGTGGGGCGAGAAACGCAGATACAACCGGCCTCATTCCGCCAATTGGGAACCGAATCGAACTTTGCAGAGGATATAAAGTATTTATAATATCGACCTCCGATTTCCCGGATTTCGGGTGCAAAGGATAAGAACGAATCGGGTTCCAAGGTTTGATCCGTATAACCGATGTATTCCGGAAGAATGGGGAAAAGAATTTTTTTTCTTTGACCGTTTCCGAAATTCCCGGAGAAAAAATTCAGTAGGAAATAAAACGCGTTCTGGCTTCCGTTCGTGATTGCGATTTGATCCTCTTTGATTTTTGTTCCGGATTCTTCCGATAAAATCGAAGCGATCGTTTCTCGAAGTTCGGGAATTCCGGAAGGTGATTCGTAACTCCCGAGAATTTTTTCCATTCTTCCGGATTCGATTTGTTTGAGTACGATTTCTTTCCAGGCTTCGGCCACTTCCGGAATTAAAGCGGGATTTCCTCCGCCTAACAAACAGGAATCCGGACGAGAATTCGCCAAATCGTCCATTAACTGTCCGATTCCGGTTTGTTTTGAAAATTTCCGTCCAAAAAGAGAATATTCCATACCGTACCAAAATTCTTCCGAACTCTAAACCAGGAACTAGAATCTAAACGAAAAGAGAAATTTTGTAGATTCTTTTTTGAAAGAATTTAAAAACATAAAACGCACAGATCGGGAAACAGATAATTTAGAATGGAAGCAAATCAAAGCAGAGTTAAATCCGAAGAAATATTAGACCTTACCGATTTTTTAAACCAATATCCTTGGACCGAAGAATGGGCTCAATTCGGAAAACCGATCGACACTCTTTGGGACTTCGAACTCGACATCAACATCGAAACTCTTTGGCCCTGGCTCATCGACACGTCTTCGTTTAACAAAAGGCTCGGCATTCCCGAAATGAAATTTGTCGAAAAGGAAGGAAAACTTTTCGGCAGTTCCAAAAATGCAGGAATTCTAATGGAGTGGGAAGAGGTTCCGTGGGAATGGGAATATTGCAAAGGTCTCAACAACGCGAGGATTTATAGTAAAGGTTTGGCTCGCTACGTTAGAACCAGATACCTTCTAGAAAAACTTTCAGAAAGTAAGACAAAACTAACCGTTTATTTCGGATGGATTCCGAGAGGAATCGCGGGAAAATTGATTCTTCATTTCGGAATGAAACAACTCTATCGGGATTATCAAAGAAGTCTTGCCGGATTATTAGAAGACATCGAAAAGAGAATGAAAAACGAATCCATGCTTCTTTTGAACAAAACTTCGAAAGAATCTTCACCGATTGCGGAAAGCGTTAAACTCCAGCAAATCAAAACCAATTTAATCCGGGAAGGGATCGACGAAATACTGCTCGATCGTGTGATTCACTACATTCTTTTCGAAGAAGAAAACGAACTCTATCGAATTCGGATTAAAAAATTGGCGATGGATTGGAAAGTCCCTCTCGAAAGTCTTCTCATTCTATTTTTACACGGTTGCAGACAAGGGCTGTTCACTCTGTCTTGGGACGTAATTTGTCCTCATTGCAGAGGAGTACGCTCCGAACTTTTCAACTTGGGCGACGTTCCTTCTCGGGATACTTGCGACGCATGCGGGATCGATTTCGAATCCACAAAACTCAACACGATCGAAGTCACGTTTCATATCCACCCTTCTATTCGAGAAGTGCAGAAACGATTTTTTTGCGCGGCCGAACCGGCGACAAAAACACATATTCGATTTCAAAGAACGGTACAACCCGAAACCGAATACATTACAAATTTATTATTAAACGAAGGGGTCTTTCGTCTCCGAATCGCGGGTGAAAAAAAATACAATCTTTTGGAATTACAACCTTCTTCTCCAGAAACGATCCATTGGACCGTGGATCAACCGGGAGTGGAACTGACTGCGAAGCCTATGCCGACCGTTCAAATTTTCAACGCGGAAAAATCGCCGCGAACGTTTATCATAGAAGAAAGAAAAGAAGACGCGATCAGCCTAAGACCGGTGGAACTGTTTAACTTTCAGGATTTCAGAGATTTGTTTTCGGAACAGGCGATCGCTTCCGATTTACAATTGGATATCGGGATACAGACGATTCTTTTTACGGACATCGTAGGTTCGACTCGATTCTATCTTGCAGAAGGAGACAGCGGCGCGTTTAAAGAAGTCAGAGAACATTTCGTTCAAGCGTTCAGAATCATCAAAGAACACAAAGGAGCCGTCGTAAAAACGATCGGAGACGCCGTGATGGCTTCTTTTTCCAGTCCGCTCGATTCTCTTTTGGCTTCGATAGAATTACAAAAGGTGTTTCAGGTTACACCCGAGAATAGAATTCAAATCAGAATCAGCATTCATTCGGGTCAATGCCTTGCGGTAAATCTAAACAGCAATATCGACTATTTCGGGATTACCGTGAACTACGCGTCCAAGCTACAAGGAATCACCGAAGCCGGAGAAATCGCATTTTCCGAAGCCGTCTTTAGGGACGGCGAAACTATAAATCATTTGAAGAATGCGGGGATGAAAGTCGAAAAAGTTCCGTTTAAACTTCCATGGTCTTCGGAAGAAGATCCTGCATACAAGTTGGTATTTAACGCTTCAATAAATTAGAAAAATAGAATCTATTTTCGATCAGGAATTTTCGTTTTGCAGCCGGTCGAAAACCCGTAAAAAAAGATCGGATTCCTGAGCGCCGGAAACGGCGTATTTTTCGTTGAATATGAAGAAAGGAACTCCGGAAACTCCCAGTTGACGACCTTTCAATTCTTCCTCATGAACTTCCTTCAGGAGAGTTTCGTTTTCCTTTACGGAATAAAAATCTTCCTCGTTCATTCCGGCTTCCCGCAAACTTTCGAGAATGATATTCGTATCCGAAAGATCTTTACCTTCTGCAAAGAATTTTCTAAAAAAAATTTCCGAAAGAACCGAAGCCTTTTCGGTTTCCTTGGCTTTTCGAATGAGAGCGTGTAATAAAAACGTGTTGGGCTGACGACCTGCTTGTTCGACCAAAAAAGGAAGACCTTCCGCTTGGGCTATGTCGGCGACTCTTTGAACCATCGTTTTCACCCGATCCATGGACCCGAACTTTCGAGTCATATGAAGTACGCGGTCCTCTCCTTCGGGAGAAAGATCCGGATTGAGTTGAAACGCTCTCCATTCTATTTCAATCGTATCATCGGGGTGGGACTTTTTTCGAAGAGAGATCGCATCTTCCAATCTTTTTTTCCCGATATAACACCAAGGACAAACAACATCCGAATAAATTGCGATTTTTGTTTCCACCGCCATACCCCCAAAATTCTAAAAAAGAAAGAATGATTTCTTTTTTAGAATCGTTCGTATCCGTCGAAAAAATCAAGACGTTTCGACCGATTGAAGTCCGGAATTTTTAATTCAAATTTCTGAAAATTATAAAACTCTAATACAATGTCGGAAAAACCGAACGACAACCTTTTGTGTAAGGTTGTTTATCTTCCTCTATTGGTCGGACTTTATAAAATTGGATTTAGTTTGAACAGAAAGTGTGCGAACCCGTCGGAACCGAATCCAAAAACGATCGGATCGGAATGAACTATGGAGACGGCGGGGTTCGAACCCGCGTCCTATTGCGCCCCAGATCAGCCTCTACGTGTGTAGTCTGTGTATAAAATTTCGGAAAAAGGTTAACCCTCAGACAGGACTCTTTCTCCTATCCGGCTCAAATACAGTCTCTTTTAGGAACCGAAAACCAAAAGAGCCGCCTCTTGATAAGTTTCAGAACGTTTGGAATCCAAGAGAAAAAACCAAAGTTCCGTAGCAGAGATTAAGCTGCTAAAGCTAATTCGTTATTAGCGGTTATTGTTTGAAGGTTTTGAGAGGAGCCTACAACCTCTACACGCCACATAATCCCTGGCAACAACAGTCGAAACCAATTTCGTCCCCTATTGTTCTTTGATTAGACTGTCAAAAATAGATAACTGAAATTTTACGGCAAGTTTTTTAGCAAACATTGAAAGTTATATTTACTTCGAGTTTTATTTGGAATCATTGCAAAAAATTTTGGATCCAATCGATATTATTACTTTAAATTTTGGAAAAAAAAAGGAATCGTTTGTTAATCCTTTGACCAATTCAATCATAAGAGGTGCGTTAGATATGGATCAAATTAAGGATAAGATTTCTTCTTTCGGAGCTTTTCTTTCTTTTGCGGGTGTTGCTTCCGCAGCGTTGAGCTTTTTCAATTATAACTTAAAAATTTTAATGTGGATCGACAATTGGGGAACCGCGACCGGTTGGGGAATCAGAGCCGGATTGTTGGTGGTAGGTATGCTTTTTTATTTTTTAGGAAAAATGGGAAAAAATTCCGTAGCCGCTTAAAGTCTAAAATCGTCATTCAGGGTCGTCGATCGGGTTTTCGAGGCGAACGGCCCTTTCAAAAAAAATCCGAACCCATCCTTCTTTTACACTTCCGGCCTAAATCGATTTCCAACCGGAATATCAAAGAAATTGAATTTATTTCCGTTCTACTTCTTTATTAAGATTCGATCCTTGCAATTATGGAAATCAGTCCAAAAGAAATTTCATACAAAAAACAAACTTAGGAATTAGAACATATCTCAAAAATCATCCGCCTTTTGGAAACGCCGTTTTACAACGTTAAGGGTAATTTTCGAGACGAACTTAAAGTTTTATATTTTATTCGAAATGGATCGAGTCGACCGCGTCGATGGGAAACAAAAGGTTACCGTCGTTCTTTAGAAGTATATAAAAACTTTCGTGTTGATAAACGAACCCTTTTGCTTGGGAACCGTCCTTAAAGTGGATCACTCTTTCAACGTCGGGCTGATTTTTGTCTTTTAAGATTTGAATCAAAGCGGTATTATCGAGTTTTGCAACCAAAGACTTCAGTTTTTCGACCTGTTTCAAATCGTTCGGAGCGAAACGAACCATAGATTTAAATTTTTCTTCCAGGTCTTTTTCTTGATGGGGAAGTATATTCTTGATTTTTTTACTCAAATCGTCGTCCATCAAAAACATCCCGGCCGTATTTTCTCCGCCGAGTTTACGAACGTCCGAATTTAATGCGAAAACGAAACTATCTTCAAGTTTCGCTCCTTTAGCCTTCGTTTCTTCGATACTTTTTTCCAAAGAACGAATTTTCTTTAAACTCGACTCGGGAATTCCCTTCCAAGATAAAGATTGTCCTCCATTGATCTGGACCTTCTTACTTTGAAAAAGGATCGGAAAATTCATTTTTAAAAATTCCTTTTCTTCTTCGGTTAAAGTGTTGGCCGTTTTTTCAAAGGCGATCCTAGGTCCGGTTTCAATCTCGACCTTTCCGTCCAAAACGTCGAGATCCAATTTGGAATAGGATTCACTCGCTTTGCGGGAATAAACCACCTTCGTTCCGATTAAAAACGCTCTCACATCCGGGGAAAGAATCGCAAGTAAACCTTCTTCCGCCGATTCGTTCCGGACGGAATCCACAAGAACCGATCCTCGAGCCACATTCAAAAAGGAATATTTTTTATCTCCCGTTACCGAAACTTCCGAATCGGGTAACATTCGAACCGCAACACTTTTTGATCCTTCGACTTGAAATTCACAAATCGAAAAATTACCGGAAACCAATCTACGATCGAGAAGACTCTCTCCCGGTTGAGACGCGGTTCCATCGATTTTACAATCCCCGTAAGAATTGATAAACGCCTGATCCAATTTAGGATCCGACCAAAATCCATAACCGAACCAAAAAGAAAACACGACGCTTAAAATCACTGCGGTCGCGGCGAGTCCGGAAACCATCGTCCGTGATTTCAAAATTATATTCGGAAACTCTAATATTCTTCCTGCAAGACCGGATTTTAAACCGGGCTTGGGATTGGAAAGTGTATGAGATAAAATTGAATTGATCCGGGTGGAAGTCTGATATATAGAACGAGCTTTTTTATTTTTGAGTATGAACTGAAGAAGTTCACGTTTACCTTCGGCGTTCAACTCGCCGTATAAATACCTTCCTAAAAGGTCCTCAAAACGTTCTATGTCGTCTACTTCCGTTTTCATGGTGGAATATGAATTAGAATTGGAGTCCTTGTTTTTCCATTTTTGCCCTGAGTAAGGAGACCGCCGAAATCAACCTTCTACTTACCGTTCTTTCCGAAATTCCCAACGCTTGCGCGGTTTCTTTCAGAGTTTTCCTTTCCAATTCCTTATATAGTATTATACTTTTTTCCGGCTCAGGAAGACTCTCAATCGTATCTTTTATCGCTTTTTCCAAAAAAACTCTTTCCAAGTTTTCGGGAATCTCCGGATCGATTTCAATATCGCAGATCAAATCGCTCAGACTTACGTTTCCGAATTCTTTTTTCTGTTTATTATAATGTTTGAAATATAAGTTCTTTGCAATCGAGCACGTCCACGTGCTGAAGGAGGCGATCCTAGAATCGAATTTGGCAAAAAAAGTAAACGCTTTTAAGAAAGCTTCTTGCGTTAGATCTTCCGCAACCTCCTGGTCACCGGAGATCTTTAAAAGAAAATGATATACGGTTCGATAGTTCTCCTCGTATAAAATTGAAAAATCTGCAGAATCGGATCGGTCCATTGAGAGAAATACCGGGGAACCGGTCTTTTGCAATTTTTTAGGTAAATTGTGATTCTAAAAGCACAAAAAAGAAATTAAAAACCGGCCGATCCCGGAACTTTGTTTGGTAAATATGTCCTATCCCGGTCTATTGTTTTCTCTTTTGAAGGAATTTTTTTCAAGGAAGCTGAATCAGGCTCCGATTTGATTTCAATGATACATAAAAACTTGAGTTTACCGCGTAGTTTTTAAGTGACGGGTTGTTTGTCAGTCACGGTAAAAAGTTTCAATAAAAAGAAAAATTCAAACTCGAGAAAAAATTTTCGTTCTAATTTTGTCGGGTTCTATTGTTAAAATAGTATATGAGTAAAGACGAATTTACTTCGATAGATATCATTCCGGGTTATCTGGGAGGAAAACCCTTTATTAAGGGAACTGGAGTGCGGGTTTCGGAAATATTGGATTTGCTGTTATCGGGAATATCCAGGAAAGGAATTTTAAGAGAATATCCCGGAATTTCCAACGATGATATCGATTCGGCCGTTTCTTTCCTGGAGATTAAATTGGAAATGGCAAGGCAGAATCAATATACGAATGAAAGGGTAAGTTGAAATCGATAGAGTTGTTGAAAAATTAATTCTCCCTTTGTTTCTGTTTTATTGAAATGGACGATTGAAGCAGTTTTGTTAATCGCGGCTATTGAATTTTTCAACAACTCTAATTAACGCGAGTTCGGTATAACAAATGCGAAAGCGATTATATATTTCGACCCATAGGGAGAAATATTGAGTTTAATTCCGAAGGAATTGGAACATTATGTTGCGACCGCAGGCAGCAACATTGAGTTCAAGCGCGGTCCAGCCCTTGTGTGCAAGGGCTGGATTCGCCCAGATTTTCTTATATCGAACTCACGTTAATTAAGACGGCCTTTTCAGATCGATCTCAATCAAACCGTTTTTAAATTCCAACCTTGGGTTCGAAAATAATGCGTGTTGATTTATTGTCTTTCTCCGATGATCGGCCCGCCCACGAGTTGCATCATTCTTTCTTTGGTTAAAATCAAATCTTCTCGGTTATCGGTTGCCATTTCACCCGGTCCATCCAAATAAATCGCGCCTTTCGGACAAGCTTCCTCACACAACCCGCAAAAAATACAACGCAACAAGTCGATTTCAAACTTTTTTGCGTACTTGTCTTCGGGATGAAGATGTTGAATCTCGGGAGTTACTTCCGCCGCTTCGATATAAATCGCGTCGGCGGGACAAATCCACATACAACAGAAGCAGCTTGTACATCTTTCGCGACCTTGTTCGTCCCGTTTCATCGTATGCATTCCGCGAAAACGCGTGGAGTATTTTCTTTTTTTCTCCGGATATTCGATCGTGACCGTTCTTCTTAAAATCGCCGCTTTGATAAAATGTTTGAGCGTGATCCAAAGTCCTTTACCGATGGAATAAAAATAAAACTTTTCATACCAAGTAAGTTTGTGCCGACTCGCGACTCGTATAACGTTAACGGTTCCCAACGCCAACCTCCTTGAGAGAAGACGCGGATTCTTGTACCAGTTCCGCAAGTCTCCGGAAAACGGAGCCGGAATTCAACAATCCCTTCGGCGGTTCCATGGCCTTTTGAAAACGTTGATTCAATCCGTTCTTATTCGTAAAGGAACCCGCTTGTTCCGCAAACGTTTGAATCGGAACCCCATAGGCAACATCGGAAATTTCTTGCGATACGTTCGTATCTAATAAAACAAGGGTCGTATTGGAAGAAACAGAAGGTAGAAACTCCTTTACATTTTCCTTAATTACAAAAACCAAATCGATTTCTCCCGATTCGATCGACTTATGAATCGTTTCCATTCCTTGAGTAGAAACGAATCCGCAGTCCGTTGCGCCCCTCGTATTCGGCCTTAAATCCGTAGTCATCAAAAAGTCTTTTTGTTCGGGCGTCTTGTATTGAACCGCGTCCACCCTTGCTTCCAGGATAACCGATTTTCCGAAAGACTCCACACTTTGTAGGATTGTTTTTAGATTTTCGTTCGACTCGGTAGCTCCGCCCAAAATCGCAATCTTCTTTGCATTCAGAACCTTTTCCGCAATTGCAGGTAATACAACCGCGCTTTCCGAAACGTTTCCGTTTCGATAATAAGCGAACAAACGATTTTCGTTCAACCAATCGATATCAAAACGTCCTTGATCGCAAAGGAAATACATATCCTTTTCTTCGTCGATTCGAGGCATATACCGATACATTTTGTTATCTCTTACGTTAGTCGTAATATTACAACCGGTGCTACAGCCGTGACAGATCGATTCTGCGTTTTTGTACCACCAAACTCTCGATTTGAATAAGGTCTTATTGTTGAGAAGAGCTCCCGTCGGACAAATGTCCGCGAGCGCCCCCTGAAAGTTATGTTGAATCGGTTCGTTTTTTGCAAGACCGATGATGGAATGATATCCTCTTTCAAAAAGACCGAGATTGGATTCCCCTACTATTTCCTCTTCAAAACGAACACAACGATAACATACGATACAACGATTATGGTTGATGATCAGATTCGTGCCGATTTCTTCCTGAGGGACATTCCTTTTTTCTAATGTAAATCTGGAATTGCCGTTTCCTTCCTGGAAGGCGTTGTCTTGGAGTTGGCATTCTCCGGCTTTATCGCAGACGGGACAATCCAACGGATGATTGGCTAAAAGAAACTCCATCGTTCCTTCCCGCGCTTCTTTGATCCGATCGTTTTTTGTAAAAATGGAAAGACCTTCAGCCACTTTCGTATTACAGGCCGCCTGAAGTCTAGGAACTCCTTCGATTTCGATAAGGCACATTCTGCACATACCCACGATGGAAAGTTTGGGGTGATAACAAAAGAAAGGAATATCGATTCCGACGTCTTTCGCAGCGGAGATAAGATTTTTCTTTTCATCTACCTCGTGCTCGATTCCGTCGATTTTGATTTTTACCATGGAATCATCCTATTGATCGTATCCGTTACCGGGAAACAATTCTATGGAAACGTACCATTCTCATTCTGGCAACCCGTTTCTATAGAATGGATCGTTTCTTAAAGTTCCAAGTTTTTGTAATAATCGGGAACACGAGCCCATTTCCGAAACCACTGTGGGTTAATCGCTCTTTGATACAGATACGCGTCCACGAGAACCAAGTTAACCACGGCTTCAACGATAGGGACGGCCCTCGGAAGAACGCAAGGATCGTGACGGCCCTTTGCTTCCAGGACGGTTTCCTCTCCTTTGAGATTTACCGTATTCTGCTTTTTAAAAATCGTCGAGGTCGGTTTGAACGCGGCGCGGATGATCAGTTCTTCTCCGTTGGAAATTCCACCTTGAAGTCCTCCGGAATGGTTTGTCTTGGTTCTGACTCTTCCGGTTCCTTCTTCCGTATAAAATTCATCGTTATGCGAACTTCCCGTCAAAAGGGTTCCCGAAAATCCGGAGCCTACTTCAAATCCTTTACACGCGGGAATGGAAAGAACGGCCTTTGCCAAATCTCCGTCTAACTTATCGTAGACGGGATCTCCTAAACCGGGCGGAAGGTTGTAAGAAACACATTTGATTGTTCCTCCAACGCTATCCCCTGCTTCCTTCATTTGAAGAATCAAGGAACGCATCTTTTGTGCGCTGGAGGCATCCGGACAACGAACTTCGTTTTGATCCACTTCTTCCCTGGACTTGGGATATTTTTCGCCGATAGTGGATTGAACGGTTCCGATCGAATCCACCCAAGCTACGGTTTCAATTCCTAGATCGTCTTTGAGGATCATTCTCGCGATGGCGGCGGCGGCAACCCTACCGATCGTTTCTCTAACGGAAGATCGACCTCCTCCTACGTGAGCGCGAAAACCGTATTTCATTTGATACGTATAATCCGCATGAGAAGGTCTGAATGTGGTTCTTAAATTTTCGTAATCTTTGGAGATCGTGTTTTGATTGTCCACGATCAAGGCGATCGGAGATCCGATCGTTTTTCCTTCAAAAACACCCGAAACCGCGCGAACCGTGTCGGTCTCGTCTCGAGGTGTGGTGAGATCGCTCTGACCCGGCCTTCTTCGGTTTAAATCTTTTTGAATTTCTTCTAAACGAATGGGGATTCCTGCGGGAACTCCTTCGACAACAACTCCCACGGATGTTCCGTGCGATTCACCGAACGTACTGACTTTAAAAATTTTTCCCCAACTAGAAGGCATAATACCAAAAAAACAAGGGAAAGCTCAGGGATAAAGCGAGTTTCTAAAGGAATCCTTCGGTTTTGTCAGGCCACGGAACGAGGTGCGGTTCCTCTAAAACTTTGATCGACTTTCTCATAGAGATTCGGTTCCAATTCGGGATCGATTACATAGATCACCCTTCTCGGATCCATACTGTTGTTCAGATCGAAAACCGCCTTCCTTCTATCCTGACGGAAAGAATGGGGATCATACCCTTCGATTTTAATCTTTCCTTTGTTGGTGATTACGGGTCGGATCGTTCCGATTCTTTCCAAAAGCGGTCTTGTTTGATGTTTGAAAATTTCTTTGATCACGCAGGTTTCAAAGTGAACCTTTCTTTGAGAATCCATCGAAACGACTATGATGTAATCGCCCGGATTGAGAACGCTTCTGTTCTCGCAAAGACTCAAACCCATTAGGTCGAAAAAATCTCGGACGATCTTTTCATTGTAAGAAAAGAAACTGTTGTTCAAAATCAACTTCATAGCGGTCAGAGAATCGTACGCAGACCGCCATTCTTGATCGGAAGTCAGAGAAGCGAATTCTCCCGAAATCGAAATGATTCCGGGATCCTCGTCCGTATAAGAATTGCTGAGTATATGATGAATTTGTTTTTGAATGTCCTCGATGAGAACGTGTTTCGTTTGATCGTCCTTATATTTCTGAAGATACTCGGTTAATCTTCGGAGGATGATATTGTTGGAAGGATAATTGTTATTCAGACCTTCGCCGCGGAAGGTTCTGTGGCTGTTGAGTACGGCGGATTTGACTTCCGAATCGATTCCGTTTAAATTTCCGATCATGAGATAACTGATGATCGGATGGTTTTTGATATAATCGAATTCTTCGGGACGAAGATTGGAATGATTGGGCAGTTTCATTCTGGACTTGCCTATATCCACCATAAAGGAAGCAAGCATAACGTTCAGTTGTTTTGCCTTTTGAATCTCGTTATCGGTTTTGCTAAGAGCCTTCATTCCCCTCAGCTTCATCGCCATCGAAATCACGGTACGTTTTGTCATCATCTCGGAATCCGTTTTGATTCCGCTCTGCCTCATCACTTCGATTACGTTCACAAGGCCCAGTTCCATATCCGAACTTGTCTTGAAGTCGGTAAGAATATCGTCGATTCCCTTTTGGACCATACGAATATTATGATTGCTTAAAGGAAAGTGTTTGAGTTCTTCCAGAAGATCGGAAGCATCTCTCGCAAGAACAAGCGTAAGATCGGCATTTACGAGTTTTGTAAACGAAACTTCCCTTCCGTGAACCGCATCGGGATTTTTCGGTTTGATAAATTTATCCTTTTCCGATATAAGAAAGTAAATCCCTTGACTTGCGAATTTTTGAAGCCTCGTAACGTCCTCTTCGGATGCGTCCGACTTTTTGTGAATTAGGATTTGCCCGTTTTTATTATAAAAATCGACCGGAATTTCGCTCTGACTGATAAAACTTTTGATCATATCGGAACTGAATTCGAACTTTTCCAAAAGTTCCCTATTGACCGAATGCGAGTTATGAGCCGTGTTAGAACTCATTTTGAACCTGCCCCAAAGCCCGAAAAATGTAGGAACTCCCCATCCTGATTTGGGACAAACGTTTTATCCGATACCGCCGGTTATTTTTCGAAAAAGAATCGTATAACATAAAATCCTTTAACACCTTCTTTAGGATAATGAACTATCCGACTGGAAAAAAATTATTTATTAAACGTACATTCTAACTCAAAATCCGTTGGATTCAAAAATAATCAAAAAATTATTTCCAAAGAATTCGATTAGAAGTTCTATATAAGATGACTGATAACGTGAAAAAACGCGGCGATCTACGGTTTAAACGGAGTTTTTATGTAAATTGATCGTTATTTTTTAGAAATCGGTTCAGGCGCTTTCTTTTGGAATTTCGCCGGTTTGTTTGGTCAATTCTTCGTAAAGGCCGGCATCCATGTAGGGGTCCAAGACGTAGACGATTCTTCTGGGATCCTGATTTTTTTCGAGATTGTAGACCGCTTTTCTGCGATCGAGTTTTAACGAAGAAATGTCGAATCCGGAAATCCTTAGTTTTCCCATATTGCTGAAATTCGGCCGAATGGTTCCGACCCTTTCCAGCATGGGGCGAATCTGAGTTTTATACATTTCCCGAATGATACAAATCTCGAAAAACACTTTTTGATTGGAATCCTGAGTAACCACGATTACGAAATCCCCTTCCCGAATAAAAGGTAAGTTATTGCATAAAGAAAGACCGATGTGATCGTAAAAATCCCTCAGCGTCTTTTCATTATATGCAAAAAAACTGTTATTCAAAATCAGCTTCATCGCGACCAGAGGTTCGAACGCTTCCCTCCATTCCTGTTTCGTGGTCAAAGAAGCGAATTCTCCCGCGATGGAAATGACTCCGATATCTTCCATGGGCAGATTGTTGGTGAGAATATTTCGTATCTGTTTTTGAATATCACTCACCAAAACGGTCCTTTTCAGATCGTCCTTATATTTTTCCTTATAAAGATTGAGTTTATGAATGAGAGCCTTCGGTTGAGGATAATTATTGTTCATCCCTTCGCCTTTGTGAGGACGATGGTGATTGAGAACCAGAGTTTTGATGTTATCGTCCAGGTCCGGAAGATTAGCGATCATAAGATAACTGATGATCGGATGATTTTTGATATATTCGAATTCTTCCGTTTTCAGATCCTTCTGAATCGGAATTTTCATCTGAGTATAACCGACATCCGCGAGATAGGAAGACATCATCAGATTCATCTGATCCAATTTTTTCTGTTCCATGTCGACTTTGGTAAAAGCCTTTCCCGCTCTCACCTTCATCGCCATCGCGATTACGGTGCGTTTCGTAAGTATTTCGGAATCCATCGGAACTCCCGCGTTACTCATAACCTCGATGATGTTGACCAACCCGTTTTCCATATCCGGCGTAGATTTAAAATCTTCTAATATTCCGTCGATGGATTTGTTGAGGTTTCTTACCTGACCTCCGTTGAGAGGGAATTTTTTTAATTCCGATAAAAAGCTGGAAGCGTTTTTTGCAAGATCGACAGTCAGTTCGGAGTTGACCAGTTTCGTAAAACTGACGTCTCGGCCGTTTACGTTATTCGGTCCCGAGTCGGATTTTCCACCGGCAATCTTTTCAAATTCGGATTTTAGAAAATAGATCCCCTGACTTTCAAACCTTAATAATTTTGTAATGTCTTCTCCGTCCGCATTTTCCTTTTTATGGATGAGAATTTGTCCGTTTCTATTATAGAAATCGACGGGGATGACGCTGTTGATCTTAAAGTGTTGGATGATCTCTTCTGTAAAATCGAATTTCTGTAAGTCTTTTTGGGCATCCATGAGAATAATCTTAAATAGTGAAATTTACTTTGGGGATATAAGTATGCGAACTAACGCTGATTAAAAATAACCGTTCAAGAATTCCATTTTTAATCCATGAAAAGCGGGAATAAACCGTTTGCACCGAATATTTTTATACGATACGAAAAAAATTATTTTACCGATTATTTCCAGGAGGAATTCAAACTGATTTCGAGTATATTTCGGCTTACGCGATCTTCTAAGGAAGAACCTGCAAAACCTCCTCCTTTTGTATCGGAAAGTATAAACGTATCTTGAGCCCGATTTCCGGTTCGATCCGTCCGAATCGTAGCCGAATGAATGTTAATTCCGTTTTCTTTGAGAACTCCAGTAACAAAGTAAAGGAGACCTTTTCTATCGGGAGCCTCGAGGGAAAATTTGGTTTTAGCGCCCGATTCTATATCTTTGAATTCCAACTTGGAATCGGCACCGAGATGATAGGTATTTCTGATATCGATCTCGCTTGAGTGATGAATGATTTCTTCCAAAGCAAAATCGTCCGTGAATACGGAAGACATAAGAACTCCCAATTTGGAAGCCTTGATTTTAGAATCCGTTTCATCCGATCTTAACGTAAAAATATCGTAACTATAAGGATGGCCTTTCTCTTCTATCGTTTCAATATCGCCGGAAACGATTTCCCATCCCATAAAGAACATCGCTTTCACCATTTTATGAAGAGTACCCGGAGCCGTTTCGGATGTTTTTAACGTAACCGTATAGAATCCGTCTTTCTCTTTATAGTGAAAATGAATCATTCTATATAGACCTGGTTACAAAGATAATGTCCGTTTCAAAAAAAACGACTCTTTTCCGGACGTATTCTGTCTCTTATCCGGTGAAAAATTCTTGCCTTGGGGTTTTCGGGAAAAACAGTCAAAGTAGAGTGGAAATGAAAGATATCTGCCGAAAATAAAAGGACGATATTTCCCAAAACGGTATGAAAAGACCCCTCGAATACAATCCGGACCTCATCCAAAAGTCGGAACCTTTACCTCTCGAAAAAGAAAAAGGCTCCGCTAAAAAATGGAAAGCCCCGAATCCGAAAAAGGAAAAGCCGGAGACGGAAGGCGCGCCCGGCCTTTTGATTTTCGGGTTGTTCCGATTTGTTAAAAAATACAAGGGGAGAATTTTCGTTATCATCGGACTTCTCTGTTTCGAAATCGGATTTTATGCAAGTATCCCTTTCAGTTTTAAATACTTAATCGACGAAGCCCTCATCAATCGAAATCAACGCGCACTTTATTGGATCGGAGCTTATCTCGCAATCGGAACGATTACATTTGCGATCTTAGGAACCGTAAGAGATTATCTTTATAACTGGGCTTCCGCAAGAATCATCCAAGACCTTCGATTACAGCTGTATGAACATTTGGATCGATTGAGTTTGGATTTTTTTTCCAACAATAAGTTGGGAGATATTCTTTCCCGATTTTTCAACGACCTCGCGGCATTGGAACACGCGCTTTTAGCGTTTATCCCTTGGGGACTCGGTCCGCTATTGGAAGCGGTTTTCGGAACCATTTTACTTTTTTTATTGGATTGGAAGTTGGCCTTGATCGCATTGTTGATCTGGCCGATCAGTTTTTTAGGCCCGGGATTTTTATCTAGAAAGTCCACGGAAATCAGTTATACAAGAAAATTAGAAGAAGCTCAAGTACTCAGTCTTGTGGAAGAATCCATCTCCGCTCAGAATTTGATCCGGGCTTACGACCTAAGCGATCACTTCTTCAACCGATTCAAAAACAACTGTGAAAAACTGTTTCAGGTTTCTTTACGGCTCGGACTGACAAACTCCTATTTGGAACGTTCCGCTGGTTCGGGAATTCTTTTACTTCAAGGAATCCTTTTGCTCGCGGGAACTGCATTAGCATATAATAATGCTCTC
Source organism: Leptospira weilii serovar Ranarum str. ICFT (assembly GCF_000332415.1). Classification (GTDB taxonomy): domain Bacteria; phylum Spirochaetota; class Leptospiria; order Leptospirales; family Leptospiraceae; genus Leptospira; species Leptospira weilii_A. The sequence goes on from NZ_AOHC02000037.1 coordinate 23,713, forward strand.
AGCATCGGAACCTTAGCGGCGTTTTTACCTCCGTTCTTAAATTTAAGTTATTCCTTATTGTATCTTTCCCAATATTTACCGGCGCTGAATCACGCAAGCGGCTCGGCAAAACGGATCTTAGAATTGTTACGCGCTCCCGTTTTTGAATCCGATCCGGAAGCATTTTCGATCCCCGAATTGAAAGGAGCCATTCATTTCGAGAACGTTCATTTTCGCTACAAAGGAAGATCGAAAAACCTAAGCGACATCACTCTCACCATTCCCAAAGGAAGTTATACGGCTATCGTAGGCGGTTCCGGAGTCGGTAAAAGCACTTTCATCAAACTTCTTTTGGGAATGGTTCAACCGAACGAGGGACGGATTCTTTTCGACGGTATGGATCTAAATTCCTTATCCAGAAGTTCCGTTCGATCTTTAGTCGGGGTCGTATTTCAAGAAACCTTTCTTTTTAATACTACGATTTTTGAAAACATCCGGATCGGCAAACCGAGCGGGACTCTGGAAGAAGTGATCGAGGCGGCCAAAAGAGCCGAAATCCACGAGACGATTCTTTCCTTGCCTATGGGTTACGAAACGAACGCAGGAGATCGAGGAACCAAACTTTCCGGCGGCGAAAGACAAAGGATCGCGATCGCAAGAGCCTTTTTAAGAAATCCGCAAATTCTTCTTTTGGACGAAGCGACTTCTTCCTTGGACCCGATAACGGAAGCGAGAATCATGAAAACACTTTCTTTATTAAGGGAAGGAAGAACGGTGATCTCGGTCACTCATAGACTTTCCACGATTCGGGAAGCGGATCAGGTTTTTCAAATCCGCAACGGAAAGTTGGAAAAATTTTCGGTCCCCGAACCCGAACAACATGCAATGGTCCTGTAGAATCTTTTCTTACTTGCAATTTTTTTCCCGGCTAAATTACATTTCTTCCAATGCTTTTAGTTCCCACATACATCGCCGATTCTCCGATCGGCGGTTTCGGTCTTTTTGCCGGCCGAGATATTCACAAAGGCGAATTGATTTGGAAATACAATCCTAAAACGGTCTGGGTTTTAACCGATCAAGAATTGAATTCCCTTCCGACTGCCGTTCAAGAAATGTTTCGCACTTATTCCTATCAAACCGAAGGGAAATGGTTCTACTGTTCTGACAATTCCAAGTTTATGAACCACAGCGACGATCCGAATACGAAAGAGGATTTTACGAGCGATCGAACGAATCCGATGGGACAGGATAGTGCGACGAGATCGATTCGAAAAGGAGAAGAGCTTACGTGCGACTATAAACTCTTCGACGATAACTGGAAAATAAAACTGGGTTCAACCTCTTGAAGCTTTGATTTGTTCTTTGAGTTGAGTAGCGGCGAGAGCGTAACCTCCGTCGGCGGAATCCACGAAATGAACCTCTCTCACCGAACCTTCGTGTAAGGCGCAAGTCATCAAAGCCCTATCGGAAACGTGATAACCGTAAAATAGTTTTCCTTGTCTATAAAGTTCGTCCAAAAATTTCAGAAACGATTCTCTGGAACCGGAATCACAAGCGACGACCATCTTTAAGGTTCCGTCGTACTTTCTAAAGTCGGAAGCAATCACTTGCGACTTTCTTAATTCTCTCAGTTCCGCTCCGTTCACTTTCGGACCGAACTTCCATTGTGAATTGATGGCAAAGTTGACCGCAATTCCTTCGATTTTGATTTTGAGCCTTCTTAAAAAATAAAAAATTCCTTTTCCACTTCCGGAATGAACAGTCGCTTCTTTACTAGGATACTTTCCGGACAAATCCACTTTGATTTTTTCTTCTTTGAGAGGATGAATTTCCACGTCGTTCCCCAAAAGAAAGCCGACTTGATCCAAAACAACTTTCAACAATGCCTGATCGGAAGCGGCGCTCGAAGAATTCATCTTAACGATAAACGAAACCGTTTCCCCTCGGTGACTCGGAATATCCTGCCAACGACAAGTAAATCCGGTAAAATCCGGTTTGATCTTGGTTTTATGCGTTAAAGGAATGATATAAGGATTTGTGGAATCGTCGTTTTTAACGAGACTTTCCGCGACATCCAAAGCGTTTCCCGTTAAGATCGCCTGATTATAAAAATCAGAAATCTTTAATTTACAAAGTTTTAATTCTTTTCCGGTTCTTTTCAACTCGCCTACGTTTACGATTCCGGCTCTGAGTTTTAATCCGAAACTGCTTTTCACCAATTCTCGAACCGAAAATAAGATATCCTTCACACCGGAAAGAACGTTATCCGGAAGCAACAACGTCATTCCGTCCCCGCCGAATAAAAACGGATAATCCATATCTTTCATAAGATTGGAAACGGCCATCGCCGTGATACAACCCGCAATGTTTACGTCCTTGTAATGTCCGTTTCGAATCGCATCCGTCGAATTCACAACGTCCGTGATGATAAGATTCCAATCGTCGGGAACGGTAAAATAATTGGAAGGTTCTATGATATCCGTAAAGGAAGAAAGTGTCGGCAGGTATTTATAAAAATTCTGAGTGTTTAACGTGGATTTTTGATCGGCGGTTTGAATCATACTTTTTCACCTAATAACGATTATATTTTATTTCCGTAAAGATCCCGGAAACGAACGATTGCTATCATTGGAAGTTTTGAAAATTTTTACACGTATTTTTTACAGCTTATCCGAAAACCCAAATTTTCCACCACAAAAAGACCCAAAGCGGTCAATAACAGGATTGAGTTTTCATTGCGCGGTTTCTTATGAAAGAAACACGCATAATTGAAATACAATCGAAAGGATCCAGGTCGGCGCCTTTACGCCTTTTACAAGCAATCGAAAATTAGTAATCGATTTTGAGATCCTTGATTTTTTTATCCAAGGTGTTTCGATTGATCCCCAAGAATTTGGCGACTCTTGTTTTCGTGTATTTGAACTTTTTCATGGCGTATTTAATCAAACGAGCTTCCACCTCGCCTACGACAACTTCGATGGCCCTTCCATCCAGAGCGTCCAAATTGGAAGAAGCGAATCTGGAACTGGCGATTTCCACGGACGCTTCCGAATCGCCCGTTTCAGGATCGAAGTCATGATCTCCGTAAAGAAGACGCCCGCTGATTTCGGAGAAGTCTTGGATATCCAACATTTCCAGTTGCGAAAGAACGACCGCGCGTTCGATCACGTTTTCGAGTTCTCGGACGTTTCCGGGCCAATTGTAATTCATCAAAAGTTTATGCGCTTCTCTTGTGACTCCGGTGATTTTTTTACCGTTTTCTTCCGCATACTTTGCGATGAAGTGATTGATCAAAAGAGGAATATCGTCCGCTCTTTCACGAAGAGGAGGAGTGACCATATTCACGACGTTGAGTCTGTAAAAAAGATCCGGTCTGAATTTTTTTTCGGAGATCAGTTTTTCCAAATCGGCGTTGGTCGCGGCGATAATCCTCACGTCGATTTTTTTCGGTTTAACGGAACCGACCGCTTCGATCTCTTTTTCCTGAAGAACTCTTAAGAGTTTGGATTGTAAATTGAGATCCATCTCGCCGATCTCGTCCAGAAAAATCGTTCCCGTATCGGCCATCTCAAATTTCCCTTTTTTATCCGAAACCGCTCCGGTAAAGGAACCTTTCTTATGACCGAACAGTTCGCTTTCGAGCAGGTTCTCGGGGATCGCCGCACAGTTGATTTTAATAAACGGCTTGTCCGCGCGGGAAGAATTGTAATGAATCGCGGATGCGATCATTTCCTTACCGGTTCCGGATTCTCCCGTAATCAAAACGGAAGCGCGAGAATCCGAAACGAGATGAATCATCTCGAAAAGTTTTTCCATCGGTTTGGATTTGCCGATCAAAGAACCGAACTTATATTTATTCTTTAATTCTCTTTTAAGAAGAACGTTCTCTCTTGATATCTCTCTTTTTTCCTCGTCGATCAGTTTCTGAATTCGAATCGCCTGATAGACTACGGACGCAACTACTTGCAAAAAATCTAAATAAGTTTTTAAATCGATGTATTTCTTATGAACGAAATAAACGCTTACCACTCCCAAAACGTCCGTATCGGACTTGATCGGAGCCGCAAGAAAACTAACGTTCTCGGGATTATTCTTAAAATGAGCGGCGTTGCCCACGCGGTTCACAAAATTTTCGTCGTTTGCGATCGATTCCACGATGATCGCCTCGCCCGTTTCAAAAACTTTTCCGGTAACTCCTTCTCCGGGAAGATAAACCCCTTTTTCCATTTCTTCTGCGGTTAAACCGGAGGCTGCTTCGAGTTTCAAAATCGCTTTTTCCGCTTCGAAAAGAACGATACTTCCCCGCTCTAAGTTTAGGGATTTTTCCAAGCGATCCATGATGTCTTCGAAAATTTCCTGAAGAACCAAAGTGGAAGTAACGGTTCTGGAAATGTCGATCAACACCTGTTGGATTTTATTCTTTTGTTCGAGTTGTCTGAAAATTTGTAAGTTCTTAAAAATCTGAGCGGCCTGATTGGCAAGAGTTGAGATAATTTCCAGGTGTTCTTCGTTGAAAGCGCCTTTACGACTCGAATCCAAAGAGATAACGCCGATCACTACGTCCTCTACGATCATCGGAACCGCAAGCTCCGACATAATATCGTCCTTTATGGAAATGTAATGTGGATTGGCTGTAACGTCGCTGACGATCATACCTTCGCCGGACGCCGCAACAATCCCGGTAATTCCTTCTCCGACTTTCAATTTCACTCTGGTTCGAACGGAAGGATTCATACCTCGGAAAGTCACGATATCCAAAACGTTCTCTTTTTCGTTGATCAACATGAGAGAACCCGAACCGACTTCGCAAATCTGAATACAACGCTCTAGAATCAAATCCAGAAGTTTATCCGGATCCAAAGTAGAGTTCATAGCGGTTGCAACTTCTTGTATAGATCTTAAGGGACTTGGCTTCACATATCCTGACATGCTTAAAATTTTTGCGATTTGACAATTTTGAGGTCAATCTAATTTTTATTTTTCGCTTATTTATAAAGCTATTTTTTAAAAAATGCTGATTAATATTTAAACTCAACTGAGTTTTCTGTTTCTCAAAGTTTTCAAGCCTCCCTCAGCAGAAGACATAATACCTCGCTACCTAACCCCCCGAATCACTAGAATCTCGACCGCATGGCGGCCGCCACTCTCACTCGAAACGTTGGTTATCATTGGGAGCGAACGCATTGGTTTCCGATTCGCCCAAACTTTGTTATACCGAATTCACGTTCAATAGAACACCTTTGGAAAAAACACTTTGAGGGATAAACCGTTAAATTCATTTACATATCCTTAAAAAAAAGTATTTTGACTCGAATCTTATGAAAACCGATTCAAACAAAATTATTTTTTTGCTAATCCGAATTCCTCAATATTTTTTTTACTTCTTTCTCATCCTTTCGAGTGTTTCCATACAATCCGAAGATACTAAAAATATTGAGCAGGAAAATTCGAACACACAAGGTTTCATCGAGCCGGAAACTCCGGAAGGAGATCTTGTATCTCATTGGAGAAAAGAAACCAATCGAACCTGGAAAACCTGGATCGAAAGCGAAAATACTCCTGGGGAAAGCCAAGCAAAATCCGAGTTTGATTTCACATACTTTCAATGTGTAAAATTTTATTCGCAAGAATCCGATGGGGCTAAATCGGAATTAAAAGACGAGGTTTTACATTGGACCAGCGATCATTTCAATCAGAGTTTGAATTTACGAAAAATGGAGCGTGCGGGGTATATTCTAAAATCATTTTATAAGGTCAGTCGTACGATCGGAATCGGAAACGGAACCCATACCGGCGTCGATTCGCAAAATGAATACAATACACAAGAATATTTTGCAGGAGATATAATCGCATATATGCATGAAGTAAAGGACTTCCAATATGAACCTTTTATGGAAACGCTGATCCCGCCGCAAATTACCGATAGTCGACTCGCTTTCAATCTAGCCTGTTTGAACTCTAACCGAGGTAAAAAACAGGAAATGCTAAAGTATATGAAAATTGCACTCTCCTTGGGAAAACCGAAAAGTCATTTCAAAGGAGAACCGGAGTTTAAAAATTTTTGGAACGATCGGGATTTTTTAAAACTGATTCGGGAATAAAGTTTCAAAATCAAATTAAAAAATTATAATTTTCTATTCGTTCCCGGTCTGTCGATCAATCGGATTTCTGAGCCTGTCCCAAAACTTAAAACAATCGCAGAGATTTGCGGCCATTCCGATAAAATCGGACGTTTTGGGACAGACTCTTTGTATCGTTTTATTTTAAAAATTAATTTCGAGTTTATTTTGAAACACTTTCAACGGAGAATAAAATGTTAGACGGAATCTTGGATCTTTTGATGGATCGAAATTTTTTATCGGAAATACAATTAGCCAAAAATAATACGAGTCGATATGAGGTTGATAAGGAAGAAGAGAAATCATCTCCCCAAAAAAATCTTTTAGTTTATTCCATTTCAGTCGGAGAATTGAAAACCGCAAAGTCTCTCATTGATTCCGGTTCCGACGTCAATTCCACCGATGAAACGGGAAAAACTCCTTTGATCGCCGCTTCTCAAGTCGGTTCATTAGAAATTGCGAAACTACTTCTGGAAAAAAAAGCAAAAATCGACTCCGTAGATAAGGAAGGAATGTCCGCGATATTTTACGCAGTGGGGAAAAACCGAACGGAAATCATCGAGCTTTTGATTTTAAAAGGGGCGAATCTAAATTTAAAGAATTCGAGGGAAGAATCACTTCTTTATCTGGCGGTAAATAATTATAACTTTCGGATTGCAAAATTACTACTCAATAAAGGCTCTCAAATCGATTCAACCAAAAACGATAAAAACGTTTTAGCTCTATCGGTTCAAAGAGAAAGATCCGACTATGATGAAGATGGGGAGGAGGAACAGGGCGAACAGAAATTTACAAAATTATTATTGAGTAAAATCAAAGATTTTAGTTACAAAGATTCCAGAAATTGCAACTATCTTTGTCTATCAATCAAAGCCGGAAATTTTTCTATCGCAAAACTTTTATTGGAGAAAGGTGTTAGTCTCGACGAAAAGGACAATGATTCCCTTACCGCATTGGGAATCGCTTTAAAAGAAGATCAATTTGAAATCGCCAAATATCTCATAGGGAAAGGAGCTAACGTAAACGTTAAGGATCGTTACAATCAAACCCCTTTGATGATTGCGATTCAAGAACGTAAAACGGATTTAGCGGAACTGATTATAGCCAAAGGAGGAGATCTTCATGTGAAAGACAACGAAGGTTATAGCCTTTTGGCGATCGCTGCCAAACAGGGAGATAAATCCATGGTCGAACTATTGCTGGAAAAGGGTTCGAATTTAGACGATCTGGGTTCGGTCAAAACTCACGGTAAAACGGCTCTAATGGTCGCGGTTGAAAACGGAGACGAACCCTTAGTTCGTTATCTTTTGGACAAAGGAGCTCAGATCGATCTCGCGAGCGGAGCGTCCGAATATTCTAAAACCGCGTTGATGTTTGCAATTCAAAACAATCATATCGGAATCGTAAAATTACTGTTAGAGCGAGGAGCCAACGTAAATATAGAAGATAAAAAAGGTTATAACGCAATGACCTATGCGATCGAAACCGGAAATGCAAATTTCATCGAGTTATTGTTATCAAAAAATTATCCGATCCATTCTAAAAATCGATATGGCAAAACTCCGCTTATCTATGCGGTCGAATACGGATCCTTGTCTTTGACCCAGTTATTGATTGATAAGGGAAGCGATCTTCATCTTCGGGATAACAACGGGCAAGGTGCGATTTTCTATGCGACTTTAAAAGGGAATTTCGCGATTTTCAAGTTGCTCGCCGACAAAGGTGCCGATCTCAATGCAGTCGACGTGGAAGGCCGATCTTTGTTGATCTATGCGAGCAATCGCGGAGATAATAATATCGTCGAATACCTGATTCAAAAAGGAGTGGATCTAAACGTACAAGATAGAATCGGAAAAACGGCTTTGATGTTTGCGGCAGACAAAGGGTTTAAGGAAATTGTGAAAATTCTAATCTCCAAAGGAGCGGATCCGAAAATTTACAATAACGCCAACATGAACGCTTTGCAGTACGCGCAAAAAAACGGTTATAAAGAAATTATAGAATTACTGACTTCTACTAACAAACAGCGAGATTGAGTTTTTTAGTTTCTGCTCCGATCAACAAATTGATGGATCGATCGAAAAACGGCTTTCTTTCGTCATTTCAATTTGTTGATCTCGCTTCAATCGCTTTCGCATTTGTTATACCGAACTCACGTTAATGATTTTCTATTTTCAAAACACAAGCTCCTCGGATGGGAAATTGTATTACATTCTTTGCAAATTTGAACTCGCTCCATGAAGTTCCGAGACCGCCGCCTTCCATTGCTTCGCAAGATTTTTCCGACACTATAAACCAATCCTCTTTGGATTGAGAATTTATAATGAAATTGAATTCTTCCTTTTTCCGTTTTTCTCTCACCTCTTGGCGGTTGATAAAACCGGCACGATAAAACGAAAGAGTAATATCCGGTCGATTGTGATGTTCCAATGGAAGCATATTCCATAAGACGGAAGGACGATTTACCGTTTTAAAAAGGACTTTCTCCGCGTCCTCCGCGGTAAAAAACAAACTACGGTCTACGCCTGAAAAACAAAGATTGGTCCTCTCCCAAATATCGGAATGTTTACAACTCCAATATCCTAAAGTAAACATTAAGAATATAGAATATATAAAAGAGGATAAAATCCTTGCCCGTTCATTTGAAAATTCCTCGTAACAAAAGATTCCGATCGCGATCAACAAAGCGGGATAAAGATGATAGATATGTCTGGGCTGGTGATTCGGCGTCATCAATGTAAGTCCCAAAATCGAAACAAACACCGACAAAAAAAGAAAAAACGAAGCGCTGACTTCGCGCTCTTTTAGATAACGAAAAATTCCAAAGACGATTCCTAAAATCAAACCGCCGCATAAGATCCATCCACCATAAGGAGCATAAAAAGAATTTTCTGAAATTTCTTGGAAATACGTAAGACTAAAAATCGAATCATCACCTTGTCCCGGCATCAAACCCGCACCCTGCGCGTGTTGAATCGTACTGCTCGAACTTGAAAATCGATCCGGATGCAACAAAACCCAAGAACCGATCGGAAGAATTACATATGTCCAGAAATACTTCCAAACAAAAAGATTCTCATATAAACTGGAGTCGTTATGGGCTGCGTTATCTGCAACAAGCGGGGTATCGATTTCTTTGTCCTGATCCAAGGAAAAAAAGTCAGAATCTCTTCCAATGTTTTCTTTCCAAATATAAAAAATTTTCCAAAGCGTAACGCTGATGGAAATCCAAAATATCAAAACTCCCGCATAACGCAAAAACGCCTTTGTCTTTCCGGGTAAAACGTCTTTGGAAAAAATCACGGAAACAAAAATGAAAAAAACCGCAAGTCCGATCGGAATCAACGCGCCCCATCGGATTCTTTTGAAAAAATTCCCTTCCGAAAAAACGGAATTTTTTTGCTCCGACTTGTTTTGAAGAAAAGAATTTCCGTTTAAAAACAATCCGTAAAAATTCAAAATTTTGAATATGAATCGTTTCGTTTCATCGAAATGAAACGTAATTAAAAACAAACAACCGAAAAAAATAAAAATATAACCGTACGGATATTTCGTATGAAACAAAAGATTAACGCTGATACATAAAAACCATGGCGAATAGGCAGCGGTAGTACGGAATTCATCCGATCGAGATTGGGAGTTATCCCGTTTTGTATCTTTCTTTAAAAAAGAAATCGAGTCGCGGGATGAATTTAAAAATCGATCTCTCTCAAAGAAGCGCCTTTGCAATTCCCAAAAAGAAAGAATCGCAGGAAGAAAAAAAAACGCTCCTTGGATTTCCAACATTCCCGAAAACGAATAATACATAAATCCGGGATTCTGCAGCAATCCGGCCCAAACGAGTGGAAACAAAACCGCGGACACAACCCAACGTTTCGATTTGCTAAAGCGAAATAAAATCCAAGGAACGATCAAAAAAAGAAAAATCAATTCTCCGAATGTGAATAGTGAAACCGGAGTTCCGCCCGATCCGAACCATAATAGGATCATCGCTTCCGGAAAATTTCTTAAAACGGGCCAAGTGGGAGAATCAAAGGTTAACTTTGCGACCGTCCACAAATCGAAAGATCGAAACGCCTCCGCGAATCGGATCGAAGTTACCAGTCTTGCGTCCGGATCCCAAGTTAAAAAGTTTTGATTGGGACAGAACGATAGAAATTTCAAATAGAGTTTATGGAAATAGATTCCTAAAATAACGAACTGTGGTAAAAAAAGTCCTAATGAAAAAAATTTGGAAGAGCGGATGTTATCAAAAAATTGCATGATCTTTAAGAAGAATCATTACGGCTTTCTTCATAACACGGTCAACCTTCTAATCGGAATCCATTTTTTAATCCCTTTTTTTTTCTCACTTCAAGCCGACGACCGCCCTTTTGTTTTTCCAAAAGACCACTCTTTTCATCCCAAACACAAAGTGGAATGGTGTTATTTTGTCGGAGTTCTGCAATCTTCCGAAGGAAAAAAATACGGATACGAACTCAGTTTTTTCAAAGGAAATTTCGGAAAAAACAGGGAAGTTTTTCCGGTTCATTTTGCGATCTCCGATTTGGAAAATAAAAAACACAACATCTCTCAGACCATCGAACGCAAGTTAGGCGGAATGGCGGGTTACGATTCCGAACAAATCTTCAGCGGCGACTTCGTTCTCAAAATCGAAGGTAAAACAAAATTTCATCTGATCGCAAAACCCAAAAACACTTCCGGACTTTCTTTGGATTTATTTTTAAGCGGCAAAGACTCGGATCTTCTTTTACACGGAGACAAAGGTAAGTCGATCAAGAGCAGAAGGAATCCGGATTTCTATTCTTATTACTACAGTATTCCCCGCTTATCCACTCGGGGAGAATTGACTCTATATGGAAAAAAAATCCGGATCGAAAGCGGCAACTCTTGGATGGATCACGAATGGAGTAGTCCTTTCGATTCGACTCGGCAAGCCGAACTTTCGGACAAATCAAATTCCTGGGACTGGATTTGCATTCAACTCGAAGACGGAAGCGACATCATGGCTTTCAACTTCAGAGATACACCGAATTCAATCTCCGAAAGTTTTGCGACCCTTCGTTTAAAATCCGGAGAGAAAACATACTTTGAACAAGAAGGAGAGATTGTGTTGGTCCATGATTCCTCCCTTTGGACAAGTCCAAGAACAAATCAAAAATATCCGCTTGTTTGGAATCTTTTTACTCGTGTTTTTTCTCAAAAAGAATCGGCGCTTCATCTTATAATCGAACCTTTCTTTGAAGATCAAGAATTCGATTCTCGTATTACTACGGGATTTAGTTATTGGGAAGGAGCCGTAAAGGTTCAAGGAACTAGAGGAGGAAAAGCCGTTCGCGGAATCGGCTATCTGGAACTCAAAGGAAACCGAGATTAAAATTTAAAACGATCCGACCGTGCAATTCTCTTAACAATTGAAATTCTTTTTTGAAAAAGGCTTTGTCTTAAGATCCGATTCCTTGAAACTGTTTTCGGAAACGAAATGAAAAAATATTTCCTAAAACGATTTCTTTTGATCATTCCAACGTTATTGGGAATGACGTTTATCGTTTTTTTAATTTCTCATTTCGCACCGGGTGGTCCTCTGGAAACGGAGATCGCAAAAATTCGAGGTTATGCGAATTCTCAAGGTGGAAACGCGAAAACGATTTCGGAAGAGGAAATCGACATCATCAAAAAAAGATTACACTTGGATCAACCCGTAGGAATCGCGTATCTTTATTGGCTCAAAGAAATTCTCGTTTTCAATTTGGGAGAATCCAGACTTCACACTCGACAAGTATCGGATCTTATCTTGGAAAAACTTCCCGTATCTCTTACCTTCGGCCTTTCCGGATTTTTACTTTCTTATCTCATCTGTATCCCTTTAGGAATTTCAAAGGCGCTTCAAAACGGGGAACGTTTCGACATCGCTTCCAGCGGAATTATTTTGATCACGTATTCGATTCCGGTGTTCGCACTTTCCGTTTTACTTCTTTATATATTCGCTTCGGGTGAATTGTTATCCGTCTTTCCATTGGGACACGAGGTTTCGGACGAGTACGAATCTTTTACTTTCTGGGAAAAAGCCGCAGATCGGATACAACATATGTTTCTTCCGGTGATCTGTTACGTTTCCGGTTCCTTTGCGGTCCTCACGTTGCTTATGAAAAATTCTCTTTTGGATCAGATTTCCAAAGAATACGTTCGTACGGCGCTTTCCAAAGGTTTTAGTTTTAAAGAAGCGATCTTTAAACACGCGTTTCGAAATTCTTTGATTCCGATCGCAACCGGATTCGGAAATAATCTCAGTCTTATCTTTGCGGGATCTCTGGTGATCGAACTCGTATTCAACATAGACGGAATGGGGCTTTTGAGTTTTCAAGCGGTTACGGAAAGGGATACCGATCTGATGATGGGGCTTTTACTCGTACAAAGCCTTCTTTCGTTAACGGGAAATATTCTATCAGATTTTTGTTATGTACTAGTCGATCCGAGGATTCAGTTCGAATGATCCTAAGTCCGATTCTAAAAAAAAGATTTCAGAAATTCAGAGCGAACAAAAGAGCCTGGTACGCTCTGAATCTATTAATGATTTCTTATGTAATTTCCCTATTTGCGCCCCTTATCGCCACCAATCAACCTTTGATCGTAAGTTATCAAGGCAAACTGCATTTCCCTATTTTTTCTTTTTACCCCGAATCCGCGTTCGGAGGGGAAAACCTAACACCTCCGAACTACAAAAAACTTTCGCAAAGAGAGGATTTTACATCGGGTCCTAACCGGATTTTTTTCGCTCCGATTCCATACGGATCCAACGAAGACAATTTGGAAAGTTTGGAAGAAGGCGAAACTCCACCTTCTTCTCCGAACCGTAAACACTGGCTCGGAACGGACGATCGAGGCAGGGACGTTTTTACGAGGGTTTTTTACGCGTACAGAAACGCTTTGAGTTTCGGGCTTATATTAGTTTTTCTTGAACTAGCGATGGGTTCTTTGATCGGGGGAATACAGGGATACTTCGGAGGAAAAACGGATATTATAATGCAGAGAATCGTGGAAATTCTTTCCGCGATTCCTTTTTTGTATTTGATACTGATTGTCGGAGCATTTTTCGGAAGAGGTTTTGCCGTACTTTTGATCACCTACGGTGCGTTGAGTTGGATCGGAATTTCTTATTATATGCGAGGAGAATTCCTCAAACTCAAACAATTGACTTACGTGGATTCGGCAAAGGCGTTGGGAGTAAGTTCGTTTCGAATCATGCTTCGTCATATTCTCCCCAACGCGATTACACCTTTGGTGACTTTTTTACCGTTCACGCTTATCGGATCGATTTCCATTTTGAGCGCGTTAGACTTCCTTGGGTACGGAATTCCGGCGCCCAATCCGTCCTGGGGAGAAATGATCGGGCAAGGAAGGGAACGACTCGGCGCATGGTGGTTGATCACATTTCCCTCGGCGGCGCTTTTTATAACGATTTTATTCACTTCGTTTATCGGAGAAGGTTTGCGAGACTCTTTTGATTCCAGAGAAAAGGCGGTGTACGAATGACCGCTTCCTCTTTACTTCAAGTTAAGAATTTTTCACTGGATCTTCTTTCGGAAAATCGATGGCTTCCCGTTCTTCAAGATTTGAGTTTTGAAGTAAGACCGGGGGAAATTTTATCGCTCATCGGAGAATCGGGTTGCGGTAAGTCGCTCACTTCTCTGGCTCTAACAAGATTAATTCCTTCTAATATTACAAAAATTAAATCCGGCGAAATTTTATATCACGGAAAGGATCTTTTAAAAATTTCTTCGGAAGAATTGAGAAAAATCCGAGGGAAGGAAATCGCATACGTTTTTCAAGAACCCTTTGCCGCTCTCAATCCTTTGTTAAAAATTCAAGATCAAATGACCGAAGCGTATTTGATGCACGTTTCTTCCAACCAAAAGGAGGCTCTGGAAAAAGCGGAGTTTCTTCTTTTTTCGGTCGGGATCACGGATATTAAACAAAGATTATATTCTTATCCGAACCAGATGAGCGGGGGAATTTTGCAAAGAATCAGCATCGCAATGGCTCTTATGTGCGATCCTACGCTTCTTATTGCGGACGAACCGACGAGTGCGATCGACGTAACGATTCAGGCGCAATTGGTGGAACTTCTTTTGAATCTTCAAAAACAAAACGGAATGTCCATCTTATTCATCTCGCACGACTTCGGACTCGTGGGAACGATCGCGGACAGAATCGCAGTGATGTATGCCGGAAGAATCGCCGAAATCGGAGATACGGATTCCGTCATCGATTCACCTAATCATCCTTATACGGAAGATTTACTTCGATCGATTCCTTCTCTGGCAAAGTCCGTCGAAGATTTACAACCGATCCATGGAATCGTTCCTTCTCCGGATCAATATCCGATCGGATGTCATTATTCGACTCGTTGTCAAATCGCAGTCGATTCTTGTAAAGAAACTAAACCGGAATTGTTTTCCATACGTTCGAGCGGAGAACCCCATCTTTCGGCTTGTTTCCTCGCAAAAAATCGGGAATAAAATCAGAACGAATCATGATTCGCATTCAAGATCTTACAATCAGTTATTATACGAAATCGGGATTCGGTTTTAAAAAGAATCGAATCGTCGCGGTGGACGGAATCGATCTTGAGATCGAACGTAATGAAATTTTGGGACTCGTGGGAGAATCGGGTTGTGGTAAAACCACGTTGGGAAGAAGCCTTGTAAAACTAATCAGGCCCGAATCTGGATCGATCTATTTCGAAAACCGGGAAATCACTTCTCTTTCTTCTTCCGAGTTTTTTCCTTTCAGAAAGGATATTCAGATTATCTTTCAAGATCCGTATTCTTCTCTCAATCCAAGAATGACGATTGCAGAAATTCTAATGGAAGGATTGGAACTTCACGAAAAATTATCCGGGAAAGAAGCGGAAACAAAGATCAAGGAAATTCTCGAAAGAGTGAATTTATCCTCCGATATTCTTTCCAGGTTCCCTCACGAATTTTCCGGAGGACAAAGACAAAGGATCGCGATCGCACGAGCGCTCGTTTTAAAACCTAAGTTCGTCATTTGTGACGAATCGGTTTCCGCTCTCGACGTTTCCACCGGCACTCAAGTATTAAAACTTTTGGTCGAATTAAAAAAAGACTTCGGTCTTTCCTATTTGTTTATCTCTCACGATCTCGGTGTGGTAAAATCGATCTCGGACAGGATCGCAGTCATGTATTTGGGAAAAATCGTCGAACTCGGCAAAACGAGAGACATAGTCTCTTCTCCCGCACATCCTTATACAAAAGCGTTGTTTCAATCCACGTTCGACGTCTACGACAGAAAAAAAATTAGAACCCCTCTCAAAGGAGAAATTCCGAGCGTCGTAAACAAACCTTCCGGGTGTCACTTTCATACCCGATGCCCGATCGCTCAGGATTTATGCAAGTCCCAGGTTCCGACTTGGAAGGAAATCAAAAACGACCAAAAAACATTGTGCCACTTTCCACTGGATTATATAAGATGAAATTTTTGAAGCGCATTCAAGAATTTTTATATAATAATCGAATCAAGTTCTTTTCGATTCTTTTGTTTCAGATTCTTACTCTTATCATATTCACGTTAGTTCCCATTCTTGTCCGCCAGGATTTTTACAAGGACTTCATTCTTACCGAAATCGAAAAGGAAACGGGCCTGGAAGTAAAAGTCGATACTTCGGATTTGGTTTTGTTTCCGTTTCCGGGAATAGAACTTAAAACGGTTCAGGTTCGAAGCGGGGACGTGATCGTAGGAATCAGCGATCGGATTAAGATCGATATTACCTGGCTCGGTTTATTGGGTCAGAAAGTGGAAATCAGAGACATTTATATTTCAGGCGGAAAGATCAATCTTCATAAAAACAAAGACGGCTCCGTCGATCTAATCGAGTTTTTTCAGCAGGAAAAAGAAGAGCCGGAAACCGATCATCAAACACAGACCATAAGGATTTTTGATCCGTCTCCGGGAAGCGGCGCTTCCTTCAATCCGAAAGAAATTTTTAAAGTCGGATTAAAAAACGTTCAAATCGAAAACTTTTACGTTCACTATCAGGACGATGCCCATAATAAAACATACGGGATTTATCTTTGGAATTCGGCGTTCAGCATTTCCTTTTACGGAAATACTTTCGATCTGACTCTACAGGGGAAGTTAGACGGTCAAAGTTTTCAGATTTACGGAAGCGTTGGTTTGGATGAATTTTCGACGACTCTTGAAAAGTTAAAATTTAAATCTACGATCATTTTAGATAAGTGTTCTCTTTCGATTTTTAGGGATTTGTTGTTTATTTTTCCGAACGCGGATTTTTCAAAAACGATCTTGGACGGTACAATCAAAATCGATAAAGCTTCCAATGAATCGATCAAATTCAACGTAACCGCACAAGCGAAAAATTTCGCGTATAAAGGCGGCAATCCGTTCGGCGACATCAAAGTAAACATGGAAATGAAATTGGATATTCCGAATAAAAAATTGGAATTTCCATATATCACCGTCGTCTGGCCCGGGATCGCCGAAGGAAGCGCCAAGGGGAAAGTATTATGGAATTACAAAACGAATGTTTTCTTTCAAATCACAGCGAATTATGCGGATTATCACAGTATATTCCGATTGGGAAAACTTTTCGAATTCACAAAGAAGTTCGACGATCCGAATCGACCGGACGGAGTTTTTTATTTTAGTGCGGATTTAAAGAACGTCTACGCGTTGAAACACAGATTTCCCGTTTTAAAAGCGGAAATCAAATACACATATCCCTGGATACACATATCGAGTTTTCACGCTTACATATACAACGGAGAAATATTAGGAAAATCTAAAATTAATCCGTTCCAATCCAGGTTCGAGGTTCAGGGCGAAGTGTATCGAATTCAATCCGATCGACTTCTTATGCCTTACGTAACCGAACAAATCATCACCGGAGACATGTTCAGCAAGTTCAGCTTTGTTACGGAAGTTCACAACCGGTCTTCGGATTTCGTGGCGGAATTTTTCAGGAATATGGAAGGCTCCGGAAATCTTCAAATTATCGACGGGGAACTACTCGGTTACGCAAACTTCATGATTCCGGTTTTAAACACTCTCGGAAAAATCATTTCGTTCAACGGAATCGACGGAAGAAAGGTCGAATTCTCTTCCTTAAAATCGGATTTTAAAATCGAAAACAATCACCTTTACTTTCCGAATCTAAAACTGCAAGGAAACGGATTGGAAGCCGACGGGAAAGGAAACATCAGCTTTGAAAAAAACGTGGATGTTATCGTGAACTTAAGGCTCGGCGGAAATATTGTGGGAAGAGCGTTAAAAATTCCGATTATTTATAAGGGAATTTATAAACAATCGATTCCTTATATAGATCCGATCTGGTTGGGTTCGGTTTTTGCGGGAAGTACGATCCTCGCCCCGTTTTTCACGCTGGTCGGCGGACCTTTCGGAGGAGGAATCGCCGGATCGGTCGCATCGGAATACGTAAGGGACGCTTGGGAAGGATTTAAGGGATTGTTTACATCCAAAGAAAAGAACAAAAAGAAATAATTTAAAAATCTAAAGGAGATTTTATGAAACCAAAATTATTCATTCGTATCGCATCGGTATTGATGCTCGTATTTGCAATCGGACATTCGATCGGACATTTCACTCGGTACAACACGACGGATTCGGAAGCCTTAAATGCGATTTCTAAGATGCAACAAACCAGGATTCCGATGGACGGAGTTACGAGCACTTACGATCAATTTTATACGGGAATGAGTTTGAATTTGAGTATCGTGTTGATTTTTTTGACGATACTTCTTTGGTTATTATCCAATCTTTCCGAATCGAATCCGAACGCAGCGTTGAAACTCCTGATTCCGGTTTTCTTTTGTATAACCTGTTTCGGCGTCACGGGTTTTCTTTATTTTTTTCCGGTGCCGACTTTGGTGGCTTCCTTAGGGGCGTTTTCCCTTTTAGCGAGTATCGTTCTATTGAACAAGAATTAGATTCAAAGGGGGATGAGTCCCCCTCGCTTCAGACGCGTTATGCGTCATTTCTTAACGATCGCTTCGCGATCGACCTGATTCGTGTCCCCTGACGTCTAAAATCCCGACATCCGATCCTTAACCGCCACCCATTAAAACACACGCGTCTTTCGCTACCCCCTCTCCGGGCGGTTTCATCGTGTGTTCTCCCCGGACCCTATCTTTTGAAATACAATCATATACGTATATTCCTGTTTTTGAAATTATCTTTCCGTATTTTCAAGACCGGGCTTTATTTAAGCCAAAATTTTTTTACATCGAACTCGCGTTAAGTGAAATCCAGATCCAACCCTTCTTGCGCTAAAATTCGTAACGCGTTGCTTGTCTGAACCAATCCTTCTCGGATCTTATAATCAAAATACATGGTACCGTTTAAAATTTCTTCTTGGAAATGTTTTAAGATAACACTTTCGACCTTTGCAAGTTCCAAATCATGACTTGTGACCAAACCGATGACGCGATTTTTTTTGAGTTCTTTCAAAATTCCCTTACAAGCAAGAGAACGCTCTCTCGTGTTTGTACCCTTTAAAATCTCATCCAGCAAAACGAGATGGGGCAAATCCTGATTTTGAATCTTTTTGACGATCTCGGAAAGTCTTCTTACTTCCGCGTAAAAAAAGGAGATTCCTTCCTCTAAGTTATCCTCGTTTCTCATACTCGTATGAACTTGCAAAATCGGTAGGGAAAATCGGGACGCAGGCGCCGGACCGCCGGCTAAGGCAAGAATCGAAGCAACCCCGAGCGTACGTAGATATGTGGTTTTACCGGACATGTTCGAGCCCGTGATAAGCACGATATTCCCTTCTTGAACCGGATCCAACGGATTGGAAACTCTGGACTCCGAAGGAAGAAGAGGATGAAAAATATCTTTTCCCGAAATTCCTTCTTTAGAATTTTCGGAAAGAATTTCCGGAAAACAATAATCGGGAAACATCCATTTCAAATTCGCAAAAGGAAAAAGAAAATCGAATACGGTCAAATCCTCGATGGACTTTTCCAAAAGTGCGGAGTGTTTCTCTTTCCATTTGGAAATTTTCTGTAAGATCCAAAGATCGTAAAGAAAGAGACTATTTAAAATCAGATGTAATAGAGGAGCTTCGGTCAAAGCGACACGTTTTAAAATACGATCCAGATCTTCGTACGTGGATTTTAATTCTTCTTTGGAAGTATCCCGTAAAAGAAACCGACCGTCTTTGTCCCGGACGTTCAGCCCTTTTAAGTATATTAGAATTTTCTGAAGTCCTCCGATACTACCGGAAAGGGAGTAATATTGACTAAAAATTTCCAAAGAACGAGAACGATACAATCCGAATAGGATTAAGTTTAAAAACAAAACGGACGCCGGAAAAGGAACGCCCAACAACACGTTCGCCGGAATCAACGCAAGAACCAGGATTGTAACCGGTCTGTAAATTTTTTTCAACCAAGGATATCGGTTCCAGAGTTCGGAAGTGTCGTCGCTCTGAATCAATGTCATTTCCGTCTTTTTAGGATTCAATGTAGAATCCCGATTTTCTTGTAGGTAGGAAGCGAGTCTGAGTATTTTAGGAATTGCTAATGTTTTTTCGGAAATCGATCGAACGAGGGACTGACGGAGTAGAACATTCTCTCTTTTAAAATCGGCGGAAAAGTTCTCTGGGTCCAAAACGGAAATCAACTTCCGTTCCGCATTTGCGGTAAACGTAGTATCCAACCAAGGAAACAGTCCCGTTTCCCGGAATAGATCCAAATCCCTCGCTAAGGGAGAAATTTTTTCCAATCCAATCCGAGTTCCGAATTTTTTACCGAAACCTTTGATTGTGATTCTCGCGGATTCTCTTTCTAAAACGAAAATCCAAAGTCGAATTTTTTCCCGAGTCGAAAGGGTTTTTTTATATCTTCCTACAAAAAAGAAAAAAACAAAAAGAAGAATGAAAGAAGGAAAATAATAAACGATCGAAAAGCGTAAATAATAGAGGACGGAAATGCAAAGAACAAATGTGGAAAAGAAAATAAGTCGAAATAAGGAAAGTCTGGAAAGAAGGACGGAAACTCGATCGTAAAGTCGTTTTAATTTTTCGACTCTGCGTTTGAGTCGATCGATCCGATGGGAAGGTGTCATCCGGTAAGGGAACTTATATTTTCGTAATGTTCGTTTTCTCGTTTATAAATTTCAAAGTCCAACAAACGAACCAATGATCCAAGGTCGGGCATAACCCAGCGCGAAACCAATTTACCGCGTTCTTTGCCTTTGATCTTATCCACATATACGTATCCGAACAAATCCGTTCCGTACTCGTACGCGACGAATCTTCCCGTTCTTTTACCCGTATTGTTGATCAGCCGGATCTGCATTTTTTTGCAATTTTATCGTTTTAGGAAAATTCGTACAAGAAAAAAAAGCTCAAGGATTTTCCAATTTCTTCGATAGATAGTTTTGGGGGTCAATTGCTTTCTCAAGGAAGAGAATCGAATGGCTCCCCAATAGATAAATCCCGAACCAAACCAGAAAGTCGCACGGAGGCGCAAAAATGTTTTACCCAGAGATGGACCCGGACTTAAAAAGTTCCTTTCTTTCAATCGACAAAACCGTCGCAAACCTCGTAAACAACACGATTCTTCCCCAATCCGGCCTAAAAGCAGGAAATCTTCTCAACGCGGACCAGATGAAAAAATTAAAGGAAATCCGCAAACGCAGATTTCAATCCGGCGAATGGAAGAATTTTTTGAAAGACTAAAAGTTTATTCTAAAACCTGAAATTGTGGGAACTCCCACAATTTTGTGAAACTAAAACGTCTCGCTCCCTGGTGCTGCTACTCATAGGGAGCAGTGCCACTTTAGTTACTTAGGTCGTTCTATAGGATTGAATTCGATATAACAAAAAAGCCCGCTCACAGCGGGCTTTCGTTTAGAATCCGAAATACGGTTTTTAGTATTTCGTTTTGGTAGAAGGCATCTTTACGTTTAGAATGACATCCACCTTGGTAACGTCCCCTTCTCTTACATTGATCATTGAATTGTTCAGATTCAAATCTTCCGCAAAAGAAGCCTTGATTTCATAATCACCCGGTTTGAGATTTGTGAACCAAAAATTTCCATCGTTGTCGGTATTCAATTTCTGAATTCCGGTAACGCTGGAAATCGTAGGCATAAAAATCGGCTGATTGATCACAGGATTATCCAGAGTTTTGTAAAAAACCTTTCCTTGAATCGCTCCGAAACCGCTCATGGAAACATTAATCGGAAGTTCATTCTTCTTATTCGGAAGGACCGCAAACGTTTCCTGAATTTCGGGATAGTCGTCGGCCTTGATCGTAATCTTATGAACTCCCGCAGGAACTTTACTCAGTGTGATCGTATAGATATTACCCGGAATCAATTGTCCTTGTCTCTTAACCGCGCCCCAAAAGTTGGAAGAAATCGCAGTCACGTTTGAAGTAAATTCCTGATCGTCGATATAAACCTTAACGTTCCGATTCCCTTTTCTTTTTTTCTTCGCAAAGATCAAAATATCGGGAGGAAGATCCGAAAGACCGTAGGCGCGATCTTGAATGATCGTAGTTTTTAACACCAAATCCCCTCTTTCATTTGTCGGAACTACGGGTGGTTCTTCCGGAGTTACTACGGGCTGAGAAGGATCGGGTTTTACCGGATCGGGTTCAGGCTCAACGGATGGCGCGGGAGGTTTTGGAGGATCGATGGGTTTTGGCGGCTCCGGAGTTTTTTTACCGGAAAGGAAAATACCCGAAGCGTTTCCGGAAATCTGAGGAACCTGTTCGTGTTGAAACTTCTTAGCCATCTGAACGGTTTCTTCTCTCGATTTGAAGAAGGCTTCCAGCGCGGTAACAACGTTATCCTTATTTAAGTCTGCGGTGCCGAGCGCACGTCCGAAGTTGTAGGTAAAAATCCCGTGATTGATGTTACCACCGACTTCGATCGCGGTTTGGTTGTCATCGGCGGAGGAGATGATCGTTTTGTCCTGAAAGAAAAAATCTTCAGAGTCCTGTTTTACGGTTCCGTTACTTCCTTCCGGAATCGGAACATCGGCGGAGCCTCGAGTCGATTTTCCTTTTTTAGCGATCCCTCCGGAGAAGCAGCAGTCGAAAATAAAAACCGTTTTTGGAGATTTTACTTTTTCTAAATACTTGTTGAGTTCGTCGTCCGGAAGATGAGGTCTATCGTAACAGATGATCAAGTTTCTCATTCCGTTTTTCGCGGACGCGTCTCTTTGAAATGCGCCGTGGCCGGAAAAATAAAGTAGAACGGTATCGTTATCACCCGCTCTTTTGGCTAAGGCCTTGATCTCTTTTTCTATATTATCTTTTGTGACTTCTTTTCCGAGTACGATCTTTACTTCGTCGAAGTTTCCGACCTTCCGAATTTCATCGTTCAGATAAGTTGCGTCCGCTTCACAAAGATTGAGTTCCGGAATTCCGGCTTTATTGCCGGTATAATTGGAACCGAAAATAAGTCCGTATCTCTTTTGTGCAAATGCATCCGTTGCGAAAAACAAAAACAAACAGACGCTGATTGCCGATAACTTGGATTTCAAATCTGGCCTCCTAGGTATGATTTAGAATGGAATCAAGGTAACAAAAGAAACCCTTTTGTCATTATTTTTTTAAGGAAAGAATCGAGACTTCGAAATTAAGGAAAGAATTTTCCGATTTCAAAAGGTCGTTCGTTGCCCCAAACGAACGTTTTCATTTCAGATTTTTTAACCCGAATCTTTTTTATTTGTCCGAGTTTATTTGAAAAAGGATATGATTTAAAGTTTGCACCGAAATCAAAAAGAAAACATCCAAAGATTAAACTTTTTAGATGATTCGAGTCGAAGAAAAATCTAGAACCGAAACGGGTCTCAAAATTCAGAGCCCGTATAAAAACCTAAAACGTAAGAACTCCAAAATCGAATGGGTTTTGGAACGAGCCCTTCGCAATTGGGAACTCATTCCAATCGTAATTCGGCGAACGTATAAAAAAACCCGGAAGATTGAAATCCGCCGGGTTTCTCATTCAAAGAGAATCTAAAACGGAAATTATTTAGATAACCATTTCATCATACTTCTTAATTTTTTACCCACCGATTCGATCGGATGAGCGGCATTCTTATCTCTCATATTCTTAAAGTTTGGATAACCCGCTTTTGTTTCGGCCATCCAGTTGGTCGCAAATTTTGCTCCCTTATCTTTTTGAATATCGTTCAGAACTTCCTTCATTCTTTGTTTTACACCCGCGTCGATTATACGGGGACCGCTTACGTAATCGCCGTATTCCGCGGTGTCGGAAATGGAGAATCTCATTCTCGCCAATCCGCCTTCGTAGATGAGGTCGGTGATGAGTTTCACTTCGTGAAGACATTCGAAGTAGGCGATTTCAGGATCGTAACCCGCTTCGGTTAAGGTTTCGAAACCGGCCATGATCAGATTGGAAAGGCCGCCGCAAAGAACGACTTGTTCGCCGAAAAGATCCGTCTCGGTTTCTTCACGAAAAGAAGTTTCGAGAATTCCGGCGCGACCACCGCCGACTCCGGCCGCGTGCGCGAGCGCTCTTTTCTTAGCCTCGCCGGTTGAATCCTGATAGATCGCGATCAAACAAGGAACTCCGCCGCCTTCCGTATAAACCCTACGAACGAGATGACCGGGACCTTTGGGTGCGACCATATAAACGTCCACTTCTTTAGGCGGTTGAATGAAGTCGTAGTGAATATTAAATCCGTGAGAAAAAACGAGAGCGTCCCCTTTTTTAAGATTCGGTTCGATATCTTTTTTATAAAGATCCGCTTGAATCGTATCCGGAGCAAGAATTTGAATGATGTCCGCTTTTTGAGAAGCTTCCGCGACGTTATAAACTTCGAAACCTGCGTTCTTGGCGTCTTGAGCCGATTTGGATCCTTCTTTTAAACCGATGATGACTTTGAGTCCGGAATCCTTCATATTTTGAGCCTGAGCATGTCCTTGGCTTCCGTAACCGATCACTGCGATGGTTTTACCTTTGAGCGAGTTTAAATCACAATCGGCGTCGTAATAGATATTTGCCATTTTTCCTTTCCTCGAGTGTTCCTTTTTACAAAACATTTGAAAAAGGATAGAATGACAACTGAAATAACCCTCGCGTTCAAAGTGTTGTATTCGATTCCCGCAGCGAGATTGAATTTATAAATAGGAAGATTCTTATGAATGGGAAAATAAATTTTTTTGATGTATCTGCATTTATAAACTTTTCTCTCATTGTGTTTCTAAAAAAAGGATTCCATAACGGTCGCTTTTGACTCCATGCGAGATGGAACTGAGACAGCATATTGTGTCGCGTTAGAACTTTTCATCCTAAGATTTTTTGAGAAAATGAAAAGACCCCGGATATAAATTTAAGATAAATTCTATGAATGAGAGTTTAAAATTTTGAAGGAAATTGGCGCGCCCAGAAGGAGTCGAACCTCCGACCTTCTGATCCGTAGTCAGACGCTCTATCCAGCTGAGCTATGGGCGCGTGGGTCAATGGATGTAAGATTCCAAAAGAGAAAGATGTTTCTCAGGAATCTTAAGTGCAATCTTTTTTGCACTCGTGTAATTGTATAGCAGTAATCCGGAAATTCCAAGATAAATCAAAATCCCGGTAAGATGGATCATGTGACCGAGCCAAGGGCCTGCAATCGGAACCCAAGAAACCAAAACACTCGCCGAAAGAAATCCGAGAAAATAAAGAAAGTTCACGAAGGAAATTCCGGAATATTTTCGAACCGTTTGATTCTCCCAATAAAAAGTAAAACCGATCAACCAGGTTCCGAAAAAAGGCAGAGAGACAAAGTAAACTAGAAATCTTTCCGATCTAAGAAATCGATTGGCGATTTCGGGAAAGTTACGGAGAACCGGTTCGTATTTTTTTAAATATTCTTTGAAGTTCATTTTCCATCTCCGGGAAATAAGGAAGAGTAAATTCTTTTTCTTGATATGCGTTCCAAGCTCCCAGCGCGCTGTAACCTAGAAATACGATCCAAGAAACGTAACTGATAAAGTCCGTAACGATCGGGTTGATCCGAATCAAAGATAAGATCCAACTAATAACGGGAAATTCTCTTAGAAACCAAACCACGGAATAAATTACGATAAATCCTACATTGAGTTTTAAGGACTGAAGGATGTGGAAAGAGGCGAATTTTTGTGTCTTGCGAAAAATCCAAAGGAACACCCAGCCGAAAAAAGGAACGTAAGAAAAGGCGGCGATTAAACCAGGAAGCTCGTCGCTTTTTAAAACTCTCAATGTTTCCTGAATAAATTCCCGGGTTTTGAAACGCTCAGAGGACATAGAGGAAGGATTCCGATTGCTCAAGTAAAATGAAAACAAAATTCGGAGACGCAGGGATTCGAACCCTGGGTACAGTTACCCGTACGACAGTTTAGCAAACTGCTCCTTTCGGCCACTCAGGCACGTCTCCATCAGCGGAGAAGGTAGGATTCGAACCCACGGTGGGATTACCACGACGGTTTTCAAGACCGCTGCTTTAGACCACTCAGCCACTTCTCCCGACGAAATTACTTTACCGCGAGAAAACCCCCCTATGTCAAGGTGAATTGTTCTTTGCGCTCGTGGATCTTGGTATTTCCTGGAAGACGTTGCCGAAAGAGATGAAAACCGAGGGACATAAAAACCATTCCCAAAAAAAAATTCACAAAAACCTTTCGGATCCAATTTTACTCAAACCTCGTTCTTGGGTGAATTTAGGTTATTCGATCGCAAATTCGAAAGAAGCCGCTTTCTTTTTGAAAAATGCGATTCCCGGTGAATCGGTTTCCGTGATTCCTCGCAAACAATCCGGTTCTTTGTTTTGGGGGGTTGTCTCCGAAATTGAAGAAGTTTCATCGGAACGGATTGCGTCCGATTGTACTGCGTTTCCTCGTTGCGGAGGTTGTTCTTATCGTCACGTTTCTTATCAAAAGGAATTGGAGATCAAAAAATTTCTTCTTCAAGAAACGCTGGAACGTTTTTTATCCAAGAATCATATTCAAATTCCTGAAATTGAAATTCTTAGCGGTGAGCCGAACGGATATAGAAACACGGCGCAGATTCAATTGGGTTTTGCAGGGAATAAAAGAGTTGCGGGTTTTTATGAAGAGTTCTCGCATTCGATCGTAAATTTTCCAGAAGACGGATGTAAAAATCTTCCGGAAGAAATGAACTCGGCTTTTATTGAATTTCTAAAAAAAGAAAAAACGGGGTCGGCTCCTTTTTCTAAATCAAAAACTCTTTCCTTCAGATTGGAAGGAACCAAGGTCGTTCCTTATAAAAAGGAATCTGTTGCCTTTCGAGAAAAGATCTCAGTCCCGAAACCTAAGGAAATCGTTTGGGAAATTCCGGCCGGAGGTTTCTCGCAAGTAAATCGATATCTCATCGTTCCTTGGCTCGAAAAAATTTTCGAATTGGTTCCGGAAAATCAAAATGGAATATTAGAATTATATTGTGGATCGGGATTGATCGCTATCGTTCTTGGATCCAAGACCGAAAATTGGATCGGTTACGAGCTTTCTTCGGATTCCGTTAAACAAGCAAAGGAAAATGTTTTACAAAACGGGATTTTTTCCTGTGATTTCAAAAGTCTGAATTTAGAAACGGATTCGATCGAGGACGCGTCGCATTTTTCTTTTTGGATTATGAACCCACCGAGGGGGGGTTTGTCCAAAAAGGTTTTGCAAACGCTCATCGAAAAAAATCCGAACGGATTTTTATATTCGAGCTGCAATCATACCACTCTTGCGAGAGATTTATCTCTGATTTTGAATGAGAATTATAAACTTTTGAACGTAACGTTAGTCGATTTTTTTCCAAGAACGAAACATTTCGAAGTCGTCGTAAAGGTTGAAAAGAAGAGCTGAAATCGTCCCGGTCGGGTTCCATATATATTATAGAATGAATTTTTATTTTTGTAGCTACGAAGAAAGTTTTTCAACAAAGCTAATCTTTTTACTTCTTAAGTAATAGATATTAATTTAGAATAATTTTTATATATTAATTTAAAATTATGTTCTTAAGTATAGTTACTTAAGCGCCAAATATGAATTTTTCATCCATTACTCTTGTATCGGATCTTACGTTGGACTGCAAAAAAAATCTCGTTAAGGATGTATTTTGCAAATCCTATTGACTGATTGTTTTTTAGCGTTTAACTTCATTATAATAACGAAGGTTATAGGATAACGAGATCGAGTTCTTTCATGAATGAATCGTTTTCCAAGCCCTTGATAAAAATGGAGAATAGTGATGGTTGAAAAAGTGAAGTGGGCTATGGTTTTTACGTTGTGGTTCGCGTTTGAAGTCGGAACCTTAGGCGCGCAATCTCAGAGCGAGCTTTTTGCAAAACCCGGAGTGATCGGTGATTCTTTGAGTCAAGGTTTCTTTGGCGCTACGGTTGAGAAAAAAACTCAGGATTGGGCTTATCCTGTTTTAGTCAGTAAACAAGCCGGATCTTCCGTTTCGTATAACGTTCTTAATGGACCTTATCTCAACTTCGAAGATATAATAAAAGGCGAATGCGGTATTTTTTGTATGGTGAAGTCTCTCATTGGAGGAAACGCTTCCACCGTTAGGCTTCCTACCAATGCGGGAATTTCAGGAGCTCAATATAATTCCGTTTTAAAAACTTCCGGACAATGTGATGACATTACGGCGACTAAATGGAGTAAAGAATGGTACTGGGCGGCATGGTATTGGCATACATATCGCTGGGCGCGAGTCAACGATTGTAAAACACCCGATAAGTTCCATCGATTCGGACTTCGGAATTCCGGGACTCAACTTGAGATCATGGAAAAAGTCAAACCTACTTTTCTTTTCGGAACTGCGGCGGGGAATTATGTTCTTTGTAGCGCTCTTTCAACTTCTACTTCTTGTTTGAACGAAGCTCGTTTTAAACATGATATTCGTACGGTGATGAAACGTTTGGCCGCGATTGGAAGCATAAAAGGTGGAGTCCTATTTACGACTCCGGATTTAACCGCGATTTCGCACTTAGAACATTACACGGATCCTCAAAGAAAAAGGCATCACACTGGATTGAAAGCATTCTACCGTAATTCCGTATCCCATGCGGGTCAAGTTTTAGATGCGGATGAAGTTGCAAATATTACTAAGTTCTTAACTATGTTGAACAACGAAATTAAGGCTCAAGGTGCGGCGATGGGATTTGCAGTTGCGGATCTAAAAGTCGTTTTTGACGACTTAAAAGAAAACGGACGTCTCATAAAAAGTCATTCGGGTTGGAGTCCGGGTTATGCGCGTGCACACTGGCCTTTACCGGGTCAGCCGGGAGTTTTTAGTCTGGACGGCGTACATCCTAATATGCTCGGGCATGCGATTTTAGCGAACGAGTTGATTAAAGCCATTAACAATCGGTACGGTTTGAACATTCCTCAAGTCAGCGAATACACCGCTTGGTATCACGACAGCTTAAATAGAAATCCGATCGACTTAAAGAAATTCCTGACTGAGACTTTTTTCGGACGATTCATCTCTTGGATAATCGGAGTTTTTGTCTAAGAGAATTCTTTTTCAACCTAAAGAAAAAGGAAATACAAACGTCGCCTTTATTTGAGGCGGCGTTCTTTTATTTTGGAGGTCGATTTTGTGGAATTTAAAAAGAAACTT
This sequence comes from Leptospira weilii serovar Ranarum str. ICFT, assembly GCF_000332415.1. Lineage (GTDB taxonomy): Bacteria > Spirochaetota > Leptospiria > Leptospirales > Leptospiraceae > Leptospira > Leptospira weilii_A. Next base: position 52,455 of record NZ_AOHC02000037.1, read on the forward strand.
TTTTTTGCAACCTCTATACTTGCAGTATTTTTAATATTACTTCTGGTTTTTTTGCCGGAAGATTCCAAAAAACGATCGTTTTCGGTCTCTGAGGGAAATGATGTCGTTTTAAAAACAAAATATTATTCCGAAATGGATCCTTATTTTCCGGACGCACCTCATCCTTTTAACGAAGATCCGGATCTGGAAGTTCAGGCGAAAAAACTTTGGCCCGAAGCGTTTCGCCCTAAAAAAACTCCCGAAGAAAAAGAACAGATTCGGAAGGAATGGGCGGACTTTATAGCAAGATATCCGAAAAACTTATACATCCCTTCGGAGTTCCGACCTATCCTGACGGAAGCGGAGAAAAAAGAAGCGAGAGAAAGATTGGATACGGTCGCCGACTTGGAAACCAAAGACGCAATCGCGCGTTCTTTGGGAAAATACGAGGAACCCGGAAGGGAACCCAAAGCTCCTTCCGAATCGAGTGTGGATCCGAAAGAACAACTCGTTTACGTTAATTATAAGATAGAAGAGCTGGAATCTAGAATTCAATTAATTGAATATACGATCCAAGAGGAAAGGCTGGAATTGGAACAGATGGAGACGGCCAATCAGGATCTCGTCGTTTGGAAAAAAGAACTTTCGGATTTAAAACAAGTTCGAAAACAGATTCCGGATTCTTGATATTTTCCATTTTACAAAGTCGCTCGCAAAAATATGGGAGAGTTTATGCGATTATTATTATTTTGTACCTTGATTTTATGGAGTTGCGAGCGGCCTCCAAAACCGGATATGTTACCGGTCCCGGAGGAGGAAACAGAAATTCCATTGGAACAAATTCGGGAAGAATTGAATTCCTCAAATCCTCGGATTAGGGCCCAAGCAATTTTAGAACTTTCTAATATAAATCATAAACCTTCTTTGAATAAGATTCGAAAATTACTGAAAACGGATCCGAATCCCGCGGTGAGGGGAACCGCCGCGATTGCGCTCGGAACTTGGAAGGACCGGGTTTCCACTTCGGAAATCATAAACCTCTTGTCGAACGGGTCCGGCGTCACTCCCGATATCGTATTGGAAGCCCTCGCGAGAATGGAAAATTCTTCCTCGGCTAAAGCGATCCTCCCTTTTTTGCAATCTCCGGATTCCACTTTGAGGTTGATCGCGGTCGATACCTTGGTTCGTATTCGGGCCAATTCTTACGGCAAAGAGATTCTGGTTTTAGCCGACAAAAATCAAGATTCGGAACTCGCGAAAACATATGCAATGGCATTAGGAAAACTTAAAGTTCGTTCCGGGGAATCGTATTTGATAAGGCTTGCGAAAACGACGGAACCATCTCCTACGTTAGCCGCTGCTTATCTCGCTTTGGGAAGAATTTCCAGTAAAAACGCGATTCCGATTTTAATCCAAGGACTTGCGGGAGACTTCGATAAAGGAAGCGAAAATTCCGCGCTCGCCCTAATTGAAATTAAAAGTTCGGCTGCGATTTCATCCACGATCCCGATCTTGAAGCATAAAAATCGAGAAATTCGTTATCGCGCCGTAAACGTTCTTTCGGAAATTCCTTCTTCGGAAACCGGACCCAAGGTTTTGAAAATTCTTGAGGCAAACGATCCGGATGCGGTTGCACCTGCGGCCATGGTCTTAGGAAGAATTCGTTTTAATCATGCGCGTACGGCAATCGAAAATATATTCATAAATTCTAAACTACCCGATCGAGAAATCATCGGTAGATCACTCGGTTATCTCGGAGATAAAAAGAGTATTCCGGTTTTATTGAATGTTCTCAAAGAACCCGAAGGAGAGGGCAGATATGGAGCGGTTTGGTCTTTGGGAATTTTACAAGCGACCGAAACATTGGATGATATAATTGCGGCTTCAAAATCCTCCGATCCGAAACTCTCTTTGTTGGCCGTTGAATCGCTTGGACTTTTACGTTCTCCGGAAGCGCTTTCGACTCTGGCGGAGATTGCGGAAAACAATCCGGACTCGGCTTCCGTTGTCCTTTCCGCGATCGCGTCGATTCCGGGGGAAAAATCGAGTAAGATTTTGGAGAATTTTGCGCAAAATAAAAACGTTTCCTTACAACAGGTTGCAATCTCCGAGTTAGGAAAAAGAAAAGATCCGACCAGCGTTCCCGTTCTGATCGGAATTTTGGAAGAGAACCGGGCCGTAAGTTCTAAACTTTTAATGGCTTCGCTCTCATCGATCACAGGAAAGAACTTTTACTCTCGGAACGAATGGTTGAACTGGTATAAACTCAACTCGAAGTAATTAGGTTTATGTTTCATTCTAAAACGATGCCGTTTATTTTAACGGTACTTATTGTTCTCGGTTCCTCTTGTAAAACCCCTCCTCCGAAAGATCCGTGGATCGTTTCTCCTCTTGCGGAAAATGAAAAACTGTTTTTAGTTCCTTTAAAAATCGACGAGTTCGATTCCAAGGATTTGGGAGGCAGACATTATCCCGCATCGAACGAACTCCGGATCGATCTTTTCAGACCTTATATCGAAAATTTGGAAGGCGGTTATCTCGGAGCCGGAACCGATCAGAACTTTACCTTCATCGCTTGGGCAAAGAGCAAGTATGTATGGTTAATGGATTTTGATTATACGATTTGTTTAATCAATCGGATTCATCTTTTATTTTTTAAACTCGCTCCCGATCCGGAATCGTACCGGGAACTTTGGTCCCGAAAAAATAAACAATCATCCTTTGAACTCATAAAAAAAGAATGGGAAAAAGATCCCGAGTGGTCTTTGATCCGAGAGGCATGGGAGGTTGCACACCGAGGCAAATCGGATATTCCTCAAAGATGGAACGAACTGGATCGAACTTCTCAGAGATTCGGTCTTAAGACTTTCATTCATTCCGAAGAAGAATACGATTATGTTCGTAACATGGTTCTTCAAGGAAGAATTCAGATTTTAAAAGGGGATATCAACGCGGAAAAAAGTATGAGGTCCGTCGGGGAAAGAGCCGCAAGATTGAACGTTCCTATCCGAGTTGTTTATCTTTCCAACATCGAGGATTATTTTTCTTATACTCCGGGTTTTCGCGACAACTTACTCAGCCTGCCTACGGATGAAAAAGGAATCGTTTTAAGAACGATGCAAAACGGAACCAAGGAAGAATACGGATCTCCGGACGGAGAAAAAATTCCCGTGGATTATCCTTTGCATTACAACGTTCAATCTTTGGAGAACTTACAGGAATGGATGTTGTTGTCCGGTCATCTTCATAAAGGAATTCTAATGCAATTTAGAACTCCTCTTCAAAAAGGATTTTCCAGGATCAAAAGCCAACCCGTAGAAGCGTTGAAATGAAAACAACTTGGTTCGTATTGTTTGTGGTTCTCGGTTTTCTCTTAAACTGCACTTCGAATCAACAAAACGGCAATGATTCAAACCTTGCCGTTTCCAAAAATCAAAATGTAAATTCTCCAGCGGCGGACGTTGCCAAAAATTGTAAGTCAAACTTCGGGCTTTATGCGTTCACGTACGGAAGAAGTTTATATCCGGATCGTTTTTTAAACGTAGAAGAAGATGAAGGAAGTCGTGAAATCGTTTATCTCTTTTATTTAATACGAATTCCTGGAAAAAATATTTTGGTGGATTCCGGTTTCGTGAATGAATCCTACAAAAAACGATTCGGTTTTACTTCCTTGGAAAGCCCCGATCGTCTTTTGAAAAAATGCGGAATCGATCCGAAAGAAATTACGGACGTCGTACTCACGCACTTTCATTTCGATCATGCGGGAGGAATTTTTTTATTTCCAGCCGCGACGATTCACATTCAAAATCACGATTTGGATCTTCTGAAAAAAGAATCTTACTTTCCGAAACAATCCGATTATTTAAAAGCTTTGGTCAAAACCAATCGACTTCATTCTTTCGACGGAGCCTATTCCCTTTTACCGGGGTTGCAAATTCTATTCACGGGCGGTCACACGCCGGGTTCCCAGGCTTTAGAATGGATTGCCCCTTCGGGGAAACAGTTTTTATTTACGGGCGACGAATGTTACTTTATCGAAGAATGTAAAAATGGAATCGGTCTTCCCAAAGAAGCGGCATTTTCTTTAAAACGAAATCGTGAGTTTGTGGAATACGCTCGAATCTTGAACGATAAGGGAACCAAAATTTTCACGTTGCACGATCCTTCTATTTTGAAGGAAGGAGAAGAGATCGCTCCGGGAATTCGCCTCCTTGATTTCTTTTAAACAAATCGCGATCTTGTATCCCGATTGTAGCTAACGTGAAAAACAATATACAACTTTCATTATCGATATCGATCGCAAAACTTAGTTTTCCTCTATAAAAAGAACCCAAGCGTGTTCCAGAGCCAACGAATCGTTTGAGTGATCTCATTTCGATCTGAATCCGATTACGGGTCGTTTTGGAAATTTCTTTCAATCGGTTCCATCTAAGATATAGGAATAAAAAAGGCCCGGAGTAAAAAACCCGGGCCTTTTCTCTTGAAACAAAAACAAATTTTAAATTCAATCTTTGTCGTAGAGTTTCTTAATTTCCTTATTGTATTTTTCTGTGATCACGTGTCGTTTCATCTTAAGAAGGTTGGTCAACTCGTCGCCTACCTCGAAAGGTTTTTTGGCGAGAACGATATGTTGAACCTGTTCGAAAGATTTAAAACCAGTCTTCGTGCTGTTATAGTTACGAACTTCTTTTTTGTAGAAGTCGATCACCTTAGGATTTTTGATCAATTCATCGGCTTTGGAAGAATCGATTCCGTTTTCCTTACACCAAACGCTTAAATGTTCCATATCGGGAACGATAATCGCGCCTAAAACCTTTTGGTCCTGACCGATTACCATAGATTGTTTGATAAAAGGAGATTCGTCCATTTTGTTCTCGATCGGAATCGGTTCCACGTTTTCCCCGCCTAACAGTACGATGGTGTCTTTCGCTCTTCCGGTTAACGTGAGAGTTTTCTTGAAGTTGATAAATCCGATATCTCCGGTATTCATCCAACCGCCCACGATGGTCTTTTTAGTGACTTCGGGATTTTTATAATAACCTTTCATCACTTGTGGACCTTTTACAAAAATGATTCCTTTTTGGCCCAATTTACCCGCAAGAACCTCGAACTTATCGTCGATATGAGTCAATACGTTGCCGTTTTCGTCTTTGATAATCAGTTCGGATTTAGGAACCAGAAAGCCCACGGAACCGATGATCGGTTTTACGAAAGGTCTTACCGAAATCACGGGGCTGGTTTCGGTCATTCCGTATCCTTCCAAAACGAGCATTCCTATATCGTTGAAGAAATTATCCACGTGTGATTGCAACGCCCCGCCTCCGGACAGGGATGCTTTCAGTCTTCCGCCGGTAGCCGCGCGGATTTTAGAAAGAACGATCGCATCCAAAGTTTTAGCGTTGAAGACGAGCCCAAGTCCGGCGATCGTAAAGAAAAGCCAGCCGGGAAGACGAATTCCGTAGGCGGGAAGAGTCAGATAAGCCAGAATCGCCATAGTGCTTACCGTAAAAGGTCCCGTTAACAAAAGAACAATCAGAGATTTGGTTCCGATCGCAAAAGACTTAAGTATATTTCTATTTTCGTAGTCCACTTCCAATCCGTTCAAAAATCTTTTGGAGGCGTTGTAATGTTTGGAGAAGAAATACGCGAGTTTAAACAAACCTCTGCGGATCGGCGGAGTTTGTTTCGGATCGTTTACTTTGTTGTAAATTCCCGTATAAACGCTTTCCCAAACGCGAGGCGCCGAACCCATAAAAGAAGGTTTCGCTTTGGCTAAATCGTTTTTGAGATCGGACACTTTCGTATAATACGTTTGAATGCCGCTCGAAATGGCCCCGTATTCGTTCACTCTTTCGAATATATGCCAAATCGGTAATATAGAAAGCATACTATCCGTGGGTTTTATATCCGTCAGAAGCATCGGCACTACATGAACCATTTGGTGGATCATGTTGGAATGCGTAAGCATGACGCCTTTCGGCATTCCGGTCGTTCCCGAAGTGTATATGAGAGTAAAAAGATCGTCGGGTTTGATTTCTTCGATTCTTTTTTCCGCTTTTTTACTTCCTTTGGCTCTGAGGGCTTTTCCTTCCTCGATCAGATCGTAAATTTTATGAATGTGTTTTCCTTTTGCAGAGGAGTTCTTATCCATAATAACGATCGTTTCCACTTTAGGAAGTTTTGATTTAACCTTATTGTATTTTTCCAACATCTTATCGTTTTCGATAAAAACGATCTTTGCTTCGGAGTGATGAAGAATGTATTCCAATTCGGATTCGGTGACGTCTACCCCCCTAGGCACATTAGCCGCGCCGGAAAACTGAACCGCATAATCGGCAATCATCCACTCAAGTCTGTTATCCGCCAATACTCCGACGTGTTCCCTTGCTTTCAATCCCATGTGAATGAGAGTTTCCGCAAGTGCGATTCCCATATCATATAACTGTTTATAAGAAGTAGGATGAAATTCCTTATCTTCTCCCTTGCTCCAAAATACGGGGTGATCCCCATATTTCTCGGTGGATTGTATGAACATATCCGCGAGGTTTTTATACATTTTCAATTCCTCTTGTGTGAGTTTTTACCGAAATGATTTTTCGGTTGATTAAAGGCTGAATTAAGCTAAGAGAAAAATGGAGAGAGTCAATCAAATTTTAGAGAAGGGTTCGGAGGGAGTGCGGCGCAAAAAGAGAATCCGTCTATCCTTTTTAAAGATAGACGGAGGAAGATATTATTGCTCTTCGCCGGCAGGAGCGGAAGACTCGGAAGAAGGAGCCGCTTCTTCTTTTTTACTTTCCGCTTTTTCTTTTTTGGATTTTTTCGATTTCTTGGACTTTTTAGCCTTCTTGGATTTCTTAGCTTTTTTTCCTTTTTTCTCGGACTTAGTTTCTTTCGGGCTTTCAGTTTGTTCACTCGGAGCGTCTGCAGCGGGTTCTTCTGCGACGAGTCCTGAGAATCCGGTCAAAGCCATAGCGGCGATCAAAAGTTGAACAAGAATTTTTTTAAAAAGGGTCATTGGTAAATTTCCTATTGAATAGAGTGATTGATTGGAGAAGTCCAACACCCTAAGCAAAAATGTAAATACGTTTTTTTAAAGAACGGACAAAGAAGGGTTCCATTTTTTGTCGGAAACGATGGCCGATTCCAATCGTTTGAGATATTCTTTTTTTGGAATTTGATAAGCCCCGAGACCCAGAGTAACGACGTTGAGTTGTTGGGTATCAAACAAAGTGAACCGATCCTTTTTAAGAGTTTCGAATAAATAAAAGAGTCCGATTTTTCCGAAATCGGGAAGGAAGGAGAACATGGACTCGCCCGCAAAAAAGTTTCCGATTGCGACTCCGTAGACCCCGCCGCCCAATTTTCCGTTTTCATCCCAAACTTCTAGGGAATGGGCGTAACCGAGTTTATGAAATTCGACGTAACCTTTGATAAAAAGATCCGTGATCCAGGTTTCTTCTCCGGGACGATAGGCACAACAGCGCATAACTTGTTCAAAGGCTCGGTTGAAAGTGATCGTATAACGTTTTTGATTGATTTTTCTTTTCAATCGTTTTGAAACGTGAAGTTTATTGAGATCGAAAATTCCTCTCGGATCCAAACAGTACCAAAGAATCGGTTGATCCGACCAAGGAAAGATTCCGTTCTTATAAGCGTATAAAAGTCGCTCGGGAGAAAGATCGCCGCCGGCGGCGACGATTTCACGATCCCAGACGTGCGGGTTTCGGAAAAAATCGGAAAAATCTTTCAATGTGCGTTTCCCATTCTGCGCCTTTACGATTCGACGCTCTCATGATTCTTGTAAGACGGTAAAAGTGAAAAAGATTCTTCGATGGAATAGAACGGCCCGTCCGAAAAGTTTTGGGAAGAATAAATATGAAATTCGGAAACTCTAAAGTTCGAAGAAGTAAAATCCGCAAATTCCTCCAAATACGTCGACACTCTTGTCACGTTCGAATTTTTAAAACGACCGATCGTAAGATGAGGATGATAATCTTGTCGATCCGGAGAAAAACCGAATCTGCGAGCGCCCGAATCTAAATTTTTCTGAAGTTGTAAAAGTTCGGGGGAAGGACGGAGAGCCGCAAAAAGAATCGAAGGAGATTTTTGTTTTCCGAAAGTCCCCACCGACTTTAGACTCAGATCGAATTCCGGAAAAGAAATCCGCGAACAGAAGTCGGATAAAACATCGATCCGGTCGGCGGATTGTTCGCCTAAGAAAGCCAAAGTAACGTGAAAATTTTCTTTCGGCACCCATCGTACGTCGGGGAGGCCGAAACAAATCGAAGTTAGCTGTTCTTTCACTTCTTCCGGAACGGATATTCCGAGGAAAGTTCTCATACTTAAAAGTTTAGAATTCCGTTTGATTTTCGCAACTAGATTCCGGCGTTATTTGTTTGCTGAATCCCGGACTTCTTTTACTTTCAAAATTCCGCGGAGAGAGTTGCAGAGAAATATCGAGTCCGATCGTCGCAAATCATCCAAGGAAAGAATTTTTTCATAAAACCCTTTTCGTTTTAAAAGGCGGCCTCGAAAAACACCCGGAAGAACTCCCGAAGAAATCGGAGGTGTAAAATAAGAATTTCCGATTTTTACGAATACGTTGCAGATACTTCCTTCGGTGATTTCTTTTTTTTCATTTAAAAATAGAACGTCGATATAACCCGCGTCCCTGCCGAGTTCCCGATCGTATGTTTCCCTCAGATTCGTTTTGTGTTTTCTAAACTCGGAAGAGGAGTCGATTTCAGTTTTGCCGATCCGTAGAATTCCTTCTTTTCGAAACGGGGAAAGTGTGTGCGATTCAAAACTGAATTTTCCGAAGGAATTCAGGCTGATTTTGATACGATAGGGGATCGGATCCGAACAGTTTGAGGCGATTTGTTTTAGAACGGAATTCCATTCCTTTTCCGAAAATGGAAACCGGAAAACCTCGGCGGATTTTTTGATTCTCTCCAAATGTTCTTTCAAAAAATAGAATATTCTATTTTTATAAAGTATAGTTTCAAAAAGGGAAAATCTCTGCGGCGCTTCGGTGAAAAATTTCGCCTTTTCCAAAATTTCGAGCCATTCTTTTTCAGGATCGGAATCCCAGGTGATTCCCGAACCGATTCCGATATTTCCTTTTCCTTTTTTTAATTCCAGAGTTCGGATTCCGATCGAAAAAACCGCGTTTTGATTCGGTTGAATGACTCCGATCGCACCCGTGTAAATTCCTCTCGGTTTTTCCAATTGTTGGATCAACTGCATCGCTCTGAGTTTCGGCGCGCCGGTGATGGATCCGCCGGGAAAAAGTTCTTTGAAAATATCCTTCCATTCGACCGAGTTTGAAAGTTCCGATCGGATCGTACTCGTCATTTGAAAAATCGTTTTGTATTTTTCCACGGAAAACAAGGCTTGAACTTGAACGCTTCCTTTTTTGCTGATTTTTCCGAGGTCGTTCCGCATTAGATCCGTAATCATCAGATTTTCCGCTTTTTCCTTTTCGGAATTCATAAGAATTCGAACGTTTTTGTCGTCTTCTTCTTCGGACTTACCTCTTTTGTACGTTCCTTTCATCGGTTTGGTGATTAGAGTTTTTCCCTTTTTTTCGAAAAAAAGTTCCGGTGAAAAAGAAAGTACGTCCAAGTCCGGAAGTCGAATCCAACAGCCGTAGGGGACTGGTTGTCTTTGCGTGAGTATTTTATAAAACGATAATATATCTCCTTCAAAATCGAAGGAGATTTTATCGGTATAATTAATTTGATAAATTTCTCCCTGATAAAGTTTGTTTCGAATCCTATCCAAATTTTGAAAATAGGTTTCACGGTTCGGAGTCGAAGAAATATAAAAGCCGTAATTTTGCGAAGGTTCCGCTTGAATTTCCGAAAGTTTTTCCGGGTTTTGAAAAACCGCAAAATATAAAAGCGGTGAAACCGTTTCGGTTTCTTTCCAATTCATATCGAAAAAGAAATAACCTACCTCGTAAGAAATAAAACCCGCTACATAATATCCTTGTTTTAGATAATCGTTTATTTCGTTAAGTGAAACTAACAACGTATCGAAACGATGAACCTCGATCGTTTTAACGGGATTACGGAAGATAATTTTTCCGAAAGGATGGAATCCTTCGTCAAAAATCATAAAAGGCTGGTCAGAGAATAGGAACTCTTCGATTCTCATTTTAAAACAAATTTAATCTGGATGAATCATTTTGTCTCTTCGTTTCAAAGAAATAATACGAATCTCGGGAATCATTTTCATTTCCGGATCCATCTATTACGTCCTCGCGCAAATCGGAAAAAATACCGCGATTTATCCGGGTTATACATCCTCGATTTGGCCCGCTTCGGGAGCGGCTCTCGGTTTCACTTTGCTTTTCGGAAATTATGCGATCTTAGGAGTTTTTTTAGCCTCTTTTCTTTCCAGTTCGGGAACGGATTTATTGTCGGGAGTGTGGATCGACGCCGAAAAAAATTTATATCTTAGTTTTTTAATCGGCTTTTTTTCTGCGTTTCAAAGTTACATGGGAAAGGTCGTAATTTCCCGTAAAATTCCCGGATACAAAATTTCGGATCGTACTCAGTTCGTATTTCTTTTTATTTTTATCGAAGCGATCGTATGTATGATCAGTTCGACCGGTTCCGTGGCCTCTATGTATTTTTTAGGAAAGATGGAACTTTCCTCAATTCGTCATAGTTGGATGACTTGGTGGATCGGAGACGCACTCGGAGTTTATATCGGAGCGCCGTTTATTCTTTTCTGGTTTCGAGGGGATTATTCAATGCCTCGATGGAAAGAATTTTTAGAATCCACGGTACTTCTTCTTTTGATCGTTTTCTTTTCACTTACGTCTTTTGATTTGGTCACACCGATTATATCTTTCGGTTATCCCTTAGGTTATATCTTAATTCCATTGATTCTTTGGTCCGCGTTTCGATTGGGGGAAAGAGCCAGTAGTTTGGCGGTTATACTTTCTTCCATTATCGCGATTTTGGGAACGATCTCGGGATCTCCGCAGTTCCACGCCGAATCCGTAAACACATCTAACATTCTCCTTCAATTTTTTATCGCGGCGTTGTCGATCACGAGTTTGCTCGTTGTGAGTATGGTAAACGAAAGAAAGGAGGCGGAGAATCAACTCAGAATTTCCCATCAAAGTCTGGAGGGAAAGGTTGAAAAAAGAACTCACGAACTTCTTCATTCCAATGAAGTCCTTCGGGAAGAAATTCAGGAGAAGAACGAAGCGAGAGCCGCTCTTGAAAAAAGTCAGATTCGATATATGGGATTGTTCGAACATCTTCCCGTTGCGATCATCGAAGCGGATTATTCCGAACTCAAACGGGTTTTGGATACCTTGCCTACGGATCTTCAAGGGGATGCGTTCACGGATTACGTGGAAGCGCATCCCGATTTTGTTCGGCTTTGTTTCGATTCGATTCAGGTGATCGGAGTCAATCAAGAAACCGTAAACTTGTTGAGAGTCGAGTCCGCGGATGCGGTTTATAAAAATTGGAAACGTTTTTTCAGTCAGGATAACTTCAAGGTTTTCAGAATCGTTTTGAGAAAAATTCGTGAAAAGTCTTATTTTTACGAAGTGGAAGTCGGGTTTAGGATCCAGGACAACACGAGGCTCGACATCAAAATTCGTTGGTCCGTTCCGCCCGGGTTCGAATCCTCCCTTTCGAGTGTGATCGTAACCCTTCTTGATTTTACGGACATCAAGTCCACCGAAAGAAAGCTACAGCTTTCTCTGGATGAAAAGGAGGTTATGTTGAAAGAAATTCACCATAGAGTGAAAAATAATCTTCAAGTGATTTCCTCGTTATTGTCCATGCAGTCCGATTACGTTCAGGACAAACAAAGCCTTTCCGTTTTTATGGAAAGTCAAAATCGACTCAGAACGATGTCCATGATTCACGAGGAACTTTATCAATCGGAGAATTTGGGGAAGATTCAATATTCCGTATATATCGAAAAACTTTTAAACCAACTCTTTCAAGTTTACGGAAAATCGGAGTCCGTCGAGTTGATAACCTTATTGGAATCTTTGGATATCACCGTCAATCGTGCGATTCCTATCGGATTGATCATCAACGAACTAGTTTCAAATTCTCTAAAATACGCTTTTCCGGAAGGAGAATCGACTACGAAAAAACCGGAGCTGCGGGTTTCATTTTCCAAATCGGATGAAAATTTGGAAATGCGGATCGAGGACAACGGAGTCGGTATGCCTTCCGGTTTCGATTTGGAAGATTCCAACACCCTTGGATTAAAACTTGTGAATATACTCGTAAGACAATTGGGCGGTAAAATCGATTTTTCGTCCGATTCCATAAAAGGAACTCAGTTTAAAATTCACATTCCTCTTTCGGTCAATTTGATCTGAAGAATCTTTCGGATTACACGTAAACTCAAGTAAGGTAAAAGAGTTTAAACTTCCAGAGCTTTTTTGTATTCTTGGATCAAAAGATCCGCGTCCTCGGTACCGACGGAGATTCGGATCAAGTTCGGATCCAACCCGTTTTCCTTTAGGAATTTTCTTCCTTCTTCTTCGGTCACCAATTCGTAGTGGGCCAAATAGACGTAGAGCATATTGAGAGTGAATTCGGTTCCGAAACTCGGTCCTTTGAGTAAGGCAAGTCGATCATAAAACTTTTCTAATGGAATTGAAAGTTCGATCGATAGAACTCCGGATTGAATTCCGGGAATTCTAACGATCTTTTCGAAGTTTTTGGAGGAATCCGCCGATCCGGTCCAGAATACGTTTCTGATTCCCGGTTGTTGCGAAAAAAATGCCGCGAGTTTTTTTACGTTGGCGCTGATCTTAAGAACTCTTTCTTCGTAACCTTGGATTTCGTAGGCGAGTCTTTCACAATCTCTAAAGTAAGGTTCTTCGATCCATTCTTTGCACAAAGGAAGAATTTCGGAAAACCATCGAGAGTTTTTGTTTAAAACGATCGCTCCCATCATAAGATCTCCGTTTCCACAAGCGAACTTAGTCAAACTTTCCACGACTACGTCCACGTAAGGAAGAATGTTGATCACCGCCGAACCCGCAACGGAGATATCCGCGATCAACGGGATTTGATATCGATCCACGATGGATTTTAGTTTTTCATAATCGGGAACTAAAAGGAGAGGATTGGTCGGGCATTCCGTGATGATTCCCACAACTTGTTCCGCATTCTTTTTTAGAAATTCTTCTAAGTCATTCAGGTCCGTCGCGTTATGGATCACGTAGGAATCTTTCGTATATTTTTCTAAAATTCTAATATTGTCTACGTAAAGCCAACCGAGACGAATCCAAATCGTTTTTCCTTTTTTTCTTTGAATCCGATCCAAGGATTCAAAGGCGGAATAAACTCCGTTCATTCCCGAAACACAAAGAAGAATTTCAGGATTTAGATTCCCGTAAAAGGAAGATAACGTGGAAATAATTTTCCGAACCGGATTTTCCTTTTCCACCTTCTCTCTAAAAATTTCCTGTAAGATCCCCTTTTTTAAAAGAAAGTCCTCGGCCATTCTCGAAGATGCAAGACATCCGGTATGTTGAATGAAGGAAAGAATTTCTTTTTCCAAATCCTTCAGATTGGGAATGACTAACGTTATGATTCCTTCGTCCTCTATGATTTCATATTTTTGAATGGAGAATTTTTGTATGATCGTGTTCGCCGCTTTTTCGGAGGAGACGATAAATTGAGGTGTGTTGATTTTTTTGACTTCGCGATTGTAATCCAAAATTCTCGCGATATAAGAATGCGCCACAAATCTCGGATAACCCGATTTCAGCCTGGAAAGTGTTTCCGTTCTTTTTTCCTCATATCCGATCACATCCGCCAAATGAGGAAGGCTTACGGAAACCGCGTGAATGTTCTCGAACGGAATTCTTTCTCCGCAAAACGTTCGGTGGGGTTCGTTGATTTCTTTTAACATCTCTATTGATTCCAGTCGCCGATCGATTGCGGATTTTTCAATCCGTAAATTGATCGAAATTTTTCAATGAGCCTGAGTTTCTGAAATTTTACGCGCTCTGTCTTCTTCGGTCAAGGCTCCGATCAGCTCGTCCAGATCACCTTCCATGATCGCGGAAAGATTGTGACTCGTAAAACCGATTCTATGATCCGTACATCTTCCTTGTGGAAAGTTGTAAGTTCTAACTCGTTCGGAACGATCTCCGCTTCCGACCATCTGCTTCTTGATCGCGTCCGAAGCTTGTTTTTTATCTTCGGCTTGTTTTTCCAGAATTCTCGCGCTCAAAATTCTCAAAGCCTTGGCTTTGTTTTTATGTTGAGATTTTTCATCCTGACAAGCGACCACAACCCCGGTCGGAATGTGAGTGATTCGAACCGCCGAGTCTGTCGTGTTTACGTGCTGACCTCCGGCCCCTGAGGAACGATAAACGTCGATTCGAAGATCTTTTTCGTTAATCTCCACTTCTTCCTCGTCGGCTTCGGGAAGAACCGCAACGGTCACCGCGCTGGTATGAATTCTTCCGCCGGACTCGGTACTTGGAATTCTTTGAACTCGATGGGTTCCACCTTCGAACTTGAAAAGGTCGTAAGCGCGATCGTCTTCCAACGCAAAAATAATTTCTTTCAAACCTCCGATTCCCGTTGGGGAAGAATCGATGATTTCGGTTTTGATTTTTTGTTTGTCCGCGAATTTGGAATACATTCTAAAAAGATCCGCTACAAAAAGTCCGGCTTCTTCTCCGCCGGTTCCGGCTCTGATTTCTACGAGAATATTTTTTCCGGAATGGAGGTCCGGAGTTAAGAGTAAAATTTCAAGTTCCTTTTCCAACTCGTCGAGTCTTTCACCCGCCTGACGAATTTCTTCTTTGAGCATGGAATGCATTTCTTCGTCCTTTTCGGACCGAATCAATTCTTCCGCGTCCTTTCTATCTTTATGGATTTTGAGATACTCTTCCACTTTGAGATAGAGAGGAGTCAGTCTGGATCTTTCTTTGTAAAGATTTTTCAGTGAAGAAGGATCTTTTGCCAGATTCAACTCTTCGCTGATTCGAAGGTATTTTTCTTGTATTTTTTCAAGTCTATCTATCATTGAATGAACTCGACCTTTCCTTTGTAAATCAACGCACTCTATGGAAAACCATATTTCCGTCGCAGAAGCTTTTTCTGAAAAATTCTTATCCTTACTGACGGATCTCCGGGGATACAGAAGTCCGTTCGGTAAAACCGTGGGCGATCCGGACGATTTCATTCAAGAATGTATTCAGAAGGCCGCCATCCGAGCCGGAGCGATCAGCGCCGGACTTTCCATTCCGAAAAGACATCTTGGTTATCTGACTTTGTTGCCCGAAATGATTCTATTCTATAGAATCCAAGGTCATCTTGTAAAAGATATCGCCGCACTTTACGGAAAAGAATCTCAGGTATCCCCCGAAATCATGAGTTATTGTATCTTTCCCGATAAAAATCACGCTTTGATACGATCGATCGTCAGAGACGCGGGCAGCCGGGTTTTAGTTAGACCTGCGTCTTTGGAAATTTTGCGTTCGATCGGATTTCATCTCGGATGGAAATTGTTTCGCAAGAATGGAGGAAATTCTTCCGCGAAATACGCGTGGCTGCCGTATATCGGCGCGATCCTGAACGGAGGAATTTCGTTTTTAGATACGAAAACAACGGGACACAGGGCCGCTAAACTTTTTCAAAAGGAATTGGAATTTACGGGTCAATTTGAAGAATAGACCTGGGGAATTTTTTTCTATCTTAAAGATAATTACAATGTCGCTTAACGGCGTAATGATGCAAAATATAGAATTTTTGAGATAAGATATAATTATATTATGAAGTTTGAATCTATTTTGAAAAATAAAATCGCATTGATTCTTTTTACAACGTGTCCCAAAACTCTATTTTACTTTATTAAAAAGGTCAAGCCGGGGAACTCAGCGGCGCACTTTTGCGCGTCGGGATCTGTTTCGACTTTGGGACGGAACCTTATAAAAAGGAATACGATCCTGATTTTGTTTATGATTACTTTTTTCGATCTGTGTAAAAGTAGTCACGAAACTTTTATCGAAGAGATTCAGGAGCTCGTAGAACAAGAGAAGTACGAAAAGGCTTCCGAAAAGCTGAAGGAAAAACTTCAATCTCCGAAAGACAGGGACGAACTTCTTTCTACGGACGCTCCCGATTCGCCTCGGATCATAGAATTTTCCAACGATCGTTTAAAACTCGTTTGGACCGAGGATCAAAAGATTTTTTTTCAAGATCTTGCAGCGGGAGAAAATAATTCCAGAAGTTTGGATCAACTTCCGTCCAACCTTTCTCTTTCTCAAAACGCGAATTACGCTTTGGTCGAATACACGATGCAGGCTTCGGGCGGTTGCAGATACGTTGCAATTTCCTTAAAGGATTCCAGTCTTTCTTACGAAGCGGGCGCTCAGGTTTCCTGTAAAAGTCGAGGATCGATTTTGCCGGACGGTTCGAAAATTTATTACTTTGTGGATGATAACCTATACGAGGAAAAAACCGTCGAACCTAGAAAGCCGGTTCTAGTTTTAAACAAAGAAAAAATCGTATCACCTTTTCCTAATTTAAAAACCCGTTTTCTCATGTATCCGTCCGGAAATTCTTTTTTGATTTTTTCGGGAAACGCGGGCGCATACAATTTGTATTGGTTTCATCCTTCTCAAAAAACGGCGGAGAAAATCGATAAGGATATTTTGAGTCCGATCTTATATTATGGAAACGGAGAAAACGCCTATTACATAGGCGGTGAAATCGGAAAATTACATCTTAGAAGAATTAATTTTTCTTCTAAAGGTAAACCGGCGGTTACAAAACTTTTTACGGTGAGCAGAAAGGAAATCAATCCTTGGAAGTTATCGAAGAAGAACGAATTCCTATCCGGTTATTCCGGGAAGGTTCATCTTTGGGGACCTGCGAAAAAAAGTCAAAATCTTCCGATTCTTTGCGAGCGTGTTCTTTTGACGGGTGATGATCGAATCGTTTGTGAAACGGAACCCGGGCAGTTGTTCCTTAGCAAATTGGATTTTCAACCTGAAGACTGGAGCATCTGGAAACTCTACGAAGAAGTTCGTAGTAAATAACGTGAATTCGGTATAAGAAAGTTTGGGCGAATCCGACCTTGGCAGGCCGGACCGCGCTTTCTGCTCTGATCAACAAATTGATGGATCGATCAAAAACGGTTTTCTTTCGTCATTTCAATTTGTTGATCTCGCTTCAATCGCTTTCGCATTGGTTATACCGAACTCACGTTAAATAACGTAAGTTCAACGGTCAAAAATCTGCTTACTAAAAATTTTGAGATAACTTAAAATTATAAAAACAAATTCAAGATCAAAGGTTCTTTCGTGTTCACGCGGGGAGTCGGGAAACCGTACCTTGTTTTGATATAACTTCCTCCGTCGTAGTTCTTATCCAAAAAAGAACCGGAAGGAATGATTCGAATCGTGGATTCGATATTGGATTTAGTAGCCCATTCTCTCAATTGCGTTTCGGAGGAACTTTCATCCATGGCGAGCAATCTTGAAACGAAAGTTTTTTTCACCTTCTCTTGAAATTCCGGGTTTTTAAAGTCCTCGAGATAAAAAATTCCGAATCTTGCAAACGGCAATTGATAGGTTGCTAAAGATTTATCTTCGATTGCGTTAGGCGTGTTTGAAGACTCCGAGGATTTCAACGCCGCTAAATTTTTCCTCCATGCTGCCGTCGGGGTTCGAGTCAGAACGTTGTCTTTAAGGGAAATCTGTTTGTTCGGATCGAAGATATAAACGACTTCCTGCCAGGCTGTAGGATCGGAACTTTCCGGATCCGGTTTTTCGATCGGCATTAAAATCGAGCCGGGCAAAATATAAACGCCGTAGGTTCTGGAAAGATTGGAAAAAATTCTTAAATAGACCGCGCTCGGTTCCGCGTAAGGATCCGATTTTTTTCCCGTATTCGAACCGAACATGGATTTAAAAAGAATTTCTAATTTAATAAAATGGAATGCTTTCTCCAGCGTAGGTTTTTCGAAAACTTCCCGGCGGGAATTTAAAAAATACAAAAAACTTCCGGTATGAGAAGGAAAAACGACGAGAGTATTTTTTTTCAAAAGTCCTTTTTGTTTGGCTTGTTTGAGAGGGATTTCGATCGATTTGAGAAATCTTTCCTCGGAGGAAAAATTTTCCAACCTCCATTCCGGCTGAACTACTACGACGTTTCCGGCGTTTCGATCATAACCGTCGCTCAGGATTTGATATTCCTTTTGCGGGAGCGTGTTGTATTGTTCCGATGAAATCTGTTTTCCGGAAAAGATATACGCGATTCCTAAAAAAATCGGCATTAAAACGAAGGAAACGATTGCATTTTTCCAAAATGGATTCATATTATTTTTTTCTAATGCACCAAAGATGCGTATTCCTTAAGATACAGATTCACAGCGTCGAGCATATATTCGGTAAACAAGGGACTCGGTTTGTAGGATTGAACTTTTTCCCAAGCGATATAATCGTGCTCGTCGGAAAGAATGATTTTTCCTTCGATAAATTCCGCGTGATAAGCGATGATGACGCAGGGGAAATTTCCCTCGTTGACCCTGTGTTTGTGAACGAACAAGGGTTTCGGAGAAACTTGGATCCGGACTTGCGAACCCAATTCTTCCTCGATTTCGCGTTTCATACTCAGGGTCCAATCTTCGAAAAATTCGTCTTCGTTCATCCTTCCGCCGGGAAGATCTCCCAAACCGGATTTCCGATCTCTGAGAATCAAAAGTTCGTCCCCTTTTCTCAAGAAAAGCTTTTGAGTGATTTGAAAAAAGCCGTGTTTGCTCAAGTATAATTCGTTCTCCGAGTTTCCTACAGGGGCTGATACTTTTTCCTAACTGACAATCATTTTTATCTCGGTTCCCTATTTTACAGGGCCTTCGATCGGCGAACTTAAAAGGGAATGTGTAATATGTTGGGAGTTATGCGGTTTATACTTCGATTTTCATTGTAAAACTCGTCTATGAGAACTAGTGCAATGTATGTTGGTTTGGAAACATTTAAGAAAATATTCCGGATACGAGGTCGTTCGTTGTTTTTAATCCTACGTCCATTGCTCAAAGACGGATCTAAGAACATCGGATTTCCTACGTCCTAAATCGACACGTTCAAACTTTGTTCATCGGTTTGAATAGAAGAATGCCAGAATCGAAGTTAAAATGATAAATATCAAATTGAGAATAAAACCGGAATGAAGTTGTTTTCGCTCCGTCGGTTTTAAAAAGTAGGCGGCAAAAATTACGGAAATGAAACCGCCCAAATGCGCCCACCGTGCAACTCCGTCCTCGGTAAAAACATTTGTGATGTCGGAATAAACCATGATCCACGCCACGAGAAAAACCGGAAAGGGAATGTTCTTCCGATTAAAACGGAGAGAAAACGGAGAAAGTAACGCGGCCACCGCGGCGATTCCCGAGATCGCACCCGAGGCCCCGACCACGGGAGTCGAATCGCGCAAGATCACACCGCGGATAAAAGAATCCAACAAAGAAGAAACTAAAGCGGCCATAAAAAAGAACAAAAGCCATCTTCCCTTTCCCGCCTTGTATTCTACCGCTCTTCCCAGGAAAAAAAGATAAAAAACATTCCCGAATAAATGTATTAAACTTCCGTGATAAAACACGGCTCCGATCCAAGACAGGGGTTGAATTTGTCCGGGATGATTTAGGAAATATTGTCGAATGAGATGTTCCGGAAGAAAAATGTTCACAATAAAAAAAGTCGCGACCATTAAAAAAACGAAAAATGTGGTTAAAGGAAATTCAAAAAGAAGAATCCGAATCAAAGCGTTTTTGTCCTCCGGGTAAGTATCGAGTCAGATAAGATTTTAGAATGATCTTCAATTCGATAATCATTCTATCCGAAAATTCCTTATCTTTCTGTTCTCGGATCCAGCGATTTAAAATCGCGTCGGTCACTTCCACGATAATTTTCGATATAATTCTATTTTCGGCCGGATCCACGTTAAATTGAGAAAGAATCATAGAAACGTTCTGTGAGATTTTTAAATTATTTTCACGATCGATTTCGATCAGTTCCGGATCCTGTTTCATCGAAGACCAAAGAGGCGCAAAGCCGGGTTCCGTAAGGTAAAAATTCGCAAAAGAATCGATTACGGAGTCGATCAAATTTTCCCAAGATTTTCGGGAAAGATTCGATTGGAAAATTTCGGAAAGCATTAAATTGACTCTTTCCAAATGTCTTTGCCCGACCGCGTTGAGGACTGCGTGTTTGTTGGGAAAATATTGATACAAAGATCCGATCGGAATGCCGGCTTCGATCGCAATCATATTCGTAGTGATTGCCTCGGCTCCGTGTTTTTCCAAAAGATCGGCGACTACATCTAGAATCTTTTGGACTCGATCGATGGATCTTTTTTGAGAAGGTTCTTTTCTCGGACTGAGGAGAGACGGATTTCTTCCCGATTCGTGATTGCTGATTTTTTTTGTATTGATCGTTTTCTTTGAAACCAATTCAAATCTCCGTTCTAAGGACGATCCGATTCCATTTATGGATTTCATTGGATAAATTCAAGAAAAGTATTCTATCGAAAACGAATTGTTCTCAAGTTTTATTTTGAGCGCCGATTTGAAATTCATATTAAAATTTGAAAAGAACCCGTTCGATTCTTACTCTTATAAAAGATTTCAGATTTATGAAATGAACTACTTTGATTCTTAAGAAATGAAAGTTTATCTTAAGAACCTTTTACTTTGCTTTGAAACGCGGCGGCGCGGGAATGCATACGTTACTGTTACAATGGATTTTTGTTTTGCCTACGGATAACCCACTTTCGCTTTATCAGAATTCTAGATTCTAATTCAAAGAAACCGAATTTTTATCTCTTTTTGAAGTCCACTCCTTCGATTTCGAGAACCGTATTAAACGGAGAGAAAAATGCGCTTGAACTCGAATCAGGCAAAGGAGTAAATTATGTTGATGGACTTAATCCATAAAATCCCGAACAGAATGGAAGAGTTGCTGGGCCCGGAAGGAAAGGATCAATTTTTACTTTTCTTGAACGAAGCATTTACGGTTTCAAAAAACTCGATTCTGGAAACAGGTTTTCAGCAATTTGAAAAGGTGTTAAAAACCGAGATTTCACGATTACATTCTGCAATTGAAACGGTTAAAATTACCTTTTCGGGAGAAATAGAAAAACTTCGTTATGAGATGGATCTTAAAATCATAAATGTTCGGGGAGAAATTTCAGAGTTGCGTACGGAAATGAAAACCGGCTTCAGCGAACTCAATTCTAAGATTTTCAGAGTACAATTCGGATCTGAAACGGAAGCCGCCAAGATGCGAAAGGAACTGGGCGATGTTCGTACGGAGTTAAAAACCGACATTGCAGATCTTAGAACGGAATTGAAAACAGACATTGCAGGACTTAGAACGGAATTGAAAACAGACATTGCAGGACTTAGAACGGAGTTAAAGACTGAGATTTCCAGTGTTCGTACAGAGCTAAAAACGGAGATCGCGGAACTTAGAACGGAATTGAAAACAGACATTGCAGAACTTAGGACGGAAATTGCAGATCTTAGAACGGAGTTAAAAACAGACATTGCAGAACTTAGGACGGAAATTGCAGATCTTAGAACGGAATTGAAAACAGACATTGCAGAACTTAGGACGGAAATTGCAGATCTTAGAACGGAGTTAAAGACTGAGATTTCCAGTGTTCGTACAGAGCTAAAAACGGAGATCGCGGAACTTAGAACGGAAATGCAAAAGTCTATCGCTGATATTCACAAGACCATTTCCATTCAAACTCGTTGGATCCTAGGTGGAATGTTGGGAATCGCGACTTTATCCGCGGCGATCGGAAAAATCATAAATTAATTTTGCCGAAAAAGGGACTCGCCGTTTCGCAATCCTTCATCCTGACGGATTAAGCTCCACGGCGTCTTTCTCGCGTGCTCATCCATCCATGGATTCGCATCGCGTTTTTTCGCTTCTTACCGAAGCTCAAAACGCTCTCGCTCGAAAGCTTCGAGTCCATTGTTTGATTGTTATAATTAATTTTGCCGAAAAAGGGACTCGAACCCCCACGACCTTGCGATCGCTGGCACCTGAAGCCAGTGCGTCTACCAATTCCGCCACTTCGGCAATGCAGTAAGAAACTACTCTTACAATCTGGGTAGGTTTGGGTTTTCCGTCATCCATTATTTTGGAATTCATTGACACGGAGGTTGATCGGATACTATGATCCAGTTAGAATGAAAGCAGAAAGAAAAACCTCCGAGACCGAAATCAAATTGGAGATGAATCTCCACGGAACCGGTAAATATCAATTCGATACCGAGATTCCTTTTTTTGAACATATGCTTTCTCATATCTCCAAACACGGATTGATCGATTTGAATCTCTGGTTAAGAGGAGATATCGAAATCGACTGTCATCATTCCGTCGAAGATACGGCGATCTTGATGGGAAATACGATTCATAAACAGTTAGGCGACAAAGCGGGAATTTTTCGATACGGACATTTCACTCTAACCATGGATGAAGTTTTGACAACGGTCGCGGTCGATCTGGGCGGTCGATATTTTTTCAAATACACCGGTCCCGTGCTCACGGGTAAGTTCGGAATTTATGACGCGGAACTTTCTTTGGAGTTTTTACAAAAGCTCGCGCTGAACGCGAAGATGAATTTGCATGTGCTCGTTCATTACGGAGATAACAGACATCATATTCACGAATCTATTTTTAAGGCCTTGGGCAAGGCTCTCAGAATGGCGATCGCACACGACTCTTCCGCTGCGGGTGCGATTCCTTCCACAAAAGGAGTTCTAGAATGATAGCAATTCTAGATTACGGAATGGGCAACATTCATTCCTGTATCAAAGCCGTATCTCTTTATACCAAAGATTTCGTTTTTACGAAAGATCGGACAACGATCGAAAATTCAAAAGCTCTAATATTGCCCGGCGACGGACATTTCGATAAGGCGATGGAGAATTTGAGTTCGACCGGACTTCGGGAAACGATTGATAAACACGTAAATTCCGGAAAACCTCTCTTTGGAATTTGTATAGGCTTTCAAATTCTTTTCGAGTCTTCCGAAGAAATCGCTCAAGGTACTCAAAAAGAACAAATCGAAGGTCTGGGATATATCAAAGGAAAGATCAAAAAGTTTCAAGGAAAAGATTTTAAAGTTCCGCATATCGGTTGGAACCGGCTTCGACTTCGTAGAAAGGATAAGAGCGTTCTTTTGAAGGGGATCGGAGATGAGGCTTTTTTTTATTTCATTCATTCTTATAGACCGACCGACACGGAAGGAAACGCGATTACCGGGCTTTGCGATTACTACCAGGAAAAATTTCCGGCCGTTGTGGAAAAAAATAATATTTTCGGGACTCAGTTCCATCCCGAAAAATCTCATACTCATGGACTTAAACTTTTGGAGAATTTCATTCGTTTCGTATGATTATCATTCCGGCCATCGATCTATTCGATAATTGTGCAGTTCGTTTGTTCAAGGGAAATTATGAGGAAAAGAAAATTTATTCTTCCGAACCTTGGAAACTTGCGGAAGGTTTTGCTAAAAACGGGGCGACCTTACTTCATCTAGTCGATTTGAACGGCGCCAGAAATCAAATCGGCATCAACGAACTTTCCATCTTGAAAATCCGCGAAACAACTTCCCTGAAAATTCAGTTAGGCGGCGGGATCCGGGATAAAGAGAAATTAGAATATTATGATAAAATCGGAATCGATCGTTTTATTCTCGGGACCGCAGCGATCACTGATCCGGATCTTTTGAAATACGCTCTTGAAACGTACGGAAAAGAAAGAGTTATAGTCGCAGTGGATGCAAGGGACGGGATCGTAAAAATTGCGGGTTGGGAAAAAGACTCCGGCGTTAATTATCACGATCTTATGGATCAACTCGCAAAGGCGGGAATCGAACACGTTGTCTTTACGGACATTGCCCAGGACGGAACTCTTGCCGGACCGAATCTCGAAGCGTATCGGGAGATTTTAAATTCTTATCCGTTTCAAGTCGTCGCTTCCGGGGGAATTTCCTCTCTCAAAGATCTTATGGATCTTTCCTCACTCAAAACTAAAATTCCGCTCTTCGGCGTGATTACGGGAAAGGCTTTGTACGAAGGAAAACTGGATCTTGCCGAGGCGATCTCATCCATTTAAGGAAACCCGACAAGAGAATTGGATTTTTCTTTTCATTTCGAAAGGAACTTTACATAAAGGTAAATCGATCAAAGGATCGAGGATATTCATGAGCCAATTGTCTAAAAATAAAATATCGATCATTCTTTCCGTAATCGGATTGATTCTTTCTTTTTTACTCATCCAAAAATACTACGGTGATCCGAGTTCGATCGGGGAAACTCTCTGCAACGCGCTCAGCGAATCCGGTTCCTGTGATAAGGTTTCCGAAAGCTCTTATTCGGCGATTCGAAACGTTCCCGTTCTCGGAGATCTTCCGATTGCGTTGTTCGGTTTTCTTTTTTACGGCTTCGTAGGTTTTCTTTTCGTATTATCCGAAATCAAAAAAGAAACCGCGGAAGCGAATCTTAGATTAGCGTTTTATGTTTTAAGTTTCGGTCTTGTAGCCGACTTGGGATTGTTTATTATTTCGGTGGGAGTGATCAAAGCGTTATGCGGTCTTTGCGCCGCAACGTACGTCGTAACGATCGCACTCCTTGCAGTGAACTTCCCCGATTTTAAATCTCTTTCCGATAAATCGATTCGGGGGGTTCTGAATTCTTTAAGCGGAAATGCCTTAAATCTTCTCATCGTGATTCTTTCCTTTTTTGTGTTGGGTCTTTACGGAGGGAAAATTTCCACCGGCGGAGCGAGACTGGTTTCGGCTAACGGTGAAAAGTCGGTTCAGGAACAACTAAAGGAATTTGAAACGACTCCGACGGTTTCGATCGACCTAAAAGACGCTCCGATTGTAGGAGATCCGAACGCACCGATTACGATCGTGAAATACGCTGACTTTAATTGCGGACATTGTATGCACACGAGTAAGATTTTAAAATCTTTCCTGAGTGAATACGACGGAATCATCAAAGTCGCTTATAAGAATTTTCCGTTGGATGGAAATTGCAATCGCCTTGTCGGAAGAAAATCTCCGGAAGCAAGCTCCTGTGTGGCGGCAAGTGCTGCGCTTTGTGCAAATCAGCAAAATAAATTTTATCCGGTTTATACGGGTCTTTACGACGACAACGAAGCGGGAGTGATGCATACTGCGGTAACCGTAACCCGTCTCGCGGAAAAAAGCGGTCTGAAGATGGATCAGTTCCGAGCTTGTATGGGTTCTCCGAAAATCAGGGATCAGATCAATCGGGAAGTGGACGAGGCCGAAAGGTTGAAGATCAATTCCACTCCTACGTTGTTCATAAACAACAAACCTCTTCCGAAAAGCGGTACGCCGGACGCGGATTTTTTACGCCAGTTGATTCATCGACTTATCAATCAGAGCTGAATCCTTATCGTCGAATATGGAGAACGAAAAACGATTCTGCAGGAACTGCGGCACACATATCTTAGCGGAGTCGATCCAGTGTGTATTTTGCGGATCGTTTCAGTCTCGGAATTCGATTCCTTTTTTCCGTTACGCGGCGGAAAGTAAATTTTTGAGAACCAAAATTCTTTATCCGCTTTTGCCGGTTCTTGGGATGTTTTTTCTTACAATTCATATTTTTCTTCGGTTCGGAACGATTCCATTATCCGCTTCGATTTTATTCTTTGTGTGGACTTTGATTTTTTCCGTCGCCGGATGGATCGGAGAATTGATCTTGGATTTAAAGTTCCGCGGAGACGTAAAGGACTTTAAGGAAGGATTTATAGAATGGCAAAAACATCTCTATGATCGCTCACCCTATCTTTCTTACTTAGGTATGATCTTATTCGTTGCGACTCCCCTGGTCCAATGGCGGAATTCACTTTGGTTCTCTTTGTCTTCCGCAGGAATCTGGATCTTACTCATTTCCTTTATTTTTTTGATTATCGTTCCATTAGTTTAGAACATTATGAAGTCTTTATGAGATTGTATTTTAAGAGCCGTACTTTGTATCCGTTTCTTCTGCACGACCGTGTCCGCTAATTCGATAAGGTTCGGATGTCGGGGTTGACGAAAATTTATTTCTTTCGATTTGTTTTATAAAAATAGAATTTCATTTTCTCGGACTTTTCGTATCCTGTTTCACTATGTCGAATACTTCTCTTTTCAAAAGAATTCTTATCGGGATTTTGATCTTACTTTTCTTAACGTTAACTCTGTTTTTACATACGATTTTCTTTAAACCGTTTACGATCGGATTGTTTTATGAAAAGATTTTTTGGGAATCCGTTTTGGACGACCCGGAATATCTGACGTCTCTTGGAATTTTGAACAACTTCGGAATTATCGGTTATCAAAAAAAACTTACCGACATATCGATTGAAAAACAAAAACGAGATTTGGAAAAAGCGAAGAAGGATCTGGAAACTCTTTTATCCTACGGAAAAGAAAGTTTATCCGGCCAGGAGTTATTATCTTTTGAAATATTGGAATGGTCTCTTCGTTTAAAAATCTCAGGCGAAAGATTTCTATTCCACGATTATCCCGCAAATCAGTTGTTTGGAATTCAAAGTCAACTTCCGACCTTTTTAGCGACTCAACATCCGATCACTTCTTCTCAAGACGTCGACAATTACGTCGCAAGACTGGAAGCCGTTCCCAAAAAAATCGACCAACTGATCGAAGGAATTTTATACAGGGATAAAAACGAAATTCTCCCGCCCGATTTCATATTGGATCGGCTGATTTCGGAAGTAAGGGGATTCGTCGAAGTTCCGGTTCGGGAGAACATTCTATACGTCGCATTCGAGAAAAAAATCGGAAAAATCAATTCCATCTCCGCGGATTCAAAGCCCCGTTATTTAGCGAAAGTTCAACAATCGATCGAATCGGGAGTTTATCCGGCATATTCAAAATTACTAAATCGATTATTAGAACAAAAAAAACACGCGGACTCAAGGGCCGGAGTTTGGAAACTTCCGGACGGAGACGCCTATTATTCTCACGAATTGAAAAAACATACTACGACCGAATTGAGTCCCGAACAAATCCATAAAATCGGTTTGTCGGAGGTTTCTCGTATTCAAAACGAAATGAAAACGATTTTGAAAAGTATCGGAAAAAATCAACCCATTCCGATTGCGATGTCCGAACTCAGAAAAGATCCTCGGTTTTTATTTCCGGACAACGAGGAAGGCAAGTTACAAGCTCTGGAAGAATATAAGAAAATCCTAAAGGATTCCGAGAACAAAACGAAACCTTTGTTCTTCAGGATGCCGGAAAGCAAAGTGGAAGTGGAAAGAATTCACGTCTTTAAGGAAAAAACGGCGCCCGGTGCGTATTACGACGAACCTGCGTTAGACGGTTCTAGGCCGGGAGTTTTTTACGCAAATCTTAGGGACACGAAAGAGATTCCAACGTTCGGGATGAAAACTTTGACTTATCACGAAACGATTCCGGGTCATCACCTTCAGATTGCGATCATGCAGGAACTGAAAGGACTTCCTCGTTTTAGAAACACGATCACGTTTACCGCTTATGTGGAAGGTTGGGCCTTGTATGCGGAGCGTCTTGCAAAGGATTATGATTTTTTTCAGGATCCTTATTCGGATTTAGGGAGACTTCAAGCGGAATTGTTCAGAGCCGTTCGACTTGTAGTCGATACCGGATTACATCATAAACGATGGACCCGGGAACAAGCGATCTCTTATATGATGCAGAATACGGGCATGGCTCCGAAAGACGTGACCGCAGAGATCGAAAGATATATCGTTTATCCGGGTCAGGCTTGTTCGTATAAACTCGGAATGTTGAAAATTCTAGAGCTGAGAGAAAAGGTAAGAACTCATAAAAAGGAGACCTTCGATATTCGAAAATTTCATTCAGTCGTTTTAGACAACGGGTCTTTGCCTTTGATCATTCTGGAAAAACTTATACAAGACGAATTGTTAAACGAAAAGAAATGAATTTTATTTTTGTTAACGTGAGTTGGGTATAACAAATGCGAAAGCGATTGTATATTTCGACCCGTAGAGCGACCCATAGGAGGGAGTGAGATTGAGTTTAGGAAAGCTCTGCGTTGAGTTTCTGATTCGCCCAAACTTTCAACCGTCGAACTCACGTTAAATAAAAATACAATCTTATTAAATTGAAAATAAAGTTTGAGATCTGCTTAAAGTTTTAGTGAAATACCGGAGTATGATTTAACGTTTTATCTTTTCCCGCGGTATAAGATTGTTCGATCGCCGCGTGTAAATATTCTTTCGCCAATCGAACCGCTTCGATCAACTTCTCGCCTCGCGCCAGATAAGAAACGATCGCAGAGGAGTAAGTACATCCGGTTCCGTGCGGATAAAATTCTCTTACGAACGGTTTTTCAAATTCGGTAATTTTTTTCCCGTCGTACAAAATATCGAGTGCGACGTCCTCATTTTGTAAATGACCGCCTTTTAAAAGAACGGGAACTTTAAATTTTTCGAATATTTCTTTTGCGAGATCCGGCATATCTCCGCTTCGATCGATTTTTTTTCCGGAAAGGATTTCAGCCTCGTCCAGATTGGGAGTGATTAAGTCTGCAATAGGGATCAGACTCGTTAACAATGCTTCAATTGCAGAGTCTTGTAAAAGTTTGGCGCCGCTCGTTGCAACCATCACGGGATCGATCACGAGTGAGAATTTTTTTTCGGCATTCTTTCTTTTTGAAAGAAGAGAACTCGTTCTTTCGATGATGGCCGTCGAAAATAACATTCCCGTTTTAATCGATTTTACGGGAAAATAATCCAGAACGGCTACGATTTGTTTTTCCAAAAAGTCCACTTCCACTTCCAAAATTCCAGTAACACCCGAAGGGTTTTGCGAAGTAAGACAAGTAATTGCGGTGGTTCCGAACGTATCCAATGCGGTGAACGTTTTTAAGTCCGCTTGAATTCCGGCGCCCCCTCCGGAATCGGAGCCCGCGATCGTCAAAGTGACCGGCTTTATTTTTTGAGTCATTGATGTGTTTCCATGTTTTAATTCTTACTCATAACCATATAATAAAATACTCAAATATTTTGCATTAAAACGGTATTTGGCGATAAAAATTAACGGTACTCAATTTTATAGAGATCGGTAAAAGAAAATTTCCCGTCTTGAATTTACCGCATATTCCAATGCAATACCGCGGTTCTTTATCATAAAATCATACTTTTTGCAAGTAAAAGTTTCTACGGGAACTCCCACGCGGCCTTTGATTTTTCTTGTTCAAAAAGTTTAATTGTAACTCGGATAAACGAAATATCATTAAGCTTTTGAGTCTATTCGGTTTTGAGACATGTGTTTTCTTTTTTTACGAACTACCTTACGAGGGATCATATCCGGCCAACCGAATACTTTCAAGTCGATCGTTTCCGCCGAATTGAATTGGATTCCTTCGTCTTCGAGCATTTTCTTTTGCAGGATCGAACGACCCGTGTCGCCTCGAAAGGAAATTTTTCCCTGACTGTTGATCACCCTTTGCCAGGGAACTTTCTGTTCCTGGCCTTTGGAAAGCGCGTTTAACGCATAACCGACCGCACGAGCGGCTCTCGGTTTTCCCAAAAGCGCGGCGACTCTACCGTAAGAAGTCACTTTGCCTTTGGGAACTTTTTTAACCAAAGTATAAACTTCCTTAAAGAATGAAATTTCCGAATTCTCTTTGTCACGTTTCACGTTATGCGCTCTTGATCGTATTTTAAATTTTCGGAATGAATCAGGACCTTGCGTTTTCGGAGACGGCTTCGGGATTGAGGGGTAGTTCCACTCGGAAAATCGTTTTTCCGGGATTGGAAGTTAAAGTGATTTTGCCTTTGTGTTTTTCCACGATTCCCTTTACGATTCCTAAACCCAGCCCGGTTCCTTCTCCTTGATCCTTGGTCGTAAAAAAAGGATCCCAAATCCGATCTTGAATTTTAACGGGAATTCCGGGTCCGTTGTCTTCGATTTCAACCACGACCAAATCGTTTAAAGGAAAAACCGAAATTTCGACTTTACCTTTTCCTTTTAAGGCTTGCACCGCGTTTTGAATCAGGTTCGTCCATACTTGGTTCAGTTCGTCGGGGTTACAGAGTACAAGAGGGATTTCCTGAAAATTCCGAACCACTTCAATTCCGTATTTGACTTGGTTGTGGAGGATGATTAACGTATTTTCCAAACCTTCCACGAGGTTAGCGGGAGAAAAGATTTTGGATTGATCCAAATGGGAATAGGACTTCAAAGCTTTTACGATTCGAACGATGTTTCGGATCGCGTATCGGATGTTTTTGATGTTTCGATTGATGTGAGCGGCGTTTTTAAGCATCAAATATCCGCGGTCGTCGTCCTTTAGAAGAACGTTATATATGTATTTTCTTTCCTCTCCGATCTGATTCTCTATAATAAAATTTGAAAGTTCCGAGGTAAGGGAAGGACCGAAGTTCATACTTTTCATTTCTTCTTTGAGTTCGTTTTTTAAACGGAACTTTGTTCTCGAATCGAGTTCCGAACTTTTTTTGTCTCGAAGCAGGTGAAGAAGAGCGAGTTCGAAATTTTTTCTAAGTTTTCTATTTTTAGCCAAAAGAACGATATCGAAAACGTTTCGAACCAGATAATTCATATTTTGATCCAAGTTGTCCGCGGCTCCGTTGATCACACCGGCAGGTGTGTTGATCTCGTGTGCGATTCCGGCCACCA
This sequence comes from Leptospira weilii serovar Ranarum str. ICFT, assembly GCF_000332415.1. Lineage (GTDB taxonomy): Bacteria > Spirochaetota > Leptospiria > Leptospirales > Leptospiraceae > Leptospira > Leptospira weilii_A. The sequence goes on from NZ_AOHC02000037.1 coordinate 83,150, forward strand.
TGATACCGAGAGAAGCCATCTTCTCGGACAAGATCAATTGTGATTGGGCGTTTTCCAATTCTTGAGTGCGGATCTTAACTTTTTCCTCCAAGGTTTCGGTTAACTCGATCAAACGTTCGTAGAAAATCGCATTGGAAAGCGCCATTACGGAAACGGAACGTATTTCGTTGAGTTTATCGATTTCGGAAGAGTTGTAATTTTTTCGATTTTTTCTTTCTCCCAAAACGATCATTCCCAAAAGACTTTTGTTGAGAATTAAAGGAATCACCAACTCCGCTTCGGTTTTTGTGAAAAAGTTTTCGGCGGAATTTCGAATCTTACTCAGACTGAAATCGGTTGCAAATTCCTTAAAGTTATAGATCCTATCGTTTTCGGTGATCCAAAGAAGAAACGGATCGAAAATAAAAAATTGAATTTCTCCCGAATCCGGACAAGGAGCGAATTTTCCCATTTCCTCTTTCCAAAGAAGGATCGTAACCTTTTTTGCGGGGACGACGGTTTGGATGAATTTTAGAATTTTCTCACATACGAGCCCGGTTAGGTTCGTCGCGATGAGATCGTTTTTAAATTGATCCAAAATCGAAAGATACTTAACGATCTCGCTGTTCGAAAACTGAAGGAACGGAAAAATTCTTCCTAAAAATTTACCGGAAATTCTTCTTAAAATTCGAAGGGAAAGGACGTAGACTATAAATCCTAAAATCGTACCGGGGATAAGAGCGAAAATAAGTCCGTGAGAATTGAAAGAAAAGAAATGAAATGACTGTAAAATCAGCACATTGATAAGCTGAAAACAGGTTATCAAAAGAATTAAATATACGATTGGCCCTAAGGCATTGAGTCTCCGGGTCGGCATACAAAGCGCGTTGAAATCATGTTAGAGTCGGATCCTTCAGTCAAAGAATTTTTTATCATTTCCCGAGTTTACGGAGCTTATTATGAAATTTATTCTCCCGAACGAGGGATCGTAAGGGCCTTTCTCAAAGGAAAATTGAGGACCGTCTCCGCGGAAGAAAGACATCCGTTCGTGGTCGGAGATAAAATTCTCGCAGAACTTTCTTCGGGTAAGGATTGGGTAATCTGCGAAAGATTGGAAAGAAGATCTTTCCTAACTCGCAAAAGCCGCGAAGGAGATACTCAGGTTTTATGCGCGAACGCGGATCAAACTGCGGTTCTTATTTCTCTAAAATCACCCGAAACCAAGGATGGTTTTCTAGATCGATGTTTGGCGGCGGTTTTTACATCTCGCACACAACCGCTGATTCTATTTACAAAGTTGGATCTTACTTCCGAAAACGAAGCCGAAAATCGTATGAAAGTTTATCGGGACCTCGGATATCAAGCGTTTGGAATTTCTTGCACGACCGGAGAGGGGATTTCCGAATTGCAAAAATATCTGCGGAGAAAAACGACGTTCCTCGTCGGAAATTCGGGAGTTGGTAAGTCTACTTTAATCAATCTATTGACTCGAACTCAGGTTCAGAAAACTTCCGGGATTAGCGTTTCGAAAGATAAGGGAAAACATACGACTACGAATTCCCTTTTGCTCGTTTTGGAAGACGGAACGACTTTGATCGATTCTCCGGGAATAAAAGAATGGGGAATTCTCCATCTGAAAAAAGAGGAAATTCTGGAAAGTTTTCCCGAACTCTCCAGTCAAAAAAAACGTTGTGAAGAATCGAATTGTTGTAAACTATCCTCCGGTTGCGCGATGTTGTCCGTTTTGAAAACCGAATCGATAACTTTGGAAAGAAGGAAAAGTTTGGAATCGATGCTTACAAGTCTTGATAACCCGCATAGAGTTACACGAAGAGATAGGATTTCAAAATGAAAGTCACACATTCTTATCTGGAATTCGATTCAATCGACGATCTAATCGACTTTGCAAGAGAATTTGAAACCGGATCTATGATTCGTTTTCTTTCTCCGATCGAAGACAATTCCGGAAATGTGTTGGTAAAAGAGGAAGTGCAGATTAAGGAATCCACACTTTCTCGTTTGAAGGATATCAAAGGACAATATACTCCCAAATTCAACGTGAAGTTGAATAAGGAACTTGTGGAGCAGATTCAGAATATTCTCGCCGTAAAAATCATAAATCAACTCAAATCCACGGATATGAAGTTTCTGAAATTCATGTATGAAAACGCGATTTATAATTATAAGGGAATCATTAGAAATTCCTTATTTTCCAAAAAGACGGTTTTGACTCTTTTAAAAGTCTACAATCAAAATTTAAACTTCTTTAAATACATCAGCGAGTTGGGGCTTTTGGCTCTCGGAATCGTGATGATTCCGGATACGATGAAGTTCAGACTTCTAAGGCGATACGCTTTTATCGCGGGACTCCTCATGGACATTCCCCGGATCGGGGCGGATCGATTTATCAAACTGCCCGACGATGACAACGAAAAAGTCCGAATCGCAAACAAGTGTTCGGATACATTACAAAAACTGGATCTTGTTGGATCACATACGCCGCGATTTCCAATCATATGCCGCTCGGAATGATCGACAATCCGGATAAACCGATTTCGATCGATAAAGGCGGACAAAGCCAAAACATAGACGAAACTTTTTTGGATGATATCGTTTCCAACGACGGCGAAAGCGATAGCAAGGAGGAAAGTTCGAAAGAAGACGCGATCCCGGAAAAATCCTACGACTTTTTCCAAGCCTTACTGACCGACACGTTGAAGTTAACCCGTTATATCGCAAATATCAGTCACCACGCTTCCGATAAGGATTACGTGATGGAAGAATTGGTCTATTATATCGCTTACAATACCTCCAAAAAATACTTTGACGAACTTCTCGCAAATCCTTTGGTTGCTACTTTCAAAGAATTTGAAGTAAACGTCAAAAGGTTGAGAAAGATCGCCGAAGTGGAAATGAAATGTGTTTATCCGCCTTCCGCTTGGGCTTATCCGAAACCGAAATCCGGCCAGGTTTTATGCAGAAACAAGGTTTGGAGTTGTCCGAATATCGTCATGGGCTGGGATATTCACGTAATTACCGCTCAAGAGGCCTTCGGTTGGGTAGGAGCCAGTCTTCCGGTTGACAACTATCCAAAATGTAAGTTGGAAGAGGAATTGGACGCTATTATCGTCGAGCCGGAAAAACCGAAAAAAAATAAACCTATAGGCTAACGCGCGTTCTGCGGTCGAAAACGGGGCGAATCCGGCCTTGGCCTCCGATCTTAGAATAATCCGCTTGAGTTTTGGCCGGACCGCGCTTGAACTCAATGTTGCTGCCTGCGGTCGCAACATAATGCTCCAATCAACAAATTGATAAATCGCCCGAAAAGCGAAATTCTTTCGTGATTCCAATTTGTTGATTCCGCTTCAATCGCTTTCGCATTTGTTATATCGAACTCACGTTAATGTAGGTTTCAAACCGCTTTTTTTTGTCGATAAGCGCCGTATAAAGTTCCGGTTTACGGTTTTTTTATATAAAATACTTACATTCGTATGATATACTAATTCTAAATTCTTGCAATTTTCTCTTGGATGGGTTGTTATCCATAGTGGAATCTTTTTCAAGTTTTTGGGGGGTTTATGAAACGTTATCTATTGATTGCGATTATATGTATATTGTCCGCGTTATCGATCGTTTGTAGCACTAACAAATCATCCGGTAGCGATCAGGTCAAAACCGAATCCAATGCCGCGACGGCAAGAATCGTATGGGTTCTGGGAGACGTGAAAATTCTTTCCGATTCCGGGGAAAAAAAAGCGGAATTAGGAGTCGAGCTTTCTTCCACAGATCGGGTTCTAACCGGATCGAACGCAGGAGCGGAGATTATGGTTGCGGACAGCGGTATTATCAAGATGTCTAAAAATTCCGATATTGCGATTTCCTCTCTGATGAATCCGAACGGATCGGACACGAACGTTCAAGTGAACTACGGAAAAATCGTGACGATGGTAAAGAAAAATCAGAAAACCACCGAGTTTATCGTTTCCACTCCGACCGCACTTGCAGGTGTTAGGGGAACTTCCTTTTTAACTTCCGTAGAAAGTCCGCAAGGATCCAAAGTCAATTGTGCGAAAGAAAATTGTACCGTTCGTTTTGCGGTGATCGAAGGAAGTATCGCAGTCTCAAAAAAGGGAGAATCTTCCGAAGTGATCCTGAGCAAGAACCGCGAGCTTAGAATCGAGAAGAATCAAAAACTTACGGACAAGTTGATTCGTTCCCTTCAAAACGATTCGCTTTCCGAAATGAAAGAACTGATCGTTCTTCATAAAAACGAAACTTTTGAATATGGAAAACTCGTGGAAGAACTCAAATCCTCCAGTGAAGAACTCAAAATCTTGAGTCAATCCGGTTCCGTAGAGGAAGTAAGAGCCGAGTTTCAAAAACGCGAGGCCGATCGTAACAACGCGGACGAGGTTACAAAAACCGCTAAGGTCGTAAATGAAACCAAATATATTCAGCAAGATGTACAAAAGGAAAAACTGAAATTAAACCCGAAAGAAACCTTTTAGGGTTTCGATAAATCCTTGAACTAACGTTTTACAAACCGGAGAACTCTCTCCGGTTTTTTTATTTTTAATCGAATCATCGAAAATTACGGATGATCCTTCCTTCGATTTTTTTATAATGGATTTCTTATTCAACTGATGAAAATTAATGGAACTGTTATGAAATTGATTTTTAACCCGATACGATTCTCCTTTTTTTTCTTATGGATTCTTATTGATTGTTCTTCCGTTCAAAAAATCGAAAACTTCAATTCCGTTTTGCAGGAGCCGACGTTTAAGTCGCTCAAAGAGGAAGAAGCGATTTTTGGAGTAGGTTCCGATACCGATTATAAGATTCGAAAAATCGGAAATGCGGTTCCGGTATTCGTTATGGCTCCGATCCAGGTTCCCGACCAAATGGATTCCAAGTTGGGTTCTTTCTTAAGCGACGAGGTTCGTTTGATTTGGGCTAAGGTAAAAGGAAAACAAGTACGTATAACGGATGCGGCTTGGAGAGATCCTTCGCAGCTTTCCCAAGAACTCAAAAGGTTGAACGTAGATGCCGTGATAAAAACCGATATCCGCGAGGTCTCCGGGAAATGGATCGTAAATCAAAAAATCACGGATCCGATAAAAGAGATCGTTTATGGAAACGTGGACGGTTCCTTTCAACCTCCCCAAACCACGGATGAGTTACAAACGAATCAAGCCTATTATCTGAAACACAGTTCCGGAGTGCTTGCACTCGATCAAAAATCCTCTTTGGTTCCGATTTGGGAAAAGTCTTTGAGTTCCGGGGAAATCGATTTGATTCTTAAAAAATCGATTCAAGGTTATCTTTCCTTCAGCGCTTCTTCCGCGGATACCGAGGTTTCGTTTCAAGGCGAAAAGATCGGAATCGCGTCCTTTCGAAATTATTCTTTGCCGGAAGGTTTACAACAAATTCAAATCACTCGTCCCGGACAAAAAGATATTATCAAATCCTTACAAATCCGCTCGGGTCAGACGATCTCCATTTATCAAGAATGGAAAGAAGATCGAACGCTGGGGGGCTTAAGAATTTTGAGTTTTCCGGAAGCGCTTCAAGTTGCGTTGGACGGTTTAAGAATCGGAGAAACTCCTTTATATAGAAGTAATCTTACTCCGGGTGCGATGCAGTTGGAATTGGTTCGTGACACGGAAAACGGACCTTTGGTTTATTACGAAGGCCAAATGATCGTGGACGCGGATAAAATCACCGAAATCGCGTTACCTTATAAAACCGACAACTTGGTTTCCGAACCCGAGTTTTGGAAACTTTCCGGCGAAAAAGGATTTCAGGCTTTTTCCGGAAAAACATTAGATTTTCAGAATGTTTCTTCTTTACCCTCCGGTTGGTACGGAGTTTTTTCCGTTCCGTTCGTTCCCGAAAATATGGAGTTGGAAGGAATCATTCCGATCACTTCCGAAACCGATTCCGGAATCGCGGCAATTTCTTTTCACACGTCGAAAAAAACGATCAGCTTGGAATATGAAAAAGAAAGACTCAGCGTGTATTCTTTTCCTTCCAATGGAAACGACGTCGGAACATACAAATTCAAAAAGGAAGACAAAGAAGACGGACGTCCGTTCCGGATCGTAACCGACGTAAAAGAGGGAACGGTTCGATTGTATTTAGGATATTCTAAAGTTTTGGAAGACAAGTTGGATGTTTCCGGCGTTTGGCGGATTTCCATTCTTACGAGAGGGGAAAAATTTTCAAAACGTTCTCCGTTAAGAAATCTCAAGATCGAATACAAAGGTTATAAATGAAAGGTTTGGATTCTATGAAAAACAATATCATATCGATTATCGTACTCGTTTTTATTAGCGGACAATTTACGGTCCATTGTTTGAGTAAGGATTTTAGAAAATCCCAAACTCAGGACTCGGTTTTGGAAAAAGATTCGGCGACCCGTGAAAAACTGAAACGAGTTTCAAGAATTTTGAATGAAGGAAATTCATTCTTTCAAAAAGGAAATTTTGAAAGGTCTTTGGAGAAAGCCAATCTTGCGGTAAATACGTATCCTACCGCACCCGGTTATTATCTCGCGGGAGTTTCCGAATACAAACTCGGCAAAAATCAAGACGCTCTTATTTCCTTGAAAAAAGGAACCGATATCGATCCCGAAAACGAACAGATTCTGCTCACGTTAGGCATCATTTACACGGCCGAAGGTAAAAACGAAGAGGCCATCGAAGTTTACGGAAAGTTGGAATCTTTAGCGGTTAAAGATAAATACAATTATTCCTTTAAAAAAGCGGTGATCTTAAAAAACCAAGGTAGGTTCGAACAATCCTATGAGACTCTCAAAAAAATTCCCGCAAAAGAATTCGCGTTTCCCGCCCAATTGAACATGCAACTCGGAGACGCCGCTGTGCAGTTAAAGAAATACGAGGAAGCCGAGGTTTATTTCGAAGAGGCAAGAAAGAACGATCCTGAGTTGTTGTCCGCAAAAAAATCCGCTTCCGTAAGCAGAGTTGCGTCGGCTTTGGAAAACGGAAATCAAGCGATGAGAAAAAAGAATTATAAGGAAGCCGCTTCCCATTTTCAAACCGCAATTCAAAACGATCCGAAAAATCCCGCGCCTTATATTTTTTTGGGGAACGCCCGAATTTTAACGGGAGAATACGAAGTCGCTCTAAAAGCGTTCGAAAGTTCTCTCGCGCTTAAGCCCGATTATCAAGAGGCGATTTCGGGCATTGCGGCAGTATATTACAAAACCGGAAACTACAGAAAGTCAGTATCCGTTTTGGAAAAGGCGATTTCCCAGTTTCCGAATAACGCGATTTATCAAAACCAAATGGGTTTGAACATGAAGGCTTTGGGCGAACCGGCAAAGGCGCTTGTGTATTTTACAAGAGCCCGAGATTTGGATCCTACATTTGTCGAGCCGGTGACAAATCTAGTGTTCTTGTTGATCGCCGAAAATCGTTATAAAGTCGCGAGAAGAGAAGCGGAGTCCTTAAAGTCCGAATCCGAAAAAAAACAAATCATCTCGTTCATCGACGTTTCCGAACAAATTTACGAAGGGGATAAACATCTCAGAAAAGGAGATACCAAAGGAGCGAAAGTCTTTTACGAAAAAGCAAAAAAGGCCTTTTCGGAAGAACCTTCCGTTTACAACGCATTCGGAAGATTGTATTTTATTTCGGGAGAATCGAAGTCCTCGGAAGAAAATTTTAAGAAAGCGCTTTCCATAGATAAACAAAACATTCCAGCGCTTCAAGGATTGATCCGGCTTTATTCTTCTCAAAAAAATCAAACCCTCGCCAATCAATACACGAAAGAATTGGAAAATTTAACCGGCAACGATCCTTCCGCTGCGATCGTTTTGGGAAGAACATACGAAGATAAAAAGGAATACGAAAAGGCGGAAAACGTTTATAAAAATCTTCAGAAAAAATTTCCGAACAACGAAGCGGTCAATTTTCGTCTCGCGATGTTGTATTATAAAATCTCTCTGGAAGAGAACGAAAAGAACAATCACGATTCCGCATTAAACTGGATTTCCAAGGCGGAAAAATTATCCAAAGATATTCCCGAAATCGCGGAAACGAGAAAAACGATCCAAGAAAATCAAAAGTTCGCGACCGTAATTCCGACCATTCAAAAAGCGAATAAACTTTTCAATATGCGTCAATATGAAAAAGCGATACCACTTTATCAGGATGCGTTTCAAAAAACGGGAAAATTAACTTTGTATATTAAAATTGCTGAATGTCATTTGGCTTTAGGAAACGAAGAAAAAGGAATTTCGATGTTGGAAAGTCCTCCGCCCGGAACTCGTAACCTTCAAACGAGGGAAGCGATCAATGCGTTTTTGCTCCGAAAAGGAGAAGTGGATAAGGCCGAGGCGGGTTTTAAGGAGATCCTCGCTAAAAAACCGGATTCTTATTATAGCCACTATCAGATGGGAATCATCCATCTCCAAAGAAAAAAATACGATGCGTCGATCGATTCTTTTGATAGGTCCCTACTTCTCAACACTGATTTCGTAGCTGCGAGAATCGGTAAGGGAATCTCCATGTATCATTCCGGAAATAAAAAAATCGCCAAGGAAGAATTTGAAGCCGCGATGCAACAGGATTCCGCGAACGAACTTGCGCCTTACAACATCGGGATTATACTGTTTAACGATAATCTTTATAACGAAGCGATTGTGATCTTTAAGGAAATCATACAGAAAAATCCGGAATTTTCGGACGCTCACTATCAGATCTCTTACATCTATTACAAACGCGGAGATTTGGAACTGGCCGAAAAAGAAATTCGTAAAGCTCTGGAATTGGAAAGAAACGAAAGAGATATTTTCGCTTTGATTCGTATTCTTTCGGAGCAAAAAACGAAGATGGCCAATCCGGCGATTAAAAAAGAAGTTCTGGAATTAGGAAGAGAACTCGCGGAAAAATTCCCGGGTTCTCCGCACGCTGCTCAAGCCGAAAGATTGGTGATTGCGGACGAGGACAATCCTGTGCTTCTGCAATCTTATCAGAGCAGAGGAAAGTTGATCGGTGTTCCCGTTCTTATTAATAATTCCGTAATATTAAATTACGGAACGAGCGTAGAATCTTTAGATAAGGATCGTGGGGTTCGTCACTGGAGAATTCAGACCGCGACTCCTTATAAATTTTTGTTGGCCGATAAACGTCTGATCGGAATTTCGGAAAAAAAACTCGAAGTTATGGATCTTAAAACCGGAATCGTACTCAGAGAAACGAAACTTCCGTCCGGTGAAATCAAAAAGGCAAATCTTTCCGGAGAAAACATCCTGGTCGAAGTTGTAACCGGAAAAAGTTCTAAAATTTACAGTTATTCGGATCAACTCGAGTTGAACGGTTCGGTTTCCTTTGAAGGTTCTTTTTGGTCGGGGATTAAATCCGGCGTTTTATTTTCGGTCGCACAAAAAGACGGAATCCAAGCACAAGTATATGATGCTTCTCTAAAGGACTTGAATGCCAAAAAGATCTTTCAAAAAGGAGCCGGAGAACTTAGATATTTAGGATCTTATGAAACCGGAATTTTCTTTTTATCCGGAAAGAAAATCGTTTCGATCAATAACGAAAAATCCTCTTCGATCGATCTGCCGAACAATTCCGCTTCTCAGTTCGTGGTTCGTTCTCCTTATCTTTGGTTTTATGCCGGAAAAATCGTATATCGTGTCGAATCGGGTTCTCTCAACGTAAATTCTTTTACCGTGGAGGCGTCCGACATTGAAGGGATTCTTCCGGGTAAAAAAGACGACGGAATTGTTCTTTTTAAATCCGGGAAGGCGATTCGTTACGGGATCGACGGCAAACCGATCTGGTCTTATCCATTGAAAGACGAAGAAGGAAAAATATATTCTCTAGTCTATCGTTGAAGACCTTAACGGTGCGTTTCAAAATTTAACTTTATTCTATAAAAGATTACGTTGATACTGAGACGCCGTTTTGCGTTATGAAATCGGCATAAGAAAAATAAATTTGTCGGAAACTCAGAGTACCATCACTTTCTAAAAATTGTTCGGCAATGTTGGCTTAGTACCGTGCCTTACCCTTCATAGATCGTTTGATAGATTGTCGGTAAGAGAAACTTATTTTCGGATCAAAACTTGATCGATGTAGTAGATCCTTTTTCCTTCTTCCCGTTTTTTTCTTTCAAAGTGAGAAACGGGAATTTCGTTCCTTTCCGATCTCAGTTCGACCGTTTCCGGTCTGAAAACTTCCGAATCTCTGAAAAGACGAATCGCTTTTCTCGCATAAGGACCGTAATCCGTTGCAAAGGAAAACTTTCCTTTTTCCGGAAGGAGAATTCTCAGAGATTCCAGAAACTTGGAATTCATCGTTCTTTTTTTATGATGTCTTCTTTTGGGCCAAGGATCCGGGAAATTGAGTAGGATTTCGGAAAAAAGGTTCTCTTCAAATACGTCTTCCAAGAACCAATTGAAGTTGACACAGAGAATTTTCACGTTATCGAGAGAATGTTTTTCGATTCCGCGTATCGTGTGCCGGATTCGATCGAACTTCTTCTCCATCAATACGAAACCTGTGTTCGGTCTTTGAAGGGCCATAGAGATCGCAACTTCCCCCCAGCCGGAGCCCAACTCTAAAAAATATGTCTCGAACACTTTTGAGAATAAATTTTCTTTTTTCAGTTTCCTTAAAGGACTAGCCCGCAAAAAATAATCCGAAGCGAAAGGGATTCCGCTTGCGATCGACCAGAGTTTTTGTTCGAGTTCTTGGACCATGGCTTATCGTCAGAGAATTTTACACATTTTGTTTGTCTAATATAATACAGTGAAAGTAAAACTATACGGCGTACGGGGCTCGCTCCCCACACCACTGAGTGAATCGGAATACAGGGAGAAAATTCTTAAAATTCTGAAAGCGGCTCATTCCGAAATCAAAAAGCAGAACGGAAATTTTTCAGAGGAAACGTTCTTAAATTCCTTAGATCCTTCCCTATCGCGAACGATCGGGGGAAACACTACTTGCGTCTTTATACAAGCTCGATCCGGAGAACGTTATATTATCGATTGTGGTTCCGGAATTCGACAGTTAGGAAACGATCTGCTTGCGGAGGGTCTCAAACCCGGTGATACGATTCACATTTTGATCACTCACACTCACTGGGATCATATACAAGGTTGGATGTTTTTTAAACCCGCTTATTTTCCAGGTGTGGATATTCATTTTTACTCCACCATTCCGAATCTTCAAGAAAGATTTGAAAGACAACAGAACGAGGAGCATTTCCCCATTCCCCTTTCGGGTATGATGTCCAAAAAGACCTTTCATCTTCTTGAAAAAAATAAAAGCACGGATATCGGGTCCGTAAAGGTGACTCCGTTTCTTCTCAGACATCCGGGAAATTGTACCGGGTTTCGATTCGAGGAAGATGGTAAGAGTTTTTTGTTTTGTACCGACGTCGAGGTTCAGGAACCCGATCTCGAAGAGTTTTTCGAACTCAAAAAGTCTTTCGGAAAAACGGATCTGTTGATCATCGACGCTCAGTACAGTTCCGAAGAAGCCGAAAAAAAAATAGGTTGGGGACACACTTGTGGTAAGGTTGCGGTTCGTTGCGGAGAAATTTTAGAGGTTAAACGCCTAGTATTGACACATCACGAACCGGATCACAAGGATGAAGATATTTTTAGAATTTTTCATCAGGAATCCGGGGCTTCCGTAAAGATGGAAGTTCTTTTAGGAAGAGAGAACGATTCGTTTTCTCTCTAAGAAGTTAAGAAGTTGTTTTTGGATCGGTCCTCTTTTAAGAACGTCTCTAAAGAGAATTTGAAGTTTGTTATTCTTTATTTTCTTAAAAATTTTCTTTTATTTCATTTAATCTGAGTTATTCTGGATAGCCTATGCAAACTGATATAGGGCAACAAAAGAGAAGTACGAACGATATTTTTGCCGATAAACGTTTTTACAAACGCTTCCGGAAGAACAACCTAGTAAAGATGCTCCTTGGTAAGAATGAAATTTTGGGAAATCTTGAAGATATGAGTATGATCGGAGCGTCGATTAGTTCCAGAGAGGAAATTCTTTTGGGTGAGCGTGTAAAATTTATATCCCCTATGTTTTCCACTCAAATCGAAGCCGATATTGTCAGGAAAGATGTGATTCACGAAAAATATAAATACGGGCTTTTGTTTCACGATTTATCAGATGCCGTTATCGCTGAGATTTTAAATAAGATTGCTTCCGTCGATTGAGCACTTTCACTAAAACTTTCACAATCCAGCCGACTTCTTCTTTCAAATGAAAAAAGACAGATCTGCGAAAATTCTTAGAGCCTGCCCCCAAAACCACGAAGAAAATTTGTGTGAGTTCCCACATTTATAGTGACTAACATCGAATATGTGGGAACTCCCACATGATTGCAACATTCGGCGTCTCGCTTCTATTGGAGCCGGATGGGGCTACTAAAATTCTGAATCAATCTTATTATAATTTCTATTCTTCTTTTTATCAAAGAATTTCATCGATTTTGGAAATATTTTATAAACCAATCCTTAACTTGGGGTTTTATAAGCCGACACTAGTATTAGAATGAAAATCGGCGGTGAACATAGGACTCAACTTGGAATTCCACGGGATGAATCTTTGCATTATATCGGACATGGACAATTGGAAAGCGCTCCTTCGTCCACTTCCGTTCTTCATGTCATCTCACATGAACTTGGACATGTCGCTGAGTTCCGCTCCGACGCGATGAGGGACCGAGCCGAAATTCGTTCTTTAAACATGAAAATCCATTACGAGTTTCGAAATGGAAAACTTGTGGCAGTTTCCGGCGAAACCGAGGCCGTCACTGCGAAAAAGTCGGAGGAAACCCCGCGTAAAAACGAAATCTCGCAGGACGCATCTTCGAAAGAAAAGGACACACTTAAAAAAGAAGAAAAAACCTCGGCTTTCAACGACAGGGAAAAACAAATTCTTTCGGAGATCCGCAGAGTCGAATCGGAACTTCAGTCCTTTGAAATGAAAAAAAACGTAGAAGAACAAAGATTCGATTCTATCAAAAAAACGGAATTAGAAGGAAGAAAAAGAAAACTTGAAATGGCTCTGAACCAAGAAAAATTAAAAGATATCTTAAAAGATACATTGAATACTTTTAAGGAATTAGTGGATAAACAAACTCAAGTCAGCTTGAGAATATTAAACGCGAACGTTTCCGATAAACTCGGCAGTCTTTTCGACGCCAAGGCTTGATCTTCTCAAGAAATTTCTTCGATTTTTTCCGTATCCTTATTTTTCATCGGAGTTCCTACCGTGTTGATTAACGAGTCCACGATTTTTCTGAGCTCCGGCAGACCCTTTCCCGATTTATTGGATACCAGTACGGTTTCCAACATAGGGTACAACTCGTGAATATTTTTCATTTTTTTTCTCAGTTTGGAAAGATCGCTTTGATTGAGTTTGTCGATTTTTGTTCTTACCAAAACCGGTTTTATATTTCTTTCAAAACAGGTTCCTATCAATTCCAGTTCTTCTTCCGGAAGTTCTCTCTGAGAATCGCAGACCAAGAAGAGACATTTTAAATCTTTTGCAAGGTTTAAGTAATCCATGAGGAGACCCATCATCGCTTCGTGGTCTTTATGGGAGTTTGCGGAATAACCGAAACCGGGTAAATCCACCAGATAGATCGAACGATTTACAAAAAAGAAATTGAGTAGTTTCGTTTTTCCGGGGGTTGAAGAAACTTTTGCGAGGGATTTTCTTTCGAGGATCGCGTTGAGTAGAGACGATTTGCCGGCGTTGGAACGACCTGCAAATGCAATTTGAGGCATCCCTTGAGAAGGGATCTGGTTTGCATCTCCGTAAGACGCTTTGAACTCGACGTCCTTGAAGAATGGTTCGTCCTTTTTTTGAGGATCCTCGTTCATACTCCGGGCTCCTGAAAGTCAGGTAAAATTTTCAACTTCCATCAGCTAAAATGTCCCCTATCCTCGGATCCCAAAGACTCAGACAAATCACATCAACTTTCCCTTCCCCGTAAAGTATGGGTAGCATTTTTCTAACCGGAACCGGAATCTCTTTTTGCCGAAAGATTTCGGAAATTTCTATACTCATCCCGTTTTTGCGAATTTTAGCGCCCGGAGAGCATAAACCCGGAATCAAACCGGAAGGAATTTTTTTTTGATTTCTGTTCCATTTGAGAATCATCTCTTTCGGTTCGAATCTGAATTTTTTCAGGCAAGAAGAATTTTTAGGAATCAGATAAAGATCGGAAGAAGTCGATTTCCAAAACCACACTTCTTTATTTTCAAGGCTAAAAGAATTTTTCCTTTCCAAACAATTCGTGAGATCCTGAAAAAAGTTTCGAGTGATCGGATGTAGACCTAAGGATCGCAGATAACGGTCTATCAGGAATTTTCTTTCCCTTTGAGAGAGATCGTTCAAAACCCAGACGTCGATTTTCAAAAAAGAGGGAATCTCGCGCGGCAAAACGTCTTTAGAAATAATTTTAGAAGAGGGTTTTTCCATCCGATGAAAGTTTTTATAAATTCGATCCGGATCGGCTCCCTCCCTTAACAATAAAGGTGTAATATAATTTCGAATTCGATTTCTAAGATATTCGTTACTTCGATTGGATTCGTCTTCGAAAACCGGCCAAAACTCGGATTGCAAAATCGTTTTGATTTCGTTTTTCTGAAAAGCGAAAAGAGGTCTAAACCGATTTTTTTCATACCAGCCTAAGGTACGTAAGGAATTCCAACCGCCGCCCCGAATCAAATTGAGAAGAACGGTTTCAAGATAATCTTCCGAATGATGCCCGGTAACGATATAACCTTCGTACCGAGTCGAAATTTTCTCCAGGTCCTTATATCGAAAAATCCTTCCGGTTTCTTCGAGTGTTCTTCCTAACTTTCGAGATAAAAGAGGAATATTTTTTTTTTTGAATAATTTCGGAAACGGAAATGTACTTTCCGCATAATCGAGAATTTTTTTTTCCTGTTCCAAGTTGAATCGAATCGAATGATCGAGATGATAGATACAAGGAGCCGGAATTTTTTTTTCGATCCAAAGCCAAAAGTAAAAATGAATTAAAAGGGAAGAATCTTTTCCGCCGGAATAGGAAAGAACGCCGGGACGAGATAAGATCATTTCGTGAAAAGGAGCGATTCTTTCCCAGACAGTATCAAATATCTTTTGTGTGGATTCGGAGATTTTATCTCTCATAGGGATTGGTTAATGCAGGTTTAACGGATTCTTCGGATTGCTGCAAGAGTTATATCGTTCATCAACTCTTGGTTTTCGCTAAATTTGGGGATTTCAGAAATGATTTCGTTTCTTGTGGTGTTTTTGAATTTTCACTTTAAATGCGGGGACTGTATTGACTTATACGTTACCCACAAGTTAAGAAGGTTTTTGGAATCAGAAGGATCAAAAACGCAGATGTGATAGGAGTCAGTGAATAGATTTCAGAGTTCAGTTATATTTTTCTAATAGAGCGATCAGACTTTAACAATGTATAATCTCCCTCTTCTGTAAAATTCCTAAAATCTATTTACTAGGATTTAGTGGTTAGAAATCTATCCACTAGTACGTTCCGACAAGAATCATACTTTTTACTTGCAAAAAGTATGATTTTCTGATAGAGAAAAGCCTCTCGAACGTTTCACGGAGGATTATCGTAATTCCGACAGATTTATCTTGAGATCCAAATATTTGTGGGCAACGCTATGGTAGGGAGCGAGTTAAAGCTTTCGCATTGGGTTATACCGAACTCACGTTAATTTAGTTTTTTCCGATTTGAAAAATTTCTGCAAAGGTTTATTGCAGAACGCGGATTTTTAACTTCCTTTTAAAAAATCGACCGAAACGATTTTAAGGTGTCGCTTTAAAAATTTAAAAATAAATTTTTATAATAGAGTTGTTGAAAAATTCAACAGTCGCGATTAACAAAACTGCTTCAATCATCCATTTCAATGAAACAGAAACAAATGGAGAATTAATTTTTCAACAACTCTAATTTATTATTTCAAATTTCGGTTCGTATTCGATTAATCCATGCATAAATTATAAATTTGTTCAATTTGATCAAAATAATTTATCCCAAACATAAATTCCCGCAAAAAACTCCATACCACCTGCGAGTATGATATGTGCATAAAGCCCGCCTCGAATCGAATGAGTTCTAAGGCTCAAAGCTCCCATCAATAATCCTCCGAAAAACGAACTTAGAATTTCCCCTCTAGGTTTTTGAAAGTGAACCATGCCGTAAATTAAAGCGGCCATTCCTACCGCGTGATAACGGCCCACAACTTTCAAATATCGAATAAGAAACTTTCTAAAAAAGAATTCCGTAAAATAAAAAGTGTAAAGATATACGATTTCAAAAACGAGAGTGGTAAACCAAGTCGCATGATACAAAAGTCGTTCGTTCGTAATTGGAGCTCTCGGGTAAAATTCTTTAAAACCGGGGACAAAAGAACCGATTGCCGCGATTATCAATGCGAGAATTAATATCGGATAATAAGAGGGAGTTTTCTTTTTTTCAAAGGGAACCGGATTCGTTTTGTACCTATATAAATCGTATAACAATGGAAAGGCTAACAGTGGAAGCGTATGGGTGAATTGTTTGATAACTTTCCAAACCCAAAAAATCCATTCTCTAGGAAAGTGGGATAAAAATCTTTCATAGGGAAAATTCGATAGATGTAAAACGATTAAACTTATCCAAAACACGAAAAGAAAACCGATTATTTTTGCGCCATGAAATTTAATTTTTCTTCTTTTAGGAAGATGAAAATAAAATAAGAATATTAGAAATCCATATATTAGACATATACTAATAGACCTTAATACTAAATTCTTTGAAGTGATAAGAGGGAATCCGAATTCCTCATTTAAGAAAAGAATTAAAAACAGACTTCCGTAAAAACCGAATAATAGGGTGTAGATTTTTGAATTTTTTCTAAAAAATCCTTTTAGGACCGATATGATTTCCATTTAAGAACCAATTCGAGCCGATGAGATAAAACTTTCCAATACTTTCAGCAAAATGATTCTGAAAATTTAATTTCGAACCAGAAAGGTGAAATTTAAAAAGAAGAAAAGCTTTTGTCAGATGTTTTGCTTTAAAGAGGACCTTCGGCTTTTTTGCAATCGATTGTTACTAAGGTATATCCCAGATCCCTCTGCTACGTTTTTTATTATTACTTTAGTATATTATAAATTATATTTATTTTAGTAACCGCCATTTTGATGTCTGTCTCGTATTATTAGGTAGAACTCGAATTCATTTTCGAAAACTCTGCGTTTCGATTTTCTCGGTTTTCTTTTTGAGCGCTCTTCCTTTTATTTAGAGCTTGTCCCAAAACCTACAAGGAAATTTGCAGGAGTTCCCACAGAAACCGTCTCTTTTACGGTTTTTAGGCTTTTAGATGATTTTCTCGTCGTTTAAAAACGTAGTAGTTCCCACATTTCAGGTTTTGGGACAAGCTCTGATTATCTCGTTAATTTATCTTTGTCAAAGATCTACCCGCCGGCTAAAAAGGAATTCATATTCTATTCTCGCAATTCAAGGCCGAAGATTTATTAGATTATTGTTATGAAGCTTTTGTAATTTTCATATAGTCTTTTTATTGTATTTAGAGATTCTTTTTTGGTTTTTTAAAAAATAGAAAAAGACCGTGAATCTCGTTCCCTAAACTCAGCGTAAAATTCGCACACCGTTATAAAATTCCTAACCGCTAACGCCTAAAACTTGAAACGCCGACGTTTCAAGTGACAAGTGGTTAGGATTTTCCATACAATAAAATGTAAGTGTTCCGACAGAAATGAAGCTTTTTACTTGCAAAAAGTATAATTTTCTGATAAAGAAAAGCCTCCCGAGTCTTCTCACCACCTATTTCGCGACGGAAGCTCCCTGAAACGCGATCCTTAGAGAGCGTTTCACTTACTTCTGAGAACGATTTCTTGAAATAGGGCCTCATTTTCTAGGGATCATTCGGCAGGAAGCAATTCACTTCCACCCAAAATCAAGGGAGAAACTCAACACAACGCTTCCTACGAGTCGTGTTGAAAAACTCAACGCAGAGCTTTCCCTAGGGGTCGCTTTGCCGGGCCGATCTTTACACGGAGGGTTGTCGTAATTCCGACGGATTTACGCTGATTTTAGGTTTGGAACAGATTCTCTAGATTTGTTTTCACTTAAAGAATTTCTAAAAACAGAAATTCCCTTTTGAATTTTTAAAATTATGTCTCTTCCTAAATGGCAAAATTCTTTGGTTTTCCGAAAAAATTCTTAAAAAGTCAATGTACGATTTGACACTAAGACTGAGTCTCATTTCCATTGTATTGGAATGCAGGTAAAAAAAGTTAGGTTCAAAAATGGATAAATGCCACTGCGCACAAGTAGCCTTCGAGACCATTGTAGAAACAGCAAAATGTGAAGGTGTGGGCTACCAAGAAATTATAGAAAGGGTAAACGCGGGAAATACTTGCACTGCCTGCAAGTCATATCTTATTGAGTACTGTGAATCCAGACTCGAACTCCTCCAGACCGTATAAACAACTCATTACAGATTCTCTTTTTTCGGAAGTATTGCAAAAGGCGAATTCCTCCCCTCGTAAAAGAGCCAACCATAACTTTCACGAACTTTCGGAAGTTTACCAAAGATTTCTGAACGTTCTCACTCAAGATACATACGTACAAGCGCATAGACATAAATCTCCTCCCAAACCGGAAACGTTTTTGGTCCTCAAGGGAAATTTAGGATTTATCCTTTTTCAGGAAGACGGTTCGGTTCAAGAGACACATTACCTAAGCTCAGAAGGTCCAGTGTACGGAATTGATATCGCTCCCGGAGTTTATCATACTCTTATTTGCCTTTCCGAAAATGCGATTTGTTTTGAAGGGAAGTCAGGACCCTACGAGCCTAGTACGGACAAGGATTTTGCGCCCTGGGCTCCTTCCGAAACGGCCCCAAATCGAAACGAATACCTTGGTAAATTAAGAAAACTTTTTTAATTCGACTTTCATTCGAAGTCGGTTTTTTACTTTCCTTTATGCGGATTCGAGTTTCTATTTTTGCAATACGAATCGTCGAATTTTGAAGATTCAAAAAATGTTATGAATTATCCCGTCCAATACGGCCATTACAATCTGATACCCGACTCACTTCCCTGTGAAAGCGAATTTACGTTAAAATTGCGGCCTATGGATCTTCGCGTTCAATGGAGGCGATGTTCGCTCACTGCGGATTTCGTTTCCAACTATTGCTCTTATCAGGAAAAACTGGATTCGGATTCTTCCAATACACTTTCAATCGTATTAAACGAACTGATAGAAAACGCTGCGAAATTTTCCAAAGATAGAAAGGGAGAAATTCTTTTAGATCTTAAATACTATTCCGAGCTACTTAAAATTGAAATTAAAAACTTAACGGACGAGACTTGCAAAAATAAATTGGAAAATTCCATCTCAACTCTCATTGATCGAAACTTGGACAAAATTTATATCGATAAACTCAAAAACGGAGACGGAAACGAGACGAACTCCGGACTCGGTCTTATGCTTCTTTCAAAAGATTTTCCGGTTCGGTTGGGATTTTCAATCAACGAAAATTCGTTCGGAATTTATGAAGTGATCGTGAGAGCGTATTTGGATTTAAACGAAGTTGTAAAAACGAAATTCAAAACCTTAAACGTTTGATTTTTTTACTCGAGACTTGTTTTAATTTCCGACCTGAGTTTTTTGATATTCTCCAAAAATTTAATCTGCCAGTACCTATTTTTATTACCTTTGATTTCTATATTGCGAATGTTTTTCTTATCATAAACGGCGACAAATCTGGAAAGACTAGCAATTCCGGCGCTATTTAAAAAATCCAAATTCTTAATATCAATGACCACTTTCCCACGCCCTGAATGATCCAACATGGTTTCGATAGCGGAGATAATCGGATCGTATTCTTCCACATTGAGCAAACGAAGAGTTCCGGAAATTTTTATCCTTCCGCGGTTCTTTTCAGTTTCGACGGAATAGTCTTCTTCTTTTAAAATTTCCATTTTTCACTTTCCAGTAGGCCAAAAGGCTATTGTCTTTTTAAAAATCATACCTAACTATTTAAAAATAAGAAGGCATTTCTTCTGATTTTAAAAAAAAGACAAATCTTTTCGATGACACTTCCGATAAGCGTTCAATGAAAGAACAACTTTTCACAAAGTTTTCGTATCTTTTCAGCATTCCAGATGCTTTTTTTCGGAAATTCTAAAATCCTACCTCCTTCGGCGTTTTTGAAATCGGTGCTTTGTTTGACTTCCGCAATTTTTGAATTATGTCGTCTTAAGGATTCGCTTTCTATCTTCTCCATGAATAGTATTTTCGGAGTTGAGATCGGCGATCTTCAGGAAATCCCAATAAAAAAGAAGACTTAACTCCAAATTATTTTTTTGCCCGTTGGTTTATATTGTTTCAGCGCATTTTTTAGAACCTATGATATGAAAACTCTTGCAACATCGCTCCCCTAAGAAGACTATATGAGATTGTGGGAATTTTACCCATTCATATAAATAAACCTGGAAAGAAGCTCTATGCCTGAGTTTGATTCGATTGATCTGATGAATTATGCAATTTACGGAAATGAACAAGACCCCGAATGGGCCGATATAAGAAATTATATTAAGTCCAACGCTTCCGCACAAAAAGAATTGGAAGAATTAAGACGTTCCGTACCGCAGAATGTTAGAAAAAGAAGGGACCCTTCTCGCCCTCAGGACTTCGAAAGAGATAGATCTCACGACTCCTCCGATTCAAGAAATGCAAATTCTCCGGAGGAAAAAAAGAAATGGTGGTCTATTTTTACGGGTGAGTAAAATAACCGCCCTCATCGCAACGATTCGAGGGAGTAAATCATGGAAAAGGAAGCTCAAACATATCTCAGACTGAAGCAGTTTGTGGCCCCTTTTTTGGGTTTTGCCGTTAACATCAACGCTTATGGCACGGAACACATCACCCGAGAAGGTAAGTTAATCCTTGTTAGTAATCACAGATCCGATATGGATCCGTTTATTCTTTCCTATACTTTTCCTCGATATATTTCCTGGATTGCCGCGGATTATACGTTTCGAATTCCGATCTTCAAAGACTTAGCCAAGTTGGCCGGAGGAATTCCGATGGCGATCGACGGAAAAATTTCCATGGCAAGTATCAAAATGGTGCAGCAGGTTTTTAAGAGAGAAGGTGTTTTGGGAATCTTTCCGGAAGGCCACGATTACATGGTTCAAAACGACTTCTCCGCGCCGATGGTACGATTTCACGAAGGTTTTGCGGCGTTCTCGATTCGAAACAAAGTCGATATTCTTCCTTCGGTAATCGTTCCGATCGAAGAAAGTTACTCCGATATTCCGATTCCTTCCTTAGTTCGTTCTTTTATGGGAATGCCGAAAGAAGTCTGTGATATCAAACGAAGATCCATTTACAAAAAAGTCCGCGTTCTTTACGGACCTAAAATCGATCATAGACCTTATCTCGAAGGAAAATTGGAAGACAATCTCAAAAGACTTTCAGACGAGGTTCGAGTGAGAATGGAAAGTTTACAAAAAACGGAAGTTGTTTAAATTATATTCGAAGTTTAGAATTTTCTAAACTTCGATTTCTCCCGAAAAAATTTCACGAGCCGGTCCGGTCATCAAAACGTTTCCCGATTCCTGCCATTGAATCCTAAGAGTTCCACCCCTTAAATCAATCTGAACATCCTTTCCGGATCTTCCCGTTAAACTTCCGGCAACCATAACCGCACAGGCTCCGGTTCCGCAGGCAAGGGTTTCTCCGGCTCCTCTTTCCCAGGTTCTTTGATACAGATGATCCTTTCCGCGAACGGTCACAAACTCAACGTTCACTCGTTTCGGAAAGATAAAATGGCGTTCGATCAAAGGTCCGATTCCTCTTACGGGAAATTGATCGGAATCTTCGACAAAGATCACACAATGTGGATTTCCCATACTGACCGCGGTGAATTTTAAATCTTTGTCCCCAATCTCAAGCGTTTGATCAACGATGGTTTCTTCATTCTTCCAAATGACTGGAATCTGAGACGGAACAAGAATGGGTTTTCCCATATCCACGCTGACGAGATCCACTTTATTGCCCGATCCGATTTTCAGATCCACTTCGAGGACTCCGGCGCCGGTTTCAATTTTCGGATTTTTAGAATTCGTCAAACCGTGATCGTAGATGTACTTGGCAACGCAGCGGATTCCGTTCCCGCACATCTCGGAAGAACTTCCGTCCGAGTTGTACATATCCATCATAAAGTCGCCTTGTTTTGAACCGCGGATAAATATAACCCCGTCGCTTCCGATTCCGAAATTGCGATCGGATATTTTTTGAATCTGTTCCGGAGTCAGACGGATATCGGTCTGAGTTGAATCGATGTAAACGTAGTCGTTACCGATTCCTTCCATTTTGGTAAATTTAAGCGCTGCCACGGAAACTCCTGAGATGAATTGAGTTCTATATTTTCTTAGACTGTTACCCGAGGAAATTCAAAAACAAGAAAAAGCCGCGTACTTTTTTCTGGCTTTTTCGACTTCAAACAAAGATGTTGAAAATGCGACGATTCGTCCGGGGGTTTTTTTGAACCGAACCTGTTATCTCTGCTCAAGCTCTCAAAATTCCACGGTTTTTGTGGAGAATGGAATCGATATCGTCCGTTGTTCAAACTGCGGTCACGTTTTTTCCACGTACGAACAAGATGAACACTACGAAGGTTATTGGGACGACGACTCTTCCTATGATCTCGGATGGTGGGATCACGCTCACAGAGAAATCTATCAGGACTTTATCGATGAATTTTTAACCGCGCCTTCCGGCAAAATCTTAGATGTGGGTTGCGGGCTCGGTTTTTTTGTTAAACGAATTACGGACCAAAAATCGGGTTGGGACGCTACGGGTTACGAAATATCCGAAAAGGCGGTTCAATTTGCCAAAGATAAAAACGGATTGAAAAACGTTTTCCCGGGAATCGTTCAAAACTCGGGGATCGCAAAAGGCTCCCTGGACATCATCACTCTCTGGGACGTGATCGAACACATTCCGAAACCTCATAGTTTATTAGAATATTTGCATTCTCTTTTAAAACCGGGCGGAATTCTTTTTTTACAAACGCCCAATTTTCCGATCCAACTTTTTAAAGCGAAATTAAAAGTGATGTTGAAAGGTATGAGACCCGACGGTCACTATCTCGAAGCAAAGGATCATATCAACGACTATACTGAAAAAACGATGAAAATGCTCGCAAAACAAACCGGGTTTGCGGGTTGCAAGTTTACGATTCTCAAACCGATCGCTTTCGTTTCAGGGAGTCAAGGCGGAAGTTTCGGTTCTCTTTTTAAAAAAGTTTATTATTATGCGACTAAAATCTTTTGGTTATTCAGTTTTAAAACTATAAACTTGAATAACACGTTATTCGCCGTTTTAAAGAAATAATTTCAATGTCTTTCTAAGATCGTTCGTTTCCAAATAAGAATATTCTTGTTCGTTGGAACCGACTTCAAACGTGATTTTTCGTTTTTCCGGATCGTTTTGTTTTTTTGAAAAAATAGACGTGATATGGATCGCAGGAATTCCGTAACGAAGCGCGCCTTCCACGTCGTCTTTTAGAGAATCTCCTACCATCGCAACCGCCGCCTCGCCGTTTACGAGTTCCTTAGCCATAAAAAAGAATTCTTCCGAAGGTTTTTCCTTTCCAACTTCTTCCGAACTTAAAATCGAATACGGAAATTTTTTAGGAAACAAGAGATTCAGTTTAATCAACTGAGTTCTCAGATTTTCATTCGTGCAAAAAAGAAGTTTATGTTTTTCTGAAATTGTTTTCAAAAGCGCAAAAACTTCGTTATATTCTTTTTCGTATTTTTTTTTACGAACTTGAATCCCTTCTTGAAAGGATCGAAAGTAATCGTTTTCTAATTTTAAAATCCACTTAGGGTCCAGAGTTCCCCATTTAGACAAACACATTTTTTTGAAATAGATTAAACGAAGACGATTGGAAGGAGAATCTCGTAATTGCGACTTTGTTTCCTTTCTCGCGGCCTCGTAGAATTCTGAAAATTCTTTCGTTGATGAAAATCCGTATTCTTTCGCATTTTTACAAAGTTGTCGAATCGTCGTTTCGTAGATTCCGATCGAATCCAAAAGAGTATTATCAAAATCCAGAAAAAGAGCCATTCCTTGCAAAAGAATCTTTGCGACTTCAAACGCAATTCTTTTACTCCATTTTTCCTTGCAGGATTGGAGATTCCCTTCAATCTTCCCAACAAGTATGAACGACAATCCAGAAATCATTTCCCGAAAATCCTTTCTTGCAATTTTAGGTTTTTGTTTTTCGGCGCTCGTGAGTGGAATTTGGTTTTTAAAATTCAGACAAAAAATTTCCGGAAACATTCTCGGTCCCGACCCGGAAGTCGGACATAGAATTCGAAAAGATATCGAATCGAACGTAACGTCTAACGTAAATCTTTCGATTTCCGAAACGGTAAAAGTGTTGATCTTAGGCGGAGGAATCTCCGGACTCAGCGCGGGTTATTATCTTCAAAAATCAGGATTTGATGAGTTTAAAATTCTCGAATTGGAAAATGACTCCGGTGGAAATTCGAGATCGGGAAAAAATTCAATCGGTTCTTATCCTTGGGGCGCGCATTATTTACCACAACCCGGAGAAGAAGCGATCCTCGTTCGTAAGTTTTTAGAAGAAAACAAAATCATCGTGGGTAAGGATAAAAATGGAAAGCCCGTTTACGACGAAAGATTTCTTTGTTTTGATCCCGAAGAAAGAATTTTTTATCAAGGAAGATGGAACGAAGGTTTATATCCCGCAGGAACACCCGGGTCAACGGCCGCAAACGAAGAACAAAAATTTAAAAAACTCGTTCTGAATTGGAGATCCAAAATCGGAAGAGACGGTAAAAAAGCGTTTTCGATTCCGGTCGATTTATCCTCCAGAGATCCGGAGATTTTAAAACTGGATCAAATTAATTTTTTTGAATATATCAAAGAACAGGGGTTCAAAACCAAAGAATTATTTTGGTTTTTGGATTATTCCGTTAGAGACGATTTCGGCGGCTCCTTAAACACCGTCTCCGCATGGATCGGCCTGCATTATTTTTGTTCTCGTCCCGTGGATAAAAACGGAGAGGACTTAACCCTTCTCACCTGGCCGGAAGGAAACGGTTTTTTAGCGGAAAAATTAAGATCTCCGATCCGATCCAAAATTCAAACCGCGACACTCGTAGAAAAAGTAAAACCGTCCGATTCAAAGAAAGGTCGATTCGAAGTTCGGATTTATAACCCATCCGTAAAGGAACAAAAAAACATTCTCTGCGATTCGATCGTTTACGCTCTTCCGTCTTTCACTCGAAAGTACATTCTCGGTGAGAAGTCGAACGTCACGGACGGACTGATTTATTCTCCTTGGCTCGTCGCCAACTTGAGTGTGGATAAAATCCCGACAGGAAAAGGAATTCCTCCTTGTTGGGACAACGTGATTTATCAAAGTCCGTCTTTGGGTTATATCGTATCCACACACCAGGATCTGCGCGCGGGCAGGGAAGAGTCCGTTCTCACGTATTACCAAACCTTCGGTGAAAAAGATACGGTTTCCACACGCAAAAAAATGATGAGAACTTCTTGGTCCGATTGGAAGGAATCGATTTTGTCCGATTTAAAAAAAGCTCATCCGGACATCGAAAAGAGAGTCCGAACCCTCGACGTGATGACCTACGCACACGCAATGATTCGCCCCGTTCCCGGACTACTCTGGGGAGGACAAAGGGAAAAACTTTCCATCTCCTATCCGAATCTCCATTTTGCTCACTCGGATCTCAGCGGAATTTCGATTTTCGAAGAAGCCTTGATACGAGGATACAACGCGGCCAATAAAGTTCTCGGAGAACAAAAAATATGAGTTCCAAAGGTTGGATCTTTAAACCCTCCCTTGATCTGACTTTCATCATTCTTCCCGGGATCGTTTCCGTATTATCCTTATTTATATTAAGAGAATGGAATATTATTCCTTTTGAAATCGGTCCTTGGACTTGGTTCTGCACGGTTTTGTTAATCGATGTGGCCCACGTATACTCGACTCTCTTTCGATCTTATTTCAATGTGGAAGAATGGAAAGGGAAAAAAAATCTTTTGATTACGGCGCCGATCGTTTGTTTTTTGTTTTCCGTTTTTTTGTATTCTTTCGGAACGATTTGGTTTTGGAGAATCATGGCTTACGTCGCCGTGTTTCATTTCATTCGACAACAGTTCGGATTTTTGGCTCTTTATCGAAGAAAAACTACTTCGGTTCAAATTCCTTTCTGGCTCGATAAAATTACGATCTATTTGATGGGCGGTGTTCCGATCGTATACTGGCATCTTACCGATCAAAAGAGAGAATTTTCTTGGTTTATGGACGGGGATTTTTGGACGTACCCGCTTCCTGCTTTGGCAAACGTATTACTTTGGTTTCAAAAAATTTGGCTTTGTCTTTATATTCTCGCTCATGTATATTATTTCGTAAAATATCGTTCCTTACCTTTGGGAAAAATTTTACTCGTACTGAATACTTGGGTCGTTTGGTATTTTGGAATCGTTTACTTCAATTCCGATTTTTCTTTTACGATTACGAACGTAATCAATCACGGTGTTCCCTATATCTTTTTACTTTTTTATTACACGGTTCAAAACGTTTCGGAAATCAAAGTAAAAACGTTTCAAACCGGATCTTGGATAAAAATTCTTCTCTGCTTTTTATGTGTTCTATTCTTGTTTGCTTTTGCGGAAGAATGGACCTGGGACAGTTTCATTTGGAAAGATCATTCTTCCATTTTTAAAAACTCAAGTTTCTATTCCTTCGAACTTCCCGAATTCGCTTCGGCACTTTTGATTTCCTTACTTTTTCTTCCTCAGTTTACTCATTATGTTTTGGATGCGTATCTCTGGAAGATCGGAAAACACAATCCAAGACTCTCTCACTTTTTTGAGATTTCCGAAAAGGACTACAAAAACGCGTTTTTTTGAAATTCTATCACATTCGAAACCGGTTTTAGTTTTTAAATAGACAATCCAGGTTTTCCTTTCACAATGACGAAAAAGTTAAACAGGAATGGATCCATGATTATCGTTGAAGGAATCGACTATTTCTTAATACCTGCGGAGAATCCGGAAGTCTCTGCGAAGTTTTATTCTGATATATTCGATTTTGAATCGGTAGATGAAAAATCCGGCGAATACGTGGTGATGGGATTGGATACGATCAACATCAAACTTCAGAAAATTTCCGGCTTCAAAAACTCCCTAGGAGAGAACAAAATTCCAGTTCTCAGTTTTGTTCTGGATGTGGATGATTTTACCGAAGCGATTGCGGAATTGGAAGAAAACAAAATATCGATCGTTCGCGGACCTGAGACCAACAATACCGGCGAATTTTTACATTTCTTAGATCCATCCGGAAACGTTTTAGAGATTAGTTACAAAGACTGACCAAAAAACTCGAACTCAGAAAATGTGGGAACTCACACATTTTGAATTGTGAAAATACTTTCGTACATAAAAAAAGCCTCTCTTTGAGAGGCTTTTTTATTCTCTAAAGTTCCGAACCATTTCCTCCCGGTTCAGCCTACTTTATCGATAAAAGTACCCTTAACCTTGTAGAAATCCCCGTTTTGACCGGCCTCAACCGCAAAGGCTCTCTTGTCTGAAACGTTAGCCTGCTTATTTTCATAAGGCTCGACGCGAACCATCCCTTCTTCTTTAGGGATTTTTCTTGTATCCTTGACTCCTTTTTCCGGAAGCCCTAGCTGAACGGAGGAAACTACCTTCATGATACAACTCCTAATCGAACTCTAACAGATTTATGAAAAAAAACCAAACATTTTTTAATGAGAATTTGATCGGATACTAAGATTCCTAACGTTCGACCATAAGTTCCGTAAAATGTGGGAGCTCCCACACTCTGAAAGGTTCACTCATTGAAAACCGATCTTACAACTTCCTTTTGCAGTCGTGATAAAATACTGAACCGCGTAATTATCCGTAAAATTGATGGTCGGATTGAAAACGGGAGCCGTAAACGTTCCCAGAGTTGAAGCAGTACAATTCGTCGAAAAATATTTCACGCTGATCAAGTTATCACATTCGAAAGTAAGAATCGTTCCTCCCGCCTCTCTCAAATTGGAACGAAACGCTTTTGTGGAATAATCTTCCGTAAATCGGATCGTCTGCGAATCGGGATAGTTAATGGCCGTTTCGTCTCCGTAAATATTACCGTAAGCCTTATAACAATCCACATAAAATCTTCTGGCGGAACAGTTATAGCCGTCGGTTCCGTAGACGGTGTCACAAACTCCGTCCGCCTTAGACACGGTTAAAAATCCAGCAGTCGTCCCCGTCGGAATCGTCGTGATGATTTCGGTCGTCGTTACGGAAAATATCGTACCGGAAAGTCCGTTAAATTTCACGATCGTTTCCGTTCCATTCGGTGTGAAATTCCTTCCTTTGATCGTGATCTGAGTCCCCGTATAAGAAACTTCGTCTGTTTGAGGAGGGGACCCGGCGGGAGGATCCACTACGGTGATCACAGGACTTCCTAAACCAAGTCCCACTAATAAATCGTTATTTGAATCATTTTTATCACATTGAAAAAGGAAAAGAAATAGGAGGAATGTTAAAAGAATTTTTATCGATTTATGTAGCATAACTTACTTAGTTTGAAAAATTTACGATGGGCAATCTAATTTACCGGGACAAAAAGGTTTCGGCAAGAATTATTCTACTGAAAAAATGACACATTGAAATGATCGAATCCTCCACAGTATCGTATTCTACGGAACAAGAAATTGCGGTCTTACTCCTCAACAGGCCGGAAAAAAGAAATGCAATCAGCAAAGAACTTCTTTCAACACTTCATAAAAACATTTTAAAAGCAAAAAAGGAAAAATCCGTTCGAGCTCTCGTTCTAGGTGGAATCGGACCGTCTTTTTGCGCGGGCGCCGACTTAAAAGAAAGAACCGTCATGTCTCCCAAAGAAGTGAAACGTTTTTTGGAAGATCTTAAAAATTGTTTTTTGGAATTGGAAAATTTTCCACATCCGACCGTCGCCGCATTGGACGGGGACGCTTTCGGAGGCGGCTTGGAACTTGCGCTTTGTTGCGATTTCATTCTTCTTAAAAACGATATCCGAATCGGACTTACGGAAACACGTTTAGGAATCATACCCGGAGGCGGAGGAACTCAAAGACTTCCGCGAAGAATCGGAATCGCCAAAGCCAAAGAAATGATTTTTACGGGTAAGACCATCGACGCAGAAACCGCTTTGAGTTACGGACTCGCAAATTCAATCTGGCACGATTCTTCTCTTCCCGCCGCAAAGATGTTAGCCGAGGACATTGCATCTCATTGCGCGCCTATCGCACTTCAGCTTGCAAAGAAAGCAATCGCGGAAGGTTATGGTCAGGATATACAAATGGCTCTCAAAACGGAGAGTAAATATTACGATAAAACCTTAAAGACCGAAGATCGGTTGGAAGCACTCAAAGCATTTCAAGAAAAACGAAAACCGATCTTTAAAGGAAGATAAATGATTCTTACAGGAAAAGAAATTCAAAAACGAATCGGTCAAGATATCGTAATTACTCCCTACTCGGAAAAACAACTCAATCCAAATTCCTACAATCTAAGACTTCACGAAGAACTTTTGGTTTATACGGAACTTCCTCTGGATATGAAAAAACAAAACCCCGCTGAAAAGCTGACCATACCGGAAGCCGGCCTCTTACTAAAACCGGGCGTGTTGTACTTGGGAAGAACCTTGGAATTCACCGAAACACATCACTTAGTTCCGATGCTCGAAGGCAGATCCTCCATCGGAAGACTGGGTATGCTTGTTCACGTAACTGCGGGATTTGGAGACGTGGGTTTTAAAGGATTTTGGACTTTGGAAATTTCCGTCATCCAACCTCTTATCGTTTATCCCGGCGTTGAAGTTTGTCAAATTTTCTATCATACTCTTGAAGGACCAATAACGGAATATACATCCGGAAAATACCAGGCCAATCAGGGAATCCAACCTTCGATGTTATATAAAGATTTCGAGAAATAGAAATCCTTTTCTTTTTTGTTGACTTTCTCCGTGTTCTTTTCAAAATTTTGACCGCAAAACACTTTTTGGAGAATGGAATGAATCAGTTTAGAATGATCGCAATTTTTCTTGCGTTCGTGTTGATTTCGGCGCCTGCGTTTGCCGGTGAAGAAGATGCGGTTCTTGGAAAATGGTTGACCAAGGACAAAGACGCTCACGTTGAATTGTATAAATGCGGAGCTAAAATTTGCGGAAAACTCGTTTGGTTGAAGGAACCCGTTTATCCTGCCGGTAGTACGGAAGGAACTCCGGGTTCACCAAAAGTAGATATTCGTAACAAAGATGAAAGTCTCCGTACACGTCCAGTATTAGGTTTGGTTTTTCTTACGGGCTTCAGTTATGATGGAGAACAAGTTTGGTCAGGCGGCCGAATTTACGATGCAAAAAGCGGTAACACATACGACGGAAAACTTACTTTAAGGGGAGCTGAAAATTTAGATCTGAAAGGCGGTTATAAAGTAGGTTTTATGATGATCGGAAAAGAATCAGCCTGGACCAGAGTAAAATAAAACTTCTCAAGTTTTTAATTTCCATCAAAAGGAACGTTAAACAATCTTTTGTTGCAAAATTAAAAAACTCTCCGATCGATCGACGGAGAGTTTTTTAGAACTTATCTCAAAACTTTCGAATTCTTTCTACATTCATTTTTATATTTTTTGAAACTTTAGAAGAAGTTCCAATTTAAAACTTGTCCCGAAACATAAAACAATCGTAAAGTTTTGCGGCCATTCCGATGAAATCGGATGGCTTGAGGCAGATTCTTAAATCTTATCTTCGATTTTTCTAAGAATCTTTTTGGCGTTTTCGTTCTGAGGATCCAAATCCAACACCCTAATTGCAATGTCTTTAGCTCGAATAAATTCGTTTTGAAGTCGATATAAATCCGAAAGATTGACGAGATTGTTTGTGTTATCCGGTTGTTTTGCCAGAACTTTTTCGGAGGCCGAAATCGCTTCGGACAATCTCCCTAATTTTTTGTTCGCAATGGAAAGATAATACCAGTATTCGCTCAACTCGGGATCCAATTCGAGATACTTTTCTAATACTTCCACCGCTTTTATATAGTCCTTGTCCTTAAAACTCAAAAGCCCAAGCAACTTGATTACTTTGGAATCTTCGGGAATTTTGGAATAAAGATCCGAAAGTTCATCAATCGCTTCTTTTACGTTTCCGTCCTTATACAACTGCCGCGCGTGAGAATAAGATAGACTCCAATCGCTTTCTTTATCGTTTAAAGAAATATTTCCCGTATTATCCGCCGTCTCTAAAGAACTTCTTTCCGGATTCAATTGAGGAATTCCATACTCGATTTTCAAAAGAGAAAGATCGTCGGTAATCTCCCCGTTCTTATAGATCAACTGTTCGATCTGTTCTAGGTTCCCCTTTCCCATCTCCACGGTTTTTAAAAAAAGAGTTTCATCTTCGTTGATCGTTCTGGTTTCCTGATCGGGAGTAAGATCCAAATCGTCCTTACCGTCCGAACCCACGATCAAAACATCCCCTTCTTTTAAGGTCGTTGTAAAAACTTGAAAGGGGTATTCCGATTCCAAACCGATCTTACGGAGCATTAAAGAAGAATCCAAAAAGCTCGCCTTTCCGTCCCGATACAAAATCGTAAAAGGATGTTCCGCATTGAAATAATAAGTTTTACCGGAATTTTCTTCGATTAGAAAGAAGGATGCCGAAATCACCATACTGCCGTTAAACGATTTAAAGACTGCGTTTACTTCCTCATACGTTTCCGTAAGCCATTGTTCCGGAGACATATCAAGAATCCGATCGTCCGCAGCGGAACGAGCCAGAATAGAATTGACGACAACTCCCATAACCAGAGCGCCTCCCGCGCCCTGCATCGACTTACCCATCGCATCGCCGTTCATCGCAAAGACATATCGTCTGTAATCGGAAGCGGTTCCTAAACGCAGATTCCCGGTTACACAAATATCACCGCCTAAGTCGGCTCGTTTCCCTCTAAATTCGAACTGCTTCTTTTGTCTGAGTAAAAATTGAGTAGAAATCCGATCCGACTTACTCGCATCGTAGTTCAAAGGTTTTGCCAAAAGGGACGTCAAAAAATAATCCCCGTCTTGTTGCACCTTGAGTCTCTGAAACTCCTCGATTTTTTCGGATAACTCTTCCGTTCTCAGACGAACTTTTGTGGCGAGGTGTTCCGCATAATCCTGAAGTTCCTTTCTGGCGTCGCGAATCGATAAGACCATGTTATTAAACGAATCCGCTAAAAATCCGATCTCGTCCTTAACACGGATCGGAACTTGGACTTCAAAATTTCCGCCGTTTACTTTTTTAACGCCGTTTAATAAATCGTTTAACGGAGAAACGAGGCTTCCCCGAAAAAAAAGAGGAAATAAAAGAATGATCACGACGATCACCACTCCGAGAACTATGATTTGTTTTAACGCGGTAGGATGCATAAACTCTCGATAGGCTCTGTAAGAGAATCCGACTTCGCTTACGTTATTCTTTTCTCGATCGTATTTGATAAATCCTATGTAATGAAGGCTATGATCTTCCACGTCCTTCTTACGATAATATCTCGTAAGAGAAGGAACAAAAGGGCGAAAGTAGTTTAAAACTTCCTCCTTGAGTTGAGTCGGGCTTATATCTTTGCCGTCCCATTTACAGGAACTCCAACGGGATTCCAATGAGGTTCGGAACATCTTTACTTCTTCGGCGCTCTCCAAATAACTTTTTCCTTTGTCGCAAAAATCTTCCGCAAAAATATTATCCAGTTTGTTTGAAGCCACGAACACATGTAGTCCCAATCTGGATAACTCCTTACTCAAAGCGAGTTTGAGAGTCTTATTTTCCAAATCGGGGTGTTCTTTCAGGAAGTTTACGATCGAATATTTATATCCTCCGAAGTTTTCGTAAGAACGGTCCATAAGTTTCAAAAGCGATTCCCTAAAACCTATTTCAGAAAGATCGAATATTTCCTCGTATAACAACGTATTCTTAAAATCGATTTCGATCCGTTTTTGATCCGGATGAACTTTAGGATCGTATTTATCCCTATCGAAAGAATTCCCGGCCTTATTCCATTTGATTATATAAGAGATTCCTCCTTTGACACTCCCTCCTTCCAATGCTTTTTCCATATGAATCCGACTCAGAGCATCGTATTCGGATTCTTTATCCTGGTTGGAAATATAAACCAAAGCTTGCATGATGATCAAGACGGTTACGAACGTAATTCCGACGATCTTGAGCATGAAAGAAGTTTTTTCTACGGAGAAATTCAGATATAAAATGAGAATGATAAAGAACGCTACCATAAACAAAAGAACGATTGAAGTAAGATAGATCGATCTCTCGATATAACCGTCTCTACTCAAAAGATTGGCGATTACCGGAACGGTTCCTCCGATTAAAAAGGACATCAGAAACGCGAAGATGATCCATCTGGTTTTTCCTCTAAGATGAATCATCCTCCAGATCGGAATCGCGAGAAAGTTGATGAACACGTAACTGAAGATGATGATCGCAATCGTTCTACTTACATTTTCCGCGTTAAAATCCCAATGATGCGCGGTGAAGTGATATTTTACCGAAGCGTTCCAAGTGGAAAAACAGAAATAGCCGACTGAAATTACGGCAATTACCCACAATACGATCATAGTCATTCGATTGAATTTCGGAAAATCGTTTTCGGGATAACGAGCGACGAACTGTCCGATATGCAAGATTGCGGGAAGAATTAGACCCACAGTAATCCAACGATGATACGCGGCGAAAGGATGATAAAGAACCGCCGCAAATACATAACCGAATTGGAATATTCCGAGGAGGAAAGACCCGATCGCCAAGTGTTTGGTGCTGGATACTTTTTTATCGATAAAAAGAAAAACGCCGGAAATCAACATGGCGGCTAAAAACGATAATAAACTCCCAAAAGAATAGTAATTGAGTAGTACGTTACTCCAGACGGATCCTGTTTCATCCATAACTTAATAAACCTTTCTTTTAGAAAATTTTTGACCGATTACGACGGAATTTTTTTATTTTTCAGAACGACATTACTTTGGCTGCGGGAATCTTACTTTCAATGATAAAATCGAAATGAATCCGTTTTAACGAATGATTGCAGAGCTTATTCTAATCTAAAAACCGAACATTTCCGAACTCAATGAATTGCGACTTGCAACGCGATCCATAGCGAGAGTTGCATGAGTTTCCCCAAAATTATGGTTAAAACCCAGTCGCCCTTCTAGGAAAATCCCACCGACCCCTGATTTCTATTCACCGATCCCTAATTGCCGCCCTATGGATCGGCATCCGGGGAGCAATTCACTTTAGCTTAGGGAGTGAGATTGGCAAAAGCCGCGAAGCGATAACTCAATGTTGCCGTCTTCGGACACACCATAATCTTTTACTTAAGTAATCAAAGATAAATGCAATTTTTAAAATATTCCATTTTTTTAAAACGAAAATCGAATTTTCAGGATACGTAGATATTCGGATGGGGCGCCATATCTGAGCCTGTCCCAAAACTTAAAACAATCGCAGAGATTCGCGGCCATTCCGATAAAATCGGACGGTTGGCAGACAAACTCTTAACTGAAATTCGTTATAATCAATGCGAAAGCGATTGAAGCGAGATCAACAAATTGGAATGTCGAAAAGATTTCGTTTTTCGCGCGATCCATCAATTTGTTGATCATAGCTGAAAGTAAGAAACTCAACCTCGTAACGCGAGATAGGTCCGGCGCTTGGCAAAGCCAAGAACCGGATTCGCCCGAACACTCAACCGCAGAATTCCCGTTAACGAAAAGTGAGTTCCGTATTTCGAAAAAGATATTTCGTACATCGTAAGGTTATAATATTAAGGAAGTTGCACAAAGGTTCCGAGGATGGATTCTTTTTGAAAAGTTTTCCAAGTATAAACTTCGTAAGGACCGGGAGTAACCCAACCTTTCAACAAACCGGGCCAGTTTTTATCTCGAATGGATTTTAGTCTTAAAATGACTTCTCTCGTCGTTTTGGGAGAATTTTCGAAGACCAATTTTTTGACAAAAGCCCGATATCCCGCAGGACCCAATTCCTTATAAAGAATATATTGAATTTTGAATGCTTTATTGTAAAACGTAGGAGTCGCCGAAGGAAATTTTTCCCTAAAATCGGGATCCAATGGAAAATCTTTTTCACCTTGAAGTCCTTCTTCCGTACTCCATTCCTCCGCCATTGAAATCAGTTCTTCCTTTGTGAGATTGATTTTTTTTTCCTTATACAAAACAAAAGGTAAGAAAGAAACCAATCCTTCACTCAGCCAAGGGAGATCCGAAAAATAAAAATGCCCGAGTTCATGAAACAATAACGCAGGAAATCCCGCCGGTGAAAGACCGGGCTCCATAAAAATTCCACGCGTGGGTCCTAAGTCTCCGGAGATATTATTGTATCCTCCTACTCTGGTTCCGTTTAAATGAATTCGGTCTTGAACCACCAAAAGAACCTTATATTTCTCGGAAGCTCTTTGACCTTCGAATACGGAGGCGCTCGTTTCGTGAAAGGAAATACCGGAATAAGATTCTAAGGCTTTAAAAAGATCGGCGGTTTTGCGATAAGCGAACTCGTTCCAACTCTTATCTTGGGAACCGTTTCGAATTTCAAGCACGAGTTCCCCTCGATTCAAAGGAATTCTTCGAATCCACGCGCTTTTATCCGAATAAAGATTAAAGGAAATTAGAAATAAAATTCCTAATAAAAACTTACGCACGATCTCTTTCGATGAGTTTCAAAAGTCTTTCCCCATTTTGATTTCCGGGATCCAAGTGTATCAATTTTCGAGCCGCTTCTTCGGCCAAATCGAATTGATCCATCAAACGATAGATATCGGAAAGATTGATCAAATTGGATAAATTCTCAGGTTGGATATCGTTCAGTTTCAAACTTGCTTGAAGCGCTTGTTCATACTTTCCTACTTTCTTATTTGCGATCGAAAGATAGAACCAATACTCGTGTAATCCCGGATCCGTTCTGAGATAGTTGTTCAAAACTTCGATCGCGGTCGTATAATCCTTACCTTTAAAACTTAAAAGACCCAAAAGTTTATTGATCTTTTGATTTGCGGTATCGTGTGTATATCCGGTTTTGAGAAGTTCAAGAGCCTGTTCCACTTTGCCGTTTTTATAAAGTTGTTTTGCATCTTCATAAATCACGTCCGGATTTAATGCGACTTCAATTCTATCACCGCCGGTAAACATCTCATCCAATTCGTCCTTTTTCTTTTCGGTTTGGAACTCGACTTTTAAAAGGGAAAGATCGTCCGTTAATTCTCCGTATTTGCGGATTTCAGTCTCGATGTCTTCTAAGTTTCCTCTGCCTTTTTCCACGTTTACGAGGAATAAATTCTCATCTTCGTTGATCGTTCTTGTCGTTTCTTCGGGAGTAAGATCGATATCGTCTCGCCCGTCCGATCCGAGGATCAAAACGTCCCCTTTTTTCAGTTCGAAATTTCGCACTTGAAAATCGAACTCCGAATCCAATCCCAATTTACGAAGTTGAAGTCCTTCCTCCAAAAAACTGGCCTTTCCGTCCCGATACAAAACGGTAAAAGGATGTTCCGCATTGAAGTAAAAACATTTTCCCGTTTCCTCTTCGATCAAAAAGATCGTCGCGGAGATCACCATACTTCCGTTAAACGATTTAAATACGGAATGAATTTCGTTATATACGTCTCTTAACCATTCGGAAGGCGTCCTATCCAAAATTCTATTGTTTGCCGCCGAACGAGCCATAATGGAGTTCATTACGACGCCCATAACTAAAGCGCCTCCGGCGCCCTGCATGGATTTTCCCATGGCGTCTCCGTTCATCACCATCGTATAACGTTTATAATGATCCGGCATTCCTAAACGTAAATTCCCGGTAATACAAATGTCTCCGCCGAGGTCGGAATGTTTTCCGCGGAACTCGAATTGCTTTTTTTGTTTCAGCATAAATTCGGTATTAACGAGTTTCGATTTGTTTGCGTTGTAAAAAAGCGGTTTTGCTAAAAGGGAAGTTAGAAAATAATCCCCGTCCTGCTGAACTTTCAGCCTTTGGACTTCTTCCATTTTTTCTTGAACTTCCTGAGTTCTTTCTTTCACTTTTTCTTCCAAGTTCTCCGCATAATCCTGAAGTTCCCTTCTGGCTTGTTTGATGGAAGAAACCATCGAGTTAAACGAATCCGCCAAAAATCCGATTTCATCTTTTACCTTTACGGGAACCTGAACGTCAAGATCGCCTTTGTTTACCTTTTCCACCCCGGACAATAAGTTGTTCAACGGATTGACAAGACTGCTTTTGAAGAACAATGGGAATAATACAAGAACCACAAAGATTACGGCAAATAGAATGACCGTTTGTTTTACGGAAGTAGGATGTACGAATTCTCTATATTTTTTATAAGAGAATCCGAACTCGACCACTTGTTTTTTAGCGGGAACATATTTCATAAACGCGACGTGATGACCCAGTCCGTCTATACTTCTTCTATAATGTCTCGTTTCCGCAGGTTTGAAATAACTGAAGTATTTTAAGAATTCGGCTTTCAGCTCTTTACCGGAAATTTCTTTTCCTTTCCAATTACATCCTTCCAGATTTTTCAAAATTCCGTTTTTGTAAGATTCCAAGTTCTTATTTTTTTCCAAGTAGGACTTTCCTTGATCGCAAAAAGAATCGGAATTGAGTCCTTGTAGTTTATTGGTATTTACGAAAGCATCCCTATTTAGCTTTTCTGCATATTTCAAAAGGGCCTTTTTTAAATCCTTGCTACTTAGGGAAGAATTCTCTTTTACGAACTCGTAAATCGTATCCTTGTGACCCGCAAAGTATTCGGGCGATCCGTCCAAAATCAATTTAAGATTTTCGCGGAAATTATCTTCTTTGAGAGCGACGATTTCTTCGTAGATTAGAGTGTTTTGTAAATCCACTTTTACGAGAGAAAGATCCAATCCGTACTTCGGATCGTAATCGTCGGCGTTCAGTTCGCCCGTTTTTTCGTCGTATCCAAGAATATATTGTACGTCGCTATTACCTCGACCGTTTTCCAAAACCCGTTCGCTATTTACGATATGCAAACCGTCGTATTCCGCTTCCTTGTCTTGATTGGAAATAAAAACGAGCGCCTGCATGATCAAACAGATCGTAAATAAGGTAATCCCTACGATCTTAACCATGAATGTGGTTCTTTCAGTACTGTTGTTGATAAAGGCAATGGCCACAACCGAAAACGCCGCAATGAAGAAAATAACGTTCGAAGTCATGTATGTGGATCTTTCCATATAACCGTCTCGACTCAAGACGTTGGAAATATTCGGATAAAAGGCCGCGATCATAAATCCGATCGCAAATAAGAAGATCGCAAATCTTTTCTTCTCCTTATCCGTAATGATTCTCCAAGCGGGAACGAGAATAAAGGCAATAACGGAATAAAACGCTATAAGCAACGAAAGATATTTGCTCGCGATCAGAGCGTTAAAATCCCAATGATGCGCCGTAAAGTGATAGATCTTTTCCGAAATAAAAGTGAGATAAATAAAAAAACAGGCGACGATGAATCCGAGAACGTGTTGGAAAACCATCATCCAAAACGCGAACTTCTTATTGTTATTACTCGGGTAACGAATAAAAAATTGAGTAAAGTGAGTGATCGTAGGTAAAATCAAACAACCCGTAAACCACCTGTGATAAGCCGCGATCGGATGATAGTAAAACGCCGCCATAAAATATCCGATCTCAAAAAAACCGAATACAAAGAAGGCTACTCCTAGGTGATACGTTGCGGCGGTCTTTCTTTTTAAACTCAGAAAAAAGGCGGCGAGAAAAAAGGTCGTAATCGTTACTAGAAGACTTCCAAAAGAATAATAATTGAACAGAATCAAATCTGATCTCAAAAAATCTAATCCCATAATCTCCAGGTCCGTCTTTCTAATTCTTTATTCGGTTCGAAAACGTGCTGACTCGTTAAAAATCTCGAAAACGGCTATAATAATTCATACCAAAACTAAAAATCAATAGAAAAAATAAGGAATCAAAAGAGTTTTCCAATATGCCAGTTTTCAAAAAACTAAATTCACTTAACGTTAAGATTTTAGGCCGCTTAAAAGAAAAACTATGGTTAAAAATCTTCGTTGGAATGTCGGCCGGAATTCTTACCGGAATCCTACTCGGTTCCGATTTATCTTTGGTCGATAGAAGTGTCGCACAACTTACCACTTCTTGGCTTGTTATACCCGGGCTTTTATTCATCAACCTCTTACAAATGATTATGTTGCCCTTGATCTTCTCTTCTATTATTCTCGGAATTTGTTCCGCTGAAAACATAGAGAATGTTAAAAAACTAGGAATCGGAACCTTAATTTATTTCGTTTTTACGACTTTCATCGCCGTCACGATCGGAATCGTATTGGCGCTTTGGTTGAAACCGGGAAAGTCCACGATTCAAATTAAAAATACTCTGATTTCTAAGGTTCCATCCCCCACGGAGATTCCGACTTTAGACAAATATCCCGAATTGTTTATGTCCTTCTTTCCAAAAAACCCGTTTCTTTCGATCACTCAGGGAGAAATGTTAAACGTAATCGTGTTTTCTATTTTGCTCGGAATTGCGATCCTTTCGGTTTCAAAAGATCTATCAAAACCGATTCTTGAAATTTTGAATTCGGTTTTTCAAATCAGTATGAAAATCGTAAATTGGGCGATGGTTTTGACCCCGTTTGCCGTTTTCGGTCTGATGGCAAAGGCGATCTCCACCATCGGCGTGGAATTGCTCGTTACTCTCGGCGTTTATATGAGCGTAGTTCTTCTGGGACTCGTCGCAATACTCGGAGTTTATTCGATCATTCTAATATTTTTAGCAAAAAGAAATCCGATCGACTTTTTCACAAAGATCGCGGGTTTACAACTCCTCGCCTTTTCAACTTCAAGTTCCGCTGCGGTCATGCCGGTTTCGATTCAAACCGCGACGGAAAACTTAGGAGTGAAAAAAAATATCGCGGAGTTTATCATTCCTGTCGGAGCTACGATCAATATGGACGGAACCGCTCTTTACCAAGCGGTCGCAACGATTTTCTTAGCGCAGTATTTCGGAATCGAATTAACTCCGGCTCAGTTGATTTTTATTCTTTTTGTAACCGTCGGAGCGTCGATCGGAACTCCGAGTACACCCGGAATCGGAATCGTGATTTTGGCTACGATTCTTGCCGGAGTAGGAATTCCGGCGGAAGGAATCGGAATCATTTTAGGAGTGGATCGTTTCCTTGATATGTGCAGAACAACGGTTAACGTTACCGGAGACATTACCGCTTGCTGCGTAATGGATAGGATGACTTGATTGGGATATAAAAGCCCGTCCCGAAAAAAACTTAACACTTTGTTCCCGTCGAATAACTCGGCAAGTATTGAGACACGTCGTAAATTTTATCGACTTACATTCTATAACATTCTCGCAAATATCAGCGTACCTCTGACCGGTTTGGTCGACACGGCTATATTAGGAAATCTTGATACTTATGTTTTTATGGCGGGAGCCGCGTTATCCGGAATTCTTTTCGATTTAATGTTTTGGATGTTCGGTTTCCTAAGGATGGGAACCACCGGTTTGACCGCTCAGGCCGCCGGAAAAAGGAACGAAAGAGAATCTCTTTTTATCCTGGCCCGATCCGTCGTCTTAGCTTGTTTCTTCGGAACGATGATTCTGCTTCTTTCTCCTTGGATTCGTGAAATCGGATTTCAAATTTTACGGGGAAATTCCGACGTTAAAGCCGCAGGTATTTCTTACTTTGACGCGAGAATTCCGGGTTCCATTGCGGTTCTTTGTAATTACGTATTTACGGGTTGGTTTTTAGGAAGAGAAAAGAGTTCTATCGTTTTGATCGCTACCGTCGTCGGAAACGGAATCAACGTTCTTCTCGACTTATGGTTTATTTTGGATTTAGGTTGGGAAGCGTATGGAGCGGGTTTAGCTACGAGTATCAGCCAGTTAGGAATGTTGGTCGTTTTTATGTTCTCGTTTTTCAGAGAACTGAAAATTCATCCTAGCTTAAAACTTTCTTTGTTGAACGATAAAAATCTTTTTTCAATCCGCGGTTTTTCTTCCCTTCTTCACTTGAACAGAGATATCTTTTTGAGAACTTTGTTTTTGATTATTACGTTTAGCTTATTTAGAAATTTCAGCTCGGAAGCCGGTACGGAAATTTTAGCGACTAACTCGATTCTACTTCAACTGATTCTTGTGAGCGCTTACTTGGTGGACGGAGTCGCATTTGCTACGGAAAGTTTGGCCGGAAATATATACGGCGAAAAGAATTGGAAACTTCTGAACGAACTTCTATATCTCGCTCTTTACAACGGTATTCTTTTTACTTCGGTCTTTCTCGGGTTTATTTTTCTGTTTCCGAATTTTATCTTCGGAATGATTACAAGGAGCCACGCCGTTTTATCTTTGTTGAAGGACTATCGATTCTGGTTGTTTCCGGTTTTAGAAATCGGAGCGATTGCGTTTATTTTGGATGGATTTTTTATCGGACTTACACAAGGAAGAATTCTTCGGAATTCGATGTTTGTTAGTACGACTTTTTTCTTTCTTCCGGTTGCGTATTTTGGAAAAATTCAGAAAGACAATCATCTTCTTTGGTTTTCTCTCGTTTTGCTCATGGTTGGAAGGGCGTTGACCCTATCCGTTCAAGCAAAAAAATTTTTTGAAAGTTTAAAATACGAAACGCGGACTACGACATAGACGTCTGAATAAAAAGATTTAAGATCTTTTCTCTCGATATGGTTATCAAAAAAATTAACATTCTAAGTTATATATATAATGATTTTTTAATAACTCTAACATAACGTTTCCGACTTATTCGTATTCTTTATCCGGCTCTTTCAAAAACGGATTACAACTTTTCCGGGACGTTAAAATTCCGAAATCACTCCAAAATCACTTGAATTTCAGCGGGAACATTTTTCCATTCTTGCGAATCCCTACTTTTATAAAAAATCGGAGATTGGATCTCGTTCCAACTTTCGGCTCGAAAGAGATCTATATTTTCCTCTCCTTTTTTAAACACGCGGGAGGATTCTTCCGAAGAAGGTTTTACATTTTGAATCGGAGCCCATCCGAAACCCGGGATATAAGCGTCTAACGTGTCCTTGAAAGAAACGGAATTCGGTCCGGTAATGGAAGCCGTATATTGAGAACGAACGGGAACACCCGAATCTAAAAGGCTTTTTTTCAAAGAAGGTATGGAAGTTCGGAACAATCGCGCGTCGAAAATCCTATCCACGTAATAGGAATTTTTTTGAGTTTCTAAAAATTCGTTTCGCAAGAACGGTTTTAAATCGTCTCCGATTTTTTCTTTCTTTTCTAAAAACTCATCGGTGACGTAATAACGAACGTTTTGAGTCCGCGCTTCAAAAGAATATTCTAAAGTTTGTTTTCCTTTTGGATCGTCCACCCCGAGAACTTTTACAAAAGCCTTTTCGTTTCCGATAAAATCCTGTTTAAATCCGGCTTGAACCATCTTTAGATTTCGAATTCTTTGATGTTCCGTCGTAGGCGGTTGAAAAACTCCAAGCGAACCTCCCGCGATCGAGAGTTCGTTTAACGAAAAGATGATCCTAACCTTCATTAGATGAATCTTTTCTCCGGAAGCGATAAAACGATCCGTTTCCACAAAGGAAACTTTTAGAACTTCCCTTCCGGTCCGATCGATTACGAAAATTTTACTTCCTAAAAAAACCATTCCTCTGATTTCTTTAGAAGACGTTTTGATGGAACCCGTAATCGCTCCGTTATTCGGATTGTATCGATAGATGTTTCCGTCGGAAGAATCGGAGACCCAGATCGAATCTCTTGCAAAAACCAAATCTCTCGGTTGAGCGCGGTCCGTTAAAAAACCCCCGATCAATTTTCCTGTGGCCTTGTCCAAGATGGAAATTTTTCCGTTTTCCTGATCCAAAATATAAAGCAAAGAATTTTGGCTCGCGATCCCGCCGATTTTTTCGATCGGGACCGGAATTCTTTCGGTAACGCCGCCCGTATTCGGCTCCACTTTTAAAATCAGTTTTCTGGAGCCGACAAAAATTCTTCCTTCTCGCGGATCAAAATTGATTCCGGTGAGAAAAGGAATGTTCAGTGAAAACGATTCCTGTCTTCCGTTCGGATCGACTCGATACAAAGATCGATGTGTGGAATCGACGTACCAAAAGTTCGTGCCGTCGTATGTCAAACCGTACGCGTTTTCTGTAAGTTTGATTTCTTGATCTTGATCAAAAATCGGAGTCGAAATTACGAAAAGAAGGATCGTTACATATCTGAAAAAACCGATTTGAGTGAAATCCATAACTCCTCAGCAAGACCGGGTCTATTGATATCGGTTCCGAGTTGGATCGGAGAAGGTACAAAAATAAAGATCAGCGTAAATAAAATCAATAGGCCGCCGATTTTTCGAACTCGATCCAAAGGAACCACCGGGTCAGGTATAAAAGGGTGTTCTACTTTTATGATGAAATAAATCAGAAAACCCCACAGTAACCAGGAAAAATTCCAGAAACATAAAAGCAAAAAACCCGTAAAAAGATAATAAATCCAATTCCTATACCTTTCCCCAAAAACGGAATAAATTACGTGTCCTCCGTCGAGTTGACCGAACGGAAGTAAGTTGATCGCCGTGACAAGAAGTCCCACCCAACCCGCTTGCGCCAGCGGATGAATCCAAACGTCCTGA
Organism: Leptospira weilii serovar Ranarum str. ICFT; assembly: GCF_000332415.1. Classification (GTDB taxonomy): domain Bacteria; phylum Spirochaetota; class Leptospiria; order Leptospirales; family Leptospiraceae; genus Leptospira; species Leptospira weilii_A. Next base: position 126,971 of record NZ_AOHC02000037.1, read on the forward strand.
ACGGCAGGATTAAAAGGCCCTAGAATCCATTGATTCACGAAAATCGTAAAAAGAGATTCTCCAAAAGAAATGATACCGGGATTTCCTTTGACGTTTTCCATCGGAATCAACGAAGACAAATAGATTCCTACGATGTAACAAGGTACGGAAAGAATCAAACTCATCAGAGGACCCCAAATTCCGATGTCAAAGAGTTGCTTTTTATTTCGAATCGGTTCCAAGATTCGAATGACCGCGCCCATCGTTCCTATCGGAGCGAAAGGAATCGGTATAAAATAAGGCCATGTCGCTTTAACGCCGTAATATCGAGCCGCTAAAAAATGCCCCATCTCATGAGCCGAAAGAATTATAATCAAAGAAAGGGAATAAGGCAGTCTAAGAAAAAATAATTCTTTTAAGTATGGAACGGATAGGAAAGGGATCTCAAAAAATTCGCTTTGAAATGTGAGCGTCAGAAAGGTTAGAATAAACAAAATTATATGTGTTGAAGGTCTAGATCGTTTCAATCGTATATTCTATTCTTCTTGAAAAGAATCCTCTTTACATTGTATCACGAACTTTGAACCTTTTCCTTACGGCTCGCTAAAACCGAATTTTCCGTTACCGAAAAACCGGAGATTGACATTTGTTTGAAAACATTAAATTTATAAGAAAGTACGACCCGGCGGCTAAGTCCTATCTGGAAATCGTACTTTGTTATCCGGGCCTTCACGCGCTCTGGTTTCACAAGTTGGCTCATTTTCTTTATCGGATGAAACTTACTTTAATCCCAAGGATGATCAATACTTTTTCCAGATTCATCACGGGAATCGACATTCATCCCGGCGCTCAAATCGCAAACGGAATTATGATCGATCACGGACACGGAGTTGTAATCGGTGAAACCGCTACGATCGCCAAAGGATGTTTGATCTATCAAGGTGTGACGCTCGGAGGAACCGGAAAAGAATCCGGGAAACGTCATCCGTCTTTGCTTGAGAACGTAGTAGTCGGAGCGGGCGCCAAAATACTCGGCAATATTACGATCGGAAAAAACGTGCGAGTGGGAGCGGGGTCCGTCGTTATGCGAGACGTTCCTCACGATACGACCGTGGTCGGAATTCCGGCAAAAGTAGTTCGTTCTAAAATGCCGATCGGAGAAGAAGGCGAACACATGCTGGATCATAACGAAATTCCCGATCCGGTTGCAAGGGTATTCTCGATCCTACTCGAAAGAATCGAAACCCTTCAAAAAGAAATCCGTTCCATGGATAAAAGCGGACCTTCTCGTTCTTGGCCTAAAAAGGAAACGGATAACTTGGAAGAAATTTTGGACGAATTCATCCACGGAGGCGGGATCTAAATTCGGGTTTGTAAATTTCTTTTTAAAACCCGAATTTCTCGGCTTTTTCGAATTGATTTTTCATTTTAAAATTTTCTCATATACGGAATGAAAAAACGGATTCTTCTCACTTGGATCGCTTGTGTGTTTACAATCGGAATTCTCAATTGTAATTTTCTAACCGCCAACGAGCAACTCTGCGCAAAAGACATGGAAGAATTTGATAAGTGTTTTCCGGTTCTGCTCTTGGCAATACCGGGATGTGTAGATCCGAGTTTAAACACCTGCGGGATTGCAGTTGTGGAAACGGCAAAGGAAATCTGCAGAGGAAGAATGCAACAAGACAGTTGCAGAGCACATCGTTAAAAACAAAAGCCCCGAATTTCGGGGCTTTGAAACAATCTTTTTAAATCGATCGATTACCTTTTGGGAATGAAACAATCGATTCCGTCGGTCTTTAATTTCGACTTCAACGATTCCGCGTCGGTTCTGTTGGCGAAATCTCCCAACTGAATTACGAACAAACCGTCTCTCGTAAATAGGAAAGTTTTTTCACCGTATTCTTGTCCAAGACCGGATTTATAAACATCCGCTTTGGTTTGATCGCGGAATACGCCAACTTGAACGGTATAACCTTTTGGAGAACCTTTGATATACTTTCCACCTGCGACCGATTTGGTGGGAGAATCCGATTTTTGAGGATTTAATTTTTCGGGTTTCTCGTCTTCCAAGAGAACCTCTTCGTCGTCCGTGTTTTCGAGATCTTCGGATTCTTCACCCGCACCGCCGCGTTTTACCACTTTGATACCGACTTTTGCGATACCGATATCCTTGAAATCCAAAGTGTCCGCCGCTTTTTCGGAAAGATCGATGATTCTATCCTTTACAAACGGTCCTCTATCGTTGACTCGAACCAAAACCTCTTTTTGATTTTCAAGATTTTGAACCCGAACGATGGATCCTAAAGGAAGAGTCGGATGCGCCGCCGTCAATTTCGTTTTATCGAACTTCTCTCCGCTTGCAGTCGGTTTACCGTGAAACTTCGCTCCGTACCAGGAAGACATTCCGACTTCATCAAAATCTCCGGAATTTGTTTTTTGAGGAGGTTGCGCTTTTGCGTATTTTTCAACGTTCAATTCTTCCTCAAAAGATCTGCGTCCCGGTTTTTGAGAATTCGAACCGGAATCCATCGGTGCGATTTCTTTTTCAAAAAAGATCTCCGACGGATCTCCGGAAGCGCTGATGCTTCGTTTAGATTCCACCGAAGCGCAAGACGTAAAAATAATCAGAGCGGTTAAGATTGTTATTTGTTTCATGTTTCCCTCGGATCCTAGCGATTCCTTTATCAAATCGGTAGAACTGAAAAATTTCATGACAACTTTTTCGGTGGCCCAAGCCCGAAAAAGTTCCGATAGTTGTTTTATGACCGGAACGGACATCGGCAAGATATTCAATCAGGCTTTGGCCTTTGAAAAAGAAGGCAAACACCCGGAAGCCGTTCGACTTTATGAAAGTCTGATTCAATCCCAACCAAAATACCAGAAATCCTATCTCAACCTGGGAGCGCTTTATTCCAAACAAGGCAACTCCGTAAAAGCGATCGAGGTTTATCAGAAAGCCCTCGGGATCGGAAAAACTCCCGAACTTTATTACAACATCGGAGTGGAACTTTATAGGACCGGAGAGATCGAAACGGCGGTTCGATCCCTGAAAAAATCTCTCGAAATCGAAAAGAGATTTTTGAAATCGCATATTCTACTCGCCTACTGTTATCGACAACTTGAAAAGGACGATAAGACCGAACTCTATCTTACCAATGCGATCCGACTCGATCCTGAAAATCGAATGGCTCTCATCGCTCTTGCAACTTTACATTTTGAAAAAGAACGTTGGAATCAATGTCTCGAAACGGCCAACAAAATCAATAAACTCTATCCCGGCGATTCCAGAATGCAGGTGCTTCTTTCCGAAGTTCATACTCGTCTCGGAAATTTTAAACAGTCATTCGAAATTCTTAAACAAGCAACAACTCAATCCAAAGGGTTTACGCGTTTTTCGGATGCAATCGAAGAGTCTAAAAAAAATCCGGAGGAAGCGGCGTTCTTCAATTCATTGGAAAAACTTACGAAGAACAAGCTGGACGAGTTCCGATCCAAATTTGAAATGAGCCAGGAAAATCCGGAAGACTTCGCGCCTCCCAATCCTCAGGATGCACTTGATCTTTCACTCATGTATTTGTTCCATGGTGATAAAGAACGAGCCTTAAAGTATATGCTCTATGCTCAAAAGCAATTGGAAGAATCAAGTGCAGAGAAATCGAGCGATCCGTAAAAAACAACGAGACGCTAAAACGATTCGGGGAACATTCTTATTCATTTTAGGAATCGTTTCTCTTTTAAACTTTTGTATTTATCCGATCCGAGAAGCCGAAATTTTAGAAACCGACGTTTCATTTTTATACTTAAATTCTTCGGAATTCTCCCAAGCCGAATTGGAAAAAATTACTTCGACCTGGAAAGTTAAAGGACTGAGAGGAAAAGGAACGACTGCAGAAGATAAAAATAATATAGGAATCACATTTGCAAAACATTCCCTTTTGGACGACGCTGAATCCGCCTGGAAGGAATGTCTGAAAATTTCCGAATCGAATCCGATTTGTTTTTCAAACCTGATTCGTATGCACTATCTAATCGACGAGTACGAAATTGCAAAACAAGAAATCGCCGCTTATCTAAAAACCGCAAAGAAAGATCAGATCCAACAAGTTCGAAAATTACTTACGACCCAAAATCGAAGGGAAGAAACGGTCCTACTGCTGGATATTCAATCCAAAATTCCGGGCATGGAAGTTGTTTCTTGGGATGAATTGAGCGTGTATCTTCTCGAAAAACAAGAATACGAAAAAGCGTATTTTTATTTGGAAAAAATTCTACAAATCAATCCGTATCATAAGAACGCGCGCGCTTCGATGGTATTGCTGGCGCATGATCTGGAAAAATGGGACGACCTTTTGATGTTTGCGATGAGCCTTAATTCTACGGACGATAAGATCCCCGATTTGAATTATTACATTGCAAAAGCATATTATGAAAAACGAAACTATTCCGAGGCATTGGAATGGATTCGAAAATCGCCCGAATCGGAAAAAGAAACGCTTCCGTTTGTAGAACTCTGGAAAAGAATTCTGCTTTCCGTAAATCCATACTCGGACTTACATCCGATCCTTCCTTATATCAAAAAAATGCAGGCTAAAGGTTTACAAATTCGAGAAGAGGATATTTTACCGACTCTCGATGTTTCCGGAAAAAAAACGATCGAGGACATCAAGGTCGGTCGCTGATTTGAAATTTCTCGAGATAAAACTAGGGCTTATTGTAAACGAAGAAGATTCCAAATTTTTAAAGCTTGTTTTAAGTTTTTCGGTTCGTGGGTTCTGATATATTCCACATTTTGAATGGAAAGATAAAGTTCGGAGATCACGGTGGCGATTTCGCGTTCATCAACGTTCAAACCTCCCAGCGCATTTCCTAAAAAGGATTTTTTCGTAACGGAAACCATCATCGGAGAAAATTCTTCCTTGAGAGTTTGAATTTTTTTTAAAACTTCAAAGCTCACTTGAAAATCGGGGCTTAAGAAAAGACCCATTCCGGGATCAAAGATCAGTTGTTCTTGAGAAATTCCCGAATTCAACAAAACCTTCTTTCGTTCTCGAAAAAATTTTACGATTTCCGAAACCACGTTCTGCGGAGTCAGATGCGATTGTGTTTCCGCACGATTTGCGTGATTGTGCGAATACATCACGATAAACTTTCGATCCGTTCCCGCATATTTTGAAATCGCTCGAACGGATTTTTCGTCCACAAATCCGCGGATATGATTGATAAATTCCGCACCGGCATCCAAAGAACTTGCGATCACTTCGGGTTGAAACGAATCCACGGAAATACGAACTCCCTTTGCAATCAAGTCGGGGATTAAATTTTTCATTCTTACCCATTCGATTTCGGGACCGATCAAACCGGCGTGAATATTGGAAGACTGAGCGCCGATATCGACCACGTCTGCACCTTCAACCATAAGAGAATCGGCTTTCCGAGAAGAAGCCGAAAGAGTAAGATATTTTCCTCCATCCGAAAACGAATCTTCGGTGATATTGAGAACACCGAAGATCGTGGGAGAATACGCTGAAGAATTCGAACCCTGCTTACTTTCCATCTTTAAAAACCCGGATACAAGACCGATACTTTAAGAAAGATCCTGGATTTAAACTAAAAACGGTAACTTTTTTATATTCTTTTCGGAGTGATTCAATGCGTCCTTTTTCTAAATTGTTTTTCATTTTGTCTTTCTGCATTCTTTCACCCGTTTTTTCACAACCTTTACCGGATCTTCCCGAAAAACAATTCGGACAACCTCTCAACACACAAAACGACGAATACAACCCGATCATCAGCCCCGACGGAAGATACATCGTATTCCAATCCAATCGCCCGGGTGGAGAGGGTGGGATGGACATTTGGATTTCCGAGAACGTTCGTTTTTTGGACAAGGAATCCCCGGCGGAATGGACTAAGCCGGTCAACATGAATCAAAACATTCGGGAGGAGCTAAAACGTCCTTCCGCTTCGGGAGTTCGCAAACCGAATCTTTTTAATTCGAATGCATTCGAAGGAGGCGCTTCCATTCTATTCGATTCCAACAACGCTCCTTCGGAAATTTATTTTACTTCTACGTTGAACCCCGCAGTAGGACGGTCCGGTTTTGAAGGTTTGAATATCTATAGAACGATTAAGGATAAAAAAACCGGGAGATGGACCGACCCCGAACATCTCAACGAAATCAATTCGAACTTCAACGAGAAGATGCCCGCCATTTCTCCCGATGGAAATTTTTTGATCTTCTCTTCGGATCGTCCGGGGGGATACGGAGACTTCGACCTTTGGATTGCCGTTCGAAATCCGAAAAACGGAAGTTGGTCGCAACCGAAAAATTTAGGATCTCCTCTCAACTCTTCCGAAAGTGAAATTCTTCCTTTTATCCATCAAGACGGTGAACAACTTTTTTTCAGTTCCAATCGAGAAGACGAAAGAAAGAAATTTAAGATTTTCAGAATATTCCTTCGATATAAATCCGCGTTAGACAGCATGTTGGAAGACGAGGAGGAAACGGAAGAAACTTCACAAATTAAACCGACCGAAACTCCGATTCCGAAAGTCGATCAATCCTCTTTATTACTACTTCCTAAACCGTTTAACACGGATAAGTGGGAAGGTTACGATAACGAGGGAATCGGCTTTGACAAGGACGGAGTTTGGGCTTATATTTCCTCCAATCGCAACGGTGGGGAAGGTCAATTCGATATCTATCGTTTTCAAGTTCCGGAATCGTTTCGGAATTCTTATACTTTGAGTTTCAAAGGTTTGGTTTTGGACGGTTCCGAAAAAACGATGATCGGATTGGATTCCACTTTAAAAATCTATGATGGAACGAAACCGACTAACGTAATCACTTCGAAAAGGATCGGCGGCGATCTAACAAAAGGAAAACCTTCCAACTTTACCGCCACACTTCAAACCGGAAGGGTTTACAAAGTGGAAATCAGTTCTCCGGGTTTCCACCCTCAGGAAGACATTTTGGATCTTCGCGGAAACATCGGAAAAAATCGAAAGATTTACAGAACCTATGTCCTTCTTCCGATCCAAACCGGAGAGGGAAAAACGGAAGCAGTCAAAGTAGAACAACCCGTAGACAATCAAACTCCGAGTTCATCCGCTTTGAAGGTAATCGTGGCGGACGCAAAAACAAAACAAACGATCCCCGATGCGAAAGTTACTCTGTTTACTCCCACTAACCGCAAAGGGGAATCGCTTGTTCAGGAAACGGATACAAAGTCCTTTTTAGTAAATAAATTACCGGACAATGATTTTGAGTTATTTGCGACCGCTCCGAAATATATTTCCGAAAGTATTAATATCATTCAAAAAGATATTTCCAAAAACGGAACCGTCACGATTTTTCTGAAAGCGGAAAACGACGTAGATCCGGTCTATAATCTACGCGTTTACTTTGAATTTAATAAAACAAAAATCACGGATGAGAACAAAAAGTTATTAGCTCCTCTTGTGGACTATCTTCTGAAAAATGCGTCCGATAAAATTGAAATTGGGGGACATACTGACAACGTGGCCTCCAAAGAATACAATACAAGATTGAGTGCCAAAAGAGCCCGTAACATTTACGAATATCTTCTTTCAAAAGGAATTTCGGAAAAACGATTGAAAATGAGGGCTTATTGGTATTCACAACCGGACGCAGAAAATGAGACAGAAACCGGAAGAGCAAAAAACAGAAGAGTCGGTTTTAGAAAACTCTAAGGAGTTTTCATGAGTGTACAATACCAAAAATACGTGCAAGCCCAGAGGTCTTGGGATACGATCCAAGACTTGAATAAGATTAAATATATTCTCAAGGAATACATTCATTTTCAAGGATTACTCGTTAAAGAATCTCCCTTTCATCAGGAATTAAAACCGATGGAAATCCGCGAAGACGGTACTTTTGTTTTTCCGATCGATTCAAGCCTAACCAACGTAAACGACGAACTTGTACTTTACAGGACTCTTTCGAAACATATCGAAATCAACTTCGAGGTGATCGAAAAAACGGATACACAAATCATATGCAAACCGATTTTCGCAAAAATCGCAAAAGCAAAAAGAATGTCTCCGCGCTTAGAAGGACTTATCGGAAAAGTGATAGCTCATAAATTTTTGATTCCGAGAAAAGAATTAGAAATCAATAAAGTTTTAGGAACTTCCGGGCAAATCATTCTTAACGACTTAAATCGTAAAATCAAACAGATATATCCTTCCTCCAAACTCGTGTTCAACTCTTCCAAGGAACTTACACCCGAAGAAGAGTTGGTTAAAAAGTATAAAAGACCTATTTATATCCGAGACACATCCACTTTGGACTCGAATGCCGAAGGAGCGTTTGCAAACTTAAATCTACTTCCGATTAAAGAAACCCTTCAAGAAGAACTGATCCTGGAAGAAAGGCTTCGTTTTTTCAAAGGTAGTAAAACTCGTTCTCTTCTCATTTATCCGATTCTGTTTAAGAGTATAATCGATCCTCAAATATTCGCTATGGGAGTGATCGAATCGAGTGAAGGTCCCGTTTCGGACAAAGTCATTCCCTTATATAAAGAGATGGAAGAAATCTTCAATTCCAGAATGGGCGATTCCAATACGAAATCCTTGGAAAAAAAACAAAACGTTCTGAATATCTCGGAAGGAGGAATTCTTCTCGAAGTAACCGAATCGGAACTGATCGAATCCTTTTTACACAAACCGGTATTTACGGCGGACATTACTTTTAAGATGCAAGCTCCTCTGCGATTTGCGTTTCGTATCCGACATATTTCCCAAGTCGGAGAAATCTATCACGTAGGCGCAGAAATAGTTGGCTCCAACGATGCTAAGGCAAATATGACTCTATTGAAGAAAAATATGAACTTCATTAAGACTCAGTAATTTGCCTTGGAAAATCAGAAAAGTTTTTTAACCACAGCCCCTTACAAAGGAACCAGAGATTTTTATCCGGAGGAAATGCGCCTCCGGAACTGGATGTTTTCCGTTATGCGGGATACCGTATTATCTTTCGGTTATCAAGAATACGACGGGCCTATCCTCGAATCTTTCGATCTCTACAAAGCAAAAAGCGGCGAGGAAATCGTCGAACGGCAGTTATACGACTTTATCGACAAAGGTGAACGCAGAGTTGCGATCCGTCCCGAGATGACCCCGACTCTTGCGCGAATGGTTGCGGGAAATCTCCGAAATCTTCCCAAACCCGTTCGTTGGTTTTCCATTCCTAATCTATGGCGTTACGAACAACCGGGTAAAGGACGACTGAGAGAACACTGGCAATTGAACGTGGACCTTTTCGGAGTCGATACATACCGCGCCGAGTTTGAAATTCTTTGGATCGCGGATTCGATTCTCAAAAAATTCGGAGCCCCTCAGGGAAGTTATCAGATCAAGGTTTCCCATAGAAAACTCTTAGATAGTTTTTTAAAAAATTCTCTCAAACTCAACAACGACCAAGTTCACGGTGTTTCCAAACTGTTGGATAAAAAATCCAAAATTTCTCCGGAAGCATTTGAAGCGGAAATCAAACCGTTCTTGAACAACTTCGACGAACAACTTGCGCTCATCGAAACCTATCTTGATTCCGACTTGGAAACCGTTGCAACCATTCCCGGAATCGATCCGGATTCTATTTCCTTCATCCGAAATTTGTTTCAAGAGCTCGCAGAACTTGGAGTCGACAAACAACTCGTATTCGATCCTTCCATCATCCGAGGTTTCGATTATTACACGGGATGTATCTTTGAAGTATTCGATACAAATCCTGAAAACAAAAGATCCTTATACGGCGGCGGAAGATACGACAACCTCATCGGATTATTTTCTAAAGAACAATTATCGGGAATCGGTTTCGGATTAGGCGACGTGACTCTAAAGAATTTTTTAGAAGGCCACAATCTGATTCCGGATCTGAGCAGAGAAAAAACTCTCTTCCTTCCGATCATGGACGAATCACTTTTTGTGGATACGTTCAAACTTTCCAAGGAACTTCGCGAGAATGGAATCCTCGCCGAAACGATGTTAGATTCTGCGAAAATCGGAAAACAAATTCAGGTCGCGGAAAAAAAAGGTTATCGCTACGTATTGTTCCTAGGAGAATCGGAAATTCGTTCGGAAACGGTTCAAATCAAAGACCTCGTCTCCGGAGAACAAAAAAGCCTGCCCAGAAAAGGGCTTTCGGATATTCTTAAAAAAGACTTTCGACTTTGATAGAAATCGTAGACCAAATCGATTTTTCATTCTCTAATTGGATTCGGGCAAAACTCCACAATCCTAGGCTGAGTCATATTCTTTCCAAAATCAATCGGGGAGAAGTGTTCCTTATCATCCTTCTACCCTTTCTTTATTTTAAAAACGATCTGCCGATTGTTTGGTACTGGGTTTTGCTTTTTACCGGCTCGGTCACTTATGCAAACGATCGTTTCGTTCTTTTTCTAAAAAAGCTCATCGCAAGAAAAAGACCTTTGGTCACGGTCGCCGGAAAAGTGGATTCGAATCCGGACATGAAACACTCGTTCCCTTCCGCCCACGCGGCGAACTCGATGACGGCGGTTTTGATTCTCGTACTTTTGTTTAAATTCTCTCCGGCCTTGATTCTGATTAGTTTCTTAGCCGGAGTGGGAAGGTTGCTTTCTCTCCATCACTTTGTAAGCGACGTGATCGGCGGTTGGATGATCGGAACGATTTTCGGTTTTTTCGGTTTACTTCTTGGCAGCGCTCTTCTTAGGTTTTGCTGCTCCTGAACCGGATTTCGACCCAAGAGCGTCTAACGTAAGTTTATGACGAATCTCTCCTTCGTGAGTGATCGACGTAGAGGCAATGATTTCATCGTTTAGATCGAGATTTATTTTCTTATCCTTAATCAAAAGTTTAAGAAAATTCAAAACGTTTTTACTGAACATTTTAGACGCGTCCGCAGGGATCGAACCCGCAAGATTTTTATGACCGATTACGGTAACTCCCTTCGGAGTGACTACGTTTTGTCCGTGTTTCGTATATTCGCAGTTTCCACCCATGGAAGAAGCGAGGTCCACAACTACGGAACCGGATTTCATATTGTCCACGATCTTCTTAGTAATCAATAAGGGAGCTTTTCTGCCCGGGATCAATGCAGTCGTTACGATTACGTCCGCTCTCTGAGCGTATTTATCGATCGCTTCCTGCTGACGTTTTTTGTATTCCTCGGTTTGTTCCACCGCATAACCGCCGGCCGCAGCGGAATGCGAAGCGCCTTCCACTTCGACAAACTTAGCGCCGAGAGATTGAACCTGCTCTTTTACTTCCGGTCTTGTGTCGAATACGTCCACTACCGCACCCAATCTTCTGCTGGAAGCGATCGCTTGCAAACCGGCGACACCGGCTCCGATAATCAGAACGGACGCGGGTGTAATCGTTCCCGCTGCGGTTGTAAGCATTGGAAAGAATCTCGCTAAATGAGAAGCCGCGAGTAACACCGCTTTATAACCGGCGACCGTCGCTTGAGAAGAAAGAACGTCCATCGACTGCGCTCTTGTGATTCTCGCAATCGCATCCAAACTCATTACTTCGACTTTTTTTGCCGCGAGTTTTTGGATCGTAGCCGCGTTCATCGCGGGTTGAAACATTCCGAGATAAATCGTTTTCGGTTTCATCTTTGCTAATGTTGCAGAGTCCGCGAGATGAATACTTACAATGATATTGGATTTGCCGATCACATCTTGACGAGATACAAGACTTGCTCCGACTTTTTTATAATCTTCGTCGTGATAATAAGATTGTTCTCCGGCGCCTTTTTCGACAAGTACCGTTGCTCCGATTTTCTTCAATGTATCTACGATGTCTGGGGTTACGGATACTCTCGTTTCTTCTTTAGCTTCTTTTAGAATTCCAATATTCATAATTTTTCCCGGTGATAAATAGATGCGTGTTTCCGGACGCGTTCGTTAAAGTACGTCCAGAATTTCTTCGCGTAAATTTAATCCAAGTTATTTTTAAAGTATTCGACGGTTTTCCGAATTCCTTCCACAAGAGGAACCTTCGGCTCGAATCCCAGTCTTTGTTTAGCGAGAGTTAAGTCCGGTTTTCTACGAGCGGGATCGTCCTGAGGCAAAGGTTTGTGAATGATTTTGGATGAAGAGCCGGTTTCTTTCAAGACCAACTCGGCCAATTCACGAACGGTAAACTCTCCGTCGTTTCCAAGATTGACAGGGCCGTTAAAATTTTCGACGTTCATCATACGAATGATCCCGTCCACCAAATCATCCACGTAACAGAAAGATCGGGTTTGATCTCCTTCTCCGTACAGTGTTATGTCCTCTTTTTTAAGAGCTTGTACGATGAAGTTGCTGACCACTCTTCCGTCGTCCGGAAGCATTTTCGGCCCGTAAGTGTTGAAAATTCGGATCACACGAATATCAACTTTATGATTTCTCTGATAATCGAAACAAAGAGTTTCCGCTACTCGTTTTCCTTCGTCATAACAACTTCTGATTCCGATCGGGTTTACGTTTCCCCAATACGTTTCTTTTTGGGGATGTTCCAACGGATTTCCATAAACTTCGCTTGTCGACGCTTGGAGAATTCTCGCTTTCACTCTTTTTGCGAGTCCGAGCATATTCATCATTCCTAATACGTTTGTTTTGATCGTTTTGATCGCATTGGATTGATAATGAACCGGACTTGCCGGACAAGCCATGTTATAGATTTGATCCACTTCCAATCGGATAGGGTCCGTTATATCGTGTCTGATAAATTCGAACTTAGGATCGTTCAAAAGTTTTTGAATGTTCTTTTTTCTTCCCGTATGCAGGTTATCCAAACAGATAATTTCGTTGCCTTCTTTCAAAAGCCTTTCGCATAGATGAGAGCCGATAAATCCGGCGCCGCCTGTTACCAATATTCTTTGTTGATTCATGATTCTTCTTTTTCTAAAAATTCTGCGGGTAACGGTTTTCCGTTTAAGTCGAGCCCCTTGTTGAAAAACCATTCCATAACTTCCGGAGTAACTTCTCCCGGAAACGGAGCTTCCGTATTTCCGTCCTCCGACAATTGGAAAAAGTTTTCGTCTTGCGGTAGTTCTGGTTCCGAAATTCCCGATTGGAAAACTTTTTTAACGGATACGAATATGATGGATAAGCTAAAAAAAGACCAAAGGAGAGCAATCAAATATCCCAACACGATTACCGATTTCGGAATTCCTTGCGTAGGATTGGCTCCCGTAATCCACGTCGCCATGATCCCCGCATCGGTATAGGCGATGTTTCCCGTAAAATCCAAAAGATCGTATAAACTATAAAGTGTGATACTCGTTCCGATAAAAACGAGAACGAACCGATTGAATTTCAAATTGAAAAATCCAAGTAACACAAATCCCAAACCCCAAAGGATTCCCGTATATTGTGCAAGATTTCCCGGCTTGGAATAAGAGATCGTCATGAGCAGAAGAATCGCTCCGAAGGAAATCAAAGTCGGACGTATCATCTTTCCGGAAAAACCGCGATTCAATAAAAAACCGCCGATCAAACAAGATCCCAAGTAACCGGCCGAAACTACAAAGATAAAAGAACCGGTTCCCGAATTGGGAATCGCTATGGTTTCTCCGGATTCGTTTCCGTGGAGTTCGATCGCATGAACGGAGCCACCCGTCAATAAAGCCGCGACCGCGTGACCGATCTCATGGATGAAAACGATAAAATCCTTTAGGTAACCGACAAGATGATGATCCCAAAAAGAAAAAAGCGTGATCGCTATGGAAATAAAAATCGTCAGTCTGAGAAATCGATTCCCCATCGATTTAGTTATCGGCACATTTTTTTATTTCCGCGAGTATTTAAGAAGTACTAAAATGTCCCAAGATTTCATATAACTTCTAGAGGATTTGAATTTTGAGACAAGCCGTAGAATTTTGTGGAAATGGAAACGAAGTTTTGAACCGGCCTAAGTCGGATTCAATTTTCCATCTTAAAAACGAGCCTTGATACTTAATGAATATATTTCTTACGCATTTGCGCTTGGATCTATTGCACTCGTAATCGATGTAAAAAGGATGGCTCTATGAGCGTTCGGCTTTCATTTTTTATTTCCGGTTGTCTTCATCTTTTAATGTTTCTTTTTTTCTCTACGACTTTCTTCAGGTTTCCGCAAATTGCAGATTTAAAAATTCATCTTAAAAAAGGATCCGTTCCAAACGTAACCCTGAATTTTTTGCAGGAAGGTTCGGGGGAAAATTCAAAATCCCTTAAGTCTGAAAACGCAAATAACGAGGGAACTTTAAGAAAAGAAATCGAAAAATTTAAGAACGAAATTCACTTTCCGCAAGGCGCTCTCGATCAAAGATTGGAATCGGATTGTTCTTGGGAAGTGAAAATAAAATCTGACGGCGAGGGCGAAATTTTCAGAACTCTCCAACCTTGTAAATATTCGATCTTCGAAGTCGAATTCAATAGGGCCTTAAGAACTTGGAAATTTGATCTTAAAGAAGGAACAAACCTGATCATTCCGGTTTCCTTTAAAGTATATGATAGAGAATTCTGAAGTCAACGAATGGTACGCTCTTTATACCAATCCCAGAGCCGAAAAAAAGCTCAAACGATTATTTCAAGAAAAAAAGATAGAATGTTTTCTCCCTTTGATTTCTAAAAAGAAAAAATGGTCCGATCGTTGGAAAATCGTCGAAGAACCGATGTATCCCTCTTACATTTTCGTAAAAATTTCATTCTTTAAGGATCGAGTCAAAATTTTACAGTTACCCGGAGCGCATCACTTCGTATTCTACGCGGGAAAACCGTATGTAATTCCGGATGAAGATCTCGATTTAGTACGAATCTTTTTAGAGACGTATCCGGATAAAATTCAGGTTGAAATTCAGGAAAGATTACTTCCGGGCAAAAGGGTTCTCATTCAAGAAGGACCGTTTGCGGGATTTAAAGCCGAAATTATCCAACGAAAAAACGAGGAACAAATCATCGTTAAATTTCCCGGAATGAATTTAGTGACTTCGGTAACTCTGGATGTAAAAACGTTGAAACTGGAGGAAAATCTTGGACCCAATTTTTGAAAAGATAGAAAAGGCAATCGATACGGAAATAGAATCCATTCTTCATTTCAGAAAAAACTTAGATCCGTCGATCAAAGAAGCGATCGAACTGATTCTTCAATCCAAAGGAAAACTGATCGTAACCGGTGTCGGTAAATCCGGAAACGTCGGTAAAAAAATCTCTTCCACATTGTCTTCCACGGGAACACCGTCCGTTTTTTTACATCCTGCCGACGCGGCTCACGGGGACGCGGGCATCATTTCAGGAGAAGACGTAGTTATCGCGATCGGCAAATCGGGCGAAAGCGAGGAATTGTTAAACCTAATCCCTACGATCAAAAATATAGGCGCAAAATTGATTTCGATGACGGCTAACGTTGATTCCAAACTCGCAAAAGAATCCGACGTCGTTTTAATAACTCCCGTTTTAAAAGAGGCTTGTCCTCTTGAATTGGCTCCGACTTCCAGCACTACGATCGCGTTGATATTGGGAGATGCGATCGCCATGTGTTTGATGGAGTTAAAAGATTTCAAAAAAGAGAATTTTGCTCTTTATCATCCTGCGGGGCGTCTCGGAAAACGTCTGAGTTTGAAAATCGACGACGTAATGCGTAAGGATAAGGACCTCGCAAAAGTATTACCGGATACAAAACTAGAAAACATACTTACTGAGATTACCGTAAAAAGACAAGGCGCCACGGGAGTTACGGATTCGGCGGGAAAACTTTTGGGAATTATCACCGACTTTGACATTCGTAAAAAATTAAAAGAAGGCAAACTGGATTCTTCCATCTCCGCGCAACAATTGATGAATCCGAACCCGACAACGTTCCAATCCGGATCGAGCGCTTACGACGTTTTGAAACAAATGGAATCAAGGCCGAATCCGATTTCAGTCGCGCCCATCGTCGACCGATCGGAAAAATTAATCGGAATCGTTTCCATCCACGATCTTTTACAAAGAGGACTTTGATTCATGGGCGCTCGAGAATTTAAAGTAGTTCTTACGGTAAGTGAGAACGAGTTTTTTTCTCTCAAAAAACATCCTGCCTGCGATTGGATCGAGATCCGTCTCGATTTATTTTCTCCGGACAACATCGAACAAAAACTAGCGAATAAAATCGAAGAGTTGAAAGCCAAATGTATTTTTACTTACAGACAACCGGAAGATACGGATCAGGTCGCATACGCTAAAGAAAACGAATTCGATTTTCAGCATGTAGTATCGAAAATAAATCCGAAAGATCATTATCTGGATCTGGAATTGAATCGTCCCAACGATCTTTTTGAAACACATTCGAATAACGGTTTCGGTCTCGTGCGATCCGTTCATAAGTTCGACGGAATTTTATCGAAGTCGGAAATCAGGGACTGGATTTTTAAAGATCCTTATCTGAATGGAAATAAAAAATACGAAGCGGATCTTCCGCTGATTTATAAATTTGCGGTTTATCCGAATTCCGTCGTCGAACTTACCGAATTCCTTTCTTCTTTTCGAGAGATCGCAAATGAATGCAAAAAATTGAATGTATTTTCGACGGGAATTTGTATGGGTCCGATGGGAGTGATTTCGAGGGTTTTTCCGGACTTTTACGGTTCTATCTTTACCTATTGCTGTTTGAACGCACCCAAAGCGCCGGGTCAAGTGGATTTGAACTCCTTAATCCGATTGAGAAATCCGCAAGAATAAAACTTAGAGCCTGTCCCAAAACTTAAGACAATCGCAGAGATTTACGGCCATTCCGATAAAATCGGACGGTTTTGGAACAAACTCTTAGATTTTATCCGAAGTCCGGGAATCCTGATTGTTTTCCTTATCGGAACCTTTGGATTCCAAAAAAATCTTAAAGGAAGATTTTTCCTTAAATCGATCGAATTCTTTTTCCTCGGTCGCAGTCGCCCAAATTGCGGGTTTTATATTTGCGGCTTTACGAATGTATTCCATGGTTTTTTCAAGGTCGTCCTTATTCGCATAACATTTTGCTAATAAATAATAAGCTCCCGAAGAACCGTTTACTTTTTCCAAAAGTAAAATGGCCTGATCGGTTTTTTCTGTATAATAATACGCCTTACCTAGATAAAAACGATATTCTCTTTCTTCTTCTTCGGAAGATTGAACGGAATGAAAATATCGGAGAGCCTTTTCATATTCTCCGTGGTTGGTATAATAACGAGCCAATTTTAGAATTCCGTCGTTGTAAACGTCGGGAAGATTTTTGAACTCAGGATTTTCTTTTTCGAGTTTGGAAGCGATTTCCTTTAATATCGTATACCCTTCGTTTTCCTCCTTATTCTGAATTTTACAAAGGGCCAAATACATTCGAATCTCGTGCGACCTTTCGCCGAATTCAAGAGCCCTCTCCGCGGTTTTGATCGAATTTTCGCAATCCTTAACTTCGTACTTGAGTTTTGTCAATCCGATCAAAGGTTGAACCGTAGCGTTTGCCGCGTAAGATTTTCTATAATATTTAGCGGCATCCTCATAACGTTTCATCTTATGATAGGCGACCGCTTGATTTAAATTTGCATAATATAACATCTTAGCATTGTCGCTTCCGATTTTATCTTCGAGTTTATCCAAAACCCGGAGCGCTTCGGAATATTTTTCAAGCCGAATGAGAATTACTCCGTACTTGTAAAGATAATCGTGTTTTTCCGGAAAGTCTTTTACGAGTCTTTCTAAAAGAGTTTCCGATTGTTGAAATTTTTTATGATTTGCATAAACGAGAGAAAGATTCCAACGCGCGGAAACATCGTCTGGATCTTTTTTAAGAATTTTAAGATAATCTTCTTCCGTATTCGGTCCGCTCGTTTCCGGTTCTTCCGTATGTTTTTTCGGACGATGATGCACAACGTGACCGGAAGAAAGCCGCTCTTCTGCGGTGGTTCTTATTTTTTGAATATGAGTCAGATCCGGATCGATCCTCAAAAGGCGATTGGAATACGCAATTACTTCGTGGTAATCTCTCTGATAATTAAAGTAGAGAATGATTTTTTGATAACAATTGATTAAATCTTTTTTCGGTAAACTAAGGCCGACCGCTTTTTTAAAACTTTGAATGGATTTCGGATAATCTCTTCTGTATTCGTAGATGTAACCCATATACATCCACGCTTCTCCGGAAGACGGATTGGAATCGTTGAACTTCTGGAACTCATCCATGGCTTTGGAAAAATCCTTTCTCGCGTAAGCCTTCTTACCTTCCTTCAAATCCGCGTATAACGAAGTTGCGAAAGAACTCAAAAGAATCGAAACAAATAAAATTCGAAAGGCCATACAACCAAATATCCGGAAGGAAGTCTTTTTTAAAAGTGAATTTGCGATCTCTCTTCCAACCGGTTTATAATAAATTTCCTAATTTTTTGTCTTTCGACGACTGAATTTTAAAAATCGACGTCTATACTTTCTTCTGAAATTTTTTCATTTTAACAAAGATCCTAATTTCCTCGTAATCGATTCGATCGAGTTCCACTTCAATCTTATCTCCCAGAGTATAAATTTTAGAATACTTCTTTGAATAAAAGGAAAAGTCCGTTTCCAATCGAATTTCCCCTTCATCCGTAAATTCGGAAGAAAGTAAACAGGCGTCCACAGCCGGATTCTCCAGATCCACAAAAATCAGATACGGTTTACAACCCGTAATCGTTGCGGAAAATTCTTTAATACCCGTTTTTTCCAGATAACGACACGCTTTGAGTTTGTAATAATCCCGTTCCGCGTCACTCGCCTTTCGCTCTTGATGAGAACAATGCAAACCAGAAGTGACGATCTCCTCGGAAGTATAGAGGGATTTTTTGCTCAGTAGAATGTTTTGTAAAACCCGATGACAAACGAGATCCGGATATCTTCGAATCGGCGAAGTGAAATGACAATAATCCTCGAATCCCAAACCCCAATGTCCGAGATGTTCTCCCGAATAATAAGCCTGCATAAAGGTTCTCAGCAAAAACATGTTGAATAATCTCTCTGCGGGTTTGTCTTCCAGTTCTTTCAAAACCACTCGGATCGCTTTGTAACTTGAATCTTTCAGTGAGATTTTAATTCCGTTCAGTTGCAAGAAAGCGTTCAGAGATTCGAGTTTTTCCTCGTTCATCGGTTCGTGAACTCGATACAAGGTCGGATGTTTTTTCTTACGAATATATTCAGCAACCTTAATGTTTGCGGAGAGCATAAATTCTTCGATGAGAATGTGCGCTTGAAGCCGATCCTGAACGGCGATTTCGATAACGTTGTGTTCGGAGTCGGTAACCACCTTATTCTCTTTCAGATTCAAATCCACCCTTCCGTCTTCGATCCGTTTGGCTCGAAGCGCCTTGGCAAATTCGTTCATTCTAAAAATCCAATTTTTAGAATCCCCGGAAAGGATTTCGGATTCGGCCCGATTATAAGTGTATCTTTCCGCAACCTTAATTATACTTTTATAATATTTTGCATGGGTGATTTTCCCTTTCCAATCGGCTTCCATTTCCACCGTAAAAGCCAAACGATTTTTTCCAGCCACCAAAGAACAAAGATTTTCGGACAACTCCGGAGGCAACATGGGAACAACTCGACTTCCTAAATAAACGGAAGTGGCTCGATTATAAGCTTCCGCGTCGAGTTCGGTTCCCTGCTTGACGTAATGGGAAACGTCCGCGATATGAACGTAAAAACGGATTCGGTTTTTTTCTTCCACAAAGCTGATCGCGTCGTCAAAGTCTTTGGAATATTCGCCGTCGATCGTGATACACTTTAGGTCTCTAAGATCCGCACGAGAGCCCCAATCCTCCGTCGTATTTTCCTCCACTTCTTCGGGAAGATCCAACATTATGTTTTCAGGATATAGAATATTGTAATTGTATTTCATCAACATTCTCATCAGATCCAAGTCTTCTTTTGTATCCGACTCAAAACGTAGAAACTGAACTTCGTAGAGATTTCTTTCGTGTTCCGTTTCTTCTTTGAGTTTTACGATCAGAACGTCCCCGGATTTGATTTCGTCTTGAAGATCCGTAAGAATTGTTTTACGAAGAAGATATCCTTCTTTCTCTTCGCCGTCTATGTCTAAGAATTTTCCGAAGATGAACTTAGGATCTTTTTCGGTGACGATCATTCTGTAAAGATCGCGTCCTCGTCTGAGAATCTCCGTAACTTCGCCTTCCAACCTTCCTTTTTTTCCGATTCCGTAAGGTTGAACTTCCACAAGATCCCCTTGAATCGCCGATTGTGTGTATTGGCCGGGAACGAATATCTCCATTCCGGAAGAAAGTTTTACGAAACCGTCCCCTCGTTTGCTGATGGAAATCGTACCTTGAAGTTTTTGACTCGGGTTGACGATTATATTCTTCTTTTCTAATTCTACTAATCCTTCCGTTTCAAGAATTTGTAATGTTTCTAAAATTTCCCTTTCCCTTTCTTGAATCTGCCATTTTTCCCTTTTTTTACCGTAAGAATTTTGATTTTCTTCCCTGAGAATTTTCGCGTTTAGATCCTTTAATTGGATTACGGAACCCGCTCGCGACTGAAGGTACTTGAGAATTTTTTTTCCGACTTCGTTTTCCCGGAATCCTTCGGATCTACCGGAGTTTCGATCTTGTTTGGTTCTATCGGACTTGCCGAAGGTTTTCTTTTTTGTATTTTGTTTTTTCTTTATATTCATAATTGCTAAACCGTTGACTTATTGTCGACGTACGTTCCGCGCACGTAATTAGGCGCGAGTTTCCAATACGGAAATCGATCCGGAAATTCCAGCGCTTCCAAAATCAGATCTACATTTCGATTCAAAATCGCCGATGCGGAAGGAAGATTTTCCAATATGGAATTTCCCGGAAAAAACTCCGGATTATCCGAAAACCTTTGGGACGTTAGGAACGTTTGTAAACGATCTTCCGGAATTTTATCCGGAATGTCGTCCGGTTTTACATCGATAGACCCGAAAAATCCCCTCGTATCTTCCATTCCGAAATAAATTTTTTTCTGTCTGGCTTCAATTCCTACGATTACCGGATCGCCGACATCTTCATAATAAAACGATGTATAGACGTTCAAACTGTCGAATCCGATCGCAGGAATTTTCCAAAGCTGCGACAGGTTTCTCGCGGTTGCGACCGCGATTCTGAGCCCGGTAAAAGATCCGGGACCAAGCGCACAACCGATCAAATCGGGGGTTTTCCAATTCGATTTTTTTAAAACGTTTTGTAATTCCCGGATCAAAAGTTTAGACGATTCCCTGGGATGAATTCCGGAATAAGTAGCGACGATTTCCAACTCCCCGTTTCGATCCAGATGAAAGGATTCCACTAGAATCCATTGATTTGTCGCATCGAAGAATAAAATCCTTTTCATGCGGGATTTCCTTCCGATTTTTTCCACAAGTTTTTTAACGTTGGAAAGTTTTCTATATCAGTACTTTTGATTATAATATTTCTTTCATATTCTGAAACGATTTTAAACTTCACTTCGATCTTTAACGGCAATATCTCCAAATCCTCTTCCGCGATCTGCCACCATTCTATGACCGAAACTCCGACCTTACCCCAAATTTCCTCAAAACCGAGATCCTCCAATTCGACCGGCGATTTCAATCGATGAAGATCGAAATGATAGACCTTACGTAATTCCGAATCGGATTTTTTATCGGAGAAATGGTTTATAGTCGAAGATTTTTGCGTCGAAGAACTTTGATTTATATCGAATGGAATCGGATATTCGTTTACAAGCGTGTAAGTGGGAGAATTGACGTTTGCATCCGGCGAAATCCGTTTCACCAGTCTAAAAGTAAAAGTTGTTTTGCCGGCTCCCATGGAACCCGTAAATAAAAAAACGGGATGAAGGTTCCACTTCAAAGCGGAAACGATCAAAGGCGCTAGAAATTCGGCGGGTTTGTCTAATTCTTCCAGTTTCAGATTCTGAAATTCGAGTTCCAATTCTTCCTCAAAATAATTCGCTTACCTTTTCTCTTTCAAAACGGTAAATCGAAGTGCAGAATTCGCAAGTCACTTCGATCATCCCGACTTCGTCCACGATCTGCATCGCTTCTTCTTTTCCCAACGTTTGAATCAGTTCTCTGATCTTATTTTCGGAGCAGTCGCAGCGAAATTCCGGTTGACCTTCCTCCAAAATTTGAACCGCGGAACGAGTTGCCTCTCCGATTTTACTCAAACAATTATAGACGTTCTTTCCTAAGAACTCGTTTACGTTTGTGTTGATTTGTTCGGAAAGACTTGCTACTTTTTGAATGTGTTCTTCCTTTGCTTCCGGCAGGGATTGTAAGAGAATTCCGCGCACATCCCAGTGGAAACCGTTTTTTTGAATATAAAGAGTTACGAAACATGTGATCTGTTCGGAGCTGTTCAGATAATTCTGAAAATTTTCCTCGAAACTTTTATTCAAATAGGGAACCACGGATTGATAGATACAAGCTCCGTCCTTCCAGCGAAAGACTTTCAATATCCCGGCATAATCTTCCATCGTTTTACCGGGTTCCACGTCTTCCTCGGGTCTTTCCCTGAGAACGGCCTTCATTCTTCCTTGTCGATCGCTGTAAGCAAGTACCGAATGTGTAAAAGAATCTTCGTTAAACTGAATTTGTAAACTGACCTTCGTATCTTCTTTGATTTGATCCGCTAAAAAAAAAGCGCCGATCATCGTTCTTGCGAGTAGTTCCGTATCCGGGTCGTCCAAGTTATGCAAGTTTGAAGCCGCTGTAACGGAGTATGAAATTTCAGCGACGGAATATCGGAAATGAACATCCGGTAAAATTCCGTATATCAATGAATCTTGGTTCTGCATGGAATCCTTTTGGGCGAGAAATGAGAGTTTCGAGGTTGCGTATGTGTCGCAGCTTACGTCATTCGTATCGTCTCAGACTTTCCCGGAAAAGACAGTATTTTTTCTTTTAGACAACCCGCAGCGACGGTTTTCTTTCTTTTCAGATTCACCTTCGATGATATCTCTTTCGAAACAAAAGAGGAGAATGGAATGATATTCGGCGCCGATTACTATCCGGAACAATGGACCAAAAAAGATTGGGAAGAAGATATTTCCATCATGAAAGAAATGGGTTTAAATTCCGTTCGTCTCGCGGAGTTCGCTTGGGCGATGATGGAACCCAAGGAAGGGAAATACGATTTTTCTTTTTTCGATCATATTCTCAACTTGTTGGAAAAAAACGGAATGACCGCGATTCTCGGAACTCCGACGGCGACCTTTCCTCCTTGGCTCGCCAAAAAATTTCCGGACATCCTTCAAGAACGGGACGGAATTCAAAGAACAATCGGAACAAGAAGACAAGCGTGTTTCTCTTCTCCCAATTACAAAAAAGCGGTCGTAAAGATCGTGACCGCAATGGCTAAAAATTTCGGAAATCATCCGGCCGTAATCGGTTGGCAAATCGACAACGAAATCGGTCACGAAGGTTCCGATATCGATCATTCGGAAACTTCTTTAAGGGCCTTCCGAGTTTGGTTGAAGAACAAATACAAAACGATCCAAAACTTAAACGAAACTTGGGGAAACGTTTTCTGGGGAATGCTCTACAATTCCTTTGAGGAAATTCAGATTCCCGGTCGCCGTGTCGCGAGTAACTTTCATCCTTCTCACATTCAGGACTTTTATCGATTTCATTCCGATACGATCGTCGACTTCGTAAAACTTCAGGCTCAAATCCTCAGAAAATTTTCCGTAGGAAGACCGCTGACTACAAACTTATATCCTTCTCCGTTTTTACCGATTATCGACATGGCCGAGTTGGCTACGTATCTCGATTACATTTCTTGGGATAACTATCCGACCTGGGGAGAACAAGAAGCTCCGTTTCCGCATCCGTTTATATCGGCGATGCAACAATACAATCGAGGTCTGAAGAATCTTCCTTTTACTGTGATGGAACAAATTTCCGGTTTTCAAGGACACGATTTACTCGGTTATCTTCCCGCTCCCGGACAAATCAAACTTTGGATGAAACATTCGATCGTTCACGGTTCGAATGCGGTTTATTTTTTCAGATACAGAACCGCTCGTTTCGGGCAGGAACAACTCTGTTACGGAATTTTAGATCACGATAAGGAAAAAACGGATCGTTATTTCGAATTACAAAAGGGAATTCAAGAGATCGCCGAACACGCGGAAGACTTTACGGAAGAATCGTTTCCCGCCGAAGTTGCGGTCGTACACGATATAGAAAACGCAAGAAACTGGAAACACCAACCGATTTCAACGGGTTTAAAATTTTCGCCCGTACCTTGGTCTCAGTTGGGATACGATATAGAAATGGCGACCTGGTTTTCGGGAATGAACGTATTGAATGTCAACACTCATTTCCGTCCCGCTTCCAAGATCGATTTTAAAAATTATAAAATTATAATATTACCGATGTACACCATGGTCGCGGACGACGTTTTTAAACGATTGGAACAATTCGTAAGAGAAGGCGGCGTTTTGATTTTGGGTTTTAGGACCGGAGCAAAAGACTTAAACGGTTGGATGTACGATTCTCAAATTCCGGGACCGTTTGCGGAAATGGCGGGGGTTAAAATTCGGAAGTTCGAAGCCGTCGGAAATCAAAAGGTTAAATTTCGATTTCGTTTTTTTCCCGGAACCTGTTCCAAGATCTGCGAAATTTTGGAACCTACCACCGCGAAGGTTTGGGCTCATTATACGGATAAAAAGAAATTCTATAAAGGGTCGCCCGTGATCACGTCAAACTCCTATCACAAGGGAAAAGTCGTTTACGTAGGCGCTTCCTTGGAGCCCTTGAGTCTTGTACTTCTCTATCGTCGTATTTTAAAAGATCTCAAACTTCCGTTTACTTTTTACGGACCGAACGTCGAGAAAATTTTCAGAAACGGTAGAAAACAAAATTACGAAATCTTTATCAATCATTCCGGAAAGAAAAGTCTTGCAGGTTTGAAAATTTTAGATCCTTATGAAGTGAGAATTTTTCCTAAAAAGAAATGAAACGTTTCGGTGATTTCTCAAAGAAAAAACGGCTTTTAATCGTTCCGATTCCAAGGATTTCCATAAATTTACGGGATAAAAATCAATATGCTGAGTTTATTATATTCTAAAATGTCAAACCGAAAAACTAAACGCCGCGGTTCCTCATTAGTTATAAACCGTATGTTACTTTACGGATCAACGTGAAATCATTATTTTGGCCGAAATCTTACTTCGATTTACCAAGTCGTTTAACAATATAAAGGAAATTATTTTTTGGAACTGAATCAAATCGAAGAACTGAATCGGATTCTCGCATCCGTTACCGGACAAAATCGACCTCAAGAAATTTTCGTGGACAATTTGCATACGGCATTCTTTGAATTCGAAGATAGTTTTATTCTTCCGGCCACTTCGGCGTATGAAATCGATTTTTCCGCCGCCAAGGAATTTCTTTTACAAGCGGAACAACTGATTCCGGAACTGATTGTGGGATGTCGCGTACTTCCGATCGCAAAGCCGAAGAAAAATTCGAACCAACTTTTTTTGGTCAAAGAGATTCCCTCTCCGGAAGAAAACCGAGAGAAAAGGTTTGTTTTTGTCGTAAGTTTTATCCTTACTTATTTGGGCGGAGCACCGACTTCGATGATCGTAACACAACCCTTACAAGGGAAAACGGCGGCGGTTCGAACGCGGAGAATCTATTTTTCAGCGAGAATTCTTCCCTTAGAATCCTTTGAATTTAAAAACGACGTCTTGGTCGATTTCTTAACCAGAAAATATAAAGAGACAGAATTTATGATCGATGTCGAAACCGTTTCTTCGTTTAACAAAGCCCAACATACATACTCCGAACTTTTCGACGACGTGGATTATTCCAAACAAATCTCTTTGATCCATTCTATTTTGAACATAACAAAGGAAGTTTGGAGGCCCGGTAAGGTTTTCGAACCGATCGACGTGGAACTTCATACGATCAGTTCCCGGTTTTTGGATAACTCTCAAGAAAGAATTTTCAATCAATTTGAAACCTTCCGGCATTTGATTGATCTTTTGTTGTCACCGGAAAGTATGACTATAGATTCAGTGAAACGGGAACCTTTGCACGACTGGCTTCGTTCTTTCGAAACGGAAAGGGGTATAACACCCTCCGGGAATATGCTTTGGAAAATCCTTAAACGAAAGTAATCTTTTTGAAGAGAAACCCATGGACCATCCACTTGCCCCTCCCATTGATTTTCCCTTAGAGGAAGTCAAACGTAGGATCAAATCCGTTCAATCCGTCTCCGGTATTTTTATCGAGTCCGCGTTGAAACTTCAGAAAGATTTGAAAACTTTCTCCTTTTCAACCGAAGTGGAAGAGAAGGATCAAATTCATAAAGCCGATGCGATGATGGGAAAATTCATCGTGGAATATCTGAGACAAAATTTTCCTTCCGATTCGATTCTTTCCGAAGACAACTACAAACACGAAGGGAATAATTCTTTTCGCTGGGTTTTGGATCCCATCGACGGATCCATGAACTTCGTAAGAGGGATTCCTCTTTATTGCGTCGCGATCGGACTTGAACACAGGGAATCTCCGGTGGCGGGTGTGGTTTTCGTTCCCGGTCTCGGCACTAAGTATTCGGCCATTCTTTCGCAAGGCGCTTTTAAAAACGGACTTAGAATCGACGTTTCCAATACGGAATCCCTCGCGCGCGCGATGCTCGTGCCGAGTTTTCCGACAAACAGAAAGGAAATATTAAACGAAGTCATTTCCGATATCACCGCATTTATCAGTTGCGGACGATCCATGAGAAGAACGGGTTCTTTTGTTTTGGATACATGTTGGGTCGCAGAAGGATTGTTAGACGGTATCTGGGAAAAAGGAGTCAAACTCTGGGACACTGCGGCAAGTTCGGTGATTCTTACCGAAGCCGGCGGAAAACTGACGGAC
The DNA here is from genome assembly GCF_000332415.1 of Leptospira weilii serovar Ranarum str. ICFT. Classification (GTDB taxonomy): domain Bacteria; phylum Spirochaetota; class Leptospiria; order Leptospirales; family Leptospiraceae; genus Leptospira; species Leptospira weilii_A. The sequence continues at coordinate 153,809 of NZ_AOHC02000037.1, forward strand.
TTCGGCGGAAAACGTTTTCTTTCCGGAAACTCGGAAGTAGTCGTATCAAACGGAAAGATTCATTCTCAGATCGTGGATATCATGAGAAACGTTCGGGGTTCGATCGGTCTCAACTGAAAATTAAAGACTCTGCGGATAATGCGGTTTTAGCATCCGTCCTTATAGTGATATCGGTTCCTTTTTCCAATAGCAATCAGTCAGAAAATTAAAACGGTTCGTCTTTTATTCGATCCTTCTAATATTCAGGATGTCTTTTGTGATGCATGAATGCGAGAATATAAATTAGATCAGAGTCGTTCCAATAGAGAATTGAATTGGGAAAACGACGCAGAATAATCTGCGAATCCTGTAAGTTGCCTCAATGAGCGAGAATCCTTCGGGAAATTGTTCGATCAGTTTAAGATTTTCCGTAACGTGGTTTTCAAAAATGTCCGCTGCCGTTTTCGATCGCTCGTGGTAATATTCAAGAGCGCCCAAGTACTCAGCTCGCGCCAGAGGATGAAATTCAACATCTTTCTTCCATCTGCCAATACTTTTTCAACCGGGATTGTTTTGATCTTTCCTTCTTGGATCTCCTGTAAACGTTTTTGTGTTTCGGCTTCCCATACTTTTTCAGCTTCAGGAGGAGCTATTTCCATACCTTTTAGAAGATCAATGTAAAGGAGTTCCCTTTCTTCATCGGAAAGTTTTTTCAAAGCCTCGCAAACTGGTTCAAGTTGTTTACTCATGTTTCACCGAAGGAATTCATACAAGTTAAACATCAAAAAAGCGCGGTTGTCCGACTATTTTTCAGCCACACAATAAGTTCCGATTAAGGAGCGTTTAAGAACGCCTCGAGATTCCGAATCTGATCGTCGTTCAAAGGAAGTCTGGTCATAACCCGGCTTGTGCGTTTTGGAGTATAACCCGAAGGATAAGTTCCCTCAACGATTCTTGCTTTTAATAACTCAAAGTTCGAACCTTTGACCGCAGGTCCGACGGCGCCGTCTAACGCGGGATTTTGATTGTGGCAAGCGGAGCAGTTTGTTATATACAAACCTTTCCCTTGGGAAATCGATTTTTGTTCCGGTGAAAGATTTTCCTCTTCCTTACAATATGCAAAAAAGAGAATCAAGGTAATAGAAACGAGTAAGAGGCGGTAGGACCCGCCTCGATTTTTGTCGATCCTCATCGATTAAAGAAGAACCTCAAGAAGAACATAGATAATCAAACAAAGAACAAACCCGGAAGTGATAACCCCTTTTACGGTTTTGATCGGTTTGAAAGTGGCGCTTTCCGGTGTTGCGGTTAACGCGTTTATTTCAACGATCGCGAGAATCACTAAAATCACCCCTAAGAACGTATGTGCTTCAGCGCTCGTTACTTCGAAAGAAATCGGAAGATTTCTCGCGGCTCCCATCAAAAACAACATCGGAATGGAAAGCAGGGTATTGGTCCTGGAAGCCAAAAGACCTCTTGCAGCACGAGGAGCCGGACTTTCCGTAGTTTCACCTTTAGCGGCAGCGATCACGACTTTTTGAGCGGGCCAGATCACGAACCAAACGTTAAACCACATTAAAGTTCCGAGCAAACCTCCTCCGAGAATTACCGCCAGCCATTGACCGGTGGAAAGAGTCGTGCCGTTAACGATCGCATAAACGATCATCGCCCAACCGCTGAGGAAAGTAAACATCGCTCCCCAACGAAACCACCAGAGAACTCTCGGGACCAATTGTTGAGTCGCTTTTTTCTTTGTATCGGCGTCCGTTTCGGCAAAAAAAGAACCTTGTACAAAGTTAATGTACCAAAGAAGTCCGATCCAAGCAACGCCCGCGAGAAAATGGATCCACTTAAAAATGAAGTACAAGCCTTGACTTGTAAAAAGGGAAATTCCTTCCATAATACCTCCAATTCATCGATTGAATTATGATTTTTTTGTGCGCTCTAAGAAACAAGGAAGCGCTAGAACTAAAAATAGATCTCGGGATTTGGACTCTCAGTCAAGCACTTTAGAAAGATTCTAATTTTTAAGAAAAATAAATTCCAATCTTCGGGAACAAACACCAAGCGGGTTTCAAGAAAGATCTTCGATTAAATTTTTCTGTAATACGTCCCAGAAAGAAGGTTCGTCGTTTTTTTCATTCGAAGAACGAAATGGAGTGAAAGGATCTCGAAAAATTTCAGCCTGAGATTTTAGAATCACTTTCATGTTGTTTCCGTTTCGAAGAAACTCCGATTCGAATTTGTTTCCTCCGTTTCCTTCGCTTCCCTGCACAAGAAGAAGAAAATACCGATCAAAGTAGTCGTCCATGTTTCCGGGAATAAACCAATTCACCATTCCGGGCGGAAAGACCCGAAGGAAACGACCGCTGATTTTTTTTTCCGGAAATTTCGAAAATTCCCCCGTGATCTTTTCGTAATTTTTGGATGAATAAAAACGAAACTTATATCCTAAACTTCTAATATCAATTTTAAGTCCGTAAACTTGAACGGATAAGGAAACACGGACGTGAAGAGTTTCCGGTTTACTCCAATAACCAACGGGAGTGTCCGGAATTTTTAAAAAGGTTTTGGTTCCTTCGTTATAGAGTTCGATTCCGTCTAAAAATTCTCCGGACTTAAAGATCGCGATTCTGTAGGAAACTTGATTTAAGAGTTTATAAAATCGTTTATAAAATTGCGGATACTCCGTTTCGGTCGAGTCGTTCAGTTCGTAAAGAAGCCAAGATGAATTCTCCGTCCTTCCCAAATCACAATGAGAAACGGAACAAAGATACCGATGTGCAATTGAAATCGAAGCGAGTTTGGTGGAATCATTAGAGCCGAAACGAAGAAAATTTTGAAGCCGATCCACGTGATGAAAAAAATCAAGATAACTATAAGCCGGCAGAATCGAAACGGTTTCGCGTTTCATTCGAAAAGTCTTTTGATCCCGGAAAGAAGTCGGAAAATATTCCGCATGGATTCGATAGGGAACGTTCTCCGGAATTTTTTCAGTCGTGAAAATATTTCGAAATCCCCCGTCCGTTTTTTGAAGATAAAAGTCGATTGAAAGTTTGCCGTCTTTTTCTTTCAGAAGAGATTCGTCCGCCGAAGTTAAATTTCCGAATAAGGCGTTTCTAATTCCTCCGGTCGGATATTCGCGTAGAATACTTTTTTGGTAGGAAATATATTCTTTCCAATAAGCGGCTTGTTGCGGTTTTTTTTGAACGCAATCAAAAAGGAAAAAACAAATCGAAACACAGATTAAAATCGGCGTTTTATTTTCTTTGTTTTCGTACGATTTCATAAAGAGAGTCAACGGTTCTATCATCCACTTCTTTGTAGTAAGATTCGAAAATTTGCTTTTTGTTACCGGAAAAAATCCTTAACCAGGAAAAATCGGATCGGATTCCCGAAGATAAAACTCCTTTCGAGTCCAAAAAAATCGATTCGTAATTTTTGGATTTGTTTTCATCGATATAAACCGACACCGCACTCGGCGCGTTTCTAAGATCGATAAACGCAACGAATTCGACAAAATCCTTGGATTCATCGATCAGGTTCTGCATTCTCCAATAGATTTTTCTGCCGTGTTTTCTGCAAAGTACGACGTCCGTATAAGAACAACCCAAAAGGAATACGACTTTTCCTTTCAAAGTTTTTGAACTCAGAACCTGGCCTCTTTGATCCTTGAGTTGAAAATCGGGAAGATCGGAAGAAAAAACGGAAAACGTCGGGAAAAGAAAAATCGATAAGAAAATAATCCGGAAGGAAAACGTTTTAAAACGAAAGAAGGGTTTGATCTGAAGTTTTTCCATTCGTACATTATAAAACATTAAATTACTTAAGGCAAAAACGAAAAAATCCGTTCGAAGTTTCCTTCTACAAATATTAGAGTTATTGAAAAATTCAATCGTCGCGATTTATAAAACCGCTTCAATCGTCCATTTCAACGAAACGGAAACAAATGGAGAATTAATTTTCAACGACTCTAATATCATTTCGATTGAAATCTAAAAATTCCGTCCCAATTTTCTTCGGGAGGTTTGGAAGAATAAAGTTTACAACGTTTCAGATAAATCTTAGAAAGATTATCCCCGGGTTCCTCCCGATAAAGTTGTTTGAAAATTTTAGCGGCCTCGTCGAATTTTCCGGATTTATATTCGAGAATCCCTTGAGACAATAGATCCGACGTTTTCAGTTTAAATTTTTTGATCTCTTCCGGATCGGATTCAAACACTTCGTAAATATCCACGGGCCGGTTTCTTCCTTTTATATACGCCGAGTCGATCATACGAATCCCCGCCTCGCTCATGTTATGGAGTCGAAGATACGTATGATGAGATATTAATATTCTACTTTGATACAAGGAAGTAAGAGATTGAAGGCTTGAGGCAAGATCGACCGCGTCTCCGATCACGGTGGTGTCGATTCGCCTTTGACTTCCCACTGTTCCTAAAATCAAAGAACCCGTATTGATCCCGATACCGATCTCCAAATTCCATTCAGTCGATAAACCCTTTCGCATTTTTGCCGATCGAACGGCGCTCACCATTTTGATCGCGGACTCGACCGCGTTGTCGGCCGAATTGAAATTTTCCTTTTCCGCTCGATCGTTATAATCCGCGAAAAGCGCGAGTATCGCGTCCCCCATATATTTATCCACAAAACCCGCAGTTTTATAAACGAGTTCTTCCATTTCGGATAAATAAGAATTTAAGAATGCGATCGTCCGACTCGACGGAATCGTTTCCGCAAGATTCGTAAAATTCCAAATATCGGAACACAGGACAGTCATCGATTTCTCTTTATTATTTCCGATGGAAATCGATACGGGAGATTCATTGTCGAGAATTCGAATAAACTCCACGGGAACAAAACGATAGAAGGCGTCTTTCTGACTGGAAAGTTGCGTATTTAAAAGTTGCGCGTCCTTATAAAGTTGGATGTATCTCGAAATCAAAATCCTTACGATCGCGACGATAAAAAGCAAGTAAACGATCTTAAAAAAAGAATAATGAGGCCCGACAATTTTAAAAACAGAATCCGATAAATCCCATACCGCAAAAACGATACATACGGAAATCCCGGCCAATATCGTACGCGCATCTTTTCTTTTTTTTCTTACGGTTTGAATCGCAAAGAACAGAATGTAAATCGAAAAGAAAATCATCGAAATTTGACAGATCCCAACGGCCGCGTATATCCAGGAAAACGGAACAACAAGGATCGCAAAAAACAACCCGACCAAAAGAATGAGAAAGAATGTCGGAACTACATTCGTCTTTTCTTTTTGGTAAAAGTAGTCTTTCAAAAAATAATAAAACGCGGGAAGAATCAACGTCAGAGAAGAATACTCGATCCTAAAAAAGTGGGAACTATCGATTTCCGAATTCGGATTCACGAATTTTTGAAAGATCAAATTTGAAGACGAGAAAAAATAAACCGAAGAAACAAAGGATAAAAATCCGAAATAAATATAATACAAATCTTGTCTTCGTATCGCATAAAAAAATACATGATAAATTCCGAATATAAAATAAATTCCATACAAAAATACTTCGAAATACTCGGATGTGGATTCGTAAATTTTTTGAATCGGGGAAATTTTATACCCGCTTGTATGATAAAATCCGAAATGATCGTTTTGAAAATAAGACGTGAGATTCGATTCCCCGACCATGTATAAAAAAATCGTATTTTTTCCCTCTTTTAAGGCTCCCGATGGAATCGGTAAAATTACGGACTTTAAGGATCTTCGAATCGAAGGAGTCAAATCGTTGTTATCGACCCGTTTTGGAAATCTTTCTTTTCGGACCAAAACATCGTTAAGATACAATTCCCAATTTTCTCCTATGTCCGGAAAATAAATCGCGGTCGGCGACTTTATCAACTCGGAGTTTACCGAAAATTCCACCTTTACGGTTACGTCGTGAAATCCGGATTGATCGGGTATTTCAAAAAGAGAATTAAAACTCACCGGGAAGCTCGGAATCGACTTCCAATTTTCCGAATTTTTGGGTTCTTTTTCCTTAAGGTCGGTTTCAATATTCGTTTTTTCTTTTTTGTTTTTTAGAAAAGAATTTTGAATATTCGATTTTTCTAATTTATTTTTGAGATGGTTTCCCAAACTCGCGCTCCATTCGGCGTGTGTGAGATCCAAAGCCTGCGGAGCTTCGTATCCGCAGGAAAGCAGAATCGAAACGATCAAAGAATATGTGAAAATTTTTAAAATCCGGATCATACAACCAGAGTTCATTCAAAAAAATTCGAAGTGAAAAATTTTTCCGGAAACGAAAAAATTAAATCACATAACGAGTTCGTCTTCACCGGCGCGAGCGACGACGATTTCACCGGCGTCTTCGAGTTTACGAATGATATTTACGATTTTCTGCTGCGCGTCTTCCACGTCCTTGATCCGAATCGGACCCATAAAGTCCATATCTTCCCGAAGAAGGTTCGCCGCGCGTTTGGACATGTTCTTAAAGATTTTTTCCTGAACTTCCGTATCGACAGATTTCAAAGCTTTTGCCAAATCGGAATTATCCACTTCTCGCATCACCTTTTGAATCGCACGGTCGTCCAAAAGAACGATGTCCTCAAATACAAACATCCTCTTTTTAATCTCTTCCGCGAGTTCCGGGTCTTCTTCCTCCAGGGCTTCGATGATGGTCTTTTCCGTTCCACGGTCCACCAAGTTCAAAATCTCGACCACGGAATCGATACCACCGGCGGAAGTATAATCTTCGGATGCCAAGGTGGAAAGTTTTCTTTCCAAAACCCGTTCCACTTCTCGAAGTACGTCCGGACTAACCCGGTCCATCGTTGCGATTCGTTTTGCGACTTCCGCCTGAATCGTATGCGGTAAGTTGGAAAGAATGTTCGAAGCCTTCTGAGGATCCAAATAAGAAAGAATCAACGCGATCGTCTGAGGGTGTTCGTTTTGGATAAAGTTCAATAAATGCTGAGGGTCGGTTCTTCGAATAAAGTCGAAAGGTCTGACCTGCAAAGAAGAAGTGAGTCGGTTGATGATGTCGATCGCTTTCTGATTTCCGAGCGCCTTTTCCAAAAGACCTCGGGCGAAATCAATCCCCCCGTTGGAGATAAATTCCTGAGCCATCATCAGCTCGTTGAATTCTACTAAAACTTTTTCTTTGTCTTCCGGAGTGATCTTATCAAGTCGCGCGATTTCGAACGTGATCTGCTCGATCTCGTCCTCTCGAAGGTGTTTAAATATCTCGGAAGACACTTCGCTTCCGACCGCGATGAGAAAAACCGCGGCCTTTTGTCTTCCGGTTAAGTTTGTTTTTTTATTCAACACGCCCGAGACTTCCCGTAAGAATTCTATCGGTTAAAATTGAACGTTTCAACGAAAAGATTTTTCAACCAATGGAAGAAAATTCTTCGCCGCAAGTATGAGTTTCTAAAATAACGCGAGTTCTATATCATCAATGCGAAAGCGATTGAAGCGGAATCAACAAATTGGAACTATAAAAAAATTTCGCTTTTAGGACTATCTATCAATTTGTTGATTGGAGCCGAAAGCGCGGCCCCTCGCCTTTTTTTCCGTAAGAAAAAAAGGCGAGGGGTTCGCCCAAAATTGACGGAGGCAAACTTGTCAATCCTCGAAACGGAGGAAAACTTGACTCGAAAAAAGAATCACAAACCATCGATACCGGAGAATGAATCTTGAAACTGAAAGTTTACGAATATAAAAATTGTTCCACTTGTAGGAACGCTCTCAAATTTCTTTCCGGAAAAAAAGTGGAATTGGAAGTTTTGCCGATCCGAGAAACCCCTCCCAAAAAAACGGAACTCAAAACGATGCTCAAATATCTTGGAAACGAATCGAAAAAACTCTTTAACACTTCCGGCAACGATTATAAAGAATTGGGTCTCAAGGACAAATTGGCTTCCATGCCAATCGAAGAACAATTGGATCTTCTTTCTAAAAACGGAAACTTGGTTAAACGACCTTTTGTTTTAGGAGACGGTTTCGGCTTTGTAGGTTTTAAAGAAGAGGAATGGAAGAAGCGGATTGGATGATCATAAATCTACGGAAGTCCCAAACGTTCCGTTGACATCCGGTTCGGAAAACGTTTGTGGGGTCGAAGTATATCCGCCGGATCCGTCGGAAAGATAAAGATATACGTTTCCTATATTGGTTCCGCCGACAGAACTGGGAGCTCCCACAAGAACATCACTCAAACCGTCCCCATTGATATCTCCCGAAGCGATTGCATTTCCCATATCACCTAAGTTTACCGCTACGGTTAAAAAATTCAGCGAGTTCGCCACAAAACCGAATGTGTCCCCCGTTGTCAGGTACGTAACCGCGTGTCCCTGATTTGGAAACGTAGAAGTATAAGAATAACCTCCCGCGAGGAGATCTAAAAATCCGTCTCCATTGATATCCCCGGTTGCGACCGAAGTTCCTGTTTGAGATCCGCCCACTCCCGAAATCGGCCCGCTGACTGCGTTGACAAGAACTCCGAAATCGGATAAATACAAATGAACTCTACCGCCCCCGGCCGACTCTTGATAGGCGCCTACGAACAAATCCGCAAAACCGTCCCGGTTGATATCCGTCGCAACTGCTGAATTTGCATACCACTCGTTTGCCGCCGAGCCCGTAATCGTTTGAGAATAAGCCGCAAAAGTTCCGGCTCCTTGTGCGAGATAAACGAAAGACGCACCGATTTGTCCGGAGCCCACGGCTCCGACGATCGCATCCGATTTACCGTCCCCGTTGATATCGCCTAACGTGATCGCATATCCGTAAAATGTCGCGCTTCCCGCATTTCCCGGATTGTTCAATTGTTGACTCATCGTAACTCCTTGTCCCACGATCGCATTGGAGAAATAAGAATAAACTCGCCCTATATTTCCTAAGTCATACGGCGCTCCGACTAAAACGTCGCCAAATCCGTCGCCGTTGATATCGCCTACGTCTACGTTCAATAAACCCCCGGCTCCGATTGCGATATTACTAATCGCAGTTGTAGATAGTCCACCGCCCGCTCCCAGATAAACCGCAAACGTGTTTGTTGTACTTCCCACAACTGCGTCCGCGTAACCGTCTCCATCGATGTCTCCTAACTTAACGGAATAACCGAATCCGCCCACACCGTTCAGCAGAGTGACCGGAACGGAATTTAAACCTTTCGTTTTTCCAAGGGAAAGATAGGCCCTTACCCGGTTTGCAGTTTGAGAACCGATCAAAGCATCCGGATAACCGTCTCCGTCTATGTCCTTATTCGATCCTTTTTGAACGGTAATCGTAACCGGAAGAGAAACCGATTCGTTGAAAACGGATCGAACCGAAATCGTATGTAAACTCCAGTCTTTCCAAACCCCCGTTGTAGGAAGTGTGGTCGGAAGTCCGGCTGCGGGAAGTTGAAACTTCCACTGAGTTCCGGACCTTTGTGCATCCACGAACGGACCGGCATCCAAAGCAACTTGAACTCCCGAAACGGATGAATCGGTTTCTCCGATTAAAAATCCGGTGTTTAAAAGACCTCTCGACTTTACGTTGAGAATTGTAGGTTGAGGGATTTTTACGAGGCTGATTCCACAAACGGTCGCTTGTCCCGAGGTTAAAATAAAATTAACAAGTAAGGATTTGTAAAAGAGGGAACCGCTCGGATCGCAGGCGTTTTCCATGGATTTGACGGCGCAATTGTGTAAGAGAATAAAAATGAAAAGAAAACATGGAAATCGTCTCATCGTAACCTGCTTCGAACCGCATTTCACATTCTAAGACACGGACGTCTTAGAGGAAAGAGACGAAGTTGTATCCGATTTTATTCCTCATTGAGCTCGCGTTTTAGAAATTTATTTCCAAAAAAATGTTAATCCGACATCGATTATAGAAGTTCAAAACCCTTTCCTTCTCTTACGATCGTCATTTCATCGTCCGTCATATCCAGAATCGTAGATAACTCGACTTGTACAATGCCGCCGTCTATGATTCCCTCAACCCGAGAACCGTACATTTCTTCGAGAGAATCGACTTCGATGATAAATTCGTCATGGTTAAAAACGGAAGTGGATGTTAGCGGGTTCGGATGAATCTTCAACAATTCTTGTAAATAAATCGAATCCGGAATTCGAATCCCGATTTGTTTTTCTTTCTGATTGGAAAAAGAAACTCTGGGAAGGTGTTTATTAGCGCGCGCGATAAACGTAAACGGACCCGGAGTGATTTTTTTCATCAGTTTAAAAGCGTCGTTGGAAAGAAATTCTATATAACCGGAAGCAACCGAAATGTTGGGGCAGATCAAGGAAAGAGGTTGGTTTTTAGGGATATTTTTGAGTTCGTATAATTTTTCAACACCCGTCTTGGATTGAGAGTCCGCAACCAAAGCATAAACCGTATCGGTCGGAAAAATATAAACCTTTCCTTCCGACAGCTTTTTAGAAATCTGCTCGAGTTTTCTTTTTTCAGGATTGATCGGATGAAGAGAAAGAATCATGTTTATTAGACTCTTTCAAAGTCCTGCGGTAATTCCTCCGTCGATTACGATCGTTTGTCCGGTAATATAAGCGGACGCGTCGCTCGCAAAAAAAATCGCAGCCCCCACCAAATCATCCGGTTTTCCGAGCCTTCCCATCGGGATCGCATTGGTCATCTGTTCCAAAACTTCCGGTTTTTCTTTGATCATATCCGTCATATCCGTATCGATAAAACCCGGACAAATCGCGTTCACACGATAACCCGAACCGATCCATTCCACGGCAAGAGCGCGGGTCATATTGATGACCGCGCCTTTCGTGCCGGAATAAACGGAAGCCAACTTTGTTCCTCTCATTCCGAGAATAGATGCAATATTTATAATGTTTCCGCCTTTCTTTTTATGAATCCTATAATAAGCCGCACAAGCTCTGAACACTCCCGTAAAATTCGTTTGAATGATGGATTCGATTTCATCTTCCTTTAAAAAAGCGGCCGGTTTGTTCGAAGCGATTCCCGCGTTATTGACAAGCACGTCCAACTTTCCGTGTTCTTTGACGATGGATTCGATGATCGGAGTCATCACATCCGGTTGGCGAATGTCCGCGGCAAAACCTTTGATTCCGGAACCGTCGAATTTTTTGATCGATTCTTCCGAAGAACCCGTTCCATAAACGACGGCGCCCGCGTTTTTAAAACCTTCCGCGAAATGTCTTCCGATCCCGCGAGTGGACCCGGTCACTAAAACCGTTTTGCCTTTTACGTCAAATAAATCGTTCAACGGATCACTCCTGATTGTATTGTGGTTTTACCGGATAACAAGGCCGAATCTCTTCTATGGATTCTCCGCCGTTTGCCATGGACGGTTTTTTTCCGCGCTCCGTATCGAAAGTACGGATGAGTTTGCGGGAATCGATTCGAATGTTTTTTCCGAAGTCCGAACTTGTATCCTTTGTTTTTTCTTTTTTAGGTTTTTTTTCGGAATACGGATCGAAGATTTCCGCTTCTTTTTCCTCTTTTTCTACGGTAAAATCGTCCACGAGAACATCCCGATCGATGTAATGAGTTCCGTCGCTTTCATACGTATTATGCAACGGATCGCAGTCGAACATATCGATCTTGGCGACGATTTGATCGCAGAAAAGAAGATATCTTTTGCAGAGGGATTGAAAACTGGATTCTCTAATTCGATCAAAACTTCCTCTTCTACAATAAGGAAAGATCAAAAAAATCAAAAAACAAATCCAAACAAAACGAAAACGGGACAGGCTCTGATTACGGAAGGGAATCATACGTTTGTTATTTTGAATATTACGGTTTTATTGTATTTGATTTAGGAGGATTTTGGGCGGAATCCTGACTTTTGGTTTCGCTTTCTTTTTCCGATTTTCCGGAAAAAATCCCCAATTTCAATTCGTACGACTTTACGGTTTTTGTTCTGTCTTTTTTCCTTTCTTCCTCCGCATTCAAACGACCTTCCGCGTCGTCCCAATAAATCAATTCTTCCGGTTTTAGGTAATCGGTATCGAGGATTCTATTTTTGGAGATTTTATCCGAAAGGGAAAGTTTGGAATCCTCGTTTTTTCCCAAAAGAATTTTAATTTGATAGAGTGAAAGAAGAGATTGTCTTTGGTAATAAAGAGCGGAGGTTCTTTCCCCCTTTTCCAATTCTTTGGAGGCGACTTTAGACGTTTCTCCGGAACGAACATAATATTTTTCTAATACTGGGAGAATGGATCGGTTTTTGTTTTTTTCGTCCAAACGAATCGATACGATCAAAGGGGCCAATTCCTGTCCCAACTGAATCGTTCTGTTCTCGTAGTCTTTCCGAATCGTTTCTTCCAAAGGAACGATCGTTTTAAAAATACTTTCAAACGCGGCGGTGGCGTTTCCGTATTCCGCTTTCAGATAAAGAGTTTCAGCCTTCCCGTAATCCCCGGCGAGTTTGTCCAGCTCCTGTTTTTTCCCGAAATTCAAAAGAGAAATTCGAATTCCCTTCAATGCCAGATATGTTTTTTTTCGAGTCGATTCCAGCTTCCCCGTTTCGATCAATTCTCGATCGGATTCGACCTTTTGTTTTTCTTTCAGATCCTTAGATTCGTTTGGAACCGTTTGCGAAAGGATCGAAACGTTCCAGGCAAAAATAAGAACACAAATAACAAATCCGATTTTATCCCGCAGAGTTTGTTGATTCTCTTTCATCCCTAACAATATCGGCAGGAAAACGGATGCAAAGCAAGGCTTTTCTCAAACTGTGGATCTATGATCGTCCTCAGATCCAGATCTCCTCGGAGAAAACAAGTTTTGGAATCCTTGGACCTTGATTTTAGAATCGAGGCGGAGGATATAGACGAAAGTTCTTTGAAGAACGAACGTCCTCTGGAATATTTAAAAAGGATTTCTTTGTCCAAGTTAGGCACAAGATCCAAGGATGAATTTTTGATTGCCTGCGATACGATCGTCGTTTACGAAAACTCGATTCTGCAAAAACCCGAAAACGTTTCGGAAGCGACGGAAATACTCGGAAGATTGTCCGGAAAAACTCACACGGTTTATTCCGGATTAGGAATTTCCGATCGAGGGTTGGAACGATTCGCGTTCGATTCTTCTCAAGTTCATTTTCGTTCTTGGAATCGCGAACAAATCCGAACCTACATTGAAAAATATTCTCCCTTGGATAAGGCGGGAAGTTACGGAGTTCAGGACCGAGAAGGACCGGTTCAATCTTTCGACGGATCTTATACGAACATTCTCGGATTTCCGATCCGAATGTTCTTTCAGTATCACGAACTTTGGAAAAAATTTTTAAAGGGAAATCAGGCGTAAAAATCGATCAAACTACCGCGGGTTGTCGGCACGGATTCTTTGGGTGAGGAAAAATTACTTTTACCGCCCGCGTTCCGATCGGAATTAAAATCCTCGCGGCGAATCGGTTCCACGGCCTGCACTTTTCCGCCCATACGAGCCGGACTTACGTAGGTCAAAGTCTCGTTCGGGAAAGAAATCCTCTGGACTCCGGAACTGATATTCATATTCTAATCTTCGGAGAATCGATTCTTTACCTTAAACAATTCTCCCTTTTTTTTACGGATCGAAGTTACTTCCAATTCAAATCGAATGGCGACTAAAACAAAAGAATATAAAAATTCCATTGAGTTCCTGGCCGATTGGAACAAAGAATTACCGCAAATCGTTTTTGTCGCGGCTAAAGAATCCTATGAGTTTGAAATTCTCGCGGAAAAATATAAGGAAGCGATTCGGAAAACGGGGGAACCTTTCGAAATCGTAATTTTCGTTTCGGAACCGGGAGACTTCGAAAGATTTCAATCCGAAGCCTTCAACTTGGACATGTTCTCCAATCGGAAATTATTTATCATCAAATCGGGACTTGAATTTTTCAAACCGATCTCCGGCGGAAAAGGAAAGAACAACGAATCCTTACAAAAACGATTTTCGAATTTTCCGGACTCGATCCAACTTTTAATCCACTACAATCACTGGGAAGTTCCCAACAAAGTTCTTCAGATCTTCGGAGGAAAAGCCAATCTCATCAAAATCAAAAACTTTTATCCGAACGAAACCCGCTCGGGTCTTTTACAAGCTTGTAAAGAAATCGGAGTTCAATTGGACGAAGACGCGATGGATGAATTTCTTCACAAAATTCCTCCGTCAATGGGAGCGTATTTACAATCACTTTCCAAACTTAAACTTTATCTCTTAAAAAAATCCTTCACGAAACAGGATGTAGAAGACGTTTTATTGTTCAGCGGGGAATTCAATTCTTCCGGTTTGGTTGATTTTTTTATGGAATCGGATCGGATTCGTTTTTTCAAAGAGTTGAAAAAGTTTCAGAGCGGAAAAGATTCTTTGCTTTTATTTTTTTCGATCTTAAAGGAAAGAATCGATCAACTTCGTAAGTACAAAATCATTTCTAGAAAGTACGAAACCTCTCTTTCCGACGAGGAACTTTACGAACTTTTGGACATTCAATCCTACAGTCCCGCGCGTAAGAATTTTGTTCGAAATCGTCTTAGAAAGGAAGCCGCTTTTTTTTCCGATAAGATCATCGGAGAACTTTATGATTTTATGATAGAGATGAATATCCGAATCAAAACAAATTCGGAAAAAGAAGGATCGGAGTTTTACTTCAACCGTCGGATGGAGGATTTTTTCCTTCAGCTTCGCCGGAAAGACCGAATTCTATGATCTTCCTGTAAATCGTCCTTTCCGAAATTCCGAGTATCTTGGCCGCTTTTTCCCTGTTCCCGTTAACGAGTATCAGATTTTTTTTAATGATCTCCCTTTCGTAATCCCTTAAAGGAATTCCCGTTTTTACTTCGATGAACTCCGAATAGACGTAAGAAGTTTCGAACATCTGAGGCGGAAGGTGTTTTACTTCGAGAGTACGAACGGCGAACAAGGAAATCATACTTTCCAGAAGATTTTTGAGCTGTCTGACGTTTCCCGGAAAATCGTAATTAAGCAAAAACTGAACTAGTTTTTCGCTCAATCGGATTTCTTTTCGTTTATACTTTTCGGAAAGCGTTTCCAAAAAATGTTGAATCAAAAGAGGAATGTCTTCTTTTCTTTCCCTGAGATCGGGAAGGTCCAATCGAAAGTTTGAAATTTCGAAATAAAGGGATTCTAAAATTTGGCCGGCTTCCAATTTCTGTTTCCATTCTTTGCCGGAAATAAAAACAAAACGAGAGTCGCTTTGGTTTTCGCGGATTTTTTTCAGAAGATAAACCTGAATCTCCTTGGGAAAATTCGGAAAATCCTTAAAAAGAAAATACGTGTTTTTTCCTTCGGAAAGTATCGATTCGAAATTTTTTTCGTTTTCTATATTATCGGAATCTAAAATAACAACGCGAGGATTTGAGCCGGTTAAATCGGCGATCAATTTGGAAACAAAAGTTTTCCCGCTGCCCGGACCTCCCGTAACAAATAAGGGCAACGTATTTTGAGACAACGACTTCAATCGATTGAATATCTTAATCGAATTCGAAGCGTTGCCGATAAAAATGTGTTCTTCGGAATTCAAATGCCGATCCCTGTGTGAAGATTATAATCCTTTGACTTGGAGAACTTTACCTCGGATGATACAATCAAAAGAACTTTTATTCGTATTCTGAAAATAATTTCTTACTTGAATCGGCGTACATTCCAAAACCTGAGAAGGAGAAATCCGATACGTTTCCGTAAGACCCGCGACGTTCGCGACACCGTCCACGGAACTTGCGGACGGAACATAAGTCGTCCGATATAAGATCTGCTCGTCGATTTGAGGGGTTTTGATTCCGGGCGGGAGCGAAACCCAAAAAGCCTTTTCCCCGGATTTTACCAAAACTTCCGTTCCACCTTCCCCTTTAAACTCATCTTTAAATACGACTTGAGAAAGTAAAAAGGAAAGATTGTCCCGTAAAGAATCCGATGTAAGAATTTTATCTCCCGTCAATTCGGAATATATTTCCGTAAAATTCAGCGGATGGATCGATTCCGATTCCGCATATTTTCCGGAATAAGAAACCTTATTGAGCGAAGATTCCGGCGGAGTTTGGCTCGGAGAAACGTCCGAATACGTAAAATAAATCCGCCTTCCCCGGAATATGAGAGTTTTTGAATCTTTTACGGTACTCACTCTTTTGAAATACGTTATCTCGAAAAGATTTTCTTTTGGAAAAATTCCTTTAAAAAACTGCGTCTGAGAAACGGCAAAATACGGCGCGGTAATCAATTGAACCTTATAACCGGAAGACTGGAGATCCTGAATTGCGGAAGATAAAGTGGGGTTGGGAATTTTTCCTTTTGCGTTTGTAAGAATGATTATGTTTTGAACGTTTTGAGAACGACTTCCCGACCGTATTAACGCGCGTTTTGCGCTCAGTAAAGCTTCCGATAAATCATCCAAACTGGATTTGCCGAATGATTTTAAATTTCCGATCTGATTTCTTAATTCCGCCAAAGAACCGGCTTTGGGAAGAATTGAGACTTTTCCTTCGGAGAAAGTTACGATCCGAATCCCGGTCATAAAATCCCAAGACGCATTCTTAACGAACCGAACCCATTCGTCCCTTTCTCTTTGGAAAGAAGGAGACATATCGATAACAAAGATGAATTCTCTCGCACCCTTATTATCGGATATTAAAGCGGTGGTTTGTCTTTTTTTAGTAGGAATCCATGGAAAGGAACGTTCCGTCATGGATCGCATCAAAAAGAAAAGATCCGATTTTTCGGAAAGATGAAATTCATCCAATCGTTTCTGTGTGCAATCGTAAACGACACGATCGAGAGAAATATTGTTTTGGAAACCGACCTCGTCTCGGACTAAATAGTCTACGGCCAATTCGGAACAAATTTTTGAAAAGTCTTCCTTACCAAAACGGGAACTTTTGAATTTATTAAAAATTTCTTTATCTCTGATTTTTTCAGTCGTATCCACTTTTGCTTTTAGCAATAAGTTCGCGTAAAAAGCCCCCAATTTGGAAATTTCTTGCGATCTGTCATCGATCCGTTCCAAAGTTGCCGGTAAGTTTCCCTCAACTTTTCCCGAAAGAAAAATTATATTCGTAGAAAATACGGGATGAGACACAAAACAAAAGAAAAGAAAAGGAATAAATTTCTTAACATGTACGATTTGAACGAGTTCTTAATTTTATTATGAGGGAACCCGGATTCAACGCAACCTATTAAAAAATGAGTTGCATAAACTAGACAAAGTATTAGTTTTTTTCATTTAGTAGATCAAGGAGAAAATAATGATCAATAGACTTATCGCTCTATCTGTAGCAACAATGATTTTTGTAGCTTGCTCCAGCACCGACACCGGACAAAAGGACGCAACTACCGTAGGCGACGGTGGATGGACTTTTGAAGGTTGGGGTGGACCTCCGGAACAAAGAAACGACGGAAAAACACCAAGAGATACGAATCCAAAAGACTGGTACTTTATTAAATTTGCTTCCAGAGCTTCCGCTAAAGCAGTGGCTAAGAAAAGCCAAGCAATGATGCAATCCACTTGCCGTGAAGCTTCCAGACTTCAAGGCGCGTCCGACGTTGTGAAAAAGATGGTAGGAGAAACCGTAGAATCGGCTTCCGGAGTTTCCGACGGCGAGGCAACCGCATCCGTAATCGTTTCTCAGTCTCAAGGTGTTGTAAAAGGAGTCGGGGTTTACGAATGTAAAGCGACCGGTTCCGGTTCCGATCCAAAAGACGTTTCTAAAGACAACTGGGAAGAATGTCAGTGTGTAATTTACGCAAAATTCCCCGGTGGAAAAGACGCTCTCGTAGCGAAAGCACAAGAGGTTTCCAACAAACAATAAGTTTTCACTTACCAAAAACTTGACTGTTTACGAACCCCGCCTTACAGCGGGGTTTTTTTATTTCCTGCCGTCATTATTTTTTAAAATAATTGTGGTTTTGATTTTTAAAAAGAATATCCGAAGAAATCGAATTTAGTATATTATAAAAACTCAATTTTCATCTTCAAATCTATCCGTTTAAAGTAAAAGAGAATACGGAAAAAATGATTTTAAGCGAAAGCTAAAAGCCGAGAAGGTTCATGAGAAAAAAACAGATCTTCGAAACGATTCCATTCTTTAATTTCCAATAATTCCGTTTTCCAAATCGGATCAAATTCCAGACCGTTTAAATATTTCACGAGATGTTTTCTAAATAGAACCAGCCCCAGTTCTTCTCCAAAGTTTTCCACCATCCAACGAACGTGCTGAAGAATCACATCTGAAATATCATTCCATGACAATTCTTCCTTTTTGACTTCGGAAAAGATCCAAGGATTTCCGATCGCATTTCTTCCGATAAGAACTCCGTCTAACGCGTATTTGTCGATTTTAGAAGTTGCTTCTTGGAAACTTTTGATATCTCCGTTTCCGAAGATCGGAATGTTTCTATTCGTCTTTACCTCGCCGATCACGTCCCAATCCGCAAGTCCGGTATAAGCCATTTCTTTGGTTCGACCATGGACCGTAAGCGCGTCCACTCCGGATTCTTCCAAAATTTTAGAGACCTCGAGATAGTTGTGTGTTGTTGAATCCCATCCGATACGAATTTTTGCGGTAACGGGAACTTTGACTCGTTTCTTGATTGCTTCTATAATTTTTCCGGCTAACGCAGGTCTACGCAAAAGTCCCGCCCCGGCTCCTCGTAAAGAAACTTTACGAGTGGAACAACCCATATTCAAATCGATGATATCGGGTTTTAATTCTTGAATGATCTCCGCAGCTTCCGCGATGATCTCCAAGCGGTTGCCGAAAATTTGAAACGTAATCGGACGTTCTTCCGGGTGAAACCGAAACATTTTCAGAGCCTTAGGCGCGCGATGAACGAGTTCGTCCGTATTTACGAATTCAGTATAAGAAAAAGCGGCTCCGAATTTTCTGCAAATTCTACGAGTCGGAGAATCGGAAATGCCCGCCATCGGAGAAAGTGAAATCCTCCCCGGAATCGTAACGTTTCCGATTTGAATCATTGGTTCAACTCTCTCCGAGAACCGTAAAATCTTGCACCTTATCGTTGTCTTTTAGATCTACGATGCGAACTCCGACCGCGGTTCTTCCTAGTTTAGAAATATCGAATGCGTTGATTCGAATCGTCATTCCTTGTTGTGTGATCAGAATGATTTCATCTTCGCTTCCGACCGAACCCGTTCCGACTGAAAATCCGTTTTTCTCCGTTACTTTGAGGTAAGCCATTCCTTTACCGCCTCTTCCTTTCGCGGCAAATTCCTCAAAGCCAAGACGTTTTCCATATCCTTCTTCGGAAACGACAAAAATGTCCTCGCCTTCTTTGAACTTGCTGAGTCCGACGATTGCGTCGTCTGCTGACAATCTCATTCCGGTAACACCGCTCGCGGTTCTTCCTTGAGCGCGAATAATATTCCCTTCGATTCGAAGGGCCAATCCTTTTCTGGAGAAGATGATAACCTCGTCCTTGTCGGCAATCGCTTCTACCTTGATGAGATCGTCTCCGTCTCGAAGTCCAATCGCGATGATTCCTGATTTTTTAACGTTCCCAAACTCTTTGAGTTGAATTCGTTTAATAAAACCGCGTCTGGTCACCAAAAGAAGATCCTTGTCCATGTCTTCTTCTCTAAATGCAAAGATCGAAGAAATATATTCGTCTTCTCTAAGATTGATGATCGCTTTGAGAGATTTTCCTCGCGCTTCCTTGGATGCGATCGGCAATTCGTAAGCTTTCATCACGTAAACCTTTCCGATGTTGGAAAAGAACATGATACTGTCGTGAGTCATAGCGGCCTTCATGATCTTGATCACGTCGTCGCGTTTTTGGGAAAGACCTTGGATTCCTTTTCCGCCTCGTTTTTGTCTTTTGAAAGTATCGATCGGAAGACGTTTGATGAATTGATCGTATGTGATTTGGATTACGATCTCTTCGTCCGCAATCAAGTCTTCCGCGTTGAAGGAAGAACTTTCTATACTTTCGATTGAGATTTCGGTTTTTCTTTTTGTAGCGTATTTATCTCCGACTTCTTGGAGTTCGGTACAAACGATGTCGTTTACGCGGGAAGGTTTTGCAAGAATGTCCATTAAATCCACGATGAGTTTTCTGACTTCTTCCAATTCGTCGATGATCTTTTGAACTTCGAGAGAAGTGAGCCTTTGTAATCTCATTTCCAAAATCGCGTCCGATTGAACTTCGGAAAGACTAAAACGAATCATCAACTGTTGTTTTGCTTCCGGAGGATTTTTAGAAGCCCGAATGACCTTGATTACGTCTTCGATGTTTTCTAAAGCGATCTTCAATCCTTCCAAGATATGAGCGCGTTTTTCCGCCTTATCCAAGTCGAACTGGGTTCTTCTTACGATGACCTCTCGTCTGTGAATCGAATAAGCAGTTAATATTTCTTTAATATTAAAAATCTTAGGTTTGTTATCCAGAATCGCGAGCATCGTGATTCCGTAACTCACCTGAAGTTGAGTCATCTTATAAAGTTGGTTTAGAATGACCTGAGCATTTGCATCTTTCTTAATATGAATTTCGACTCGAATTCCTTTTCGATCCGAAAGATCCAAAATTTCTGAAATTCCTTCGATTTGTTTATCGTTAACAAGGTCTCCGATTTTTTCTAGGAGAACTTTTTTGTTCACTTGATACGGAATTTCGGTAACTACGATCACTTCTCTTCCGTTTTTCTTTTCTTCGATATCGACTTTCGAACGAATTCGAATGGAACCCTTTCCGGTCGTATAAGCGGAGATCAATCCTTCTCCACCGATGATAATTCCTGAAGTTGGAAAATCAGGACCCGGTATAATCTTGAGAATTTCAGGAATTGTAATCTCAGGATTTTTAATCACTGCGATTACCGCATCGATTGTTTCCTTAAGATTGTGCGGAGGAATGTTTGTCGCCATCCCAACCGCGATTCCGGAAGAACCGTTTACGAGTAAGTTCGGAAAGTTTGCAGGAAGTACATCCGGTTGTTGTTTCGTATCGTCGTAGTTAGGTGAAAAACTGACGGTTTCCTTTTCGATGTCGCGTAACA
This sequence comes from Leptospira weilii serovar Ranarum str. ICFT, assembly GCF_000332415.1. GTDB lineage: Bacteria > Spirochaetota > Leptospiria > Leptospirales > Leptospiraceae > Leptospira > Leptospira weilii_A. The sequence goes on from NZ_AOHC02000037.1 coordinate 174,745, forward strand.
ATTCTTCGGCGACCTTCTCAAGTCTTGCTTCCGTGTATCGATACGCAGCGGGGTTATCTCCGTCGATCGAACCGAAGTTTCCTTGACCGTCGATCAAAGGAACTCGTAAGGAAAATTCTTGCACCATTCTTACGAGGGCTTCGTAAACGGATGCATCACCGTGCGGGTGATAGTTACCGATCACTTCCCCCACGATCTTAGCGCATTTTACATAAGGACGATCGCTTCTCCATGCACGCTCGTTCATCGCATGTAAAATTCTTCTGTGAACGGGTTTTAATCCGTCTCTCACATCCGGAAGCGCACGACCGACGATCACGGACATCGCGTATCCCAGATACGCTTCTTTCATTTGATCTTCGATTTCTACGGGGATAACTCTGACACCATTTTTAAGGGCTTCTGCGATATCCGGTTTTCCGGCGATATTATAGCTCAGGACTTTTGTTTCGTTTTCCATCTCTTGACTCATTTCAAAATTCCCTTTGGATCAAAGATCCAAGTTTGCAACCTTAGCCGCATTCACTTCGATAAACAATTTTCTAGGCTGCACTTCGTCGCCCATAAGAACGTTAAACGTCTCTTCCGCTTCCACGAAATCGTCCAACTTAACTTTCAGAACGACTCTGTTGGAAGGATCCATCGTGGTTTCCCAGAGTTGTTCGGGATTCATTTCTCCGAGACCCTTGTATCTTTGGATGACGACTTTTTCGGCTCCGACGGTCTTTAATAATTCTTCCTTTTCCTTGTCGGAGTACGCATAGGTAGAATTTTTACCGTGTTTGATGAGATACAAAGGAGGTTGTGCGACGTAAAGAAAACCTTTTTCGATCACGGGTCGCATATAACGAAAAAAGAATGTAAGGAGCAACGTTCGAATGTGAGAACCGTCTATATCCGCATCCGTCATAATCATAATTTTATGATATCGAATTTTATCGATATTGAATTCGTCTTCTCCGATTCCGGTTCCGAGAGCGGAAACCAAAACGCGAATTTCTTCGCTGGAAAGAATTTTATCCAATCTCGCTTTTTCAACGTTTAGAATTTTTCCTTTCAGAGGAAGAATCGCCTGCGTATTTCGATCTCTTCCTTGTTTTGCGGAACCGCCAGCCGAATCCCCCTCGACAAGATAAATCTCGGAAAGGGCCGGATCTTTTTCCGCGCAATCCGCAAGTTTACCCGGAAGACCTCCTCCTTCAAGAACCGTCTTTCTTCGAGTAAGATCTCTTGCTTTACGAGCGGCCTCTCTCGCTTTCGCAGAAAGAATACATTTTTCTAATATCTTTTTTGTAATGTTCGGATTTTCCTCGAAGAATAAAGTAAGGCCCTCCGAAGTTAAGGTCTGCATGATCCCTTTGATCTCGGCGTTCACCAATTTCTCTTTTGTCTGAGAATTGAATTGAGGCTGAGGAATTTTAACTGAGATGACCGCGGTTAAACCTTCCTTAACGTCTTCTCCGGAAAGACCCGTCGGATGTTTTTTAGAAAGAACCGTATCCTTTTTTAAGAAGTCGTTTAACGTTCTCGTGAGAGCCGCGCGAAAACCTTCTAAGTGAGTTCCACCTAAGTTGTTGTTGATGTTGTTGGTAAAACAAAAAATACTTTCCGTATACGTTTCGGAATATTGGATCGAAATTTCAGCGATTACATCGTCCTTATTTCGCTCAAAGTGAATGACCTTGTGCATCGGATGTTTGTTTTCGTTGATATGTTCTACGAAGGAAACGATACCGCCGGAAAATTGAAACTCATTCCGTAAAAGATTTTCCCCTTCGCCGCCGCGTCTGCGATCCTCGACGATTAGAACCAAACCTTTATTCAAAAAAGCTAATTCTCTAAATCGCGCGGATAACACGTCGAACTGAAAATCCACAGTGGTAAAAATGGAAGCGTCCGGTTTAAACCGAACAATGGTTCCTCTTTCGGAAGAATCTCCTTTCATTTCCACGGGAGAAACTGGGATACCTTTCTCGTATTTTTGAGTATAATATTTTCCTTTCTGGTGCACCTCGACTATGAGGTATTCGGAGAGAGCGTTTACCACGGAAACCCCAACTCCGTGAAGACCTCCCGAAACTTTATAGGCGTCGTTTTCAAACTTACCACCCGCGTGAAGGATGGTCATTACGACTTCGATCGTGGAAATTTTTTTATCGGGGTGAATGTCGACCGGAATTCCTCGACCGTTATCTTTTACTTCGATGATGTTATCCGGTAAAATGGAGATCCTGATTTCCGTACAATGCCCGGCCATTGCCTCGTCCACGGAGTTGTCCACGACCTCGTAGACCATTTTATGAAGTCCCGTATCGTCCTGGGTTCCGATATACATTCCGGGACGTTTTCTAACAGCTTCGAGACCCTCTAAAATCTTAATCTGACCGGCGCCGTAGCTTGCTTCTTCTTGGCTCATTTTTTTCGGACCTCAGGAATAGTTTTCCTGAAAACCATAGGGAGGCAAGGAAATTCATCGAATGATCAAAGATATTGAAGAATCTCTAGGTAACGTTTTTTAACTTCGGGGTCCGTTTCTTTTTCGAGAATCGCGATTAAATCATCTTTGCCTTCCAAGCCTTTTTTTTCCTTGGTTTCAGGTAAGGCGGGAGAATAAGAAGTCGTTAGTTTACCGATTGAAATCTCAATCGAACGAACGATTCCTTTTCCTAAAAACCGAGCCGACTCTCTGAGAATACGATTTTGCAAAAAAAGCAATTCTTGTTTATAAGCGTTATGAGAAACGAGAATTCGGAGTTTACCGAATTGAACCGAATTCACTTCCGAATGCGAAGCAAACACGGGACCAATTATTTCCTTCCAGCGATTTCGAAGCGTATGAACGGAAATTTTTTCCTGTAAATTTTCTTCCGTAATTCCCATTTGATTTAAAACGGAACGAAACTCGGAAGTCTCGATTTTTTTGGATGAAATCAAATCGTCTTTCATTCTACAGATTGGACGTTTCCTTCTCGAATTAGAAAAATCTGTTTTTGATCCTGAAGTTTACCGACATAATCTTGAATTCCTTCCAAATCCGTCGTTGTAAAAAATGCCTGCCCCGCGTTTACGACGAGATCCACAAAATATTCCCTTCGTTTAACGTCTAATTCCCGAATTACGTCGTCGATCAATAAAACCGGCGTAGTATTTAATACATTCCTATAATAATTGAACGTAGCGGTTTTTAAAGCGATTACCGTACTTCTTTTTTGACCCTGAGATCCGAACTCGGTGATATCACGTTCGTTGTTTCCGATAAAAAGATCGTCTCTATGAATTCCTACCGAAGTATAACCGAGTCTCAAATCCCTTCCCAAATTACGGCCGAGTTTTTCTACAAATTCGTTTTCGTCTTTTACGTTGGGTTGGTAGGTGAGTTCCAGTCCGTCTTTTCCACCGCTCAACTTATCCAAATTGGTTTGATAGAAAGAATTGAGTTCCAAAACTATTTTTTTTCTTTGATTAAGAATCAATACCCCTTTCTCGATCAGTTTTTTATCCCAAACCGATAGATGAGAGGAATCGGAGCCGCCCGTTTTTAACAAAGCGTTTCTGTGTTTTAGAATTTTATTATATTCGAGCAGAGATTCGAGATAAAAGGGATCGAAAGAAGAGATAAACGCATCGATGAATTTTCTTCTTTCCGCCGGACCCGATTCTATGATTTTTAAATCCATAGGAGTTAATAAAACCGTAATGAACTTACCGATCAGGTCGGTTCTTTTTTTTACTTCTTCTTGATTGAACTTTAATTTTCTTTTGATCGTGGGTTTTGCGGTAAATCCGATTTCCAACACGGATTCTTTTTGATTTTCTTGGATTCTTCCTCTTAAAAAAAAATTTTCAGAACCCCATCGAATCAGATTGGAATCTTCGGGTTCGCGAAAACTTTTCAGCCAAGACAACATACAAATCGCTTCAAGAAGGTTTGTTTTTCCCTCTCCGTTATCCCCCACAAAAAAAATAAGTCTGGAATCGAAATCCAAACTAAGTTCTTCGTGGTTTCTGAAATTCTGAAGAGTAAGATGTTTTAAAAACATTTTATCGGAAAGACCAAGCTGCAAAGTTCTTCCGAATTTTGCTCGAAGGATTTTTATAATTTCATCGGCATAATTACGGATATAAATTCAGGATCGGACGGATCCTTAAAAATAACCGGGGAACTGGCATCCGAAAATTCGATTTTGACCTCGCCGTCGTCGATCGATCTGAAAATATCCATCAAGTATTCGCCTTTGAATGCGATCGTAACTTCGTCGCCGGAATATTCGATCGGCTTGTTGATACTCGCTTCCGAAGCGCCTAACGTTTGAGCGAATAGATTCAAATTGTTTTTACCGAAAGTAAGTCTTACTTGTCTGGAAGGTTCTTCCGCAGCGGTAAGAACTTGTCTGAGAGAAACTTGAAATTCTTCTTTGGAAATGCTCGTGGAGAATTTCGTGCTCTTCGGGATAACTTGTTCGTAATTTGGAAAATTTCCTTCGATCAATTTACATAAGAGTTCTATGTTATTTGCGGATGCGTAGATCTGGCTGTCGATCAAACCGATATTTCCTGTTTCGGAAGTTGCGATCATTTTAGAAATTTCTCGAATTGCTTTTGCGGGAACGATAATCGATTGCTTAAATTGTAAAGGAGAAGGAAGTGTTCTTTCGATTTTACAAAGTCTTCTTCCGTCCGTTCCGACAAAAATTAATTTATTTCCATCGGGAATCATATAAAGACCGTTGAATATAAATCTTTGATCTTCGTGCGCGATCGCGTAGGAGGTTTTGCGAATCATGTCGTTTATCAAAGTACTCGGAAAAGAAGAAACTTGAGAGGGATCGACCTTAGAGATCGTTTTGATTTCTTCCGCGTCCATTCCGCTCATTTTGGATTTATAATCGTTTTTACCGGAAGCGTCCGTAATATAAACGATGGAAGAATCACCGTCGGATTCTTCCAAAGACAAAGTCGTCTCTTCAAAGTGAATCGTTTTAAAAAAACTGGAAAGTTGTTTTGCGGGTAACGAAATACTTCCCGAGTGAACGACTTCCGCAGGCACCGATGTTTTGATCGAAATTTCAAGATCGGTAGCGGAAAGAAAAACTTCCTTCCCTTCCGCTTCTATTTTAAGATTTGATAATATAGATTTAATTTCTCTCGCGGAGATTACACCTTCCACTGCATGAATGGCTTTTAAGAATTCCGATGTGTTAACTTTGATTTTCAATTTGTTTCTCCTAGTTTCTTTTTTAATTAAATAGATTTCTTATTATTGTACAGTTGTAGGAGTAGTACCTGTAGATATGTACATAAAATCGCATTCTGAAAGAATACTGAAATATGTCTCATTCTTTTTGAAAAGAGAATTTTCTTTTCCGACATAATTCTGAGTCAATTTTCCGATGCAAAGCGACAGTAATTCTGTATTATGTCTTATTTACAGATTTAATAAATTTTTTTAACGCTATTTTTATAGTTTATAAACAGCTTATAAACAGTGTGAAAAACTATTTTTTTATCTGTCGAAAAACTTTGTCTACTGGAGCCTATATTTGGAACTGATCCGTTCCACTAAAAAACGCATTTCTTTGTTGTTGGAAAGAAGTTCCTCGGCTTTACGAACTCCGTGGATTACGGTCGTATGTTGAGTTTGAAAAAGTCTTCCGACCTGAGATTTATTTACTTTAAAAATATTGTGTAAGAGATAAAAACAAATATGACGGGGAATGATTAACTCTTTCTTTCTGCTCTTTCCCATAATCTCCGAGGCATCCAAACTGAATTCTTTAGCAACGGATTCTATGATTCGATCGTGTGAAAATTCCACATTCTTCTTTCGATATAAACGATTTTTTACAATCTCTTTCACTTTATCTAAGTTTAAGAAAAGAAGCGAGTAAGATTTTTTATATAAGTAAATATCGTTGAGCGCGCCGAGAAGAAGTCTTGTATCTTCTTCGATTTGATCCGCTAAAAAATCCAATATGTCTTCGCTTAAACCGAGATCCATAATCTGAGAATGATGAGTTACGATTCCCTTTCGAATTTCGCGATCCGGATATTGAATGTCCGCTTGAACTCCCGTTACAAATCTGGATTTTAATCTTTCATGAATTGTAAGTTCGGAACTCGGACGATCCGATGCGATTACGATTTGTCTTTTTCTTTCAAAGAGAAAATTGAATAATGCAAAAAATTCATCCTGAGTTTTTTCGGCGTTGGTGGAAAGAAGTTGAATGTCGTCCACGAGAAGGCAGTTATAGGATTGATATTTGATCTTAAAACTTTCGATCAGTTCTCTGGATTGAAGAGCGAAACGAAACTCATTCATAAAAGAAGTGATATCAACGTAACATACGGTTTTCCACGGATCTTTTTTGATAAGTTCGGATCCGATCGCATGGAGTAAGTGCGTTTTTCCAACGCCGACGTTTCCAAACAAATAAAGAGGATTGATTTCAGCGGGTTTTCGAACACATTCTTTTGCGGCCGTATAGGCCAATCGATTGCAATCTCCTAAAATAAAAGTTTCAAACGTGTAATCCGGATTGAATTGAAAATCTTTTTGATCGAATGATTTTTCAAGAATCGATTGAAGCGGAGAAGCCGCCTTTGTTTCGATTAGAATTTCAACGGGAATCTTATCGCCGCAGGTTTCTAAGATCGCATTTTCAATGATACTTTGATATTTTCTTTCGACGTGGGTTTTGATCGTAGCCGAAGGAGCGATGATCGTACATTTTTCCGAATTAAAAGTTTCTAATTTCAGAGTATCGATGAAGCGTTCATAATATTGAGGAGATATCTTTTTAGATACTTCCTCCAAAATTTTATTCCAAACTAGATTCAACGCTTCCTCCAAAAATAATAAAACAAAAAGTTCTCTTGTTTGAAGAGACTTCAGCGAGTTCGAATTAAAAAAATTCTCAATTCGACTGAATAAAACGATTTTTCAATTCGGCTCCGGAGTCCCGGAACCCTACGAATGAGAATACAGTATTTTTTGAAGAAGCCTTGTACTCAAATGAAAATTCCGGAATTGGAATCCTCTGCCAAAAAAAGAAGATGTTTATGCTTTGAATAATTAATTATGTCACAAATTTAAAAAACGATCGATTTATGCGTTTTAGAGGACGTTTGACTGAATGTTTTTTAAGAAATATATATTCAAATTTTGGAATGTATCTTAAAGAGAAATTTGAAAAAACAATCTTGAAAGTGCGATCGTGTCGATCCCGATGATTTTTTTGTGAAGTTCGGCCTTGAATTGAAAGATTGTTTCGATTTTTGAGAGATTATTTTCGTAATCTGTTCTCGTATATTCGTAGATTAAAACAAGACTTATTAATTCTAAAAATTCTTTATAAGAAAAATTTTCCTTCCATTCGGGATGTTCGTCTTTGTAAGAAAGAATCCACGACTCGAGTTTTAAAAGATCGAGCGCCGTTTCCAATCGATCCTTGATTTTTTCCTGAATCAAATCCATTACTTCCTTTGGACAGTCGGACGATACGAGACTTCCGCCCTGAAACGGAAGTGTGGTAAGTCCGAAGTTTGTATTGATTCTTTTTAAATCGTTTTGATTCAAGTATTGAAACGGAACACAGATCGCTCTACTTATGATGGTCTCTTTGAGTTTATCCAGATTGTTTACGATAAAGATAAATCTTGAAAAGTGAGGAGCCTCTTCCAACGATTTTAACAATGCGGTTTCGGCTTCGTTTCCGATTAAGGACGCATCCGGGAAAACGATAAATCGAAATCGGGAAAGATGCGGTCGATAGTTCAAGCGGGAACGGATTAACCATCGAATCGAGAACTCATCCGGATTATCCTCGCTTCCAATCGGAATGATTTTACCGCTTTCCTCCGGGAATCGAATGTAATCCGGATGCGAGTGGCGCACGAAAGCTTTGCAGGACGCGCAGATCCCGCAGGAAGTTCCTTCGAAACACAATACATTCTTAATGAAACGTTCCGATGCGGATTCTTTTCCGGTTCCGTCGGGACCGTGAAAGATAAGAAGGGGCGGAATCGTTTCCGGTTTCGACGTGTATCTTTTTAAGAACGTAAGAGCAACGTCTTGTCCTAAGATATCATCGAGTTGAAACGAATTCATTCTTTCTTAATATACAGGAGTCAACCAGTGTTTGTACTTTTCTTCTTTGTTGATTACAAGATTGAAGAATAAACTCTGGATCTTTTTTGTGATCGGTCCCATTTCCGAGTTACCGACTTTCCTATGATCGATCTCTGAAACCCAAGCGATTTGAACTCCGGTTCCCGAAAAGAAAACTTCATCCGCTATGTAAAGTTCGCTTCTGGAGATATCTCTTTCGATCACTTCGATTCCGTTGTCTTTTGCAATTTGCAGAACGCTTCTTCGAGTGATTCCCTCCAACAAAGAAGAATTGATTCCCGGTGTGATGATTTTTCCGTCTCGAACGAGAAAGATATTTTCCGCTGAACCTTCGCTTACAAATCCTCTGGAATCTAAAAAGATCGCTTCGTCAAATCCGTTTTGAACCGCTTCGGATTTTGCAAGCGCCGAGTTTACATATCCGCCGGAAACTTTGGATAAGGTCGGAATTACGGCGTCGTCGAACCTTCTCCAACTCGATACCATCGTTTTCAATCCTCGTTTTGTATCCAGATAATCGTTTAACTGAAGAATGTAGATTGCAAGTTCGGTCGGCACGTCATGAAAGCGCGGAGAAAGTTGAAGCGCCGATGTATAAACAAAAGGACGGAGATAGATGTTTTCTTTATAACCGCTTTGACGAATCAAGTCGATCGTTATGTCTCTCAGGTTTTCTTTTGTTTTCTCCAACTTCAACTGCATGATTCGAGTCGAGTTGATCAACCTTTGATAATGGTCTAAGATACGAAAGAGATAGATGTTATCGGTGTCTTTATCGTAGTAACCTCGAACTCCGCCAAAGACAGTGGTTCCGTATTGAAGCGCGTGAGTTTGAATGCTGATCTTTGCTTCGGATTCGGGAAGGATTTTTCCTTCGAAATAGGATAGTTTCTTGATGGATTCTGCCATAGAACAGGAACCTGATAAGTGATATAATTCCATGAATCAATATGTCCGGTCTCTTGTCGATTAAACTTGTTACAAAGGCGCTCGGCACTCGCGAAACATCTCATTCTAAAATTTGTAATCTCTTTTCAGGAAGTTGAATCCCAATGATTGAATTCAAGAACCCATCTTTTTTCCCGAACCGTTTTGATTGTATCGTAGTCGGTGCGGGTCACGCCGGTTCGGAAGCGGCTTATATCGCTTCCAAAGGTGGAGCCAAAACTCTTTTGATCACGATGAACTTGGATACGATCGGCCAGATGTCTTGCAACCCTGCGATCGGTGGAATTGCGAAAGGACATATGGTAAGAGAAGTGGATGCGCTCGGCGGTATCATGGGCAAGGTCATCGATAACACCGGAATTCAATTTAAGATGCTCAACACTTCCAAAGGTCCGAGTGTTTGGGCGCCAAGAGCGCAAGCAGAAAAGAAAGAATATCAACTCAAAGTAAAACATACTCTCGAAGCCGAAAAAAATCTTTCGATGCGTCAAGACACGGTCGAAGAGTTGCTCATTGAAAACGATCGAGTAATCGGAGTTAAGACCGGACGCGGTTTTGAAATTTATACCGATCATCTGATCTTAACTACGGGAACATTTTTATCTTCTCTCGTTCATATCGGAACGTATCAAAATGAAAACGGAAGAATGTGCGAGCCGACCGTAAAGGGACTTTCTAAGTCTTTAGTGAAATACAACTTGAAGTTGGGAAGATTGAAGACGGGAACCCCTCCTCGCATTCATAAGAACTCGGTCGACTTGAGTGTGCTTGCGATCCAAGAGGGCGATCTTCATCCTTCTCCGTTTTCTTTCTCAACTGAGAAAATTACTCGAAGACAAATTCCTTGTTACATCACTTATACGAATGCTGAAACTCATAAACTCATTCATGAAAATCTAAGTTTGTCTCCGATGTATTCGGGACAAATTCAAAGCACCGGCCCTCGTTATTGTCCTTCGATCGAAGATAAGGTTGTGCGGTTTGCGGATCGAGAAAGACATCAGGTTTTTTTAGAGCCGGAAGGTTATGAAACTTCGGAGATCTATCTCAACGGAGTTTCCACAAGTCTTCCGGAAGAAGTTCAGTGGAAGTTGGTAAGATCTCTCAAAGGTTTAGAGAACGCCGAGATCGTAAGACCGGGTTATGCGATCGAGTACGACTATGTGGATCCGACGGAATTAAAGCCGACGCTCGAAACAAAAAAGATCAAAGGTCTTTATCACGCGGGACAAATCAACGGAACCACCGGCTATGAAGAAGCGGCGGCTCAAGGTTTGGTTGCGGCTTATAGCGTTCTTCATTCTCTGAAGAATCTAACTCCCCTCTTGTTCAAAAGAAGCGAGTCTTATATCGGAGTGTTGATCGACGACTTAGTTCATAAGGGAGTGGAGGATCCGTATCGAATGTTTACTTCTCGTGCGGAACACAGACTTCTTTTAAGACAAGACAACGCGGATCAAAGATTGATGAAGTATGGTTACGATCTTGGTCTTGTGAATCAGGAAAGTTACGATCGAATGAAAGAAAGATACGAGAGAGTGAATTCTGTTCGAGAAAGAATCTATCAAATTCCTTTGAAACCTTCGGATGAATTTCAGAATCTTTTAGATCAAAAAGGAATCACAAACTACAAGTTCGGAATGAAGTTGGATTCTTTTTTGAAACGTCCCGAGATTAAAATTACGGATGTAGAATTTATGATTCCCGAAGTGAGAGTTTGGTCCGAGGCCGAGAAAAATATTCTTGAGATGGAAATTAAGTACGAAGGTTACATCAAAAGAGAACTGGAAACGATTCAGTGGAAGAATAAGTATTTGGATCTTTCCATTCCCGAAGATATAAACTACGATTGTATCGCCGGACTGAAAAAAGAAGCGATTCAGAAATTAAAAAATCATAAGCCGATGACTTTGGAAAAGGCGGGTCAGATTTCGGGAGTGGATCCGAGCGATATCGATCTACTTCTCTATCATATCAAAGGCAAAAGAAAACAAGAGGTGGAGATTTCTTGATACCGTAAAATCTTCCGACAAAGGATGTGGGAGTTCCGACGGGATTTCGATTTACGTTCGCGTTTCACATGAAACGTTTTTGAAAGCCCGTTGATTCGGGCTTTTTCTTTTAAGAGTTTAGTGTTTTGAATTTCTTTTTTGTTCTTATCATTCTTTCAGAACGGGAATAAAAACAAATTACCCTTTGAGTTCAGTAGAAGAAAAATTCAAGACTCGTTTCTCGTCGTAAAAATCTCTCATTGAAAATAGATTTTGATGTAAGCTTATTGCCGATCCGGTTTTAAGTTTCCTACAAATAAAAGTTAACAATAAAATCGTTTGTTGATATTTCTCAAAAATACTTTGAAAAGGATTTCGGATTGGGATGAAGGTTTGGATCAAGCTTGAAATACGATTTTCTTTTTGAATTTGTTCCTTCTTGTTACCGGTAGAAACTTACCTGAACGAATCAAGATTATTTGTAGATCAGCTCGTGAGTCTTCTGAAGTTCCCATTTGTTGTTTTGTTTCACGTGAAACGTAAAACTCTGAAGTTGATTATCGGACCCGTAGATCAGTTGGTTTTTTCTTTCCTGCTCGCCTTGGATATTGATCCGACTCAGTAATTTTCCCTGCTCATCGTACTCAAACTTAGTGGAAGCGATTTGCTTTTTTTCTTCGTTGTAAATATTCTGAATTAAGGCTTTTGGATTTTTTTCATCCTGAATCAAGTTGAAAATTTCAACTTCCTTTGAACCGGGCCAACTGGTTTGTCCCGATTTTACGAAGTCCTTATCCCAAGAAGTAATGTTTGATTTTAAAAGAAGTTTCTTCTCTTTATCGAAAACTTCTACGAGATCAATCCGTCCTTTGGGGTTATATCGAAAAGTTTTTGTTTCGAGTAAGGAATTATTTTTATCGAAAAGTTCTTCTCTAACAACTTTTCCATCTTTGTATTGAAAAACGGTAAAACCGTCCGACTTTCCATCCGCATCCAAGTAAATTTCTTTGATAAGTTTACCAGAAGAATCATATTCGTATGTCGCCGTGTAAACGACTTTGCCGCTTGTGTTCTTTACGATTTCTTTAAGAGGACCGTTTAAGTTGTTTCCAAAAACATACTTATCGATATGAGACCACTTGCCCGGAGTAACACCGAAAATGATTTTTGGAAACACTAAGAAGATAAGAACCAATTTTAAAATAAGAACTCGCCCTAAAACTTTAGAATGTAAAAAGTCATGCGTGAGTTTAGTAACAAAAATGTATTTCCAAAACATATAAACTTCCTTTCTAAACTTAGGGAATAAATTCTTTAAACGGGAAGAATTGTTTTCTTTTTTTCTTCGAAAAAAAATAAAAAATTCAGAATAAGCTGCAAATAGAATTCGTAACATCCTATAACCTCTACCTACAATCATCGGAAAACAATCAAAAAGGTTAACGGCAAATCGGAATCACAAATGAAAAACAAACGAATTCCCTAATGTAAATGCCTTGAAAGGAAAGACGGCTTAAGTATCTTTTCCCGCACCGAGGAGAAATACAAATGAATCGAAAGAAAATCGCATTCGGTCTTTTAGGAGTTTTGGTTTTGTTTTTACTCTATACGATTTTCGTTACAGAAAAAGGAATCCAATCTTTAACACCCGTCGCAAAGTTTCAAAAGCGCGACTATAGGAAACTTGCGGAAGACGCTTCGAAAGATTTACAAACATACCTTAGAATTAAAACGGTTCGAGGAAATGAAAAGCAAGCGGTCTTGTTTTTAAAAAGTCTTTTTGATAAACGCGGAATCAAAACTACAATCATTGACGTTCCCGGCAAACCGGAAAGAGCGAATATCATGGCGGAGATGAAAGGAACGGATTCGGAGGGCGGTCTGATTCTTACGAGTCATATCGACGTAGTGGAAGCGGATCCAAATGAATGGGACGAGCCTCCGTTTTCGGGAATAAGAAAAGGCGATCGTATCTATGGTCGCGGCGCCGTGGATGTAAAAGGTCTGGGTATCATGCAACTCTATGCGTTTTTCTTAATTCATGATTCCGGAGTGAAGCTCAAAAAAAATCTAATGTATCTGGCGGTAGCCGACGAAGAAAGTCGTTCCGAGTTCGGGATGAGATTTTTGATCGCAAAACATAGAGAAATCTTCAACGGATATGAGTTCGTTCACAACGAAGGCGGTGTCGGAACCAAAGACGTAATCGTAAAAGGAAGTAAGATCTTTAATATTCAACATGCTGAAAAAGGCGCCGTTTGGTTGGATTTGGAATCGGAAGATATCTCCGGTCACGGAAGTACTCCGCCGATTCAATATGCGGCGCTGAACCTCATTGATTTTCTTACAGACTTAAAGAAGATGAATGAAGTCGTTATCATCAAAGACGAAACCGCTTCTTTCTTTTATCAAATGGGGGAAGTCAGTTCCTTTCCGAACTCGTTTGTTCTAAAAAGATCTCGCAACCCATTGTTGAGTTTGATTTTAAACGGAGTCATACGTTCCAATAAACATTTACGGGCGATGACGAGCAACTCCGTAAGTATTACGGGAATCGATACACATCACGCGGGGATTAACGTGATCACATCAAAAGCGAATGGAACGATCGATATGAGAATTCTTCCGGGTTTTGATGAGAAAGTCATCTTTGAAAAAGTAAAAAAGCTCGGAGAAAAATATAGAGTCAAAGTTACCGCAAGACATTTGGAACCGGGAACGACGTCGCCGGTTGATTCGAAATACTTTAAGGTTTTATCCGGGATTGTTCAACAAGTGGTTCCCGGTGCGGTCGTTACTCCTTTTTTGTCGCCCGGGACGACGGATTCTTCTTACTTAAGAATGGCCGGTTTTAAATGTTACGGTTTGATTCCCGCGCTTCTGACTTCGGAGGAGATCGATGGAATTCACGGCAAGAATGAAAGTACTAGGATTGAACATATAAAAACCGGAATTGAAATTCTTCATAAGTCCGTGATCGAATTCAATAACGTTCCTTAAGGTTCTTTAAGAATTTAGACGTAAAATAACATTAAACTTTTTTAAAGTTTCGAAACTCACGAACGTACTTCGAGTGGCAACGTAGGATTACCTCGATCATTTGCCAATAGACGCGGGCGCATGGTCGGGGCGATTTTTTCTATAAAAAGAAATCGATTGAAACTGCCCGACCACCAGGCTCTCAGCTCCGGTCCATTCCGGTTCACCGATCATCGGAAATCAAACCGGAATGGAATGGACCCCGCATCGATCCTTTGCGCAGGGATTGTATTAAAGGATCTCAAAAAATCTTGAAGGTGTTCTCTTTTTAGTTTAAAATTTAAAGTCGGAACTCCGGCAAAAAAATCCGTAAAGACAAGACGAATCAAGATTCTACTTTAGCAACATGCAGGATCCCGCTCAGTTTTCCATCGAATCAATCACGGAAAGATTGAAGGAAAGATTTCTCAAAGAAGCCGATGAAATCCTTTCTATCTTTGATTGGGAATTGATCCTAGAGTTCACATTATTCTTAAGAGAAAAAAACGAGGCCGGAGGATTCTTTTCCAAAAGAGATTCGGAAGAAATTCTGGATCGTCACGTATTGGAATCGATCTACCACGTTTATAAGATCACCGAAAAAATCGGATCTTGGAAGGGAGCCCAACTTGGAGACGCGGGAACCGGACCGGGAATTCCAGGGTTCTTTTTTCGTTGTCTCAACGATCATCCGGTTGTCGTTTTAATCGATTCTCAAAAAAGAAAACTTTCTCATACGGAAGAATTTGTTCGGTTGCATCGAATTACCGATGTGAAATTTCAATTTATTCGAACAGAAGAGTCTAAGTTACATTTGAATTATGTCGTATCGCGAGGTTTTATTCCTTATCCGTATAGCGTAGAAGCGATTTGTAACCTCCTTAAAGTTGGAGGAACTTATGTCCCATTTTTAGCAAAACGTGAACTAGATCCAAAATTAGAAGAGAAAGTTCTTTCTTATTCCGGTTTTAGTTTAGAATTTTCCGAAGATTTGCCTGCTCTTGACTTTTTAGGCATGCGACATATTAAATTCTTGAAAAAGGTTTCTAGCCCGAGGCATGGTTATCCAAGAGCTTGGAAGGATATCAGCAAGGAGAGTAAGGGCGCAAATGGGAAAGATCGTATCCATTAGTAATCAAAAGGGCGGTGTCGGAAAAACGACAACCTCCATCAATCTCGCGGCCAATCTTGCTTCGATCGGAAAAAAAGTTTTGATCATTGATATGGATCCTCAAGGAAATTCGGGTTCCGGTCTCGGTCTTGAAATCAACACTCTTACAAAAACTTCTTACGAATTATTGTTGGGCGAATCCTCTGCGAACGAATGTATTCAAAGGACGAACGTTTCCAATCTTCATATCATTCCTTCCAACATAAACTTAAGCGGCGCGGAAGCGGACCTTCTCGCAGAGGATCAAAGGGAATACAGACTGAAAAACGCGGTCTCCGAACTTCGTACCGAATATGATTATATTCTAATAGACTGTCCTCCGTCTTTGGGAATCTTAACGATCAACGCGCTCTGTGCCGCGGACAGCGTGATGATTACTCTTCAGACCGAATACTTCGCTTTGGAAGGTCTGACTCAGTTGATGAAAATCATTTCTCTCGTTCAGAACCAACTCAATCCTTCTTTGGAATTGGAAGGAGTTCTTTTGACGATGTTCGACAAGAGAACCAACCTTGCGAATCAAGTTGCGGAAGACGTTAAGTCCTATTTCAAAGATAAAGTTTATACCACGATCATTCCTAGAAACGTTAAGTTGAGCGAAGCGCCTTCTTTCGGGCAAACGATTATGAGTTACGATCCGGAAGGAGTCGGCGCTCAAAGTTATAGAAGTCTCGCTTTGGAAGTTGCAGGGAAAAATTAAGAATGGCGATCAAACCCAAAGCCCTCGGACGCGGCCTTGGAAATTTAATTCCGGTTAACGAAAATAAAACGCCGATGGATTCTTCTTCGGAAGGAGCTCTTCGCGAAATTAAGATCAGTGAAATTCGTCCCAATCCGAGTCAGCCTAGAAAAACTTTTTCGGAAGAATCTCTCAAAGAACTTTCCGAAACGATCAAGGCGCACGGTGTGATTCAACCGATCGTTGTGAAACAGTCGGACGTCGGTTATGAAATTATTTCCGGTGAACGTCGTTATAGAGCTTGTAAACTTGCGGGATTTGTAAAAATTCCCGCGGTCGTTAAAAATGTTTCCGAAAATCAATCCATGGAAATGGCGATCATAGAAAACATTCAAAGAGAAGATTTGAATCCTATCGAAGAAGCGATTGCCTACAAAACTCTTTCCGAAAAGTTAAATTTAAAAATCACCGATATTTCAAGCCGCGTTGGAAAAAATCGCTCTACAATTTCAAACTTAATTCGTCTTCTTCAACTTCCCGACGTAGTTCAGGACTTGATTAAAAACGGAAGAATTTCCGAAGGCCATGCAAGACCTCTTTTGTCTCTGGCTGATAAAAAGAAGATCGAACAGCTCGCCTTTCAAATCGCTGAAAAAGGTCTTACCGCCAGACAAGTAGAAGACTTAGTTTCTAATCTGACGGAAGAAAGATCGGCGCCTGAAAAGAAAAAGTCTCGTAAAGACGTGAACATCGTAGAACTGGAAAACAAGTTTAGAAAGAAATATTCCATGAAAATCGAGATCGGTCACAATCAAGGTTCCGGTAAAGGTAAGATGACGATCGTTTATCCCAATCTCGAAGCGATGGAAAAAATTTTAAACGCGTTAGGTTTGTAACAACATTATTTTTTTCAATATACAAAAAATGAAACTTAATAAAGGAATTTGAGTTCCCTTTGTTTAAGGAAAAATATGAGATTATCTTTCATACGGATCAACTTTGATGGTCTTTTTATGAGTGTTGATTTTATTTTAGCAATCCTTGTTGTAATACTCGTTCTCTTTTTCTATGTCAACTCCCCCGTTATAAAAGTGAATATTGAAAAGGTTTCAATATTTTACAATCGGATGGATCTACTCATATTAATTTTGATCCCTTTGTTATTGTATGTTCTGTCGACGAGTCTTAATCTGGAATATTCAAACTCAAAGGAGTCTTGGTTATTAATTCAGGGACCGGTTTTTGGTTTTATTTTGAGTTTATTATATATTTTATATATAGAATTGATTCATCGTTTGAAAAAAGACAGGTTACTTTATTTTTTTATCATTACTTGTGTTTGTGCGACATTGATTAGTTTCCTTCCTATGTTGTTCTAATTTCCTATTTCTTCAAGTGACCAAGGTATTTACGCTTCAAAGCGAATTTGAAGTAATGTCGAAGATCGAAACTTGTCCGAATTGCCGTGAAACGGTGAATGGGACCGTAGTAGAGAGCTGCAGTTATAGCTTTTTACCTTGACGCTCCTTACTTTTTTAGATATAGTAAGGATATGAAACTTAGATCCAAAATTACATCGAAATATCAGATAACAATTCCTAAAGAGATCCGAGAATTTTTAAAACTTTCCATGGAAGATGTCATCGAATGGTCTATTGACGAACAGGGGATTCACATTGAATCGGCCAATAAACCTTTCCTAAAATATAAAGGTTTCTTCTCTGCCGGTTCCGTTGATGTTAAAGAGGATATCAAAAAAGCATGGGAAGCGCGCGCAAAACGATACTCAAAATGAAATTAATCTTAGATACTAATTGTTATATCTCGTTTTTAAATCAAAAAAACCTGGAACAACATACTAAAATGGTTATACTTTGGGAAAAAGTATCGCGATTAGAGTATGAAATAATACTAACTTCACACAATATAACGGAAATCGTATTTGTTTTTAAAAGTATTTATTCTGTTGAAGAGAGTAAGATTAATCAAATCATTAAGGATCTTTTAATCAATCCTGGTGTTACCTATGAATCCGCGTATTACCCTGAATTGATACTTCAGTTATGGCCGAAAAGCATTAAAGACTTTGGTGATGCGGTTTTGGCTGCAGCGAGCCGATTCTTAGAGGCACAAATTGTAACCTTTGATCAAGGTTTTTCAAAATCATTAAAGAAATTGAATCTAATACCTTTTCCTATTTAAAAATATATAAACCCTTCTATTGAAGTTTAATCGAATGTTACTTACCGATTCTGTAACGATTACCCAATCTCGAAGCAATGGAAAAGATTCTAAACGCGTTGGGTTTATAACTCTAATAAGAATTCTTGATTTCACTTCGATCAATATATTTTGAAATGATTTATAATAAATACTTGGATTAAAGGGCGAAAAAATAAACTCAAGTCATGATCAGAAAAAGAATGTGTATCCAGATTGGCTTTTGTTCCTCTTTATCCTCTCTTCGGAATTATACCATTAATCGTTTTATATTCCAAATTCAGAGAAACGGGAGATAAAAAAGTTCCTCCCATTTTCAATTATAGGTTTGAGATGTTATTATTAATTTTAATGCCAGTGGTAATGTATCTTGGTTTGATAGAAAATGACGATCGCCAGGGTTATGGAGGGATAGTTTCTGCGCCGTTTCTTGGTTTTGTTTTGACTGTGTTGTTTATCGTATATATTGAATTCGTTGATCGGTCAATAAAAGCTAAATTTTTTATCTTCCTGATACTTGCCTGGCTTTGCACTATTTCAGTATGGTATTTTTTCTAGAGCGAAATTTAATTTCGATCACTAAAATAAATCTTCGAGTATTCTCAGTTTAGAAATTCCAATTAGAAAGAAAAACGTAATTTACAAAACCGGATAGTACTGCAATTGCCGAAATGGTCCACCAAAGTGGAGTAATTAAACGATGCCCGCTTAATTGTGAAATATCTTCCCCGCGCGCGATTCTTTCGGATTTATAATCGGTAAATAAAATCATTCCGATTCCGAGAATACAAAACATCGGGAATAGGATACTTACTTTTCGATAAAAATAACCTTCGTAAATGGCCGTGTACCAAGTCCAAAGAGTAAAAGATAAACCTAAAATAAAAATTGCAAATCCTCCGATTTTTTGTTGTCGTCTTTTCGCCATTTCACACCGCCATTTTTATAAATTCATAATATTTTAAAAAATTCCATCTAACTTTCATTTCACGATAAACAATAAAATACAGATTCAAAAAAATCTTAACCTTTTTTAAAAACTCTACTCTTGAATATCCAATAAAAGCCCGCGAATATCCGTCAGAGACTTTAAAAGTTTAAAGGCGGAATTCCCTTCGTTCATGATGAGTTCGGCTAAGATCTGAATCTTTTCATCGATAATCTTTACGACGTGATAGATCTTTTTGGCCTCGCCTTTCATTCTTTTGGCGAGAGTTTCCACTCGCATATTTTGATCGATGACCGCTTTTGTAATCGCTTGGACGTGTTTTTGATAGGCTTCTAAGTTTTCGATGGATGGAAGATCCAAAAATCTTTTTTCAATATCGGGAAGCTCTCGCCAAAGAGCGTTTAAATCTTTTGTTGTCTCCGATCCGGAAGGAACAATTTCTTCTAAGATATCTAAAAAGGAAGAAGACGCCGGGCTTTCGATCGCTTCCGTTTGATTTGTAGAACTCCCTCCGTTTAAAGAAGAGACTCCGTTCTTCTTACTTTTGAAAGTGTTTTTGGTTTCTGTTTCTTTTCGAGGAGGTTGATAAGGAGGTATGAATACTTTCAATGTGCGACTGGGTTGATTTTACAATTGCCTTCGAATTGTACCCCTTCTTCCATTACGATTCTGGGAGATACGATATCTCCTTTCATTCTGCAGGAAGCAAGTAGAGTGACACGTTCGCTCGCGTAAATATTCCCGTTGATTTCACCGCCAGCGACAACAATTCGGGCTTTGATATCCGTATCGACGATTCCTGATTTACCGATTAGGACTTTTCCCTCCGTTTTTATCGAACCTCTGAAAATTCCGTCGATTCGTAAAAGACCGGTGAGTTTGAACTCTCCGCTGAACTCGGCGCCTTCGCCTATGATACTATTAACGATTAAGTGTTCTTCTGTTGTCGCCATTCAGTCCTGAATTTGATTGAGGAAAGCGAACGGATTGATCGCTCTTGTTCCAACGTGAATTTCATAGTGAAGCATATAATTCGGAGAAGCTTCGGTTTTGCCGACAAAGCCGATCACTTCCGTTTTCGAAACTTGCTGACCTTGTTTTACTTTCAATCGATCCATGTTCGAGTAGATCGTTTTCCATCCGTACTTATGGGAAACTTTTACGAAGTAACCTGTGTTTCTTGTATAACCGATTTCATATACGGTTCCCGGTGCGGTTGCGAGAACTTCGGAACCTGCAAAAGATCCGATATCAACTCCGCTGTTGTACTCTTTTCTTCCCGAAATCGGATTTAAGTAAGCGCCGTAAGGATAAAGAACGTACCCTTTTACGGGCCAAATGGAAGGAGTTTGTTTGAGAATATTTTTTCTCTTTTTAAGAATCGATATGATGTCTTGTGTGAGTTCGTTGCTGATTTTTAAATTATGAACGTCTTCTTTCAGTCTGAAAACCGCCGCGCCTTCGGGAAGATCGTTTGTTTGAAAATTGACTGACTTCGGTTCTATAATAGAAGGCGGTTGAGTGGAAAGTTGTTCCGCCCCTCCGATCCCTTTGGAAACTTTTGCGGGGTCGCCGCCGAGTCTTATATAAAGCCTTGCTAATCTTCCGTAATAATACTCGACATACTCGTGAAGAGAATTGATTTCTTCCTTCATCTTAGCCGATTGGCGGATAAAGTCTTTGTTGGAAAGATTGAGTTCCGTAAGTTGATGAACAGAACCGCTATGACTTAAGACGTTGATCGAGCTGATGATAAGAAGAATAAAAACCGTTCCGATAAAGATCGAAATCGCTCTGTAAGAGATGTGAAAGTTGATTGTTTTCTGTTCGGAATGGGGAATGACCATCACGGTCAACCTTTCTCGTCCCTTTCGATTGAGCTCGGAAAGTTTAAGATCCAATTTGAGTTTGTACTCTTGATACTTATAACGAAGTCTATAGTAGATGAGTGCGGCAGTTGCTTTGATATTCACGGTTTATGTCCCGAAACCCGGTTTTTAGCGGAATGCTTTTACCTGTCTGAAGTGATCTTAAAAAATCTCTTTTCAGTCAATCGAATTCACAAAAAGTGACTCACTAAAACCGGATTTCTAATGGTTTCTATTGTCGATACACATTGTCACCTTGATATAATACAATCGCAGGGTTTGGAAATTGCAGATTCTCTAAAGAATGCAACCGAATCCGGCGTAAAAAAAATCGTCCAAATCGGAATCGACCTTGAGAGTTCTTTAAGGGCTCGATCCATAGCGAACGAATATTCGAATGATATGTTGGAGATTCGATATTCGATCGGTTGTCATCCAACCGAAACGCACGAGTTCCCCAATAAAGAAGAAATCTTAAAGCTCGTCTACGAGAGCTTAGGCGATCCTAAACTTTCCGCGATAGGCGAAATCGGTCTCGATTACTATCATACCGCGGATACGAAAAAACAGCAGGAGGAAGTTTTAGAAGCCTTCTTGGAATGTTCTTCTAAAACTCGATTACCCGTCGTTATCCATTCCAGAGACGCCAAAGAGGATACGATTTCTATTTTAAGGAATTACCGAGATCGGGCTTTCGGCGTCATTCATTGTTTTACTTACGATTATCCGACAGCGAAAGCGTTAGTCGACATCGGGTATTATATTTCTTTTTCCGGAATCGTAGCTTTTAAGAACGCGACTGAAATTCAGGAAGCGGCCGGGAAACTTCCTCTGGAATGTATGTTGATTGAAACCGACGCTCCGTTTTTGGCGCCTCCGCCTTTCCGAGGGAAAAGAAACGAACCTTCCTATATGAAATTTATTTTAGACAAGATGTTTTCGCTCCGACAAGAATCCAACGCCGAAGTGGAACGTAGACTTTTTGAAAACGGTATTAAATTTATGAATCGTAAGGCGTATCACCACAATGCTTGATCTGCGTTATATCACTGAAAACACGGAAGACCTCAAAAAAGTTTTAGAACTTAGAGGATTTAAAGACATCGGAATCATAGACGAACTGAAGTCTATCATCCAAAGAAAACGCGAGTTTCAAAAAGAAGCGGACCACCTTAGGGAAGAAAGAAACAAAGTTAGCAAAGAAGTAGGAAGGATCAAACAATCGGGCGGAGACATCGCGGAAATATCCGCGTCCGTCAAACTCGTCGGCGAAAAAATTAAGGAAATCGAAATCAAACTCGAACAGGAAGAAAAAGCTCTTATCGATATCAATTTAGGACTTCCTAATATTCTGGATCCGAAAGTTCCTGCGGGAAAATCGGAACACGATAACGTGCTTCAATACGAAGTCGGAACGATTCCCTCTTTTTCCTTTCCTCCGAAACCTCATTTTGAAATCGGAGAGGCGCTCCATTGGATCAACTTTGAGAAAGGAGTCAAACTTTCCGGAGCAAGGGCTTACACGTATTGGAAAGAAGGCGCCAAACTGGAAAGAGCCTTAATGAATTTTATGCTGAACGTTCATACACAGGAGCACGGTTATACGGAAGTTTGGGTTCCATCGATGGTAAACGACGAATCGATGACGGCCACCGGACAATATCCTAAATTTAAGGACGAATTTTATAGAATCGAAAAGGACGAGCTGAACTTGATTCCGACTGCGGAAGTTCCTCTTACGAATTTATATCGAGATGAAATCATTCCGGAAGATCAGTTGCCGATTTCCGTTACCGCGCATACGTCTTGTTTTAGAAGAGAGGCCGGATCTTACGGAAAAGATACGCGCGGACTCGTTCGTGTACATCAGTTTCAGAAAGTGGAACTCGTAAAATTTTGTAAGCCGGAAGAATCGGAAGAAGAACACAAAAAAATGCTTTCTCACGCGGAAAATATTCTTAAGAAATTAGAACTGCCGTATCGAGTGATCCTTCTTTGTTCGGGAGATATTTCCGCAAGTTCTTCGATCACTTACGATATCGAAGTTTGGATGCCGGGTTTGAATCGATATATGGAAATTTCTTCCGTCTCTAACTTTAGGGACTTTCAAGCCAGAAGAGGGAAAATCCGTTATAAGTCTAAAGACGGAAAGAATCAACTCGTCCATACGATTAACGGTTCCGGCTTGGCGCTTGGAAGAACGTACGCGGCGATTTTGGAAAATTTTCAAAATGCGGACGGAACGGTTCGTATCCCGGAAGCGTTAAAGTCGTATTTTTAAATTCGTTTTCGAATTTTTCCTTTAACGAAATTTTTAGACTCAGGTTTTTTTCAAAAGAACGGATAATGAAAGTAGGGATTCTTTTTAGAATTCTTGGAGTGGTTATGCGTTCTTTTCCCCCGTCTACCAAATACTTTTTCGATATGATCTTTGAGGAACGGTTGTGCTTTCGTTTTTTTTACAGACTTACATTTCTTTTTTGGAAAAAATCGAATCTCGTAAAATTCCACAAAACGCCGAAACGTTTGAAAAAACTCATTGAGAATATCCCGCCGAATTTGAAAAGAAATATCATCGGGTTATTGACAAACAAAACCACATTCATTCTTCTTTTAATATATACATTTTTTATAATATCATTACCGACTTTTTCCGTTTATCCGCAAGAGTCGGGTAAAATTCAGAATTCTAAAAATATCAAACCGGAAAAGTTAAAAGGTTCCATCAACACAAATCTCAACGAATTCGGCATCAGTTTGACGGACGACGGCAACATTCTTTATTTTTATTCCAAAAGAGAAAATTCAAATTATACCGATCTTTACAAGTCGACTCGTACGGGCGACGAGTGGCCCCGAGGCGCGGAAATTGAAATCCTGAATTCGAACTTTGACGATCAAAGTCCTTTCATTTTGAATCAAGAAGAAGGAATTCTTTTTTCATCCAATCGGGACGGTGCGATCGAATTTCAATTAACCAACGGAAAGATCGGGGTTTCGAGAGATCTTTATTTTTCTAAAAAGGTAAATTCTTCCTGGGCCGAGCCGATTGCTCTTCCAAGAACCGTGAACACGGAAGAGATCGAGGAAAATCCGTTTCTATTTAACAATCGATTGTATTTTACCCGTTATCCGTTCGGGCGAGTCGCCGAAGCGGATATCTTTGTTGCGGCTTATAAAAACAAAACTTGGGAAAAGGCAACGAGTCTTCCCGATCCGATCAATACGCCTTATTCCGAGATTGCGGCTACGATCGCCAAAGACGGTAAGACGATTTATTTTTCTTCCAATCGTCCCGGCGGTTTCGGCGGTTATGATTTGTATAAATCGACTTTGCTTGCGGATGGAAACTATTCCAAGCCGATCAATCTTGGTCCCGAGATCAATACGACCGGAGACGAAGCGTTTTATTTAGAAGCGGGCGACGGATCGACGTTTTATTTCTGTAGAAGAAACGGGCGCGATTACGATATCTATTCCAACTTTTCCAATCCGTTTCAAGAGTTGGAAAAAGGGAAATCGATTTCCTTGGACAATATTCATTTTGCTTTGGGATCTTATGAGCTTCTCGAAAATTCTTTTTCAATTTTAGAAAATTTGAATATTTACTTAAAGGAAAATCCGAACGTAAAAATTAAAATCACGGGACATACGGATCTCAACGGAGATTTTCAAGACAATCTGATTCTCAGTCGTAATCGAGCCGATGCGGTAAAAAATTTTTTGATCAAAAAGGGAATCGATTCCGGAAGAATCATAACCGACGGAAAAGGAAGTTCGGAACCGATCGTTCCTCAAAAAAATCCCGAAACGGATTATAAAAACAGAAGAACCGAATTTCAGATCATAAGTCCTTAGAAATTCCTTTTTCCGTTTAAAATGCTCTGGAAAAAAACAAGGATCGATCTATCATTTGTTTCATGTTCGAGAAAAAAATCCTATGTTTGTTTTTTGTTTTTCCAGTCGGTTTATTTTCTCAGTCTGAATACGTCGGTTCCAGATTGGAAAAAATTCTTTCCAAAAAGGAAATTGTAGTCGGCGTTAATAAACAATACGAACCGTTTTATATCGAAAATCCAAAGGACGGATATCCGGGTTTAGACGCGGAGTTGGCTAAACTCTATGCCGATTATCTCGGCGTATCTTTGAAATTGGTTCCTCTCAAAACCTTCAGACAGTTTTCGGAGGACATCCGCGCGGGTAATATCGATCTTGCGTTAGCCGGAATGTCGACCGATTTAAATCGGGGTAAACAAGTCACTTTCTCCGATCCTTATCTCGTTACAACCCCCGCCGCTCTCGTCAGTAAAAAAATTCTTCCTCCCGAACCGGAAGGGAACATCGTTACTTCCAGAAGATTTATGAGTCTTTCGGACCTTACCGTTCTGAGCGGTCTTGTAAGTTTTTCGGTAAGATCCAATACGACGAATCACATTTATCTTCAAAAGAAATTCTCCAAGCTTCCGATTTACAGTTATCTTTCGGATTCGATCGCGGTCGATAATCTACTCGGCAACAACGTAACTTGTTTTGTCGCGGATAGTTTTTATATTCTTACATTGCTTCAAAAAAATCCTTCTTTGAGAGCAAATTATCTTCCTCTTTTGGGAACGGTCCAAGAGGAAAACATCAGCGCCGCTCTTCCGCAGAACGATTTGATTTTTGCGGATAATTTAAATTTCTTTATCAAGGAATTGAAACGAACCGGTGTTTTGGAAGAATTGAGAAGCCGATATTTTAATCAGAACAACTGGGTAAAATGATCCGTGTCCAACGACCTTTCAAAAAAGGCTTATCGCTTTTATTACCTGGCGATGATTTTATTTCCATCCTTACTTTTTTCCCAGGAAATCGAAGAGAAAACCAAACTCGACTTTCAAGGAAATTACAGAGTACGCGGATTTAATCTCGGAAGAGATATCTACACGTCTCGTCAAACCGCGGCCACTCCTTATGATAAGAACGCTTTTAAAACAGAAGAACAACAAAAACATCAAACGGCGGCGGACGCCGAAATTGCGGAAAGATTAAAAGGAAATCCTAGTACCTTATCTCCTCAAAAAGAAGATATTTCGTATTTCGATACGAGGATGACCGTCAATATGAACTTCAATACTTCGAAATATTTCGAAGCTCTTTGGGGGGTTCAAGTCGGAGATATTACTTTTGGCGGAAAGGGCTTCGGTCAAAACTCTACGATCGGTCCGGGTCAAGGTGGAGAAGCGGGTTTTGCTTCCCCCGTAAATATTCAAACAACATTCTTATATTTGAATTTTAAACTTCCCGAGGACGCTTTCAGTTTGAGAGTCGGGCAGCAACTTTTTTCCTCTCCGAGAGGGAGAGTGATTTTTACTCCCGGCACCGGGGTTACGCTCAACAAAGATTTTCGTTTATGGAATACGACGATCGAAGCGGGTTGGTTTGTGGCGAGACAGAACGCTCAACTCGATTTGGACAAAAACACTTACGCGGATAAAAATTATATCGGAACGAATATTTATTTTTACGAAATCAAAACGAGCTTTTTCAACAACGTAAAACACGAACTCTATTCTTACTTTTTGGACGATACGATTAAATCTATCGACAAAACGACTAACGCGAACGGAGCGGTGATCGCCTTGGACAGCGAGGTCGGTCAATTATTCTGGCACGGTCTTATGAACGAGATCAATCTTTCTAATTTCGGATTTGTGATTCACGGGATTTACAATCACGGAACCGTCCGTTCTTTGGATCCGTATCGCGATGAAATCGGAACCGTTTTATACAATCGATATAGCAGACACAGTATATCCGGCGGCATGGCCGATCTTCAATTTTCCTATCGTTACAGCGAAAATCTTACTTTCAACTTAGTGGGTGTGGGTAGTACGGGACGACCCGGTTTCGATAAGGACGGAACAAAGGCCAATCTTCGAGCGGGAGGTTATAAAACTTTGATGCCGGGTTATTCCATATCAAACATCGCAAACGACTTTACGGGAGGTTACGCTCTTTTTTCGGGAAAGGATTCCAGCGGTTTGTACGAGTACGGAATCAACGGAGACTTTGTCGTTTACGGTCCGTTGCTTTTGACATTGGGATATTATCGATTGTACGGAACCAAATCTCCTTTTATTGAAAACAATCGGTACTTCAATTTTGAGAACGGATACAAAACGAGCGCCTTCTTCGGACACGAAGTCAACATCAACTTAAGATGGAGCGCGTTTCGGGATATGCAGATCTTGATGAGGTCCGGTTATTTTGTGGCGGGCGACGGGTTAAAGGCTTACTTGGATACGACTCAGGGAAAAATTCTCAGAGAATTTTTCGTAACTGCGGAACACAGATTCTAAAGTTGAAGACGAGAGCGAATCGCTCTTCCTAAAGTATATTGATCGGCAAGTTCGATCGAACCTCCGACGGTAATTCCGTATGCGATTCGAGTAACGTTAACCGAAATAGGTTTCAACTGATTCGCTAAGTAGTCCGCAGTAGCGTCTCCTTCTAAAGTCGGGTTCGTAGCGATCAAAACTTCCCGCACCTGTTCGGGTTCGATTCTTTCCAAAAGTTCTTTGATTCTCAGATCTCTAGGACCGATTCCTTCCAAAGGAGAAATCACTCCGTTTAACACGTGATATTTGCCGTGAAATTCCCTCGTGTTCTCGATAAAAAAAATGTCTTCCGGTTGTTCCACCACACAGAACGTATGAGTGTCCCTTTTTTCCGAAGTGCAGATATCGCAAACTTCAGTCTCCGCGTAAGAACCGCATCGTTTACAAAATTTAATTCTGCTTTTTGTATCCGTAAGTTGATAAACGAACCGATTGAAAAGACCTTGTTCCAGTCTTAAGAGATGGAAGCTGATTCTAAAAGCGCTCTTTCTTCCGATTCCGGGAAGTGAGGAAAGCGCTTCCACCATTTCGTCGAGAAGATGATTAGCCAAAATTTCCGCCGAACATTTTAGAAATTTCCGTAAAGTCCAGACCGCCGGACGCGGATTGAAATTCATGAGCGGCCACTTCTTTCGCTTTTTTGAGAGCGTCGTTTGTCGCCGCCATAACGAGGTCTTCGAGCATCTTGTTATCTTCCGCGTCAAAGAGCTGTTTGTTGATAAATACGTTGGTGATATGACCTTCACCGGTAGCGGTTACGGTTACCATTCCGGCGCCCGCGTCTCCCACCACTCGAATTGCGGCGATGCGTTTTTTTATTTCTTCCATTCTTTCTCGGAGCGCGCCCATATTGGAAAGAAGTTCCGAAAAATTTTTTATCTTATCAAACATAACGTTACGAATCCAATCTTGGAATTTTACTTCGATCCACTTCCGTTCCCAGAAATTTTTTCTTGATCTCGGTACTTGTGTCGAACTTCTGAGGATTCGATTCGGAAGTTGCGGCGGAAGGTTTAGAAGTACCGAACGGATCGGTTTCTAAATCCCGTTGATTAGACTCGAATTGAGATTCTAAAACGTGAGAAAGCGGATCCTCTTTTTTTTTAGGAGGATCGTTCTGCGGAGTATTTTTGATCAACGGCGCGGAACTATGATCGGTATCGGGAATCGCGTTCTTAGAACCTTGCACCATAAGAATCAGGTGATTGATTCGATCGACCAAACCGGCCAAACTCGGATATGTAAGTTCTTCCACGAGTTTTTTGATTTGAATTTCCGTGAAAACCTTGATTTCAAAGGAATTTCTCAAACGAATCGTTTTGATTCTTTCGTAGATCTCGAAAAGTTTTCCGGAAAGAAAATTCAATTTTGAAGAATCCACACTCTCAAAATCGGATTTCATTTTTATGAGATCTTCTTTTGGAAAATTAACGGACTCGGGATCGGCGAGGGAATCGCGGATTAAATTGAGAGTATGAGTGAACTCGATGGAATCCCATAAGAATTTGTAGATATCTTGGCCTTCTTGGTAGAGGGATTCGAGGATTTCCAACGCCTTGGAATGATTGTCCGGATCGACGAGACTTTTGATAAACGAAGTCAAGAACTCGATTCCGTGATAACCGATCATCTTACGAATTCCGGCGCCAAGTAGTTTAGAATCCGTGAATACGATCGCTTGTTCCATAAAGGAAAGCATATCTCTCACGGAGCCGTCCCCTTTTTTTGCGATCCAAAAAAGACCTTCCTGATCGTATTGAACGTTTTCGATCTTACAAAGTTTTTCGGAATAATCTTGGAGAACGGACAAGGGAACTTTCTTAAAAATAAAATCCTGACATCTGGAAAGAATAGTCTCCGGAATCTTATGGAACTCCGTCGTGGCTAAAACAAAAACGATATGAGCCGGAGGTTCTTCCAAAGTTTTTAAAAGAGCGTTGAATGACTGGTCCGTCAACATGTGGACCTCGTCTATTATATAAACCTTATATTTCCCGCCCATCGGAGAGAACTTTACGTTGTCCCTGAGCTCGCGGATGTTTTCGATTCCTCGATTACTTGCGGCGTCGATTTCCAAAACGTCGCTGGAAATTCCCCGAGTGATTTCGGTGCAGGAATTACATTCGTTACACGGTTCGTTCTCGATCGGGTTTTGGCAGTTTAAACGTTTTGCGAGAATTCTCGCGATTGTGGTTTTACCCACACCTCGAGGACCGAAGAAGATATAAGCGTGACCGATTTTGCCGGATTTAAGAGCGTTTTGAAGGGCGCCTATGGCGAGATCTTGATGGATTACGTCCCGAAATTTTTGCGGGCGATACTTCCGGGAAAGGACTTCGTGAGTTCCTGCCATAATACGGAGTCGGAGAAGCCGGGATTCGAACCCGGGGTGCTTTTGGCACACATGCTTTCCAAGCATGCACAATAGACCACTCTGACACTTCTCCTGTAGCTTTCAGGAATTCCGTCGAAAGGTTGTACGTCAATTGAATTTCTTTCTTCTAACTTTGAAAAACGATTTGAACGCGTCCTTGGAAATTTTAGAGGGAATACAAACCAGCTCGGGAAAAAAATTTCGAGAATAAATCGTTTCGATGCTCAGAGACGAAATTCCTTCTCCTTGTTTTGCGGGTAAAAGATAGACAACTTTTGGAATTCTGGAAAGAAGAATGGTCCCCGCGCACATCAAACAAGGTTCCAACGAAGTGATGAGTAAACAATCCGTAAGATAACGAGTTTGTAATTTTTCTTTTGCGTCGCGGATACAAAGGATTTCGCTATGAAAGGAAGAGTCCGAATTTTTTTCCACTTCGTTGAAAGTTTCGGAGATCAATTCGTCTTTGTGATAGATTCTCGTAAAACTCGGAATTTCTTCTCCGCCGTGTGAAACTAAACTCTCCATTCTTTTTAAAAAATCAGGGAGAATGATCTCAAAATCTTCCGAACGATTCATGTAGATCCGAAACCTTGGGTTTTCTTTTCTTTTTTTGAAAGATCGTAGGTTGCAAGAATCCGACTTTTTTGAGATGGAATCTTATCATTTAAGAATTCGCTCATAGAGATTCTCTACAAATTCTTCTTGATCGAACCTTCGGTAAATGGTTTTTTCACGGAATGATTCTTTCGGCGAAGTTTTTGCATAACGAAGTTTCGGTAAACAGAAACAATTCCGTTTTAATCCGTATGAACTCGCCGACGGGCGCGAACAATCCGGATCGAAGACCGATCGTTTTGGGTTTGTCAATCGATAGAAGTTGGTCCATGAAAGGAGAAAAACTCGAAGCCGTGATTCAGGCCGCTTCTTCTTTGGTCAACTGGTTGACTCGAAGAGATTTTCTTTCCGTGGTTGCCTATGCGGAAGACATTCACGTAATTCAACCCGTCATTCAGCTTGTGGAAAAAACTTCGATCATCAATCGGATTCATACGATTTCTCCGGGAACATCGACCAATCTTTCGGGCGGTTGGTTGCACACTCTGAGAGGTTTGGAATTATTTCCGGAAACGTCCGTGTATAAGAGGGCGATTCTTTTAACGGACGGAAATCCTACTCAAGGAATTACGGATCCGATCGACTTGATTCAGATCGCGGGCGATCATTACAAAAAAGGAATATCTACAACCGTGGTGGGTTTTGGAGACGACTTCAACGAAATCCTTTTGAAGGATATCGCGGATGCGGGCGGCGGAAACTTTTATTACGTCGAAAGTCCCGAAGGAACGGGTGATATTTTCTTTCGAGAATTCGGAAATATCGGTTCTTTATACGCACAATCCATCGAAACCAAAGTTGTTTTCGGAAAGGACGTCGAGTTTCTCGAATTGATAAGCGACATTCCTTTTTATACGGAAACGGATCCGGAACAACCGAGCAGAATCCGTTCCGTCGTAATTCAGTGCGGCGATATGCGCGCGGACGACATTCGAAATATCGTAATCAGAGTCAAAACACATCCTGAAAATTTAATATACAACGGCGAAAACGAAACAGGAATCAAAATTACGAATTCGTTTTATAATCTTGCGGATAAAATGAAGTTGGAAAATGCGGAATTCGATTTGAAGCCGGATTGGAAATCCGTGTCCGTGAAAGAAGACGCGGACGTAATTGTGGAAACGATCGTAGCAAAATCCGGAAAGACTTTAAAACGAGCGAGTTCTTTGATTCGGGAAGGGTCTTTTGAAGAAGCTTCTCAGACTTTGAATTCTCTTATCAAAGATGTGGATCAGCGGATCGATCTTGCTCCGGAGGTTATGAGTTCTTTAAAATCCCGCTTGGAAGCCTTGGAATCGAAGGTCAAAGAGAATTCTAAAACGGCCGGTAAACATCTTATGGCGGGAGCCTCGGATATTCGGCATAGAAATACGGATCCTATTTCGGATAACGTCGTATATCATGATCGAATTTTCGTATATAAGTCTACGGACGATATCGATTTGTACCGATGTCCCGAACTGAAAAGTAACATTCAAGAAAAAATGTACGAAGGTTTTAGATTTGTAGTTATCAATTTAAAGTCCTCTTCTTTTATCGATTCGTCCGCGATCGGGACGTTGATTCAAATCTCAGGCTGGTTGAAAAGAAGGGGCGGTGAATTGGTGGTTTCCGATTTGAGCGATTCCGTAAAGAAGGTTTTTTCGATCACAAGATTGGAAAGTCACATCCGAGTTGCCGAAACGGAGGAAGCGGCGCGAGTTATCATCAACGATGTAATTCAAGAAAGAAACATCTGAATTACATCGTTGGAAAAAATCATTCTTTTACTTCGTTTTCGGCTTCGATCACGGCTGCTTTGATTTCGTCGTAAAGTTCCGGTGGAATGGCGATTCCTTTTTGAGTCGGTTTTTTTTCTCCGTCTTTGTCGGTGTACCAAACTCGGAGATTGAGATATTTGATTCCTTTGTATTCGGATACTTCCACACGAATCACTTCGCCTCGGCCCTTGTCCACGTCGCGGATCACACCCATTTTAAATTCTCCCTGAATTGCGCCCTTTAGGAAGCAATTCGCAAATGTTCAAATAAAGTTTACTATAACTTCGCAGAACACATTCCCTACAAGTTGCATTTTAGAGTGCGAAGTTTAATTTTTCTACCAGTATAAACAATGGATCGAAATTTCATCGATTCGTTTTTTATAATGTTTCAGTGAAAATTTAAAATAAAGCCGCTGAAACATCCCGTAATTTTCAAACTTCAATCGAGTCACTCATTCCCCTTCCCTTCGAATATAATTTTACACTTGGGAAGGGCCTTACGAAGCTTCTCTTTTTCTTTTGATGCAATTAGATTGCCTATCAAATCCAACGTTTGCAAATTCTGCAACTGTCCGATTTCTTTGGGAAGTGTCGTCAGTTGGTTGTTACTCAAATCCAAAACTCAAACCTTCAAAGGATTTTGAAGGGCTTCTACTAAATTCTGATAAACACCCTCTTGTGCTCGTAGCTCCGTAAAAAGACAAAGAAAAATCGAAAAGAGTGTCGTGGCTTTTTGTAAAAATAAGAGGGTTAAACGAAATTTCATCTTTAGATTTTCCTGATAGAAGCAATATTGGCGCGGCGGGTTCTTATGTTTCAAACGACTCTAATAAAAAAGCCGAAAGAAACAAAGCTTCCTTCGGCTTTAGGTTTAAAAAAATGTGAAACGATGTCAGTATGTTTCAACGAACAACTGATGAGCGCCTTCTAAATGATGTTTGAATTCCTCGTAAGTTCCGGTGTTGCCGGCGATCTTTTGAACTTCTTCGATCACACCTTTTTCCATTCCTTTTGGTCCGCCGCAAATGTAAAAACGTCCGCCGCCGTTTAAAATCTTTTTTACCGCTTCCGCTTGTTCCCGAACTCTGTGAGAGATGTACATTCTTCCGCCGTCGAAAGGATTTTTTTCTTCCCTAGAGATTGCGGTGACGAGTTTGAAATTCTTATATTTAGATTCCAAACCCCTCAGATAATCCATCATTACGAGTTCGTCGGAGTAAGGAGCTCCGTAAACGAGAGTGATGTTTCCGGTGAAGTTGATGAGTTTGTGTTCCAAAAGTTCTTCACTCATGCCTATAAAAGGAGCGATGCCCGTTCCTGTTGCGAGGAACATGATGTCTCCGCCGAAATCGGAGATAGGAAGAAGAAATTTCTTACCGGAAGGTCCGGTCATTACAACTTCGTCGCCCGGTTTCAGATCGCACATATAGTTCGAACAAACTCCTTTGTGTTGAAGGTTGCCGTTTTCATCATATACGTTGTCTCTTTTGATGATGAATTCGATGTTATCTTCTTTCATGTTGAAAGAGTAACTCGGAGAAGCGATGGAATAAAGTCGAATGGTATACCCGACGTCAGCCGAGCCCTTTGCTTTTTTCTCCGGGTCTTCTCCGGGAGGAATCACTCCGCCGCTTTGTCCGATTACATAGGGATATGCGGAATGATCAATCGCAAGAATAATTCTATGAACGAGCGCTTCTCCTTCTTTTTTGGGTCTTTTTCCGGTTCCGGCTTCCGGAGTCAGTAAGACGTTGCTAATGACTTTTGCTTTGTAAGGATTTGATTTTTTAAATAGGTTGATCTGAGGTTCTCTAATCGGTTTCATGAGCGAGTGCAATTCCTAAAAATGAAGAATCTTTCGAATTTACTACATGGTTTTTAGAGAGACCATTTCGTCAAACGGGATATTTCTATGGCGTCTCTGACGAGTTCCAAAACATTGACGCCGCAATTCTTCAGTCAAAAGTCGTCGAGTTGTTCGTCGTTCATTTACGAGAAGGTTCAAGACTGCAAGAAACCGTCATTTTGGGAAAGCTGCTTATAATTCTTATAAACTGATAAGTTACTTATCCAGCCCTTTTCTTTTTTTGAGTGACGATCAGGAATATTCATTTCTCCGTGTAACAAAAAAATAAAACGAGGGAAATATGCCCCAGATCAAGTTATCGGAATTAACGAAAAAAATCAGCGGATCTAAGATTACAAACACTCAGACACCGGATGCAATCGTTGTAGATAAGATCGTTTCCATTTCTCCGGGAGCGAAGAACTCCGTTAGTTTTCTTTCCAGCAAGAAAATGTTAAGCGAAGCCAAACAAACTCTTTCCAGCGTAATATTAACCACCGAAGAATTTGCAAACGAGTTATCCTGTCCTTGCCTCGTTGTTTC
Source organism: Leptospira weilii serovar Ranarum str. ICFT (assembly GCF_000332415.1). Lineage (GTDB taxonomy): Bacteria > Spirochaetota > Leptospiria > Leptospirales > Leptospiraceae > Leptospira > Leptospira weilii_A. The sequence goes on from NZ_AOHC02000037.1 coordinate 209,243, forward strand.
CAATCCGGAACTGAGTCTTGCGGAAGTTCTTGACGTTCTTTATCCGCCTTACGTTCCGTCCGGAAAAATTTCTTCCACCGCTTTGATTCATCCTTCCGCAAAGTTAGGAGTTGGAGTTACGGTCGGGGAATACGTCGTAGTCGGAGAGAACTCAGTGATCGGCGCCAACACTTACCTTGAAGACGGAGTTAAGATTTCCAGAAATGTAATGATCGGTGAGGATTCCCATATCGGTCCGAATTCTTCGATTCAACACGGAGTGATCATCGGTAAAAGATTTATCTGTTCCGGAAATTGTTCGATCGGCGGAGACGGTTATAAGTTCGTCACTGCAAACGGTAAACATCATAAAATTCCGCATGTTGGCACCGTAAGAATCGGAGACGACGTTGAAATCGGATCGTTATGTTCGATTGATCGAGGCGGTTTGGAAGATACGATCATCGGAGACGGTTGCAAATTTGATAATATGGTTCACGTTGCGCATAACTGTGTCCTTGGAAAAAATATCATCATCGCGGGACAAAGCGGCGTTGCGGGAAGTACCATTATCGAAGACGACGTGATCATCGGAGGAGCCTGTGCGATTTCGGATCACCTATTCGTACCTAAGGGTACCATTGTGGGCGGGGGTTCTTCCCTTAGAAATTCACCTAAGAAAAAAGAGATTTTTGTGGGTTGGGATTACGGACTTACTTTTGCGGAATACCAAAAGGTTCGCGTTAATATTAGAAATCTCGTAAATTTTCAAAAATGGGCTAAAAGAATCAAGGAACTGGAAAAACTCGCGGGAATTAAAGTGGAAGAAAAGGATTGAGCTTGACAGAGTCAAAAATCGGTCGGCATTCTTTTTCTCACACCCTTTTGGAGGATTCCCTTGTATTCCCGAGCGAACGAAGATAACCCGGAAAATAAACCGGACAAAATCTCCCGTAAGCCGGATCTTTCCCAAAGTAAAAAGATGGGAAGGTTGTTGGAGACCCTCGCCGATAACATTTTAGAAAACGATTCTACAAATATAGTTTTCTTGAATGAGATTCGAAAGAATAGATCGGAAAGTTCGATTCATAAATAGAATCAAACTTCGTAACATCTCGAATCGGTTCCCTAATCGGAACCGATTTCTTATTCCTCAATAAGAGCGCATAACGTTCTGTCCGTCTCAAAATCCATGTCTCACTTTGATTTTAATTAGTGATTAAGAATTTTATTGAGTAGAAAAAGATTTGCGGGCAGAGGGACTCGCCCTCTACGCAGTCTCGCATCGTGCTCGACTTTGCTCCGAGGCGTCTCGCTTTGGCCTCGGAACATCCTGTTCCTCGGAAGCATTTTTTCGCTTCCTATGGGTCGCTCAAAATGCTTTACCAAAGCTCGCGTTCGAGTCGTTAATTAGTGATTAAGAATTTTATTGAGTAGAAAAAGATTTGCGGGCAGAGGGACTCGAACCCTCACTGGAAGCTTGGAAGGCTACAGTGCTAGCCATTACACCATGCCCGCGATTCGTGCAAAAATCATTTTTTTGCGGTTAGGGTACTTGTCAATCTAAAAGAAGATTTTTTACTATCCAATGCGATGAAAGAGTATGAGAACCTTTTTACCGATTCGATTCGGAACGAACTAAAATCTTTTGCGGAGTATAGAGTCGCTTATCAAGAGATCCACACGCTCAGAAATATCCTCAGCGTACTCCAGTGGGACTCGGAGATTACTTTGCCCGAAGACGGAAGATCGGAACGAGGTTTGCAGATCGGACTCCTTTCCGGATTGATTCATTCAAAATACGCCGGTGAAAATTTTTACAAACTTGCACAAAATGCAAGAGAGGAAAACGAACAAAAAATTCTGCCCGGTCAAACGGAAAGAAAAGTCGAGTTTGAAAGATTATTTCAAGACCTGGATCGCTCTCGTTGTCTTTCGCAAGAACTCGTCGAGGAATTTTCGGTTACTACAAGCAAAGCACACGCGGTCTGGGCCAAAGCAAGAAAGGAAAATCGATTTTCCGACTTCGCTCCGATTCTTTCTAAGATCGTCGACTTAAGTAAAAAACAAGCCGAGTGTTACGGATATCGGACCGAAGCCTACGACGCTCTGCTTGAAAGTTACGAACCCGGTGAAAAAGCGGAAAATCTAGAAAAGTTATTTTTCAATTTAAAAAATTCTCTAAAACCTTTGGTCGAAAGAGGAAAGAACGTTGCGAACCCGTTTGCAAAAGAGATCCCGATCTTTTTTCAAAACAAATTGGGAGAAACTCTTCCAGGTATTTTGGGCTTATCTCCTAAGATTTCGCGTTTGGACGCGAGCGAACATCCTTTTTCCACTTCCCTGGGAAGTAAGGATAAAAGAATCACAACACGTTACGATCTGAAGGATCCTCTTTCTTCTATATTCAGTATTTTGCATGAAACCGGACATTCTCTTTATGAAGCGGGAATTTCCGAAATTGAAGGCGGTCCTTCGCCTCTGCACGATTCCGTTTCTTTGGGCGTTCACGAGTCTCAGAGTAGGCTTTGGGAAAATCAAGTGGGCAGATCCAGAGAATTCTGGGAGATGTATTATCCAATTTTATTAGAGATTTTGAATATAAGAAAATCGGAACTCGGTTTTTCGGAACTTTTTTCCTATATCAATCAATCCTCTCCTTCTTTGATTCGAGTGGAGGCGGATCAGATCACTTACAATCTTCACGTCATACTTCGATTTGAAATTGAAAGAGATCTGATCAACGGTAAAATTAAAGTCGTAGATCTTCCTGAAATCTGGAATTCCAAAATGAAGGATCTGTTAGGAATTACCGTGCCTTCCGATAAACAAGGGGTTTTACAGGATGTCCATTGGAGCGGCGGGGCTTTCGGATACTTTCCGACTTACACGTTGGGCAACATTTATTCGGCTCAACTCTTTCAAACGTTCTTAAAAGAGAATCCGAACTTTCAAACGGAAGTGAAGGAAAAAAAGGACTTTTCTTCTCTCCTAAACTGGCTCAAAAAAAATGTTCACTCTAAGGGAAAATTTTATTCCGCCGAAGATTTAATTCGTTCGGCTACCGGTTCCGAGCCGGATTCTTCCCATCTTGTGCAATACCTCGAAAAAAAACTTATCGAATTGGAATCGATCAATCATGGATGAAAAAGAAGAACTTACGGTAAAATCTTTTGAAGAACTTTCTTACTTTGATAACTTAGCTCTTTATTATCTCTGTAATGAAACTCCGCCCCAAACTCTCGCGTTGGCCTTTCTCATCGGTGACGGCAAGGTTTGTGGTTCCATGCTGGGAGTCCTTGAAGGAAAAAGAAGGGAGTACGTTCATCAACTGATGGCCGAACAAAAGGACGCGGAAATTTCCAAAAAAGAATCCGCCGTTCAAGGTCTTTTGATCATTGCGGAAGGTTTAATTACGAGAAAACTGATCGAAAAAAAAGGAAAATTCTATTACGGAACTCAACGTTAGTCGGCCTTTGAGCGAACCGCGGAAAAACCGAGTAGAACCCAAGCCGTCAAAAATGCCACTCCTCCGAATGGAGTAATCGCTCCTAATATTTTGATTCCCGTGATCGCCAAAACATACAAAGAACCAGAGAATATTAGAATTCCTGCAAGAAATAAAATCGAAGAAATCCAAACAAGCCTACCGTTATTTATATATCCCGTTAAAGTTAAAATCAAAGGGGGAATACTATGGATCAGATGATACCGGTTCCCGGTTTCGTAGATTGCTAGCATTTCCGGACTGACAATGGATTTTAGAGCGTGTGCGCCGAACGCGCCTAAGGCGACTCCGAGAAATCCCGATAAGGACGAAAGTATAAGAATCGTTTTTTGTTTTCCTGACATATACTCAATCAAATCGAATTAGAATTCTTGAATAGCATAACTTTTGAATCGAATACACCTTTTCTGAATCAACCAAAATAAATAGGCCGTTTGTTCGATATCCAATCGGGAATCAAACAAAGCTTTGATCTTATTCTTTTCCATTTCCACTTTAAGTTCCTCATAAAAACTCGTTTTTCCGAAAACGAAGGAGACCGGAACCAAGGTCTCGCGTTCTCCTTGCCGCAAAGGAAGAATCAACGTTACTCCCCTTTGGCAACCTTGACTTTGTCCTTCAAAACGAACGATCCTATGTTTGGACCAATCCCAATCATCCAACGAGCCGTGGAACATATCTTTGTGCGGAAGAGAGGAAGTGGAATGGATAAATCCGTCGAATCCGAACAAACGCAATCGAGTGGATGCGTTTCCGTAATGAATCGAAGGATCTCTAAAATATGTGCCGGCTACGGAAACCTGATTTTCAGGTGATAAGATCGGGCTTGTAGGATAAGGCATCGGGTTTCGTCTAACGAGCGTTCTTCGGTTTCCGATCGGTAACGTACAGTTTAAAAGTAAAATCGCACCTAACAAAGTTAAGACGGAGGTTTTAACCCGGAATTTCATGTTCTTCTTTTTTACTCTTTTTTCATCAATCGTTGCGGAAGTTTTACGCCGATCCCGGTTACCCTCGTGCATTTATAAAAGTAGAGGTTGAAGAATATAGATTTAACGTAGTAGTCTGTTTGTACGTCGAAAAGAAGATCGGCTTTGTCTTGAATCGCATTTTGAACCGCGGCTTCGTAACTTTCATCACCCGTATAAACAAGCCAGAACCAGCCTTCGCCGCAGGCCTGGCCGGAAAGTTTTCCGACCGGATCCATTCCTCGAATGTCCGAATAACTTTGAGAATAAAACCAGCCGGGAGTTTTCACATTTGTGTAAAGGCAATTCCCGGTTATGATAAATGCAAACAAAAGGATTATGTTTTGGAACGTACCGTAAATTCTTATCGTTAATGTCTTCATTTTAATTTCGTTGCCCTAAGTCGTTTTAACGTTTTCAAAAAGTCTGGATCTAAAAACTCAAAAGTCAAGGTAAAAGAATTAAGAACTAATTTTCGAAAGGAAAAAGTCGAGCATCGATAAGGAAGCGTTCGGTTTTGTCTTGACTCGAAAAAAATTCGAATTATCAAAATGAGAAATGCAGACTGACGATAAAAAATATATTCGTGTTTGGAAAAAGTTAAGCGTTTCCGAAGTTTCCTCTCAGTTGATGTTGATCGACGATTTGTACGGAACTTGCGGGAATTGTAAACGTCTCGGCCTAAATTATACGAAGGATAAAACCTGTCCCGAATGTAAAACGAAGTTTCGTTACTTGGCAACGAATTCAAAATCTCAAACCGAAATTTCGAAAATTCTCAATCGTCTTGAAAAAGAAAATCCGGATTTGATACTGATCGACCGGGAGGATTTCAATCAGTCCAAGGCAAAAGACGCGGTAAAAGATTTGTTTAAACCCGTGGAATGAATTTTTGAGAACCGAGTTTATCGGCTCGGCTTTTTGCGGATTGGATCGTTTTTATGATCGTAAGAAAAAGCAATTTTCCTGAATTTATCTCGGAGAGATTTTCAAGTCTTTTTAGAAAGATAACGCGAGTTTGAAAACGAAAAATCGACGGGTTTTGGACGGATTCTAATTTTCCAAAAATTTGAATATTAAAAATTTATGATGTATCAAAGCTGCTTTTTAAACCGAAATGGGAGATTTGCAATTAGGAGTCGACCTCAAGATTTGACGATCGGGATCGAATAAGTAACGGTTAATTATAATAAATTAATATTTTCGTTACCCTTTGTCGGAATTGAGAAGATTTTTCAAACCTTGAATCGTTCTTTCCAAATCTGCGACTTGTTCTTTCAAAAGATCGCGATCCAAAACGGCTTTTTTGTCGGCCGAATGAATTTCCCCATAACCTTTTGCCATCAAACTATGAAACGATTTTTGAATGTTCATCAGGCCGATTTCAAAATCTTTCGGATTGAGTTCGTTTTTTCGTCTACGGATATTTTTCAAAAAAGAAAATCCGAAACGAAACAGAAAAACGGAATAAGCGGGAATTAAAAGATAGATTGCGGTTAAAAGAACCGGTCCGAGATTCCAAGTTTGAGATAAAGTTTTATGAAAGAAAACTCGAAAGGTAGAAACGATTAACACGCCAAAGGTGTAATTGAAACGACTTGTGGTCGGTGAGATCGTATTGAACAGAAAGACCAAAACCAAAGTAAAGATTAAAACTAAAAAAAGATCCAAGGGAACGATGGAAAAAAGAATCTTTAAAAAAGAGGTAATTACTCCGATCGTATCCAGAAATGATTGGATGGACTGAGATAGGTTGTCAAAACTCGTTTTCAGATCTGAAAAGAAATCGGTAATTTGACTCATGAAACGGCTCCCAAAATTTTTCGGCTGGAAGAAACTCCAATTTTTCCTCGTGAAACTGCAAGAACTTTCCTTTTTGCGAAAACTCTATCTGATTTATTCCGTTATCGGAATTTCATTTCTAATTTTGCACGAAAGCCATCTCCCTTTTTTTTTCGTTCTGCTTTTGGTTTCCGGAGCCTTTATCGTTGCGAGCGCCTTTTTCTTTTTAATCTCATTTGCATTTGGAAAACTACTTCAGCAAGAGTCGGTCAGAAAATACAAAATAGGTCCGGACTCTACGACGACTTACGATACGGTTCGAATTTTTTTAAATCCGATCGCGGAAACGATCATGTTCGTTTCTTGTATCTCGCTGCTTTTTTTTACGGATTTCTATTCCAATCGATCCGGTATTATTTTTATCGCGGTTTATTGCGTGGTAGGTTTTATTCTTCGCTTTTTGGAAAGTACGATCTTTTATAGAATTTCTTTGTTCGGTTTAATGGTTTTGACCGCAGGACTTTTGAGTTTTAAATCGCTTCAACAAGCGGAGATATTAACTTCCTATCTGCTTTTTAAACCGACTTGGGAACAAAAAGAACTTACAAATTGGAGTTACGATTCCCAATCTAGGATTCTGAAAAATTCCGATATCCAAGTTCAATTCACTTTGCCGGAAGATTTTTACTTTCACAATCCCAAAAACCTGACTTTGAAAGATCAAACCGGAACGGGGCAGATTGCGGGAATTATTTCTTCAAGCGAGACGGATCCGAATCGTTACCCTTCTCTTCGAATTTTTTATTTTCCGGAACCGTTTTTAGAGATCGATAAGATCAAACCCGAGTTCGGAAAATTTTTGGATCTGGCCGTCAATCAAGGCGAGATGATCGAAGTTCATGAACTCGGCGAGGAAAATTTTGAAAAGAGAATGGATGGAGTTTTTTGGACTTACTATGATAATCTCAGACCGAGATATGCGAAGACCGGATTTTTTATCGCTTCGGGTGACAAACTTCCGGATTCTTTTTTGTTTCATATTTCGGAAAGTTTGATTAAAGGAAAGGGTCACGAAGAGCCGGTGGAAAAAATTCTGCAAAGTTTTAAGAGAGAGTAAGGATGAAAGTTCGACATAAGATTCTTGTTAGCTTATTCTTCGTTATGACGGTTATTGCGTCTAAGAATTCATTCGGAGAAAGTGAGACAACCAATTTCGAAACACGATGTGGATGGCTCAGTAATCCTATCCCGCGAACATTTGGTTATACGACCGAGATGCCGAATGGATAATCGCGGTCCAAGGCGGTTATCGAGTGTCTAAAGATTGGCAATGGCCCGTCTTTAGATCAGGCCAATGGATAAAAACGAACACAGGCGACTATGGTTATGGGTGTTCATGTTTACGACTTCGTGTCAACAAACAAACTCATGAAATATTGGAAATCAAAACTACTCAAGCGCTTCCGTTGGCGCGGTGCCGACAAGATCGCGCTTTAAAAAGATGGAATCAAATGTTCAAGTAATCGATGTCATAGGAATCACGATCATTGATTTTTTTATAGAAATAAAAAAATGTACGGACTTTGCGGGACAAAGGCGGTTTTCCCTAGTCCTAATCGGCTCCGGGGTATATCAATAAATTTGAATTCAGTTACGATTAAATTTCAAGGGACTGTTTGGATTTATCCCGGTAAAGGAGGGTGGCATTTTTTAACTTTAACATCCACTGCTTCTAAAGAGGCGAAATCTATATTGAATAAAACGTCGCGTTCTTGGGGTATGATTCCGGTTACGGCGAAAATAGGCGTTACAAGTTGGAATACGTCAATTTTTCCCGAAAAAAACTCTACGAAGTACGTTCTACCTTTAAAGGCGGATGTGCGTAAGAAAGAAAAAATCACAGTCAACCAGAAGGTTCATGCTTCGATTACGATTCAATTTTAATTCGATCTAAAATGTCTTTTAAAGAACTTTATAAAATTCAAATATAACAATCCCAAAAACTTAAAATTCTTACGGAAATTTTGTAGAGCAAGATTTTGAATGTTTCCTAAAATAATTTACTTATTCGCCAAATTTGTTATACCGAACTCACATTAAATAATAGAAATAGAATATTCAAAAAACTTTACCTAAAAAATTTCTGGCCGATTGCCGAAAGCGGATCGACCATCGTTCCTTGGACGCGCAGACCTAAATGAAGATGCGGGCCCGTGGACATTCCTGTTGAGCCCACTTTACCGATCGGGTCCCCTTTTTTTACTTTGTCGCCCGCCTTTACGCTCAATTCGGATTGATGCATATATAAAGAATAAACTTCCAAACCGTGATCAATTATCGTGAAGTTTCCTTCGTAGTACATCGGTCTGGATAAGATTACGGTTCCGTCGTTGATCGCATAAATCGGCGTTCCGACTCCTCCTTTAAAATCGACTCCTCCGTGTGCTTTTCCTTTGGTTTTGTTATAGATACGTCTTTTATAAAACGGACTTGTGAAGTGGACTTCCTGAACGGGATAAATAAAATCGGATACGATCTGCATATCGGTCCTTGATTGGAATGCTTCGGCCTTTGCTTTGGAACATTCAGCAATGAAGTCTAACGTTTCCTGAGGAAGTTCCTGCGATGTGTATTTTTTATCCATAGTCAGAGAAGAAACTTTTGTTTCCGAAAAGCTCGTTTTGTGAATCGGAATTTCGTATTCTTTATAATCGTTTTTTCTAAAAAGATTTTTATCTTGAATTTCTAATATACCGTTTTTTTTGGAAAACTCGGGAGAGATTGGAATCCACGCGTATAAGACGGAATCGATCGTCGTGTGAGGAATTTCTTTTTTTTCCCAGAGAATTTTGATTCTATCCAATTTGGAAAGAGTCGTTTTTTCCGGGGTTAGTTTGAGAAACAACAACTCGCCTTGCGCGAACTTTCTGGTCTGAATGGAAAAGAAAAAAAGGGCTTCTTTCTTTTTGATGATCTCGAATTCCGAATTTCCTTTTTCTATGCGTTTATTATTTTTTTCTTTTACTTCTTTTTTTAAATTTTTCTTAGGTTTTTCTTTTGTTTCCTTTTTGGAATCGAAATGAGCCGTATTTGCAAGTTTTATTTCTTTGGTTTTAGTCTCCGTCCCCGGTTTGTCTTTGGGAAATATCGTCTCGGCATTTAAAAACTGAATTAGAAAAATTACGTAAAAAATTCTAAGATATCTTTGCATCGTATCCTACTATGATTTTATAAATGCTGTGGAAGTACAATTTAAAAACGATTTGGAAATAAATTGTAAACTTACTTTTTTAATCGGATATGCGGTAGTTCCCACATTTTACGGATGAATTCGAATTATCTACGAATCCCCGTGGTAATTCAGCTACGACTTTTTATGGATCGCCGCATAAGAAATTCACCGGCGCTCGCATCAGATTCTTATGTCTTATCAGTCTTTTCTTTTGAATTCACTGAAATCCGGATTTTACTTCTGAAAAATAAAACCGAACTTTTTTCCCAAGTTGTGTTCTCCAAAACTTTAAATCAATCTTACGTCTTAAATTCATTTCTCATTTTCTTTGAAAATTACCTAAGCAAATTTCCGATTTTACCGATCCTTGATAGCAGGGATCGGATAAAACAAATGAAACAAGAGGAATGGTTGGAGCAACTTACAAAACTTTTCCAGGACGAGATTGATCTTTATTCAAACGTTTTGGAATTAGAAACGCAGAAGTCAACCGCAGTCGTTCAAGCCGACGGTAAATCTCTCGAAGCGATTACTAAAAGAACATACGAGTTACTCGTGATGGCCGCCGAGATCGAAAGAGTTCGTATGAAGTCGATCGAAGAAGTTTATCGCTCTAAAAATTTCGCTCTCCCCGAAACCGGTGCGCCGACCTTATCCGATTTTTTAAACCGACTGGATCGGGATTCCAATTTTCGACTAAAAGAATACGGGTCTTCGTTAAAATCCGTTCTACATCGTTTAAAAGAAAAAATTAAATCCAATGAAAAACTGATCCTGACTCGTCAGGAAATTCTTTCCCGAACAATCGACGCAATGAAAGAAAAAGCTATGGAATCCGGCGTAAGCACGTACGGCTCCGGAAAAGAGCCGGAACGCAAACAAGCTAAGAGACAATCCCTTATGCTCAATGCTTCGGCGTAAATTGATCGTTTATTTTTGTAACAGGAGGAAGCCATGGGATCTACATTTTCAGGTCTTGAGATCGGAAAGCGGGGTTTAACCGCACACCAACAAGCGCTTCAGACCACGGGTCATAATATTTCCAACGCGGATAACAAACATTATGCGAGACAAAGGGTTACGATGACCGCAATGGATCCTTTATATGATCCTTCTTTAAATCGTTCTAATCTTCCGGGACAAATCGGACAAGGAGTGGAACTCGCTTCGATCGAAAGAATCCGGGATAATTTTATCGACGATAGAATCGTCGAAACCTCCGGTAACAAGGATTACTGGGCGGCTCGTAACGAATATCTTTATCAACTCGAAACGGTTTTTAACGAACCTAACGGAACCACACTCAGAACTTTGATGGATAAGTTTTGGTCTTCTTGGGAAGACTTAGCGAATTATCCGGAAGACAACGCGCATCGTTCCGTCGTTCTTGAAAAAGCAAACGGTCTTGGAAGTAGAACCGAAGACGTGTATCGTAAACTCGCACAATTGCGAGATCAGGCAAATCGCGAAATCGAAACCAAATCGTATCACATGAATACGATCGCCGAAAACATCCGCACTTTAAACGAAAGAATCGGAAAGTCGGAAGCGCTCGGCGATAGACCGAACGACCTCTATGATAAACGAGACGCACTTTTACAGGAACTTTCTTCTTTAGTCGACGTTACGATCGGCCGTTCCGACGAGGACGAGTTGATGGTTTTTATCGGTCAGCAAATTCTCGTTCAGGGAAACAAAGCCAACAAGATCGATATACTCGGCAATCCTTCCAAAGACGGGCTTTTGGATTTGTATTGGTCCGCGACCGGTGATCCGGTTCTTTTGAGAAAAGGAAGATTGCAGGGTCTGATCGAAGTTCGAGATAAGATCATCCGCGAGAAGATCGATCAAGTGGATTCACTTTCCATTAACGTAATGGATGCTGTGAACGAAATCCACAAAGACGGATTCGGGATCAACGGAAATACAAATCAAGCTTTCTTTAATATTCGTTCTTTATCCATCAACACCTTCGGGGAATACGATTCCAACGGAGACGGGCAGAACGACGTGACGGCGATTTTTAGAGTCACCGGTAGAAATACGATCGATCCCGACAGACCGATCGGAATCAACGGAACGATCAGTTTCAATCAATCGGATGTTAAAGAATCTCCCGTGTTGATTCCTTATACTACCAATGATACGTTAAGCGGAATCATTAAGAAAATCAACGCGTCCCGTTCCGGCGTTGTAGCTTATATGAACCACGACAACCAGTTGGCTTTGAAAGCGACGGTTGCAGACGATCATCCCAATAAGAATTTTATACTCAGACATATCGAGGATTCGGGAGATCTTCTTGTGGGAATGACCGGGATCTTAATGGCGTCCGGTCCTTCGGGCGCTTACGATTATAAACGTCTCGGCGAAATCAACAAGCTGCAATCGCGTTCCGAAGATATCACCCTAACCCCTCACTTCCATCCGTCTTCTCATTTTAGGGTGGCGGAATCAATCGCGAATAACGTTGCAAACATCGCGGCGGCTCGGGGTAAGGACGTGGGCGGAACCGGGGATTATAATTCGCCCGGCGGTCATAAGGACGGAAGAAACGCTTTGATGGTCGCGTCCGCTTTGAGGAATAGTCCGGTTATGGTCGATTATTCTAAAACGACCGATGATTTCTACAATACTCTCATTTCAAAATTGGGAACGGAAGCGAGAGAAGCAAAACAAGAATTCGGAATTCAAAACGATCTCATGACCGAACTTGAAAACATGAGACAGTCGGTTATGGGCGTCAACCTGGACGAAGAAATGGCCAACATGGTTCAGTTCCAACATTCTTACAACGCGTCCGCGAAGATGATCAACACGATGAATGAAATCTTAGATACGATCATCAATCGATTGGGCGTTTAATCTCCCGTTAATACCGGCGAGTAAGGAGAGAATTATATGATGCGCATTACGAACATGATGCAGAACAACAGTCTGGTCCATAATTTAAACAGACATCAGCTCAACATGGACGAGACTCAGAACCAACTTTCCACGGGACAGAGAATTCGTCTTCCTTCCGACGAGCCCGGCCGTGCAACCAATCAGATGTTTTTTCGTTCTAGACTCAACGAACTGGATACGTTTCAGAGAAACATAGACGACGGAAACTCGCGTCTTCAACAAATCGACGGAGAACTGGATCGTATCGGTTCTTTGTTTCAAAGAGCAAGAGTTCTCGCCGTTCAAGCTTCCAACGGTATCTATCAAGGTGATAAAGGGTTTGAACTCGAGGTTGCGATCGGAAAAGAGATCGATGAAATCCTAAGAGCGTTAGTCGACATCGCTAACACGAGAGACGCAACGGGTCGTCCGCTATTCGGAGGATACGTGATCGAAAGACCTCCTTTCGAACCGATCGAATCCAAGATCAAAGGTCTTCAAGGAATCGAATTAAAAAATCAATATATAGGCGTCGAATATCGAGGTGATATCGGAGAACAACTCAGAGAAATCGAAAAGGGAGAATACATCCCTGTAACGATTCCGGGAAACAAAGTTTTCTGGGGAACCAACATGAGCATCACGAGTAAGGTGGATAACTCCGGATACGTAACTTCTTCGGATCAGAAGTTTAAAATCGACGGAGTGGAAATTCACGTTTCGGCCGGAGATACGATCGACGATATCATCGATAAGATCAACAACTCGCCTCTGGAAGTGAAGGCCAATAAACTCGCTCAAGACAACATCAGTTTGAGTTCCACGGCTCCGCATCAAATCTGGATGGAGGACACGGAAGGAGGAACGATCTTAAAAGACATCGGCCTTGTGGATTCCGCGACTTCCGAACCCCCCAATAATTATTCCAAGTCGGCAACCGTAACCGGTCTTTCGGTTTTCGACGTGATGATCCAATTTAGAAACGATCTCATCCAAAAAGATCAGGAAAGAATTTCAGGACGCGATCTTCAGGATTTGGATCTTGCGATGGAAAATATTTTGCGTCATCGTGCTATCGTAGGTGCGAGAATGAATCGGATGGATGAACACGCTCAAAGAGTGGATTTTGATAAATCTTACATGACCGAACTCCTTTCCAAAAACGAAGGAGTCGATTTTCCCGAAACCATTATGAATATGAAGTGGTTGGAAACCGTTCATCAGTACGCTCTCAACGTCGGATCGAAAATTATTAAACAGACATTGATGGATTTTCTGAGATAAACCATAAAAATAGAATATTCAGAAATGAAATTTCGAAGGTAAAAATTTAGAATGGGAATCGAGATTCAAACAAAGCCGTTTGGGAAAATACAAATATCGGAAAAACAAATCTTATCCTTTCCGGAAGGATTGTTAGGATTTGAAGACTATAAAAAATTTGCGTTGATCGAGGAAGAAGAGGAATCCGTTTTTAAATGGCTTCAATCGATCGAAGAAGTGGATCTTGCCTTTGTGGTAATCCCGCCTTCCCTTTTTAAAAAAGAATATAAACCTCTGATTCCCGAACAGGAACTACAGGGAATCGGAATCGTCGAGATGAAAGAGAGTCTAACGTTGGTGATCGTAACGATTCCGGGCGACGATCCTTCCCTCATGACCGCGAATATGCAGGGTCCGATTCTGATTAATAAGGAAACACTTTTCGGGAAACAATTTATTTCAAGGAACGAATCTCATTCGATTCGGGAAAAAATTCTCGAATCGGCCGCCGTGGAGATGGGTTAAGTGCTGGTCTTAGCAAGGAGAACGAACGAGTCGATCATGATCGGCGACGACATAGAAATCGTCATCGTGGATATAAAAGGCGATCAGGTAAAAATCGGCGTTAAGGCTCCGAGAAACGTTTCCGTTCACAGAGCGGAAGTTTATAAAGACATTCAGGAAGAAAATAAAAAAGCCGCAGGAACGAAAATTAAACCGGAAGATCTCGGTAAGATCGGAGATATTCTCAAAAGGAAGGATTCCGAAAAAAAAGATCGATAATACTTTAAGAATTTATAATTTATGAAAATTTAATGATTACCTCGTAAATTGCGGTAGTTCCCGCAGATTAAGTCTCATCTTGGGGGAATGATTGTAGTTGAAAATGGAGCGTACGTCGAATTTGTCATGAATCGGGTCATAGTTTTATTTTTTATTATTTTTTCGTCTTCCTGCTTTGCGGGAATTCGAAAGGAGCTCAATTATTCCTCCGATTCGATCGCATTTTATTCATTTGAAAGCGGCCCCGATCTTCCTTCTTGGTTGGATCAAAACGCATCCTATCTAAAAAACCGAGAAAAAAATAATTTTAAAAATTTAATCGCGGACGTTTTGTTTCAAATGGGAAACAAAAACGATTCCTTGGTCAATGATTCCGCTCTGAGAATTTTTCCAAAAGAATTGAGCCAAGAGATCGCGCAGCGTGCTTCTGAAAAATTTCAAAATTCTCCTTCCCAACCCTATCAACTTTGGATATTAAAAAAAGAAGATATGATCAATCCGGGAAGAAGAATTCGAAGGACCGTATTCTTAATCTACCCGACGGCCGATTCCATTCACTTTATATTTTTGGAATTGAATCAATTCATAGATTTTCAAACGCCTTATACGTTTCAGGACTGGTCGAACTATTCTCTTTCAGAATCAAAACAAAAACAACCCTTGGAAGTTTTCATTCCCGATTCCGCAATGGGAATATTGTCCTATTTTAAAGACGAGAAAGGAGAATCCAAGAAATTTCACATCGTTTATAAAACCGATCTTTCCGATTCCGGAAATATCAAAATAAAGAATCAGCCGAAAGAAACGAATTCAAAAGATGCGGAAAAGAGATTGATGGAACTGAAAAGTCTGCTCGATAAAAAATTAATTTCCGAAGAGGAATATAAAAAGAAACGGGCAGAAATCCTGAAATCACTTTAGAGTTTTTGAATTTACAATCGTTTCAAAAAATCGGAGCGGCCCTGTTAAGAGCCGCTCCGGAGAGAATAGTGAAGAGAATTGGATTTTTCCATCTTGAACTTTTGTGAAGTTTAAGATGGAAAAGCTTCCTATAATGAACATATCCGTTGAACCGGATCTAAAAGACAGAGAAAAATCGATTATGCCGATATATTTTTTGTAAAATCGTATCGTTTAGATTCGATTTAAAAATAATTTATTGAGTAATTCTTATACGATCGGATGTTCTTCCATCGCGTTAGTGAAACGGCTTTTAACCGGCTGCTTTTCCTTCTTTCTCTAACCGATCGGCTTCGAAAGCCAATTCCAATTGACGCATCGAGTTTTTTGAGAATTGGATAAATTCTTTTTCGTCGTCTCGAATTTGAAACTGTCCTTTCAAAGTCAATTCGTCGTGGGCTCTGAATTTTTTGACTTTTTTTTCCACTTCGGAATCCATAAAACCCAATTTGCTCAGGGTTTCCCCCGCCAATTCGAGCGCGGATGCGAAAGTGTCCCTGCGAATGATTTGAATCCCGAGTTCCATAAGTTTAAAAACGTGCTCTCGATTTCGCGCTCTTGCAATGATCGTCAAATTCGGAAAATGTTTTTTAACCAGTTCCGCGACTTTTACGGAAACATCTATATCCTGAATTGATAATATAAATAAATCCGCATGTTCTGCTCCCGCGGAACGTAAAAGACTCAGTTTACTCGCGTCTCCGTAATAGATTTTGTACCCGAATTTTCTTGCCAGGTTCACTTGATCCGGATTGTGTTCCAACGCGGTAAAACCGATCCTATGAACGAAAAGCATCCTCGCGATGATTTGCCCGAATCTTCCGAAACCCGCCACGATAATTCGATTTTGTTCTTCGATCGTATCTTCCTCCGAACTTTGATTTTTTTTGAAAATCAATTCGGACGTTTTATCTTTAAGGATTCCGAAGATCGGTGTTAGGCCCATCGAAAGAGTGACGACTGCGATGACTAAATCCGCTTTTTCTTTCGGAAGAATGGATAGGGATACGCTCACTCCTAATATTACGAACGCAAATTCTCCGCCTTGGGAAATTGTAGCGGAGAGATTTAAGGAAACTTCGCCGGAATGTTTGGAAATTCTTCCTAAAAAATAAAGGATTGTCGCTTTAACGAACATTAAGAGGAATGCGAATAAAATAACAAGAATCGGATCTTTTAATACTTCTCCGAGATTGATCGACATACCCACCGCTAGAAAAAATAATCCGAGTAAAAGACCTTTGAACGGTTCTAGATTCGATTCCAACTCGTGTCTGTATTCCGAGTCGGCAAGAATCACTCCGCCTAAAAAAGATCCCAGCGCCATCGATAGTCCTACTTGATCCATAAGTAAGGAAAGTCCGATCACGATCAGTAGCGATAAGGCCGTGAAAATTTCGTGATTTCCACTGGACGCGACGAGTTTGAACAAAGGTCTCGCCAGAAATCTTCCCGCTAAAATGACAGCAAAAATCGTTCCGATAGCGGTTAAGATTTGTTTAATACTTCCTTGCGACTCGGGATTGACCGATTCCGCTAAAAACGGAAGTATCGCCATGATCGGAATTACGGCTAAGTCTTGAAACAAAAGGATCGCAAAAGCGCTTCTTCCGTGTGCGGTATTGAGTTCGTTTTTTTCTCCCAACGTTTGAAGTGCAAAGGCGGTAGAAGATAATGAAATGCTAATACTGATTACGATCGCTTGGGACTTTTCCAAACCTAAAAAGGAAAGGATCGTAAAAAAAACGAGCGAGGTAAAGGTAACTTGAAGTCCGCCTAAACCGAAAACGGGTCTTCTTAAAACCCAAAGTCTTTGAGGTTTTAATTCGAGTCCGATCAAAAATAAAAGTAAAACAACTCCGAACTCGGAAAGATGAAGGATGCTGTCCACGTCGGCGATCAATCCGATTCCCCAAGGACCGATGATCGTTCCGCCGATGAGATAACCAACGACGGAACCCAATCCGATTTTTTTAAAAAGCGGCACCGAAATTACCGCAGCGGTAAGAAATACAATGAGAGTGATGAGTAAACTATGATCTTGCATTTTTTATCCTAATATAACGTAAGTTGAATGTAGCCGATGCGAAAGCGATTGAAGCGGAATCGACAAATTGGAATCACGAAAAAATTTCGCTTTTAGGTGATCTATCAATTTGTTGATTGGAGCATTATGTTGCGCCCGCAGGCAGCAACATTGAGTTCAAGCGCGGTCCCGCGCCGGTTTTTTCCGTAAGAAAAAACAGGCGAGGGATTCGCCCAAACGTTCTTAGGCCGAGCTCACGTTAAACACTTAGACTCAAGCCTTCTCTTTAACGATTCGAAAACAATTTCATAAAAGAAATCGTGAAAGAATGTGCGTCTCCCGGCCATCGCGAAGAAACGTAATTTCCGTCCGTAATCGCATGACCTCTTTTCAATCTCTTATGATTGTCTCTGAAGATCGGTTTCGGGCCGAAGTGAAAATCATTCGGATCCTTTAAAGCCGACTTCACTTCCTCTTCCACGGATTGGGGATAAGTTCGATAATAATTTCCCAACCATAATTTCGTAAGATTCCAAGCCGCCATCTCCTGCGATTTTAAAAGCGCCGTCGTTTTTTTTCCGTAAAGAACGGATCGATCCGAGCCGGGAAGTTTACTTCGAGCCGCTAAAACGACTCCGTGACAAATCGCTCCCAAAGGTTTACCGGTTGCAAAGAACGAACCTACGAATTCTTGCAGTTCCTTCGATTCCAAGTATTCTTTCATTCCGGGAGCGTGTCCGCCGGGAAGAATCACACCTTCAAAGTTTTCGGATTTTAAATCCTTATAAGACAAAGGATTTTGATAGTGAGGATCGGAAATCATTTCATCATAAGCGGCTCTCGCTTTTTTATGAGCGATCAAAATCGGTTTCCAAATCCCAAGGCCTTTGCCGGTGAGCATTCTAAAATCGGCCGATCCGGGTTTACCGTTCGGAGTCGCAAAGAAAACTTCATAGCCGTTTTCCTTTAAAATTTTCCAAGGAATCGAACTTTCCGATGGATCAAAATCGACGGAAGGTAACGGGATAAGAATCTTATACTTAGGGATCATGGGATCGATTCTAACCTTTCTTTTAAAAAATCAACTCCTTAAAAGGCGGATAAGTGAGTCCGCTAAACTTGAGTTTTGGGACAAATTATAAATATTCTCTTGACTAAAAATAGGAAATTATATTTTATAAAATTAAATTGTGCACAATCTAAATGGAGATTGAAATGGACCGGACATTCTATGATTTAACGGCTACTCTGAATAACGGCAAGGAACAAAAGTTGGGGGATTATAGGGGAAAAGTTTTATTAATCGTAAATACCGCCAGCGAATGTTCTTTTACTCCTCAATATGCGGGTTTACAAAACTTGTATAGTAAGTACAAAGCGGAAGGGTTGGAGGTGCTCGGCTTTCCTTGCGATCAATTCAAACATCAGGAACCCGGCTCGGACGAGGCGATCAAAAATTTCTGCCAAAAAAATTACGGAGTTGAATTTCCGATTTTCAAAAAGATCGAAGTGAACGGCGATAATGCTCATCCCGTATTTCGGTTTTTGACAAAGAAGGCTTCCGGGTTTTTCGGAAATTCGATCAAGTGGAATTTTACGAAGTTCATAGTGGACAAAGAGGGAAACGTAATCAAACGTTATTCTCCCATTACGACTCCGGAAAAAATCGAAAAAGAAATCCAAGAACTTTTAAAAAAATAAAAATGGAATCCGTCTCGCGTGGATGAGCCGAACCTTTTATGCCCGCCAAAAATCTTTTTTTAGAAAATCAAATTTGTTTTCCTCTTTATGCTTGTTCGAGAGCGGTGACGGCGCTTTATCGTCCGATTCTCGACGAACTGGGTTTAACGTATCCTCAATATCTCGTTCTTCTTGTGTTATGGAAAGAAGACGGATGTAACGTGAAAGAGATCGGAAAAAAATTATATTTGGATTCCGGAACTTTGACTCCTTTGCTGAAACGTTTGGAAGATTCGGAGCTTGTTGTACGAAAACGTTCCGAAGAAGACGAACGTTCGGTGCGGATCTTTCTTTCCGGAAAAGGAAAAAAACTGAAAGAAAAAGCGACCCGCGTGCCGACTAAACTTCTGGAAAACTTAGAAGTCGATAAAAAAAGTCTCACCGATCTGAAAAATGATTTGGATCGATTGTTGATGATTCTGTCCGAAAACCGAACCCCTAACCCCTAGCCACTCGACCGCGTGCATAACGTTACTCACGAGTTACTTGGATCTCAAGATAAATTTGTCGGAATTACGACAATCTTTCGTGAAACAAGCAAGCCCCACAACGCGCCCTATCGAACGACCCGTAGGGAGTGAGATTGAGTTACGAACGACCCGTAGGGAGTGAGATTGAGTTACGAACGACCCTTAGGGAGTGAGATTGAGTTTAGGAAGCGTTGTGTTGAGTTTCCCCCGCGTTTTGGGTGGAGGGGAAGAAACTCAATTTCGCTCCCTATGAGTCGCGAAATAGGCGGTGGGAAGATTCGGGAGGCTTTTCTCTATCAGAAAATCATACTTTTTGCAAGTAAAAAACTCCCTTCTTGTCGGAACACTTGCATTTTATTGTATGTAAAATCCTAACTACTCACCACTTGAAACGTGCGTTTTTGATCCTTCTGATTCCAAAAACCTGCTTAACTTGTGGGTAACATTATGGACCGTGTGCGGTCGCACCCTAGAACTACTCGAAACGAATCCCTTCTTCGAAATCGGTTTTAAACCGAAAACCCAATTCTTTTTGAATTCGATCCGAGAGAACGATCGAAGATTCTTGGATATATTCCAAATTGATTTTCTTCTTCGTAAATTTTGTTAAAATTTTGTTAAAGAGGTTGAACAAAAAAAGAACCCAACCTTTGAGTTTCAATCGTAGAAAAAACTTTCCGGGTTTCAGATTCGAAAAGAGAATTTCGAGATCTTGAGAGGACAAGGCTCTCGGATGCGCGAGATTGAATATTTTTCCGGATGCTTTATTCCATTTTTGTAATACGATTAAAATGGCGGCGACAACATCGGAGGAATGAACCATGGATTTTTTAAAGTTCGGATTTCCGGAATAAAGGAGAATTCCGTATCGAAATAATTTCAGAAGTTTATTCAGAAAACTTTTATTTGTGGGCCCGTAAACCGAGGCGATTCTGAGAATTACAAAAGGGTTTTTGGATTTTCGCACCAGAGATTCGCATTCAATTTTTGAAATCGCGTAAAACGTATTTCCGTTTAACGCGGAAGTTTCGGTCACCGGTCGATCCGAAAATCCGTAAACGGAAGAGGAACTTGAAAATAAAATTCTCGTCGTCCGATTTTTGGAAGCGAATTGAAGAATCTTTCGGGTCGAAAGTTCGTTTCCTTTTCTATACTCTTCCAAAGTGCTCGCTTCACCGCTTACTTTTCCCGCAAGATGAATGATGAATTCCGGTTTTTCATTGAGGGAAATATCCGAATCGTTTTCAAAATCGATTTGGTAAAAAACGAAATTGGAATGAAATCGAATCGTGTCCGGAAAGGAGGAAAGATTTCTTCCGATACAAACCACTCTGTAAGTTTTGAGTAATTCCGGAACGAGTATTAAGCCCAAGGAACCGCTACCGCCGGTCACTAAGACCGTTTTTATGGAAACCTCGTTCTCGTTCATGCGGCCACGATGATTCTTTGATAAGGATAAAGAAGAATTTTTTAAACTTTATTTCGATTTTTACTCTCGACAGATCGAAAATAAAAATCATAGTCGTGGATCAAAATCCAAACTTAGAGAAGATTACGATGAAAAATATTTTTTCGGCCCTTTTGATCTTAACTTGTGTCTCGGCGCTTTCTTTTTGCAGTTCCGAAGATAAAAAACAACCTCCGAGACAGGAGTTTCAACCTAACTCCGATATCAGAACGTTCGAAGTCGGAATGATAAAAGAAGGAGACAAACGAATCAAAGCGGAAGCCGTTTTGGGAACTCCGTCCGTGGAACTGAACACGCAAGACGGCGCGGTCTTGGAATGGTACTTGGTTTCCACCGATTATCAAAAGAATTCTTATAAAACTCTGACGGAAAGACCTGCGACGATCGCGGAAGATACGAAGTTCATCAAACTTACGATCGATAAGAAAGGTGTGATTAAAAAAATGGAATATAAACTTTAAACATTACTGAACCGTATTTTTGAGAAAGTCGGCAAGTGAAAAGGGTCGGACAAAGAGAAAAGCGAGGGTTCCAATATTTAAGATGAAACAATTAAAGTAATCATTGAGAAACATCCGGACGGATATGTATCGTATCCGCTCGGACTCAAAGGTGTGGTAGTCAGACAGGGAGACGGTTATGAGGAAGCTCTAAACGATGTAAGGTCAGCGATTCGATTTCACATTGAAACGTTTGGAGAAGACGTGTTCGAAGAGGAATCCCAGGTAATGGAAGCCTTTATTGCCGAAGCGGTTGCAGTGGACTGATTGCCTCAAAAATTTCCGGTAGATGTCCAAAAGCACAAGTTATCAAAACCCTGAAATTACCGGGTTTTGAAATTATTAGGGAAAGAGAACACATATCGATGAGTCGTGAAAATTCGGACGGAAGTAAAACTCCTCTAACGATTCCGAATCATTCCAAGATTAAAGGATCTACGTTACGTACTATTGTTCTCAATCCGGGATTACTAGAGACGATTTTTTAGACGCATATCAAAAGGTTTAAAACGGCCAAAGTTGATTTTTCAAAGTACGCAGTCGTTTTTCTTCGTCGCGGTGCCGCTTAACGTGCATTTACTGAATTCAAGTAAACTTTAAACAAAGGTTTAATCCGCAGTATCGTCTTCCAATAGATCCAATCCCGCGAGTCCGACTAAAAAGTCGAGAAGCTCCACGGGGTTGAATCCGATTCTAAGTCCGACATAAACACCCAAATAAATTTCTATCTGATAAAGAAAACTTTTCGGATAACCGTCTTTCTTTTTGTTAAGCGCTTGTAACGCGTTTTGAATCGCCGGGTCGTTTCGATCGAAATTTTGCCCTTCGATAAACCTTCTGTAAAACTCTTCCTTCTTTTTTTTTCTTCTTTCCGCAACGGGAATATTGTAAAAGGAAAGATAACGTAGTTTTTGGCTTTTGATATTGTATCTTTCGTTTAAGAACTCCGGAACCTGATCCCCGGGTGTTTTTGAGTTTTCCAAGTTTTTCAATTCTTCGGCGGCTTCCGGAGAAATTTCTTCGGACGACTCTTCCGTTTCTGACGTTTGTGTTTCCACTCCCAAAGGAAAAAAAGTATCACTTCCTAAAATTCCAAAGATGAGTTGTTGCGATCGATACGAACCGAAGTGACCTCCTCTAAGTCCGTAACCTTTTCCTAAATCCCTTTTACCCGGAGAAGATTCTCCGCCTTGAAAGACGAAACCTGCCGCTAAAGGACCGATTCGGAGTCCCGCGCCGTAACCCGGAGCTTCCACTCCCGCGGTGAAGATGTCTTTAAGATCGTTTTTTCTGTTTTGAAAATACGTGGCACAATTGGTTGAACTGATAAAAAAATAACTTAAGAGTAATGGAAAAAGAAAAAATCCGTTGTCCTTCTTTTTGAAATTCGATAAAGTCACAAACCCACTCTCTTGCGATTTGTCGGTTAGGCAACCCGGAAAAGAAAACGAAAGATCCGTTTTCCGATTGTTTCCGAAATTCTTAGAGTCTCAATAGAAAACAAAATGGAAGAAATAAAACCATCCGAATTCGTTTCTGCAAATATCGCGGTTTTAGGAGGCGGGCCGATGGGGATTTATCTTTCCACGTATCTTGCCCCCAAGGCAAAAGAAATTTTTCTTTGGTACGATGATCGGAAAAGAGCCGCAAAAATCGAAAAGGAAAGGATCGCCTCGATTCTCGAAGACTCGATCACTCTACCCGAAAACATTCATATAAAAAGCGAGTTCGATTTTTTAAGAACCGGCTCTTGGATTCTCGTAATCGCTGTTCCGTCGAGATTGATGGAAGGGATTTTGGACGAATTGATCAAGATCCTGGATAAGAATTCCTCCCATTTCATCTTTACGTTTACGAAAGGGCTTTTATCCGCTTCCACAAGGAAAAAAACAAACTGCATTACATATTCTGAATATTTACGAAAACTTTCCGTTACGGGAGAATTCAAAGACATCGAATATACCGCGGTCAACGGTCCTAACATATTGGGAGAATTGAAACGGGGACATCATAGTTTTTATTGTTTGTCTTCTTTCGGATCCAAATCGGTGGAAATTTTTGAAACGTTATTCGACGGTTCCCGCAACCATACAAAAACATACGAGGATCTCGTCGGTCTGGAAGTGTTCGGAGTTATGAAAAATCCGATCGCGATCGCTTGCGGAATCGCTTCCGGAATTCCCGAATGCGGAAGCAACTTCGAAGGAGAATTGATCAGTCTCGGATATTCCGAAATCATTTCCCTTTTGGAAACATTGGGAATTCCGACCCGACCCGTCAGCGAATACGGACTTGCGGATCTGATCGTATCCTGCACTTCCCGTTATAGTCGGAACAAAGCCTACGGTCATCGGTTCGTGCATAAATTGATTTCGGGAGAGGACCGGCCCAATCTGATCGAAAGGATCGAATTGTTTTTCAATCCCGCGGAGTTCATTCAAAAGGAAGTCAGTCAAAGTGAAAGTCACGTTGAGGGCGCCTTCTCGCTTGCTTCGATCATCGCATTGGCCGAAGAAAAAAAAGTGGAGATTCCGCTTTACAATACGCTGTTTCAAATTCTTAGGAGGAGGGTTTCTCCGACTGAGTTGATTCGTTTCGTTTCAAAATCTACTTCCGACGAGGTTCGTCATATTTCCAAAACAGCGACAAAACGTTCCGGTTTGGGAACGGCTTCCGGTAAAAAGTTTCAAGAGGCTTTGAGTAAAAACGTACTTCGCCATATCAACGGACAACCGGGAATGACGGATCGTATCGTTAAACAATCCCCGCTTCTCGTAAAGTCCTTGGAAAAACGTTATAAAGAGGCCGACGATATCACGGATCTTTTGCAAATTCCCAAAGAGATACAACTTTGGGACGAAGTTGAAAAAAAGTTTCGGGAAAAAGGGAACAAGGATCTTACAAGAATATTAGATTTTTATGTTTCTGAAATCGCGGACGACTACAAACCGTTTTTACGGGACACGCTCATTCATCTGATCGCTCCGACTCGTTATATTTTAAGCGGTTTTAAACCGGGCGCCGGATTGCCCAAAATCGGAGGTTGTGTAAAAGAAGTAAAGGCGCTTGCCTCGAGGTACGATATTCTTTATACGCCGACTCACAGGTCTCATTTGGATTCCGTCGAAGTCGCTTTCGGTTTAAAATGGCTCGGACTTCCGGTGCCGAGATACGCCGCGGATAAAAAAGTGATGGCGACTCCGGGACTTGCAAGCGTGTTGAAATCTCTCGGCGCCTACATGGTGGATAGAAAAAGAAATCGGAATATTCTATATTTGGAATGTTTAACACAGTATTCAACTATGATGTTGGAGGCAGGGATTCCGACCTTGGTGTATCCGGAAGGAACCCGTTCTCGGACCGGAGGAATCATTCCTATCAAAACGGGGATTTTGTCCACATCCGTAGAAGCGTACAAACATACCGGTTCCGAAGTTATCGTAGTTCCGATCGCGTTATCGTATGAAAACGTTCCCGAGGACGAAGAGTTTTGCGGAGCGGATCATAAAACCGGCTTTAAGGATTTTTTCTACAAAAGAACCGAAGTGTATATGGATCTTTGCGAACCGATTCCGGTTTCAAGATATATCCACGAAGAAGATCCGACCGGGTTGATCGGCTTTGAAATCATACAAGGTTGGAAAAAGTACAGGAGAATTTTACCGAATCAACTCGTCGCGCGTCTGCTTACGGAAGCGGAGGTAGCGGTCAATGAGTTGAGGAACTTAATCAAAGAAACGATCCTGACTAAAAAAGGAAATTATCTCACTCGGGATTCGGACGAGATTTTAAACCGAGGACTTAAGATTTTAAAACAGAGAAAGATTATTTCTTTGGAAAACGAAAACGTAAAAGTATTGGATCGAAACCTGATCCAATACTATGCGAATATGTGTATCGACGAATCTTTTTAATCGACTTTGATTTTAGAGGCTAAAAGAGTCGCACGTTTACGAAGTGAGGAAATTTCCTCGCTTTTTGTCGAATAAGCAAGGGCAACTCCCATTCTACGATAGGGCCTTGTAACAGGTTTTCCGAATATTCTAAAATCCGATTCGGACATTCCCGATGCGATATCCAACCCTTTGATTTCCGGGGTTTTCCCGTCCGTGCTTGCGAGAATCACGGCGCTCGCTCCTTTTCTCTCCTGAGTGATTTCCGGAATCGGAATCCCTAAAATCGCCCGAAGATGAAGTTCGAACTCGTTGAAGTTTTGTGTTCCGGCTAACGTGACCATTCCAGTGTCGTGCGGTCTGGGAGAAAGTTCCGAAAAATAAACCCGATCCTCGGTTAAAAAAAATTCCACGCCCCAAAGACCGAAACCGGTCAGTTCTTTTGTCACAAGGTCCGCCATTCTCCGAGCTTCCTTCAGATGAACTTCGGAGATCGCAGCCGGTTGCCAGCTTTCTTGGTAATCTCCCCTTTCTTGTCTGTGACCGATGGGCGGACAAAAAAGTGTTTTGCCGTTTTTCTGAGTTACCGTTAAAAGTGTGATCTCGGATTCAAAAGGAATAAATTCTTCCACGATGATTTCAGCGGCTCCGGCGCGACCCTTCGTTTGCGAAGCATCCCAAGCTTTGGAAATATCTTTCGGAGATTGAACGACAGACTGTCCTTTGCCCGACGAAGACATGAGAGGTTTGACTACACAAGGAAAACCTAATGTTTCGGTCGCTTTTATCAGTTCTTCTTCGGAAGAGGCGTATGAATATTTTGCCGTGAGAAGTTGTAAGTCTTTCGCGGCCAGATCTCGAATCGCTTTCCGATTCATCGTAAAGTTGGCGGCCTTTGCCGAAGGAACGACCTGATATCCTTGTTTTTCGTATTCGTAAAAACGTTCGGTTCTAATCGCCTCGATTTCGGGAACGATCAGATCCGGTTTATGTTTTGCTACGACTTGATCCAAAAGATTTCCGTCGAGCATGTTGATGGTCTCTCTTTCGTGCGCCACTTGCATAGCGGGAGCGTTATCGTACGAATCGACCGCAATGACGTATTGTCCCAATCTTTGAGCCGCGATTACGAATTCTTTGCCGAGTTCCCCGGATCCTAAGAGAAGAATTTTCTTTTTCATCTTACCGGCAGATTGAAAGAATCGTTGGTAAAGATCAAAAAGAAAATATGAATCTATCTCAAAATAGTTGTCCTGTCCCCGCTCGGAATTTCGAAAGGGAAGTAAAAGGTTTTTAGATCTTACTTCGTTTTAGTTCTGATCTGAAAAGATTGATAATCGACGTAATCGATATCGTTTTTGTTAAGACGAATCACTCCGCTTGGAGTATGAAGAATCAACTTGTCTCCGATTTGAGTAATGATCGCTCCTGAAAGTTTCGTGCCGTCGGATTTCACAACGATTTCAAGAATATTATAATATTCTCGAATTTTAGCCTCGTCTTTAAAACCGTTCGCTTCCGCCTTGGTTTGGATATCGTGTAACGCCTGGTCCAGTTTGGAATTTTGATCTTGTTGAATTTCGGAAGCAATGGAAGAAATCATCGGTTGAGTCGAATCCGGATTTTGTTCGGTTAAAGCCTTATCGATCAGGTTCGGATCCGCTTGGACTAACGTTTCTATCTCCGCGATTTCCTGAGGAGTTTCGACAAAAGCGGTTTTTTGAAGGTCTTGATTTCCGATTTTACGAATCGTATCGAATTCTTTGGAAATATCTTCGTCGTTTTCGATTCTTGTCAAAACGAGTTGGATCATTTGATCGAGATTCGGTTTTACATACGAAGCCTCTCCGTTTTCCAAAACGACCTCGTTCTTCTCCAGGAATGTTATGAATTCCTTATAGTGTTCCTTATCCTGCGTTTTGTCGTTTTCAAGGATTTCTTGCGGAATTTTGAAAGCGAGCGCGACCGCACCTTCGTAAACTTTTATTTTCGGAGATTTCCCTTTCGTAAGTTCGAATGAGAACGTCGTTCCTCGAACGCCCGCAACCGTGGTTGGAGTGGAAATGAAAAAGGATCGGTTCGTTTTAAATTTGTCGGTTTTAATCAGCAATTCGCCGGCTTGTACATAAAGATCCGTTTTTTCGCGTTTGCTGTCGGAAATATTTTTTAACGTGAGTTTGGTGTAGGGTCTTATTCGAATCAACTCTCCGTTTGCGCTTTGAATATCGATCGATCCGGAAGACGTTTGGATGAGATCATTCTCTTGCAGAATTAAACCGGGAGCCGATCGTAATTTTTTTTCGTGCCTCGCGATTTCAACATTACCGCTTTGAAAGACTACGATCATACCCGAAGGAATCCGTTCGTTTTTGGTGAAGAGGGACGCAATCAAACGACAGGAAAAACTCGAATTCGATACGAGAAAGAGAATAAGAAGGGTTGAAAAAACTCTTGGATACATTAAAGTTTCCTAAATTATATTTTTTAATCGGTTATCCTAACTTTCCGATTTCGAAGATTTATCGAAATAAAAATCGGCGAACGTTTCGAGAACACGGGTTCTCGTCGGCTCGCGGACATACGAAAAATTCTTAAATAGGATCCGTTACGGTTTAACCGTACAAAAGAACGGATTTTCCGAAATTGAAAAATATTATATTATAAATTTGAATTATATCAAATCGCTTAAGTAATAAATTCATTCCGATTCGGGTTATTTTTTAAAAAAAGAGCGTTAGACAGGATACTGAAACTTTATTCGATCGTAATCTCGGGATAAAACAAGTGATTGTCGATATAAAAGATCGTTTTACGGCGAGCTTCGAAATTCGCTTCGCGCGTATTGGTTTTCTGTGTGCCGTCATTGGAGACAGGAGAGTTTCTTTCGGAACAGGTTTTGATAAGTATCTAAAATGAAAAATCGTCAGGACTCAGCGTCAAACGATTGGATCGTTGAGTCCGGCGCATTCAATGGATCTTGCTTTGAAAATATCGAGATCGGAAGTTTTCGTACGGGCAGGAAAATTTGTCGAAAACGTAAGTTTTGAGAATCTATCGATTTCAGTTGACATCAAATTGGATTCGCCTAATGGTTGGCTTAAAGATGAACGATCGGTTTAGTCATTTTATGTTTTTATCAAAAAAAATAGCGGTATCGATCGTTTTCACCATTACCTTTTTTTCTCTGATCATCTTTTCCGTCAGCATTGTCCAGAATCCGAACTATCTGGATAAAAATCCGGGTATGGAATTTTCGGAGTCCATTTCCGAATCCGAGATTCAATCCTTGGAATTTGTTTTTGTTCTCTTTCTCGTTTTTTCGGCGTTTACCCTTTCGAATTCTATCAATCTATTGATCGTTAAAACCAGAGAATTGTTTCTTTGCGATTGTGGTGCGTTTTCGGTATCGAATATTCTTAGAATTGAAAGACTGAATATTCCGCCTCCATACTTTCCGTTTACCTGAAAATCTTAGCCTAAGTTTTCAGGTAATAATTTTCGATTATTCTGAAATTTAGGATAAGTTAATGGAATCATTAAAAAAATCAACTCATGCCGGAGAAACAAAACTTGTAACTCCAAAGGATTTTCTTCCGGGTCTTCTGGAAAATTGGAAGTCGGATATCCTTTCCGGTTTTATCATCTTTCTGATCGCACTTCCACTTTGTATCGGTATCGCAATCGCATCGGGAGCTCCTCCGATGGCTGGAATTTTATCGGGTATTGTCGGTGGACTTTTAGTTTCGATCTTAGGCGGTTCTTATATAACGATCAACGGTCCCGCTGCGGGTTTGATCGTTATCGTTCTTGGATCCATTGAAACGCTCGGTCACGGAGATCTGGCTGCGGGGTTCAAATACACGTTAGCCGCCACCGTGATTGCCGGGGCCTTGCAGATATTCTTCAGTTTTATGAGAGCGGGGGTATTGGCTACGATCTTTCCTTCCGCAGTGATCCATGGGATGTTAGCCGCAATCGGGGTTATCATTTTTCTCAAGCAGTTTTTTACGGCGTTGGGTTATGCTCCGGCCACAAAATCGATTATCGGATTGATAAAAGAACTTCCGATCGGTTTAGTCCATCTCAATCCGGAGATTGCGATCGTCGGTTTTATCAGTATCATCGTCTTGGTGGGTATTCCTTTTCTTCCGAATCCTAAGCTGAAAAAAATACCGGGACCCTTGGTTGTCGCTAGCCTCGGGATTGCTATGGGAGTTGCACTTCAGTTTAACGTCGAACACACTTACTCGCTTTTTGGTAATGAATTTATGGTCGGACCGAAAAGTTTGGTTTCCATTCCCGCAAACTTTCTGGATGGATTTACGTTTCCGGATTTTAGTCGGGTCAACACGGTGGAATTCTTTTCTCAGGTAATGGCCATCTTTCTCGTCGCGAGTTTGGAATCTCAACTTACTGTGGCCGCCGTCGATAAGTTGGATCCTTATAGAAGGAACTCCGATCTCAACAGGGATCTTTTTTCAAAAGGTGTGGGGAACTTTGTCCTGGGTTTGATCGGAGGATTGCCGATTATCGCGGAAGTTGTGAGAAGTTCCGCCAACATCCATAACGGGGCTAAAACCCGATGGTCCAACTTTTTTCACGGAGCCTTTCTCCTCATTTTCATTTTGGTTCTGCCCGGTATCGCGAGGATGATTCCGCTTGCTTCGCTCGCAGCGATTCTTATGGTTACGGGTTACCGACTTGCGATTCCCGAGCTTAAGAAAACTTGGAAAGTGGGGATGGACCAAGTATTTCTCTTTTTTATTACGATCTATTTCACAATTGCGGACGATCTCTTAGTGGGTATATTCGCCGGTGTTGTCGCAAAGTTCGCGATACATATCTTGAATATCATTCTACCTAAGGGAATTACTCTGAATGATTTTTTCAGAATTAGATCCGAATCTCACGAAACCAATCAAAAAATTAGAATCGAATTCTACGGCTTGGCGATATTTCTGAATTTTATATCCATTAGAAAAGTATTATATAATATTCCGAAAAGTAAAAACGTACAAATTGATTTGTCGGGGATTCTGTTGGTCGATCATTCAGTAATGGAAAATTTACTGACGTTCTCCGAAAAGTACGAAGAGGAAGGCGGCAAGTTTGAACTCGTCGGTTTGGAAAAATTAAAACCGCTTTCCAATCACCCTTCTTCCGGAAGAAAAAACGTGGCCTGGTAAAAGTTTAGCGTTCGTTTACGGGCGTTAAGGAAAGAAACATACGAAACTCTTTCGGAAGACATTCAACACATTCTTCCGTCGTGGGTTGTTCGACCGATTCAAAATATTTCGGCGAATCCGAAAAGTTTTGTTGAGGATAACCCGATTCTTTCCTTACATTGACGCTCTTTCTTATGTTTAACTGAATCAATTGGGATAGATTTATGAGAAAGATACTTTTCGATTTTATGGGTTCGTTTCAAACGAAACGGAATACGGAGAAGCGACGCTTTTTTTACATTGTCTTCATATTTTTTCCGTTTGCCGTCTTTGCGCAAACGAGCACGACCGAGCCGATCGTCGAAAATAAAAACGTTGATTCCATAAAATCGACGTCGGAGGAGAGTTCGGAAAATTACGTTTCTCCTATGAAAAAAGAAGGAGTGAGCCCGGATTACAATCGACATATGTTCATCGATCCGGATCTTTCCAAGACCGTGAACAAATATTCGAATAAACTTTGGATCAACGATTGGATCAAGTTGGGATTTTATCTGAGACCCAGATACGAGTCCAGAAACAATCTCAACTTCGATAAATCCAATCACGCTTATACGGATCGAATCCTACAAACGTCGGCGTTTTATTTTTTAATCGATCCGAGTCCTTACGTGACTTTTAAGATTACCGTTCAAGATACTCGGGTTTGGGGAGGCGAATCTCCGGCAAACGTAGGGGATATTCGTTCCGGATTTTTCAGCAATACTCCGACTTTGAGTTCCGATCCGAACGTTCCCGGTAAACCGAATAACTCGATCGCTTCCAATAATACCGACATTCGAGAAGCGTTCGTGATGATCAAAAAACTTCCTTTGGACGCGAAGGTACAAGTCGGTAGACAGGTTTGGGCGTACGGAGATCAGCGTATGATCGGCGGAGCCAACTGGACGATCAACGGCCTCTCTTTTGACGGCGCTCGGATCATGTTCGACTATAAGAAAGTTAACGTCCATTTTTTTGCAGCAAGACCTTATTGGACTCAAAGCGGTGTGAACGGCGTACTTTCCTCGAACGATCCTAAATTGAATTCCACTCCCGGAAATTCCACTCCTTCCGCATCTCAATCGGACACGACTCTGTTCGGTACGTATAATAGTTTCAAAATC
The DNA here is from genome assembly GCF_000332415.1 of Leptospira weilii serovar Ranarum str. ICFT. Lineage (GTDB taxonomy): Bacteria > Spirochaetota > Leptospiria > Leptospirales > Leptospiraceae > Leptospira > Leptospira weilii_A. Next base: position 241,032 of record NZ_AOHC02000037.1, read on the forward strand.
TTGAATGAAGTCGTTTTAGACGTTTATAATATAGATGTGGTTAAAAAATGGATTCCTCAAACCGTTCCCCCTTCCACCGCGGACGACGTTCTGGCGCAAAACCGCAAGAGACAAAACGATATGTTATATACGACGGGTTTTAGGCTTACAAACAGAACTAACAAGAACAACCTCCCGGAAGGAAAGGCCTGGGATTGGACGATCGAAAGCGCTTGGCAGAACGGTTATAACGGTCAAAGAATTCATCAACGATTCTTGGGTTACGATCTTCCGGCTACGACCGAGGACGGTATTCCTCTCGCCAACTCAAGAACCGAAAGGGTCAAGTATTCGGGGCGGTTTCACGTCTTTCAAACCGGTTATACTTTTGCGGAAAAGTTAAGAGTGGGCGCTCAATATACCTATGCCTCGGGGGATAATAACAGGGCCGACGGAAGTGTTTCCACATTCCAAACGCTCGTCAATCCTCGTTTTGGCGTAATTCCTTATTGGAACAACGTTGCGGGCCTTTCCGAAAACATAGATACGAAAAACCTAAGTTCCTGGAACGCGAATGTCGCTTACAAAAGCGAAAAATGGGGTATGTTCCAAATCGCTTATATCATCAACGACAAGGCTCGGAAAAACGACGCTTGGTATGCGATCAACGGAGGCGCAAATTCCATCGCAGGTTCCGCGCTTTCTTCTCCCGTTGCCGTGTCGACTAACGCGGCAGGAGGAATTACCTCCGCGGGTTCGACCGAAAATTACACCGGAAATTCTTTAACACAATCGTACACGACGGGTAGAAACATTTATACCGAATTGGATTTAACTTGGATGTTTCAAATAAACGATAACGTGTCCTTCTGGACGGGTGCGGGTTTTTTAGTTGCGGGTAACTCTGTGAGAAATTATAGAAATAGTCCTCTACTCTATAATGGAACTACGAATCAATTCGAACTGAACGTAGCGGCGTTTGCAAAACAACATACGTCCGCAAACGGCGCTAACGTTTATTTTTTCCAAGTGAATGCGGCGCTATAGATAAGGGAGATTTAATATATCGATGGTAATTTTATCTTATTTACTCGTCTTGATGAGTCTTATCGCTCCTTTCCTAATAGGCAAAGTGCTCGGTAAGAATTTTTTTGAACAGGACAGCGCCATTCTCATCGGCTTGAGTCTCCAAGCGATAGTCGGTCTGATTATCTCAGTATTTGTAGGCGGATACGAACGACTCAAAAAGAAAACGGTCCTTTTGGGATATGCCGTATTCTTTTTGAGTACGGGACTTTGTTTTTTTGCGGGAAAAACGATTTGGTTGATTTTGTTTTGGGAATTATCCACGGTCAGCGGCTTTCTTCTTTATCAGGGAGAAAGTTGGACTTCTTCGTCCGCAAAAAGTTTTATCGCGCTATTACTTGCGAGCGGGGTCGGAATTTTATGTTTCACCTATTGGATTTATTCTCCGGACGACGACCTTGGAAAATTCTTCCTTGTATTAGGTTTGTTGGTTAAGGCGGAATTTTTCGGACTTCACTTTTGGCTTCCGGAAGTCCACGCCGGGGCTCCGCCGCACGCATCGGCGGCGTATTCGGGAGTTTTAGTCAATCTTCCCTTGATTCTTTTTCACCAACTCGTCGTTCCTTGGATCGGAAACTCGGTGATCATAAAGATACTGATTCCATTGGCCGGGTTCGGCGTTTTGTGGGCGGGACTTAGTTCCGTATTTGCAAAAGACGTAAGAAAGGCGATCGCTTACAGCACGGTTGAAAATACGAATTTTCTAATGTTGTGTTTGTTGCTTTCCGCATTATGGAAGGACAGCAACATAGAAGGACTCAAGGTTTTGAGCGTATCCTTTTCCTTTCTTTTCTTTATCTCGCTCATTCATCATAGTATCAGTAAGACGTTCCAATTCTTATCCATCGGTTACCTTATTAAACTTTCAGGAAGTTCTAATATAGATCACAATACGGGGATCGGAAAAAATTCCGGACTTTCCACCGCATTGTTAAGTTTAGGAACGATCAGTTTTCTCGCGTTACCGGGAACGACCGGTTTTCTTACCGAGGCGACGTTTGTCAAACTTGTCGCTGGCGTTTTGGAAATTCCGGGACAAAGTGCGATTCTGATTCTCCCTCTTTTGATATTGGTTTCGTCGGGTTTGGCATTGGGTGCGGTCGGCCATTTGAGAATTTTTTTGGGAATGGTCATTTCCAGACCCCGAACGAATTGGGCGGAGAATGTTCCACCGCGGTTGGTTCGATATTCATTGATATCAAGCGGGGCTTTAATTCTCGCGATCTCTCTTGGAATTTCCGCTTATACGCTCTACTATTCTCCTACCAAAGATTGGCTGGATGAGAATTGGTACCGAGGTTTGGCGAGCGTAAACCTGATCGGGTTCTTAACGATTCTTATCATCGGAGTATTCGGTTTGAGAACAAAAATCGAACGAAGAAAACTCTGGGATTGCGGTGGAAATTACAAAGGGTCCGATGTGGCGATTCCTTCGAACGGAATTTCCGATCCGCTGATCGGTTCTTTGGGAGGGTATTTCACGAATGAAAACGGAAGTTCGAAGTTGGACGAAGCGATTCTAAACGGAATCGTGAAATTGCTGGATACGTTTAAAACACAAGTCAACGAAGCCGACGAGGAAACGATTTCGATCAATCTTGCTTTTTCTTCCGCCACCGTCGTGTTGCTCTTGTTTTTGATTATCGGCTTGAAACTGGCTGAAGGAGATTTATGGAAATTATTCTTGGATACCTTGACTCGGTAGTTCGGATCCTTTCGTTTTTGCTTCTTCCGTTTCTTTGCGGAGGAATCGTGATCAAAGTTCGTTCTTATGCACAGGGAAGAATCGGAGCGCCCGTGTTTCAAATTCTCTACGATACGATGAGAATGATCCGTAAAAAACCGGTGGACGGACCCTTTTCCGGATTTTTTACGGAAGCGTCTCCTATCGTCGCATTAGTTGCAGGATTGGTCGTTTGGAGTTTGGTCAGTTACGAATGGGCTTCGTTTCTTTTGATTCCCTTTTTAATAGGAATCATTCGATTCGCGTTACTCGCCTATGCAGTGGAAAACGGGACCTCTTTTGCAGGAATGGGATCGGCGAGAGAAGTGATCCTTTTCGTGTTCTGCGAGCCTGTTTTGATTCTGGTTTTAGTGGTATTCGAATCTCATATCGTCGTGAACGCGAATTTTGCGAGCCTTGCGTTCGGCGGGTTATTTTTGCTCGGCACTTCGTTGGTAATCTTAGCGGAACTCGCCAAACCGCCGTTTGACGATCCGAGAACCCATCTCGAACTTACGATGGTTCATGAAGCGATGCTTTTGGAGGCTTCCGGAAGCAGGCGCGCGTTTTTCGAATTAGCACAACAGCTCAAAACGAGTTCCTTATTTTTATTCGTCGCAAAGATCGGAATTTATCACGGGGAATTTTTTATAAATCATACCGTTTCGAAATTCTGGTTGGATGTCGTTGCGATTTTAGGAGCGCTTTTCGTTTCGTTTTGTGTGGGTTATATAGAATCGAATAGTACGAGAAGAAGATGGCGTTGGATTCCCGAACTACTGGGCTTAAATTTTATCTTTATGCTCTTCTTGGGCATACTTCTCAAATTAGGATGATCCTAGGAAAATTATATGGGAACAGAATTCAGTTATTTAATTCTCCTATTGATAGGAGTTGTGGTTTTATTGGAAAATCGGATAAAACGTTTAGTGTTATTACTCGGTTTTCAAAGCGCCTTCCTGCTTGTCCCGCTTTTTGAAGACTCGGGTTTCAATACTCATAGTCTTTTTTTGGCGGGTATGATCGTTTTTTTTAAAGTAATCCTAACGCCGTTTATTCTTTTCTGGACGGCAAGGAAAACCAACTCCGTAGAATCTACGTTTCCGAAAATCGGTTATATTCCGACTTTCGCACTTTTATCGATCGGCGCGTTAATTGGATTTTTAATGTTCGGCTTTACCAAATATCGTTTCGGCGAAGTGAATCAAATGTCCTTCCTTTATACTTTTCTAATATTATATGTTGGCATGGTCGGTTTTGTGGTTCGTCGTCACTGGGTTCCGGTAATCGCTTCCTTCGGCGTTTTTGAAAACGGAACGTTTCTTCTGACACAAATTTTACGAACCGGTTTGCCGTTGGGTATAGAATTCGGTTCGTTCCTTGACGCGGTGTTTATTATCGGCGCGGCTTCAACGCTCAGAGTCAGTATGCAGAACGATCATGAATCCGAAAAAGACGAGATATCGGCATGACTCTATTTTATCTAAACGGTATCGGGGTCGCCGTTCTCCTAATCATTTTGATCGCTTATATTTTTGCGCCGACCAAAGGTCAAAGTCGGATTGCCATGTGGTCCGTCTTAATGATCGTATGCGCATCTTTGAGTTTTGCCGCATGGAATGCGGAAGGTTCCGCGTTACAATGGGTTCTCATCGAAGCGACGACTTTTACGGGAACGTTGCTCGTGTCTTCGAGCGGGACATCAAAATCATTTCCGATTGCCTGGAAGTTTCTTTTGATCAATTCGTTCGGATTGGGACTTGCTTTTCTCGGAATCATAATCGTAACGGCAACGTTACACGGCATCGATCACCCGGTGGAAATTCTCGCGGGACGTATTTCGGAACATCCTGAAAATCTGTGGATTGAAATCGGGTTGTGGTTGGCTATCTTCGGTTATTCCGCGAAATTGGGATTGTTCCCGAATCACGTATGGGTTGTCGATACCTACGGAGATAGTCCGAGTCAGATTTCGGCTTTGATCGCGGCTTTCATTCCGGTTTCGGTTTGTTTTGCAATTCGTCCCTTCATTCATATGGATCATCAATTGTATCCGACTACGTTCAGCGCCGCCGACGGTTTGCTGATTCTCGGTCTGGGGACAATGCTTCAGAGTATCGTTGCTTTGTATCAAAGAAACGACTTACGAATGATGACGGCGAAAGTCGCTTTGTTTCACAGCGGGGCTCTTGCGATATTTCTTTGGATGGATCTTCCGGATTCGGTTTTTAACTATTTAATGGCGGGTAATATCGTCTTAAAAGCCCTTCTCTTTTTAACGATGGGAATCGTAAGAATGGATTCGGGCGGAAGGGAATTGAGTAAGATATTTCTTTCGGAGGCAATCAATAAGAGAGCGCTTTCCCTTTATACGATAGCGATCTTCCTTGCGTTTGTACTTCCCGGATCGCCGATCTTTGTCAGCGATCTTCTACTCTTAAAAGCGGGTTGGGCGCAAAAACAATGGTTTGTAATTTCCGTACCTTTTCTCGGTTTGGTTTTTTTCGGAGTAATCATATATAAAACCGTTCCGTTGTTTAATTTGAAACACAGGCCGTTCGCAAAGGACTTCGCATTAACGTTGAATATTCGACTTCTTGATTCCTTACTTCTCTGTTCCACCCTTTTAGGAATCGGGATTTGGGGATTTTATCGATTGTTGCAAGGAGGATTTTGAATGCGTACTGTCACGGGATTATATCCTAGAAGAGGTAAAAAAGGGTATCATAGATTCTGGATTTCCAACGATGGAATCGAACGAGAGGTGATAGAACATTCCGAAAAAGAAGTCATAGAAGATTCGGCAAACCCGATTTGGATTTTGAGACATTCTTTAGGTGTGGATCAGGGCGAAGAGGATTATTCGTCTTTTGATTTTGAGAAATACATAAACGTAGGTCGTAAAACGGATCTTGAAAAATTCGTAACAAAAAAAGGAATTAAGGATTTAGTATATAAGGGATTAAAGGTTCCGACTCCCATAGATCATTATTCTCATGCGGTGGGACCTATCCACGCCGGAGTTATAGAACCGGGACATTTTCGTTTTATCGTTCAGGGGGAATTGATTAAAAATTTAGACATACGACTCGGTTTTCAAAAACGCGGGCTGATCAATCTGATCAAAGGAAAAGGGCCGAAGGATTCTTTACCTTATGCGGAAGCGATTTCGGGAGATAGTACGATTTCTTACGCGATTGCATTTTCCAGAATTTTCGAGGAAGCGCAGAATATCGACGTTCCTCAAGAATTTGACTTTGCAAGGCTCGTACTTTTGGAGTTGGAAAGAATCGCGACTCATATCGGAGATTTGGGAGGGATGGCCGAAGATATCGGTTATTATCCGTTACACGGGGTTTGTGCTCTACAAAGGGGAGTTCCGTTAGGCGTCATGGAGGCGTTAACCGGAAATAGATTCGGGAGAGGAGCGTTGTCGCCCGGAAAGGTCGTCTTAAGATCCGGATTAACCCGTGAGAAATTGGCGGAGCTTGCGGAAAGAATTCGCGCGGTTACGGAGGATGTATCGGAACATTTTCTAAGGTCCGCTTCCGTTTCCACCAATCGGGAAAGACTTCAATCCTGCGGAGTGATTCGACAAAAACAAGTCAGACATCTCGGATTTATCGGAATGGTGGAGAAATGCACGGGACTTAGCAGAGATCTTCGTAATTTAGAAAAATCTTATACGTTTAGTTCTCCTATTTCTCTCGAATTGAACGGGGACCAGATGAGAGGGGACGCTTGGGCGAGATTTTATCTTCGATACGAAGAATTAAAAAATAGCAGCAAATGGCTGGTTGAAGCGATCCCGAAATTGGAAGCCGCGTTGAATCTTAAACTCGGCAAATCAGCCTCAACAAATTCCGCCGTCAAAAAAGGAACTTACTATTCCGCAGTGGAAGGTTGGAGAGGACCGGCGCTCGTATCATTGGATTTGGATTCTGACGGCGCAATCGAAGAAGCTTATATTCGGGAAGCTTCCGTTCCCAACTGGCACGCGCTTGAATTGGCGGTTAGGGGAGAATACATCGGAGACTTTCCATTGAACAACAAGTCTTTCAACTTGAGTTACGTAGGAGTCGATTTATGAAAATTATATTCGAAATACTGAATATTATTCGTTCGGCAAAGACGATGAACTACAAAAATGTTTCTCCGTTCAATCTGAACGCAAGAGGTATTCCGGTTCCCGTTTTGGCTTCGAACAAATCCTGCCTAACGTGTAAATCCTGCGAACAAGTTTGTCCGACTCATTCCCTCAAAATTATTTCCAAGGATAAGATGAGTTTTGATTACGGCGCTTGTCTGCAATGCGGAAGATGTTCGGAAGTGTGTTCCGACGGTAAGATCATAGATTCCGGTTTTGTTCACGTATATTCCACGGATCGCGAGGCCCTGAAAGTGACGTATACAAACGGCATGCCGGATGAAAGACAGGAAACGGAAACCGAAGAAGTAAAACAATTCAGGAAGATCACGAAAAAAAACGGATTCCAATACAGAGAAGTTGCAGCCGCCGGTAACAACACGACCGAAGCGGAAATCAACGCGAGTTTCAATTCTCTTTTTGATAGCGAAGCGAGCAGGGTTCGAGTGGTAGCGTCTCCGAAACACGCGGACGCATTGGTTTATTCCGGACCGGTCGGACCGAACATGGAGGGTCCGTTAGACACGGCTTGGGAAACAATGCCTTCTCCGAAGGCTCTCGTGGCTTGCGGGTCGGAAGCGGTGTCCGGCGGGCTTTTTAAACTCGGCAAACTTCCGAAAGAACCGGATCTGTTTATCGGAGGAGATCCTCCTCGTCCGGATGTGATCGTTTCTGCGTTTCGTTATCTGATGGGAACGAGGGAATTTTCTTTTCGTGCCGAGCTCGCTAAGTATGTTCAAAATTTAAGAAAAACACATTGAAGAATATTTTCTTCCAAGTATTGATCCAGATACCGATGAACTTCCTGCACAGTTCGCCCCTTTCCGTCGAGTGATCCGAAAATACGTTTCTTCGATAGGAAAAGAACCGGAACGTTTTTCGAATTGGATCGGAATTTACGATCCAATAGTAACAATCGAAAAGTAGTTGTAAAATTCATTTTCGAAGAGAATTTACAATTTTAAAATAAACACATCCACCTTGTTATAATCGATAACTCGATTCGTTTAATAAACGGAGCTTTGAAGAAATTCCGAGAACGAACATTGATTTGAAAAAAAGTATCGCAAGAAATCAAAATTCGTTTCATAAAAAACGATCTCATAACTTTACGAGATCGATCGATTGATTCCATAAATTGAATGTACTGCTCAGGTTGTAAGCGACGAACTTTATCCGCAAGTTGAGTGGGACAAGAACGATCCAATGCGCGATATTCCTGCAACTTTTGAGATATGCGATAAATTTCAATCAATCCGGGAACCTTTCCGGCCGATTTTCTATTCATATGAGAAGAAGCAAAACCGACCGGGAGGGAGCGAATTTGTGGTCATCAAAGCGGGTTTAGAAGAGGCGATCTGCGACGGTTTGGACAGGCTCGGGATTTTGAATTCCGGTCACAAACCCAAAGTGACCTTTCATTCTTCCAGTCTTAATGAAATTTACCTCGCTACCGTTCCTAATCATTCCTTCGGAGTGAAAGTCATTCCAAATAAGGAAATGGCCGAAACCGAAAAAGAATCTTTGGAACAACTCTTTAGAATCGGAGTTCGGGTTCCCGAATGTTACGGAATCGTACAAGCCGAAAATTACTGGCTTTTAGTAATGGATTACGTCGAAACCGGATCGGCTTCGAGCGCGCGCGAAGATTTAATCCGAAGTTTGAAACTGCTTTACCGCAAAGATTCGAATTCTTGGGGATGGAAACGGAATAATTTTATCGGAACTCTTTCCCAAAAGAATCAATGGTATTCCTGCTTTGAAAATTTTTTCTGGGAAAGTCGTTTATCAACACAATCGGATTTGGCCTTATCGCGAAAATTAATTACGCTAAAAGATGCAGAAAACGTAAAATACGTTTTTCAAAAATTCGCCGAGGAATGGTCTCTTGATCAAAGTAGCCCGAGGTTGATACACGGAGATCTTTGGTCCGGAAACATTCTCACCGGAAAAAACGGACATTCATATTTGATCGATCCTTCGATCTCGTTTTCACATCCCGAACAAGATCTCTCCATGTTGAATTTGTTCGGTAGTTCTCTGAATTTGGAAGAGATGCAGCAGATTCTTTCTTCCTGCGGAATCGAAGATCCGGAACATTTCAAAGATAGAATTCCATTTTGGCAGATGTATCCCGTATTGGTTCACATCAATCTTTTCGGTCCGTCTTATCTTTCTTCTCTCAGACAAATTCTACGTTACTACGGTAAGAGTTAATTCTATTTAAGAATCATGAATTGCTTGATTGTTTCGTTTATATTAAGAATCTAAGCGGATCATGAAACTTTCCGGAAATACGATATTGATTACCGGTGCAACTTCCGGGATCGGCTTGGAACTTGCAAAAAGATTTGCAGGTTTGGGAAATACGGTCCTTGCGCTCGGAAGAAACAAGGATTCGCTTTCTCAGTTATCCTTCGTTCCCGGAATTCAAACGATTCGATGCGATCTGACAAAACCGGCCGACTTTGATAAATTGATTTCTCTCATCCGTAAAAAATACACTTCGCTTAACATTCTCATCAACAACGCAGGGATTCAGTTCAATCCCGATTTTTCAAAAGATCCGGATCAAAGCGTTTCGATCGAAAAAGAAATCCGAACAAACTTAACGATTCCGGTCCGTTTAATTTCGATCTTAATTCCGATTTTAAAACCTCACGCTCAATCGGCGATCGTCAACGTGACTTCAGGATTGGCGTTGATTCCGAAACGATCGGCGCCGCTTTACTGCGGAACCAAAGCGGGTCTGCATTTATTTACGGAAGCGCTTCGTTATCAACTCGAGGAAACGAATATCAAGGTTATTGAAATGCTTCCTCCTCAAGTGGATACTCCGATGACGGCGGGTAGAGGAAAGAATAAGCTGACCACGTCGGCTCTTACGGATGAATTCATTGCCGCTCTTGAAAAAGATAAGGAATATATCGGAATTGGAGTCGTAAAATATCTCAGGGTAGCGCTCCGAATTTTTCCTTCTCTGATATACAAAATCGTCAAAAAGGCATAGAGAATTTTCGGTTATTAAAATCGAAACGATATATTCGAAATTTAGAATGCAGTTTTAAAAGGACATCTCGTGAATCAGAATACGAATCCAAACCGAACGTCGGCAACCGTGATCGACGTTCAAAACGTCGTAAAACGTTTTAAGAACACGGTCGCGGTGAACGATCTCAGTCTTCAAATTCGAAAGGGAGAATTTGTCGCTTTGCTCGGACCGAACGGAGCCGGTAAAACGACTTTGATCGAAATGTTGGAGGGAATTCAGAAGCCCGACGCGGGTTCCATATCGATTCTCGGAACTACGTGGAAGGAAAGCGAAACCTTTCTCCGATCCAAGATCGGTCTGGCTCTTCAGGAGACTCGGTTTATGGATCGAATTACGGTTCAAGAAACTCTGGATCTTTTCGGAACTTTTTATAAAAGTAAGAAGGACCGATTGGATGAAATTCTGGAATTGATCAATCTCGAAGAGAAACAAAAAACTTACGTCGGCAATCTTTCCGGAGGTCAAAGACAAAGACTGGCTCTCGGAGTTTCTATATTAAATTATCCTGAAGTTCTTTTTTTGGACGAACCCACAACCGGATTGGACCCGGGGGCAAGAAGGGACGTTTGGAAAATTTTGGATCGTCTCAGACGGAATAAAACTACTATGATTCTTACCACTCATTATATGGAAGAAGCGGAAACTCTTTGTGAGAGAATCATCATCATGGATAAGGGAAAAATTTTAGATCAAGGAACTTTGTCCGATCTCCTAGGAAGAACGGACGGAGGCGAGATCATCCGGCTTTCTATGGAGGACGGTTCCAATCCCGAAAAATGGCTTCCGTCCAAAGGAATGTTTAAGTTCTTTTGGAATTCCACGAAGTCCGAAGCGAGGATTCACGTTTCCGCAATTACGGATTATCTTCCGGAATTGATACAAACGATTTCCGCTTCCGGAAAAAAACTGAACGTATTGGAATGCCATAAAAAAACGTTAGACGATCTTTTCCTCGGTATGACGGGAAGAGGACTGGAAGAATGAAGCAGATATTTCAACTGGTGAGCATTCAGCTCAAGGCATTTTACAGAGAGCCGGGAATTCTATTCTGGGCTTTCGTATTTCCGATCGCAATGGCCGGAGTTCTCGGGGTTGCGTTTAAAAATCGAGGATCGGAAGAGGTAAGAATCGCAGTATTAGAAAATTCTTATCAACTCGAAGAGCTCAAAAAAATTCTGGATCCGTCTCAAAACGTACAAAATATCCAAACTGAAGAGTCGAAACTGAATTCGAAATCCGTTTCGTTTCCTTCTTTAAAGTTTTTGATTCTTTCAAAGGACGAGGCGATTCGAGATCTCAAACGAGGCAAACTCAACGTGATCATCGAAAGAACGAACGATGGAAAGATTCATTTCTCCTTCGATTCCGAAAATCCGAACGGTCAAAGGGATTATCTTTTGATCTTGGCAAAAATTCGTTCGAGCCGTACGGACTTCGAATCGCAGGTGGATCGTTTGGATTCAAAGGGAACGAGATATATCGATTACTTGGTTCCCGGAATGCTTGCGATGGGTGTGATGAATTCCTGTCTTTGGGGTGTGGGTTGGAATCTGATCGAAATGAGGATGAAAAAACTTTTACGGAGAATGTCGGCGACTCCGATGAATAAGTTGTATTTTCTTCTTTCTTTCTTTTTTACGCGATTGGTCGTGACGGTTTTCGAATCCGCAATCTTACTCGGCTTCACTCTTTCTACGTTTGAAAACGCATGGGAAGGTTCCGTCGGAGCCGCGATTACGGTTTATCTTTCCGGAAATTTTGCGTTTGCCTGTATCGGAATTTTCATCGGATCGAGGGCCGCAAATTCTCAAGTCGGAAACGGACTCGTAAATGCGGTTACGTTTCCTATGATGGTTCTTTCCGGAATTTTTTTCTCATATCAAAATTTTCCCGAAGCCGTACTTCCGATTATCAGAAATCTTCCGTTGACCTTGATGGCGGATTCTTTACGGGCCGTTTTTATAGAAGGTGCGGGTTTCTCTTCGGTGATGCCGAGTGTGATTTCATTGTTGGTTTACGGAGTTGTATTTCTTTTTATAGGAAATAGAATTTTTCGCTGGTCTTGATTCGTGCGGATTAAATAGTTTTAGAGATGTTTTCCTCTTCTTTGAGACAAGTCGCGTATTCCGCTTTTCTAAAACCGTTTTTTCTTTCCTTAGATCCGGAAGCGGCGCACGAGTTCGCAAAAAACTTACTCGGCATCGGTCAAAAACTTCCCGGCTTTTTAACGTTGATAGAATCGATGACATCGTATCAAAGCGATCGTTTAAAAACAAAAGTCGCGGGAATCGAATTTGAAAATCCGTTAGGAATGGGAGCGGGTTTTGATAAAACGGGAGAACTTTATCCTTTTCTTTCTCGAATGGGTTTCGGTCATATCGAAGTAGGAACGATCACGGGACAGGCGCAGTCCGGAAATCCGAAACCGAGAGTGTTTCGATATCCGGAGGATCGGGCTTTGATCAATCGAATGGGTTTTAATAATCCGGGCGCCGACTTGGCTGAGGAAATCATTCTTTCCCAAAAAAAAACGAAAATTCGCGGGATCAACGCCGGGAAAACGAAAATCGTTCCCGAAGAACAAGCGGTTGAAGATTACGTTTACACTCTCAAAAAACTTTCACCTTACGCGGATTATGCGGTCGTCAATATCAGTTCGCCGAACACTCCGGGTTTGAGAAATTTTCAAAAGCAGGAAAACTTCGTATCCTTGATCCGAGGAATTAGAAACGGGCTCGGTAAGAATTTTACAATTCCGTTATTCGTAAAGTTCGCTCCCGATATGGAAACAAAGGATCTTGAAGTTTTGCTTGAGACGTCTTTGAGTTTGAAAGTCGACGGTGTCGTTTTAACGAATACGACGATCGATAAGTCGTCCCTGAAAAAATATCCGAACGTGGAAAAGGAGGGCGGTCTTTCCGGAGCGCCTTTGAAAAATCGTTCCACCGAATTCGTTCGGGTCGCATATCGAATTTTAAAAGGAAGAATTCCGATTATCGGAGTCGGAGGAATCGATTCCGAAAAAGCGGCCTTGGAAAAAATTCTTGCGGGCGCTGATTTAATTCAAATTTACACTGGTTATATTTATCAAGGCCCTTTTTTGCCTCTGAGAATTTTGGAATTTCTGGATCGGTTCGTAAAAAAACAAGATCTAAAAACCGTATCGGATTTGGTGGGAAAAGAAAAGGAAATTCGATCGGGTTCGGAATAATTTATGATTGTTTTTGAATATTAGAGTTTTATTAAATATAAATTAGGGAATGAAGATTATGTTGAAAAGATCATTGGCTCCGATTTTAATTTTTTGTTTTTTTGTATGGGGTTGTCCCCTAAATCGGGGAAAGGACGATTCAAAAACCTTGGAACTTCTTTTGGGATTGTATTTAATCAACGAGTCGAATTATTATTGCGGCCCGGAAGAAAACGTTCGAACCGGCGGAAGTGCGCCCGATTTCAGCGTGTCGAATTCCAATTTAAGTCAGGTTATTTTAACGGAAAACAACGCCTACTCGGACGGTGGAACGGCTTACCTTGTCGGAACAGTTGAGTTTTCCGGAATCGGAAAAAACAATCCGATGGGAATCGTTTATGCCGAACAAAATCATCAGTTCTCGTCCAATCCGAATCGTTTTATTTATCCTCTTTGGTCGAATGCTTCGGGAACTTTAATTCAGGACAGTGGAAAAAGCGAGTCTTTAGGATATAGATCCGCGACGACCGCTTTTCCGATCGGTTCGACTCCGAGTTATTACGCTCCTAGCGCCGGGTATAACAATTTCAACCGTAACATTTTGGGTGCGAATTTTATTCTGCCGAGCGCTCCGAGTCCGTCGATCATAACCCGAAAAGTTACAAATAATACGGTTCAAACTTGCGAAGAATATAAATTTCGCGCGGAGCAGAGCGGTTTGTTGGGAAGTTCTTCTTCGGGTTTGAATAAGGTTTGGCAATCCAGAAAAAAATTGAACATCAACTTGATCTTTATTCCTACCGCGGTAACTACGCCTACGGTAGCGGGTATGGCGACGATGATTCAAACCTTAAAAGAAATTTATTCTCAAAATACCGTAAAGATCGACGTAACCGTGACGGCCTCCGTTGCGGCTGCGGGAAATACTTATTTAACGATCGATAATATTATCGACGATTACGGAGATGTGACCGATTCATTAGGAACTCTTTATAGAACCAACCCGTCGAATGTACAAGATCCGAATTCTTTAAACATTTATATCACGAGGGATTATCTGGTTTCGAGCAGCGCGCCTGCGGGGATTTTAGGAATTTCATCCGGTATACCCGGAATTCCCATTACGGGTACTCCGAAATCCGGTATGGTCGTATTTATCGAAAATCATAGAACCGCTTCCGGATGCGGGGCGGTAGGACAGGATTTGATCTGCGAATCGGATCAGGTATTTCTTGCAAAGACGATCGCTCATGAAGCCGGCCACTATTTAGGTCTTTATCACGTGGTCGAAAAAGACGTACTCAAGGGACAATATTCTTTGGACCCGCTTCCCGAAACGCCGGAGTGTAGGGATCAAAACGGAAACAATATCGTGGGTTTGGGAGAATGTTTAGGCGAGGGGTTTTACGATAGCGGTGGACTCAATCTGATGTTTTGGGCGGGAAATCCGAAAATCAATCAAACTCAATTGACGGGAGAACAAGGTTGGGTGCTTCGTTCACATCCTCTTGTATATTAAGAAAATGGAATTAAATAATCGTATGATGAAAATAAAAATAAGTTTTTACGGCGTAGTTGCGGCGTTCCTATTCGGTATTTTTTCCGGAATTCAAGCCCAGACCTTGGACCGGAATCAATATGAAAAGATCAAAGCCGTAGTTACACAAACCGGCCATATCGAAAAAGAAACTTTGGTTCGAGAAATTTATGCGATCAACTCAAATCCTCAGGAATATCTGATCGCGATCGCAAAAGATCCGGAGTTGAGAGTGTATGCCGTTTCTCAAATTAACGAATTGATCGCGGACTTCGGTGGAAATTCCGCAAGGAATTATTTGGAATCCACGATTTCCAACGAAAACGCGCATCCTTCGATCCGAAGTTCGGCGGTTTTTTCTTACGGAAGAACGTTTTACTTTTCGGATAGGAATCATACGGAGAATTTCCTAAAACAATTTTCCTCCCATGATCGGATCGGAGCTTCCATTCAAAGTACCTTAAAAGGTCTTCGCACCGGAAAGGTCGATTCGGTTCGATTTTCGGAGAGATTAAAAAAGGAAAATCTGGATCGGATTAAGGAAAAGAATTTAAGAAAGCCGGGTTCATCAATTCCTTAAAAGAAAAACGTTCGAGTTTATATCATAAGAATATTATAATATTAACGTAAGTCCGGAATAGCCGACGCGGAAGCGATTGAAGCGGAGTCAATAAATTGAAACGAAAGGCGATATATTGTATCACGTTTCTTTCATGCAATTTATTGACTATAGCACTGTATTTCGACCCTTGGGGAGAAATACTGAGTTCGAGCGCGGTCCAGCCCTGGCATTGTTCTCTATGGATCGCAGCGCCAGGGCTGGATTCGCCCAAGATTTTCAACCGTCGAGCTCACGTTAAATAAATCGTATTTGAAATAGGTTCGGGAATTGAAACAAAAAACATTTCTCTCAAGGAGAAGGTTCGTTTGTATTTCCGGAAATTTGTCTACAAACTCCTTTTTCTTTCCAATCCAGTTTCCAATCCGTCGCAGAAGAATCCTCTTTGAACAGTCTTACGATCAGGTTCGAACACGTATAACGAATGTTAAAGTCTGAAACTTCGTATTCTCCCGAATAACGATACCAATGCGTATCCAAATCGCTTCCCGCCATAGGTTCGCTGATTTTTAGATTTTCGATCGTCTTTCCTTTCCATCGATCCTGGAGTAAACTTTCCTCGATCAATTTAAGAGCCGTTTCTTTATCAGGCGATTCTTTGCCCGGATCGGAGAGAACTATATTTTTACCAAAACCTAACTCTGAAAACAACCAACCTTTCGTGCGGATAAAAACGTAATTCGCTCCGACTTCGGTACGCGTTATGCTACCGTCTTTGCGTTTTACGGTAACTAAAAACGGAAATTTATAGAGAATATCTTTGGATTTGGAATTTTCGATAAGCACGGGTTCTCCGTTGCTTTCTATGGATTGAATTTTATCGCCGGTATTCTTTTTAAGCCAATGAGTTTGAACGTCCTTTTTTGCTTTTTCCTCGTCCGGAGGTCCCGCTAACTGCGCGCCTAACACGGCGGGCATTAAAACGAGTAAAGCAGTACCTGCTAACGCAAAGACATTTTTCATAGCCCATTATTAACGGCCTCTTTTACCTCTTGTCAATGAATTTAAAGTTGACCGGAGAACTGTAAAACGAGAGACAAAGTTCATTGAAACAAGTTCATTTAATCAGACACTCTAAATCGGATTGGGAAACGGGATTCAAATCCGATCAAGAGAGACCTCTTTCCAAAAGAGGAAAGAAAAACGCTCGATCCCTTCGAAAGTATTTAGAAAAGATAGAATTCAAAATAGATCTCTTTTTAATTTCGGATTCCA
Organism: Leptospira weilii serovar Ranarum str. ICFT; assembly: GCF_000332415.1. Taxonomy (GTDB): domain Bacteria; phylum Spirochaetota; class Leptospiria; order Leptospirales; family Leptospiraceae; genus Leptospira; species Leptospira weilii_A. The sequence goes on from NZ_AOHC02000037.1 coordinate 257,580, forward strand.
AAAGGACTATGGATACTTATAGGATCATCGCTAAAAACCGGGATCTATCCTCCCAAACGACGGTTACTGAAGAATTATACGAATCCGATAGCGAGGATATTCTCTCAATCATCAGGGATTCGAATTCTAAATTCAAGACTGTGGCCTTATTGGGTCATAATCCCGCAATTGAAGAAATTGCAAATCGACTCATCCGAGGTAAAGAGGATTTATCGTTTTCCGAATCCGTGTTCCTTAAATTTCCCACATCCGGTTTTCTGAGTATTCAAGTTGAAACCGAATCTTGGAAAGAATTAGGAAAGGTTCCCGGAAAAATGATTCGATTCTGGACGCCCGGATGAACAAGTTAGGTTCCGATATTTTACGTCCTCGTTTTAGTCGGGATGAGATTTCTGAAAAAGTAAAATCTCTCGCTTTTGAAATATCAGAAAATTATAAAAAACTAAATCCGATTTTTATCTGCGTATTAAAAGGCGGAGCGTATTTTTTTACGGACTTAACGAGAGCGATTCCCTACTCGGTGGAAATCGATTTTGTTCAAGCAAAATCTTATTCGGGAACCTCCTCAACCGGAAAGATCGAACTGTTAAAAGACATCGACACCGATCTCTCGGATCGGCATGTGATTCTCGTGGAAGATATTTTAGATACCGGTTTTACTCTTCAATATCTCGTAAGACATATCTTTACTCGTAATCCCGCAAGCCTGGAAATCGTAACACTTCTTTTAAAGGAAAGAAAAAATATCTTGGAATTCCCGGTAAAATACGCGGGTTGGAGAATCCCCGACGAGTTCGTCGTGGGTTACGGTATGGATTGCGACGGGAAATACAGAAATCTTCCGGGTATTTGCGTTTTGGAATCGGGGGAATTTTCCGTTTAATACTTTCTTTGCGAATTTGAAAGAAACGATTCGTTTTTTCGGAGATTGTTTCTTTATGAATGATGTCGTTTTAAAATTCGGAATTACCGTATGATTTTTTTATACGTGGGTTTTTGTCGGATCGGTAAAAAAAATGTTTTTTAGTTTGAGAATCTTTCATACCTTTGTACGCAGCGACGAAATCTTTCACAGAACGTTTTATGAAAGTAGAATCGGGTTCTTTTTAAAAAAGAAATTAGGTTTAGGATAAAACCGTAGATGGAGCATCATTCACTTTCCCTGTTAAACGACATAGCGTTAAGTATCATCTTCGCTACGTTTTTTTCGCATATCGCCAGGGTTACGAAACAACCTTTGATTTTGGGTTATGTGGCCGGGGGACTTTTGCTCGGGCCGAATTTAGGTTTGGGCCTTGTGGTCAACGAAGAAAGTATCGAGTTGATTTCCGAAATCGGGTTGATTCTTCTTTTGTTTATCATCGGTCTTGAAATCGATTTGAAAGAACTGGCGCGTATGGGAAAATCCATGTTCATCCTTGGTGTTACCCAGTTCGTATTCTGCGTATTGTTCGGACTTTTATTTTTTAAAGGAATTCTGGCGGGTTTTACCGGTAAATTCGATCTCTTATATTTTGCGATCGCGCTTGCCATCAGTTCCACGATGATCGTGGTCAAACTTCTGCACGATAAATTCGAAGTGAGTACGATCGCAGGTCGTCTTACGATCGGAGTTTTGGTTCTTCAAGATATTTGGGCGATCATCTTTATGGGAGTTCAGCCCAATCTTCAAAATCCTCAGATTATAAAAATTGCGGGTTCGCTCGGAATCGGTTTGGTTCTTATCTGCGTCGCGTTTTTAATCAGTAGATTCTTTTTATCCAGATTGTTTCAAGCCGCGGCTTCCAAGCCGGAATTGATCTTGATCACTTCGATCGCTTGGTGTTTTTTACTCTGCGGTCTTGCGGAAAGAGCGGGTCTTTCCAAAGAGATGGGGGCCTTGATCGCGGGAGTCAGCATTGCCGCGTTTCCTTACGGTGCGGACGTTATCGCAAAACTTTCGGGAATCAGAGACTTCTTCATCACCCTCTTTTTCGTCGCATTGGGAATGAAAATTCCGATTCCTTCGATTCAGATTATCAGCGTTTCATTGATAGCGGTTGCGTTTGTGATTTTCAGTAGAGTGATCACGGTTGCGACTCCCGTTTATTTTTCCGGTAAAGGACTCAGAGCCGGAATCGTGACCGGTTTAAACTTAGCTCAGATCAGCGAGTTCTCGCTCGTGATTCTCGCGCTGGGAATGGGTTACGGACATATCAGCAAAGAATTGGAATCCACCATTTTGACTTCGATGATACTCGCGTCCGTCGTTTCCACATATATCATTTTATTCAATGATCCGATTTCAAGATTTATATTAAGGATATTGGGGATGATCGGTTTGAAAGAAAAAGAGAAAGAGGAAGATCAAACCGAATCCCATATTACGGGCCAGCCTAAAAGGGATATCGTCATCCTCGGTTATTTTAGAATCGCACAAGGTCTTTTGGAAAAAATCGAACGTGAAAAACCGGAATGGCTCCATCGAATTTTGATCGTGGACTTCAATCCGGTTTATCGTCAATTTCTGGAAGCGAAAGGGATTCGTTGGGCTTACGGCGATTTGGCGAATCCGGAAACGTTGCATCATCTTGGAATCGAAGATGCAAGATATGTAATATGCACGATTTCCGATATGATTCTCAAGGGAACGACCAGTCGTAGGCTTTTGGAATCGCTCAAAGGAATCTGTCATCGCATACAACCTTCCATTATTCTTACCACGGACGATGTGCAAGAAGCCGAGGTTCTCGTGAAAAGCGGCGCGGCTCACGTAATCGTTCCGGGTAGAATCAGCGGAATGTCTCTTTTTAAGGAAATGAATACGATCGTGGATCATTCCGACAAAGGTCGTGTGAAAACCGAACCTGCGAGCCTTTCGCTTGAGACAAAGAAGAAAAAACCGATAAGAAAAAAAGTTGTTTCCAAGTCTAAAGTTAGAGTGAAGTAAACAAATTGGTTCGTTCGCCTTGTAATAAAATCTGTACAATGGATTTTGAATCCGGCTATTGTCGAGGATGTTTTAGAACCATCGACGAAATCGGAAACTGGTCCCGTTACACCGACGACGAAAGAGAGGAACTATTCTCAAAATTGAAACTTCGTAAGGAGGAGCTTTTTTCTAGAATCCATTTCAAAAATGACTGATGCGCGTCCCCACAACGCTCCCTATCGAACGACCCTTAGGGAGTGAGATTGAGTTTAGGAAGCGTTGTTTTGCGTTTTCCTTGGTTTTGGGAAAAGGTTTTTCTATATTAGAAAATCAAACTTTTTGCAAGTAACAAACCTCGCTTTTGCAGGGACTCCTACAGAAAACTTTTATAAACCTCTAAAGTTTCCTGAGCCGCCTTTTTCCAAGAGAATCTTGCGGAATTCCTTTTTCCCTTTGTGACTAAGTTTTTTACTGAGTTTCGACTTTTTAAAAAATCTCTCAGAAGTTTTTCCAATTCTTCCGGTTTGTCGGGAGAAAAATAAAACACGCTGTCTTGAAGGATTTCCGGCATTACCGTCGTGTTGGACGAGATCACCGGACAACCGCAAGCCTGGGCTTCTAAAGGAGGAAATCCGAAACCTTCGTATCTTGAAGGAAAGATAAAAAGTTCCGCACAAGAATAAAGACAACGAAGTTCATCCAAGGATAATCTTTCCATGGGGAGAATTTGATTTTCATAACCGGAGACGTCGGCTTGCAGGTAATCGGGAATTTTTCCCGAAGCGCCGCCTAACACCCATTTGGTTTTTAAAATCTTGGAATTCCAAAGAGGTTTTAAAACATCGAGAACGAAATTTAAATTCTTATGACCTTTTCCGATTCCGACGCTCAGCAAGTAACCTTCTTTGAGTCCGTATTTTTTCAGAAAATTCTTTTTTTCCGTAGTGGAGGCGGGATAAAAAACCGTTTCGTCGATTCCGTTGTGAATCACTTTCATTTCCTTTTTCAAAAAACCGAAAACGGATTCCAAATCCCGGGCCGTGTATTCGGAAACGGACACGATCTTTTTTGAAAACAGTCGAAGTAAACGAAAGACTACCTGCATATAAATTCGTTTTACAAAACTCGAATGAAATTCCTTCATTCGAAACGGAATGATATCGTGAATCGTTACGATTGATTTTTTAAGATAAAACAAGGGCGCGTTGAAATGAGGAACGTCCAAAAGGTCCATTCTCCCCATTAAAGGATGACCTAAAAACTCGGAAAGAGAATAGATCGGAGATTGATAAGAGATCACGGGATAAGAGAAGTCCTCTTTCTTTTTGGAAGAACTCGATTTGGGATCGTTCGAAATTTCATCCGAGCCGGAAAACTCATGGCACAAAATCCCTTCGCTCAAAATCGTTTTTACGTCTCCCAAAAGAAAAACCCGAATTTTCTCTTTTGCAGCGGCCGGGCCGAGGTATTTCAGAAGACCGCGTATTCTCATCCCGATTCCGGAATGAGCGATCATACGCGCGTCCAATCCGATCGTAATCGTTTTATGTTTTCGTTTTTCCTCTTTGTGGCTTCTCATGATCGGACAAAAATGACTCGGTGTTGGAAATCTGCAAGAAAATGAAAATCCGATGGAAGATTCAAGAGGCAGTTTTGAAAATGGGAATGAAAGCGTTCTGATTTTTGAAAAAGTTAACGAATCTAGAATGTGGGAACTCCTGCGTTTTGTTAAGAATTGCCGTAGGATTGTCGCTGGTTTCTTTTGGGTTTTTGAGCGGAGATTAAAGAAAGATTCTGCGGTCTAAAAGGAAAATCGAACGAAGAGAGTTTAAATTGGAAGAAGATATCGTAAATATTTTGAAATCAATCGGAGAAGATCCGACTAGAGAAGGTCTTCTCGACACTCCGAAACGAGTGAAAAAAGCCTACGACTTTCTGACATCCGGCTATCGCGCCGACATTACGAAAATCGTCAACGGAGCCATCTTCGAAGAACCGACCGACGGTATGGTTCTTGTTCGAGATATCGAAATGTATTCCCTTTGTGAACATCATCTTTTGCCTTTTTACGGAAGAGCGCATGTGGCCTATCTTCCCAATAAAAAAATCATAGGGATCAGTAAAATTCCTCGGATCGTAGATGTGTTTGCCAGAAGACTTCAAGTTCAGGAACGCCTCACCGAACAAATCGCGTACGCTATTCAAGAAGTTCTTGAGCCGCAAGGTGTCGGAGTAGTCATCAAAGCGAAACATCTTTGTATGATGATGAGAGGAGTCGAAAAACAAAACTCGGAACTTTTCACCTCTTGTATGTTAGGCGCTTTTAAAGAAAACATGGTAACCCGCTCCGAATTCTTGGACCTTATCCGTACCGGATCCACTTAACATAAGTTCGGCCTAAAATCCGCTCCAGCTTGTGATGGCCGGTTGACGGCTTCATTTTTTTCGTTGCAGAGCCGGTCGTATGGATAGGCGGAGGTTTCATAATTCCGTTTTCGCAATTTGGTGGACAGAGGAAAAAAAAGAGACATTCTTTGCCGAATCCGGAGGAAGTTATGGCAAAAGAACGAATCGTTCCACCATCCGCAGAATTTAAAAAAAATACGAACATCACTCTCAAAGATTATAAATCTCTTTATAAAGAATCCATTGAAAAGCCGAACCAATTTTGGGCCAGAGAAGCCAATCGACTGACTTGGTTTAAAAAATGGACCAAGGTTTTAAGTCACGATTTTAAAAACGCAAAAGTGGAATGGTTTAAAGGCGGAAAACTCAACGTTTCCTACAACTGCTTAGATCGTCATATCGACACTCCTCTAAAAAACAAAGCCGCTTTGATTTGGGAAGGGGACAATCCCGCGGAATCCAGAATTCTTACCTACTTCGACGTTTATAGGGAAGTGAATCGTCTTGCAAACGTCCTCAAAAAGTACGGAGTCAAAAAAGGGGATCGGGTTTTAGTTTATCTTCCGATGATTCCCGAATTAGCCATTACAATTCTTGCATGTACTCGGATCGGCGCGATTCATTCCGTCGTGTTCGGAGGTTTTTCTCCGGAAGCTCTTCAAAGTAGAATCGACGATTGTAAACCGAAGTTGATTGTCACTGCGGACGGCGGTTTTCGAGGCGGCAAACCAGTTGAACTCAAAAAGAACGTGGATCTTGCTCTTGAAAAATCCAAGGAGAACGTTAAAACCGTAATCGTAGTTCGTCGCACGGGAAACGAATCCGGTCTGACTTGGAAAGACGGTCGGGATCATTGGTATCATTTTTTGATGAACGATCCGAATTTACCTTTTTATTGTAAACCGGAGCCGATGGACGCGGAAGATCCTCTTTTTATTCTTTATACTTCCGGTTCTACCGGAAAACCGAAAGGGGTTCTGCATACTACGGGCGGTTATCTTCTCGGAGTTAATTTAACATTTCATTATGTATTCGATATCAAACCGGAAGATACGTATTGGTGTACGGCGGATATCGGTTGGGTGACGGGGCATTCTTATTTAGTTTACGGTCCTTTATCCAACGGAGCTTCTTCCGTTATGTTCGAAGGGGTTCCTTCTTATCCGGACGCCGGAAGATTTTGGGACGTCATTGATAAGTACGGAGTGAATATCTTTTACACGGCTCCGACTGCGATCCGCGCTTTGATGAGAGAGGGTTTAGATCATATTCAAAAAAGAGAATTGAGTTCTCTTCGTCTTTTGGGTTCAGTCGGAGAACCGATCAATCCCGAAGCTTGGGAATGGTATTTTAAGAATATCGGAAAAAACAAATGCCCTATCGTGGATACTTGGTGGCAGACCGAAACCGGATCGATTATGATTACGGCGCTTCCGGGAGCCATTCCGCAAAAACCCGGATCGGCGACATTACCGTTTTTCGGAGTTCAACCGGTCTTAGTGGATAACGACGGAAAAGAACTCGCAGACAAGGGGGAAGTTTCCGGAAACCTGTGTATCAAAAGTCCTTGGCCTTCGATGATGCGAGGAGTTTACGGAGATCCGAAACGATTCTTTGATACGTATTTCTCCCAATTTAAAGGTTATTATTTTACAGGAGACGGAGCGCGCAGAGATAAAGACGGTTATTATTGGATCACGGGTCGAGTGGACGATGTGATTAACGTTTCCGGACATAGGATCGGAAGCGCCGAAGTGGAAAGCGCGCTGGTCGAAAACAAATCCGTCGCCGAAGCGGCGGTGGTCGGATTTCCGCACGATATCAAAGGTCAGGGAATCTACGCTTATGTGACCGTCAAAGAAGGTGTTACGACTAACGACGATTTGAAAAAGGATCTCATCGCAACCGTTGAAAAGGTGATCGGTAAAATTGCGAGACCGGACGTGATTCATTGGGCGCCGGGGCTTCCGAAAACTCGCTCCGGAAAAATTATGAGAAGAATTTTGAGAAAGATCGCCTCCGGAGAATTTGACGGACTCGGCGATACGTCGACACTTGCGGATCCTTCCGTGGTTCAGAAGTTGATCGAAGACAAAAAAGAATTTCACAGTTAATATGGATTGGTGGAAAATGTTTGGGCATGTCGAGCGATTCATAGAAAGAGGGATAAGAATTTGATGGGACCGAAAAGAATCGTCTGTCTTACCGAAGAAACGACCGAGTTATTTTATTGGCTCGGAGTGGAGGATCGTATCGTAGGAATTTCCGCGTATACCGTTCGACCTTTCAGAGCCAAAGAGGAAAAACCCAAAGTCTCTGCGTTTATCAACGGAAATATCAAACGAATCAAAGAACTAAAGCCGGATCTTATCATCGGCTTTTCCGACATTCAAGCGGAACTTGCAAAGGAACTGATCGGCGAAGGATTGAACGTCCTCGTAACGAATCAAAGAACGATCGCCGAAATCTTAGATACGATGTTGTTGTTCGGCTCTATTGTAGGAAAGGGAAACGAAACACGAACTTTGATCGAAGGTTGGAAAAGAAAGTTAGACGAAATTGAACAAAGATATTCTTCTCGAAACCGTATTTCCGTTTTCTTTCAAGAATGGGACGAACCGATCATTACGGGGATTTCCTGGGTTAGCGAATTGATCGAATTTGCGGGCGGAAAAGATTGTTTTGAACAACTCAAAACAAAATCTTTGGCGAAGGATAGGATCATCACGTCGACGGATGTGGCAAAAGCAAATCCGGACGTTTACATAGGTTCTTGGTGTGGAAAGCCGGTGAACTTTGAATGGGTGCAAAAACATCCGGATTGGCAAAATGTGAATGCGATTCGAAATCGAAAAATTTACGAATTGGATCCTTCGATTATTCTTCAACCGGGTCCCGCATTGTTTGAAGAAGGGATCGATCAACTCGTAAAGCTGATTCATTCTTGAAGATGGTTCCGGGTAAAAAACGGAATTTTACGGAATAGAGTTGATGAAAAATTAATTCTCCATTTGTTTCCGTTTCATTGAAATGGACGACTGACGCAGTTTTGTTAATGCGACTATTGAATTTTTCAACAACTCGAATAGTTTGTCGGAATACGTTTAAGGGAAAACATACTCAAATGAAAATTTGTGGGAACTCCTACGAAAAGATTTACGAATCGCAAAAACCGAGAAAAAAGAACGAATTGAGAACTTACAAAATATTTTAAAAACAGCAAGGATCGGGTTTTAAAAAACGTAGGTTTCGGATAACATTCGAATATGGATCATTACAAAAAAATCGCAGCGGCCATTCAATTCATACAAAAACACGCGGTTTCTCAACCCGAATTGGACGAAATCGCAAAATCCGTAAACTTAAGTCCGTTTCATTTTCAAAGACTTTTTACCGAATGGGCCGGTGTTAGCCCGAAACAGTTTTTGCAATACCTTACATTACAAAATGCTAAATCTATACTTTCCAAACCGCAAACGACTTTGTTTGACGCCGCGTTTGAAACCGGATTGTCCGGAACGAGTCGATTACACGACCTCTTCGTAAAAATCGAAGGAATGACTCCCGGAGAATTTAAAAACGGGGGAGAAAAACTCAAAATTCGATACAGCTTTCAAAAAAGCGTCTTCGGCGATTACGCGATCGCTTCCACTGAAAAAGGAATTTGTAATTTATTCTTTTATGATATATCCGAAGAACAAGTCGTTTCCGAACTGAAAGAACAGTGGGATCAAGCCGATCTGATTTCACAAACGGACGAGAATCAAAACCGAGTCGTTCGATTTTTCGACAAAACATTAAACGGAAAAGAGAAAATCAAACTTCATCTCAAGGGAACCGATTTTCAAATCAAGGTCTGGGAAGCGCTTCTTAAAATCCCGGAAGGTAAATTGTCTTCTTACGCGGATATAGCCGATTCCATCGGGCAAAAAAGCGCGTCGAGAGCGGTTGGAACGGCGATCGGCAGAAACCCGATCGGATATCTGATCCCTTGTCATCGTGTGATCAAAAGCACGGGCGGGATCGGAGAATATCGCTGGGGTTCCGAAAGAAAAATGGCCATGATCGGTTGGGAAGCGAGCAAAGCGAACAATTTAGTTTCGGACAAATCCTAAAATCGAAAATTCCGGAAAAGATTTTGAGGTCGTTTCGAAAACATAAAAAGGATTCAGCGTATCCTGAAAGTTTCTTCTTCCAACCGTTTTCCGGCTCGAATAAACCCGAGATTTCGAACAAATATTAAGAATGAATGTAAAAATTCCATCGTTCTGAAATTACAATTTGTCTTTTTATAATACGGCCACAAGATTTCCGAAAGAGTTTCCTCTTTTCATTTACTTAAATGAAATTTTATAAACGTTTGGTTTATGTCAAATCAGTCTATAGAATCCATTCGCAAAAAGGGAGAAGCGCTCACTTATTACTCCAGAATGGGAATTATGGTTATGATGTTGATCTCTTTGGCTTCGAGTTTTAAAGCCCTTCAGTATCAGATCAAAATCATTCATTCTTCCGCCGCTTCTTTCATGTTGGTTTATACGATTTTCGGATTTATCCTATATAAAAAATACAACGTCAAACATTGGGTTCATAATTTATTTATAATATTTGATTCTCTTATATTGAGTATGACGATTTTTTTGGACAGTATGGTTTCCTCGGAGATCATTGCGCCGGTTCTTAAAAACGCGATTCTTTATTCCGTTTATTATTTCATTATCGCCTATTCGGGTTTGTTGGGAAGACCCAATTTTGTGCTCCTTACGGGTATGGTTTGTTCAATGGGATATACGATCGCCCTGACCAATGCTTCGTTTCACGGGTTACAATTTTCCGAAGACAACGCGATCAATATGAAACCGGGTCATCTTAAACTCAGCGCGGAAATCACTAAGATTGTTTTTATGGCCGGAGTCAGTTTTATCCTTTATCGTTTGATGAATCTATTCGACGAGTTGTATAAGGAAGCGGTCACCTATTTCGAAGAGAATAAGAATTTTTTGAATAAGTTGGAAAATAACAGAAAGATAATTCATTCTTCCGCGGAAACCTTGGAGACTTCGGTGACGAACTTTTCGGAATTTACGAGTTTAACCAGCGCAAAGATGGAATCGCAAGCCGCTTCTCTGGAAGAAGTCAACGCGGTGATCGTGTCCTTATCCAAAGGTTCAGAAAATAACGCAGATTCGATTCGAATTCAAAATGAGAATCTGATCGAACTCAATCAAAAATCCCAGGTTCTTTTGGACGTGATCGCAAAAATATCCGAACACTCCAAAGGTTTGGATACGAATGCGAAAGAAAGTAAAATGGAAATGGAAGTCGTAAAAGAATCCGTTGAAAAAACCGGCGAGTTCTTAAAGAACATTTCGAATTCGTTTCAACGTGTGGATGAGATCAATCGTATCCTTGGAGAAATTGCGGATAAAACCAATCTTCTTTCGTTGAACGCTTCGATCGAAGCCGCTCGTGCGGGCGCCGCAGGACGCGGATTTGCCGTAGTCGCTCAAGAGGTCAGTAAACTCGCCGAATTCACCGCCACAAATGCGAAGATGATTTCCAAGGTCGTTCAAGAATCCCTCGAATTTATCGAAGAGGCGAACGCGGCTTCTCAAGGTACGGGTCATTTGACGGAAAACCAGAGCGCCAAGATCAATCTTACCGTTTCTAAAATCGAAGAGATGAACGGGTTGTATGAACGCGGAACTACGATCGTAAATGATTTTGTAAAAAATCTAGAGAAAGTAAAAAAACTATCGGACGAATTATTTTATTCTACGGAAGAACAAATGACCGGTCAAAAAGAAATGATGAAGGCCATGTTGGAGTTGGAAAAAGAAGTCAACGAGATCACACAGGAATCCGGAAAAATTCAAGACGGAGTTTTGCAGATTAAAACTCAGTCGAAAGATTTGAAGGCATTGAGCGTCGTTTAAATCGATTCCGTTGAAACACTTCCGATTTACAATTTAGATCCTCTTTCCAAAACTGTCCTTGAAGAAATCATAACTTTCTTTTTTAGGAGAGCGGGTTCATGTCTTATAATATAAAAGCGGCCGTCATCGGCGGAACGGGACTCTACAGTTTGGACGGAATGGAATTGATCGAAGAGATTCATCCGGATACTCCTTGGGGAAAACCTTCCGACAAAATTAAAATCGGTAAATACAAAGAAAAGCTGATCGCTTTCTTACCGAGACACGGGATCGGACATTTTCTTTCGCCGCCCGAAGTTCCCAATCACGCGAACATCTGCGCTCTCAAACAACTTGGTGTGGAGGAGATCGTAGCATTCAGTTCGGTTGGGAGTTTGCGGGAAGAAATCAAACCTCTCGATTTCGTTTTACCTTCTCAAATCATCGATCGTACTCGTTTAAGAAATTCCACTTATTTCGGGAACGGAGTTGTCGCACACGCTCCGTTTGCGGAACCGTTTTCTCATAACCTAAGTAAAAGAATCGAACAAGCCGCTAAAAAGATCGGTTTGAAAATTCATACGGATAAAACCTTGGTTTGTATGGAAGGGCCTCTTTTTTCCACGAAGGCGGAATCCCATCTTTATCGTTCTTGGGGCGCGGACATTATCAACATGACTGTACTTCCCGAAGCGAAACTCGCGCGCGAAGCGGAGATCGCCTATCAGATGATTTGTATGTCCACGGATTACGACTGTTGGAGAGAAGGAGAAGAATCCGTCACCGTTGAAATGGTCATCGCCAATCTTACGAAAAACGCAGAGACCGCTAAAAAACTTCTTTCGGAGTTGATTCACGGAATCGGAAACGGGGACGATCTGAGTTTAAAAAATAGTACACGTTATTCGATCATTACGGCGCCCGAAAAAAGAAATCCCGAGACCGTAAAAAAACTCAAAGTTCTTTTTCCCGAATATTTTTAATCCGATTAACGATTCGTTTCGGACTTACCTATAAGGGCGGCTCCATTCTTTGGGCAAAACCCAAAGAATGGACCGGGCTCTCCGCTTCAATCTGCAAAGCAACATGAGATACGGCCGTATTCATTAGAATTTTATCAAGTGCATGTTGCATTGCAGTATTTACGCTTCGATCCCTTCCGCATTCGTGAAACCGAATTCACTCGAATCGAATTTCATCCAGGCTTTGTTTCAAGGCCCGGCGGTATTCCGGGTAAACCGTAAGATCGTTGTGGGAACCGTTCGGGATCGTAAAAAGAATCGCGTCCCGGTTTCGTTCTTTCAATTTTTTGAATATGATTTCCGAGTTGGAATACGGAACGATTTCGTCCCGTGTTCCGTGAAAGATCCTGATTTTAGAACGTACAACTTCCAGTTTGGTTAAGTTTCGAAATTGAAACCGCAACATCCAAGGTCGCAGGAACGGATAATAATTTTTGGCGAGAGACGGTAAATCCGTAAACGGGGTTTCTAAAAATAAATTGAGATCCGGATTTTTAAAAACCAAGTTCGCGGCAACTCCGGTGCCGATGGAACGACCGTAGATAACGATCTCGTTTCTGGGGATCTTAAGTTCATGGAGCGCATAACGCAACCATAACTCGGCGTCTTCGTTCATGGATTTTTCCGAAATACTTCCCGAATTTTTTCCATAACCTCGGTAGTCGGTGATTAAGAGATTCCATCCAAGAGGAAGAAAGTTTTCGTAAATTTCTCCCCAAGTTCTCAGACTTCCCGCGTTTCCATGAAAGAACAAAACCGTTTTTTTGGAAACGTTACTCTTCGATCGAAAGAAAAGTCCGTAACTGATTTCTCCATCCGGCGTATCGAGTTTGATTTCTTGGAATTCATTCGAAAAACTGAATATGAAGTTTTCGGGAAGTTTTTCCGGAAAAAAAATCAACCGGTCTTGATTCCACCAAACGAGAAATAAAAACAAAAGGACGGCGGAAAATAAAAATGTAAAAATGAGATTCATGGGTCGTTTCATACGATGATTAAGGGGTCGGAAGGATTTCCTTTTTCCAAAGTTCTTTTCCGTATGCGTCCAATATTTGCAGAATCAGTTTTCTTTCACCTCGTTTTCCGCTTACGGAAACCATTCCGAAATTTCTTTGATCGACAAGGGTTCCTTCCACACGCAAAGGATTTTTTTCCGACACCGGCGAATGATATCTGGAGGTTAAAGGTGAAACCGTAAAATCATAAATCGGTAAGTCGTCCTCGTCGATAAAATTCAACTCCGTATGATGACGATCGCCCGTCAGAAAAATCAGATTTTTAATTTTTAGATCTCGAATCGCGGAAAGGATTTTTTTTCTTTCTTCGGGATAGGTTGCGTAATTTTCAAAAATGGAATTCGGATTTAAAAATTGTCCGCCGATCGCCACAAACTTAAACGTAGCCTTTGAATACGCCAAAGAATTAACGAGCCATTGGAATTGTTTTTCACCCAGGATCTGTCTCGGACCGATCACCTTATTGTTGTTAGCCGTTCTAAAGGTTCGATTATCCAAAAGAAAAAATTGAACGTCTCCCCAAATAAAGGAGCCGTAGGTACCTTCCTTTGCGTAATTCGGATTTCCCCAGTGGAGTTTAAACATTTCTTCCGAAGTATCCTTCATCCAAAACGAGGAATCCCCGTCGTTCGGACCGAAGTCGTGATCGTCCCAAATCGCATAGTGATGGACCGATGCAAAGAGCGGAGCGAGTTCGGGAATTCCGCGTTGATGTTTGTAACGATGAAAAAAACCGGTTCTTGAATCCCAATCCGGTTCTCTTAAATAGATATTGTCTCCGAGCCAGAGCATAAAATCCGGTTTTTTGGAAAAAATGGAATTAAAGATAAAGTATTCGCCGCCGTAGGGTTTTCCCGGAACGTCGAATTCGGTTTCGTTGACGTAAGCGCAACTGCCGAGCGCAAATGAGAACGAGGGCGGATCTTGACGGGACGTATAGGCAAAGAATGATTGTGCTTGAAAGATTTGCGGATGTTCGCCTTTGATTTTTTTACCGTCTATAAGTATATTATAATGATATTTTCTACCGGGTTCCACGCGGTTTGCGATCAACTTTGCGATAAAACCCGTTTCGGATTTCGTTTGAATTTCTTCGGAAATAAATCTGTTTTTAGGGTTTCCAATTTCAGAATATTCTAATGTAACTTTAGACGTTTTATCGGTTTGAACCCAGACTAAAACTTCCTTTAAGGTGGAATATCCCAAGATCGGCCCGGAAACGATTTTTGCCGATTCCGCGTTGAGTTGAAGATTGAATGAGAGAAGGAAACAGTAGAAAAACGTTTTGAGTTTTAAGGTGTTAGGTTTCATAAATAGACGTCCTTTGGGTGTTTTTATATTGCGGCGAACGTAAAAAGTTCAAGGAAAAACGATCAGAGCTCGTCCCAAAATTTAAAACAATCGCAGAGATTTTGCGGCCCATTCTCCGATAAAATCGAAGGGATTCTTTATAAATAGAGTTGTTGAAAAATTCAACAGTCGCAATTAACAAAACCGCTTCGATCGCCCATTTCAATGAAACGGAAACAAATGGAGAATTAATTTTTCAACAACTCTAATGATAGATTAGAAAAGTTTATCCCCAAACGTCTCGGATTCATTCTCGCATTTTTCGTAGGATTTGGGACAAGCTTTAGGTTTATGATGGGACTTTTGAATTAGGATGCGGTCAATGAAAAAAATATCCCGAATTAATTATTCGATTATTATTGAATACTCATGTTATGATTGTAATGAATTTTATTGTGATTTTTTGTAACTAAAGTAGTGTGAGTTCGGTATAACAAATGCGAAAGCGATTGAGGCGGAGTCAATAAATTGAAACGAAAGGCGATATATTGTATAACGTTTCTTTCATGCAATTTATTGACTATAGCTGAAAGCGCGGTCGCGAGCAATTTTAGCTATGAAATTCGCGAGCTGCGGAAC
The DNA here is from genome assembly GCF_000332415.1 of Leptospira weilii serovar Ranarum str. ICFT. Taxonomy (GTDB): domain Bacteria; phylum Spirochaetota; class Leptospiria; order Leptospirales; family Leptospiraceae; genus Leptospira; species Leptospira weilii_A. Next base: position 272,779 of record NZ_AOHC02000037.1, read on the forward strand.
GACCCATCGCGAGCGATTCGCCCAGATTTTCAGCCGCCGAACTCACGCTAAATTATCGGTTCATAAAAGAGCCCGGGAAATTCAAAATTAAAATCGATCCGTTTAAAAACTTGAAGATTCTTTGAAATGAAATCGGCGCCGGCGCGGTCGTCGTTTTATCGTGATCATTCTAAAAAAAATCTTTGCATACAAAACGGATTCCACTTTCTTTTTATCGTTTTGGGAATATAAAAAAGAAGAGGTCGCGCCTTGAGTTTGAAATTTCTTCATAGAAAAGAGTTATTTAAAGAAGAGGCTTTTTGGGGAGGATCTTGGAAGTCCGGAGATCCTAGTCAAAAAATTTCCGTATACAATCCCGCAAACCTTGAGGTCGTAGGTTCGGTTCCTTCCTTAGGTCCAAAGGAAACTTTGGAGGCGATTCAAACTTCGGTGTTGGCGTTTTCAGATTGGTCGAGTAGGCCCGCAAAAGAACGTTCGATTCTCATTCGAAACTGGGCCGAAAAAATGAAAGAAAATCGGGAAGACCTCGCGATTCTAATGACTTTGGAACAGGGAAAACCTTTAAGCGAGTCGAGGAATGAAATTGATTATGCGTCCTCTTTTTTGGAATGGTTTTCCGAGGAAGCGAAACGTACTTACGGAGACATCGTACCGAGTCATAGGAAAGATACGAAGATTGAAATATTAAAACAACCCGTCGGCGTGTGTGGAATTTTAACTCCTTGGAATTTTCCTTCTTCGATGATCACTCGTAAAGCGGGTGCGGCTTTGGCCGCGGGTTGTACGGTAATCGGTAAACCTTCCGAGTTAACTCCGTTCTCCGCGCTCGCGTTAGTCGCGCTTGCACAGGAAGCGGGCATTCCGGATGGAGTTTTTCAAGTCCTGACGGGTTATCCGGAAAAAATCGCGAACACTTTAATCGATCATACGGACGTAAAGAAGATCAGCTTTACCGGTTCCACGCGCGTTGGGAAACTGATCATGGAAAGAAGTTCTAAAACGTTAAAACGACTTTCTCTGGAGTTGGGAGGGAACGCCCCCTTTTTGATTTTCGACGATGCGGATCTGGAAGCCGCCGTTAACGGTGCGATTCTTTCCAAGTTTAGAAATTCGGGACAAACCTGCGTATGTGCGAATCGATTTTTGGTTCAGAAAGGGATTTATGACGAGTTTATAAATTCGTTTTCAAAAGCGGTTTTAAAATTAAGAACGGGAAACGGATTCGAAAAAGACGTGAACGTCGGTCCGTTGATCAACGAAGCGGCGGTCCGCAAAATGGAAAGTCATGTCGAAAACGCAATATCAACCGGAGCGAAACTCACGGTTGGCGGAAACCGAATGGAACCCGGTAAATTATTTTTTTCTCCGACCGTCGTTTCCGATGTGAAAGAAAATTCCCTTTCGATGAAAGAGGAAATTTTCGGACCGATCGCTCCGGTATATCGGTTTGAGTCGATGGAAGAGGCGATTCAAATCGCGAATTCCACACCTTCCGGATTGGCGGCTTACGCTTATACCGAGGATTATAGAAAGATCCGACTTCTTTCGGAAAAAATCGAATCGGGAATCTTGGGAATCAACGAAGGACTGATTTCCTGCGAGCAAGCGCCGTTCGGCGGAGTGAAAGAATCCGGCTTTGGAAGAGAAGGATCGAAATACGGAACTTACGAATATCTTAATGTCAAATATGTTTGCATCGGCGGATTTTAAGAAGCGATGAATGGCGTTAGTTTATATTCTGCTCGAAAAACAAATCTTTTATTATAAAAATCTAACGTTGTGCAACTCAAACTCTTTCTTTTTTAAACCGAAGAGCATCGATTTTTATGACTTCTTAGACACATTCTTTTTAAAGAACGTCATTTACACAGGATGGCTGACACTACCTATCTATGACATTGCTTCCGATTCCTTATGTTTTCGATCGTTTGTCATTCGTAATATTCATATTTGTTTCTAATTTCCTTTTTGCTTGACGTTAATGATTTGAAGAAGTTTTTAGAGTGCCTGCATATGGATCCAATCTATTTAAATTATTTTTCTTTGGCTTCGTTGATCGGTGTTCTCTTTATCGGGTTCACGACGTTCTTTTTCTTTTCCATTCAGGAAAAAGCTTCGGGTACGATTTATCTCAGTATGGGCATCTTATGCCTCGGAATATTTCATCTCGGTTATATGGTCGGTTTTCCTTTTTACGGGCCTTGGTCCGTGTTCCATAGATGGATCGTAATCCCTTCTCCCTTTTGGGGATTTTTATTTCTCGTCATGTTTTTTCTTCATTATCCGCAACCGGTTTCCAAAAAGATAACGATCCCGATTTTTTCGATCGCGCTTACGGGTATAATCTTCGTCTGCCTCTGGTATTATTACGAGTCGTTCTTTGCGAAAAGGGTTTTTTATTTTTCGGGTCATTATTGGGATTTTCAAATCAATCTTTTCTATAAGGTTTATTCGGGAGTTATCCTTCTTTATACCTTCCTTTTTACGTCGATCGGTTTTTGGAGAATGATAAAACTGAAAGGAAAGGAAAGGATCATCACGGGAATTATCCTTATACCGATGACGTTAGTCACTCTTGTTCCGGGGATATTCAACGCGATGAGTAGGGACGGGGCGGTTTCCAGGGAATTGTATCAGACGGTTTTGGACATTTCTCTCGTAATCGGTTTGTTTGTCGTGCTCGTAGGTTATATCAATTATACGAGCGAAAAAACCTCCATTCTTTCCAGAATCACCGGGATCACCTTGGCTACTTTTTTTCTGATCTTACAGATCGTTAGCATATTCATCTTCAATCAATACGAAGAATCATACGACTTGATCAAAAGAAAAGAGGTTAGACTTTCCGCATCCGGTTCGGAAGTTTCCAAGGATGTGGAATACGTTTTCGAGTACGATCCCGAAACGGATTCGATAAAGTCCTTCTTTCCGAAAAATTCCAAACAGCCGGACGAATCCGCGTTGAGAGAATTCCGTTTTTTTAATATAGCTCACAATCTTTTCAAACTTCCCTCTCTTCCCAATCAAGAATTTAAACAAAGGGCGGAAGATATATTAAAGAATTCTCCTTCCGATTTTGAAGCGTATAAAGCGGGAATAAGAGAATATCTTTTTTCCCGAAAAGAAACCCAACTTTCGGGAAAGGATATGGAATCGTTTTTCGACGATTTGGAAAATAAATCGGTCGTACTTAGAAACAAATACTTTCATTTACCTCCGAAGGAAAAAAACGATCCGGTCTCTTTGGATAAACTCTTTCAATCGAACGTTCCCGGAATCGGCGGAACTCTCAAGGAATTGAAAAAAGCCGCGTTGAATCCGAACGTAACGGATTCGGTTAAAAGAGATCGGATTTTCAATACGCTTCTTACACAGATAAGAAAACCGGATGAGAGAACTTACAAAGGGGAAAGAATCTACGAATTGGGCGGACCGATCCCCAAACATTACATTTCTTATTTTTATGTGTCCGGAGGAAAAATTTACGAGGTCGGGTTTCGATACTTGTCCTTAAGAGAATTTCTAAATCCTACCGGTAAAATTTTGTATATATCCGCGCTTTGTATTTTGTTTCTCGTTTTGTTCGGATTTCGTTTTTTCTTTCAAGGAGCTTTGCTCAATCCTCTCGAAGATGTCGTGACCGGTTTGAGAGAAGCGAATTCCGGGAACTTGGAATATCGTCTTCAAGTAAAAGTGGAGGACGAAATCGGATTTATCTCCCGTTCGTTTAACAGAATGGCGAGATCGATTCAAGCCGCCAGAAAACGTCTGCAAGAATATGCGGATGAGTTGGAGGAAAAGGTAAAAGAAAGAACTAAAGAATTGCAACAGACCCTGGAAGAAGTTCAAGATTTGAAACAACAACAAGACGGAGATTATTTTTTAACTTCCCTATTGATCAAACCTTTGGGTTCGAACAAAGCCCGTCAGGAAAACGTAAAAGTGGATTTTCTGATCGAACAAAAAAAGAAATTCTCTTTTAGAAGATTCAAGGATGAAATCGGAGGAGATATCAATATCTCCAACGGAATCGAATTGCAGGATCGATATTTTACCGTATTCTTAAACGCGGATGCGATGGGTAAGTCCATGCAGGGCGCGGGAGGAGCGCTCGTACTCGGAGCCGTTTTCGAATCGATCCTAGAAAGAACCCGAATGGCGGCTTCGGTGAAGGAGCAGTCTCCCGAACGTTGGATGAAAAACGCTTTTTTGGAGTTGCATAAAGTTTTTGAAAGTTTCGACGGTTCCATGCTCGTATCACTCGTGTTAGGCGTTATAGACGACGAAGCGGGTTTGTTGTATTTTATCAATGCGGAACATCCTTGGACGGTTTTGTATCGGGACGGAATCGCAAGTTTTATCGAAGACGATCTTATGTTCAGAAAGTTGGGAACCACGGGAATGGACGGAACCGTTTTTATCAAAACCTTTCAAATGGAACCGGGAGACGTAATTATCGCCGGATCGGACGGAAGAGACGATCTGCTTCTCGGTACGGATTCCGAAGGCGGAAGAATCATCAACGACGACGAAAAACTTTTTTTGAAGCAGGTTGAAGAAGGTAACGGGGACTTACAATCGATCTACGAGGGAATTCAAAAATACGGAAGTTTAACGGACGATTTTTCTTTGGTTCGAGTTTCGTTTAAGGAAAATCCTAGCCGATCTAAAATCGCACAAGTACACGAAAGAGAACAAATCAGAGAACTTCTCAAAAAGGCCAAAGAAGAGGCGGGAAATAAGGAGATTGAAGAGGCGATTTCTTTTCTTGAGCAGGCGGAATCTTTAAACAGTCAAATTCCCGAAGTGAAAAAACTGTTCGTAAGTCTTTTTCTTAAAAAGAAGGATTATAAAAACGCGGCGATCTACGCGGAAGATTATCTAAATTTAAAACCGGTGGATAAGGAGATTCTTTACATCGCGTCGAATGCGGCTCGTAAGGCGGGAAGTTTCCAAAAAGCATTGGACTTCGGAGAAAGATTGAAGTTGAGAGAACCGACTCATATTAGGAATTTGGTGAATCTCGCCCAGATTTACATCGCTTTGAAAAATTACAATCGTGCTATGGAAATGGTTGAAATTGCACTTTCCGTGGATCCGAAACACGAAATCATTTTAAAAATCCAAGAAGTTCTGAGAAAGTATTCTCAGAACATGGCGGAAACCGAGTCGTAACGATCCTTTATCGGGGATGGATCGTCACTTTCGCTTTGATCGAATTTGCAATAAAACAATTTTTATGGGCCTTTTCATGAAGGCCGACTAACGTTTCCAAATCCGGATTTTTTTCCCCCTCAAAGGTTATTTTGGGATGAAGTTCGATTTTAGTAACGACCATTTTTCCTTCTTCGTTCTTTTCCAAGGTTGCTACCGCATCGTCCTGATAATCGGAAACGACGAATCTGCTTTTTGCGGCGACTGCAAGAAAGGTCAAAAAATGGCAACTGCATGCGGAAGAGGCCAATAATTCTTCCGGATTCGTATATTCCGCCTTGCCGTAAGTTTCCGGTGTGGAGGATCCGTATAATTTTTGACCGCCTTCATACTGGATCGAGTGGGTTCTATCATAAGATTCATATTTGAAATCTTCAGGTCCTTTTTTCCAATGTAAGCCGATTTTGTATTCAGACATGTTCGTTTCCTTTTCGAAAAAACTATATAATAATTTTCGAATATTTTCTCGTTAAAATCAATTCGTTTCCGCAACGATCAGTGCATCCGATTGTGTTTCCAGTTCTCTTACAACCACGCTCAAATTTTCGCTTTTTGTCACCAAGGATTCCATAGAATTTTGGAGGAAAAAAATCGCCTCGACGATTCCTTGCAAACCGGTCTTTTGTTCGGAAGAGGCAAGTTCGATTTCGGAAGACAAAGACCGCAAACGATCCAGAGTGGAAAAAAATTGAGAATTGATCTTTTCCTGTTCGTCAAACAACTTCGAAAATTCATCGAACCGAACAAACAAATCCTGAAATAGTGTGTCTTGTTCTTTCACGTGTCCCGCCGTTGTCTCCGCGGATTTTTGTCCCATCACTACGTGATTGGAAGAATCCCGAATGATCTTGGAAATCAGATCCGCATTTCCGGCGCTACTTTCGGCGAGTTTGGAAACTTCTTGCGCGACGACCGCAAAACCTCTGCCCGCGTCCCCGGCCCTTGCCGCCTCGATGGAAGCGTTCAAAGAGAGAAGATTGGTTCTATCTGCGACTTCGGACATGATTCGGTTCACTTCTCCAACGCTTCTAAAAGAATCTCCCAAAGAAACAAGAGATCCGGAAAGTTCTTCCACAAATTCGGTCACCATCGCTCCGGACTTTCTCACTTTATCCATACGTTGATCCAAGGTATAATTAAACTGGGAAATCTTTTCGATAATGGATTTCAGATTGCTGCTGTGTACGATTAAACTTTCAATATTACTAAACTGATTTTTGACGTTATGCGAAGAATTTTCCGTTTGAGACTGAAACTGCTCCATAGTCGAACTGATCTCTTCAAACGAGGAGGCGTGTGTCGAAACTAAAACGGAAAAATCATCCATAAAGCTTTTTAGATTTTTGGATGAATCTTTCAAACATCGAGCGGATTCTTTCATCTTGCCGCTTCGTTGAGCGATCACTTTATGAGATTCTTCTAATTCTTCTTGTCTGTATTTTGAATTTTCCCTCAACCGCATAAACAGTTTCACGAGAATTCTAACGATAAAAGCACAGGCTAGTATGAACAAAATTTTCGTGATTTGTTCGGAAACCGAGGCGTAACCCAATGAGTTGGCGAGTTTCTTATTTTCAGTCAAAATCAAACCGTATCGCGCAGCCGTATAAATCGCCAAAGACTGCGCGCCCCCGGACAAAACTCCGACCCAAAGAACAAAATTAGGAGTGAGTAAAAGTCCTGAAGAAACAATATATAAGTAACTGATACCGTATAATATGGGACTTTTTACCACTCCGGTCGTAAAATCGGGATGATCCATCGTGGCGCCAAGCATAACCAAAAGCTGAACGAAAACGTCCATGATGATAAACACTTTGCTGAGAGTATGCGAAATACTTCCGTTTCTTCGAATCTTATAAAAACTGTAGGAAAAATAAAAAAGCATCACCGTCGTGCCGCTCAGATATAAGGTATTCTGAACCGAATTGGTGCGTTTCCAGTTGATCATAATCGAGACGTAAAAGAGCACAATCAATCCGAATCGAATCCAATTGATATAGGCGGGACCGGAGGCGATGATTTCCTCGTCGGTCTTTCTTTTTGATTCTTTCTTTAGGAACATAGACTAATGAGGGCCGCTCACTTTGAAAAATCAATGGTTTTTCTTAAAACGGGAAATTACGGCGTATACCGAAGATTAGTTTTATTTTATCAAAAAGGTTAGTCTCTGAATCGGCGCCTTGGCCCTCCGATAATCCGCAAGTTTGAATTTTAAATCTCGTAAATAAGAAAGTTTTCATTTTTAAGATTCTATCATATTCGGATTCTTAATTTTACGAATATTCTCGTTTTAGGGGTCAGTGAATAGAATTCAGTTTGACCTTGCCTGCCCGACGTTGACCCACATTACGACCCATAGGGAGTAATGTGCTGAGTTCATTCTTTTTGACTCATGTGTCTCCTATTTTTTAGTAAATTTATTTTCAAATGAGATGGGCGTATTTTAGATGTTAGTAGCTAGGAATTAGGCGTTAGGTGATTACAGAAATAGAAAAATCAACCTTTGTTAAAGCCTGATCGCTCTATTAGGAAAAAGTAACTAACCCCTATCAACTAATTCCTAACTCCTAGAACGTGCGACCGCTTTGGGAAGCAGTTTTTGAACCCGTTCGAAGGAATCCACACCGTAAGGAATGAGATATTCATTTTTAATGATACGTTTTAGTGGATAGGAGTCGGAATTCAGTTACATTTTTTTAATACAGTCATTAGGGTTTAACAAAGATAAAATTCCCTTATTCAGTAAATTAACTAACCACTAGTCACTAAATCCTAACCATTCGAAGCGTGGGAGTTCCCACAAAATCTCGAAATTCTGTCCGAATCGCCTAAATTTCCAGTAAGACTGAGAAAATGCTGGTTATTAAGACCTGATATCAAATATAGTTTACAAAAAATCCAATATATAAAACTTTGGTAACTAAATAGCTCCATTTTTTCTTAAATCTGGACTATTTCTTGATCCATCATAAAATCAAGCTGGATGCGTAAGCTCCCAATTCAAGACTTAGATTATCACGAATATGTTACCACAAGAGTTGGAACAAAAACTTGCGTCTTTGAGTCTGGAAGACGCCTTAGAATGGATCAGCAACGAGTACGGAGAAACTGCGGCTTTCTCCACGAGCTTGGGTCTGGAAGATCAAGTTATCACTCACGTAATTTTCTCCCGAAATTTAAAGATCAGAATTTTCACGTTGGACACGGGCCGTCTTTTTAACGAGACGTACGATCTCCATAAATTGACGAACGCGAGTTACGGTAAGAGGATTGAAACGTATTTCCCGGATACAAATGCGGTTCAGAATTTGATCAACACAAAAGGCCCGGATAGTTTTTACGACTCCGTAGAAAATAGAAAAGAATGTTGTTATATTCGAAAAGTGGAACCCTTGAATCGTGCGTTAGTCGGAACCGAACTTTGGATCACGGGAATTCGTTCCGAACAATCGGATTCCAGAAATTCTCTCACAAAAGTAGAGTTGGATTCCTCTCGTAATATTTTGAAATACCATCCTCTCTTGGATTGGAGTTTGGAAAGAACTCAAGACTTTGTCGATACGTATCGGATTCCGGTTAACGTGTTACACAAAAAAGGATTTCCTTCCATCGGATGCGCTCCTTGCACAAGAGCGGTTCAGCCGGGAGAAGACATCCGGGCCGGAAGATGGTGGTGGGAAGAATCCAATCAAGAATGCGGACTTCACGTCGTCGACGGCAAGTTAGTCCGTCAAAAATCCGGTCCTACAAGAGCGATATGAATTCAAATATGAATAGATCTAGACTTACACATCTCGAACAACTGGAAGCGGAATCGATATATATTCTTCGAGAAACCGCTTCTCAGTTTGAAAAACCGGCGCTTCTTTTTTCCGGCGGAAAGGATTCGATCACGCTCGTTCATCTTGCGTTAAAAGCGTTTCGTCCCGGAAAATTTCCCTTTCCTTTGGTTCATATCGATACCGGCCATAACTTTCAAGAAGCCTTGGACTTTAGAGACGAACTGGCTTCTAAAATCGGAGAGAAGCTGATTGTTCGTTACGTCCAGGATTCCATCGACCAAGGAAAGGCGGTCGAAGAAAAAGGGAAATTCCCGAGCAGAAACGGAATTCAAACCGTGACTCTGTTGGATACGATCGCAGAATTCAAATTCGACGCTTGTATCGGCGGAGCGCGCAGAGACGAGGAAAAAGCCAGAGCCAAAGAAAGAGTTTTTTCCGTTCGAGACGAGTTCGGTCAGTGGGATCCGAAACTACAAAGACCGGAACTCTGGAATATCTACAACGGAAAAATCAGTCCCGGCGAAAACGTTCGTGTTTTCCCGATTTCCAATTGGACGGAATTGGACGTTTGGGAATATATCCGCAAAGAAAACATCGCCCTTCCTTCATTATATTTTTCTCATAAACGTCAGGTGATTTATCGCGAGAATCTTCTTTTCCCCGTTTCAAAATTTATCACGATCGATTCAAACGATCGCGTGGAAGACAAGGTCGTTCGTTTTCGCACCGTGGGCGATATGACCTGCACGGCGGCGGTGGACTCTCAAGCGGATAACATAGACGATATCATCCTCGAAATCCAAACGACTCGGACCACCGAAAGAGGTTCCCGGCTCGACGACAAACGTTCCGAGGCGGCGATGGAAGACAGAAAAAGAGGAGGATACTTTTGATGGATCTATTGCGTTTTATTACCGCGGGAAGTGTGGACGACGGCAAGTCCACTTTGATCGGAAGACTTCTCTACGATAGCAAATCGATCTTTGAAGACCAACTCGAGGCCATCGAAAAAACCGCTCGTGGAAACAACGGTCAGATCAACTTGGCTCTTCTTACGGATGGGCTCAAAGCGGAAAGAGAACAAGGGATTACGATCGACGTCGCTTATAAATATTTTTCAACTCCCAAGAGAAAGTTCATCATCGCCGACGCTCCGGGCCACGTTCAATATACCCGGAACATGGTTACGGGCGCGTCTAACTCCAATTTGGCGATTATCTTGATCGACGCGAGAAAAGGTGTGATCGAACAAACCTATCGTCATTCTTACATCGCTTCGATGCTCCGAATTCCACACCTCGTGGTTTGTATCAATAAGATGGACTTGGTTGAATTCTCCCAGGCGCGTTACGAAGAGATCAAAGAGGAATATCTGAATTTCGCATCCAGATTGGATATTAAGGATATTGAATTCATTCCGATCAGCGCGCTCAACGGCGACAACGTCGTCGATAGATCCGAAAATCTTTCCTGGTATGAAGGTCGTACTCTTTTAAGTCATCTCGAAGAAGTTTATATCGAAAGCGACGAGAACATCGAAGACGCTCGTTTTCCCGTTCAATACGTGATCCGCCCGCTTTCGGACGAACATCACGATTACAGAGGTTACGCCGGCCAGGTTCGCAGCGGTATTTTTAGAAAAGGCGATTCGATCACCGTTCTTCCCAGCGGATTTAAGAGTACGATAGAAACGATCGATACTTTCGGGGGAGAAGTGGAAGAAGCATTTCCACCGATGTCCGTAACGATTCGTTTGAAGGACGAGATCGACATTTCACGCGGAGATATGATCGTTCAGTCCGATAACGTTCCCGTTGTTTCTCAGGATTTGGAAGCGAACATTTGTTGGATGGATTCCAAAGTTCTTTTATCCGGAAATAAATACCTTCTGCGTCAAACCACGAACTCGGTGAAAGCCATCGTAAAAGAAATCGAATTCAAAGTGGCCCCGGATACACACGAAAAACAAGACGCTTCCAAAGGACTTACGTTAAACGAAATCGGAAAGATAAAAATCCGCACCGCAAAACCGGTGAGTTTCGACGAGTATAGAATCAACCGTTCCACCGGAAGTTTTATCCTCGTAGACGAAGGAACCAATTCCACAGTCGGCGCCGGAATGATTACCGGAGTCGGAGCCTAATCGATGTTAAACGTCGACGCAAATACGGATTTCCGGCCGGGAAGCGGCAAGGTTTACCTGGTCGGCGCGGGTCCGGGAAATCCGGAAGATCTGACTTTGCGCGCGTATCGTATTTTAACCAAAGCAGAAGTCATTTTGTACGACGCGCTTTTGGATCCTTCTTTTCTGGAAATTTTTCCGAAAGACGCAATCGTTCATTACGTCGGTAAAAGATCGGGTGCACATTCCGCGACTCAGGAAGAAATCAACGCTCTTCTTCTTTCCTACGCCCTTTCCGGTAAGAGCGTGGTTCGGTTGAAAGGCGGAGATCCTTTTGTCTTCGGAAGAGGCGGAGAAGAACTCATCACATTAATCAATCATAATATAGAATACGAAATCGTTCCCGGTGTGAGTTCCTTGAACGCCGGATCTTCTTTTGCCGGATTTCCTTTGACTCACAGAGGTTTGTCCCGTCAGGTTTTGATCATGGACGGACATACTGTTTTAAACGAAGAAACGGATTGGGAATGGTTCGCAAAGTTCAAGGGAACGATCGCTCTTTTTATGGGAACTTCTTCCCTTCCTAAAATCGCAAATTTACTTTTACAATACGGAAGCGACGCTGATTTACCCGTGGCCCTCGTGGAAAACGCTTCTTTAGAAAATTTTAATATTCAAATCTGCACTTTAAAGGAAGCTGCGGACTCTTATTTGGAAAAAAAGACCAAGGGGCCGGGAATTATTTACATCGGAAAAGTAGTTCGATTTTTGGAAAATACGAAATCGAATTCGATCAACGCCCAAGTTTTGGAAGAACCTCGTTCGGGTGGGATTTCCTCCGAGATTCAAGGGGGAAAAAAATGAGTCGCAAATATCCCGCTTTTCTTAATTTAGAAAATAAGAATATTCTGTTGATCGGAGGAGGAAAGGTCGCTCTTGAAAAACTGCCTCATCTCCTCGATTCGGGCGCCAAAATCACTCTGATAGCTTTGGAAGTTTGCAGGGAAGTCGCTCAAATATTAGAAAAACATCCCGAAATCAAAGTGGAATATAGATCCGTGGAATTTTCGGATCTGCAAGGCAGAGCCCTCGTTTTTTCCGCGACAAACGATTCCAATTTAAACCGAAAACTCAGCGATTACGCTCACTCTTGGAAAATCTGGATCAATTGCGCCGACGATCCGTCCAACTGCGATTTTTATTCCGCCGCCGTTTTGGATCGTGGACCGGTGCGTGTCGCGATTTCCACCGAAGGAAACTTCGCAGGTATTTCCGGAGTTGTTAAAACGACCTTGGAAGAATTGATTCCGGACGAACACGAGGAAGAGTTTAAGGAACTTATGCAATTGAGAAAAGAATTGAAATCGATTTTACCCGATGCGGAACTTAGAAGAAAGGTTCTCAGGGATCTGTTGCGGACTCTCAAAGAGGACTATTTCAAAGTCCCGGCAGATTCAAAAAGAATATAACGAAATCATAATAAATCCCGAAAGGAAAAGGTCCAAATCATGTCAGAAACAAAAGAACTCTCACCCGTCGAAGAAACCAAACTGAACTCGAAAAATCTGAGAGGTAAAATCGCCGAAGGTTTAGACCAAAACGTCGATTCCTACGAAGAAGACGAGAAACAACTGCTTAAGTTTCACGGACTTTACCAGCAAAAAGACAGGGATCGCAAAAAAGACGAAAACGGAAACGACGTCGAGGCTCCTACCAGCTTTATGATTCGAGGAAGAATTCCCGGCGGAAGACTTACTTCCGAACAATACTTGGTCTGGGACGGTTTAGGAGATAAATTCGGAGGCGGAGCAATCCGTTTAACAACGAGACAATCGGTTCAACTTCATACATTAAGAATCTTTCATCTTCGCGACGTAATGAAAGCCATTCACGACGTGAATCTTTCCAGTATGGGAGCTTGCGGCGACGTTGTGCGTAACGTAACTCAGGCGGTAAATCCTCTCGGAAAAAAAGAACTCCAGTGGCTCGACGGAGTTTCTCAGGTTTTATCCGATCATTTTAAATATAAGACGAACGCGTACGCAGAAGTCTGGTTAGGCGATAAACAACTTAACAAGGACGAAGAAGAACCGATTTACGGAAAAACGTATTTACCTAGAAAGTTCAAGATCGCCGTTACTCTTGCGGGCAATAACACAGTGGATATTTACGCAAACGATATGGGATTTGCGGCGACTTTTTCCGCAGACGGAAATAAAATCGACGGCTACTTTGTGTTTGCGGGAGGCGGTTTCGGAATGACTCACAACAAACCGGAAACTTTTGCGCGCGCCGCAAGTCTTTTGGGATGGATTCCCGAAAACGCGTTGATCCCCGTAGCGGAGGCGATCGTAACCGCTCACAGAGATTTCGGAGATAGGACCAATCGTAAACACGCTCGTTTGAAATACGTTCTCGCGGATAAGGGAGTGGAATGGTTTAGATCCGAAGTGGAATCGCGTTCCAACGTAAAATTGGATCAAGACAGGCCGCTTCCGAATTGGGAAACGCCTTCTTATTTAGGATGGAACGAAAGGGAAGACGGAACACTTTCTCTCGGGTTTCATACTCTTGCCGGAAGAATCAAGGACTTTCCCGGAAAACCTTTGAAGTCGGCTCTGAGAGAGATTATCGGCGCTTATAAATTACACGTTCAGATCACTGCGGATCAGGATTTGCTTCTTATCGGAATCCAAAAATCCGATCGCGAAAAAATCGAAAGAAGATTAGAAGAATTGAATGTAACTTGGAAAAGCCCTTCTCCTCTTTTTGATCGCGCGCTTGCTTGCCCCGCGCTGCCCACTTGCGCGCTGGCGTTGACCGAATCCGAACGTACTTTCCCCGAAGTTCTGAATGGAATTCAAAAAGTTTTGGATAAACTCGGACTCGCCGATCGGGCTCCCGTGGTTCGTATGACCGGATGTCCGAACGGATGTGCAAGACCTTATTCCGCGGAAATAGGGATCGTAGGTCAACAAGCCGGAGGAAAATATGCCTTGTTTTTCGGAGCGGATTCCGAAGGAACCAAGGTCGGGGACTACGTCGCTAAAAAGGTCGCTCTTGCGGATATCCCGGTTCAATTGGAAAAAGCTTTTGTGCTTTGGAAGAAAGAAGGGGACTCCGACGAGAAATTCGGGGACTTTGTAAACAGATTTCCTCTCGAAAGATTCAGAGAAGCGTTAGGGTCCATGTAAAGATTTGAATATTAGAAAAATTGAACTTCTTCGACTACCGGTTTCATCTTTGCGATTTTTCCGATAGTCGAGGAAACTAAATAAATATTTCCTCCGTGGCTCAAGACGGCCGTAATACCCGTGATGGATGAACCGGAAAGATCCTGATAATTCGCCGTAATATCCCCGAAATCGTTGAGCGCAAATACCAAACCTCTCGGTGTGTTTCTGGCAAAAAGAAAACTCGGTAACCCCGATAATAGGTTTTTAATTTCGGGATATTCCTGTGCCTTATCCAAAACCTCGTTTCTAAAGTACGGAACTCCGACCCAAAAGGAACCGGAGTTTCCGGTAATCAAAGCCGGAAGTCCGGGTATGTTCGTAAGAAAGAATTTTTCGACGCCTTTTTTTAAACCGAATAACGGAACCGAAGAAACCCTGTGACGAAACGGTTCCGATACGAGTAAAAATTGTTCGTTGAAAGACAACGCGATTCCCGCGGGATAGAATAAACCTTCATTCAAAATTTCTAATGAGCCTGGATTCTTGTCCGCCGTTAAGATCATACCGTCCGGCTGCGAAGTCAATTCCTCTAAAAAAGAATCCTTGAAGGAATGTGATTTACTGGAAACCGTGAAGTAGATTTTTCCGTTTTTGGTTACGTCGATTCCGTGAGGAAATCGAAGCGGAGAACCGTCCGGAAGTTTCGAGATTAAAATTCTCTGAGAACCGTCCTTACGGATTTCTACGATTCCCACTTCTTCCACACAAACCAAAAGATTTCCGGAAGAATCGAAAACCATTCCCAACGGTCTTCCTGCGAGGGTCGCAAACGTTTCCATCTTTTCGTTGGTGCGAATGCGTACGATTTTATGATCCGCAGTTCCGGTATAAACAAAACCGGAGGTATCGATTGCGATTCCGTAAGGTTGCTTTAGATTTTCCTTATGAATCCATTCCGATTCCAAAAGAAAATTATTTTTTCCCGGATCAAAGGGAGAATCGGGGTAATACTCCGCGGTATTTTTATGCGCCCTCAAAAATAAAAACGTTACGAATAACGAAAAGACGAGGATGAATACGAAAAGAAAAAGAAAAATCTTTTTAAACATGATCTCTAAAAACCGGTCTTTGCCTTTGATTGAATCTTCTGACTTCAAAATGTAAATGATTTCCGGTAGCTCTTCCGGTTTGACCTACTTCTCCGATCTTTTGTCCCTTGCGGACTTTTTCGCCCGGACGTACGGAGATAGAACTTAGATGTCCGTATAAAGTTTCATAACCGAGTCTGTGATCTAAGACGATCAAATTTCCATAACCTCCCTTTTGATCGGAAAAAGAAACTTCTCCGTCTGCGGAAGCATAAACGGGAGTTCCTTCCTCGGCGGCGATGTCCAATCCGCCGTGAAAGGTTTCCTTTCTCGTAAACGGATCTTTTCTTTTTCCGAAACGGGAAGAGACAATTCCTTCTTCGCCCAAAGGACGATAAAAAGCCACTCCATAAAAAAAAGATCTTTCTTCTTTCGGAAGTCCTTTGCCGGGGATGAACCAAAGCCCTTTGTTCTCGTCAAAAGAGATGAACTTCTCCGCGAGTTTGTATTTTTTGGAAAGTTTTTTCCGAACGGAAAAAGAATTCTCCCTTTCGTCCGAGTCGTAAACGCCGCGCATATTCGGAATCAAAAGTTCCATTCCGGAATATATATCATAAGGGGAAGAAAGACTATTGACCGATGAAATGGTATCGATGTCCATTCCGGTCCGAGCCATGATCTTGAAGAAGTTGTCTTCTTTTTTTACGACGTATCTATAAAATTCAAGCGAAGTAAGTTCCGATCTTTCCAGATTGGAGACGGAAACTTTCAGGTTGTTTTTGACGTCTTCTCTCAGACGTTTTACGGATTGATTGTTGTAATCCAAGTTATTCAGAAGTTCCGTCTTTTGGCGGGAATCAATCGGACTCTCAAAAAAAATAACCGATAAGAGTGTTAAGACGATTTCAATTGGATATGAATGAGAACGTTTCATGGTCTTATACGTGTAGAATCGGCTGATTCTAAAAAAACAATGACGCAAAAAAAGAGACAGAAATGCTTGTAACCGAGACTCCCGATCCAATGGAATCCTTAGAAAACATCGGCAATCCGCAAAAGAGACCACCGTTCGAGCCGGTCTTCGTCGCCTTTCAACAGCTTCTCGTTTTGATTCTTGGAACGTATGTCTTTCTTCCTTTGATCGCTACTTCGATCGTTCTTACCGTTTTGATTTCCGAAGAACTCCCCGTCGATTTTCCGTATTTGGACGGAGAAACAAGGGCGGAGATTTATAAACAGACTACGGAAAAATTTCAGAAAGAAATTCAAACCGATACTAAGCGGATACATCAGCGTTATATCGAAGTGATGGTAAAGGAAAAACCTTGGCTTTTGATCGTGGACCGATTGATCTGGGCTCTTTGTTTTATTCTTCCCGCTTATCTCATTTTGGTTCGATTTTTTAAGGCGGAATACGCCAATCTCAGCGATCCTTTCAATCTCAAGACCATGTTTACGGGTGTGGGACTCGGAGCGTTGGTGTTTCTATTTGTGATCGTCTTCGGTTTTTTTCTGACTAAGATTTTCGGTAAACAAACTCCGAACGAATTTCAAGAAACCCTCTTTAAGGAAATGAAAGGGAACCGATCTTTGTTACTCTGGTCTCTTTACAGCGTCGGTCTGATAACGGGGATTGTGGAGGAGGTTTTTTTCCGGGGATTTTGTTTGAAACAATTTCAAGCAAGAGGATTGGAAATTCCGGGTCTTATTTTTACCTCCGTAGTTTTCGGTTTAGTTCATTACAGCGGACAGACTTCGATCAGCGTTCCGATCTTGCTTAGTTTTGTGGGAATGTTTTTCGGGCTTTTTTATCTGAGAACGGGAAACATCTGGTATTCCATCACCGCACACGTTAGTTACAATTCCATCATGTTATTGATCGCTTTTATCAAAGGAGGTGAAATTCAGTGAGCCGATTTTACAGACTCATTCGTATTTCGATCCCGTTTCTCCTAACGTTCCAATCCCTTTTTGCGTCCGAGGTGATCGAGTTCGAGGGAAATATCGAAAACAATAACATGAAAGTTTCCGCCGCGTTGAACAAGTTCGCGGAAGGTTCCGTAAAGTTCAGCAAAAAGACAAAAGGATTCAAATATCATTATACGAATCCCTGGTATTCCAGATATTCGTTCGATATTTATTTGGGAGAATTCGCAAAACGGGATAACGTCAGCATCATCAGAATCGAAGCTCCGAAATACGGGATGGAAAAGGCGTTTCGAAATTATCTTAAGGAAGAACTGCAAAAGAAAGACGCGGCGGGCATCGGCTCGGCTTCCGGAACGATTCCGGATGAGAGGATCGAAAAGTTGGAGAAAAAATCTCATCTCGTATCCCAAGGATTGAATTTGATTTCTCCCGCGTTATCCGTGTTTTATAATTCCCGCAAGTCTCCGGTTTATACTTCCACGGATACGCTGACGAGAGTCTCTTTTTATCTTCTTTCGGATCTGCTGATCGGCGGACTTGCTTATTACTTTGCGATGAACAACATTCATAAAAAGAGTATGATGGACAATGTTCTGTGTAAGGAAGGACCGAGCGGTAACGTTTTTGAATCCAAATACGGCGGCGTTGTGATCGCCGCTCTTGTGGTTCCGAGATTGTATCGGATGACGGGTGCGGTGGAAGATACAACGACCCACAATCGTTTATTCGAATTATCTTATACTTTTAAATATTAGAATTTGCTTAAGAATAGATTATAACGTCTTAAAGCGGCGTTTCGAGACGAAGCCGGATTTTTGAGATTGTTCCGGAAATTTAGGATTTCGATCTCGAAAATAAGATCGGTATTTTTTATTTCTCTAAGAACGACCAACGCGACCATGAAAACGGAAAAATTAAAACAACCGATTTTTCGAATCAGCGGAAGAAGATCCTTATACTTTTACTGCATTCTCACCGGGATCGTTTCCGGATTGGGAGCCTTTCTCTTTTCAAGAATTCTCGCCGTATGTGAGTACTTATTTTTGGATCGGGCTGCGGGACTTTCCCTTCCGCACGCTTCGGGAGAATTTCTCATCGACTCCGGCGACACCTTACACTGGGGAATTCCTTTTTCCGACGAATACAGACCTTGGCTCGTATTTTTTCTTCCGATCATCGGAGGGCTTCTTACGGGTTGGATCGTAAATCGTTTTTCACCCGAATCCGGAGGAACGGGTTCGGACGCAATGATCGATTCTTTTCACAACCAAGAAGGAAGAATGAATCCGGTCGTTTCGCTTGTGAAATCCGTTGCGACGATCTTCACTCTTGCAAGCGGAGGGAGCGGAGGAAAGGAAGGTCCGATCTCGCAGATCGGCGCGGGTTTCGGATCCTTACTCGCCACACTTTTGAAAGCCGGAGCCAGAGCGAGGCGGACACTTTTGCTTGCGGGAACGGCGGGAGGATTGGGCGCCATCTTTCACGCTCCGTTGGGAGGCGCGTTAACTTCGGTGGAGATGATTTATCGGGAAGATATCGAAAGCGATTCTTTGATTCCTTGTATTATCTCTTCGGTCGGCGCTTATCTGGTGTATTCCGCTTTGAACGGATTTAACACAGTGTATCGAGTTGCGGACACCGAGTTTTTAAGATATACCGATTTGATTTTTTATTTAGGTCTGGGTGTTCTTTGTTTTTTGTCCGGGGATTTATTCATACGGATTTTTAGAAAGGTACAGAGTTTTTCGGCCCGTCTTAGGATTTCTCCGATCTTAAAACCTGCGTTAGGCGGTCTTGTGGTGGGAGTTGTCGGACTTTTTTTACCGGAGACGATCGGAACCGGAGCGGGGATCCTTCAAGTTGCACTGGATGGAAAAGACCCCGTTGGAACGCAGGGAATTTTTTCATCCATGTTTCAAAGTAGAGGGATTTGGTTGGCCGCGTTATTTTTTATTTTAGCGGGAATGAAAATTCTCACCACTTCGTTTACGATCGGCACGGGCGGTTCGGCGGGAATGTTCGGACCTTCGCTTTTCATCGGCGGAATGTTAGGCGGAGGAGTCGGAACTCTTGCCAAGGTTTTTGTTTATCCCGACCTATCGGTTACATCTTTCATCTTGGTGGGAATGGGCGCCTTTTACGCGGGTGTTGCGAGCGCTCCGATCGCGGGGATGATTATGATCTGTGAAATGATAGGAAGTTATATGTTGCTTCCTCCTTTGATGGTCGTTTCGATTTTAACGTTTGTGTTGAGTCATAAATTGAGTTTGTATCGCGCGCAGAAGGAAACGAGATTTCAATCTCCCGCACATTTTTGGGATATGAATCGGGACTTTCTGGAAGAGATCCAAGTCAAAACTTGGAAGAATCGATTGCGTACGATTGCCGTAACCCGGGACCATCTTCTACTTTCCGAACTTGAGGAAGAGGCATTAAACATTCAAGCCAGCGATTACGTGGTTCTCGATCGGGAAAACCGATATCTTGGGATTCTATCTCTTAGAAAAGCAAGACATACTCTCGAATCGAGAAACGTCATCGGCAACTTGATCACCGTTGGGGACGTTACCGATGTTTCCGCTCCGTTTGGAAAGCCGGAAGATTCGTTGGCGACTCTTTTGAAAATTTTGATCGATCGGGATTTGGATAAAATTGCGATCGTCGAAGAAAATCGGTTTATCGGATATCTTCGTTTTGCGGACCTTATGAAAATATATTTCGAAAATATATTTCCTAAAAATATAAAATCATCATGATTCGTACGGAAAATACATTTGGACTCGATGACTTTATTCTTCTGAAACCCGCTTAACCGTTGGGGAAAACGGTTGACCCGATCGGAATATCGGTGTCTCTTTTTGTGGAAAAGAATTCCATAAATTAACGTGAATTCGGTTTAACAAATGCGAAAGCGATTGAAGTTGAAAGCACGGCCCGGCCTTCTCAAGGCCGGATTCGCCCAAACTTTCTCCCATAGTTCACGTTAAATTACTTATGAGTAAAATCGAATCACTTGCGAGTTTGTCATGAGAAACCCCGTTTTTCCTTGGAGATTTAAACCGTATGCGACAATTCGTCTCGCCGTTACAGGCTGGAAAAAAATTATTTCTAAATATGATTCTGATCTTTTTGATCTTAACGGCTCCGTCCGTAAAAAGTCAGGACGAAGAAACGGAAGAAGGGAACGAGCGACCCGCCGGCGAACGTATCGCAGCTAACGTTGAAAGAACGGACCCTTCCCGAATTCAATCCGTGGTTCTTTATTCCAGCTTTGCGTATGTTACGAGAAATCTTCGAGCCAAGGTTAAAGCCGGAAGTTCTGAAATTTATCTCGGAGAAATTCCGGATCGAGTTTCGGAGAGGACGATCTCGGTTCGTTTTCCGGATTCTTCCAAGAAGATTAAGATTCGGGGAATTCGAGGTAAAATCCGAGTCGAAAGAAAAGCGAGAACGAAGGAAATCGCTTCTCTTTTAAAAAGAAAGGAAACTCTCAACGATCAGATCGAACTCTTGAGTTCTGAAATTCAAGAACTGATCGAAGAGGAAAAAACGATCGTTAAAATTTCTCCGGTCATTAAAAAAGATCCCGCTCTTCAAGAGGAAATCGCCGATCCGGAATTTTTATCCGGATTTCAAAAACAATATCAAGAACATCTAAATCAGTTGTCTTTGATACGCTGGAAAAAATTGGAAACCTTGGATCAGGTAAGAGAAGAAGGTCTGGTTGTGGACGCTCGTTTGGATCATCTCGGCCGGTTGGAAGCAAAACAAAAAAAAGAAGTTCATCTTGAGATCGAAACATCGGAAGATACGGAAACGTCGATCGAATATAAATATTTGATTTCCGGCGCGAGTTGGTTTCCGAGATATTCTCTTCAACTTGCGGACGAATCGAGAAGCGGCGATTTGAGTTGGTTTGCGCTCGTTCGAAACGATACGGGCGAAGATTGGGAAAAGGTGAAACTTTTTTTCACGGCCTCTAATCCCGATCTGAACATCGATCTTCCGATCCTAAGAGAATGGAGAATTCAAACTCAAACTTCGGTGGAAGATTCCAAACAAGCTTACAGTGAGAACGAGGAAAGTTCGAATGAAATTCAAGACGTTGCTCCTTCCGCCGTAGTCGCCCACGAAGAGAGGAAAGAAGAAGCGCCTCGAAAAAAAAGCAAACGCGCGGCTTCGATGCCTGAAAGTTATGCTCAAAACAAAACTTCCGGTAAAAACGTTTCGGCTCCGATGGAACAATCCCGTCAGATCATTCAGGAGAATTTTTCCAATCGTGCAAATTCTCTTAGAACCGAAGACAATCTCAATCAGCTCAAGACGGACTTGGCAAACCAGCGGAATAACTTCAACGGCGGTCAATACGATCAGGCGAACTACTACGGACAAGAGGCTCTCAAAAAATTCTCTAAACTTTCGGACTTCTCTCGTAAAGAATTGAATTCGATCGAAACGTATACGGAAGAACTTATTCGCAAAGGAAGTCTGATTCTTTCTTCCCAAAAAGTTCCGGGCGGTTTGATTCCTCCTTCTCCTTTGGAGGGATTCGATTATCAATACGTCTCCGGAATTTCGGAGACGATTCCGTCCGATCGATCTTTCAATAAGGTTTTTTTAAAGAAGAAGTCCCTTTCTTTAACTCCGGGTTATTTCACTTCTCCCCTTTCCGGCTCGGGAGCGTATCTGACCGTGGATGCTTCCAATTCGGAAGGAGAACCTTTACTTGCGGGACCGATGGAAGTTTTTTCCGGGAATACTCTTTTGGGGAATACGGTTCTCGGTACGAGTAAACCGGGGGAAATGATTCGGATGGAACTCGGTTTGGATCGGGATATTCTTGTAAGTCGAAGAGAAACTTCTTTTGAACAAAAGGAAGGAGTGATTTCTTCCCGTACAAAGATCAAGTATAAGGTAAGTATCGAAGTCAAAAACCGCAAAAAAAGAAACGCGGTCCTGACGTTGATCGACCGTGTTCCGTATACGGTGGACGACAGCGTGGAAATTAAATTCGAATTCGGGAAAGATCCCCCTTTTAAAAACGAAGAAGGAATTTTGACTTATAGGATGGAACTTCCTTCCGGAGGAAAGAAAATTATAGAATTTGAATATTCCGTAAGTCATCCTACGGAAAATCGACTGATCCGAACTCCGGGTCCGGGGGGATACTGATATGAATCATTTAAAATATAGAATATTCGAATTTTATAATTTTATGTTTCAAAAAACGTTCCGATTCGGAAGAAAAAATTTAGGCTTTAGGTTGCGATCGCCTCTGCTATTTTTTTGGTTATCGATTTTTACGACCTTCTCTTTGAATGCAAGAGAAGTGGAATTGAAAGTGCAGGACGTAACGTTATACGAGTCTTCGGCGGGGGTTTTAAGAAACGGTAAGATCGACTTGGAACCGGGAATCAACGAACTTTTGATTCGGAACTTGCCGGTCGCACTTCAAGACGAGTCCTTGGTCGCATCGGTGGAAGCGTCCGGAGCTTCCGTAGTCGGTTCCAGTACTTGGATCGAAACGGGAGCCATCATTCACAACGAAGAGGCTTTGGAGTTACAAAAGAAAATCCGCGTTTTGGAAAAGGAAATCGAAAGTTACGAGGGAAAGGATTCCAATCTAAGGAACTTGAGAAAAATTCTCGCGGATACGAGGTTGAAACTGACGGAAATGATTTCCAAAAATCTGTTCTACAAAAAGAACGAGGCCGATTCCAAAAAATGGTTTCAAACTCTTTCCGGAAACCGACAAGCCATTCAAGCCGCCTTGAGTTCCAATCAGGAAGTCGGTCGCTCCGTCAAGGATCTTCGGAAAAAACTTTCCGAGTTAAGGGATAAACTGAACGTTATACTTTCCTTATCCGAAAAATCTTCCAGAATGACTAAGATTCTCGTAAGTTTTACCGGAGCCGAAAAAAAGGAGACGAAATTGAGTCTTACGTATCAGTCGGGAAGGGTTTCTTGGAAACCTTTTTACTCGGTTCGTATGGAAGGAAGAGAAAAAATCGAACTTGAATATCTCGCCGAGATCAATCAGGAAAGCGGAGAGGATTGGAACAATATTAATCTTTTATTATCCACTTCCAGTCCCGACGTAAGCGGGAGAAGGCCCCGTCTTTCCAGTCAAAGGTTATTCGATCAAAAAAAACAGACGAACAAAGACGGGATTGTCGCCGTTCAAAGTCAAAGTGTTGCGGGAGAATCGAATGTAACGCCGGAAACGGAATCTCCCGAAGCGGAAATCGATCCGACGACCGGAAGTAGCGAAGAATCGGGGAGCGGATTTTTATTCCGTTATTCCAAACCGGTCACACTTCTTTCCCGCAAGGAATCCAAAAAGTTATCCTTGGTTTCGTTCACGACGGACGCCGCATTTACGGCTTTGTATGTTCCCGCTTTGAAACGTTATCCGCTCATTAAAGGGAGTTTTAAAAACGTTTCCGGATTTCCAATTCTACCCGGAGAAGCGGCGGTGTTTCGCCAAGCGGGTATGGTGGGAACATCAAGTTTCGGTTATATAAGTCCCGGAGAGAAAGCGGAGATCTCTTTCGGTTCCGAAAATGAGATTCGCGCAATTTACAGAAAAGAATCCAATCAAACCAAGGAAGGGATTTTATCCGGAACCAAAGTCATTGAAAAGTCGATTCGAGTGGAACTTGAAAACTTCGGAAAGGAATCCAGAACGATTTCGTTTCAAGAATCGATTCCGGTTTCCGGAGTGGAAAGTGTAAAAGTTTCCGTCGATTCCGGCACCACTTCGGGATATTCGGAAGTAAGAAAAGATTCCGGAATTTTAGAATGGAAGTTGGATCTAAGGCCGAATCAAAAACAGGAAATCAAACTCAAATACAAGATCAGCTTTCCCGCCGAATTCGACTTGAACCTGTGACGTCTAACGGAGTTCTTCCTCATTTGAAATTCCGAGAGGGGACGGAACTCCGGTCATATCCCAGAGCTCCAAAACACCCGTAATCGAAGTTTGTTTCGGAATTTCGATCGTGATCGTTCCTTTACTTTCGGAAACGTCAAAACAGGAACTTTTACTCAAGATCAAACTTTCGGGAGAGGAGATTCTTTTCGGTCCTAAACTTCGATTGGAAGAATCTCCTTTGTGTTTTAGATTGAACACGACACAATTTTTAAGGTTCCCTCGAGTTTTAAAACCGAAGTCGATCGTATAAAAGTCAGTTCCTTGGGAATCGGATTCTTGGTTTCTATGAATTCTTTCAAACCATACCACAAAATCGTCGTTAGGCGTTGGAGCGGAATTTTTTTGAGGTTCTTTGACGACCGTAACGGTTTGATTTTTAAGGGAATCGAGAGCCGTATAAAAGGAAGAATCGTCTTCGATTCCGAAATACTTTCCGTTCCCTTCTTCCGCGAGAATTTTCATCTGTTGTTCTTTATCCGCTTTTAAACCCAACCCGAGGATATGAAACTGAAAGGGAATCCCTTTTTCTTTTAAGGCTTGTAGTTCTTTTTTCGGATCCCCGTAACAACTTTCCACTCCGTCCGTGACTAAGATGATTTCGGTTTCTTTTTTCCGCTGCAAAATCAAAGTTCCCGCGATTCGAATCGATTCCGCAAGAGGAGTTGCACCCGAAGGTGTTAAACCGAATAGACGCTTTTTGAATGTGTCGCGATTTCCCTTTTCCAACGGTTGATACAAACGGGAAGAGGAACAACCCGCTACCCGATTGCCGTACGCAATAAATCCTATGTCTGTTTCTACGGGAAGCGCGGAGATGTGGCGACTAACGTGTTTTTTTGCCAAATGAATTTTTTGATAAATTCCAAGATATTCGTTCATCGACCCGGAAGCGTCTATGATGAACAATTTGGACCGTTCTTGGTTGTCCGAAGCGAAGTTCGTTTCCGTTAGTAAGAGAAACAAAGTCAGTCCAAGGCTTACGGCCTTTCGTAAATACACAAGGCATAGGATCTTTTTTATAGGTCTAAGGCAAAAGAAACTTTTAATTTTAGAATTTGCCAAAGTAAACGAATCGAAAACGTGTTTTGAAAAAAATTGCATGTTAAGAATTGTATCGGGTTTTCGCGGGAAAATTGTAGTAGAAGGAAGGTTTAAAGGTTCCAAAAGATCAATTTGGAAAGAAATTCCTGCCCGTTTTTTTCCACGAGAATCTTACTCAGAGAGCCGTAATTCAAATCGAAGGAAAACCCGCGTTCCAAAGGGATTTTTAAAAGTTTACAAAGAACGGCTCTAATGACCCCCGCGTGTGTTACGATTCCGATCTTTTCGTTTGAAAAGGAATTCAGAATTTTCTCCAGGAATCCTTCGATCCGTTCGTAGAGTTCCAAATAACTTTCTCCGCCGGGGGTTCGAACGTTTACAAAATCCTTTGTCCAAGATACGGATTCTTTTTCGGGAATCTCGGACCACGGTTTTCCCTCCCATAAACCGAAGTCCAATTCCATCAATAAGTTTGAATATTCTAATTCAATTGAATTATTTTGTTTTATAAATTCCGCCAGATTTCCACAACGCGAACTCGGACTGGAATACAGCCGGTCGAAAACCACGTCGATCTTTTTTGGAATCGATTGAAACTCTTGATAAAAGTCCGCGATCAACGGAACGTCCGTTCGACCGTAACAAGTTCCGGGAAGAACGTCCGGAGTCGTATGTCGGATTAAATAAAGTTCCATGAAATTGTCATTCCCAAGTAGAAGATAAGTTCGGTTCCTTGTTGCATAAATCCGAGACAATCTCCCGTAAAACCTTCGATCCATTTTTTAAAATAGCTTCGAAAGTAAAAAACGAATACGAACGAAAGGAAAAATCCTAAAAGAATATTAAGAATTTTATCTTGGAATTTAAACGCAAAATAAATCGCCGGAAAACATCCGAAAAATGCGGAAAGAATGAAATCGAAAAGAGGTAATTTTTTTACCATCGGTTTGGACTTGGACAAGTCGTTGTCCCTCGCGTACGGAATCAACATCATCAATACCAAAGCGAACCATCGACTCGCCGCGTGTGCAAACCAAGACGTGAATAAAAACATCCAAGGAGAGATTTGAAAAAGTTTTAAAAGTAAAAGATATTTCAGTCCTAAAGAAAGAATCAATCCTAAAGAACCGAAAGTTCCGATTCTACTATCCTTCATGATCTCAAGAATTTTTTCCTTGTTCCAACCTCCGCCGAACGCGTCGCAAACGTCCGCGAGTCCGTCTTCGTGAAAGCCGCCCGTGATCAAAACGCTCGCGATCATTCCGAGGATTACCGAAATTTCAACGGGTAAAATCCAAGAAAGAAAATAGGTTATCCAAGAGCTTCCGGCGGAAACGATCCAACCGATCAAAGGAAAATAACGTGAAGATCGAAAAAGGGAAGATTCCGAATAAGCGTAAAACGGAGGAACGGGAAGTCTTGTATTGAACATCCAAGAAGCGCAGAAACGATTCCACTCTTCTCGGGCCTTGGAAAAAATCAAAGTTTTTGATCCACTTTTGCGGATTCAAAGGAAGCCATATCTTTTAGGAAAGTTATAGCGGATAAAAGAATCGGAAATGCGATCGCACATCCGGTTCCTTCCCCAAGTCGGAGCCCCAAATCGAGAATGGGTTTTACATTCCATTCTTCTAATAGATATGTGTGTCCGGGTTCAACCGATTTATGACAAAAGACCGCGTTCTTTAGGATGGACGGTTCCATTCTTTGGGCGATTAAGAATGCGGAAGTCGCTATAAAACCGTCCACTAAGATGATTCTCCCTTTTTTTGCGGATTCAATCATCGCACCGATCATCATCGCAATCTCGAATCCTCCGAACGTTTGTAAAACGTCGAAAGGCGTTTGTAGGGAGGATTGATATTTACGAAAACATTCTTCCAGAATCGCGATTTTTTTTCGAAATCCTTGATCGTTTAATCCCGTTCCTTTTCCGGTCACTTCGGTTATATTTTTTTTCAGAATGCTTGCGGTAATTAAACTCGCCGAGGAAGTATTTCCGATTCCCATTTCTCCGAATCCGATCACATTACAATTCTTTGATATGAATTCCGTGGAAATTTTAGCTCCATTTTCCACGGCTTGTTTGCATTCATCCTTTGTCATAGCCGGTTCCGTCAGAATATTTTTCGTTCCGAAGCCGATTTTAGCGTCGATAAAGTCGGGGTTGGTGGAAACCGAATCGCGAGGAAATGAAAAATCAACACCCGCATCGATCACCTTGAGTCGGATAGAATTCTGTTTGCAAAACACGTTGATCGCCGCGCCTTCATTCAAAAAGTTGAATACCATTTGATAGGTGACTTCTTTTGGAAAAGCGCTAACACCCGAATCGGCAAGGCCGTGGTCTCCGGCAAATACGAGAATGTGCGGATCTTTTAATTCGGGGGAATCGGTGTTTTGGATCAAACCGATTTGAAGAGCGAGCGATTCCAATGTTCCCAAAGAGCCGGGAGGTTTTGTTTTGCGATCGATTTTGTTTTGTAATTTTGTGGAAAGTTCATTCGGATTCAAAGGGAAACTCCTGTTTGTATGCTGTAAAAAATCGTAAGAGCTTACCGTTGCGGAAGGTTGAAAGATCGTTTCTAAAAAAAGTGGATTCTTCAAACCTCAGAATGCGGGAACTCTTGCATTTTTCGGGTTTTGAAACGGACTTCGAAATTCGCTTTCTCAATCAATTGTTTATTCTATTTTTATAATATTACGGATTTAATTGTTTTGCGATCACACCGTCGATATCCGGACCTCCGTCGTAGCTATTTTGCGGGGATGGAAAACCCGGTTTGGTTTTTGCATTTACAAGGCGGATATATTTGAAGCCGTTTGCGATGAGATCGTTTGCAATCATTAAATTGCAACCTGTATTAAAAATATTTGAATCACTTAAATTATCTAGATCAAAACCGTCGCCGCCCGAAATTCCCATATATCCTTCCGCCGAGGGATTCAGGAATATATCGGTAACCGAAAGTTGATTCGTTGTCATATTCCATAAAACCGGAGTTAGACCTGCCATTCGAATCCAATCTGTTCGAAACAGGGACGCAGGGGATGCCGCTCCCGTATATTGAGGATTAAATCCGCAGTAATTGACGTTATCTTGACTGACTTCAACTATGATCGGTTCCACAAAAAAGTTTGAAGAAGTATATTGAAAAGGATTTTCAAAAACTATAAAATCTATTCCCGGACCGTTGATTACGCTTTTTCCGGCCCAGGAAAGTGTAAGGACGGATCCTGCTCCGGAAGCATCCAAGGTAAAGACGTCGACGCCGCCTTGGTTTTGTCCGCCTCCACAAACTCCATTGATTGATTTATTAGCGTCTTTGAATGTAACGGAAGGATTATTTCCGGGAGCGCTAACGACGGTATTTGCCAATAGGTATTGAGAAGGGAGAGGGGTCGAAGGACAAGTTCCTTGTCGCGATGAATTGTTCGACGCTTGTAACAGCAGCATCAGCGTTAAAGTATCGTCTTTTTGAGTAGGATTGCAAAAGGGAAGAAAAATTATATAAAGAAAAACGATTCCTTTAGATAGTTTCCGCAAATCGTTATAAACGCCTTTGCCGGGAAGGGCAAAGGCGTATTTTGTATGGGTCAAAATTTTCGAAAATATTATGTTATTCTTATTAAAAGAAAACACTTGGTTATTTTTTCTCCAATCTTGTAAAAGCTCCGACACCACAACCGCCGGTTCCCGGATTTGTTTTTACGCTTGTATCCGTTTGAGCTCTGGCCGCTTCGAGTGTTGAGAGGCTAAATGCAACCGAACAACTCCAATAAGAATTCTCTTTTGTAGTGTTTTTAAAGAAGAAAATTTTATTGTATTTCCCTTTACTGTTATCGCCCTGAAAACAAGCCCCGTTGTTTTCGGGATTTTGAGAAATATAATATCCTTGTTCGTTATTAAACTCGACGATATTAAAACAAGAACTATAACCGCCGAAAGAAGAACTGTCGGTAAGTTCCAAACCGGACTGGCCGATTTTTGCCTGAATCGTTATGGTAGTGTCAACCGTCGTTCCGTTTCCTGTAAAAGAATTCCATTTTCCATTGAGTATAAAGTCGTTTGCGGACTCCATATTTTTCCCGCTGATTAAACCTACGAGGAGATTCATAGTTGAATCGGATTCGTCTTTTTCCGCTCCGGAACAGTTCACCATTCCAAAAATCAAGAAGGTTGCCGCTAAAAGTTTCCAATGTGTTGTACGTTTCATGTTGTTACCTGCAAAAGTTTTCCTTTGTCAGGGTAGATATAGATTCTAAATTTAGAATATACGAATTCGATTTAGAATCCGATCTAAACGAATGGATTGTAAAAGTTAAATTTTCCACTCGGGTCCCCCGACGTTCGTCTTTCGGGACCCCATCGCGGAAGCATGAAAATGCAAAGGCGAGTTTCGAACTGTCCCTACCTCGAGGACGTTGTTCGCGGGGAAGATCTGGCTGTTCGATTCTTTTTCAAAAACCGAAATCACAGTTGCGGGTCAGCGTGGGAATTTCACCCAACTTCCTCCCTGAAAGCTTATGGACAAATGAAAATGGGAACCTTTTCCGGGCAAGAATTTTTCTAAGAAGCGAGTGGGACGGATTTATAGAAAGTTTGTTTAGAGTTTGCCCTATAAATTGTAAAAAAATGAGTTTTGTTAAAAATCATTCTGCTATAAATCAAACGATTCGTAAAACGCGGGGTTTCCCGCAAATTTCAAATGGTTTCGATTTTGAGAAAGGTCTATCGTAGTTCCTACATTTTGAAGTTTTACTAATCCATAGATAATAAGATATTTTAAACTTTTAGGTACTCTGTTTTATAGTTCTGAGTCGCACAGGTTTTTAAAATCTTTTCTAAAAAAGAAATTTTCGACCGAAGATAAATAAGAAATCGAAATTCAAATCGGACAAACAAATGAAACTAAACAGATCGGAGTTTATCAAACTTGGAATTTTGACCGCAGCGGGTATTTCCGGGCTAAAATTACGCGCTCAAGGAACATCGTCGCCTCGCAAAACCGTAATCGTGTTGGGAGGCGGAATTTCCGGTTTGTATGCTTCTTATCTTTTGGGCAAAACGGGAATCAAGGTTCAACTCATCGAAGCGACCGATCGATTGGGAGGACGGATCCGAACGGTGGCCGATGTAAGCGGAAATTTTTTGGATCTGGGCGCCGAATGGATTCAAGCCGAACATAGAACCGCAAAAAGTTTGATCCGAGAATTGGGTCTAAAAACGACCGACTTCGAGGTTCAGTCCGATTTGTTTTTCGGATCTTATCGTAAGTTTGGAACTTGGGAGATATCCCCTAAGTCCCAGGAAATTTTAAATAAACTCGTTCAGATGAATTCGAAGATCAATTCTTCTCAACAACAGGAATTGGATCGAATCAGCTTTTATAACTTCTTAATTTATCAAGGAATGACCCCGGAAGATTTAAACCTTTTGAACTTTAAATATTCCTTATATTATGGAGATTCACTTCGTTCCTTGTCCGCGCAAAAAGTTTTATCCGATCTAATCAACTTTCCTAAATACAATACTCGAGTGGAAGGCGGAATGGAAACCTTAACGAAGGCGCTCGTTCAGTCGTTGGAAAACACGGAGGTCGTTTTTTCGGATCCGGTCGTTTCCGTTTCTCAAGAAGAAGGTAAAGTAACCGTGACTACGGCGTCCGGTAAGAGGATAGAAGGGAGTGTTTGTATTTCCACACTTCCCGCAAATCAACTAACTTCGATTCGGTGGGACCCCGAGTTGGACAAGGAAAAGAAATTATCCGCGTTACGAATCCGATATTCCAGGATATATAAGACTTTTTTAATGCTTCGGGAAATGCCTTGGACAAGGGGAAATTTTTCGGCTTATTCGGATTCCGTCGCCGGTTTTATCTACGACGCCGGAACAAAGGCAAACTCGGAAGATAAGATTTTGGGTATGATTTCCACCGGAGATCGATACGACGTTTTAGCTTCCTCGACCGACTCGATGAAGGTAGAATATATCCGTCTTGCATTGGAATCTTTGGGACAAAGTAAAGAATTGCAGGTTCTTAGAATTCAAAGCAGTGAAATTTCTCAATCCAAATATGTTCCGTCGGGTATCGCGACATTTCCGCCGGGAAGTTACGGATCGATCATCTCGTTGCTCAAACCGATGGATCGTATTTTTTTTGCAGGGGAACACACTGCGGAATTAAACGGAACCGTCGAAGGCGCTCTTGCCTCTGCGATTCGTGCGGTCAATCAGGTATGATCGGATCGAGGGCTGAAGACTTAGGACAGTAAGCGGCAGTAAAGCGCCGGGCTTTTCTTCGAAAAGAGGTAGTAGTGAATTCTTGAGATATTGATTATATTAAAATCATATTGTATTCTGTGGGATATAAATTTACAAATTCTGTCTATAACGAGCACGAATAGTTCGCCTATCTCAGTCTTTTGAGCGAAAAGCGGTAATGAGCGGGCGAGATCTTCGGTTACATTAAGATTAATTGATGTCCATGAGACATCCTTTTAGGGTTCGGGCTCTGAATGCGTTGCAATATTTATTTTAGAAAATTAGAATATAATTGATTTCTATTTCTGTAAAACGTAGATTCGCGATTCAATCCATTTAGAGGACAGAGTTGTGAATAGAATATGTGTTTTAGGTTTTGGAATAAATGAATGTGAAAGGTAGAAGAGACTAGATTGCCTGTTCTTTCCTCAAGCCGTACGTATGAATCCATAAAGAATACCTCCGGCGAAATCTTTTCTTGCAAAAAAGTTGTATGGTGATTTTTGATCCTTAAAAAATATAGATCTTTTGTATCTTCTGTTTCAGATAGAACGTTTTGTTGGCCGGATGGTATTCCGGAAAGATAGATGGATCTTTTTTCGCACAAAACCGAATCCCATCGTCATAATGTTTAAAATTATAGCGAATACACCAATAAGAATCCTCCTTAATCTCCCACGTAATTTCCCCGCCATAGACGGAGACTGCTTCTTGTAAGGTGCTTTTTCCTAATACGATTCCTTTGGAAGTAATCGCCCGAAACGGGGGTTCCATCCCTATTTCCTTGAGAAGGACGTCTTCGTAATCTCGAAAAATAAGCGAAAGCCCCAACGATTCGTAGCGGATGCTTTTTTCGCCTTCGTTTAAATATAAGTAATTTTTAATATACTGATTTCCAAATTTCGATTCCACTTCTGCAAACTTGGTTTTTCTTAAAAGTAAATCCGGAATTCCGATTCCCTCTTGGATTGTCGCGAGCTGGACTTCCGCAGCGCCAGATTGTTTCCTTTTCTCCTCTTGTAAATTCTGTTTTTTTAATCCTTCGACCACGTAGATTCGTCTATCAAAATCGTTAGAATTGGTCGTGCAATCAAGTCCGAATAAAAAAATGATATATGCAAAATTCTGAATATTTCTTCCGGTCATAAATAGAAAAATTCCTTTTTAGGCGAATTTGGTTTTTTCATGAAAAAAAGATAGTTACTGACAAGTGTTTTTTCAAAGTTCGAGACATTGCGTTTTCTATATAAGAATTAAGAACGGAATAAATCAGGTATTTTATACGAAATTTTTTCAAAAGTTATTTTTTCCAGTCTATTAGAATTTTCTGTTTCGATTCTTTGATAATATCGTTTCCGTTTGAATTGATAGCTGCCAACGGATAAAACATATATTCTTTTCCTTCTGAATTACGTTTTACTCCTAATCCGGGATTGGCTCCGTATTTCAATAAAATACGAATCGTTTCTACCGGAATTAAATCATCTTCCATAGCAAGGATGAGAAGAGTTTTTTCCTCAGTTTGAATAGATTTCTTTCTTCCGTCAAATTTAGGTTTTTTCCATTCCAAAATTTGATTAGGGTCCCAGCCCGTTTGAAGTAATTTTTCCAGTAAATAAGGATATTCTAATATATTCTCTATGTTTGTTTCGTGCAATTGATCCAAAGGAAACGTCTTAGCATCTTTAAGATTTTGCGCGATGATATCTACGGATTGGCGATTTTTACTTTTGTATGCGGTTACGAATAGATTTAGAGCGGATTTTTCGGTTTCTATTGGAAATTCTCGAAACGCTCTTTCAAGCAAGGGAGGACGATAGGCGATGACACCGGAAGAAATAGCGGAGATCCACGCAGTAAGCTTCCATTTTTTTTGCAGTTCCGGATTTTTTTGCAGGAATTTGTCCAGCTTCGTTAAAAGTTCCACTCGATTGTACCAGAACTCCGAAGATTTTTGAGTTTTGGCTTTGTTGTGAAAGTAATAGGAATCATGAAAGGAATCTTGGAAGTGTTTGTATCTTTTTTCTGAATATTCTTGAGCAATTGACGCAAACAAATTAGAGATTTCTTTTTTTTCTGAAAATTCCAAGATCACTTTTTTCAATATATTAGGATTTTCAATGAGCACTCCCGAAGAAAAACAAACTTTCCAAACTGTGTCATAATATCTTTTTTCTAATATTGGATCTTTCCGAAACTCCTCATAGAGTAAGTATGCAAATTCAAGCCGGTCGCCTAAACTAAGAGGATTCGATTCTCTCTGATAATTATAAGGTTCTCCTTTTGAAAAAAAGGCGCCCATATAATCTATGATCCCGGTTTCAGGGTAATACGGGCTTTGTTCCCGATGCTCATAAGGAAGCAGATTTTCTTCTTGTAAATACCTGATTTTTTTTTCAAGAGCGACGACATCGTATGATTTAAAGAATTCTTGAAGTGCTTCTAAATCGTTCTCGGCAATAATTAACTTCAAAGCAGCGTAAGGAGGGTTCTGGTCTCGGAAAGATTTTAATCTCACGCTGAATTTTTGGTTATGCCAATTTTCGGACCCAGGTCTGCCGGACTTTACGTATATGTAATATGGAATCGTTCCCGGTAACAGAATCGTATCCAATACAAAAGAAAAAGGAAGATCAATGAGTCCTGAGATAAATGAAAGGGTGGTACTTTTTCC
This sequence comes from Leptospira weilii serovar Ranarum str. ICFT, assembly GCF_000332415.1. Classification (GTDB taxonomy): domain Bacteria; phylum Spirochaetota; class Leptospiria; order Leptospirales; family Leptospiraceae; genus Leptospira; species Leptospira weilii_A. Next base: position 307,007 of record NZ_AOHC02000037.1, read on the forward strand.
ATAAAATACCCCGAAAGGTCCCAAAGAAATTAAAAATATATCAATCAAGGTTCCATCATAGGGACGATAGTCTTTTTTCTTTTTGACGGCTTCTATAAGCGTTGCCGTCGTAGAACAGTTTAAATTCAAAACGATTAAAAATGAGATAATTTTTCGGATCATGTTCGTATTAGGCGGTTGGTTGATAGTCAAATCAGTTAAAATTTCTCTAATATTCTAAAAATAGATTTTAATTTCAAAACCCAAAACGTTTCACTGAAAAGTATTACAAGAATCGTAATCAAGAAAATGCTCTTCTCCGGTTTTCCAATTGAAACAATAATGAGTTTGAACTACGCCGTCCGCCACAATCTTTGCACCGGTAATACTATAATAGATAAACCGATCATCTACGCCTAAAAAATTTAAATAACCGCCGCCGGCGGAATCTCCTCGGCCTCGAACCAATTCGATCGATTTTTTTCCATAGTTGATAATCAAAAGTTCATCTTCGAAGGCGGACGAATCGTATTGGGCAATGATGTTGATTTGAAAATTTTTACAATCAATGGTCGCCTTCGTAATTCTTGTCCCAGGACTTTGATTTACTCTTTGATCTTGATTGGGAGTTTTGTTAAAACTTTTTATAAGGATCGTCGGGTTCTTACAGTTAGTCTCAAGATTGTTAGGAACTGGAAGAGTTCGGATCGGCGGTTCATTCGAATCCGAACAGCCGAAACAACTTAAAATTGCGATCAGCAGCCAATACGGCGACAAGTTTCGCATAACGATACAAATCAGTCTTCGATCACACTCATCGCGTATTCGGAAATCGCGTCTCTTCTTTGTTCCGCAAAATCTTTATGGAACCAGAGGTTTTGAATTTTAGAAGCGTCTTTTTTGTTTCCGATGGTGATCTTAGTCATACACTCGTCGACCGCAAACTTCATCGCTTCTTTACCGGTTTCTCCCAGACCTTTGTTCCTTTTCTTGCGGGTGATTTCTCCGCCGCCTTTTTCCACGCGCTTTATTAGATCTTCGTAATCCTTGTCGTCGATGCAAAACATGGTCTCTTTTTTCTTATCTGTGAATTTCACGTCGACTTCGTAAAGAGGCGCGCTGGAGATATGAATAAAACCCAGTTCGAAAAGTTCCGGCCAATATTCGTAAAAGAAAGAGAGCATCAAGGAGCGGATCGCGTAACCGTCAAAGTCCGCATCGGTGATGATGCTGATTTTATCATAATTCAATTCGTCAATGGACTTTACTTTTTGATCCAAAGGTAGTCCTACGATCGCTACGATGTTTTTCAATTCTTCGTTTGCGATCGCCTTTGCGATACTCAAGCCCTTGCAGTTCAGAGGTTTTCCTCGGAGAGGGAATAAACCGTGTAGTTTCGGATTTCTTGCAGGACGAAGACCCGCGATCGCAGAGTCCCCTTCCGCAACGAACAATACTCTTCCCGGATCTCCCGGTTTACCGGTCGGGGGCATCAGTTTCGGAATGTTCATACGGCTCGCTTTTTTAAGACCTTTTTGAGCGTCTTCGAAAGCTTTCAGTTGTGTACGTTTTTCCATCTGAAGTTTGATTTCTTCCAACAGTCCCGTTTTCTTGATAAACTTTTCGAGGTGTTTATCGACCGCGTTACGGATCTCTTCGTTCAAATCGTTGATGAGATACGATTTGTCCTGAGATTTAAAACGAGGATTCAAAAGCCTCGCGTTCACATACATGTGAAAACAATTTCTTACGTCGTTTCGAGTCGAGCTGGTTTTGAGTTTTTTCTCGAGGGCGACGATCTGGCTTTTTTTACGAACCTCGTCGCAAATTCTGTTTTCCAGATATTCGATCGCGGACCCGCCTTGCGGAGCAAAGATGGAGTTCACCCAAGTCAGGTTTTTATTTTGTCCGATTACGAGATATGTTTCTAAGTGTAACTGGGAAGCGGAACCCGGAGCCGTATAATCCATTTTGTAGTAAACGAGATCCGAATGCGAAAAAATCTCATCGAGTCCTTTCTTGAATTTATACTTTTCTTTTTTACCTTTGAAGACGAATTGAACTTCCAAGCCGGGATTGGTCATCGCGATGTCTTGCAGATATTGTTTCAGCAGATCCACGTTAAACGAAATATCCAGGTTGTTGAAATACTTAGGATTGAGTTCGAATTCAACGGTAGTTCCGTGATCTTCTTTGGAAGCCCTTTCGATCAATTCCTGCATATTCGTCTTTTTTAATAGAGGAGCGAGTTTTTCGATCTGGTCCTTTGTGAGGAGGTTACAATCCGTAAACTTTCCGTGTTCGTCGAAGTAGAGAAACACTCGGTCCGTCTCGTCTTTCGGAAGTTTGTAAGAACGGATTTGTTTTTTAACGTCTTCGTGGACCGTAAATAATTTCTTAAAGGAATTCCCGTTGTTGACGGTTTTTACTTTGAAGTAGTTGGAAACCATTCTTACGAGAGAAATCCCGACCCCGTTTTGTCCGGCGACGTGATCTTGTTTAACGTGATCGTCGAAATTTTCCCCGTACATCAAATGGAGATAAACTCCTTCCGCGTTGGCTGCGGGAATTCCGCGTCCGTTATCCGAAATCGTAACACATTTACGATCCGAAGAAAGTTGAATGATCAACTTGGACATCTTATCCTTTTCCGGAATCGTTTTGTCCTTTTGATTTTTGCGGTACTCGTCCACCGCGTTCATACAAGCCTCGTCCAGACATTTTAGTTTTGCGGGAACGTCTTCGAGTTCCTCGTGAACGATCTCGTATTTCGATTCGTTGTTCTTGCGGAAAAAATGTTGTTCGAATGTGGAAGCGGAGTTTTGTCCCAACCACATGCCGGTTCTCATCCGAACGTGTTCCACGTTGGATAACTTCTTAAAATTTCTTTCTTGGGATGATTTTTCTTTTACTTTTGTTTTATCGGCGCTCATACTTTATCCCATTTGTTTTGAAGTTCGTCCAGCTCGGTAATCATATAATCGGTCAACTTCTTATCTTCTTTGACCAAACCTTGATAACGAGCCAGAGTCGTTTTTGCTTCTACGATCGCTTCTTCGCATTTTCTAACTTCGTCGATCGTCATTCTGTAGACCGGAATCGTGGACAACCATTCGAAGTATTTGAACTTGGCAGCCTTCAACTTATCTTCAAAGTCCTTTTTGGATTTGATCCCGACAACCTTTTCGTTCCATTTCTCTTTAATAAAACGGATCAATTCCGAGTTTCTTTCGATCTTCTCTTCTTCCAAACCGGAGAGACGTTTGAATCTTCGAATAAGATGTGTTTTGCGGAAGTCGCAGAATCGTTTGATGATTTCTTCCGGTTTAAAATTTTTCAATCTACCGTCGTAGGTGATGACGTTCATCGCGAGAGTTTGTACGTCTTCTTTGTTGAAGAGAGCCATGATTTCTTTTTGGCTCGGTTTTTCACCTTTCTTATACTGAAGTTCGACTCGAAACGTTTGGCTGGAATAATCCACGTAATCCTTTAACCAGGAATCTTTTCTTTCGAGAATATCATCCAAAAGAGAAACGACTTTTTCGCGGTTCCAGTTCATCGGAGAATCGGTGAGATAAAGAACATCACCTTCCCATTTAAACGCGAAGGTAGTGGACATTGTAATGTTACCCGCTTCGGTCTCGGCCATTTTTACTTCTCCGTTGAAATCCTTGTACCAAGGTTTCAGAGGAAGAGGCTTTTTGGTTTTGAGATAATTGATCTGAGACTTAACGATGTCCGCAAGTCTGTGGCCCGGAATAAAACAACGAAATCCGGTCGCGATTCCTTGGATGTTATTGAGAAGAACGATCGGAACTTTTCCGACAAAATGAATCGGTTCTTCTTCGGTCTCGTCGTAGTTCTTAACGTAATCGATATCCGGTAAACTTTCAAAGAATCCCAAATCTTTTGCAAAGTCGGATAACTTTACTTCGGTATAACGGGGAGAGGCGATGGCGCTCGGATCCAAAACGTCTCCGAAGGTTCCTTCTCCGGAAACGAGAGGGATGTTGTTGGCAAAAGTAAAGTCCTGAGCCATTTGTGAAAGCGCATCCTGAATGGATTTATCCCCGTGCGGATGATATCCCATGGCGAGACCCGCAACTTTTACGGTTTTTGTGTAACGGTTTCTTGCATCCGAGTTCCACATGGCCCAGAGAATTCTTCTCTGAACGGGTTTCAGACCGTCGATTTCGTGCGGAATGGCCCGGGAATCACATACGTAACGCGAATATTTTCTTTGATCGTCATTGACTTGATCTTCAAAAGGACGTTTGGGGAACGACTCTTTTGATTTTGGTGGGTTGGAATTCTTCATACGGTTTTGGCCAACGAAATTCTACAAGACTATCCTGTCAATTGTAAAAAATTGACCGGATTAATTACAGTGTTTCCGGAGCGAGTATTGGAACAATCCGCTTTCGGCCACATTGCATATAAGACCCCGAGTTTTTGTAAAGAAAGTTTAATTTTTAGGTTTTTCCTTGCGGGTTTTTCGAAAAATCAAGATCTACAATTCAATGAAAGCCGTTTTACAACATTTGCAATCGATTTTGATCCGTTTAGAGAATCTTAAAATTCCAATTTTCATTTTTGGAATTTGTTTCTTTTTGTTTCAATGCTTAAGTATTCAAGAGATTTTATGGAAAGGTTCAAAACCTCTTTCCGAAAATTACGCGTCTCAAATTTTCTTTAGTTCCTCTCCCTTTGTTTCTCGGTACTACGCACCCTCCAGCTTTCAAGTTCGTTACGTCATTTTGAGATCTCAATCCGGGAAGGATGAGATGATTCAAGGAAATCTAAAATACTTGGAATTGTCCGGTAAAAACGAACAGCCTGAAAAAATTCTCTTAGAGGTTTCGGAATGGATAGGAACGACGACGCGAAATCCGAAGGATCATCGAAGGATAGAATTCTTTTCTAAATTCGTGACGAAGACATCCACAACGAAGTCCTTGGCGGAAGTTTTCAATCCTCAACCTAAGAAAGAAATCTTTGAAGACGTAAAAAAAGAATTCATCCTAAACGACGAAGGTGGTTTGAGAGAAGCCGAAGAAACTCGAACGGTGCCCGGACTTGGCACTCTCCGATGGAAACATGGCCCCAAAGGAATTTTAGTTAAGATTATGCAGACCGAATTCGTTTCCGCAAACGGAGCCCTGAACTCGTCCAGAGATTACGATTACGACTCACTCGAATATCCGCCTGCGATCGGATTGACGGGAACGATTCCGGTTCTTCCGCTACGAAAGACGGAGGTATATAGGGAATACTATTGTTTGGATTTCCCTTCCGAAATCGACTTAGCGACTTTGAGGAAGAGTGAAACCGAAAAATCCGTTTCATTTTACGATCTTACCGCAAATAAACCATTTACCACAACGGCTAATTTCAAAAATTATCCTATCATAAGAATTTCCAACGAGAAGAACCAATTCCCATGAATCAAATCAGAGAAGTTCGAACCAGATTTGCACCGTCTCCCAGCGGATTTTTACACGTAGGCGGAGCGAGAACCGCTCTATTCAATTATTTATACGCAAAATCTCAGGGCGGAAAGTTCATCTTAAGAATCGAAGACACGGATCAAAACAGATCGACCGAGGATTCTTTTAAAATCATATTAGAATCTTTGCAATGGTTGGGGATCCATTGGGACGAAGGCCCGGAAGTCGGGGGAGAATTCGGTCCTTACATCCAGAGTCAACGTTTAAATATTTATAAAGAATACACCGAAAAACTTCTGAAGGAAAAAAAAGCTTATCGTTGTTTTTGTACTCAAGAAGAATTAGAGGCGAAGAAAAAACAAGCCGAGGCGATGGGAGTTCCGTACGTTTACGACGGACTACACGCGAACATGTCCGACGAAGAAGTGGAAGAAAAAATCAAACAAGGAATTCCTCATTCGATTCGTTTTAAAACTCCTTCCAAAACTCTCATCGTCGACGATATCATTCAAGGAAAAGTAAAATTCGAAACCAAACTGATCGGAGATTTTATCATCGTCAAGTCCGACGGCTTTCCTTCTTACAACTACGCGGTTGTTGTTGACGACGCTCTGATGAAAATCACACACGTCATTCGAGGAGTCGGTCATCTTTCCAACACGCCGAGACAGATCTTATTGTATGAGGCGCTTGGATCCGAAGTTCCCGAGTTTGCACACGCGTCCGAGATCGTGGGGATGGACGGAAAAAAACTTTCTAAAAGAGCGGGGGCCACTTCGATTCTTGCGTTTAGAGATTTAGGATATCTTCCGGAAACATTCAGAAATTATATGGCTCTGCTCGGATGGACTTCTTCGGACGGAAGAGAATTTCTTCCAGGAGGCGAACTCGAAAGGATTTTCGACGTTCACAGATGTTCCAAATCACCTTCCACATTTGACGTATTCAAAAAATCGAAAGGTGGAGACGAAGAGGTAGTGACTAACTTCTCGGATTTGGCTCAAATCGCAGAGGCGATGAATCCGAAATCCAAACTCAATTGGTTGTCCAATCGAACCATCAGGGATTTGAATCTATCGAAAGTATTGGAAAATCTGCTTCCCTTTCTCAAAGATAGAAACGATATTCCTACCGACGTTAAAAATGTTAACAACCCAGCGCTTACTTCCATCGTCGAATCCGTAAGAGTTTATTTGGATAATCTGACTCAGGCTCCGGATTATATCGCGGAATTTTTTGTCACGGACCTAAAGATTCAGTCTCAGGAAGCGACCGGGTTTTTAAAGGACGGGGACGGTCCCAAAGTAGTGCGGGAATTTTACGGAATGCTGAAGAATTCCGATCCGAGAACCGATGAGGATTATAAGAACTTAATGTCCAAGGTTGGAGAAATTACCGGGCAGAAAGGGAAAACTCTCTACATGCCGATTCGGGCGGCAACGACCGGAAAGTCCGCCGGATTGGAGTTACCGATTTTATTCCCTCTTTTGGGGAAAGAAAAGCTCCTTCAGAGAATTGAAAAAACCGCCGGAGAAACGGGAATTTCGTTGTCAGGTTGAAAAATCCGGTGTATTTTCGTTCAAATGATCCGCTTTTAAGTTGTTAATTTGTGAGGCGCAACGCGAACAGATGAGAGATTCCAACGATTCATTGTTAGTCAGGCACAACGAGGGATCTTACGTTATGTTTCTTCCCACCGACTTAACCAGTATCAAAGAGCTTCGATGCGCTTTGAGAACTTCTCTTTTGGAAAATTCTTTTTTAGAAAAAGATGTCTTTAATATCGAACTGGCGGCGGACGAGGCGCTTACAAACTCGATTTCGGCTAACGTGAAAATGGGTTCCGACGAGACGATCATCTGCCGCTGGATGATCAAAGACTGTAAGTTTACGATGTGGATTGTGGATTACGGTTCCGGACTCAAATCGAAAAAATTGGAAGCTCTCCCCGCCGATATTCGAGTAACCAACCTCGACGAGTATCTGAACTGCGTTAAACGACACCAAGAAAAAAAATGCGAGATTCTTCCTTGGAAGGGAGTTCGGGTTCCACACCGAAACGTCGGGAGAGGACTTCAGATCATTCAGTCGTTGATGGATACTTTTAAAATCATGTATCATTGCGGAGGGGGCCAAATTTCCTCCGACCCCGACGAAAAAAACATTCAAGGATCCATTATCGAACTCGGTTTCGATTCCTCCAAACATCTCGTGTAAAACATGACCCTAAACGAATTCGCCAAAAAGGTGCTTTTCGGGTCCGGCCTCGAAGATAAATTATTTTCACCTTCCGTTCGGCCGATCGATATTCGTTCTTTCGATTTTTTGAATATACCTTCCTTACCGATTCGGGATAAAAAAATTCGGACCTCCGAACAAAAGAGTAAAATTCCGAGGCTGGAACAATTATTTAACGAAGAAAATCGTTTTATCACTCTGCATCATTTCGCCAATCACGAGTTGATGGCGATCGAACTTTTTGCCTGGGCCATTCTTAAATTTCAAGACGCGTCTGCTTCCGTTCGATTCGGGTTATACAGAACTCTTTTGGAGGAGCAGACTCATTTGAGATTGTATCTTTCCGAAATGAAAAAAGGCGGAATGGAACTCGGAGATCGACCTCTCAATTCTATTTTTTGGAAACAGATTCCGAGGATGCAAACCTTGGAAAAGTTTTATGCTGTTATGGCGGTTTCTTTCGAAGGAGCTAATCTTGACTTTTCAAAAATTTATACGATGGCCTTTGAACGTTTTGGAGATTTGGAAAAAGCCGAAATCATGAAGACCGTTTACGAGGACGAGATCAAACACGTTCGCCGCGGTTATCAGTATATCAAAAAACAAATTCCGGATTCGGGAAACGAATGGGATTATTATCTTTCTTTGATCGAGTTTCCGTTCACCCCAAGGAGAGCCAAAGGATATCATTACTTTCCGGAAACGAGAATTCAGGCCGGATTTTCGGAGGAATTCGTAACGAAATTGGAAAGATACGAAGACGAGTACACCGGAAGAGTAAATTCTCGAATTTTAAAAGAGGTTTTGGATCTAAGTTAAGAGGTTAGGAAAATCATAGACAGGCTTTTTTCGCTCCCGAATTCTGTAATCGAACCATGAACCCAGTCTCATTTTTTTTTAGGAAGATTCTTCCCGTTTCGTTTGCGGCTTCCGTTAAAACTCAAATTTTCAATTACAAGACGGTAATATGTCGAAAATGCAAAGCCGCATATTCTACATATCAAGTTTCGCTCGTTTTGGCGCAAACTCTGCTCGTTTTTCTATTTGTCGGTTGTTCATCAAAGACACCTTCCGATTCTCGGATCGTCGAACTTTTGTTTTCATCCGTGGATCAAAAGAATCCGGACGTCTTATTGAAAAAAGTGGGGAACTTGGACGAAGACCCGGAACTCGAATCTTTCGCCTTGGTCCGCAACGGAACGGAGGAGGTTCTGGGAGTTTTTAAAAAGAAGGGAGGGGAATGGTCCTTACTCGGAAAATTCTCATTTTCCCTTTTGAATATCGGCCCGCTTCACTACGACGTTTCCAAATCTTCTTGGCTTCCCGGAGAATCCGATTCTGAAAAAAAGGAAGCCGGTTTCGTAGTTAAGAGAATTCTAATGGAGGAACTTCCAGGAGACGGATTCAATTCCCTTTTTTTGGAAGTGTTGAGCGAAGAACCTCCGCTCGGACTTTTTTCGGTGCCTTACGCGATTCGTAAGGGTCAAAAGATTTTGGACGGCCTTCTATCTTTGAAAGATCACGAATTTCTAATGAAGTCCAAACGAATCGATTTCGATTACAATAAAACCGAAAAGAACATTACGATTTTTCCGTCTAACCGCAGTTATGCGCAGAACTTCATCTTTAACGGTTGGGAAATGGTTCCGGATATACCGAGGGTCGCAGTACCTTCCCTTCTTTCTTTGGAAGCCCCTAAAGAATGGAAAAAGGGCGTCGCGGGAGAAACGGTTCTCTGGTTGAAAAATCGGGGTTCTTATGCGGGTGTGACGTATCTTTCTCTTTCCTTTCCCGACGGCGGAAAGGTGAACATCAATACGACTAAGGAAGGACAGAGATTTTATTCTAGGTGT
>NZ_AOHC02000036.1:0-30000 GCF_000332415.1 Leptospira weilii serovar Ranarum str. ICFT
TTTCCAGGGCCTTATTCTTCGAACCGAACCCGATCACGAGCGAACATTTATACATCTTACCAAAACCAGACCTCTAAAAAAACCGTCTCACACGCGTTAGACGACAAAATCCGCGTCCTCGAAACCCGTGAACGATCGAGGATTACGTTTTCGTCATCTGAACTTATCTTTCCAGCGTGGCGCTCATGGAACCTTTGGAATTGGACATTCTCGGATCGGCACCGTAAGTCAGAATTCTTTCTTGAACGTGTTCAGCGTGTTCAAATTCACCCGAAAAAACTACGGTGCGTTTTTCCTGATCGACCTGAACCGCGTGTAAAAAGGCTTTTTCGACGGTCATCGTACAAATTTCCATCAGCATTTCGATCACGTATTCGTAGGTATGTTCGTTGTCGTCCCAAAGTACCACTCTCCAAGGACCTCCGGTTGATTTTGTGGAATCCTCGGTAATCTCATGTAGGTCAGGAGTTTGTGTGCTCGCCATCTCGCCAATCAACCCTGGAAAATTTAAGTAAAAGAATTTCTTTCCAAGAAAATCCTTCGCGGAAGACTTTCTCTTTTAAAAACAAAAAGACTTCGCGAATTTTCTTTTCAATCGAATCGTTCAGAATTTTATTTTTTGAGCTGGATCGCTTTTTTTGCGGTTTCAACGATATTCTTGGAACGAAGTCCGAAAGTATCCAAAAGTTCCTTCCAAGTTCCGGATTTTCCGAACTGATCTTTCATACCGACTTTCAAAACGTGAACCGGATATTCTTCGGATAGGAATTCGCTCACAGCAGAACCGAGTCCGCCGATTACGTTGTGTTCTTCACAAGTAACCACGGCCCCGCATTCTTTAGCATATTTTAAAATACTTACTTTATCGATCGGTTTGATCGTCGCCATGTTCAAAAGAGCGGCGTTGATTCCTTCTTTGGAAAGTTCTTCCGCGGCCTTCATCGCTTCATTGACGAGAACTCCGTTGGCGATGATCAGAACGTCTTTGCCCTCTCTCATCACCTCGGCCTTTCCGATCTTAAACTGATAATTTTCTCTTTCAATTACGGGAACGTTCGGGCGACCCACTCGAACATAAACCGGACCTTTGTAATCCGCAATCGCGTGAATGATCTGTTTACACTCGTTGTAATCGGAGGGACAGATCACGGTCATTTCGGGAATGGCTCGCATGATCGCAAAGTCTTCGATACATTGGTGGGACGCTCCGTCTTCTCCGACGGTCACACCGCCGTGAGAAGCGACGAGTTTTACGTTTAAAAACGGATAAACAACGCTGTTACGGACGATTTCCCAGGCTCTCCCGGAAAGAAACATCGCAAAAGAAGAAGCAAAAGGAATCAGACCGGAAAGCGCAAGACCCGCGGCGTGACCGACTAAGTTCTGTTCGGCGACACCCACGTTGAAAAAACGATCCGGAAAAGCTTTTGCAAACTTGTTGGTTTTTGTGGAACCGGAAAGATCTGCGTCTAGGACGACCACGTCCGGACGGGAAGCCCCCAGTTCATGCAGCGCGTCCCCGTAACCGTCTCGGGTGGCTTTTTCGGTCGCAGTCGATGTGCTTGGAGCTCCCATTCTTATTTATCCTTTTAAGGCAGCGGCTTTATCGGTTTCTTCCCAAGTGAAGGTAGAACCTTTCCTACCGAAATGTCCGTAAGAAGCGGTTTCCCTGTATTTTCTTCCTTTTTCGAGAAGTTTCAAGGATTCAATGATTCCTCTCGGAGTCAGTTTGAAGTTCGCGCGGATTCTTTTTACCAATTCGTCCTCGGAAACTTTTCCGGTTCCGAACGTATCTACGTGAACGGAAACGGGTTCAGCAACACCGATCGCATACGCAAGTTGAACCTCGCATTTGTCCGCAAGTCCGGAAGCGACTACGTTCTTTGCGATATAACGTCCCATATACGCCGCGGAACGGTCCACTTTGGAAGGATCTTTACCGGAGAATGCTCCGCCACCGTGTCTTCCGTATCCACCGTAAGTATCCACGATGATTTTTCTTCCTGTCAGACCGGCGTCTCCGTGCGGACCGCCGATGATAAACTGACCCGTAGGATTGATAAAATATTTCGTATTGTTCAGAAGATTTGCGGGAATGACTTTCTTCACACATTCTTCGATCAAAGCTTCTTCGATTTGTTTATGAGTTACGTCGGGAGAATGTTGGGTGGAAATGACAACGGTGTCGATTCGAACCGGTTTTCCGTCCTTGTATTCTACGGTTACCTGAGATTTCGCATCCGGTCTTAAGAATTTCAGCTTTCCACCGTGTCTAAGTCCCGCTAAGTTTTTTACCAACTCGTGAGAATAATAAATCGGCATAGGCATGAGTTCCGGAGTTTCGTTGATTGCAAAACCGAACATAAGTCCTTGATCCCCGGCGCCTTGTTCTTTGAAAAGACCCTCTCCCTCGGTAACACCTTGGGAAATATCCGGACTCTGAGCGTGAACGTGAGCGGAAACAACCGCAAAGTCCGCATCAAATCCCATCGTGATGTCGTTATAACCGATATCACGGATTACATTTCTTGCGATTTCCTGAGCGTCCACCTTCCCTTTACTTGTAATTTCACCCGCGATCACGACTAAGTTTGTGGTAACTAAGGTTTCGCAAGCGACTCTAGATTTCGGATCCTGTTCGAGATATGCATCCAAAACCGCATCGGAAATTTGGTCGCAAACCTTATCCGGGTGGCCTTCGCCGACCGATTCCGAAGTAAAAATAAAATCTTTCAAAGACATCTGTTCTTTCCTAGTGGGTGAAAATTAACGGGAAAAGGTCCCCGCTCTGATCCCAAAAACCTGCCGATTCCTTCAGTGTCAAGAAGATCCAAACTATGTCTTACAAGTATGGAACAAATCGAACGACTCAAATCGGAATTGAATTGAATCGGAGCGCGTACGATTATTTTTGAGAAACCATGAAAATTCGAGTTTCAGACATCAAAGTAAAAAATCGGATCCGCAAAGATCTCGGGGACCTTCGTCCACTCAAAGAATCCATACAAAAACTGGGACTCTTACATCCTATTTTGATCGATCTGGACAACACTCTGATTTCCGGGGAAAGAAGACTGGAAAGCGTAAAGAGTCTCGGTTGGGAATACGTGGATGTTCGGATCGTGGATATTCGAAATAAAAAAGAAAGAGTCCAGATGGAAGCGGAAGAAAACAATATTCGTTTAGAATTTACTTCCGAAGAACAAGAAAGGGTCCGGGAGTTATTAAGAAGATATTCCTATACGACCGTATTCGGGCGAATCTTCGCATGGATTTTGGACTTACTCGACTGGTTGAAGCGATTTTTTCAAAAAAAATAATACTTCCAATCGTTACGAATGGGTTTTTTAGAGAATTCTCATGTAAAAATGCGGTTCGATTTGCAAACGGAGTCAGTGGATCTTTTCCTCTCACGTTTCGCTTCCATAATTATCACTTAGAACTTAAATTACTCACTTTCGGGTAAAAAATTATTCAATATTGATTTACAAAAAGCTCCCGAATTCATACCGTGATTTTCCTAACTAAGGAGAGTCTATGAAAAAACTTTCGATTTTGGCTGTCTCCGTCGCACTCTTTGCAAGCATTACCGCTTGTGGTGCGTTCGGTGGTCTGCCAAGCCTTAAAAGCTCTTTTGTTCTGAGCGAGGACACAATCCCAGGGACAAACGAAACCGTAAAAACGTTACTTCCCTACGGATCTGTGATCAACTATTACGGATACGTAAAGCCAGGACAAGCGCCGGACGGTTTAGTCGATGGAAACAAAAAAGCATACTATCTCTATGTTTGGATACCAGCCGTTATCGCTGAAATGGGAGTTCGTATGATTTCCCCAACAGGCGAAATCGGTGAACCAGGCGACGGAGATTTAGTAAGCGACGCTTTCAAAGCGGCAACCCCGGAAGAAAAATCAATGCCAAGTTGGTTTGATACCTGGATCCGTGTAGAGAGAATGTCTGCGATTATGCCCGACCAAATCGCAAAAGCAGCGAAAGCAAAAGCCGTTCAAAAATTGGACGACGATGATGATGGTGACGATACTTACAAAGAAGAGAGACACTCTAAGTACAACTCTCTTACTAGAATCAAGATCCCTAATCCTCCAAAATCTTTTGACGATCTGAAAAACATCGACACTAAAAAACTTTTAGTGAGAGGTCTTTACAGAATCTCTTTCACTACCTACAAACCGGGTGAAGTGAAAGGATCTTTCGTTGCATCCGTGGGTCTACTTTTTCCACCAGGTATTCCCGGTGTGAGTCCGTTGATCCACTCAAATCCTGAAGAACTGCAAAAACAAGCCGTAGCCGCTGAAGAGTCTTTGAAAAAAGCCGCTTCTGATGCAACTAAGTAATCTTACTTAGAGCCAAACAGTTTTTTAGGTTAAGAAGCCACCGCAAGGTGGCTTTTTTATTTTTCCTCTTTGAATGTTCTTAAGACTCATAACGATTCTACTTGCAAAAAAGGAGATAGATAGATTACAATGAGGAAAACTATCCGGATACAATTGGATGGAATCCGAGGTTGTAAAAACCAACCTTCGTAAAGGATTTGAAATGATCGAGAATAATTACTTTTTAGAAAATCAAGACTTACAAGAAAATTTTCAATCCATCGTAGACTGGAAGGAAATCATAAACGGTTTCGAAGGAGACTTTGAAGATCATAAGGAATACCAAAAAACCGGAAAGGAATCTCTCTCGATGGCTCCCGGTTCCTACGAAGACGCATTAGAATATTATAAATCTATTTTAGAATCCGGAGGAGACATCGCCGGAAAACAGATCGCGCCGCTCGCAAAAGATATGGACGTCGAAGGTTTGAAATATTCCTCCGGAAAAGTTACTTTCCCGGATTCTATGATCAAAGGAATCAGACAAGTAAAAGACGCGGGAATTCTTCCCTACAGCATCGGCAGAAAACACGGAGGGCTTGGAATTCCGGCAACCGTTCAGACCATGATGATGGAATTGTTTTCCAGAGCGGACGGTTCCTTTGCGATCACACTCGGATGCCTCAATCTCGCGGAAACCATCGAACGTTTCGGCTCGAAAGAAATGATCGACGAATACGTTCCTAAGATGGCAAACGGAGAGATTTTCGGAGCGATGGCTTTGACCGAACCGAACTACGGATCGGATCTTCCGAACCTTCAAACCAAAGCGATCAAAGACGAAAACGGAGTTTGGAAACTCACAGGAGCCAAACGTTTTATCACACACGGTTGTGGTTTCGGAGATATTCCAGCAGTCATTTTAACTCTCGCAAGGACGGGAACTCCTACGAGCGGAGCCCGCGGTCTTTCCTTCTTCTTGGTAAAAAGTTCGGACGTTTTTATCGCCGGAATCGAAAAAAAGATGGGGCTTCATTGCTCTCCGACCTGTGAAGTAGTTTATGAAAACTCTCCCGGAATTCTGATCGGAGAAGAAGGTTACGGTTTGGTCCGTTATTCGATGGCGATGATGAACGGAGCGAGACTTTCGATCGCCGCGCAGGCCATGGGAATCGCAACGGCGGCTTATATGGAGGCGAAAAAATACGCCGCAGAAAGAGAACAATTCGGAAAAACGATCCAAAATATTCCGGCGGTTCGTAAGATGCTCGCGGCCATGGATCGTGAAATCGCCGGTATGAGAGCCGTTTTGATGGAAGCGTCCCGTTCCATAGATCTCTATCACTGGAAATCGGAACGAATGAAGGAAAAGGGAATCGACGATCGCGAAATCAAAAAAGATGAAACGATTCGCAAATGGGAAAAACTCGCCAATCTGTTTACTCCATTATCGAAATATTATATTACAGAACTTGCAAATAAGATCGCTTACGACAGTCTGCAAATCCACGGAGGCGCGGGTTTTACCTACGACTACGATATCTCCAGAATCTACAGGGACGTAAGAATCACGAACATCTACGAAGGAACGACACAACTTCAGGTTGTGGCGGCTATCGGAGGAATCGTTTCCGGAATGTCTGCGAAAGGACATTTGCGTCAGTATTTCGAGGAAGAATTTTCCAAAACCGGCGCCTCTTCTTTGTTAAACGAAAACAAAGAAACTTTTGAAAAAATTGTGGAATCCTTTTCCGCGATCGATAACTCCTCCCTGAGAGACGAGGTCGCTTTCGAAGTGGTTCAATCCACCGCGCGAGTTTTAATCGGACTTCTTTTGGAAAAAGGAGTTTCCAAACTCAAAGGAGACGCAAAAGACAAAAGAGAACTTCTCGCCAGAGAATACAATTTGGAATCCAAGGCGATCCTTCTTTCGAATCGGATTACGATCGAAAATCGTCAGTTTCAAACGGCGAGGGCGTTTTAGTTTTAGGGTTCCGTGATTAGAAATCAGAATACTAGTAAATAGAAGTCAGAGTTCAGTTACACTTTCTTAATAGAGCGATTAGGCTTTAGCAAAGGCTAATTTTCCAATTCTGTAAATCCACTAAAACCTAACACCTAATCCCTAAAACCTATCCCCTAGTACACGCCTCTTCGTTTTTCGACCCTACGGAACAATCTTGAATTTTATAAATCTTCCGATTCCTTAAGTAACGCGAGTTCAATATAAAAAATCTTGCATTTATTTTTATACTTCCTTAACATGAATCTCTAATTTGGAGGAATACTGGTGAAAGTCCAGTGCTGGCCCGCAACCGTAATGTTTGAATTCTTCACCGATGTAAGAATTCTCTAAGTCGGATACTCCTCATTTTAAAAACACTCTCGCGGATACGGTGTGTTTTTGCTTTCAATTCATTTCTTTTGAATCGTTTCATGAGAACATTTTGTTGAATGAATCCAGTTTGAATAACTGTGATTTGGCGTCGGGCCATCCCCAAGGAATATTTTGTTTTTAGAGGCTGGGCTTCCCGTGAAAAAATTCGAACAGTCGATGGATCCACGTTCTTATACGATTCGACGTAATTTATATTTTCTTTCAAACTTTCTGTTCCTAGGAATTTTTCTTTTTCCTATTCAGTTGATTTCTCAGGAACCTGAACCTTCATCGAATCAAAAAATACCCGCAAAACAAACCGTAAACGGAAAAGATAAAAGAACGGGGAAAAACACCGAAGATGAGAATGAGTCCGATGGTATATTCGTAAAAGGTTATATAGAAAAGGGGCTTACGGGTATGAAACAAAACGTCCGTTTAAAGGATATTCCGGCTACCGTAAACGTAATCGACGCTAAAGAGCTGAAGGCTCGCGCTGCGGACCAATGGCTTTCGGCTATATCCTACACTCCCGGCATCTTTGCAATTCAGAACTACGGCGGATTTAATACGCTCACGATTCGAGGATTAGATTCTCGTAATACTCTTTTACTCAGAGACGGAGCCAGGGACGATTCTTTTCTCATTCAAAATAGCTCCCCTATGAGCAATCTCGCAAACGTTGAAAGAATTGAAATTCTGAAAGGACCCAATTCCGTTTTATACGGCCAAGGGGCGATGGCGGGTGTGATTCACATTATCAGTAAAAAACCCCAAAAAAAAACGAGTTACGAGTTTTCTTTTACGAAAGGGAGTTTTGACACACGCAGAGCTTACGTCGGTGCGACCGGACCGATCGGAACCGAATCGTTCCGATATAGGATCGACGCGGCCACTTCTCAGTATCAAGGTTTGAGACAAAACTCATACGATTTAAATAACCTGTCCGCCGTTTTAGAGTGGGACATTTCGCAGAAACATACTTTGTCGATTCGTTCCGGAAAAAGTTTTGATTTTACAAAACCGGATGCGGGTCTTCCAAAATCAAAAAACCCTAAGATCAACTTGGTGGAACCGGGAGTTCCTTTAAACAATAACTACAATACAAACGACGATTATCTTAAAAGTAGTAGCGGAAATTTTAAAATTCAACTAGACAGTAAATTTTCTAATGTTTTTTCGATGAGATCTTTTATCTCCTACTTACCGCAGACTTATTATTATTTTGCAACGGAAGATTTGAGTTTTTCTTCCACTGATAAAAATACGATCGAACGCGACCACCTTCATTTTGAAACCAGAAGATCTCCTTTACAAGGGACCGTGGAACTCAATTGGACTTTTCGAACCGGTTTTAAACACGATCTACTATCCGGTTACGAATACCACCGGATGATAAGTCGACACAGACAGAGATATTTTCCCGGAGGTACGACCACCGTGAGTTTTCAATTCCCCAATATCGATCCTGTTCAACCCTTACCGGAAAACTTTAGCGACCGAAAAATTTTGTATCAACAAATGCACTCTTTGTATTTTCAAGATTTGATGGAACTTTCAAAAATCGTAAAGTTTGTTTTAGGAGGACGGTATGATAGTTGGTTTAGGGAAAGTAGAGCCGAGAAGTTATCCGACTTAAACGATAAATATGTTTCGGAATCCGTCGACAAAATTAAAAATCGATCCGATGCCAAAATTTTTACAACCCGAGTCGGATTGATTTATCAGCCTCTACATAATTATACCGCATACATGGGATACTCCACCGCGTTCCTTCCCGTGACATTTATCAATATGAGCGGTAAACCGTTAAAACCTGAAATGGGGAAACAGGCCGAGATCGGTCAAAGAATTGAATTTGCGAAAGGAAGGGTTCAATTGACGAGCGCGCTGTTTGCGGCTAAAAAATACGATGTTGCCGTTCTCATAAATTCTCGACCCGCTTTGTATGACCAAGCGGGAGAACTAGGAACGAACGGATATGAATTCAATCTAGACCTTCGTGTATCCGACGAATGGAGTCTCAAATCCGGTTACGCACATACGATTGCGGAATGGGAATCTTTTCGTTTTGTAGATTCAAAAGGAAATGAAACGGATTATAAAGGGAATCGACCGATCAACGTTCCTATCAATACGGCGAACCTTTGGACAACTTATACGTTCTCATCGGGCCTTGGATTCGGACTGGGCGGACGTTATATAGACTCCGTAGCCGCGAATCACTCGAATTCTTTTTTTCTTCCGCCTTACGGATTGTACGACGCGTCCGTTTATTATAAGTACAATCATTATCATTTTCAGATCAATTGTAACAACGTATCGAATAAGAAATATTTTATATCCCCCATTCCAAATCCGATTCCCGGTCCTCCTAGGCAATTCTTGATCACGGTGAGCGGTAAATTTTAAGTACGAGTGAGGAAGAAACAAAATCAGTATTGGTCCGCAATTCGGTCCGATTCTAAAATACGAACCCCTCTCGGTTCTTTTTGTGCGATACGAATCATGGCTTTCGCTACGGTTCTTCCGTGAATCGATCTGTATTTTCGAATTCCACCTAACAAGAACGGATTTACGATCTTTGCAAAAAATTGACCGACGGTTTCACCGGGACGGACTTCCTTCCTTTCCCCTTCGAGTAAAGAAGGTCTAAAAATTCCGAGAAAAGAAAAACCGATTTCCTCCAAACCTCTTTCCATTTCACCTTTCACTCGGTTATAAAACACGAGGGATTTCGGATCGGCACCTAAGGCGCTGACTACGAGAAAGGATTTCGCCCCTTTTTCCTTTGCAAATTCGGCGAGTTTCAACACGTATTCATAATCTACTTTTTTAAAATTCTCCCGACTTCCCGCTTTGGAAATCGTAGTTCCCAGACTACAAAAAACGTCCGTGATTCCTTCCGGAAAAGAAGCAACGGATAACGTGTCAAAATCGGAAACGATTTCCTCCGCTCCGAACACACTGCCCGGTCTGCGAACGAGCGCGTAAACTTTTTGGTAATACGCGGAAGCCGATAATTCTTCCAAAAGATATTTTCCGATCAGTCCGGTAGCGCCGGCGACCAAAGCGTTTTTTCGATCCATAACTTCGATTTCTCCTCAAAGGACAGCGAAAAGATTTTTTCTTTTTTAACGTAAATTCAAAGGTTACAAGTTTGGGCGAATCCCTCATCCGTTTTTTCTTACGGAAAAAACGGATGAGGGACCGCGCTTTCTCGCTCCAATCAACAAATTGATAGATCGCCCGAAAAACGGTTTTCATTTGTCATTTCAATTTGTTGATTCCGCTTCAATCGCTTTCGCATTGGTTCTATCGAACTCGCGTTTTTTATGAAAGAATTTTTTTCAAAACCGATCCCTCTTTCCGGAAAGAATTGATCTCGAACCCCGAAATTTCTATATTGAACTTTGTGAATCTTTACCTACCGATCAAAAAAGCCCTTCATATCTTGGACAGAAAGTCCATGCCGGATTCCGTTTTGGAAGTTCTCAATAAAGAGGAAAGAAACGGGATCATCATCACGAATTACTTTCGTTATCTGATCGCCCTATTCTTTTTGGTTCAGATCGTTCTCAACGTCGACAACGGAGACAGTAGATTCAATCTGATTGCGTTTTCGATTTATCTCGTCTTAACTCTCACACATACGATCGTAATCCGAGTTTGTCCTTTTTCTATCGTAAACGTTTTTAACTACGTCACTTTATTTGCGGAATACGCTCTCATACTTGGGGTTTTACTCTTTTATACGTTCACTGTAAAAGACGTGAACTTGGGTTTCGCACTGAAAAATACGATCAATCTTTTTTTTCTTTTCCCGATCATCTATTCCCTCTTGCAGTTTAAAATCCGTTTTGTGTTCATCGGACTGTTTCTTTTTTATTCGATTTATTTTTCGATCCTATGGACCGCGATTTCCACGGATCAACTCACGTTCACAAACGACTGGGGGCGTTATATCAACGGGCCGGATGTTTTGATAGAAGATATAATCGCGGCCAAACCCGGTTTGTATTTTTGTTTTGCGATGATGATTTCCACGGGAATTTTTCGGACGATCTCGATGGTAAGAAGAATCGGAATTGCGGAAGGTCAAAAGGCGGAACTCTCCAGGTACTTTTCACCTAAGATTGTAAACGAAATGGCGGAGAACCCGGAAACTCTTCAAAACGGAAATCGACAGATCGTAAGTATTCTTTTTTTGGATATTCGAAACTTTACCGCTATGTCCGAGAACATGGACCCGAAAGGGCTCGGCGAACTTCTATCGGATTTTCGTAAAATTATGATGGAATGCGTTTTTGAAAATAACGGAACCTTAGACAAATACATCGGCGATGCGGTGATGGCGACATTCGGCACACCTCATCCTTCTCCTTCGGCGGAAGTGGACGCAAGAAACGCCGTCGGTTGCGGGGTCATCATGCAAAAACGTCTTTCCGAATGGAATTTACTTCGAAAGTCGGAGGGAAAAACTCCTATCTCCATCGGTATTGGAATTCATACGGGAGAAGTTTTTGCCGGAAATATCGGAAGCGATTTACACAGGGAATATACGGTCATCGGAGACTCGGTCAATACGGCTTCTCGAATCGAATCTCTTTGTAGGTTTTAAAAAAGTCGTTTTTGATTTCGAAAGAAACCAAAGAGCTGTTAGGCGGAAAATATACTCTCAATCGTATGCCCCGCGTCAAAGTCAAAGGCAAAGAAGAACCCTTGCAAGTCTACGAAGTTGTTTGGGGTTAATTTGCGACCCATAGAGAGCAAATTAGCTAAAGCGAAGCGACAGCTCTTTGCGAAGCAAAGAAACCCGACCTACAACACGACCCAAGAAACTCAGTGAACGCCTTCCTATGGGTCGGCGTTCAGGGAGCAAATTAGCTAAAGCGAAGCGACAGCTCTTTGCGAAGCAAAGAAACACGACCTACAATGCGACCCAAGAAACTCAGTGAACGCCTTCCTATGGGTCGGCGTTCAGAGAGCAAATTAGCTAACGAGCAGCGGAGCATTATCTTGCGACCCAGGTTAACTCAACAGAATGCTCTCTAAGGATCGCATTCTGGGGAGCAAGATTGAGTTTAACGAGTAGCTCTCATGCGTCAGCATGAGAAATACACGACCTGAGAGTTCGGTATAAACATGCGAAAGCAAAGAGTAAGTCGACGATGGCGAATTTAAAAAGATATAAGTTCGATAAAATTAATGTGAGAATAGAAATTGCTATTTTGAGCTGAATCTAATTCGGCATTATCGAAACTAAAGTCTTTCAATCCGTCGCGAATAATCTCAATA
The DNA here is from genome assembly GCF_000332415.1 of Leptospira weilii serovar Ranarum str. ICFT. GTDB lineage: Bacteria > Spirochaetota > Leptospiria > Leptospirales > Leptospiraceae > Leptospira > Leptospira weilii_A. The sequence goes on from NZ_AOHC02000036.1 coordinate 12,011, forward strand.
GATTTATTTCTGAAATCCGGTAAGGAATTTTTAACCGTTTCATAAACAATAAAAATGTTTATCCCAGTATAATCGTGGGCAATTCTATTTCTAAGTCCGATTATATCCTTCCAAGGATATACATATTTCATTTTCGTTTCATCGCTAAGTTTATTACTATTTTCACCTATTTGAGCAAGAAGACTTAGAATCGCATTATAGTTCATTTGATCGTTGGAATTATAAAGATCTTCCGGGCTCTCTGCGAACTTCGAGTAAATCAAAACTTTCTCAATGTATTCAATAATATTAAGTAAATATAAAAGATCGTTTTTCCTATTCTTTAACATAGACCATTTCTTTTCGGGCCCTATGAAGAATTATAGGATTAGCATATTTACTAAGTACTAAATCAACTTTTCGATCTATATTTTTCTCAAGTTCAGCTTTGAATGATAAGGCGGCTTTATAATCAATATCTTGGTCCACAAAAATATCAATATCCTGAAAATTAGAGTCTTTTCTAACAAATGAACCGAATAAGCCCACTCTCTCAAGATGATATTTAGACAGTAATTTAGAAGTGGTTATAAATTGCTGAAAATCGGCGATTGTCTGAATCGATGATGACATATAAATAAATGAAGACTATAACAATTTAGATTTCAAGCTCTATTTGATGTTTTCAAAAAGCTTTTCTTAGCTTCAAAGCAGCGAAGCAATTTTTACAGAGTGGAATTTTCGGTATTGTTCGGCTAACGCAAGAAACTTCTCGACGTTCGCCTTCCCGGATGCGGTGTGGATTTAGAGCGAGGTTTGGAGCACCTTAGTTTCTGATTCGCCCAAACCTTCAATCGCCGAACTCACGTTAATTAAACCTCGATTCAAGATAAAAATACTTTTGGATTGCATTCACATTTCTCCGGTCCTTAAGTTCATCCTTAACATAGAAACCGAAAAACGCGAATGTATCCGATCATTCTTACTTCTTTCCGATCTTTTCCAGTTCCTTTCCGATTTGTCCGGTGAGAATGTAAAAATACATCACCCAATCTCCCATAAAAGATTTAAACGGATACGTAAAAGTTGCGGGACGATTTTTCTCTACGAAAAAATGTCCGATCCAAGCGAAGAAGTAACCGGAAAACAAAGCCGCAAAGATATAAAACGGATTGAGATTGATAATCGCCGTCAAAATCCAACCGATCGCAAAGGAAGTTCCCACAAAATGGAGCGCCCGGTTGACGGGATGTGCATGTTCGCCCAAATAAAAGGGCCAGAATTCTTTAAAAGTCGAATATGTTTTCGGAGCGGTTTCGGTGGTCATAATCGTTCATCCTCTTTTTTTTCGATTGTACGAATTCCGATTTTAAAAATCAAGCCAAACGATTCATTCGGAATCATACTTTTATTTCTCTTTGATCAGAACCTGACACGCGAAAGTTTGGGGCTTTAGTTTCCCGAACGCCCATTTCCTTTGCCCATCTTTTGAAATTCGAAAACAAGCGGATTAAGATTTCCCGTTGCGATTGCGGATTTCATACGATTGATTCCCTCTTGAATACCGCTCAGATCGTTGCTATCTTTTCATGGTTCGGTCAAATAGAAAATTGAAACAATTCTCCTTTCGTTTCAACGACGGAATTCAAGTCCTCTCAAAGATCCTTTAACTTAGAGCGGGTCTCAAAACTTAAAACAATCGCAGAGATTTGCGACCATTCCGATAAAATCGAACGGTTTTGAGACCGGCTCTTAAGAGGATAACTTCCGCAACAATCCTTCACAAAATTCAAAGCTTCAACATCCTGCCTTTTCAACAACTCGATTCCATTTCTGATGCGGTAAGTTACCGATATTTTTACAATTGAGTAAAATTAAATTTTTGGTAAAGCCGTAGCCAAAAAATTCATCTAAATATTGTTAGATTATTCTTAAAATAAAAGGAAAATCTAATGTCAAAGCCAAAGAAAAAATCGGAAATCTCTTTGTTTTCCAAAGTAATTTCGATTTTACGATTTAAAACTTGTCGCATAACTGTTGTTAAACGAATCGGTTCGGTCCCAAATTCAGAAGTTTTAAACGTTTTGAAATCGTTCCGGAATTTCAATCCGATTTCCATTTGTAAAAAAGGTTCTTATTTCTTTTTTACGATGATCACCGCCTTTCTTTTGGGATGTGCGGGAGAAAGTTCCAATTGGATTTCGGACAATACATTGTCCCATTCGCTTTTGAATTGGCTCAACCCACATTCCGCAAATTTGAATTCTGCGATTCCTGCGAACGGATTGTATATGTTTGTTACCAGTTATACAAACAGCGTCTCCGTTCCTCCGCTTTCACATAACGGAAACTGGGGAGGGGTTGCCGCTGTAGACGCATACTGTAATTCTCATATTCCTTCCAGTCTAACGGGAAGCGGATATTACAAAGCGATGCTCGTAGATGGAACGAACCGAGTCGCGACTACGGTCGGACCCACTTCTTTCACGGGTCAAAAGGATTGGGTGTTTGAAAAGAATACTTCGTATTATAGAGCCGATGGAAAGATCGTATTCACGACAAACGACGCGGGACTTTTTGATTTTTCCACAGGAAATTTGAGTTATCCGTTTGCAGACGTATTTTACGTGTACGATTTCGGAATTTGGACGGGACTTCAATCCAACTGGAAGACATCCACTTCCACACAACTTTGTTCCTCCGGTTCCCAGCCTTGGACGAGCGGAAGTTCATCCGTTCTTGGATCCATCGGATACGCGAATTACAACAACGCAATTTCCATTTCTGAAGGTTCCATTCCCTGCCAATGGAAGGAAACGCAAGATCCTAATTCTCAAGGAACTATGGAAATGGGAATTCTTTGTGTGCAGGAAAAACCTACGACGCTCAAAGCAAAGATCGGCTTTTTAGAAGATACACAATGTCACCATTCAAATTCTTATTTCACGGTTCCTTGGAAAGAATGCCACGAGTTCAAACGTCATTTTGATCCTGCAACGGGCGCCGCGATTTCGAGTAACGTTGTAAGTCCCGGAAGTTATAGACCGGTTCCAGGTCAGGTTCATTTGAATTTCTTTAACAGCACTCAGACAAATCCCGTCGGTTGTTACGTTTCCAATTTGCAAAACGATCTGAATGGAAATGTAAGCGCTGCGGTCAGCGCCTGTCTGAGGACGACTCCCGCTCCGGATCGAGTCCGAATTACGCTCGTGTTGGACTACAAAACAAATCTTGCATATAACAATTCTATAGGAACCATTCGTAGCGTCTGGGAGAAGACGGCGATTTCGGCTCTCAATTACTTTCCGTATGACCAGAGTAAATTCTTCCAGACTCTATTCGTAGATCCTAATACGCATAAAGATCAAGTGGAACCTTACTTCGAAGTAGTGTTACCTTTGAGTTCGTATTGGAACGCCGCGACAAAAACCTACGACTTAGGCACGGTGAATCTTTTGAGTTCCGTACCTGCGAATATGGCAAACAGCCTGCGGCTGACTCTTTCTAGTTGGCAGGGTGTGGTGGAATTTCACAATCGAATGGAATCTCCATCCGAATCCGTGGAAAAGATTCACTTCGATATGTTTATCAACAATCCAAGCCGCAATTGTGTGAATTGTTACACGATCAATTTTAATAGTCCATACGCTTCCGGCGCCTATCCAGGGAATCTTTCCTTGAGCGCACCGAATGGAGACAACCTTCAAACTACTTATCAGGTTGATGATCCGTTAGGCCATGAATTTGGTCATACCGTAGTACAATCTGCGGCTCCTTGGACATTAACTACAACTATGAATTGGGCGGGACAGTTCAGAGACTCCAGTAACCAAAACTATGGACGACCACATTATGCGCATGAATACCAAGATATGAGCATGGCATTGACGGAAGGGATTGTGAATCCCATCGGCAGATATTTGATCAGCGGGAATCGGGGAAATTGGGTGCAAGGAAATTACCATCTGGGCACATTCCAAAATGGCTGGCAGTTGAATCCAATCGTAGATCAGCAGTATTCCGATTACCAAAGGTTTCGGTATGAAATGTGGATCAGAGGAGTTGTTGAAAATTCTCCGGAATGGACTTCTCGGTGGCAGACGATTTCAAGCGTTGGTTCCAGTTTCACGGATTATTCCACAAACTCGAATAATGAATACCGTTATGACGGCTTTGTTCACTACTTGCTGCAAGTGCCTCCGTATCATGTGGATAGTTATTACGCAACGGGACTCTATGCTCCTTATCTAAATCAATTTGAATATCGATATGACCAGATGAAGTTGCTGGGAGAAATGTTGGACGGTGGGCCTGCCAATTTTAAGTGGGTCTTTTACGGAGACGTGGTTCATCCTAAGAATTCTCGAGTGAGCTTGAAAGATTTGTTAACTACTTTGAACGAACTCTACGACGGTTCTCCTCTTCCTGCCAATGGAAGTCCAGGGTTTAACGACAAATATCTTTCTATCAAAAGTCCGTTTTCTCCCCAGTCACTGGGATGGAGACTCGTGCAAAAAGGACTCATTTCAAAGGACGAAGTAGACAATTTGTTTAGAGCGGTGGGAATGGATCAGCTCGCAAACATCTGCGGTTATCCTTGGGCTCTTCCTATCTGTCAATGAGGTAAGAGTCGATAGAATGAATCTTTAACGATGAAAAAAAATCCGCCTAATCTAAATTAGGCGGATTCCGGTTTCTTTGAACTTATTCAAAAGAGATTTAGAACGGTCTCAAAATCCGCGGAGCGAACGCGGCTTAAGTTGTTCCGAGCGACCCAATATAACTTCCGATTTAGGCCACTTGATGTTCCTGAAGATATTTGGAAGAAGCTCAAACCTTTACTTCCAAAACATAAAAAAAATAGAATGTCCCGAATTCCGGATCTAAAGCGGGGGATTCGTATCAAAATTCATAATATTCAATTTTATAGGGATTGGCAGGAGAGTCGACTTTTCATTCCAAGTCTCGTACGTAATCCAAGTAAGATTGTAATTTGAATTTTTTCTTGGTGGAATCCGATGACATAGTTCGTATATTCCCGAAAACGTTCCTTTCCGGAAACCAAGGACGGTCGAACAAACCGAAACACCATAAAATTCCGTTATACGAATTCGGATCTCTTCCATCGTACGCGTATTTATTGTTGAAATCCTCTAAAATTTCGAACGCAGTCCGATAGTCGGGAGTCCATTCGATGATCTTCTTTCCCCAAAGCATTCTTAAATAATTTTGCATACTACCCGACAAAACCAATTCTTTTTGAGCCGCGTTCCAAATAACGTCATGCGTTTTCGAGTTTTCCAGTCGTTCTTTTGTATAAAGATAAGGACGAACGTCTTGTTTATGAAAATCTAAATTCTTTCGAATCCATTCCGGAAGAATCGAAAGATCCTTTCGAAAAGAAGGTTCTTTCCAGAACATCAAAAAGCCGACGTCCCTCCAAGTGACAAGTTCGTCCAAAAAAGAATTCACGTTCGGATCGGGATGAAAGTAACCTTCTTTCCGGTTCTTATTTTCGGGAACGATGATTCCCGGAGTCCATGGCTCTTCGAGATTCCAATCAAGCGCAGCGCTTACGACCTCTTCTTGAGAAAGATGTCCGAAGTGAAGATAAGGAGATAAAGAGGAAGAATGGGATTCTGCCGGAGGTTTGGGACGATTCTTAAGTTCCGCATATCCCGAAAGTCCGTGTTTCAAAAATTTTCCGAGAAGCACAAGCCCCTCTTCTCTTCCCCCGATTTTTCCGGAAGCAGGAAGAATATTCGGAAAAACAAAATTACACTTCTTGCATATTTCCGGAATTCGATCCGCATTTCCGTCAAACCAAACGATCTTTTGTAAGGGAGAATTCGGATTTTTTTCGAGCCAAGAATCCCCTTTTTCCCGAAAAGGTTTGTCCGGTTTACGTGCGGATCGAAACTTCCAGGCTTCCGGAAACAACCTGTGAACTCTCGGACGTAAGATTCTCGCCGCGGAAGCAAATTCTCCGTAAAGAGCAAGAGGAACGATCGAGTTGGAATCCACCGCCAGAAATTTACATTTGATTTTTTTTGAAATTTGCTCCAATAATTCCGGTACGATATAAGCCGGATAATCGTCCGTAACGATAAGCGCCGCTTCGGAACAAACTTTCCCGAAAACATCCTCGATCGGATTGTCGGAAGTTTCGACAAAGGCTCTATAAATCAGTCCGAGTCTCTTCGCTTCATTGACGTTAGTCGCCATTCCTTCCAGAATGAATTTATGCAACCTGGGGGAACTCCAGGGATAATTCATCTTGACGGGTTCGTAGACGAGTAATTCTTTTTTGTATTTTTTAGATAGATGAATCGCGTAATCGAGTGAATGATTCCAAACGAGCCGCCTCGCCATGGACATCCAATACAGAAGAATCGGCTTTTCCTCCCGAATCGGATTTTGATTGAGATCGCGGACTCGAATCAGATTTTCTTTCGTAAACATTTTTGCTCTTTCAACGGACTTTATGAGGAATATCGCAAATTAGGTCGCACAGTATTTATCCGAATTTGCAAATCCCGTCCCGCGTTCCACTCAAACCGTTCTCGACTTCCTATCGAGTGCGTCGTTTCCGCCGGTTTTTGAAATTGTTGCGGACTGAATCCCGATTCTTTTCTGGAACAACTTTCCTAAAGGAAATATATGGAAACGATTTCATTCCAAAGTTTGAACGGAAATCTTAAAACGTGGGAGTTCCCACAAAACTTTGATTTCGAGATCAAGTTTTGATTCGAGTCCAGAAAAACGTGGGAGTTCCCACAAAACTTTGATTTTGAGATCAAGTTTTGATTCGAGTTCAGAAAAACGTGGGAGTTCCCACAAAACTTTGATTTTGAGATCAAGTTTTGATTCGAGTTCAGAAAAACGTGGGAGTTCCCACAATTTTCTTTTTTCACGAGTGATTTTCGAGATTTAAAACGATGTTCCCCGCGCCAGGGATCAAAGCGGCGCGAAGCGGTCACGAAGTGACCGAAGCCGCGACAGAGCCCGGTCCTTTCGATCTTCGATCGAAAGGAGGCGCCCATCCGTTTGTTTGGATTCGAAAGCGATTCGGAAACCGCTCGCCATTTTTTTATTCGAAAATCCGACTTCGAATGCTTAAATGGAATCGGATTCTTTTAAAATTTAGCACTCTCACGATCAAAGTGCTTGACTCTTTGGAAATGATTTTTTTTAATGAAAAATTACATAAGCACTCTCATGAATATAGTGCTAATCTTATAATTTTAAGGAGTTAGTCTATGGCATCGATTAAACCTCTGGGTGACAGAGTCCTCGTAGAACCAAGACAGGAAGCCGAGGAAAAGATCGGTAGCATTTTCGTTCCGGATACGGCAAAAGAAAAACCTCAGGAAGGAAAAGTTGTCGAAGTCGGTAGCGGTAAATATGAAGACGGGAAACTCGTTCCTCTCGAAGTAAAAGCAGGCGATACCGTCCTTTACGGAAAATATTCCGGAACTGAAATCAAATCGGAAGGCAAAGAATACCTCATCATCCGCGAGAGCGATATTCTGGCCGTCGTTAAAAAATAATTAGGAGTAAATCATGGCTAAAGATATTGAATACAACGAAACAGCAAGACGTAAGCTCCTAGAAGGGGTGAACAAACTCGCGAACGCGGTAAAAGTTACTCTCGGACCCAAAGGTCGTAACGTAGTAATCGATAAAAAATTCGGAGCGCCGACCATCACAAAAGACGGTGTGACCGTTGCGAAAGAAATCGAACTCGAAGACCCTCTTGAAAACATGGGCGCGCAAATGGTTAAGGAAGTTTCCACAAAGACGAACGACGTCGCGGGAGACGGAACCACCACCGCTACCATTCTCGCTCAATCCATCATCAACGAAGGGCTGAAAAACGTAACCGCGGGCGCAAACCCGATGTCTCTCAAAAGAGGGATCGACAAAGCGGTAACCGCAGCCGTGGAAAGCATTCAAAAAAGAGCCGTTAAGATCGAAAACAAAAAAGACATCGCAAACGTTGCCAGCATCTCGGCTAACAACGACAACACGATCGGAACTCTGATCGCAGACGCGATGGATAAAGTCGGTAAAGACGGGGTGATCACGGTCGAAGAAGCGAAGTCCATCGAGACCACGTTAGACGTTGTGGAAGGAATGCAGTTCGACAGAGGATACATTTCCCCTTACATGGTTACCGACGCGGAAGCGATGATCGCAACTCTGAACGATCCTTTCATTCTGATCTACGACAAAAAGATTTCTTCTATGAAAGACCTGATCCACATTCTCGAAAAAGTGGCTCAAGCCGGAAAACCTCTCGTGATCATCTCCGAAGAAGTGGAAGGAGAGGCGCTCGCTACCATCGTAGTCAACACTCTCAGAAAAACCATCTCTTGTGTTGCCGTTAAGGCTCCCGGTTTCGGAGACAGAAGAAAATCCATGTTGGAAGACATCGCGATTTTGACCGGCGGACAAGTGATTTCCGAAGACCTCGGAATGAAACTGGAAAACGCGACTCTTCAAATGCTCGGCCGCGCCAACAAAGTGACCGTAGACAAAGAAAACACTACGATCATCGAAGGCAAAGGTCAGACAAAAGATATCCAAGGAAGAATCGGTCAGATCAAAAAACAAATCGAAGACACTACTTCCGAGTATGACAAAGAAAAACTCCAAGAAAGACTCGCAAAACTCGCGGGTGGAGTTGCGGTCATTCACGTAGGCGCCGCCACCGAAGTGGAAATGAAAGAGAAAAAAGCCCGTGTGGAAGACGCTCTTTCGGCTACTCGCGCAGCGGTTGAAGAAGGAATCGTTCCCGGCGGCGGATTGACTCTTTTGAAAGCGCAAGAAGCGGTCTCCGCTCTGAAACTGGAAGGAGACGAAGCGACCGGTGCGAAAATCATTTTCAGAGCGCTGGAAGAACCGATCCGTATGATCACGAATAACGCAGGTCTGGAAGGATCCGTTATCGTAGAACACGCTAAGAGCAAAAAAGGAAACGAAGGATACAACGCACTCTCCATGGTTTGGGAAGATCTGCTCGTAGCCGGAGTCGTTGACCCTGCGAAAGTGGTTCGTTCCGCTCTGCAAAACGCGGCTTCCATCGGTTCCATGATCTTAACGACCGAAGTTACGATCACCGATAAGCCGGAAAAAGACGCTCCGAACCCGATGGCGGGAATGGGCGGCGGTATGGGAGGAATGGGCGGAATGATGTAATTCATTCAACCTATTTCTTTTCCAATTGCAAAAGGCGGCGGAGATTTTTCTCTTCCGCCTTTTTTAGTATAAAACTTTAGATATTAAGAATATTCAGGAAATGCTATGAAGAAACTTCTCACCCTACTCCTTTTTACGATTCCGCTTCTGGGAATTCATTCCGAAACCAAACAAACAATCACCGTATCCGGAAGCGGTTCCGCGATCGTGGAAACGGACTACGTGCAAATGAATTTCTCCGTGGAAGTGGAAGATCCGGACCCGAAAATCGCGCAGGAAAAAAACCTGGAAAGAGCGTCTAACGTGATCAAAATCCTTTCCAAAGGATTCAAGATTGCAACCAAAGACATTTACAGCACCGATTATACTCTTCAGAGACAATATCTACAGGAAGGAAAACAAAGACCTTATCTCGCCTCTTCCGGAATTCTTCTCAAACTCAGAGATCTCAAAGTCTATAAGGATTTACTGTTGGAAATTCAAAAACTAGGAGTCAATAACGTAAGCGGTATCGAATTCAAAGCGGATTCCACGAAAAAACAAGAGAAAGAAGCCTTAACCGCCGCTTTCGAAGACGCAAAAAACAAAGCGCTCGTACTCGCAAAATCCGTCGGAAAAACAAACGTGACCGCACTCAAAGTAGTAGAATCCGATTCTATGATCAACCCTCAGGTGGTCTACTTTATGAAAGGAAAAGAAGGTTCCGATCAATCTCCCATTTCGATCGGAGAAAGAACGATTCAAGCGAGAGTGAGCGTGGAATTCGAGGTTCAGTAAAACCGTTCTTATGATTAAAAAACGACCGGCCGATCCTACGTCCTAAAATACAAGGACACAAGTAGTTCCCTAAAGTACGGTTATGACGACTCGAACCCCTATTTTGGAAAAATCTTAAACGAAGGTTTCATGGAAAGTATATTCAAATTTTATGAAATATTTTATCCGGATAAGTTTAAAATCATTCCGAGGATTCATGAAATCCAGAATATTCAAAAATTTTTAGAATATCCGAACTTAAAGGAACGGAATCTAAAAAAGTCGAACTTTAGAAAACATCCTTTGATTGGAAAAGTCAATCGTATCCAATTTGATACAAAACGAAAATCCGAACAAGAAAACATATTTATTTATTGGAATATAGATCCGATCGGAAGTTTTAGACTTCGTTGTAAGTTTGTGTAAGATTCGTATTTTCTAAAACCAAGTATCAACGGAGTTTGATCAAAACATACGAACTTCCTTGGAAGGATAGGCAAATTTCGTTCTAAGAAAAATTTTTCTTGATTTCTTTCGTAGCTTGAATTTAGTTTCCCGGTCATGAGCAAAGAAAAATTCGAGCTGTCCAAACGAGAAGGAATTCACAAAGAACTGGAATCCCTAGTCGGAAACTGGAAAGGTGTGGGCCAAATGATGTTCGAGGAAGGTAAGATCACCGACGAATCTCCGATCGCCGGAACCATGAAACTTGTGTTAGGCGGAAGATTTATTCTGCACGAGTACAAGGGAAGTTACGCCGGAGAACCTCTGGAAGGGATCGCGATCTACGGATATCATATAGACAAAAAACGATACGAGTCCGCTTGGATCGAGAGTTTCGGAATGGGAACGGGAATCTTATTCTCCGAAGTAATTTCGGGTGCGACCGAACGATCTTTCACCGGGCACTACGGGGGCGAAACTCCGGAAACACGCTGGGGCTGGAAGACTTCGATCGAAAAAGACGGAAACGATAAACTTACGATCTTTTCTCAAAACCTAAGACCGAACGGAGAAAAGGCGGGAGGGGTCCGTATCCTTTACGAACGCGTTGTCTGAAATCGATTTCTTAGACGAGATGTCGTCGACTTTTTATATTTAAAAAATGGAATATACTTTTGGATTGTAGGTTTCCATATCGATTTTTTTTCGGAAAATCGATACGGACAAAACGTTTTCGAAAATCCCGACTTCGTAAGTAACAACTTAAAACATTCGGATAAGATATCGTTCCGATTCCTCTAAAAATCCTTTGACTTTCTCGCGTGTAAAAAGAAACCTACGGAAGATGAAAGAAAAGGGATATTTCCTTTCCATCGGCGCCGGACCCAATCAAGTCCCCTTGATTTCAGCCGCGATCGGACTCGGTTACTCGGTGATCGCCGTGGATCAAAACGATCGTGCGCCCGGTTTGGGCATGTCCTCTATTAGAATTCTGGAATCCGTTACGGAGTACCGTAAAATTCTAAAGGCGGTTTCCGAAACTCCTTTTCAGAAAAAAATCATCGGAGTCGGTACGCGCTCCTACGGAAAAGCGACCTACACAACCTCCTACATCGCGGACAAATTAAAACTACGTTATGCTAGCCTTGGATGCGTCGAGGTTTGTTCGAATAAGAATTTACTTAAAAAAGCCGCGGACAAAGCGGGAATTTTAACTCCGGAAAACTACGGTGCAGGAGCGACGATCGTCAAAAATCAGTTCCCATTCGTATACAAACCCGCTCAAGGAAACGGCAAAGAAGGAATCAGAACCTTTCACAATCCCGAAGAATGGGAGCGTTTTTTCAAATCCAAGAAAATAACCCGCCCTAAAACTTCCTTATCCAAAAAGAAGACAAACACGCATAACGCGGATCGGGAAGAATGGATCGCGGAAGAATACATTCCGGGTTTTGAAATCACGGTCTGCGGCCTGGTTCAAAACGAAGAATTTTTTCCGGCGTGTATCTCCCATAAGGACGTGACTCATTTTCCGCCTTATTTAGAAATCGCTCATACTCTTCCTTTTTTACGTTCCGAGTTGATCGGAGAAATTCTTCTCAACTGTAGAGCGCTCGTTGCGGCAACCAAGATGACCGACTGCCCGTTTGTCGCGGAGTTCAGAATCAATCCGCAAGGAGAGATCTATCTGATCGAAGCGGTTCCCGAAGTGGGGGGAGAATTTTTAGCCGACACTCTGATTCCGAATTATTTCGGTTCCTCTTATTTCGAGAATTTAGTGAAACTTTTAACGGGAGAAAAAATCAAACCGTTCCCGAACTATTCGCAAATTCCCAAAAAGTACGCGGGAATTTTTTTCTCCGCGCCTCCCGAAGGAAAATCCAAACTCGTAGAACATTCCGAATTCGTAATAAAAGGAAAAGAAAAACTTATCTTCGATCGTAAGTTGAAACAACGCGGAGAAATTTTAAAAACGTCGGAAGGTAATTCCGTAAGAACTCGAAGTGTAGGAATCTTAGGTCCCGATCAAAACGATCAGACTTTGGAAAGCTGGAAACAATCCGTTCTCCAAAGACTGGAAGGTAAATTTGAATCCGTCTGAACCCTCCTCCCGATCCGCCTGGAACCTACATTATACGAGAACCAAATCCAGGTTAGGTTATCCGGACGAAAATCTGGTTCGTATGCTTTCCAAAATCGGCGGCGACTCCGACAAACAGGCCGAGCGGAAAGCCTTGGATTTCGGCGCCGGATCCGGAAGGCATTGTGTTTTGTTAAACGAATTCGGCTATCGTGTTTACGCGACGGATTATACGGAGAATTCCATAAAAACCGTTCAAGAAACTTGTCCTTTCGTCAAAGCCTCGTTAGGCGGCGATCCTCCTTTCGATTTTGAGGAAAATTTTTTCGACGTGATCGTTAGTTGGGGAGTTTTACATTACAATTCCGCGGAAGCCGCCCGGAAAATCCTGAAAGATAAAACGAGGATTCTCAAAAAAGGAGGATATCTAGCGGGATCGGTGCGCGCCGTAGGAGACACACATCTTCAAGCGCAGGGAACCGCGATTCAAACCGCCGACTTAAAAGGGGCCTACTCCCGTTTTTATACATTAGAGGAATTGCAAGAAGACTTAAGGGATTTCTCCCGCGTAGATTTCGGTTACACCGAAAGAACCCCTTTGGGAAAATTGGAAGAAAGGATCTGTCATTGGATTTTTCTGGCGAAACTTTAAACGAAATCTGTCCCTGTTGTCAAAATAAAAACTGGAAATTCTTATACCTCTCCACATTTAAAAATTATAATATTCCAATTTATCTATGTAACGGCTGCGGCCTTCAGACCCGATATCCGAGGCCGGAACCCTCCGAACTTTATACGGAAGAGTATTATTCCGGCGACGCGGACTTTTCGTACCGGGACGAAAGACAAACGGAACGTTATGATCGATACGTCTGGAAGGCTCGAATCAAAAACGTCCGAAAGTTCAAATCAAACGGCGAATTTTTAGACGTCGGTTGTTCCTTTGGAGGATTTTTAAACTGCGCCAAGGAAGCGGGGTTCGGCGTCACCGGCGTGGAAATTTCTTCTTACTCCGCCGAAGTCGCGAGATCGAGAGGATTGAAAGTGATTCAGGGGGAATTTTTAGACGCGGATCTTCCCGAAAATTTTTTCGACGTGGTCACCCTCGTGGAAGTGATCGAACACCTTTCAGAACCCGAAAGAATTTTTCAAAAACTTCATCGAATTTTAAAACCCGGAGGATTGTTGCTTTTACAAACCGCGAACTTTGAAGGTCAACAAGCGATCGACGCGGGTGCGAGTTATCACTACTATCTCCCGGGACATTTTTATTATTATTCGGAATCGAATCTGAAAAAAATTCTTGATCGCTCGGGTTTTAACAATCATATCACTTATCCCGGAGTGGATTTTTCACTCTTCGCAAAGTTACTTAAGTCCCGGGGAAGTTTCGGGTCCTGGAAAGAATATTGGAAATGGATTCGGATCGGTGTTTATCACTGGAAAAGTAAATTCAAAAAACAAGGCAGACCTTTGACTTCGTCCATGGTTCTGTACAGCTTTAAGGCGGAATAAACGATGTATCATCTTTTTAAACCCGGTTGGTTGACCGATTCGGATAAAATTCCCGAAAAAGGTTTGTTGAGAATTTTCGTCCTATTCATCCGAATCCTCGTGGGTTCCGCGTATCGTTTTATCAAAGACGATTGCCTGATGCAAGCCTCCGGAATTTCGTACACAACGATCGTATCCCTGATTCCGATGCTCACCGTCGCCTTATCCTTGATCACAATCACTTCGGGTTTGGAAAATCGTAAGGAAGAAATTTTCGACACGATCAACACGTTCATCCTACAAAGCAACATCAACGTGGATATCAATACGTATCTCGAAACGATCGGAGATCTGATCGATACGGCGTCCCAAATCGGAGCCATCGGTTTTGTGATTTTAGTGTTTTCGGCCACTGCGGTTTTACGTTCCTTGGAAAACGCGTTCAACGGAATTTGGAAGATCCGTTCCAACAGATCCCTTTTTCAAAAACTGGTGTTTTATTTTTTCGTTTTGGCGATCGGCCCTCTTCTTTTTGTGATCGGAGAAGGAGTCGCCAACAAGACCATCAATTTTTTCAGACCTTCTCACTACTTCTCCATGGAACAGGATCCTTCCGGAAAAATCTGGGTGAGCGGGGAAAACGGGACCCTGTTTCGAATGGACTCCAATCTCAAAAAGGAATATTCGATTCGCGAAGACGAGATCGATTTTGAAAACATGATATGTTTGGATAACTTGGGCGGAAGACTGGACTTCTGTAAAAAGCCGGACATAGGAGACTCCGACTTTATTCGAATCAAAATTCGGGAAGGAATCATCTACGCGCTTTCGATAAAAGGAACCCTTTTGATCAAACGGATCGAATCGACCGCCTGGACTTTGACTTCCTTCGAAGGAGTCGAACTCAAGGACATGGAAGTCGTCGATTCAAATAATATTTTTATTGTATTCAAAAACGGTGAAGTTCTGCACTACATTCCGGCGGGGATCTCCTTCAAACCGATCTTCAAGGACAGACTGAAGATGAACGCCTCCAAGGTGTATTTTCCGGACGGTTTAAACGGTTATATCGCGGACGAATCGGGAACCGTCTGGACGAGCAACGACGGAGGATTTAATTTTTATCCGAACCGTCTGACTCATTTAGCGTTTCATGATATTCATCGAACGACAAACGGGGAGATTTTTTTGGCGGGTGAAAGAGGGATATTGTATCGTTCCCGGGACGGCGGAAACGGTTGGATCGAACTGAGTCACAAACGATACAACTTCATACGAATCTGGTCCTTTGCCGGTCCCGATACGACGGAACTTTTCCTCATGGACAGTTTGGGAAACATACTCATTTCCACCGACTTAGGGGAACACTGGAATCCTTTTTATACTCCGATGAACGGTAAGTTATGGGCCAATCTTCTTTTGGAAAGGAAGGAGAACGGAAAAATCAAAATGCTCAACGTAGGCGAATATCGAACCGTTAGTCTCACCGAATCCAAGGATCAGAAATTCGTGACGACCCTAATCGCCGGAGGCGACAGCGTTTTTACGATCTATTCCGTCCTGCGAATTCTATTTCCTCTCTCCGGAATTTGGCTCTTTTTCTTAAGTCTTTATTCTTTGATTCCGAATACCAAGGTTTCTCTGAAAGCTTCTTCCGTGGGAGCCGCCGTTACGGGTATCATCTTCCTCGTATTCCTCTGGGGATTTCAGGTGTATCTTTCCTCGTTCAGCGAAACCACGATGATCATCTACAAGGCGTTGGCCGCGGTTCCGATTTTTCTTTTGGGAGTATATTCACTTTCTCTAATTGTCTTGTTCGGAGCGGAGATCACCGCATCTCTTCAATTCAGGGAAAGATATCTAGCGCCTTTGCATTCTTTGGAAGAAATGCACAGCTCGCCTAGCAACGAGTTTCGAAAATTGATTTTAACTTTGAAGTCCGCGTATCGGATCCAAAAAGAAAAAAAAACGCCCTCTTCTTCCATCGAACTTTCTTCGGTTTCGACGTTGAAAGAGGAAGAAATTCCGGTTCTTACCAAAAAACTCTGCGAGTTGGAATTGTTGTCGATAACGAAAAAAAACGAATTCGTCCCGATCGCTTCTCCGACCGATTTGAGTATCGGAGACGTTTATCGAAAAATTCCGGAACCTCTTTTGACCGGGGACAAGGAACTGAAACTATTTCCGGGCGACATCCATTCCAAGATCGAAAAAACGGAAGAAAAACTACAACACGATCTGGACGGAATCAAGTTCAGCGACCTGATCGACTAACTTTTGTTAGCGGACAAACGTCGAGATTAAACCGAACTCGCGTTAGTTTACGTTTTTTTAAACCTTTTCGTTGATCTTTCGGGCGGGCAGATTGGAAGACAAGGATTGATAGATCTGTTCCGCAAGTCCCAAGGAGGAATTGGAGGAAAGATTTTTGGAATATTCGTCGTAGAGCATGTCTTCGAAAATCTCTTCCGCGTGTCCCCCGTCGATCAGACCCGATTTTTCGACGGTTTTTTTCATTTCGGTCAACATCATCTTAACGAAAATGGATTCGAATTCAACGGAAGCTGAATATAGTTTTTTACGATACGGATCGGCGGCGATCTCTTCCTTGATGTTGTGAGGAAGTCTGATTTCGGAGGAACTGATTTTGCCGGAAAGTTTTTCGTTAAATTCTTCCCGGAGTCGATCGGGAAAGGAAAGATTTTGTTTTCCCTTGCTGGAGTTTTCAGCGTTGATAAGACTTCTGACTTCCGGTTTTTCCAGAAGGTTCAACTTGTTCGTGTAATCTTGAATGGAATCGATTTTCATTGTATCTCCAACTCCGCGTGTAACGCGCCCGATTTTTTCAGAGCTTCTAAAATTGCTACGATGTCTCTTGTGGACGCGCCCACTTTGTTTAAGGCTTCTACCACGTCGCCTACGCTCGTGGATTCTTCGATCAAAAAGGAACTTTTTGAAGGTTCCTGATCTTTTCCGAACCAATTGCGTTTTCGATTTTTATCCGTGACGGAAAGGTTGAGACCGGACCGGGACACGGCGACTTCTTCGATTGTGATGTTTCCTCCCATCACGATCACTCCGGTTCTTTCGTTGATCACAACTTTCGGTTTTACTTGAGTTTCCACGGTTAGATTTTCGATGTCGCTTAATAAAGTTAAGAATGCGTCCGATTTGTTTTCGAAAGTTTTTCCGAGAACGATATCGATCTCGGAAGGAGAAACGGGAACGACCGACTCCGGTCCGATTCCGTGTTTTCCGGGAAGAATGGAACGAATCCGAGAGACAACG
Organism: Leptospira weilii serovar Ranarum str. ICFT; assembly: GCF_000332415.1. Taxonomy (GTDB): domain Bacteria; phylum Spirochaetota; class Leptospiria; order Leptospirales; family Leptospiraceae; genus Leptospira; species Leptospira weilii_A. Next base: position 29,253 of record NZ_AOHC02000036.1, read on the forward strand.
GCGTTTAACGTTGTAAAGTCCTGATTTTCGAGTTGAATCTGAATCCTTTCGGAAGCGTAAAAATTCTGATCCAACTCTTGTTCGACGATCGCTCCTCCGTGAACCACCCCGACCGTTTTTTTATTTCCTCTCGCGCTACTTCCCCTTTCCTGTTCCTGTCTTCCGCCGAAGGAGATCACACCCGAAGCCACGGCGAACGTTTTATCTCCGGCGGTTTTCAAAGGAGATTGTAAAAGAACTCCACCTTCCAAAGACTTGGCGTCTCCGATGGAAGAGACGATCACATTCAACTTATCGCCTTTGCGGGAATAAGTCGGTATCGTTGCGGTGATCAAAACGGACGCGATGTTTCTGGTTTGATCGGGTTTGAGATTGGCTTCCACTCCGAGGTTCTTTAAATAATTTTTCATACTTTCGGATGTAAAAGGAGTTTTGCCGTCTCCCGTCCCCGGAAGTCCCACCACGATCCCGTAACCGACGATCTGATTTTCCCGAATCCCTTCGATTTTCGCGATGTCTTTCAATCTCAACTCGGCCGCTCCCAGAGAAAAAAGGATCCCTAAAAAAAGAAAGCCGCAGAGTAAAAACATGCAGAAAATGGAATATTTTAATTTCATTGTGATTCTCCCAAAAGCCGGTTCAGATGGTTCAGAATCAGTTTTTGTTTTTCCTCTTCCGAAAGTTCGGCCTTGGTCGTTACGGAACCGTCGGGATTGGTTACGGTTTTCAAAACGATCGGAGGAGTCAC
>NZ_AOHC02000036.1:35000-76235 GCF_000332415.1 Leptospira weilii serovar Ranarum str. ICFT
ATCTTTTTTTTTCTGGGATAAGACGAGATATCCTTACATTCGTTGGCAGAAGGATCAGAATCTCAAATCCGCCTTGGAATATTCGGTCCAATGGTATTTCACGAAACTATGGAACGACATCGGACCGGAAAGAGGAAAACCGCTTCTGGAAAAAATCGGCTCGTTTCATTCTTCGGTTCCATCGGCCGGAAATTCTTTTTGGTCGGACGGCTCGTATACGATTTCACCTTTGGAATTTGCGGATTTTTTAATCCGACTTCAAGATACGTCTCCGCCTTTTCGCAAAAAGACGATCGGGATCGTTTGGAATCTGCTCAAAAGATCGCCCGGTTCTCTTTCCAACGCGAGCGGAAGCCACGATCTTACGGGAGATTGGAACGGAGTGGAAGATTATAAATCGGATTCCGCGTTCTATTATTCTCAAGACGAAACCGATTCTTGGTTTTGGGTTTCCTTTCAGAAGGAGAACGTTCGTTGGTTACTTCTTACAAGAGTCCGAGTGTTAGGACAACCGAAGAACCCCTTGGAAGCGGCGGAACTCGCTTCTAAAATTCTCCGAGAAGAATCCATCCTTCCTTAATCGATCGCTTCGAAAGACGGAAACGATCTAAAAATCTGAATGACGAAACCGGAATTCAACCGAAGAATGCCTTCAAACAAAGGATTTGTTTGATGAAAAAAATATCACTATTTTATATTTTTATAATTTTCTTATTCATCTTGATCTTGGGACTCATCCTTCGGACCGGACAAAGTCTGGAACTGGAAAAGGAAAGTTTTCATTCTTCTCAAGTTTTTTCGGAAAAGAATACGAAGGCAAAAAATTCTTTCCCTAAAACGACCGCTTCCCGACCGGACTTTTTGGACGTGGAAGCGGTTGGAAAAATTTTCTCCGGTCATCTGAAACAACCGCTCTCCAGACTTCTTCTTCAATTGATCGTAATCATGCTTTCGGCGCGACTCTTCGGCAAACTCGCGACAATTCTCGGGCAACCTTCCGTGATCGGTGAAATTCTTGCGGGAATTCTTCTCGGTCCCTCTTTGCTGGGCCTTGTTTTTCCGGACGGATTTCAACTTTTGTTTCCTAAGGAATCCCTTTCCACTCTGCAGATCTTGAGCCAACTCGGACTTTTACTTTTTATGTTCGTGATCGGGATGGAATTGGATCTTAAAATCCTAAAAAACCAAGCCGAGTCCGCAGTTATCATCTCACATTCGAGCATCATGTTTCCGTTTCTTTTGGGAGCGGGCCTTGCGTATTTCATCTACGTTCCGTTGGCTCCGGAGGGAGTGGACTTCATTGCGTTCTGTCTTTTTATGGGAATCGGAATGAGCATCACCGCCTTTCCGGTTCTTGCAAGAATCATTCTGGAAAAGGGGCTAACCAAAACCGCGTTAGGCAGCCTTGCGCTCACCGCGGCCGCGGCGGATGACGTTACGGCTTGGTGTATACTCGCGATCGTAGTTACGATCGTAAACGCGGGTTCTTTCTCTTCGGGGATTTTGATGATCCTCATGTCCCTGACGTATATGTTCGTGATGTGGAAGGGTATTCTTCCTTTGATGAGAAGGGCCGGTAATTTATACACCACCAAAGAATCGATGACGAAGACGATCACCGCGTTTTTCTTTTTATTCATCTTCCTTTCGGCTTGGATCACGGAAGCGATCGGAATCCACGCGCTTTTCGGCGCCTTCCTCGCGGGAGTTGTGATGCCGAATAAAAAGGAACTCAGAGACAATCTTGTGGAAAAGATAGAAGACTTCAGTCTCACCGTTTTACTTCCTCTTTTTTTCGCGTTTACGGGGTTGCGGACCAAGTTCGGTCTTTTGTCGAGTTCGGGTCTTTGGCCGGTTTTTTTTCTCATCCTTTTTGTGGCCGTCTTAGGGAAGTTAGGCGGAAGTGCGATCGCATCCCGTATGTCCGGTAAAAACTGGAAGGATTCCCTATCGATCGGAATCCTAATGAACACCCGCGGCCTTATGGAGTTGATCGTTTTAAACATCGGTTACGACCTCGGAGTTTTATCCGAAGAGATTTTTTCGATGATGGTCCTTATGGCCCTCGCCACCACGATCATGACCGGACCCGGTCTGAAACTCGTGGAATATTTTTTTGCAAAGGAAAACCTCGCCGCAAAACCGACTACAAACACCGGAATCCTCATCTCCTTCGCGCAACATACGAGAGGTTTGGAACTATTAAAGATTGCTTATGGACTTTTTCCCGAGAAAAAAAAAGAGAGAGAAGTCACCGCGGTTCATTTGTCTCCGGATTCCAATATCTCCGAGTTTCACGCGGAAAAATACGAGTCTTCGAGTTTCACTCCTCTCAAAGAACTTGCAAAGGATTTGAACATGCGTCTGCGGACGATCTACAAAACCTCCACGAACATCACGAAAGATATCATTCGAATCGTGGACGAAGGGAAGTATAAACTCCTTTTGATCGGGGCGGCCCGTTCTTTTTTTTCGGACGATATTCTCGGCGGAAAAATTCGAACCATTTTGAACGAAACGGATTGTAATACGGGAATTTTATTTTCTTCCCAATTGGAAGACGTGAAAAACATCCACATCCTTTTCGGTAAGGAAAAGGATCTCGAACTTCTTCAGATCGCCAAAAGATTTGCGAGCAACTACAATTCCAAACTGTCGATCGTGGATTTAAACGGCTCCGTAAATCATACCCGAATCAAACAGACCCTCAAAAAAGAGAAGGTGAAAATCCTAACGCCGGGAAGCGGCGCCTACGATTGGAAACAGTTCGATCTGATTCTTTGCGATTTGGACATCTGGGAGAATCATCCCGAATTCAGAGTGAACGAACTTCCGACCGGCGGAGGTCTTCTTTTGATTCGTTCCGTGGACGGTTTTCTTTTGAATAGCTGACACGGCGATCGTTACGTTATGCGCAACTTGAGTCCCACAATGTAAGAAGGGATTGCGGATAACGTTCTCATCCGAGGAGCCCGCGAGTTTCTCCGCGCGGAAATTTTAGAAGTCGTTTTGAATGGACAAAAGAAAACGAATACGGAATTTTATTTTTAGAGTATGAAACGAACGATTCACAAGATTTTATTTCGAGATTCGAGAGAAACGTTTCCGTTACGATCCGAGTCCGTGGACCTCGTTCTTACCTCTCCCCCCTATCCCATGATCGAAATGTGGGACGAACTCTTTTTCGGTTTTTCAAAAGAAATTCGAGAAAGTTTTCTTACCGATCCGAATCTTTCCTACGAACGAATGCATGTTGAACTCGACAAGGTTTGGAAAGAATCTTTCCGCGTTCTGAAAGACGGAGGTTTTTTAGTGATCAATATCGGGGACGCGACGAGAAACACTTCCTTCGGTTTTCGGATGTACACGAATCACGCAAGAATTTTACAAGGTTGTAACTCGATCGGGTTCCAAAACCTTCCCGGAATTCTCTGGAGAAAACAAACAAACGCACCCAACAAATTTATGGGTTCCGGTATGCTCCCGGCGGGAGCATACGTAACCTTAGAACATGAGCATATTTTAATATTCAGAAAAAATAATAAAAGAAACTTTGCGACAAAAGAGGAACAATGCGCCCGCGCCGAAAGCGCGTTTTTTTGGGAAGAGCGCAACTTTTGGTTTACCGACGTCTGGGACTTTAAGGGAAAAAGGCAGGGTCTAAACCATTTTGCAGGAAGGGAAAGGAGTGCGGCGTATCCGCTCGAACTTGCAAACAGAATCGTACGGATGTATTCCTTAAAGGGAGACGTCGTTTTGGATCCGTTCTTAGGAACCGGAACTACCACCTTGGCCGCGATCGGAAACGCCAGAAATTCAGTCGGCTTCGATTTGGATTCGAGTCTACCCCAATTCGAAAATCTTCCTTCCCTCGGGGAAATGCTCAATGAAATCGTACAAAAGCGGAAAAACGACCATGATCTTTTCGTACGGACCAGACTCGACGAAGGAAAACCGATTCTTCATTTCAATCAAAATCTGCAAACCCCCGTCGTTACCAAACAAGAGAAATTTTTAAACCTGGAAAAAATCGCCCGAATCCTTCGTAACTCGCAGGACGAAATCGAAGTTGAATATTCTCCCTTACTTCAAACCGTACTGCCTCCGCAACTCGAGCCGGATCCCGCAGTACAGCCGTAACAGTGTTCGTCCACTCGGATATTTCTTTGCGCTAAAATTGCCGGGTCGTAGTCCCTAACGTTTCGGACTTTTCCCTCCACCTTCATTTCCAACATCTGATTGAAGTCGCAATCGTAGATAGAACCCTCGTATCCCACACTCAGAGTGTTTTTGCACATGAGTCCCTGCGCCGCCGCGGGATTGTACGAGGTCGCAAGTTTTTCCATATAATCTTCCAGATTTCCGCTTTCCTGCAGATATTCCAAATATCTAGAAATCGGCATATTCGTAATCGTGAATAATGAATTGAAGAGTATTCCAAAACCATCATACAATGATTTTTTAAATTCCGATTCCAAAGCGGCCTGCGAACCCGGAAGAAAAGCTCCGGCCGGATTGTATACGAGGTTTAAAATCAACCCTGAATCCGGAATTCCATAACCCACCGCATTCAATTTTTTTAATGCTTTGATGGAACGATCAAAAACGCCCTCTCCCCTCTGAGCGTCCGTCCTTCTTTTTTCGAAATACGGAAGACTGGAAACGACTTCCACCTTTTGTTCCGCAAAAAACTCCGGAAGATCCCCGTATTTTTCTCCCGCGAGTAAAATCGTAAGATTGCAGCGAACCATCACCTTCTTGTTCAGTTTTCTAAGTTCCCCGACAAACCATCGAAATTCGGGATTCATTTCCGGGGCGCCCCCGGTCAGATCCACGGTCGAAATCGGACTCTGCGCCAGGATTTTCAAACAATGAAACATCGTCTCCCGGTCCATGATTTCCTTTCGATCGGGCCCCGCGTCCACGTGACAATGTTTACAGGTTTGGTTGCAGAGTTTCCCGAGGTTGATCTGAAGGATTGTAGTCGAAACCGGTTTTAATATCCCGACTCCGGAGTTTTGAAGTTTTTCGGCAAAGGAAGGAAGATTTTTAGAAACGAAAACTTCTTTCAATATTTGAAACTGTTTCTCCGGGGATACGAGTTCGCTTCTTCTGGACAATAAGGACTTCACGGATGTTCTCGCCGGATTTCCAATCACATTCCTAATTTTTTAACCTGATTCATCATCTGAACGGAATGAACGAGAGACGCTCCTCCGCGGATCGCGGCGGCCACATGAACGGCTTCCATAAGCCCCGCTTCGCTCACTCCCTTTTCCAAAGTGTCGGTTGTATACGCGTCGATACAATAAGGACATTGAATCGCATGAGAAACCGCTAATGCGATCAGGGATTTTTCGCGGGCCGTCAACGCTCCGTCCGCAAACACTTCTCCGTAATATTCGAAAAATTTTTTAGCGAGATTCGGTTGAAACTCTCCGATACTTCCGAATTTCTTTAGATCTTCCGGCACGTAATAAGATTCTTTGGACATGACGATTCCTTTTTTGAACTGAATGAATTCCTACTCGTCATTAACGTGAGTTCGAAGGCTGAAATATACAATCGCTTTCGCATTGGTTATACGAAACTCACGTTAATTATAAAATAAAGTACCTATCATTTTACATTTAAACGGTATTTTGCGATAAAAATAACGGTACTCGACCCTATAAAGATCGGCAATAGGGTTTTTCATTTTAAAATCGTGTAATTTAGAGTCAATGAATATTCTGTTTTTTTGAAGTAACCGTAAGATTGTTGCATTTCTCGCAGACTTTCTGCGGAACGATTCCCCATTGCATCAAATAACCGAATACGAAACAACCCGCACAAAATCCCACGAAGGATTCCAAGGCCGCAAAAAAAACGAGAATTGCAAGAGTGATCTGAAACGCCAAAATTTTTCCCTGTGTAAGTAAAATCAAAGACGTTAGGCTAAACAGAAAACCGACTCCTTGTGCGAATCGTTTGGGCGGACCGGCCACGGTTTTATTTCCCAGTTTGAACCATGGAACGATTCCATAAATTGCGAGTTTGGCGAAAGGGGAATATTTCGGTCCGTACAATACTCGAGCCGTAAATCCGTAGAACAAGGCGACATTCAGCCAAATCGACTGGGTAAAAAGTGTCGCAATCGCGAGAATAAAAACGAGCCCGGCGACCGATCTTGCCGCATATTCGTTGACCGAATCCGGAAAATTTCCGATTTGAATCATAAACTAAACTCTCCTCTTGGATAACAACGAATCTAATTCTTAGACACAAACAAATGAAACGTTGTCTTGATACGTTGTAACTCAGCTAAGAAACGAAAAGCATAAAAATACGGGAACATTGTATCCAAAGTAGAACGAAAAATATATTTTGAAACTTTCATGGTGCGTCCGTCCGTCAGCATAATCATCCCCGCTCTCAACGAAGAACAATCGATCCCGTTCGTTCTGAAGGACTTGAAGTCAGTCGATGGGTTTGACCTTCGCGAGGTCATCGTCGTGGACAACGGAAGTACGGATGAAACGGCTCGAATCGCCGAGGATTTAGGAGCGGTCGTCTTATCCGAAACTCAAAGAGGTTACGGAGCGGCTTGTCTCAAAGGACTGGAAAGGATTTTCAATTCTCCCGATCCTCCGGATTTGGTCGCGTTTATCGACGCGGATTATTCCGACTCTCCTTTGGAGTTGCCTTTGTTCGTCGAAACATTCAAACAACAGAATGTAGATTTGGCGATCGGTTCCAGGGTTCTCGGTCCATCGGAAAATGGCGCATTGATGCCGGTACAGAAATTCGGAAATTGGTTTTCCACGACTCTCATCCGGATTTTATACGGCGTTTCTTTTACCGATCTAGGACCGTTTCGGGTGATTCGTTCGGATTCATTAAAAAAATTGAATATGCAGGATCGGAATTTCGGTTGGACGGCGGAAATGCAGATCAAGGCCGCAAAACATGGTTTACGTTGTATCGAAATTCCCGTGAGTTATAAAAAAAGAATCGGAGTTTCCAAAATCAGCGGGACGATTTGCGGTTCCATACGAGCCGGTTGGAAAATTCTATATACAATCGGAAAACTTCTGTTTACAAAATGAACCCAAACCGCGCTCGAAATTTACTCATTGTTTTTTTTCTTATTTCGTTTTTTTTCCCGGTTCTTTGGTTCCAACACTTCGGAGAAAGAAAAAATTTTTCTCTTCTTTTAATCTCCGTCATTCCGGCCTTCGTCTCATACGGTTTGATTTTACTCGGAACACGTTCGTTTCCGATCCGAAATCGTTTTTTTCTTCGGCAATTTTTCCGCCGGTTTTCCTTGTGTTACAAAAAAACGATTTCGTTCTTATTTGCCGGTAAAACGAACTCGTCCGATTTTTCACGAGAGACGTTACCATCCGAAAAAACTTACGGCGTGTCCCAAAACTTACGGAAAGATCAAACTGCAAGAACCCATCCCGGCCTTGGTAGAGATTTTTATCTTTTTTTACAAAAGAGGAATTTATTCTGTTTTTCGAATATTCCATTTCTATTTTGGATCGTTTTCGGTTTCATTTTGAGAATCCTCCTTTTATTTGCGGATCCGATGCTTTCCGAAGACGTATATCGTTTTTTATGGGACGGTCTTCTTTTGTCCGAAGGAACTTCTCCGTTTTCCTTTTTGCCCCAGGATTTTTCTCTTTCGAACGCGAACCCCGACACGTCGGCGCTTTCTACGGAACTGTTGATCGAAATGAATTCTTTGAAATTTTATTCCGTGTATCCTCCCGTTCTACAGTTTCTTTTTTACGTAAGCGCCAAGGGAATGGTTTTCTTTCAAAATGTATTTGTTGGAATTTTGATCTGGAAATGTATTCTACTCGGTTCCGAGTTCGGAATTCTTCGGTTTCTCTGCAAAATCCTAAAAGAGAAACGACTTTCTTTCCATAAAAGTCTGATCTATTGGCTCAATCCTTTGGTTCTTTTGGAAATTTCCGGCAACGCACATCCGGAAGCCATTCTGATTTTCTTTTTAACCGGAGCCGTTTGGCATTTGTTTCGATGGACGCAAAAAGAACGCACGAACGATTTCATTCTTCATTATATTTTTTTAATATTCGGAATTCTGACCAAGGTCACTCCTCTCATCTTGGTTCCGTATGTCGTACGGATCCTCTTACACAAAAAACAATCGTTCTTGGTTCTGAAATTTTTTCTTTTACCTGCTTTTGTAGTTTCAGCCGGAATATACTTGTTTCCGGATTCCGTCCTAAAACAAAGAACTTCCGGAATCGGAGTGTTCTTTCAACTTTTTGAATTTAACGGAAGTGTGTATTACATTTTACGCGAGTTCTTGAGAACGATCGGAGAAAACTTTTACGCTTCCGGAAAAATCTGCGCCGGAACCGCGTTCGTCTCCATTCTTCTTTATTCCTTTTGGAAAAAAAAGAAAACCGGTTTTCGAAATTTGTTTCAATCCGCCGAAACGATCTATCTCATCTTTTTGATTCTTTCCACCACGGTTCATCCTTGGTACATTCTTCCTTTACTCGTCTTCTGTATCTTTTCGGGAAATTTTTATCCGATCGTCTGGTCCTTTTCGATCTTTGTATCCTACTCCGCCTACTCCGCGTTTCCTTATCGGGATTCTTTTTTTTGGCTGGGAATCGAATACGGAAGTTTATTCCTTTTTCTGCATATTGATTCTAAACCGAACTCTTTGCGAAAACAAAAAGAGGGGATTCTCTGACATCTAAAAACGGGGAAACACCCGCAAATTCTAAGGTTTTGGGAAGATTCCGATCTTGGATCCAAAGAAATTCTTTACCACTCAGGAAAATGCTGCGGGATTCTGCGCAATAAAAAAAATCCTTCAAGACCGTGATATAATGCCAAGTTACCGGCGCCAACGTGGAATTTCGAACCAGGGGGCTTTAAAAAAAATCGGCGAACATCCTGTTAAAGCAAAATACCGGAACAATTCAGAACAGATCGCATACCTGGTATTTAAAGGTGGAAAAAAAATGTTTCATGGAGCGGGCGGAATGATGGATCAGTATTCCTGCTATCGGGGCGGGTTGATTTATGTTTTCTCCGGCCCTTCGCCACGATCCCGTACGGAGTGGAACGGTTGCCGGTACAACTGGATGGAATCATACTGATCGATTTCGGGGAACCCAAAGATACGCAGGGGTTTTAAGTTCGGTCCGCAATCGGGCGCGGGGCGGAGGGAACCTGTTTTTGTTATGCACCGGACCCCGAAGCCAGAAAAAATGTGCTTCGGGTTCTGAACGAAAATAAAATACGCCACCTTGGAGTACAGATGGATCGGGGCGCGCAGATCGACAGGTAAAAATAGCTTTGCTTCGGGAAATCCCTACATCCCATCTTTGCATACATGCAAAGATGGAACTTTTTGCAAGTTCAGCCGATCTTCCCCCCAAGCGATTCCCAATCTTTACTCCACTGGGTACCATCCCAGCATTTATGATACACACCTGCGTCCGTACCGCGCACAAATAGGTCCAGCCGATTCGGTCCCCAGGAAACGACGGTCGGTGCCCCGACAATCTTTCCCCCAAGCGATTCCCAATCTTCACTCCACCTGATAACATCCCAACATTTATGATACACACCTGCGTCCGTACCGCGCACAAATAGGTCCAGCCGATTCGGTCCCCAGGAAACGACGGTCGGTGCCCCGATACTCTTTCCCCCAAGCGATTCCCATTTTATGTTCCAGCTGTCAGTATTCCACCGTCGATACAGTACAGCTTCGTTCGTATCACACACGAATACGTCCAGCCGATTCTCGAAGAAGGACGCCCCGGACGGCGTGTACTGAATTTTCTGACCGAGAGATTCCCATGCCCGGTGAGGGTACAACGATCTATGCCATGCTGCCCCGTCTGTACCGATTACGAATATATGCACATGCACTTGTGTCAAGCCAGAGCCGGGCGCTGGCTTCAGAGCGATCGCGTTCGGAGATTGTGAAGCGAATATACCCTTACCAGGATTACCAAGTGAACTCCAGTTTCCCGAAGTGGATACGGTCAACCAGTTAAGCCACACAGCTCCGTCCGTACCGAGGGCTAATACGTCCAGACGATCCTGAGCATATGCAATTGCGTTCGGGACACCTACGATCTCCTGCTCCCCAAAAGGATCCCAATCATATGCGTTCCATTGGGAACCATCCCAATATTTATGCCAAACACGTCCGTCAAGACCACGCGCGAAGATATCCAGCCGGTTCTTCCCCCAGGAAACGGCGCTCGGCGTTCCGAGGATCTGCCCCCCGAGATCTTCCCAATCTTTGCTCCAATAGGAACGATCCCAGTATTTATGATACATACGTCCATCGATGCCGCGCACGAATAGGTCCAGCCGGTCCGGTCCCCAGGAAACGGCGGACACTGACGAGAGTTCCTCACTGGATTCACTTTTATTGACACTGCTTTCCATTAAAATTCTCCTTTCCCCTTGATCTGGTCTTTCTTGTTTGTGCTGAAAAAAAATATCCCGGATTTTCCCAAAAACGGATCACTTGTCCTTGTCATTCATCGGACAAAATAAATCGTCCGAAAGACCACACAGGAAAATGCGGCGGGACTAACCTAAATGCTGCGGGATTCTGCACAATAAAAAAATCCTTCAAAATCGTGACATATGCAGTGCCAACGTGGAATTTTGCACCAGGGGTCCTTAAAAACAACGCTTTTGACAATTCCTATATCCGTCATTTTCGTGCAAGGATCCTTTGCCGCGCCCAAAAAGAAAAAGGGCTGGTTCGATCTCTCTTTAGGTTGCAATCCAAAAGAAGTTCAAACCTTGCTTGACTCCGGAATCGACGTCAAACTCTTCCAATTCATGGGGAGATACGTTGTTATTCTATTGTGTCCAGATGGATAGGTTTGAAATCGTTCGGAAACTCATTGCGACCGGCGCACAAGTCAATTCTAAGAATATTCAATCCTGCACACCTTTGGGGGAACAAGGAGTATTCAGGTTGCAAAACTTCTGACTCGAAATGGAGCCGATACCAATTTAACGTCTAACGGTAATTATACTCCCTTTATGTCAGCTTTTGATAATAACGGCGGCATCGAAATTTTGAAACTATTCTTAGAAAACAAAACGAATATAGATGCCGTTGCGAATTTCGATGATAAGTCTGCATTGATAATCGCTTCCGAAAGAGAAAAAGAGAAAATCATTCGATTTCTTTTGAAACATGGAGCAAACATAAACCTTCAAGACAAGGAAAGCAAGTCTGCGTTGATGATTGCTTGCGAAAGAGAAAAAGAGAAAATCGTTCGATTCCTTTTGAAACCTGGGGCTGACGTAAACTTTCGCGATAAAAAAGGAAATACGGCTCTCACGTTTGCACAAGAAAATAAACATTGGAAAATCGTTGACGTATTAACAAAGGCTTCTGAAAAAAAAGATCCATTCTGAGTTCAATTTTCTGTATAGAAATGAAATTGCAAATTTAGAAAGATACTAAAAAACTTTTACGGAAAAGTCGTCTGGTCCTTTTCGATCTTTGTATCCTACTCCGCCTACTCCGCGTTTCCTTATCGGGATTCTTTTTTTGGCTGGGAATCGAATATGGAAGTTTATTCCTTTTTCTGCATATTGATTCTAAACCGAACTCTTTGCGAAAACAAAAAGAGGGGATTCTCTGACATCTAAAAAGAGGAAGTTCCCGCAGTTTCGGAAAGATTCCGATCTTGGATCCAAAGAAATTCTTTCTAAAAAAACCTTTCAACTCCAACCTCAAACAGCTTTCTTGTCCATATCGTCTTTTTTAGAGACCCGCAATTATGATTGATAAACTGATCCGAGCTTCGATTAAAAACAGAGCCTTGGTTTTGGTGCTGACCTTCATGATTACCCTCGTGGGAATTTACAACGCATTCTACCTTTCCATCGACGCGATCCCGGACGTGACCAACGTTCAGGTCTCGGCGGTCACCGCGTCTCCGGGTCTTTCCCCCCTCGAAGTCGAACAGTTCATAACGTATCCGATCGAGATGGAATTTACCGGTCTACCTAACGTAACCGAAATCCGTTCCATCTCTCGAACGGGCGTGAGTTCGGTCACAGTCATCTTCAAAGACGGCACCGATATCTACTTTGCGAGACAACTCGTAAACGAAAGAATCAAACAAGCGGAAGCCATCATTCCTCCGGGTTACGGTAGACCCGAACTTTCTCCGATCGCCACGGGTCTCGGTGACATCTACGAATTCGTTCTCACGTCGGATCGACATTCTCCGGAGGAACTCCGAACGTATATGGACTGGGAACTGGCGCGCGAAGTTAAGTCCGTGGAAGGAATCATCGACGTGAACATCATCGGCGGTCAGGTGCGTCAATACCAAGTGAAGATCGATCCGAGGAGACTCGCGGTTCACAACCTCACCCTTTCTCAAATTTACGATAAACTCGAATCCGCAAACCAAAACACGGGAGGCGGTTATATCTCCAAGAACTCGGAACAAATCGTGATCCGAGGTGAAAGTCAGTATAAATCCATCGCGGATATAAAGAACACCGCAATTACCACCGCCAGCGACGGAATTCCGCTTTTACTCGGTCAGATCGCGGAAGTGGAAATCGGTCCGTCTCTTCGTTTCGGTCTCGTGACCAAGGACTCCCAGGGAGAAGCGGTCGGCGCAACGGCTATGATGCTCATGGGTCAGAACTCTCTACAAGTCGTAAAGAAGGTCAAGGTCCGAATCGAAGAAATTAGAAAACGACTTCCTCCCGGAATGAGGATCGAAACCTTTTACGACCGTTCCGAGTTTATCGGAAGAACGTTAGGCACCATCTTCACAAATCTCGCGGAAGCCGCCGCGCTCGTCGTAATCGTCTTAATCCTCGCCCTCGGAACCGTCAAAGGCGCGTTACTCGTCGCTTTGGCGATTCCGATTCCGATGCTCGTCGCCACGATTTTTATGAACGCGTTCGGAATCGTGGGGAACCTGATGTCCCTCGGGGCTCTCGACTTCGGTCTTCTTGTGGACGGAACGATCGTTATGCTCGAATCGATTCTACACGGTTTTATATTAAAACGTTCCTTTTACGAGATGCAGACAAAATTGGGAGACAGGGAACTGGCCGCGGAGGAAATCATCACGGACGCCTGCGTTCGTGTGGGTCGTGCGGCGACGTTTTCGGTCGCGATCATTCTGCTCGTTTATCTTCCCCTGATGAGTTTGGAAGGTGTGGAAGGAAGAATGTTCAAACCGATGGCGATCACCGTAGCGCTTGCGTTAGGCGCCGCTCTTCTATTTTCCCTAACCACCTTTCCCGCAGCGGCGAGTATTATCTTTAAGAATCCGGTTTTTTTTCACAGTAAGTATTGGGACGTCATCACTGAAAAATACAAACTTCTCCTCAATTTTGGAATGTCCCACAAAAAAGAATTCTGTTACGCGGGAATCGGCGTCGTTGTATTCTCATTGCTCTTGGCGTCCACGTTGGGTTCCGAATTTTTACCTCGAATCGACGAGGGAGAAATCGCGATCGATATCAAACGCCTTCCTTCCACCTCTCTCAATTATTCCAGGGACACAAACTCCGATATGGAAGCCGTCTTAAAAAAATTTCCGGAAGTCATCAGCGTGGTTTCCAAGATGGGTCGAGGAGAATCCGCGGCGGAACCGATCGGCACCGACGAAGGCGAGGCGATGGTAAAACTCAAGCCCCGCAAAGAATGGACGAGCGCCAACGACAGGGAAGAACTCATGACCAAGATGAAGGATGAAATCTTAAAGTTCATCCCTTCCAGTACGATCAGTTTGTCTCAGCCGATCGAAAACCGAGTCAACGCGCTTCTTTCCGGATCGAAGGCGGACGTAGTGATCAAAATCTACGGAGACGATCTCGTTAAACTCAAGGACATCGCTGGCCAATTCGCAAACAAACTCAAAAATGTTCCGGGAGTCGCGGACCTACGCGTACAAAGAGTATTGGGTCTTCCGATTGTGGAGATCAAGGTCGATCGGGAAAACATGGCGCGTTACGGAGTTCAAGCCGAAGAGATTCTTGCGACCGTGGAAGCGCTCCGATTGGGCAGACAAACCGGAAAGGTCTTCGAAGGTTTTAAACGATTCGATCTTGTGGTTCGTTTGAAAATCGACGCGACCGATTTGGAACAAGTGGAAAACATTCCAGTCTTCACATCATCCGGGTCCACGGTTCCACTCGCCCAGGTTGCGGAGATCCAACTCGTGGAAGGTCCGGCCGCGATTTATAGGGAATCTCTCAAAAGAAGAATTATGGTGGAAACCAACATTCGAGGAAGGGACCTCGTGGGTTTTGTAAACGAGGCTCAAAAAGTCACCGAAGAAATCGAAAAGAACCTTCCTCCGGGTTACAGAACCGATTGGGGAGGTCAGTTCGAAAACTTCACTCGAGCGAAAGAAAGACTGGCCTTGGTCGTCCCGATCGCTCTTGCGATCATATTCTTTATGCTGATAGCGGCGTTCGGGAGCGTCTACTACGCGTTAGGCGTCTTTATCGTGGTTCCTCTCGCGGTTTCGGGCGGAATCATCGGTCTTGTAATCCGAGGTCTTCCGTTTAGTATTCCCGCCGGAGTCGGGTTCATCGCGGTGAGCGGGATCGCCGTTTTAAACGGGGTCGTTTACGCCTCCACACTTCGGGAAGAGTTGGAAAAAGGCGCCTCGATTGCGGATGCGGTTTATCTCGCGGGGATTCATTCTCTTCGTCCGGTTATGACCACGGAGGTTATCGCCGCAGTCGGGTTTATTCCGATGGCGATCTCCACAATGGCGGGCGCGGAAGTACAAAGACCTCTGGCGACGGTTGTGATCTTCGGAGTTATCGTCGCCACGGTTTTTTCCCGCGTCCTTCTTCCGATCGTGATGGAATATCTTTTGAACCTGTACGAAAGTCAGGAAAGAAGAAAGTCCGCAAAACGCAGACTTTTGGAAAAACGCACCTTCACAAATCACGGCCACGGTTTCGCTCACGATAACGGCGAGTGGTTGCAAACTCATTCTCATTCGGAAGTCCGGGAAGTGTTCACGGAGG
The DNA here is from genome assembly GCF_000332415.1 of Leptospira weilii serovar Ranarum str. ICFT. Taxonomy (GTDB): domain Bacteria; phylum Spirochaetota; class Leptospiria; order Leptospirales; family Leptospiraceae; genus Leptospira; species Leptospira weilii_A. The sequence goes on from NZ_AOHC02000036.1 coordinate 50,034, forward strand.
AGGATACTTCGGAGGAAAACGTAGAACCTAAGAAAAAATCTTTCAAATCGAAGAAGGGAAAGAAGAAGTAAACGAATAGGAAGCTCGATTTTTTTGGAGAATCAGAAAAAGCTTATATTCGAAAGAGATAATTCTTTGGTTGTAAACTATGGAGTTCTTCTTTATGAGTTATCCTGAGTGCAGAGAATTAGGTAGAAAGTTAGAAATAAAGTTTGGCGCCGAACTTGGTTTCTTCCAAAGAAGTAAAATAGTTTTTTCTATATTGAAATTCTAAAGCGATACGTTCCGTTAGCAAATAATTTCCTTGTATGGAGAACTCGGGAAAATACTGCTTATCCCCGAAAGAATAAGAACGATAGTCTCCTATCAAATGAAACGAAAATCGTTCGGTAATTCTAAATAACATCCCGACCGTTGCGACCGATCCCAATCGATACCCTCTCTGAAAAGAATCGGATACATCTCCCCTCAAATCCAAAAATGTATAAAAAATCAAACTATAACGCGAGAAATAATAAAACGGTTCCGAAGTGACTCCAAATCCAAAGCTGGAAAAGCCGAATAAAATACCAGGATCTTCCTTAAAAATTTTTTCCGTCAAAAGAGATTTAACGCCTATATCGAAACGCCAAGATGCCTTATTCAAGAATTGACCGATCGGATTCAGAGAGGTCATCTGAATAAAATGTATCTCTTGAAGTTTCGGCGATTTCATATTCTCATAAACGCGTATATTCGTATTCAAAAAGAATAATTGATTGTACGGAGAATAACCGGGATATGAATCCGTAAAGTCCCTTAGAACCGGTCTAAAAGTGAATTCCCCAAATGCACCGTTGGAAGAATTTCCCGCAGATACCATGATTTGAGAAGGATCGTGCCCAAGAAGCGGATTCGATGCCGTAGGGGGAAAATGATAATCATTTAGTTTTAATAAATTTCCCGGATCCCCTCTAAGTGAATTATATTTATAATACCTTTCCTTATCCTTTTCGTCGAGAGTTCCTTTTTCCATAGATTTTTTAATCAGAAGATAATCGATCGCAGCATCATAAAGAATCGCTCTGCGGCTTTCCGGTAACTCCTGACTCACATCAGCGTCGTCCTTAATAACTTTTTTTAAAAGTTCCATCTCTGACTCGTCAAGAAAACCGTATTTTTGTCTATATCTTTCTACGATGGAAGGTCTGAACTTTACTTCCAGCAATAAGTTCTTTTGAGCCGCCATCAACTTGATCGTATCGGCAGGTTGTACTAAAATTTTTTTTCGATCGGATAATCGAAGTTCTGGGTTACCTACATCAAGCAAAGTGAGAATTCTAAAAGAGCAATTTTCATCAAAAAAATAATAATCAAAATGATTTTTCTGCATTTCCCATAAATGACGGATGATTCTTTCAATACCTTTTTCATCAATATTCAACTTATATTCCCAGAGACTTCGATTTTCGTATTCGTTATATTCGTATATCTTATATTTATATTTTTGAATCTCAAAAGATCCCGGAAAATTTCCACTTAAACCGTTGAAAACATAGGAAAAAGGATCTATAACTCTCGGAATTATCGCGGCGTAAGTGACGACCACATCTTCCAATTCCTCCGCTTCCTTGGTGCTGGAATTAAACTTAAGCATCGTATGTCCGAATAAGGAAGCTGGGTGTTCAGGATGAAAGGCGGCAAAAACGACTGAAAGCGAATGTGCTTTCATCTGATTATGAAACTCTTCGAATTTGGGGCAAGAGGGTATCGGAAATAAATTTAAATTTATGGAAAATCGTTCCCGTATCCAATGAAAACGAGCCGGAAATAAACATTCCACCGAAAGATCGGTTAGAGCTTCATCTTTAGAGAGAACCCTAAGGCTCGTTTCCAATTCCAAAGACGGATTCGTTTTACCGGACGGAGAGAAAAAAAAGGAATCGCTGTCCGCATAACTTTGATATTTATTTTCAGAGACTTTCTCGTAGTGTAATAAGGTTAACCAGCTTCTTTCTTTATAAATCCCTTCTTTTTGAATACTTTCGATTATATCTTCTATAAAAAGTTCCCTTGGACTTTGGTTTTCTGAAAAAAGAGGAATAATAAATAGATAAACGATTAGAATACGAGAAAACGACCTGACCAAGGATGCCTTTAAAGAAGGAAATCAGCCGCCCGAAGAACGAGCGGCTAAAAAAACTATTTAACGCCGGTTGCCTGACAAGCTTCAGTTCCGGAAATTCTTGAAGTGGAAAACATACCGCCAGTCGCAGCTCCTCTAGCGTCTACAACCTGAGTTGCACCCTCTTTGTTCAAATCGTTCAAACAAGCCGTTACAGGCGCTCCCCAAGCGGTAAAAATTACCGGGTTCATCTGAGTCGCCGTAATCACGTCTTTGCCGCCAACTTTCGTTTTGTCAATACTGTAACAATTGGCGATTAAACCAACAACGAAGGTTAAAAATAGAATTTTTTTCATTGAGAGATTCTCCTTGATTTTGGTTAAGATCCTTTTCTATAGAGTCCTATCAATCATAAAATTTTATATCAAGAGGCGTTCCAAAATTTACCGAATGGAATGAATCCTATCGCACTTCGATAGTGAGGGCCTCTAAAAATTTCGTTTCGATATTTGGATAAGCACAAAAAGCTCTTCTCAAGCATTCTATTATTGAGTTATTAAGTTATTGAGTTCAGATTAACAAAACTGCTTCGATCGTCCATTTCAATGTAACAAAAACAGATGGGGAATTCATTTTTCAGCAACTCTAATATGCAAATTTTATTATTTTCCTTAAAAAGAAGATCGAACGTTCGGACAAAATTTCTATATCGCGTTTCCTATGGATCGCGTTTCAGGCTCCGGGCCTTAGAACACGAAAGAATAGCCCGGCGAGGCGGAGCGGAGACCTTGTGCACCTTCCCCCTATCGGACCCATCACTCGAAACCTGGGAACTACAACAAAACGATCCTCCAAAAAAGAGTTTTCGGTGGAATTTCACCTCTCAGAATAGTGAAACAGGGGGGACATAGTCCGCCCGTCTCGGAGACTTTCATGTCAGCCCAAAAACCAATCGTTTCCCTTTTGGATCACAGCCAGGATCCGTTCAATCTATCCATTGCCACGGCAAGAACCTGTTATTCGTCCAAGGGAATCCTTCTCCCCTCCGATATGATCGCGTCGGAAAAATCGATCGAGATCCGGGACAGAGTCGCGAAGTCCACAAAAAAGGCGGGGCATCTTACCACTCGCCAACATCCCCAGTTTATCTTCACACTCGACAAGGTTTCCAGACAATTCGTGTGGTCCTTTCTGCATTCTCATCCGTTTTATAATTCCGAACAGGTTTCCCAAAGATATGTGGAAGTCAAAAAGGAGAACTACTACGTTCCCTCCGAGTTAAGCGGAAAACTTTTAGAACTCTATCTGGACGCGGTGGACTTTGCGAGTCAGGCTTATTTTTCTTACACTGAAATTTTACATCCTTTCATTCAGGAAGAATACTTTCAGATCTATAAGGCTCGTGCCAATTATCCGGACAAGTGGCAGATTCCGATCAAAAAAAAATGTCTGGAGGTGGCACGTTATCTGCTACCGCTCGGAACCTACACGTATCTCTATCATTCCATCAACGGACTTACGCTTCATCGTTACTACAGGATGATGAATTCCTACGACGTTCCGGAGGAACAAAGAGCCGTGGTCACCGAAATGGTCAATCAAGTCCGCGCGGTAGATCCACTCTACGCGGACGAGATGGACGATCCGATTCCTCTCGAAGAAACGACCGAGTATCGTTTTTTTGATTCTATGTTCGGTTCCGGCAAAAGAGAATTTCATCCCGATATCGCGGCGAACTTCGTAAAAGAATTCGATAACGAACTGGGAGGAAGATATTCCAAACTCGTTTCTCATTCTTCCAACGGTCCCGAGATTTTGGCGCAGTCGGTCCGATCTATATTAGGAATTCCTAAATCTTCTCTGACCGATCAGGATGCGATCGATCTGGTTTTGAATCCCGCAAAAAATAGACATCTTACCTCCACTCTGAATGAAAGTTCCATGAGCCCGATCACGAGGGCGCTTTTCAACGTTCAGTATTCTTTCCAAAAAAGAATTTCCCACACGGCGGACAGCCAGGACCAAAGACATAGAATGGTTCCCGGCGGAAGACCGGTTCTCATGTCTCAGTATGCGGGTGTTCCGGATTACGTGACTCCTCTCGTCGTCCAAAAGTATCCGGAGCTGAAAGAGAAGTACGACAAGACTCACAAACAGATCTTCGAAAAATTAAATCGTTTCTTGGAAGCCGGAGGTTCGCCCGAACACGGCGCTTATCTCTTACCGAACAGTTTTCCGATTCGTTTTTACGAAAGTGGAGACCTTCTCAACCTTCATCACAAGTGGAGATCCAGAACTTGTTACAACGCTCAGGAAGAAATCTTCCAAGCTTCCGTGGAAGAACTCACGGACGTAATGAAGGTTCATCCTCAGATCGCAAAGTGGATCAAGGCGCCTTGTTGGATCCGTCTGCAAGGAGAAGTAAAACCTTACTGTCCGGAAGGTGATCACTACTGCGGAACTCAGGTCTGGAAACGGGAACTTTCGGAATATTCGAGAGTGATTTAAAACCTTATTGTTAAACCGACCTTCGTTTCTATCAAAAAGAATTTATTTTTTTCGGCCTCGAGAGTTTTTAAGCGAAATCTAAAATTCTTTCCCAAAACGGTTCGAAAGAGTAGAATGGTCCGAGAAATAGGAAACTCACAGTGAACCCAAACCGAACCGACGAACTCGTCCGTTACAGAAGACAAATCCACAAACATCCGGAACTTAAGTACGAGGAGAATCGGACCGCCGATTTCGTGATCGATCACTTAAGATCCCTAGGACTTTCCTTTCAGGATAAGATCGCAAAAACCGGAGTTGTCGCTTTGATCGATTCCGGCAAACCCGGAAAAACGCTTCTCGTTCGAGCGGACATGGACGCCCTCCCCATCTTCGAGGAATCCCATAAGGAATACAAATCCGTTCACGACGGCGTTATGCACGCTTGCGGTCACGACGCTCATACTTCGATTCTTATGGGGCTCGCGACCGAAATCAAGGAGGACATCGGATCCATTCTCCCAAAAGGAAAGGTTTTGCTCGTGTTCCAACCCGCGGAAGAAGGCGGCCAGGGCGCGGACAAAATGATCGAAGAAGGTATATTAGAAAAATATAACGTAGACGCGGCGCTCGCGCTTCACGTTTGGAATCATATTCCTGTGGGAAAAATCGGAGTTGTGGACGGACCTATGATGGCCGCCGTGGATGAGTTTACGATTTCGATCGACGGAATCAGCGGACACGGAGCCATGCCTCAACATACCGTGGACCCGATCGTGGTAGGTGCGCATATCGTGACTGCGTTACAGACGATCGTTTCCAGAAACACGGACCCTCTCGATTCCTGTGTCGTAACCGTAGGAAGTTTTCATGCCGGAAACGCGTTTAACGTGATTCCGGAAACCGCCGAGTTAAAAGGAACGGTAAGAACGTATTCCAAAAAGATGTTCGAGGAAGTTCCCGGAAAACTGGAAAGGGTCGTAAACGGAATCGCGTCCGCGCTGGGAGCGAAAGTTTCCATCCGTTACGAAAGAACCAATCAACCCACGATCAACGATTCTGCGATGGCAAACATCGTGCGTAAGGCTTCGTTTAACATTCTCGGGCCGGGCAGTGTAACGGAAGAAAACACAAAGTCCATGGGTGGAGAGGATTTCTCCGCGTTTCTCATGAAGGTTCCGGGTTGTTATTTTTTTGTGGGCTCCCGGAACGAAGAGAAAGGATTCGTTCATTCGCATCATAGTTCCAAATTCGATATAGACGAGGATTCTCTTTCGATCGGCCTTAGAGTGCTGAAAGAGGCGATTAAAATCTATCTCGAAGAAAACTGATCAAAAATGCGGATGTGTGTTTCAAGGAGTTAGGGTGATCAGACTTTGACAAAGCATGATTTTTCTATTCTGTAAATTATTCTGTAATATCTCTGAAATCTGATTTCTGAAATCCATCCGCTAGTACGGGATGATACGTGATCTTTAAAAGAGAAAAATCGTCCAGAAGAGAGCCGAACTTTAGAATTCGATCATATACTTCGCGAAGGTTCGCTTGACCCTCCTCCACTCTTTTTAAGAATTGATTCTGGTCCTCGTTGACGACCCGATTCTCTTCGTTTCCGATCAAAAGATCGTCCCTTCCGTCCGAACCGATCACGATCGTGTCACCCGGAAACATCTGAAAGTTTTTGATGACAAGGTGTTGTTCGTTTTCCGGAATTCCGATTTTTCTGAGAGTCAGTTCCTCCTCGATATACGAAGCGACCCCGTCTCGATAGAGGACCGTCCAAGGATGTTCGGCGTTGATATAATAAAGAAGACCCGTGGATTCCTCCACCAAACCCAAAACGATGGAGATATACATGGAACCGTCGAAGGATTCGAAAATTTTTTGAAGTTCTAAAAAAGCCTCTTCCAACCATCTTTCGGGACGTTTATTTTGTTGGGATGGGATTGAGGATCGTGTAAGAATCGTATTAAACACCGTCCCCAGAACCAGCGCGCCGCCGGCGCCTTGGATCGATTTTCCCATCGCGTCCCCATTCACAAAAACGACGTATTTTTTTTCGAAAAGTTTCACGTTACCCGAAATCAGAATGTCTCCTCCGATTTCGTAAGTTTTGTTCTTAAACTCGAAGGACTTTTTTTGTTTCGTATAAAATTCGGTTTTGATCACCTCGCTCGTGTTTTTATTCGAGGAAAGAGGATTGATCAAAAGTGAAGTTAAAAAATAATCCGCGTCTTGCTGAATTTTCAACCGATTGACCTGTTCCAAAGAAAGTTTTAATTCCTCGGTTCTTTGTTCGACTTTTTTTTCCAGGTCCTCGTTGAGTTCCTCCACTTCCTCGTTCAATCGAACGAACTTATTGGCGAGAATCGTCGCGATGCTCAAAATAAAAAAGAGGAACGAATAACCCACGATCCTCGGAAAAACGATTATGTTTCTCGCGCCGAGTGTGTCCAAAAGCGCCGCCGATACGGTGATCAAAACCCCGATTAAAATCAAAAGAGCGTCCTTATCCTTTGCGATCACACGACGGATCAAATGATCCAACACGATCCCGAGATATAAAATCCATCCGTATTGAACCAGATTCTTATTTATAAAATTATAATACGTTACTTCGTTTGAAACGATATAAAACAGCGCAAAACAAACGTAAAAAACGTCCAAAACGTTCAGAACAAGTTTTCTGGGATATTTAAAATAGATACGGATAAAATTTGCGAAAATCGGAACCAGAACGGTAAGAACTATATATTCCAATTTTTTCATATAAATGAACTCGATCCCGAGTTCGTATTTGATCTGGTTTCTTAAAAACTGATATATAACGAGTAAAATCGTAAAAAGACCGTAGTATAAATTTTCGCGATCGGTTCGACGGCGCAGATAAAGAAGAAGAAAATACGCTCCCACGGTCGTATAAATCATCAATAATAAAATTTTAATATACTCGGTACTCAGCAGTTCCTTTTGTATCAGGAGAGAGTCTCCGATCGCGGTTTTATCCTGTTCGATTCCGATCTCTTTTTGAAAGTATTTCTTCACTTCGATTACGAGAATATTCACCTGACCTCGGCGGATCAGATCGTTCGGAATCGGATAAATTCGAATTTTATCATACGCCTGCGGTAGGGTGGAATCCATATTCCCCGTCTGACCGATCAGAGTTCCGTTCAGATAAGTCCTATCCTTATCCGTCAAAGTTCCCAGACGAACCGCAAGCCCGACGCTCTTCCAGTTTTCGGGAGCGATAAATTTTTTAACGATGATCGCGGTTTGAACGGATTCGTCCGAAAGTTTATAAACTCCGGGAACTTTGTACGGCTCAAACGGAATCTTCAAATTCCTTTGACCTTCCAAATAAGACATTGAAAAGGAAACGGGATCGATTTTTTGCGACGCGATTTCCCAACTATGTTCCTGGGTGGAATCCAAACTGACGATTTCGTCTAACGAGTAAATTTTCTGGATCGACTCGGAAGAAAGCGTAGATAAAATCAAAAAGTAAAATAAAAACGCCGGAAAAATCGGAATCCGATTTGCAACATTACAAAAAAACGATTTGTAAAAATTATGAAACGCCGCGTAAAAAAACAAAATTTTGGTAAAAAGAAAAACGAAAAAATGTGAGGTCCGGGAAGGATGTTGATGTTGATCTTTTAAAAATTGCGAGCGGAAAGGTCGGCGATTTTTGGAAAAACCGACGCTTTTTGTGATCCATGAAATGAAATAAAAAAACACCCTAAGAAACCATAAAACTCCCGTTTCTTCCGGTTTCGACAAGAGTTTTTTAGAAAGCTTACTTGTCGTTTTCATAAAAAAGAAACTTTCTTATACCGAATTCAGGTTATTTAGAACGATGGCTTTGTAGAACGAAATTCAATTCTTTCTGGATTCTATCTCTTCGATTTCCTTCGGAATCATGGAAGTCAGATTCACCGGGGTTTGGCCCTGAACTAAAACGTCGTCTTCGATTCGAATTCCGATCCCTCTGAATTTTTCGGGAATTTCCGGATCTGTAGGATCGAAATAAAGACCGGGTTCGATCGTGATCACTTGGCCGTTTTCCAACACCCAAGAAACTCCGTTCTGATAATACGATCCCACGTCGTGTACATCCATACCCAGATAATGACTGGTTTTGTGCATATAATATTTTTTGAATGTTCCTTGTTCCAAAATGGAATCCAAAGAACCTTCCAAAAGGCCCAAATCTTTCAAACCCTCGCAGATCGTTTTAACGGCGCGGTTATGGATCGTAACGAACTCCGTACCTTCCTTTACGTTGGACACCGCCTCTTTTTGCGCTTTTAAAACGATTTCATACGCGGCCTTTTGTTCGGGAGAGAATTTTTTTCCCACTGGAAAATTACGAGTCACGTCCGCGGTATAATATCCCTTTTCCGCTCCGCTGTCGACGAGTACAAGTTCGCCGTCGTTCAACTGACAGTTGTTAGACGTATAGTGAAGGATCGTGGCGTTCTTTCCGCCCGCGACGATATGTCCGTAACCACCGCCCCAAGCCCCGTGTTTTAAGTATTCCGATTCCAAAATCGCTTCCAGTTCGTACTCGTACATTCCGGGTTTGGATTCGCGCATCAGTCTTTCATGACCCAAGGCCGTGATTCTTGCGGATTCCCGAAGCGCTTCGATTTCCAAAGGAGATTTAAACATACGCATCCAGTGTAAAAACTCGGGCGACTCGATTCTTTTAGGACCGAATTTTCCCTCCCTGGATCTTTGATTGAGAGAATGGATCCATTCGATCAACTTGGAATCCCGAGTCGAATTTTTTCCAAAAAAGTGAAACAACGTGTATTGATTGACTAAAATTTCATCCAGCTTGGATTCCCATTCGGTCGTATCGAAGGATTCGTCCAAGTTCAGAAGTTCTTTCGCTTTTTCTTTTCCGATTCGGATTCCGGTCCAGATCTCCTTTTCCTTGTCTTTCGGAAGTACAAAAATCGATTTATAAGAATTTTTTAATATTAGAATTCCATCGGATTCTTCGATGCCGGTGAGATAGTAATAATCGGAATCCTGACGAAACTTATATTCCACGTCCCGATTTCGGATGGAATGAGAAGCGGCGAATACGATCAAAACCTCTCCTTCTTTCAATCTCTTTTGAACTTTTTCGATCCTTTCTCTGTAAGGGGTCATTTTACGTTTCCTTTTTCTAATTGGACGGCGGCTTGGAACATTTTGTCCGTATCCTGTTCCTTCATACAACGAAAATGTCCTTCCGGACAAATCCTTCCTCCGTGAATCCCGCAAGGACGACAATCAAGTCCCTCAATTTCGGAGATAAAAAAAGAATCGGAAAGAGGAGTATAACCGAAATCCGGAACGGTGGCGCCAAAGACGGCTAACGTGGGAACGTTAAACGCCGACGCAAAATGGATCGGAGAGGAATCGTTGCTGACCATCAAAGCCGCCTTGGAAACCAAAAACGAAAGTTCGGGTAAGTTGGTTTTTCCGGCGAGATTGATTCCGTAACCGGACCCGACTTCTTCACAGAGATCGATATCCGCCTTGGAACCGATAAGAACCACTTTTTTTCCGGATTCTTTGGCGAGACGTTCCCCTAAAATCCTAAACTTGGAAGCGGGCATCCGTTTGGTTTCCCAGACGGAACTCGGCGCGAGTAGGACGTAATTCCCGGCTTCCAGTCCGTTCTCTTTCATGAGCACGCGAACCCGGAAGACGGATTCCTCCCGCCAGAAAAGTTCGGGACGTTTTTGAATATTAGAATATTCTTCTTTACTGTATAACAAGGAAAATAACTTTTCCACCTCGTGTGTTCCCCTGAGTGGTCTGGGAATTTTTTTCGTAAGCAAAAAGGAAAAACCCGCGGATTCGTAACCGATTCTCACCTTGGCTCCGCTTGCAAATCCGATCAAAGTGGAACGAAAGGAAAAATGAGGCAGCAGACAAAGCGTATAACGTTCTTTTCTGAGACTCCGTAAAAAAGAAAAAAATTTCCAAAGAGACTTTTTGAATTCTTTTTTATCCAAGGGAATCAATCGATCGATGTGAGGATTGGCCTCTAAGACGCTTTCCGTTCCCTTATTGACGATAACCGTAAGATGCGAGTTCGGATATTTCCTTTTGACTTCTCGAAAGAAGGACGTCGTTAAAATCAGATCTCCTAAAAATGCGGTCTGAATCAGAAGTATTTTTTCATTCACTGTCAAATTCCGTTCTAAACTTTGGAAAGAATCGTCGCAAAATTGTTCACACCCAATCCGCCTATGGAAAACGCCAAACCGTTTTGAAAACGTTCTTCCTTATACATCCGGGTTTGTAATTCCGCGACTTGAGCCAGCCCCGAAACCCCGACGGGATGTCCTCTCGTTTTTAAACCGCCCGAGGCGTTGATCGGAAGTTGTCCTTCCGGATGAGTTTTTCCCTCTTTCACATAACGTAGGGCCTGACCTTTCGGAAAAAGTCCGGCGTCCTCGGCTCCGATCAATTCAAAAGGTGTGAACGCGTCGTGCAATTCCGCGATTTGAATTTGTTCCGGTTTGATACCCGCTTCCTTGTAAGCTCCCGCAAACGCGGCCACACCTGCGGGAAAACTCAAAAGCCCCGGAGGAGAGGAAAGATTTCCGATCCCGTGTCCGATTCCACTGACTTTCAGCGGCTTTGAGGATTTCGTTTTTTCGGAACTTAAGAGAACCGCACAACTTCCGTCGGAAAGCGGAGAAATATCATAAAGACAAAGTGGACTCGTAAAAAGAGGAGATTTAAAATATTCTTCTTCCGTAATATTCTTTTTAATATGAGCCTTTTCGTTTTTAAGTCCGTTGTCGTGCAACTTTTTGGAAAGGGCATATAGATCCTTACGATCGTATCCGTACTCGTGCAGATAACGTGTCGCGATCATTCCTCCGCCTTGAGCCATCGACATCGCAAAACGTTTTTGGCGTTCCGACAAAACACTTCCTAAAAGAAGATTGTTCTGTTCCCTTTCCAAACGACTCATCACTTCGGTGGCGATTACGATTCCTCTTTGAAACGCTCCCGATCGTAAAAGATACGTCGCCGTATGAAACGCACTGGCTCCGGAGGAAGAAGCCGTTTCGGTTCGAACGGTAAATAAATTTTTTAAACCCAGGCTTTCTTTGATTCTTGCGGGAAGAAAAATTTCTCCCGTATATCTTTCGGGAGCCATCGCCGCAAAAATTAGAAATTGAGGTTCAAACTCAACATTTCTTTCCAAAAGTCGGATCGCAGTTTGATAAGAAAGAGAATGATAATCAAGTTCGGTCTTACCGAAACGACTGAGTTCCGAATCGATGATAAAAACGGATGAAGACATTAGAGTCTATGTTTTTGAAAATTGTGAGATTGAAAATCAAAAAAAATTAAATAACACAAGTAAGACGACTTTTCATCCGAGTTCGTAAACTATCCTTGCAAAATTAAGAATGATTTTTATACTGAATGGATAACAAAAGGGGAATACAATGAAAGGTAACAAGGAAGTGCTTGAGATTCTCGGCGAAGTGCTCACTGCGGAACTCACAGCGATCAATCAATATTTTATTCACGCAAAGATGAACAAGAACTGGGGTTTTAAAAAACTCGCAGACTTTATGAAACGCGAATCCATCGACGAGATGAAACACGCGGATGAAGTCATCGATCGTATTCTTTACTTGGACGGAGTTCCCGATCTTCAAAAATATATGAAGATTAACGTGGGAAAAAACATCGAAGAGATTTTAAAAGTGGATCTCGATCTGGAATACTCGGCGGTTGAAAGATTCAATCGTGGAATCACGATCGCTGTTAAGAACAACGATAACGGAACGAGAGAGTTATTTGAAAAAATCCTCGTCTCCGAAGAAGAACATATCGATTGGATCGAATCCCAACAGGAAATCATTCGTCGGATCGGCGTTGAAAACTATCTAGCACAACAAATCGAGTGACAAATTTTAAGAGACCCGTTCCTAAAAAATCACTCCGGTTGAAAACAAAAAGACCCTTTCCTTCCGAAGATCGTATTCAAAAACAAAACGACTCCACGTCCAAAACGGAATGGGATTTTTCAAAACCGGATTCGTTCGAATATCACGCGTCCTGCCCGGACGGACTTTCCGGGCTGTTGCGAGATGAAGTTTTGGAGGCCGGTCTGAGGATCGTCGCCGAAAACAGAGGCGGAGTTTTTTTCCAAGGCCCGACCAAATCTTTAAAGGAATTCATTCTTTCCACGGGAATCGCTTCCGGAATCAGCGTTTCCTTAAGATATTGGAGAGTGGAAAGTCCCGAGGACCTTTACGATCAAGCCCTTCAATTTCCGTTCGAGAAAATCATAGGTTCCGAACATTCCTTTCGAATCGATTCGACCACAAAGGATTCTTTGAAGGACTCGCGTTATGCGACATACAAACTTAAGGACGCGATGTTCGATCGTTTTCGTTCCAAGGGAAAGGAACCCCCTAAGGTTTCCCGAGACGAACCCGATTTTTTATTTTATCTTCGTTCCCATTCCGATCACGCAAAACTTTCTCTCGGACTGAATACGAGACCTCTTCAACAAAGAGGGCACGGAAGAATCGGAGGAGAGGCGCCTATGCGGGAAATTCTGGCCTCGGCGTCGGTTCGTTATTCGGGATGGAACACCAAATCGCCGTTATACGATCCGTTCTGCGGCTCCGGAACGATCGTAATAGAAGCGGCTCTCAAACTTTTATACGGCGGTTATACCAATTACAGAAGTTTGGATTCTTCACTTCCGTTTAAAAAACTTTTCGGAGAACCGGGTCTTAAGGAAAACGTTAGGAATGATTCCGAAGTGAAAATTTTTGCGTCCGATCGGGATGAAAAGGTTTTGAACCTTGCGAGACTGAACGCGAAAAACGCGGGTGTGGATCATCTCATCGCCTTTTTTGAATCCGACGCGACCACTTCCGAAAACGAAAAAAAAATTTCCGAAGGTTTTATCGTTACCAATCCTCCTTACGGAGTCAGGTTGGGAACCAAGGAAGAGGCCAAGGAAATTTATATCGCTTGGGGGAAGAAGTTGAAGGACCATTTTGCGGGGAACATTCTCGCGCTCGTATGCGGAGACACTTCTCTTTTAGGTTTTCTTAAATTGAAAAAAGACAAGGAACAGTCGCTTACGATCGGCAAGCTGAAAGGAAAATTAGTTGCCTACACATTGGGCAAATAATCCAATCAAATCGGAATGAATCATCAGGAAATTCTCCTTAAACTTTTAGAAGTCACAGAAAACACCCAAGATTCGTTTCAATTTTTAAAACTCTTTCGTTCGATCGAACCCGAAAAGTTCGCGGTGATCTATGCGGATTCCGGAACACTCACGGAATCTGCGGAAGCGCTTCTCTACAATCTCAAACTACTTCACAAGTTGAACCTGTATCCGGTTGTCGTTTTAGACAAAGACGGGATTTCCTATACCAATCTATTTTATAGAAATCATAACAAGGAAGATTCCTCTTCGATTCTGCCCGGAAAATTATTCCGACATCCGAGGAACTTGGCGGGCGCGGTGAACTCGGCTCTTTCGGAAAAAAAACTTCCGGTTTTCATCGCCGAAGAAAAAGGTCCGGCTTTATTCGCATTCTTAACCGAACTCTGTTCCACTCTACACACGAAAAAATTGGTTCATCTTTATTTGAGAGGCGGAATTTATTCGGAAGGAAATAAAATTTCGATCTTCGACGTAGACTCGTCGACTCCATCCGATCCGGAGGACGCGCTTATTTTGTCTTCCTGTTTGGAACTTTACAAAAACGTAATGGACAAGGAATTCGGAATCGCGATCACGTCCGCCTCGTCCTTACTCAAGGAATTATTTACGATCAAAGGAAGCGGGACGCTCATTCGAAAAAAAAATCGAATCGACTTTATCGAAGATCCCCATTCGATTTCGAAAGAGAAAATGCATCGACTGATAGAGAAAGCGTTTCAGAAATCTCTCAAAGAAGATTTTTGGAATCAGGAATTTGCCGGCGTTCTTTTAGAATCCGAATTCAAGGGTTGTGCGTTGATAAAGAACACTCCTTTCGGAACCTTTCTTTCGAAGTTTGCGGTAGACGAAATTGCAAGAGGAGAAGGCGTCGGAAGAGATATTTGGGACGCGATGATCCGCAAGTTTCCCGTTTTATTCTGGAGGGCCCGAAAGGAAAACACGATCTCGAAATGGTACATGAAAGTCTGCGACGGGATGCAGAAAGAAGGAATCTGGATTTACTTTTGGATCGGTGTCAAAGGAGAACATGTTTCCAACATCTGCTTTTTTTTAAAAAACCTCCCCCAAGATCTATCGAGCGACCCGTAGGGAGCGAGATAACCAAATGCAAGCATTACCGAGCGACCCGCGAGGTTGAGTTTCTCGTTTAAGCATTTGGTTCTTTGCGAAGCAAAGATGAGCGACCCGGAACACGACCCGTAGAGAGTGTTCCGTTGAGTTCAGGGAGCGAGATAACCAAATGCAAGCATTACCGAGCGACCCGCGAGGTTGAGTTTCGCGTTTAAGCATTTGGTTCTTTGCGAAGCAAAGATGAGCGACCCGGAACACGACCCGTTAATTTTTAATGCAAACACTGCTTTCATTCAAAATATTATATATTTATTATATAGTTATGAGCAAGAAAAAACGGATTGAAAATAAACTACAAATTTCAATTCTATGAATCGGATTTTAAAAAACGTTCATCGATATGTTTCAAAGAATGAACCGATCAAAAATTAATTTAACGGCAAACCGGTAACGATCATGGAAGCTTACGTTTTTTTATACGATGGGGAATGTTCTTTTTGCTCCAAACTCGCAATCAAATTACAAAATCTCAATCTTGATCCCAAGATCAGATTTCGGTCCTTTCGGGACTTTTCGGAAAAAGAATTGAAAGAAATCCATCCGACTCTGAACGTCTCCGTCCTAGAAGGAAACGTTCAGATGATCGCAAACGGAAGAAGATATCCGGGTTTTTTTGCGGTTCGAAAACTCGGTCATTCCCTCAAAGGAGTTCGCTGGATCGCCCCCCTTCTTTATCTTCCCTTGATTCCGATTTTCGGAATGATCGGAATGAATCTTTTAAAATCCCTGAAAAGCCGTTAGACCTTCGTAAAACACAAGTCTTGCGTCGAGAGCGAGCCGATTTCCTTCCGTCACTCGATTTCGTTTTTCTTCCGTGTCGGCTACAACTTCGATCAAACGAAAGAGTTTTTCCGCGTGGGATTCGTCCGCGTCCAGGTTAACCTGAAAAAATTTTCCTTCGGGCAAAAAAGACCTTTCTCTCAGATCCCGATAAGACTTAAACATTCTGGAATATTCTAATTTCAACAAGTACTCGTTCGCGGGACCGAGCGCGCCCAGGGCGGAATAAAAATCGGACGTGGTGATTTTTTGCATCAAATCCAGATAGGATTTCGTTTCGGGAAGTCGGTGTTCGTTATGAACGTTCGCGCCCATATCCGAAAGAAATTTCTTTAAGATACAAACGTGAGAATCCTCCGCCTTACCCTCGCCCAATTCTTCCCAAATATTCCGAACCAGTACGATCTTCGCTTCCACGGAATCGCTGATCGCGGCCGCGTTCAAAAACCAGTTTACGAAATCCACGCTTACAAAGTATTCCTGACGAAGCCAAAGAAGAAGATCTTCCTTTTCCATTCTACTTTCTTTTTTTTCCAACCAGCGATTGGAAGTTAGAACCGGATGATTGCGAACCGATTCTTCCAAAAAATTTCGAAAGGATGTTTGGGTTACGGTCTGCATGATAAATCTCTAATTCTATTTTCGGTTTAGAGCGGTTCCGATTTTCTTTTTGGAATATAAAAATCGATCGGTCTCAAAATCCAAACGAGCTATTTGTAAAATCTCTTGGAACAAGGTTTTTTCGTCCCCTAGGCTCTGACGATAACAAATCGGAAAGGTGGAATAAAACGGAGACAAACCGGGAGTCAAATTGATTTCAAGAAAAAAAGGATTTCCCAAAGAGTCGAGTTTCCAGTCGAGTCTCGCGGGCCCGGATGTCCCCAGAGATTCGCAAAGTAAAACGCTTTGTTCCCGAAAGAATGTTTCCAAATCCTTCGGGCAATCAAATACAAGAGTTTCCGGCATAACACTTTTGGATTTCGTTTTTTCCCCGTAGACCTCTTCCACTTTCAAATCGTCCCGAAGAACCAATCTACCCGCCGAACCGGCCCGATAACCTAGAATCGCAGAACCTATTACAGAAATAGTATATTCAGTTCCCGTTAAGTATTCTTCCACGAGATACGGAAAAAAAACCTCGGATTTCGAGGACAACTTAAGACATAGGTCCTTTTCGTCGGAAACGACACTTTCCTCCCCGATTCCGAGACTGGAACCTTCTCCGGCAGGTTTTAAAAAACCGGGAAAGGAAAATCCTTTCGGAACTACAAAGTTGAATTTCGGACAAGCCGAAGACCCATTCGACTCGAAAGAACTTTCTTTAGAACCGATCGATTTTTTTTTTGGCGGGACAAAATCCTTTTGGGAACGAATCAAAAATCCGGGCGCAATCGGAACGCCGATCGATTGGGCGAAAATTCTAGTTAGGTTTTTATCCAAGGATAAATTTTGACAATAAACGTCGGAACCCGTATGAGGAAAACCGAATAACTCCGCCGCAGCCGGAATCAAAGACTCCCTGTTTCTAGAACAAAAACCTTCCATCAGATGAAAGAGCACGGGACGTTCGGTAAAGTCGAAGTCACAGTAACGTTTTAGTTTTTCCAAAAGTTCTCCCGGAGTCGCGATCAACTCGGGTCTTTCTCCGACTTCGCTTAACAATTCCAAGATCGCTTCCACGGACCTTGAAGATTCCCATTCCTGTTTGTAGATTTCCGGAAACTCTCCCTCGAACTCGTGGAGGTCGGCGTAAATAAGAACGGTCGGAGTTACGTCACGCATCGGCTTTTTTTTCCTTTGCTCCGGTACCGTTCGAGAGAATTTTTTCCCAGGTTTCCAAAGAAATTTCCGGATAAAATCCTTCCATCGTGGAGTCGGGAGGTTCCGGACTTAAGTGATAGGTTCCGCGTAACGCGGATCTAAATACGTGTGTCCTTTCCGGTTTGTAAAAACCCAAGTACCAGTCCGGAGTCAACGTGATTTTTCCGCCCCCTCCGGGAAGATCGTTCACAAACTGAGGAATCCCCATTCCTCCGATCTTTCCTCTCATAAATTCTATGATTTCGATTCCCTTAGCGAGCGGGGTTCTAAAACCCCTGGAACCCGGAATCAGCTCGGGGTCGTACATGTAATAGGCGCGAATCCGTAACTCCAACAGTTTTTTATGAAGTTCTAACATAGTTTCTCCGGAATCGTTGATTCCTTTCAGGAGAACACATTGATTTCCGACGTTCACTCCCGCCTTGAGAAGTTTTAAGATCGCTTCCTTGGCCGGAGGAGTACATTCTTTCGCGTGATTGAACTGAGTGTTGCAGAAAATGGAAAGCCGATCCGTATTATGGGATTCTATAATATTACAAAGTTCTGATGTGATCCGAAACGGAAGAGTGACCGGATTTCGAGTGCCTAGTCTGCAGATCTTTACGTGTTCTATTTTTTCCAAACGCTCCAAAATCCAGTCGACCTTGGAATCGCTCAGATTCAGCGGATCTCCCCCCGATAAAACGACGTCGGTCACTTCCGGACGCGATTGGATGTATTCAAAACAGGCTTCCAGATCTTCCGTGAGCATTCTTTCCTTGGAATCGGAAACCTTACGACCTCTCATACAATGTCTGCAATAAACCGAACATTCGTGATTAGTAAAAAGAAGAACCCGATCCGGATACATGTGAGTCAATCCCTTGACCGGAGACAATCGTTCCTCGTGCAAAGGATCGGGAGATTCTTCGGGAGAAAAAATCGATTCGGCCTCTCTCGGAAGGATCATCCTTCGGATCGGACAATTTGTATCTTCCGGGTCCGCAATGGAAATATAATACGGCGTCGCGGAAACGTTCAGTCGAATCGTATTTTCGATTCCGATGATTTCGCTTTCCGTCAAATCGAAATAACGTCCCAGTTCCAAACCTCTCACCCGATTTTGAAGTTGCGCCTTATAATCGGTCCAATCGAAGGAAGAAAACAACTCGGACCGATTTGCAAAACTTTCTGTCTTGGTTTTTTGTGCGAATGAGTGCGAATCCGAATTCTTCATAAAGGTTCTTCCTATTTTCCCCGAGTCGGAGGAAAATCAAGCAAAGGGAAAAAGAAAATGCCAAAAGGATCGTTTTCGAAAAACTGTCCTTCGATGGTTGATTTTTCAGGCGACTCGATCCGAGCGCTCGCATTCGACGTGGACGGAACCCTTTTTTCGTCCGAGGGAATCATACTCGAAGTCTATCGGGACTCGATCCGAAATTTTTCCAAAACCTCCGGAGTCGAGGTGGAACTTCCGACCAGGGATCGGCTTATGTTGGAAATCGGAAAGCCGGTCAAAACCATTTTCCGAAACCTTCTCCCCCAACTGAACGAAACACAAAGAGACGTCATTTCCGACGGCGTACTTCGTTTTCTCTGTGAGAGGATCCGAAACGGAGAAGGAGAATTGTATCCTTGCGTAAAAGAAACGATCGAATCTCTTTTTAAAAAAGGATTTCGCATTTTAGCCGCCTCCAACGGACGAAAACCCTACATCGAAACGATCTTGGAAATCGCCGGAGTTCTTTCCTACTTTGATCCGATTCTCGTTTTAGACAACGAGCGGATCCAAACCAAGGGAGAAATTCTGAAAGAATATAGAAAACTCTACGATCTCGAACCAGACAAAATTCTCATGATCGGAGACCGACTTTCCGACCACGAAGCCGCCCGTCAAAACGGTTGTCCTTTCGCGTTTTGTTCGTACGGACACGCGCCTGCCGGGGAAATTCCCGACTTCGAGTGGGAACTCAAAAACCTCTCGGATGTCCTTCGATTTTTGCCTGCATAGAATCTCCTTTCTTTCCGAAAATGAGAGTGTGCAGGATTCCGAAAAAAGAAAAAATCTCATCTTCATTCTCACCGGAATCATTTTTACGTTGGTGCTTTTGGATAAAAGTACGGGGGCCGGTTTTTCCCTTTCCGGAGCCGGATTTTCCGGAACCGGATTTCAAGGATTTAGAAACGTAGGAAAGATGAACCCCGAATCAACTTCCGCTCAGAGGGGAAATCTCAATCACAAAGAGATCATGGATCAGGCGGAAGACGAGATCTTAGAAGAACTTCTCCGAAACGGAGACGTTCAGACTTCTTCCGACAACTCTAACTCCATCGAAGAAGATCTAAACGAAGACGGTCTCGTTCCCGTTCTGGAACCTCCCGTCCCATCCGTCGAAAACCAATCCTACTCTACTCCCATCCCAACAAATCAGGGAGAATTGTCTTTGTATTTCTTAAAATTCTACGGCAAGGGAAGCAAAAGTCATTCCAGACTTGTAAAGGTTCTGCGGCTTTCGAAGGGCGGCGACAGGGTCAAACTCATCTTAAATTCGCTGATCGCGGGTCCCGTTTCCCAGGAAAAAGAAAAAGGAATCCTGAATTCCATTCCGCAAAACCTACACTATGACGAAGACTATAGAATCCAAGAAGGTGTTCTCCAACTTTCTTTGAGTAACGATCTGGAAAAAGGAGCGGGACCTGAAATTCTAAAAGACAGGATCGATCAACTTACCTACAGCCTGATGGAAAATCTTCCGATCACCGGCGTTCAACTCAAGATCAACGGAAAGTTCGTACGCTCCATCGGCGGCGAAGGAATGCCTTTGCCCTCCCTTCTGACAAAAAACCCTAGAAAGATCGTCGTTTTTTAATCGTCAAACAACGAGTACAGACAAAATCACCCGAACGGAATTATAAATCCTGATTGTTTAAACAGAACCGTTTCTAAAATGAGGAAGCTGATTCCTTGCAAAACGTATGAGATTCTCATTGGGAAATAATCAAAAAATAAAACTACTCGCTAGGAGAGTTTTTTTCAATCCGTTTCCGGATGATTATTTGAGAGTCTATCAACCGGACGTTCGAAGGGCCACGGTCAGCTATTTCTTTTTTTGTATCGGAATCAGTTTTCTTTCGGCCTTGGTTCCGGACGGCGCTTCCATTTTCGGAAAAGAAAATCGAATTCTGATTTATTCGCGTTTAACGGTCGTTCTTTTGTCCGCTTTCTTCGCATTTCTGCTTATAAAATGGCCACCTTTTTTCCGCAGGAGAATCGAAAGATACAGCATTCTTTCTTCGGGAGCGATCGTGTTTTCTATCCTCCCTTACGTCTTTTTGGATTCGGAAAGAATGGAACTCTACTTTCATTTTTATACGACCTTAGTCGTAAGCGGAAACATTCTCCTTTGGTTGACCGGTACGACCGCGGTCATTTTCAACGCGCTCTTCTACTTTTCCCTGGTTTTGTGTACAACTCTGACCGGAAGCGCAAACGTGTTACAACACGACTTCGCAAACGTACTCATCTATTTGTTTACGGGAGTTTTCGGAAACCTTCTCATTAATTTTTGGAGAGTGATGGATCACCGGGCCAAGAAAAAACTCGAAAAAGCGGTGAGCAAACTCAGAGATAAAAACATTCAGATCGAAAAAATCTCAAAGGTGGACGAACTCACCGGGCTCTACAATCGAAGATATTTGATCGAACAGTTCGAACTCTTTCTCAAAAGAGCGCAACGTTATCGATTCTCTCTCGCGATGATCATCTTGGATATGGATTATCTGAAAGAGATCAACGATTCTTACGGACATTTGGCGGGAGATTCGTCTCTGCGTACCATCTCGGAAGTGATGAAACAGAGAGTGCGAGCGACCGACATCTGTTCCAGAATCGGAGGAGACGAATTTTGTATTCTTCTGGATGCGATCAAAAAGGAAGATCTCGCTCAACTCTGCGAAAAGTTAAGGATGGAAGTCTCCGAAAAGGAATTATCCTACCGAACCAAAAACGGAAGTCCCGTTAAAATTTCCGTTTCCATCGGAGCTTGTATCTTCGGTCCGACGGAAGAATTCAGCTTCGACGATATTTATCATTCCATCGATTCGGCTCTGTACGAATCCAAGAAAAAAGGAAGAAACCGAGTTTCCTTTATCGAGCCGATTCGTTACTTTTCGAAAGGGGATCGGGGAACTACGGCTGCTTCTTAGGAACGGGGAGTTCGTAGTGAAACGTAATTTCACAGTACGCACCTTCGTCTATGTACTTCGTTTCCACGGCTTCCATAAAAAATAATCTGTTTTTTTGTTCGGGTTCGAGTTCTTCGAGTTTGCGCGCCGCGATGGACTTTGCGGCCGTGCAGGAAGTATTCTTCATTTTGAATAGATCGTTTTCCTCGACGGAAGCCGAAGAAGCGCCTCCGATCGAGACGAGTTTGTATTTGTGCGGACCTAATACCTCCACGGTCACTCCCGTATCGATATGAATCCTTTCCTTGACTTGTTTCGTGCAAGCGGCAAGCGCGATTAAAAACACAAGAATACAATTTAATATTTTTATCATCTTTGGTTCCCTCAACCAGATTTTTTGAATCCCGATCCCGACCGATCAAAAGTCGCCCTTATCGCAAGTTACCGAAGGATATCCGACCGACAAGAAGGAATGAGTCACTTACATTTTTGTACGAAACTTTTTTTCTCTTACTCATAACTATATACTCCAGTATCCGATCTTTTGCATAAAAACAGTATTTTGCGATAAACGGTAACGGTACTCGATTTTATAGAGATCGGTAGCGGCTAATTCAAAAAGTTTGAACCGGTTCGTTCTTGTAACGATCGTAATTGTAGAGAAGATCCCTTCGTTTCGGAACAAATCCTCCTTCTTTTAAAAACTTTACCGCTTCTTTTTCGGTCTTGAGTCCGTAAGATCGCAAAACGTTTTCCTCTATGACCACGGAAGATATATCGTCCGCTCCGCTCGTGAGAGCCAATTGTCCGACTCCTTTTCCGAGGACCATCACCGAAGTTTCGATATGTTTGATGTTATCCAAGAAAATTCTACAGATCCCCAGAACCTTGAGGTATTCCTGGGTTGCAACCGCTCGCACCTTAAATCGTTTGGTCTGGGGTTGAAAGGTCCAAGGTATAAAGGATAAAAATCCTCCGGTTCTGTCCTGGAGATTTCGCACAACGTTTAAATGTTCGATGACTTCTTCCTGAGTTTCTTCGGAGCCGAACACGATGTTCGCGCTTCCGAGAAGTCCCGCTTCGTGACAGGTTTCCATCGCGCGCACCCATTCTTCCGTGGTCGCTTTTTTGGGCGAGATGATGTTTCTCATCCGATCGGTCAGGATTTCGGCCCCGGCTCCCGGAACGGAATCGAGTCCCGCTTGTTTGAGAAGGTGGAGAACTTCTTTGAGTGAAAGTCCGGTGACCTTTTCCAAGTTGATGATTTCCACCGGGGAGAAAGCGCGGATGTGCATTTCCGGATATTTCTTTTTAACGGCCGTGATCACGCCTAAATAATAATCAAACGGAAGATCCGGATAGACTCCTCCTTGCAGAAACATCTGATCGGCTCCTTCTTGGACCGCGTAGTCCATCTTTTCCAATATTTCTTCCGAGGAAAGAACGTAACCTTTGCCGTTTCCGATCTCGTCCATGAAAGAACAGAAACTACATTCTACGTTGCAATAGTTCGTGTAATTCACGACCCGAAACATCGTATAACTTGCGTAGGAGTGAGAGAGAATTTTTTCCCGGAGCGTACGGGCCGTAGCCATGATCTTAAGATGATCCCCTTCCCGATAGAGCGTCAGAGCTTCTTCGGGAGAAATCCGATTCCCATCCAAGGCTTTTTCTAAAATCCGATCTGCGGGTTGTGATGAAAAGATAGAGGCCACGTTTACTCCTTATAATCAAACGAACTTAAAAAGCCCGCCCTTCAATCATTCAACCGATTCCGAATTTTGCACCCTCTTTTTAGGGATCAGGTGCGGTTAGAAATCAGGATTCAGTGTTAGGGTTCAGGATTAGAAATCAGGATTCGGTGTTCGGGGTCTTGTTTTGAAAATTCCTCGACAGGGGAAATCTCGATTCCTACGCTGTAAATCATTCACCAATTCACAAGAAAGGGTAACTCATCCATATGGCAATTTCACAAATCGCCTTCCATCTGATTTTCACAGTCTTATTCGTAATCGCGAACGTAGTTTTTATCCGTGCGATTTTGTATCGTCTCCGATTGATTTTTAGCGCGAGAAAAGCCGCCGGAACGGAAAACTTTCTAGAAAACCCGAATTGGGTGTTTCGAATCAACAGCTTCTTTCAAAACGTAATTCTTCAAAAGAAGAATTTCAAAGAACCTCTGCGCGGAATCATGCACGCGTTTATCTTTTACGGTTTCGTCGTTTATACCATTCATACCACGAGCCAGATGGTCGCGGGTCTTGTCGGTTACGGAATGGACGACCCTTATCAATTCTCCCTGATCGGTTTCTTATTCGGAGAAAGTACGGGACATCTCTACGAGTCCGTCGTTCAAGTCGTTTCGATTCTCGTTTTGATCGGTCTCGGTTTTTTTGCCTGGAGGAGATGGATTCAAAAAGCGAAAGGCCTGGACGTTCATTCTCCCGCTTCCGCAATCGTAATCGGAATGATTTCGATCCTGATGATCTCCACTCTTTTGGGAGAAGGCGCGAAGGCGGTCGGCGCGGTTTACGACAGTCCTACGGAAAACGCTTCTTTCATCGCGGCGGGAATCGGTGCGATTTGGAAATCGATCGGTGTGGAATATTCCACAGCGGACGTAGTCGTTCAGATCATGTGGTGGGTTCACATTCTTTCCGTGTTCTCTTTCATGCTCTACGTTCCGACTTCCAAACACGCGCACTTAATCTTCGCACCTTTTAACTACTTTCTTCAATCCGATACTCCCAAGGGAGCTCTTTCCAAACTCAATTTAGAAGATGAGAATGTAGTCTGGGGCGTAAATCGTGTGGAAGATTTCCCTTGGCCGAATCTTTTGGACGGGATGTCTTGTATCGAATGCGGTCGCTGTCAAGTTCAGTGTCCCGCAAACAGAACCGGAAAAGTTCTGAACCCGAAAGCGATCATCGCCGATCTCAAACACGCACTTCTGGATAAAATGCCGGAAGTCGCAAAAATCAGAGCGGAAGAAACCGACCAGGCGATAGCCGCTGAAAAAGTAGCGGCTCTGGATACCGGAGTGATCAACGCCTACGAAGGACTTTCCGAAGAAGCCCTTTGGGGTTGTACTACTTGTTACGCTTGTGTGGAAGCTTGTCCTGTCGGAAACAACCAAGTCAACGCGATCATGGAAATGAGAAGGCACTTGGTTCTTGCGGAATCCAAGTTCCCCGTGGAACTTCAAAACGCATTTGTAAACATGGAAAACAACTCGAACCCTTGGGGAGTCGGGGCGCATACGAGAGCCGATTGGGCGGACGGCCTGGGCGTTAAAACCATGGCGGAAGATTCCAACGTAGACGTTCTCTATTGGGTCGGATGCGCGGGAGCTTTTGACGAAAGAAACAAAAGTATCGCTAAGTCTTTCGTGAAAATTTTACAGAAGGCGGACGTGAAGTTCGGAATTTTAGGAACGGAAGAAAACTGTTCCGGTGATTCCGCGAGACGGGGCGGTAACGAATACCTCTACCAAACTCTGGCGCAAGCCAACGTGGATACGATGAACGGATACAACGTCAAAAAAGTCGTAACCGCTTGTCCGCATTGTTACAACACAATCAAAAACGAATACCCTCAGTTCGGAGGAAACTTCGAAGTGGTTCATCACTCCGAGTTTATCAACGACCTCGTAAAAGAGAAAAAGTTGGACGTTAAAACGGCAGAAGACGCTTCTTCCGGCAAATACACTTATCACGATTCCTGCTACATCGGCCGTTACAACGACAACTATGAAAACCCGAGAGACGTGGTTAAAAAAGTTGCGGGTGGAAAACTCGCGGAACCTTCCGATCACCACTCAAAAGGTCTCTGTTGCGGAGCCGGTGGAGCTCAGATGTGGATGGAAGAACAAAACAACGACCGCGTTAACGTCAAAAGAACGAAACAACTTTTGGATACCGGAGCGACTACGATTGCGACCGCTTGTCCTTTCTGCGTGACCATGATCACCGACGGCGTAAAACACGAAGGAAAGATCGAAGAAGTAAAAGTGAAAGACATCGCGGAGTTGGTTGCGGAAAATCTTCAGTAACAAATTCTAATTTAGGATTTTCTAAAATACACCGTCGAAATCGCGTAAGTGATTTCGACGGGTCCGTAAAAGCCGGATAAGAAACCCGACGTCGTTCGATCCCATTTCAGACCTACCTAAGATCTTACCGATCCTTCGCAAGGGCTACGAAAGAACTACAAATTTAGAATTCCAAAACGGCGACCAAACCCCGATCGTTAAAAAGCTCGAAATCGGCTCGGATCTGTTTGGAAAGAATCCGAATCAAAGTGAAACCGGTCGTATTTGATTTTTTCAAATCAATCGGAGCGGTCATTCCCACTCCGTTGTCCTTTATCATTAATTTGTAATTTTCTCCGGTTTTAGAAAAACGAATCTCTATGTTCGGATCCTGAGATTCCTTAAACGCGTGTGTAAGCGAATTGTTCAAAAGTTCGTTGAAGATCATCGCACAAGGAA
>NZ_AOHC02000035.1 GCF_000332415.1 Leptospira weilii serovar Ranarum str. ICFT
TGATAAAGAAGATTCTCTTAAGATAGCTAAACTCATTCAACGTTATCCAAAGGAAGAATTACCGGTTGTTCCAATTCCCACGGACGAAGAGGAAGACAATCGTCGATTGTGTACCGAGCATGAGAATTGGACAAGACAACTAACGCAAGGAAAGAATCGGCTTCACAGTTTATTCACTCAAGCCGGTCTGACTGAGATCACCAAAAAACATTTACGGACAAAAGCATCCAGAGAAACTTCTGTAACTTTACTTCCGGATCGATATCATAAGGAAGCGGAACGAATCTTAAAAGTTTTAGATTTAGTCGAACTAAATCTAAAACTCATTGAAGAAGATATTAAAGGCGCTCTGAAAATCAATCAGGTCTACGTTCAAACGATCATGTCCATGCCTGGTATCGGGATGATTACGTCTCTGGCGATTATGAGTTACATGGGGGACTGCAAAAGATTTCTTCCGGTAAACAAGCCGCCTACTACGCTGGTTTAGTTCCCAGAGTTGACATCTCAGGAGATACGGTTCGATATGGTAGAATTGTTTCCCGCGGTTGTCATTCGATCCGAAGAGTGATTGTTCAAGCAGCTTGGAGCCTGGTCCGTTGTCAGCATGGCGGTAAGATTAAAGAGTTCTACGAAAGGTTATATGCTAAAAAGGAGCAAAGAAATCGATCATTGCTACTTCACGTAAAATGATCGAAGTTCTTTTTCTATGATTCGAACAGGGCAACTCTTCGACTCTATGCCCGAAAATGTTCTGAATCGTAAGTTAGCTCAATATGGTCTTATGTAAAAAAATAGCGGAGGGGCTTGACACAAGGAACATAGGAGGAGGGAGTGAGATTGAGTTTAGGAAGCGTTGTGCTTTAGTTTCTCCAACACGACCCGTAGGAAGCCAAAACGTTACCCATAAGGGCTTGGATCCGAAGATAAATCTGTCGGAATTACGACAAATCTTCTGTGAGAAGCTCGGCCCCACAGCACGACCCGTAGGGAGTGTTGTGTTGAGTTTCTCCCATGATTTGGGCGGAGGGGAAGAAACTCTATTTCGCTCCCTATGAGTCGCGAAATAGGAGGCGGGAAGATTCGGGAGGTTTTTCTTTATCAGAAAATCATACTTTTTGCAAGTAAAAAATCTCATTCTTGTCGGAACACTTGAAAAATCCGCGTTTTTGATTCTCCTTATTTCAAAACTCATCTCAACTTGTGTGTGTGGGTGGTGGGGTGATTATGGAGAATACAAGTGACAAACGTTCGTTTTTGGGCATCCGAGCGAAAGATGAAAGTGAAAATATCTTTCACGTAGAAGTCCAAATTGCACACCGGAGTTCTTTTGTGAAAAGCTCGCGACTGCACCGGCGAAGCGATGTTAGTGAATAGAAGTTACGGCAATTGTTAGGGATAGAACTATAATATTCCAATTTACTTATATTCCTGCAAAACCGGATCCCCGGAGATTACAAAAGAATAACCTGCAAAGATTCTCTTCTGGATGGATACAATCCGAATATTCGTTACAGACTCAACGTTTTCCATCGCTCCAAACCCGAACGAAACCTCTCCGGGGTTTCTCCAAAACCGATTCGGATCCAACCCTCGCACTCGAAGTCTCTTCCCGGAAGAACAAAAACCCCGCATTGTTCCATCAAAACGTCCGCGTATTTCGAAGAAAGGATTCCTTCTTTGAGTTTTACAAAAGAAACCACTCCTCCGCCCGGCCTCGTAAAACCGGCAATACCCGGAAGATCCTTCCAGATAGTTTCGAAAAATTGAATATTCTCTAAAATGGATGTTTTGATCGGAGAAATCAAACGTTCTCGGTTTTGTAAAATTTTCAAAGTCAAAAATTCCGAAATCGGAGAAACCGTATGCGTTAGGTAGTCTTTGAACGACCTTGCCTTTTCAATCAGTTTTTTCGGTCCGGTCATCCACCCGATTCTGAGCCCCATCACCCCGAAACATTTCGTGATCGAACCCGTGCTGACTGTGCGTTCGGTAAGTCCGGCGCCGGTCCAACTGAGGTCGTTTTGAAAGTCCAAAAAGCGGTAGTGTTCGTCAAAAAGAATCCATCCTGTATGTTCGACCGCAAATTCACGGATCTTTCGGATTTCATCCTGCCGCAAAGAAAATCCCGTAGGATTTTGAGGATGATTGAAAATCGCAAGGTTTTTTCCGCGAGCGAACAATTCCCAAACACAAAATTCCGGAAGATAGGAATTTGAACTCTGATCCATATATTCCAAAAGCGGAATGGGTTCCAAAACGGCGCCGATCATCTTCGGTATTTCGTATAACGCTTGAAAGGCGGGATGTAAATAAGAAACAACCGAATTCTTTTTACAAAGCAGATGAAATAAAATGTAAAGAGCCTCTCCGGTACCGGTCGTGATCAAAATCCGATCCGGGTCCAGACCGGGATAAAGTTTTGCGATTTCTTCTCTTAAGACCAAATCCCCTTGATTAGGTGCGTCTTCCAAAGAAATCGAAGTCAAAACATCCGGAGAAAGATTCAAACTCGAAAGCAGTTCGCCCAAAGTTATATTTCGAACCCCGCTTTCCCCGAGATTGCAAGGCGCGATCTTTCTATACTTCTCGAGTCTTTCTTCGATCCAAAATTCTCCGGGTTCCATCAAGAAACAAGGGTAAGGACGGCCCCTCCCAAGAGAAATAGAATTGCAAAGAATCCGAAAGAAATCTGAATCCAAAAATGAATTCGTAAACTACGAAGACCGATTCTTAAAAAATCCAAATCCTCTCCTTTAGTATCGGTGATCCTTTGAAAAGAAATCGCCGCGCTGTAACTCCAAATCCCGGCGAGTAAAAACAAAATTCCGGGCGAAAGAAACAAAACGAGTTTGCTCGTATCCTTGGAAACGAATGCGGAAAAGAATGACGCACCGGAAAGACAGAAAAAAGAGAATGACGCAAGTTTTAAAACTCGGCTCAACCTCAGAAATTCCCTGTTTTCGTTCTGATTGAATTCATAAGATTCCATACTTTATGGATCGGCTAAAATTAGGGTTGAACCTCAAAAGAAAGCCGATTTTTATGAATTTAATCTTCTTAAAAACTGAAATAGAATCCTATGAATTATCCCGAATCCC
The DNA here is from genome assembly GCF_000332415.1 of Leptospira weilii serovar Ranarum str. ICFT. GTDB lineage: Bacteria > Spirochaetota > Leptospiria > Leptospirales > Leptospiraceae > Leptospira > Leptospira weilii_A. The sequence goes on from NZ_AOHC02000035.1 coordinate 3,102, forward strand.
TCATTCATTCCTGGACGTTAGATCCTTTCCCCAGCGAAGTTCGCGACGAAGCCAAACGGGTCCTTGAAAAATTTTCCAATGGAGAATCCGGTCCCGACGTGGAAGCCTTTTCGGTTCCGCTCGAATTCGGAACCGGAGGAATGCGCGGCAGACTCGGAAACGGAATCGGTAGAATGAACGAGTTCACCGTTGGTCGCGCCGCACTCGGATTCGTAAGTTATCTTTCTAAAAAAACCAAAAAGGCTTCGATCGTAATCGCATACGATTCCAGAAGGAGATCCAAGGAATTTGCGGAAGTCACCGCGGGTATCGCGGCATCCTTAGGAGTGAAAGTGATTCTTTTTGGAGAAGTGACCCCCACTCCTCTTCTCTCTTATGCGATCCGTTATTACAAAGCGACCGGAGGAGTTGTCATCACGGCTTCCCACAACCCTCCCGATTACAACGGATTCAAAGCGTATCTTTCGGACGGAGGTCAACTCGTTCCTCCGGACGATCAAAAAATCATTTCCAAGATCGAGTCCATCACGGATTGGAATCGGATCTCCATTCTTTCTCCCAAAGATCCGCTTTACAAAAAGATGGTAAAACCCGCCGGAAAGGATTGTTTTGATTCTTACAAAAAAGAATTAGCAAAGGCGGGAATTCTTTCTTCTTCTTTAAAATCGAAAGACAGGGCCGCGATGAAGGTCGTCTATTCACCGTTACACGGAACCGGCGCCAAAACGATGAAAGAACTTCTAAACGGTTTCGGATATAAAAACGTATTCTTAGTTCCGGAACAAAAAGATCCGGACGGAGAATTTCCAACCGTCAAGTTTCCGAACCCGGAAGAACCGGAGGCCATGGAACTTTCCAAAAAATTTGCGATCGCCAAAGGGGCTCACGCTTTTATCGCCACCGATCCGGACGCGGACCGACTCGGAATCGGAGTCAAGAACGGAAACGGCAACTACGTTTTATTAAACGGAAATCAAATCGGTTCCATCATGGCGGCTTATCTCTGCGAGTCCTATACTTCGGGTAAAAAAAAGAAAAAGGCGGTTTTGATCAAAACGATCGTAACCACGGATCTTCAAGAAATCATCGCTAAAAAAAATAAAGTAAAGTATAAGAACGTTCTTACAGGATTTAAGTTCATCGCGCAAGTGATGGCAAAAATCGATAAAAGCAAAACCGATTTCTTTTTGTTCGGCGGAGAAGAATCCTTCGGTTATCTTCCCGTTTCTTTTGTAAGAGATAAGGATTCCCTTTCTTCCGCGTTGCTCTTACTCGAAATTCTCACCGAAAAAAAAGATCTCTTAAATTACATGGACGAGATCTATCTCAAATACGGCTTGTTTCAAGAAAGTCTCAAATCTCTTACCTTGGAGGGAAGCGCTGGAAAAGAAAAGATCCGAAAATCCTTGGAGTCCTTAAGAACCGCGGATCTTTTAGGAAAACAAATCCATCGGAGAAAAATCATCGGGATTCTCGACTACAAAACCGGGATCGCAAAAGGGACCGCGTCTAAGTCCGCGTTTGCGGGTTGTCCGTCCTCGGACGTAATTCAAGTGATTCTGGAAGGAAACGCAAAACTCACGATCCGACCTTCCGGCACGGAACCTAAGATCAAAATCTATTCTTCCTTTCAGAGTTTAAAGGCTCCGAAATCTAAGGAAGAAATTCGAAATCTTACCGAAGATCTTCTCTCCGAAATCAAAAACTCCGAAGAAATATTTTTACAAATGGCAGGACTCTCATGAACGACACGGAAATCCAAAAGGAACTTTTTCAACACACAAAAGAATTGGCGGATCACTATCTTCTCAATACGTATTCCAAATACGACGTCGCGTTTCGTTACGGGGTCAACGAACTTCTATTCGATTTTGATAATAAACAATACATCGATTTTCACTGCGGAGTCGCGGTCACAAACCTAGGGCACGCGGACCCGGATATCATAGAAGTGGTTCGTTCTCAAGCGGACAAACTCTTTCACACTTCCAATCTATTCTACTCCGAAGAAGCGGCAAAACTTGCGGAACTTCTCATCTTAAATTCTTTTCCGGGAAAGGTGTTTTTAACCAACTCCGGAACCGAAGCGATCGAAGGCGCGTTTAAACTCGCCAGAAAATACGCGGATTTTAGAAACATCGAAGATCCGATCATTCTTTCCTTGGAGAAAAGTTTTCACGGAAGATCGGTTTCCGGAATGAGCCTTACGGGTCAGGAAAAAATCAGAAAGGGCTACGGAGAACTTCTCAAAGGAATCGAGTTCATAGAACCGAACAACGACGAAGCTCTCGTATCCGCGTTTGAAAGATATCAGGGAAAAATCGTCGCACTGATCGAAGAACCGATCTTAGGCGAAAGTGGAATCATTCCTTTGTCGAACAGCTTTCTCACTCTTTCCAGAGAATTGACCTTGGAAAACGAAGCGCTCCTGATCTTCGACGAAATCCAAACCGGAATGGGAAGAACGGGAACGTTATTCGCCTTTGAAACGATGAGTTTCAGTCCGGACGCGATGGCCCTGGCAAAAGGACTCGGTTCGGGTTTTCCGATCGGCGCTTTGATAGTTGCGGAAAAATATCAGGACCTTTTTACACAAGGATCTCACGGCTCCACGTTCGGAGGAAACCACCTCGCCGCGGCGATCGCGTATGAGACAATCCGAATCATTCAGACAAGAGAAATCCTGAACAACGTAAACGTTTGTTCGGATATCGCGTTCACAAGACTGAGAGAGATGAAAGAGAAATATCCCGTGATCTCCGAAGTCAGAGGAAAAGGACTTCATATCGGAGTGGAGTTGAAAATTCCTTCCAGACCGATCGTTGAAACTTGTTTGGCGGCGGGGCTCGTGGTCAACGCAACGGCGGATAACGTGATTCGCGTTATGCCTCCGCTTACGATCTCGACGGACTTTTTAAATCAAGGTCTGGATATCTTAGAATCCGTACTCAAACAAAACTAAAAGGATCCAAAAAAGAATGAAAAACGTAGCAGTACTTTCCGGAGACGGAATCGGCCCGGAAGTCATGGAGGTAGCCCTCTCCGTTTTGAAAAAGGCTCTCGGTAAAAAATCTTCCGAGTTTCAATTTAAGGAAGGACTCGTGGGTGGAATCGCGATCGATAAAACCGGACATCCCCTTCCGCCGGAAACTCTAAAACTCTGCGAAGATTCCTCCGCGATTCTTTTCGGAAGTGTAGGCGGACCTAAATGGGAAAACCTACCACCGGAAAAACAACCGGAACGGGGAGCGCTTCTACCCTTAAGAAAACATTTCGATTTATTTGCAAACCTCAGACCGGCAATCATTTATCCCGAGTTGAAAAACGCTTCTCCGGTGCGTTCGGACATCATCGGAGACGGATTGGACATTTTGATTTTAAGGGAATTGACCGGAGGGATCTACTTCGGACAACCCAAAGGTAGAGAAGGATCAGGTCCGGAAGAATTCGCGTACGACACGATGAAGTATTCGAGAAGGGAAATCGAAAGGATTACCAGGGTCGCATTTCAGGCGGCGAGAAAAAGAAATAATAAAGTGACAAGCATCGACAAGGCAAACGTCTTGACGACTTCCGTTTTTTGGAAGGAAGTTGTAATCGATCTGCATAAGAAAGAATTTTCAGACGTCCAATTGAATCATCTTTATGTGGACAACGCGGCGATGCAACTCATCGTAAATCCGAAACAATTCGACGTGATTCTTTGCGAAAATATGTTCGGAGATATCCTTTCCGACGAGGCCTCGATCATTACCGGTTCGATCGGAATGCTTCCCTCGGCATCCCTTTCCGAATCCGGATTCGGTTTGTACGAACCTTCCGGCGGTTCCGCTCCGGACATAGCCGGAAAAGGTATTGCCAATCCGATCGCGCAAGTTCTGAGCGCCGCGTTGTTATTGCGTTATTCGTTCTCTATGGAAGAAGAAGCGACCAAGATAGAAACCGCAGTTCGAAAAACGATCGCCTCCGGGAAAAGAACCAGAGACATCGCGGAAGCGGGATCGACTGTAGTCGGAACCAAAGAAATCGGTCAGTTAATCGAATCCTTTCTCTAAAAAGAGGTAAAAAAAAATGAAAGCAGGTGTAGCTCCTAACGGAAGACCGTATCAAGTATTGATCGCCGAAAACTCTAGATTTCAAGCCAAACAACTGGCACAGATTTTGGAATCGGAAGGTTATCAAGTGATCGGGTTTGCGGAAAACGGAAAGGAACTCGTACAACTCTATGATCAACATAGGCTCGTAGATTTGATCACACTCGATCTCAATCTCCCGGTGATGGACGGATATGCGACCTTCTTTGAAATCAAGGATAGAGGAGTACTTCCTAGAATCGTAATCGTTTCCGAAGAAAATACTCCGGCGGTTTTAAAAAATCTGATCGACGAAGGCGCGATGGATTACGTTCCAAAACCGGTAAAACGCGAGAAGGTATTGGAAAAGATCAATGCAGCGATGAAAAAAATTCCTAAGGTTTAATCCTCTTTCCAAATCAGATTCAGATTTCTTCCGACTTCATTTTTACGATGGCTGAAGAAATCTGAATTCTCTTCCAACGTGCAGATCCCTGCCGATCGGAACAACACCTGAATTCCATTTTTTTCCAAACGGTATTTTAAAAAGGATTCTAGATCGAGTAAGGTTTTACCGGTATCATTTTGTTTCAGACAATCCGGAAATTCTTCTCGAAAAGCCGACGCGACGTCTTCTCCGACTTCGTATCTACGTCCGCTCGCACAGGGTCCTAGATAACCCAAAAGAGAACCGCTTCGTAAAACGGATTCGGAAAAAGCGAGTTTTAAAGTTTTTTCTGTAATTCCGGCTAACGTTCCTTTCCAACCGGAATGGATCGCTACAAACTCGGAATCTCTTAGAGACCAAAAAAATAAAGGCATACAATCCGCAGTTTTGATACAGAGAATTTTACCGGACTCTTCTCCGAAAAAGGCGTCTCCTTCCGGAAAAGAAAAAGATTTCATCTTGGAAAGATCGACAATCCCTTCTCCGTGAATCTGATTTAAAATATAAACTTTCGATTCGGTTATTCCGGTAAGTCTAGAAATTTCCTTTCTCTGAGTATGGACGTCCAAGGATGCGGAAGGAAGTTCGTTTTTTCCCGCGATGAGAATCTTGATTTTTTTACCTTTGGAAATCGGAAACGAATGAAACAAGGCCATGAAATCCGAAAATACATTCCGCGTTGAAATTGACCAGTGTTAAAGAAAATCGGTCGCTTCCCATTGGTTCTATCGAGCTCACTTTAAAGTACGTGATCTAAAAAAACCCTCCCTAAAGACTGGAAAAACTTCCCTCATGAAAACGAATTCTTCCGAAAAAACAAAGGTTAAGATCTGCGGAATTCGAGACTTAGAAATCGCAAAAATCTGCAAGGAAGCAGGCGCCGATTATATCGGTTTGAATTTTGCGGCTTCCAGTCCGAGAAAAATCTCGTTTGCCGACGCTCAAAAAATCGTAGAATACTACAGAGCGCAAAAGAATTCCCCCGAAATCGTATTGTTATTCTATCAAAATCCTCCCGAAGAAATTGAATCCGTCGTTTCCGCCTTAGATCACGATCTCGTTCAATGGGTTTGGGACGATCCGGAACTTGTTTCCGTAGATCGGGAAGCGCTACTCGGTAAACGCCAGATTTGCTCGTATCGAGTGCAAGTTCCGGTATATAACGAAAATCTAAAAGACATTCCGGGGGAATTTTTGATCTTGGACAGTTATTCCAAAGGAGCGGGCGGAGGCACGGGGGAAACTTTCAACTGGGAATTCATTTCCGAAATCGAAAGAAAGTTTTTTTTAGCCGGCGGTTTAAACCCGACTAACGTCGCCAATGCGATTCAAACCGTAAGACCCTTTGGAGTCGACGTCGCGAGCGGAGTCGAATCCTCTCCCGGAATTAAAGACGCACAAAAAGTAATTCAATTTATCCGGAATACAAAGTCTGCCTTATGAGTTTGGAAACTACGGGAACATCCGCCGAATACTGGAGCGATCTCGCGGAAGCGCTCAACACGCCGATGATGAAACAATTCCTCGCGATCAAAAAGGATTTTCCGGATACGATTCTATTTTTTCGAATGGGCGATTTTTATGAAATGTTCTTAGAGGACGCTAAAGTAGCCTCTTCCATTCTGGACATCGCGCTCACCAAAAGACAAAATGCGGTTCCGATGTGCGGGATTCCCTATCATTCCAAGGACAACTATATCTCCCGACTTTTGAATGCGGGAAAAAAGATCGCAATCTGTGAACAATCCAAATCGGCGGAGCCCGGTTCCAAACTCATGACAAGAGACGTGGTTCGAATCATCACACCCGGAACCGTGATCGAGGAAAATCTCCTTTCCGGTTTTCAAAACAACTACCTCGCCGTTCTCCATCTAAAAAAAAGTCTGATCTACTTCGCGATGGCCGACTTCTCGACCGGCGAGGTGTTCCATTCTTCCGCGTCGATCACCGGACTTGAAAGACTGATCACGGAACTGGAAAAATTTAAACCTTCCGAAATCTGCGTTCCTAAATCGGAGATTTCATTCTTTAAAGATTTGGAATATTTTAAAAATCGAGAATTCACGGCTTTAAAAGACCAGAAAGAAACTTCGGATAAGGATCCGTTCCGGATTCTTTCTCAATATTTGAACGAATACATACGCGAAACGTACCGGGACAACAGACTCGTTTTGAGGGAACCCCGAATTTTAAGCTCCGGAAAGTTTTTGGAAATGGATCGGGAAACGATTCTCAACCTGGAACTCGTAGAGAACGAAAAGGAAAAGAATCACACACTTTATTCTATATTCAATTTTTGCAATACTTCAAAAGGCAAAAGACTTCTCAAACAAAGGATTCTATTTCCTGAATGTGATCCGTTGATTTTGTATTCTCGCTGGGAAAAACAGGACATTCTTTTAAAAACAATTCTCTCGCCGTTCGTAAGCGCGCTCCGGGACGTCGCGGACTTGGAAAGAATCCTCACACGTTTTCGTGGAAATCACGCCTATCCGAGAGATTTTCGTTCGATCTTAAATTCGATTTCCACCGGAATCAAACTTAAAAAAGAATTGGAAGCGCTTTCCTATCCGTTTTTGATTCCATCGGAAGAATTAAAAACTCTCTCCAATTTCATCGAAGAACGTCTTTATCCGAACGAAGACCTCCCGGTAATTTTAGGAAACGGTCCTTTTTTAAAAACCGGATTCTCCGCAAAGTTAGATAAGGCCAGAGAGGCCGGATTCAAAGGAAAGGACTGGATTTTAGAACTCGAGACGGAAGAGAAAAAAAGAGCCGGATTAAACACATTAAAGATTCGTTATAATAAAATCGTCGGATACTTTATCGAAATTTCCAGGGTTCAAGCGGAACAGGCTCCGAAAGATTATCTCAAAAAACAAACCCTCGTCGGAAGCGAACGGTTTACAACTCCTAAGTTGGAGGAGATCGAACGAACCATTCTGGAAGCGGACGAAATCATTCAAGAAATCGAAAGAACCGAATTCAATCGAATGGTGGAAGAAGTTTTGAAATATTCTTCGGCTTTACTTTCCTTTTCGGAAGAGATCGGGGATCTGGATTTTCAGATTTCCGTCTTAACTGCCAAGGACAAGTTCGGCTGGATTCGCCCCCAACTTTCCGAAGATCGTTCTCTGGATCTGGGAGATTCCAGGCATCCGGTGGTAGAAGCGACTCTTCCTCCCGGTCAGGAATTTATTCCGAACTCCGTCTATTTGGATACGCAGGACAAGGCCATTGCCGTTTTAACGGGGCCCAACATGGCCGGTAAGTCCACGTTCATGCGACAAATCGCACTCAATCAGATTCTTTTTCAGATGGGAGCCTTTGTACCCGCAAAGTCGGCGAGACTTCCGATCGTGGATAAACTATTCACTCGAATCGGCGCGGGAGACAACCTCACGGCGGGAGAGTCCACATTCTACGTCGAGATGAAAGAAACAGCGAATATTCTGAATCACTATACCGAAGATTCTTTGATTCTGTTCGACGAAGTGGGAAGAGGAACTTCTACTTACGACGGAATGAGCATCGCCTGGGCGATTCTGGAATATCTTTCTTCTTTGCCCGTACGACCAAAGACCATCTTTGCGACACACTATCACGAGTTGACGGAGCTTTCTCGTCTGAACGGAATTTTCAATCTTTATCTCGAAACGCTTGAAAAAGAGGACAAGGTCCTATTCTTACGGAAGGTGAAAATCGGTAAGGCAAAAAAATCCTTCGGGATTTATGTAGCCAAGATCGCGGGAGTTCCGGAGCCGATCGTAAAAAGGGCCGCAGAACTCCTGACCGATCTGGAATCCAAAAAGAAAGAGATTCGAATTCAAGAAGCACAACCTTCTCTCTTTTCCGAATCGGAACCAAAGAACCTTCGCTCGGAAACGGAAGAATCGATTCTAAAATTGAAATTGGAAGAAATGACGCCGATCGAAGCTTTAAAGGCTTTGGAAGATTTTCAAAAAAAATTAAGAAAATAAAAATAAGAGAACGTCCATCGGGGCAAAGTCCACCCAATTGACGATGAGCTTTTTCAGACCTTCTTTTGCGTGAAATCCGATTCCGATCCCCGCTTCGTTTAACATTAGAGAATCGTTCGCGCCGTCGCCGACGGCAACCACTTGAGAAGGATGAACACCTTCCCGATCACGAATTTTTTTCAAATATTCGAGTTTCTTATTTTTATCAACAATGTCTCCGACTACGTTTCCCGAAAGTTGTCCGTTGTCTCTTTCTAAAAGATTCGCGTGAATCTCGTCTATCCCGTACTCTTTTTGGAAAATTTCCAGAATGTCCGTAAAACCTCCGGAAAAAACGGCGGTTTTACTATTCCTTTCCTTCAATCCCCGCAAAAGTTTTTCGACTCCTTGATTCAGCTCCAGTTTCGGATAGAGTTCCGTAAAAATAGAAGTAGAAAGTCCTTTTAAATGAGCGCATCTTTTTTTGAGAGCTTCTTGAAAGTCCAGATTTCCTTCCATCGCTTCTTTGGTGACGGAAGCGACTTCCTCATAAACTCCGGCAAGTCCCGCCAATTCGTCTATAACTTCTTGCCGGATCAAAGTGGAATCCATATCAAAAGCGAAAAAACTCTTTTTGTTCGGATCAAGTAATTTCTCCACTTGCAGAAGGTCCGCATTTTTTTTTGCAAATATTTCTCTGATTTGAATCAGTTCAAGACGATCCAACTTTTTCGAAATCTTCCATTCGATACAACTCCAGAATCCTCGGGTGCGGATCGGAGCCGAGGAAAGCAGAAAGACCTCCTCCGGTTTGAGCGATCCAAAATCTCCCACTCCTAACAGGATTTCTTTTCGAATCTCTTCGGGATTGTCGGTGAGAATTAAAAGCACGGGACCTTTAAAGATAAGGTAAAAGAATCGGTTTTAATTTTTCGACCCAGACCTTATAGGCGTTGTCATTCAAATGGATTTTATCTTTTTCAAGCCAGAATTCCTGACGAAGAATCGGCCTATCCTTTTCTCTAAGCCATTGCCAGTTGTCCAAAAAAACGACGTTTTTATAAGACTGAATGATTGAGATCCAAGCCAGATTGAGCACCGGAGAAACCCTATTCAAATTCTGAGTTCGAACGGGAGGAACTCCCAGAATCACTATTTTTGTATTGGGAAGGGATTGAGTAAGTTTGTCCAAAATTTTGACCAAATTGTTTTCAATCCGATGGAGACATTTTCCCTGAATGAGATCGTTTCCCCCGATTTCCAAAACGATCGCCTTTGGATTTAAAGAAACCACATCCTCATCCAATCTTTCCAGAAGTAGTTCCGTTATATCCCCGCCGATTCCTCGGTTGACCGCACCTGGAAATTCTTTCGTCATAAGTTCTTTCGGAAACAAATGAATCAGTGAATTCCCTGTGAAGACGATATTTGCGGATTGGATTCTCCGATTTTCATCTCTATAAAGATTTCGTACCTTGGACCAGGCGGATCTGTATAACTCGAAAGTTTCAGCGGAACGGTACCCGGCCCCGGACCAGCATTCGAAGTCGGGGCTTGAATAATCATCTATATACGATTTTTTAAGCAGGGAGGAACAGGAGATAAAAAGAAAAAGCAAAGAAACAATAGAAAGATACTTTGCCAAAGATCTACTACTGCTCCTGCGGTTCTTTCATATGAAAACGTTTGTGCCAATCCGCGATCTGAGCTTGCAGATAATCCTCCGAATCGCAGATTCTGAACTCGATCGGATTGTTGGAGGCAGTATCGATCAGTTTAGCTTCTATATAACCGTTTTTTAGCTTATTGATTTCTATTTTATATTTCATCCATTAAACTCCAGTAATGTCAGATTTTTAGATCAATTCAGGCTTTCAATCGATTCTAAAAAAACGAACGACTCTTTTTCAGACTCGAAAAAAAACATTCTCGCTCCGACATTTCCAAATTGTTTTTCAAATTTTTTTACTTCAAAATCCAAAAACAAGACACATAACGTAACTGATGTTTGAAAATCGAACTTTTCGCTTTTTTGCCGAAGTTCCGTTTTTAAACCGAACTCCGTTTTTTTAAACTCCGATCCGAACATTCGTAACGCAAATCGGCGTGTAACAATCTACATTGTTCTCAGACTCAATTTAATAAAAAAAAGTTGTCGGGAAAGCTTAAAAAATACCAAAACCAGCTTTTTTTGAAGGTTTAACCTTCGTTTTAACCTTTAGGATTTCTTAAATTTATAGAGTTCCGGGAAATTTTTTTCCGAATAAAATCCTTCCGTCTCGGAATCCTCCGGAAGAACTCCGCCATCCGCGAGTTCGGGGACAAAGCCGGCGTCCCGAATCATCGCAACCGTCTCGGCGATCTCAGAACCCTTTACATTCAAGTAGCCGGAGGAGAATATTGAATTGGCCGCAAACAAGGCCGTTGCGGAAAGGCTTCTGAGATGCCCTTCTCTCCCCGCTGCGATTCGAATCTCCGAATCCGGATTCACCAAACGAAAAAGACATAGAATTCTCACACAGAGTTCCGGAGTTAAAACGCTCGGATTTTTGATCGCGTGTCCTTTGACGGGAATAAAAAAGTTCACCGGAATCGAAATGACTCGAAAGGACTTGAGTTCAAAAGCGACATCCACTACGTCTCGAAGAGTTTCTCCCATTCCTACGATGACGCCGCTGCACATTCCGATTCCCGCCTTAGAAACGGATGAAAGAGTTTCCGTCCTTTGCGCATACGTATGAGTGTCGCAGATTTCCGAATAATGGTTTTCGGAAGTGTTGAGGTTATGATTGTAACGATCCAAACCCGCGCCTTTTAAAAGTTGAGCCTTTTCCTCGTCCAAAAGCCCGGCGGACAAACAAACCTTCATACCGAGTTCGTCCGTGATCCGTCGAATCGTAGAAGCCAGTTTTTCGGTGGTCGGCCGATTTGGTCCCGTTCCGGAGGTCACCATACAAAAACGGTAAGCTCCGTTTTTTTTCGCCAGAACCGCCTCCTCATAAATCTCCGCTTCGGACTTCATCGGGTATTCCCTGACTCCGGAGTTTGCGTTTTTCCTTTGAGCGCAATAACCGCAGTCTTCCGGGCAATAGCCGTTTTTGATATTATCCAAGATATGAATTCTAACCTTATCGTAGAAGTATCGACTTCTTTCTTGAAACGCCTTGTCCAAACAAGTCGTCAACGGAACGGAACCGCTTAGAATTTCCAGACCTTCTTCTTTGGTGATTACGCTTGGAATTTCGGAAAATATTTTTTCGGCAGCTTTGAGTGTTGTGGACATGCTTCAGACAGATTCAAGCGAGGGAGTTTTCTTGAAAAGTCTAATTCCCAAAGGAAATTTCCGAGAGTGTTTCCCGAATCGCCTGGAACACTTTTTCCAAAGATGAGTCCTGAATATTGTACGGGGGAGTCAGGTAAATCACGTTTCCTAAAGGACGAAGTAACACTTTCTTTTCCAAAAATTTCTTCTTGAGAATTTTGTTTCCCGGATAATTATAACCGCTTTCGTTTCCTACTTCCAATTCCAAAACGCCGACGGCTCCTAAAACTCGGCAGTCCCGAACCGCTTTCGGAAATTCTCCCTCTATTTTTTTTAAACCGACCTTGAGTTTGGATTCCAATCCTGCGATTTGATGCAGACGATTCTCCGCAAAAAAAAGTTCTATGGAAGCAAGAGCCGCCGAACAAGCGATCGGATTTCCGGTCATCGTATGTCCGTGATAAAATCCTTTTTCCGGTTCGGGGGTCACAAACGCGGAATGAATTTGATCCGTCGCCAAAGTCACAGCGATCGCAGCCGCACCCGCGCTCAACCCCTTTGCCATCGCAACCAGATCCGGTTTAATCCCTGCCTTTTGATACGCAAAGAGGGAACCGGTTCTTCCGAATCCCGTAAAAACCTCGTCCACTAAAAGTAAGGCTCCGTATTTTTTAGCGACGGTTTCGAGTTTTTGAAGAACTTCTTCCTTATAAAAGATCATTCCTCCCGAACCTAAGATCAAAGGTTCGATCACGATTCCGGCGACGGTTTGGCGATTTTTTTGAAAAAACTCTTCGATGGGGTCCACGCATTCCACGTTGCAAGAATCGGGTTTTTTTCCCACAGGACAAAAACTACAGTTAGGACTTACAAATTCTTCCGTCGGAAACATCAGTCCTTGAAATACCCGGTTGAAAACGGAATTTCCTCCCACGCTCATGGCGCCTATCGTATCTCCGTGGTAAGAAGCATTCAATTTTATGAATATTCTTCGATCGTTTTCTCCCGTATTTTGAAAATACTGATAGGCGAGTTTGATCATGATTTCCACAGCCGTAGATCCGTTATCGGAATAGAGAACCCAATGAAACAAACCGTCCGTAATTTTTAAGAGTTCACTCGCGAGTTTTTCCGCCGGGTCGTGTGTAAAACCCGCCAACAAAACGTGGTCGAGTCGATCCAACTGATCCTTAACGGCTTGAATGATTTTGGGATGGTTGTGTCCGTGAATACTCACCCACCAAGAAGAGATCGCGTCTATATAGGAATCTCCCCGCTCGTCATACAAAAATTCTCCCTTGGCCCTTTTTATCCTTAAGGGAAAATCGGGTTCGAACTGTGGAGTGAACGGATACCAAATCATAGGAGTATTTTTTTTACGCATTCTTCAGAATCGAATTGAAGAAGACATTCATTTTGAAAACGTTCCCGGCTCATCTTTTCTTTCGAATTCAAAAAGAAATTTCCAAGGGAAACCGTCCCGCTCAATTCCGTGATCGTTCGAATATTATCTTTCGTAGTTTTATCGGGAATACCCATAAAATAAATTCCTTTCAGATCGATATTCCGATTTCGGATCGCTTCTATCGAAAGAAGAGTTTGATTGATCGCACCCAAAGAAACGGGGGCGACCAAAATCAGAGGAATCTCCGACTGACGAATCACTTCCAATGTGAGAGTCCTGCGAGTCAAGGGAACGAGAAGTCCGCCCGCTCCTTCCACGATGATTTTTTCGTCTCGAATGCTATAAAGATGCCTGGACAGTTCGTCCGAATCGATTTCCACCCCCTCCAACTCCGACGAATAGTGAGGAGATCCGGCAAAGGCCAGGGAATAGTAGTTTTTCAGAAAGTAACTTTCGTGAAGACCGGTGAGGTTCATCATGGTAACACGATCGCTATCGTGCCCGGTTTGAACGGGTTTGAAATACTTGAGTCCCAAGGACTTTCCGTATTTTCCCAAAACGAGAGAACTGAAAAGTGTTTTGCCCACATCCGTTCCGGTGGCTCCGATGAATACCGCCATCAAAACTCCGGTAAAAGAGAAATCAATTTCTCTAATGCAGATTCCGCCGTATCGGAATGAATGCTGATTCGAAGTCTGGGAACGTTCACAGTCGGAGGACGGATCGCTTTGACGTGAAGCCCGTTATTTCTACAAGTCTCTGCAGTTTCCAATACAGTTTTTTCGGACGGAAACAAGACCGGTACAATCTGCGATTCGGAACCGGTTTTCGGATAATTTTTGGTTTCCAGCGAAGTACGAAAATAATCCGCTCGTTTTAAAAGATTTTCCCTTTCGGTTTCCATCGATTTTACGATCGAAATCGAGGTCGGAACGGCGTACGCGATCGCGGGCATAGGCGCTGTGGAATAAATAAAGGTTCTCATCTTGTTGATTAGAAACTCTTTTCCGGTTTGAGAAGTTCCGATCCAAGCCCCTTCCAGACCTAAAGCCTTTCCACTTGTATAAGTGATAAAGTCCACTTCTCCTATTTTTTCGGGACCTAAAATCTGAGCAACTCTCCCTTCTCCCTTCGATCCAAAAACACCGATCCCATGAGCATCGTCCAAAATCAAAACCGCATCGTATTTATTTTTGAGATAGAGAAGATCTGAAATCGGCGCAAGATCTCCGTCCATACTGAATACGGTTTCGGAAACGACGACCTTTTCTTTTTTTTTGGACTTTTGAAGAAGTTCTTCGAGATGATTTAAGTTTAGATGTTTATAATATGTTTTCTCGGCGCCCGAGAGACGAACTCCGTCCAGAATCGAAGCGTGATTGAGCCGGTCGATAAAGATTTCCGACTTTGCGTTTGCGATACAAGAGATAAGTCCCAGATTGGCCGTGTAACCGTTCGCAACCCAAAGAGAGGTTTGTGTTCCGATCCATGCAGAACAGGCTCGTTCCGCGGTTTCAAAAGAATCCCTGTGTCCACTTACCAAACGAGAGGCGCCAGAACCGGCTCCGTAAAGATCCAGACCTTCTTTCAGACTTTGGATGAGTTTTGGATGGCGAGTAAGCGCGAGATAATCGTTAGAAGATAAATCGACCCCGGAAGGAACTTCCAGGGATCTAAAAAGGAAATCCTTTTTCAAGGATTCCAAAACGAAAGAGGTTTTCTGAAAAAACGTAGACTGGTTCAGGTTCAAAAAACCTCTCTTTCGAATTCTAAAGCATTTCCTTTACTTCGTTTCTTTCGGAAATGAGTTCGTCGTGAGTGATCTTGAATTTTTCTTTTGCAAAGTCGTTCAATGGAAGTCCTTGGATGATTTCCACTTTCTTTCCATCCGACTTCAAAGGGAATCCGAAGATCAATCCTTTTTCAGCTCCGTAAGATCCGTCGGAAACGATCGCTGCAGAAAAGGTATCCCCGGATGCGGTCGGAGTAAGGATTCCACGAACCGTGTCCACAACTCCGTTTGCCGCGCTCGCCGCAGAAGAAGCTCCCCTTGCTTTGATGATTTCGGCTCCTCTTTGTTGAACGTTTTTAATGAAATCTCCCTTCAACCAATCGTGATCGGAGATTACGTCGGTTACCGGTTTTCCGGAAATCTTTGCGTTGTAAAAATCGGGATATTGTGTGGAGGAATGGTTTCCCCAAATCCCCAAATGAGTGACTTCTTTTACGGGAACACCCGCCTTGGAAGCGAGTTGCGACTTGGCTCTGTTTTCATCCAATTTAGTCATCGCAAACCAACGATCTCCGGGAATTCCTTTTGCGTTGTTCATTGCAATCAGACAATTGGTATTACAAGGGTTACCAACCACGAGAATTCTCACATCGGAAGCCGCGTTCTTTTCGATCGCCTTTCCCTGATTTACGAAAATTCCTCCGTTGATTTTGAGAAGATCGCCTCTTTCCATTCCCGCTTTTCTAGGAACGGAACCGACTAACAGCGCCCAGTTGATATCCTTAAAAGCGGCGTCTAAATCGGAAGAAACGGTCACTTTTTGAAGAAGTGGAAACGCGCAGTCCTCCAATTCCATGATTACACCCTTTGCAGCAGGAATCGCAGCTTCCAATTCAAGCATTTGAATTTCCACCGCAGTATCGGCGCCGAACATTTGTCCGGAAGCAATTCTAAAAAGTAGCGAATACCCAATTTGCCCAGCGGCGCCTGTAACAGCGACTTTCACCGTCTTACTCATATTTGGCTGACTCCTATTTTTCTGATTTTAATTTTTAAGTTCCTGATCGATCACTTTTGTAAACGCTTCCAACGGTTGCGCACCTTCTACCATAATCCCATTGATAAAAAAAGCGGGGGTTCCGCTGACTCCGTATTTCTCACCTTCGGCCATATCCGCTTCCACTTCTTTACGAACCTCGGAATCGTTCACACACTGGCTGAACGTTTTCATATCCAGACCCGCACCTCTTGCTAAATCCAATACTCTTTCCTTTGGAAGATTGCCGGAATTATCAAAAAGCACTTTGAAGAATTCCCAGTATTTTCCCTGAGGAGCCGAGCAGTTTGCGGCAATATGAGCGAACATAGCGTTCGGGTGAAAAGAAAGGGGATAGTCTCTAAACACCCAACGAATTTGATCTTTGTATTTTGCTCTCAACTGAATGTTTACATCCTGACTTCTTTTGCAAAAAGGACATTCAAAATCGGAGAATTCGATAATGGTAACTTTTGCTTTTTCAGGTCCGACGGAAGGATTGTTTCCTGCGAGAATCGTATCGTCTCTGAGAGGAGGAAGTTCTTTGACCTTTACGGAAATATTGTATTGATTTCGAAGTTGGCCGAAGAGGGAATTTCTCGCTTCCTCTTTTTTTTGGGCAACGAGATGATTTTCGATTTCGGACTTAACCTGATCGAAAGACTTTCCCTTAAGAGCCGGTGAATTTTTGTATTGATCGTAGATGGCGCGCATTTCTTCGACACTCGGAGCGGAACCTACGGGCTCTAAGAGTTCTTTTTCGGAAACGTTACGCTCCTTTGCGGCGAGCGAGACCACCTTTTTACTCGCGAATTCGGAGAGAACACGATACAGACGATCGTTCGTTTCCGCATAAAATTTACGAGCCACCCGAGGATTGTCCTTTTCAACGTCTTTGATGGTATAATTTTTACCGTTGATTTGAACGACTCCTTCCGGAGAAAAATAGGAAACGAGCGGAAGGATCGTAAAAGCGATATAGATCAAAAAGACGGCCGAGAGTACGAGTAACGGCCTGGATTCCTTTGCTTTTAATTTTTCGATTATGTCTTGCATGGAAATATTTCCTCCGAAGGTTAGAAAAACGGCAACTTAAGTTTCCCTACTGCCAATTTAGAAATCCGAGGTAGACTGGCAAACGATAAATTCAGACTCTCTTTTCCGCCCTTTTTGGATCCCGGTTTAAAAGTTCCGGTGAAAAATATCTCTTGAGGAGTAAAAAAATTCGAAAAAAAACTAAAGTGAATCCTCTATTACCGATAGTTTTAATAGAGAAACTTTCGGATCAAAACGATCCGATTCGTATTTCAAAGGAGGTTTGGATTTATGAATGTAACAGGATTTACGATCCAACCTTTTTCGTGGCTTCAGTTCCGTAAAGAAGCGGAACCGATATCAACAGGGACCAACCGCCAAGAAAAGGACGTAAAAATTTCAGAATCGAAAACAAAACCCGAAAATGAAATCAAACCGGAAAAACTTGTCATGAAACCTTCCCCCGTGTCCTTTGAAGAAAGAATGAATCAAGTCATCAGTCCCGAACAAATGAAAAATCTTCTTTCCATGATGGTACGTTCCAGAATGAGCGAAAACGCCGTCGATCACAAAATCGATGTAATACGATAGAGAGGAAGTTTGTTTTTTACTCTCGGTCTTATTTATACGGTCGGTCTGGACGTTTTTTTGATCTTCGCGGGTTTGGCGGCGTTTACCGGTCTAATCTTTCTATTTTTCAGAGAAGTCATTTATCCGGCGATCAAAAAAGGAAGCGCCGGAATCGGAACTCCACCCGAAGAAGGCGATAGATTTTTACTCGTGGTTTCCGAAAGTCAGAGAAATATCCGATTCAGCGTGGGACAAACTTCCGGAAATATTCGAACGTATTGCAACGCAATCTCCGACAATCATCTGATATTCAATCTTAAAAAAGCGAAAGACTCGGAAGATTACGAAATTCAAATATTACGAAATTCTCCCGTATTGTTCAAACCTCCGGGAATGCCTACGTTCTCCAAAATGGAATCCGCGGAAAAACTGGATAGTTACGAGGTGATCGGCAAAAGCGCGGATTTTCGGATTTCGGACAAGGTAGTCAAAGAAAGAATGACTCAATATTTCGAGATCGGGCTTTCCTCCGAATTTTTCGTCAACAACTTCGGAAGAGAAAGAATGCGATTCGTTTTTACGATCACGAAAATTCATCCGGGACTCAATCGCAAAACTCCGATTAAAAAAAGACTCTACGCATTCGGTAAGGAAGAAAAGGAAGAATCCGAGGAATAAGAGACGATCTCAAAGGAAGTTCAAGTAACGTTATTTTATAAAACCTGAATGTCTTTTGACGACTCTAAAATTCCGCCCTCTTCCACTTTTAAGGAAAGGATCTGACAGTTAAAATGAGTTTTTTGTACAAACTCGGCGATCTTTTCTTTGAGAATTTTTTCGACTCGAACCGCATTGTTACGCTCCGAAAATAAAAGGACGGAAGGTCCGCTTCCGGAAAGCGAATATCCGATTAAATTCCGTCTTATTTCGATCAAAAGAGGATTCAACTCGAACTCGGAGTGCATCCGATACGGAGTGTGGAGTCGATCTTCCAACGCGAGTTTCAAAAGAGAAACTTTTCCCGAATCCAGAAATTCCATCCACGTAACGACACGACTCATGTTGAAGATTACGTCTTCGGTAGAATAAGAACTCGGAAGTATTTTTCTGGATTGATGTGTGGAAGTTTCCAAGTTAGGCACGATCAAAAAACAACGCACCCTCTTTGGAAATTTCTTTTTGACATACTCCAAACGTTCTCCGTTGAAATAGGCAAACACAAAACCGCCCAAATAAGCGGGAATCGTATTGTCCGGATGTCCTTCGATCCGACCGAGATGAAATAAAAATTCGTTTTCTTTAGGAAGAGGAATTTTGGGATAAAAATTTTTATGTGCAAATCTTGCGGCACAAACTCCGGCAACGGCCGCGCTCGCGCTGGAACCGAGTCCGCCTTTCATCGGAAGTTTTAAATCCATAAGTAAAGAATAGGCAACGGGTTCTTTGCCGGGCAAAAATTTCCGAAAGTAGGAACGATACGAAGAAATCACGAAATCCTCGTCCGGGCCGAAAGGAAGGATCTCCATCCCCTTCACGGAAGTTTTGAATTCTTCTCCCGGATGAAATTGAAATTGGAAATCGTTATAAATTTTAAACGCAAGGCCGAATAGATCAAAGCCGGGGCCCAAATTGGCCGAAGTACCGGGAACACAAATGGAATACTGTCGAATCGAAGGCATAAAAAATGGAAAACGATCGGCAAACGATCGTAAAAGTTAGGACCACGATTTCTCTCCGAATCAAACCGTCATTTGATTTTCGGTTTCGGAAATCCGGATTTTCAAATCGATGGATTGCAGAGAGGAAACGAAATCGTTTTCACCGATTTTTATAAAATGTGGGAACTACTGCAAAATGCGAACATCCTCTTAGGAACCGTTCCTTGGCGCGAGTGAATCGAATCTATCCCTCAATTTTAAGAAACGGCAGTTAAAGGAAAAAGAGTTTTCGGGGTCTTACAGGAGTGAACTCTGCCTGATTATGCACTTTTCATTTTTAGATTGGATCGTTTTACTTTTATACGTGGTCCTGGTTCTTTTTTCAGGATGGTTTACGTCTAGAAAAAAAGACAAGGATTCTTCCTCCTACTTTCTAGCCGGAAGAGAACTTTCCTGGGTTCCTCTGAGTTTTTCGATCGTAGCCACCGAAACTTCAACTCTAACCTTTCTGAACGTTCCGGGACTCAGTTATTCCGGCAATCTCACTTTTCTCGGACTCGGTTTGGGATTTGTTTTAGGAAGGATCATCGTAGCCGAACTTTTTATTCCCATGTATTACAAGTCAGGTTTTATTTCCGTGTACGAATGGGTGGGGATTCGTTACGGAAAAGTTTCTCAAAAGACGGTCACCTTTCTTTTTAAGCTCACTCGGATTTTAGGAGACGGAGTGAGGATGTACGCGTCCGCGATTCCGGTGGCGATTTTACTCGAAGTATTTTTAAAACAATACGTCTCTTTCGAAACGTCTACGTTGCATGTTGAAATTCTGAGTTTGCTTTTGATTTCGAGTATTACGATTTTGTACACGGTTCAAGGAGGATTTCGTTCCGTCGTTTGGGTAGATTCGATTCAATTTTTGATTTACGTCCTCGGTGGGATTTTCGCTTTTTTTTACTTGGGTTATCTGCTTTTGGAAAGAGGTTTCGACGTTTCCGGTCTGATTCAAAATGCAAATCAGGCGAACAAGTTAAGGATTTTTGAATGGAGTGATTTTTCTTCCGCGTATTTTTTGCCGACCGCGATTCTCGGAGGAATTCTTTTGACTTTGGGAACACACGGAGTCGATCAGATGTTCGTGCAAAGAGTACTGGCTTGTAAATCCGAATCGGACGCCAAAAAGGCGATGATCTCCTCGGGAATTTTCGTTTTCTTTCAATTTGTGTTGTTCTTAAGTATCGGAATTCTATTATACTTTTATTATAAAGGTTCCGTCCTTCCCGACAAGGACAAGGTGTTTTCCAAGTTTATTTTGGAGGAAGTGCCTTCTCCGATCACGGGGTTTTTGTTGGCGGCGATTTTGGCTTCGGCGATGTCCACTTTGTCGAGTTCGATCAATTCGCTTTCCTTAACGACCAAAGTGGATTTGGGAATTTCAAAGTTCGGCCCGGGGACATTAAGTTTATTCTGGGGAATGATTCTTCTTTTGAGTTCCCTCCTTCCTCTTTTTTTAACGACCGGAAAAACCGGTCTCGTGGAGTTGGGTTTGTCGATCTCATCCTATACGGTCGGTCCGATCGTCGCGATTTTTTTGAGCGGAAGAATAAAATATTTTTCTTATATGCAGAATTTAAAAGATTCCTTCGCTTCTTTGGCGATCGGAACCACTCCGATTTTTACTCTACTTTTCGGAAAATGGACGGGCTCCGGTTTTACCCTCCTCGTTCCGTTCGGAATCGGAACCTGTTTTTTGCTCGGATTCAGTTTATTACAAATTCAGAATCGTCCGACTTTTCAAAAATAGATTCTACGATTTTTCGAAACTCGGGAGCCTGGGTGAAATGGATGTAATGATCTCCGCCGGGGATTCCATAAAACTTGGAATTGGGAAAAAAAATTCGAGCGACCTCGATGTCTTCCTTCTGAAAGTATTTCGAGTTTTGACCCGTGATAAAATACGTTTTTCCAGAATACGGACTTTTTTCGT
The DNA here is from genome assembly GCF_000332415.1 of Leptospira weilii serovar Ranarum str. ICFT. GTDB lineage: Bacteria > Spirochaetota > Leptospiria > Leptospirales > Leptospiraceae > Leptospira > Leptospira weilii_A. Next base: position 24,264 of record NZ_AOHC02000035.1, read on the forward strand.
ATTTGCTGAAAAAATCCTGCAACAACCTAGGAGAACCCGCAATTCCTTCCACGTTGAGTTTCCAATAGTAACCTCCGTTTTCGAGACGTTCCAGATTCATCTCTAAAAAGTTTCGGATAAACGGATCGGGAAGAATTTTTGTCAGAACCGAGTCGATTTCCTGTCTGGACTTAAAACCGGAAACGTCGGTACGAAAACAAGCGAGTTCACTCTCGTAATCAAACGGATAGTCCTTGGGAGCGATGTCCTCGACGAATAATAAAGATGGAATATTCGGATTTTTTAATGCAAAACCCATCGCCACAAGCCCTCCCATGGAATGTCCGAGGATCGCCGGTTTTTCTATTTTCCGTTTTGCGATCCAAGTTTCCATATCTTCCACCATGGAAGCGAGGGAATGTTGGGAGGAGTGCGGAGAATCTCCGTGGTTTCGGAGGTCCATCAGATACACGTCCGCGTATCGACTTAAGAAATTGCCGACGCTCAACCAGTTTTTAGAAGAGCCGAAAAGTCCGTGCAAAACCAGAATCGGACCACAAACCGGAGAAAGAAATTTCTCGTTTTGAAAATCGATCTTACGAAAACTCAAATCTACGGAAGGCATTCTTTTTGTATGATCTTTAGAAAATTATGATATTTTTTTCCGTATCGATACGGAAGCGACTGAAGATCTTTACGGAAAGATTCGTAGATTTCCTTTTTGGATTCTCTCTGACCGCATTGAATCGTTTCGGAATCTTTCGTCAATATTTCGAGTTTTTTGGAAATCTGATTGGCGAAAACGCTCGCGTAGTTTCCGTTCGGATTCAGTTGCAGATAACGGACCCTTCTTTTTTTCTCGTCGTTTAAAAAACAAAAAACGTCCCTTTTACAATTCGTTTCCGGAGTGTGTTTGACTCCGAGAAACGCTGCAAAATCTCCCGGTCCTTTATCTCTGAACTCTTCCCCGATTTTCCAGAACGTTTCCGGATTGATTTTGGCCGGTTTTCCTTTTTCTCCGGGAATGATTTCTTCCGGGTTTTTGGAAAGATACTCGAGCAACTTGGATTCCTTGCGTTTATTTTCACCTTCTTGCAAGATTTCTAATATTCTGACCAAAACGATCGTTCGTCTGATTTTCAAATAGATATACTCTTCTCCGCGATAAATCTCGTTTTCTTCCAAGGAACTTAAATACTGAAAAACGGATTCGAGTTCCGTAAGACCCGTGTTCGTGGAATACAACATCCGATCGATGGAACGTACGATCACCTTGTACCCACCTCTTTCTTTCATATCGAAAAGAACTTGAGTTTCCGCCCATCCGCTCAAACCGGCGGAATCGGACACAAAACGAAAGTTGCGATCGTTCTGTTTTTCGTTTTTGCTTTGAACGACTTCTCCGAAACCGAGACGGCGAAGAATTTCCGATTTTTTATCGGGGAATAAATAAAGAGGAGAATTCGGTTTCAGAACCAACCGATCTCCTCCCCAGGCACAGGGAACCGCCGTAAAAAAGATTAGGATCAGAACGATCCGTCTCATCGTTTACTGGCTCAGATCCCGTATCATTTCGGCGATTCTTTCCACGCCGCGTTTAATATCCGCTTCTCCCATCGCGTAGGAAAGTCTAAGGGCTTTGTCTTCCCCGAAAGCGATTCCCGGAACGGCGGCTACTTTATATTTTTCTAATAAAACACCGCAAAAGATTTTGCTCAAAGAGGTTTCGGAGTTTTCTTTTTTCAGTTTTTCAAAACCGGGAGTTTTGTAGACATCCGTCAAATACGGAAACACATAAAACGCACCCTGCGGGTTATTGCACTTCACGCCCGGAATCGCGTTTAACAGAGAAACGACGAGGTTTCTTCTGGTTTCGAACGCTTTTCTCATCTCTTCCACACAAGACTGATCTCCCGCGATCGCGGCTTGTGCCGCCGCCTGGGAAATCGAGGACGGGTTGGAAGTGGACTGACTCTGGATCGTCTCCATATTTTTAACGATGCCGATATCTCCGGCTCCGTAGCCGATTCTCCAGCCGGTCATAGCATAGGTTTTAGAAACGCCGTTGATCACAAAGGTTTGTTTTTTGAGTTCGGGGGATAACATCGCGAGATTATAAAATACGAATCCGTTATAGACGATCTTTTCGTAGATATCGTCGCTCATGACTTGTATCCCGGATGAAAGCACGATTTCGCCTAACGCTTCCAGATCTTTTTTAGAGTATCCGGCTCCCGTAGGATTGGACGGTGAATTTAGGATCAGACATTTGGTCTTAGGAGTGATCGCCTTCTTCAATTGTTCCGGAGAGATTTGAAAGTTACTTTCCGGAGTGGTCGTCACGATCACGGGAACACCTTCCGCCAAACGAACGATATCCGCATAACTCACCCAGTACGGAGCCGGAATGATTACTTCGTCTCCCGCGTTTAAAGTCGCGAGAAAGTAATTGTAGATAACTTGTTTTCCGCCGGTTCCCGCGATAACTTGACTCTTATCATAGTCAAGTCCGTTGTCTCTTTTGAATTTATGGACGATAGCTTCTTTCAGTTCGACCGTTCCGGAAACGGCCGTATAACGCGTCATTCCCTTATCGATCGCTTTTTTGGCGGCGTCTCGGATATGGGACGGGGTTTCGAAGTCCGGTTCGCCCGCTCCGAAACTGACAATATCCTCTCCCTTTTTTTTCAACTCGTTCGCCTTCGCGGTAATTACGAGTGTGGGAGAAGGTTCGATGACGTTCAGCCTTTTTGCGCTGAGATCCATTCTATTCCCCTTTTTTGGTTTTAACTTTGATCCGTTCTTCTTAATTCGATCGATCGTCTTCCCTACGGAAACGATCAGACGTTATTGAGTTGCAACTGAGCCAATTCTTCCTGAGCTTCCCGGAATTGATCCAGAGTATAAATTTCGTATTCGTATCCCTGTTCCGTAAGGAATAACTGGCGATTTTGACCGAAACGTTCTTCGTTTGTATCTCTCGAAATAAGAGAATAAAAAACCGCCGTGTTATCGTGCCCCTTCGGCCGGAGGATTCGACCCAATCTCTGCGCTTCTTCCTGTCTGGAACCGAAGGTTCCGGAAACCTGGATCGCGATGTTTGCATCCGGAAGGTCGATCGAAAAGTTCGCAACCTTACTGACCACGAGAGATTTGATCTGCCCGGAACGGAACGCATCATACAGAGTTTGTCTTTCCGGAAGAGGAGTTTTACCCGTAATCAGAGGAATATTAAATTTCTTTGATATTTCTTCCAGTTGATTGATGTATTGTCCGATCACGAGCAAATGAGACTCCGAATGTTTTTTCATGATGAGATCGATCGCCCTCATCTTTTCCGGGTTTTCGGATGCAAGTCTGAACTTTTCTCGGTCGTCCGCGATGGAATACTTCAGACGCAGATCGTCTTCCATACTCACTCGGATTTCCTTACATTTTGCTTCCGCAATCCAAGACTTACTTTCGAGTTCCTTCCAGGGAACGTCGTATTTTTTCGGTCCGATGAGCGAGAACACATCTTCTTCCAAACCGTCCTCTCTTACGAGGGTCGCGGTCAGTCCGAGTCTTCTTTTTGCCTGTAGTTCCGACGTCATCCGAAACACCGGAGCCGGAAGTAAATGAACCTCGTCATAAACGATCAGTCCCCAGTTGTTCGCGCTGAATAAATGGAAGTGGGTAAAGTCTCCGCCTTTTTTCTTTCTATGCGTAAGAATGTTATAAGTCGCGATCGTAATCGGACGAATTTCTTTAACTTCACCGGAATATTCTCCGATATCTTCGGGGGGAATGTCGGTTTTATCCAGAATTTCGTTTCTCCACTGACGGATGGAAAGTGTGTTTGTGACGAGAATCAGGGTTTCCGCTCCTACGATCTGCATCACTCCGATTCCTACGATGGTTTTCCCCGCACCACAAGGAAGAACCACAACTCCGGAGCCGCCTTCGTTACCGCCGCCTGCGTGGAATACTTCCACACAAGCTCTTTGATAATCCCGCATTCCGAATTTTTTACCGCTGATACTATCGGGTCTGAGATTGAATCCGTATTTGTTCCCCTCGTCGTAACCGGCGAGATCTTCTACGGGAAAACCGATTTTGATCAGGGCTTGTTTGATATGACCACGGTATTCTTTTTTGATATAAATTTTATCCGGGAACGTGGATTCGATGAACGGTTGAACCGCCCTATGATTTCCGATTTCTTGAAGAAATCCTTTTTCGTTGGAGAGAATTGCGAGTTCTCCGGATTCTTCCTTAACGAGTTTTACCTTTCCGTAACGACTGATCTGCTCGCGGATTTCGTTTACGATGTTTTTCGGAACGGAGTATCTGGAAAACTTCTCTAAACATTCTACGATTTCGTCCGCCGTCATCTTAATCGATGCGGCGTTCCAAAGAGAAAGAGGAGAAATTCTATACGTGTGGAGGTATTCCGGACTTTTTTCTAATTCAGCAAATTTGGAAACGATACTCTGACAGGCTTCAAATTCGGGATTATCCACCTCCAAAAGCATAGTTCTATCACTCTGAACGATTAAGGGTTTACTCATTTGTGTCTGGTTTCCTGTTTGTTTAGACTGAAAATCGACCCCTTTCTGTCAAGAAGAATGCGAACATAAGATTCTGAGTTCCATCTTTCCGATCGGGTTCGATTTTATCACGCGATCACATCTCTTTTGTTCTGCCTTAAGAAAAACGAAAACATTACAAAAAAGAAATTTCTTTCGCGAAAGTTTTCAAAAAATCTCACAATGCGGAAAGCAGAATTTGAAAACATCCGCTCTTTTCTTCTTCAGGAAGAATGGTCGTCAAAGAAAAGTCGTTTGGAAACGCGTTCCCCGGCGCACTCATCGGTTCGATGGCGATGGAATTTCGATCCAAGTCCGTGTAAATTTGAAAGTACGAAAGTCGTATATCGTTCTCGCTCGAAACGTTCGATCGAATACGAACTTGGTAAGAATCATCCGGAACTTGTAAAAGCACCCACCCGTTTTCTCCAAAAAAAAGAGAATCCAAAGCGGGAATGCCGTCCAAAGTAAATCGATCCGTATCTCTTACACGGATGGGATACTCTGGAATCAAATCTTCTCGTAAGGGAATCTGTTTCGAAAGATTAGACCGAAGAACACATGGAAATCGATCGGATTTCATTCGAAAATAAGGATGATAACCGTAACAAAATCGAAAAGGAAACGGGCTGCGGTTCAAAAAAGAGGTTTTGAGTGTGATCACTTCTTCGTCCCAAACTCTCCGAAGAGAATAAGTTTCCCGAACGATCACTTTTCCTAAAGAAGAATCCAACAATCCTGGTTCCGGACAAAGTTCAAATCCGATCGAGTCCTCCGTCTTTTGAACGATCTTTCGTTTCCAAGAATAGGCCAGTCCGTGGGAAGGATATCCGTTCTTGTCCTTGGTTCCGATAGTAGACAGCGAAATCCATTCTTCTCCGAGTCGAATTTTATTTTCGGTGTGACGATTGACCCAGGGATACATCAGATACGAACCGGAACCGAAGAAACGTTCCTTTTCGTTGTATCCGGAGATTATTTCCAATTCCTTCCCGCTCAAGGGATGTTTCCAATTCCAAGAAAGAATTTGTTCTCCGTTCTCCGTAAATTTCAGCCGGGAACGTTCGCTAAAAATTTCAGACACGACCGCAAGCTTTCGGGAAATTCAGATTTTTTTCCATCATTTTGTGGGAAACTACTACGCTTTGAGTGACTAGGAATTAGGGGCCGAGAGGTTTGAGTGTAACGGTGTTGATTAGGATAAATGTTCTAAAGTCCGAAACCTATTTTCACGAAAACTCTGGGAAAAGTGTATTTTTGCGTAAAATACAAGTGTTGTCTGAAATCGAAATCTGAACCCTAGCCAGTAATGGAAAGGAATTGAAACCCTGCTTTGTCAGTGGAAACTGACGATTCCATAGGAGCATTTCTTTGAAACACTCGATTCTAACTGGGACCTACTCTGTTTTTTTCAGTCTTTTTCTTTTTAATTGTTATATTCCGGTGAACGCAAACCTAGGCGGACCGTCCTCGAAAACGGCGGAACTCAGGGAAAAACTTCTCTCCGGTAGAAACGAAGACAAAATCCTCATCATTCCCATCGACGGAGTGATCAGCGACGAAGGAGAAAAAACCTTGTTTGGCGGCCAAGAAGATTCGATTTTAGCCGGAGTCAAAAAACAACTCGAACTCGCCGAACTCGATCCGGAAATTAAGGCCGTGATCTTGAAAATCAATTCTCCCGGAGGCTCCGTAACGGCGAGCGACATTCTTTATAGAGAGATTCTTCAGTTTAAAACCAAAAAGAAAATTCCAGTGGTTTCTCTTTTTATGGATACGGCGGCAAGCGGGGCTTATTATATTTCAATGGCTACCGACCTCGTCATCGCTCATCCGACCTCCGTCACCGGCTCGATCGGAGTGATTCTTTCCGGAATCAACGTAAAGGAAGGATTGGATAAACTCGGAATCAAGGATCAGTCGATCCGTTCCGGTGGAAACAAAACCATCGGTTCTCCTTTGGAAGATCTGTCTCCCGAACAAAGAAAATTGCTTCAATCCATCGTGGACGATCTTTTCGAAAAGTTTTTCGAAGTGGTAAAGAACGGAAGGCCCGGAAAAAATCCGTCGGAACTTCGTAAGATCGCGGACGGAAGAATTTTCACCGCCTCTCAAGCGCTTCACCACGGACTGATCGATAAGATCGGCTACTTTGACAACGCCGTACAAGAAACGATGGCCCTTCCGAGTTATAAAAAAACTCCGGGGAATACGAGCCCGAGAATCATTTATTATTCGCAGAGTGCGGACAAAAGAGCGAACTTCTATCAGGTTCAATCTCCCGAGTTAAAACCGGATTCGGCGATTTCAAAAATTTTCGGAACGGGAAGACAGATTCGTTTTCTTTATCTCTGGTCTTACTAAAGTCCATTAGAAATTTAGAATCTATTTTCCGGTATATCGATGTTATTCAATTCCTTACCTTTTCTATTCTTATTCCTAATCACGTATTTGATCTATTGGAACGTGGACGGGCCTGCGAAAAAGAAGGTACTCCTCGTTTCCTCGCTCTTATTCTACGGTTATTCGCACATCGCGTTTCTAATTCACTTTCTTCTCGTGATCGGAATCAACTATTACTTTTCGCTTAAACTCTGGGAAAACAAGGAAAAGGGAAAATCGACGAGCGGACTTCTCAAATGTGCGATCGTATTAAACGCGATCAATCTCGCTTCATTCAAATATTATTATTTCGTAATGGACTCTTTAAGTTCTACGACCGGAATGGAACTCTGGCAAAAACTCGGAACCTCGGTGGAAATTCTTCTTCCTTTGGCGATCAGTTTTTACACGTTCCAGTTGATCGCGCTCCAAGTGGACATTCACAGGGATTTGATCCCGAACAGAATCGGTTCGGGCGATTACTTTTTGTTTATCTTATTTTTTCCTCAATTGATAGCGGGACCGATCATGAGATCCGCCGACTTTTTACCGAAACTCGATCATCCTTCCATCGACAAACACGGAATGAAACAAGGAATCTTTCTTTTGATCTTCGGTTTGTTTAAAAAATCGGTTCTCGCGGATTCCATCGCAGGAATCATATCTCCTCTTTATGTCGAACCGGGTCAGTATCACGCGGCTTCGATTTATATCGCTGCGCTCGGTTTTATATGTCAGGTGTATTGCGACTTTTCGGGTTATACGGACATTGCCCGAGGTTCTGCGTTCTTACTCGGATATGAGATTCCGGAAAACTTCCGAGGACCTTTTTTATCCTTCACTTTTCGAGAATTTTGGGGGAGATGGCACATAACGTTGTCCACTTGGCTTAGGGATTATATCTACATTCCTCTTGGAGGAAGTAGAAAAGGAGAATTCAGATCCCAGTGGAATCTATTCCTTACGATGTGTTTGGGAGGACTTTGGCACGGAGCCAATATCGCGTTCGTGTTGTGGGGTGCGTATTTGGGTCTCATACTTGTAGTCGAAAGAATTTTGGAACCGAAACACACGCCGAACGCAGGCCCGTCAAAGGCCGTTCGTTTTTTGAGAAATGCAATCACTGTGAACCTATTCGCGTTTTCAGGTATTTTCTTTCGATCGGGTTCCGCAGGAAAAAATTCGCTTACGCTTATATTCGAGTTGATCGGCGGTTTTAAAAATCTTTTTTCCGGTAAGATTCTTCCTCGTTGGGAAGAACTTCTTCTGTTCATCTTTCTGACCATCGGCTTAAATGCGCTCCAGTATTTTCCCCAACTTATGGAAAAGATAGAAAAACGTTCCACGATCTTGATTCCTACCTTGAGCGTTATTTTGCTTTTGCTCCTAGGAGTTTTTGGAGACGGCGGCGGTGAATTTATTTACTTTCAGTTTTAAAACCCTCCGTTAAAAAAGGAGGATTGGATCAGGAGGGACTCATTTGGATCGTGGAAAATTCTCTTCTTTTTCAGGTCTAAAATCCCTTTTCCTCGTTTGTTTCCTTTTTTTCACCTGTTCTCCCGAATGGATTCGAAAGTTACCTCCAAATTCCATGTTGGAAACGGATCCGGAAAAAATTCCCGGCGGTATGTATGTCCGAAACCGACCGGAAAGATCGCATCGAAACACGCTCTTTTATAAAAATACGGTCCAGGAAAGAATTTTCCTAAATCCGAAAGATCATACGTTCGAAAAATCCATGAGACGGGAAGTGAAGGATGTAAACGAGTATACGACGCACATCGTAAGCGGAAAAGGAAAATATTCCGTATCCGGAAATTGGGTCCTACTCGAAACCGATCAGAAAGGAGAAACCCTCTTTCCGGGAAACGGGGAAGCGTTTCAAATCGAGTATCGTCCGTTTCGGCATAAATTGTTGTATCACTACGATTCTTCCACAAAAACTCTCGTCCCATTATTGTATGAATCGGGATATAAGGAAAAAACATACGGACTTTTGGACGGGGTAAACGAACCTTATTCGGAAGACCGATATTTTCAAATAGCGCGAAAAAACTTTTTAAAGAAAGAATTTCAGTTTCACGCCTATTTTTACAAACCATGAATTTATTGGAATATATCAAAAGCTACTTTCAAAAAGTCGGGTGGCTTTTGTCCTGCGTCAACCTGCTCTGTTTGACGATCGCGATCGGTTTTCTGCAAACGTTCTCGTTCTCCGCAAAAGAAAGAGTCGTCTTTTATCTGACTGCGATCGGTTTTGTTTATTTAGTAAATTATGTTTCTTTTATATTATTTCTGACCAAAAAAATTCTGCCGGAAGAGGAAGCCCGCGGAAAAATGATGAAACGTTATCGAAAGGGCGACGATAGGATGCAGAGTTATCTTTTTCCCTTACCTATCGACGACGAGAACTACGAAATCTACGGAAGAACTCTCACATACAATCCCATCGGAGGAGACTTCTATAATTTTTTGACCGACTTGCAAGGGAACTATTGGATCGGAATCGGAGATTCCGTCGGACACGGTTATCTAGCGGGAATTTTCAGCATGATGATCCTTCAGAGAATGTCCTTACTCGTAAGACACGATTCAAATCCTTACGAAGTTATCGAGCGGATCAACGAAGATCTTCTCAAAAGAACGGAACAAAATCCAACGATCAATCCGAGTTTGTATGCGACCTTCCTTTTGATCAAGGCCGACAAAGAAGGAAATTTGGAACACTCGGGTCTTCATCCTAGTTTTGTGGTTTATAAAAAAAGAATCGGGAAAAACCGAATCATGGAAACCGACGGAAAATTCATATCCACCACTATGAATGCAAGTCTAAAAAACGTCCAAGGCCGGAACGGTTTTCAACTGGAATCCGGGGACATCGTATTTTGCTTTACAGACGGACTCTACGAACAGAAAAATAACGGAAACCTATATTTCGGAGAAAGCCTGTTTCGTTTTTTGGAAGAGGTTTCCAAAGACGATCTTGGGAAAATCGCGGACGATCTTTTTATCGAAATTCTAAAACATACGGGCGGAAGAATTCAAGACGACATGACAATCCTCATGATTCGCAAAAAGTAATATGTTAGAACTGACCGAACTTGAAATTAAAATTCTGAATCTGATCCCGCTGGACGAAAGGGACGTTCGTAAATTAGGAAGGATTCTTCACGACGTTACCTTAATTACCGGAATGACCGAGGACGAAATCATCGAATTCATTCCCTTCGGATTAGAGGATGAGATTCGCATTCTAAAAATTGAATATAATTTCGGCAATTTCAAAAAAGCGCTCGTCTCCAAACTTACCAAAAGAGATTATTCGTCCCCTGGACTTTCCGCTCCGATTCCGGAGGTGGTGCGCCCGTCGCTTTAAAAACCGTAGATCGTTTTTTTTGAGGAATGGTATCTTCCATTCCGTCGTAAAACTTTCGTTTTGGGGTTTACGGCTCTGCGGAGATTTTTCAATCAAACCGTTTGTTGGAACGATCAAAAATAATTTTTTGCCAAGATGAGGACGAGATTTTGGAAAAAAAATTTTATCAAACGAACGGGAACTCAAGTTAAACAAGAGCGAATACGATGCCTTTACTGGAAGGTTTAAACTACTTTTTTATCCTGGCAAACCCGGACTCGGTCGTTCGATTCCAATCAAAAGCGGACCCTTTTTACGATTTTCAGTCCGGAGAAATCGAAGAACTTCCGTTTCTATTCGCGTTACCCGCTCTTGTTCCCCGATTTTTATATTCCTTGGAATGGAATCGAGTTTCGTTTTCATCCCAATCCATTCACTCCAAAGCCTATTTGAGTTTTGAAGAAGGAAAAATTTTTTCCAAAAACGAACGTTTTCCGGAAGGATCTTTTGAAATAGCGAACGGCACGAAATATCCGATTCTGCAAAATCCATATTCCCCGATCGGGTCGATCCCTTTCCAAATTTCCAGAGGGGAATCCGATCTTACTTCCATAGGCGTCGTAAGAACGGGAAGTTTCAATTTGTATCGACAAAGAAGAAACAAAATGCTTTCAACGCGTTATTTGTCCTTGAAGGATATCGTAAACCCGGAACTGTCCGAATCGGAAGTTACAAAAAAGATAGAATCCCTCTACTTTGACGCCCGGCAAAAGTCTTATCTTTTTCGTCTGGTGAAAATTCTTTTTGCGGGAACTCCCGCCGAAGAGCAAACGATCGTATCCAACCTGTTCAGTCACGAGCCGGAGTTTGCGGTATTCTTAAGGGATCGAATTTTTCAAATAGAAATTCTGCCGCTCATTCACGGCCCTTTTCTGGGTAAAATTTTGACCACAATGGACGAAAGAATCGTTCGCTTTTCTTATCCCAAACTTTCACCTCCGGTCAAAACGATGATCGAAAAAAACATATCCAAGAACAAACTGAAATCCATCTTGAGTTCACCCGTCAAAAAACCGGAAACAGGAGAATCTCTGGAAGAAATAATCGAAAAGGAAATTTTCCGGAACTTTTCCAGAAAGATTTATTATGAAAACGGAATATTCTCGATTTATCAAGAATCTACGGACGATTCCAAAACCGATCCGAGCGGGAAAATAGAAACGGAGTTTCAAAGTCTTCCCGGAACTTCAAAATTTAATTTTCAAATTTCGGGAGTTCAAGCGATCGAACTTTACTCAGTGACAAAAAAAGAGATTCTTTTTAGAATTTTAGAATGGGTGGAAATCGTTCGAATGGATACCCTCGTTTCCAAACGGGAAAAAGACGAACAGTTCTTTTTAAAAATCCCGCCGGGAAGAATTCTCGAAATCCCTTTCTTTCCGGAGTTTCGAATTCTTTGCGGAGCCGGAATCACCTCGGAAAGAAAGACATTCGAATTTTGTTTATTAGGATTCGATTATTGATCGGTTCGGATCCTTCGTACGGCGTCTTTCCAAATCCGAATTTCCTTTTCTCTTTGCGCCGTTTTCATTTGGGGAGAAAACTCTTTGTTCGCTTTGAGTTTCTTTTTTAGATCCGCGACGGACGGAAAAAATCCCCTTTCGAGTCCGGCCAAAAACGCGGCGCCCAACACGGTCGTGTCCACATTCGAGGGACGAATTACACGTTTTCCTAATATATCCGATTGATATTGCATCAACCAGGAATTTTCGGTGGCCCCGCCGTCCACCTTCAAAACCTTTAACTTGGAACCGGTATCGTTCTCCATCGCTTCCACGAGTTCGTAGGATTGAAGCGCGATCGATTTCAAAGCGGCCCTTGTGATCTGTTCGGCGGTCGTATCCCTCGTCAAACCTAAGATCGCTCCCCTTGCGTTCATATCCCAATACGGTGCGCCTAACCCTGCAAAGGCGGGAACAAACACCACCTCGTCCTCCTTTTTTACGGAAGAAGCGAGTTTTTCGGAAACCTTGGATTCTTTGAAGAACTTCAGATTGTCCCTCAAAAATTGAACCACCGCACCTCCGATAAAAACGGAACCTTCCAGACAGTAGACCGTCTTTCCCTCCGGACCACATCCTAAGGTGGTAAGCAGATTGTTCTTTGAAATCTGAAAATTATTTCCCGTGTTAAACAAAAGAAAACATCCGGTTCCGTAAGTGTTCTTGGCCTCTCCCGGTTCCGTACAAAGTTGACCGAACAAAGCGCCTTGTTGATCTCCGATGAGAGAAGAAATCGGGATTCCATCCGGCAACCCTTTGACCTTCTCCGTTCTACCGAAAAGGGAACTCGAGTTATGCGTTTCGGGAAGAATCGACTCGGGAATTCCCAATATTTGAGTCAATTCCTTATCCCATTCTTTTTTTTCTATATTATAGATTAAGGTTCTGCTTGCGTTCGTATGATCGGTCTTATGCGATTTTCCGTTGGTCAATCGATAGAGTAGGTACGTATCGACGGTTCCAAAAAGGATCTTTCCCTTTTCGGCCCTTGTTTTTACACCTTTTACGTTTTCCAAAATCCATTGAATTTTGGTTCCGCTAAAGTAGGCGTCCAAAACAAGTCCCGTCTTTTTACGAAAGAGAGGTTCAAAACCCTTGGATTTGAGATCCATACAAATTTCAGAAGTTCTTCTACACTGCCATACGATCGCGTTGTAAACCGGTTTTCCCGTATCCTTGTCAAACAGTACTGTGGTTTCCCTTTGATTTGTAATTCCGATCGCAACCGCTTTGGAAGGATGTAACTTTCCGTTACGAATCGCTTTTACGATCAGTTTTTCGGTTTTCACCCAGATCTCTTCCGCGTCGTGTTCCACCCAACCCGATTTTGGATAGTGTTGTTTGAACTCCGAGTAAGCGCTGGAAATCACGTTCCCGGATTTGTTAAAACAAAAGATTCGAATCCCTGTGGTTCCCGCGTCGATCCCGATGATATAATCACTCATGAAAGATTCTCCAGAAAGTTTAAAATAAACGGTTGAACGATTTTTAATATTCGAAAAGCTGCAAGTTATACTTCCAGTTCCAGACCTTCGTAGGCCATGACGATCTGGAGCTGATTGTTCGGATCGAACATCTCTTTGTATTTTAACGCTCTTAGGAAAACCGCGTCCAACTTTTCGTCGTCATAGGAAGGGTCGTGATGAAACATCACGAGTTTTTTCACGTTTGCACGTAAGGCGATATCGGTCGCCATAGAGGCGGAACTATGCCCCCAGTCGATTTTTTGAAGGGATTCTTCGAACGTATATTGAGTGTCGAAAACGAGTATGTCCGCCCCTCGGAAGTAGTTCAGATAATCCTGAATATTTTCCATCTCATCCAGATTAAACTCCGCATCCGAAGCGAAGATGAGCGACTTTCCTTCCTCCTCGAAACGATAGGAAAAACTGCCTCCGGGATGACGAACCGACTTGGAAATCGCGGAAATGGAATCGGTAACTGGAAACGCTTTTCCTTCCGGAATGAATTTAAAATTTTTAGTGGCTCTAAATCCCTCATACGGAACCGGAAAGTGTGTGAAACTATGCTGATACTTAAGTCGTTCTTCCAAGTTGTCTACGGAACTTAAAAACTCGAATACGTTCCCGGGAGAATAAAGAGGAACAAAAAATGGAATTCCTTGAATATGATCCCAATGTGTGTGCGTGAAAATCCACTTGGCTTTTCCTTTTCCTTCTAAAAATCCTTCGTGCAAAATGGAATTTCCCAATTCTCTGATACCGGTACCGCCGTCTATGATGACCAAATTGTCTTTCTTATCGCGGATTTCGATACAAGTCGTATTCCCTCCATAAGTACTCCAACTGGAAAGAGAAAGAGAATCCAGAAAGGTATCGATCGCGTCGGGACTTTGTATATCCGCGGGAGTTGCGAGTCCGAGAATTTTCTGCACCTTATTTCGAATCGATTCCCCGCGAACGGAAGAAGAAATCGAACCGCGTACACCCCAAAATTTTATGCGCATAATTTAAAAAACTGTTCCGATCAGAGGAGGATTTATCAGGAAAATGTTGTCTAAAATTACCGATTCGATCAGGATTTCCAGCGAATTCTTTTTTATTTATGAAAAATTTCCGATAGGACCTTGGTTTAGTAAAAATTTTGTTTACCAAGTATGTCGTTCGAATAGGATCCATAACAGATTCAGAGCCAAATAAACGTGGAAAACTTCAACACAGAGATCCTTACTGAAGGAACAACTTGCACGATCCGAATTCAAGGGAGCATCAGTCTTAAAAACGCATTTGCCCTCAAAGAACTCATTATCAAAAAACACGGTGAAGGTTTTACGGATATCATCCTCGATTTTTCGGGAGACGCGTATCTGGATTCTTCCGGAATCGGCGCCATTTTCAACTCCCAAAAATACGTGACGGAACGGAACGGTTCCCTCAAACTCAAGAATATCAGCCGAGACGTGATGACAATTTTGAAAATCGCAAACCTCGACAAACATCTGGATATCATCCGTTAGGTCGTTTATCTGGAAGTCTTTCGGATCTACACGAACAGTCCTCTTCGAAACTTCACTTACATTCTCAGAAACGCGGAAACTTCCGAAACTCTTTCCATCGATCCGTATGATGGAGATCAAATCGAAAAATTTTTAGACCTTAAGGGATGGAAGCTCGATTTCATATTGAACACACACGAGCATTCGGATCATACGTCCGGTAACGTTAGGCTCGTTCAGAGATACGGTTGTAGAGTTTATTCTCATCCCGGTGGAATCGGAAAAATTCCGTACGCCACCCATCCCTTAAAAAAAGGAGATCGGATTCTTTCTTCCTCCCGGGAATATTTGGAAGTTCTAGATACACCCGGTCACACCTTCTGCCACGTTTGTATTCTTCTGATGGAAGATCAAAAACCGACGGCGATCTTTACCGGTGATACCCTTTTCAACGCGGGTGTGGGAAATTGTCATCGAGGCGGCGATCCGGAAGTTCTTGCCAAAACGATTCTCGAACAATTTTATCCTCTCGAAGAAGAAATTCTTCTTTATCCCGGTCACGATTATCTCGAAACGAATTTAAAGTTCACTCTTTCTCTCGATCCGTCGAACGCGGATGCGATTCATACTTTGGAAGAATATTCTCGTTTGCCTAAGAATGTGGAATTCCTCACAACCCATCTCGGACTAGAAAGAAAAATCAATACGTTTCTTCAGTGCGACAAACCTTCTCCCGAACTTTTAAAAAACGTTTCAGAAAAGATTTCCGCAAAACCACTTTTAAAAGATCCGATCTCCCTTTTTGTTTCTTTGCGTTCTTTAAGAGACCGGTGGTAAACGATCGGCGGAAAATTATTTTTTAGAGATGGGATTTTAACTCCCCGGTCCTATCGTGTTGGAACGAATTCCGATTTTAGAAATCGTTTGCCCTCTCAGACACCAACTTAGAATCTGTAACCAAGGCGGTTCTTTTTTGTGAAAGGATATGACATCATCGTAATCGGGACGGGAGGTGGCACCAAACTCGTGACTCCTCCTTCCAAAATCGGTTATAAGGTTGCGGTGATCGAAATGGAAAATCCGGGAGGAACCTGTCTCAATCGCGGATGTATTCCTTCCAAGATGTTGATCTACCCCGCCGAGATTCTTTCCCTGATTAAAAATTCGAAAAAGTTTCAAATTTCATTTCCGGATAAACCGACGGTGGACTTTAAAACTCTCATAGAAAGGATTTCCAACACGGTGGATGAAGAATCCGCGTCCATCCTTCCCGCCTATGAGAAAAATCCGAACGTGACCTACCTTCCGGGAACCGCAAGTTTTGTTTCCGATAAAGTGATCGTCGTAAACGGAGAACAACTGACTGCGGAAAAAATTTTTATCGCATCCGGTGCAAGACCAAAAATTCCTAACATTCCGGGACTTGTCGGAACTCCTTATATGACGAGCCGAGAGGCTCTGAGAAGAACCGAACTTCCGAAATCCCTGATCGTAATCGGCGGAGGTTTTATCGCGTTGGAATTGGGTTTTGCGTATTCCGCGTTCGGCAGCAAGGTTACGTTTCTCGTTCGAAACAAAATGCTCAAAGACGAGGACGGGGAAGTTATAGAAGAATTTGAACGGATTTTCACGAAGGAACACGAGGTTTTTCTCCGAAGTTACGTTCAAAAAGTGGAATATAAAGAAAATATGTTTTATCTTGACGTTTTGACGGACGGAAAAACGATCCGACTTACATCCGAGGCGCTTTTGGTCGCAACCGGAATCCGACCCAACACGGATCTTTTGAATTTATCCAATACAAAAATCAAAACGGATAACGACGGATATATCATAGTAAACGAATATTTGGAAACTTCCGCGCCGGACGTTTATGCGTTAGGCGACATTACCGGAAAACATTTTTACAGACATGCCGTAAATTTTGAGGGAGAATTTTTATTCCGCACTTTATACGGGGAACGAAAAAGAACGCCGATCGATTATCCTCCGGTTCCCCACGCGGTTTTTACACATCCTCAAGTAGCCAAAGTGGGGAAAACGGAGGAACAACTCATCCGAGAAGGCGCTGATTATATCGCGGCTAAAAATCCGTACAGCGCCAGTGCGACGGGAATGGCTCGGTTGTCCGATTCCGGATTTATAAAAATTCTCGTGGATAAAAAATCGAGAAAAATTCTGGGTGCACACGCAATCGGAGACGAAGCTTCCAACGTGATCCATCTTTTTATCCTTCTTATGACGATGGACGGAAATCTAGACGATCTTTTAAGAATGATTTATATACACCCTGCGTTACCCGAAATTGCGAGAAACGCGGCCAGAAAAGCGAACGAACTTTTACAAACAAATGAATCATAGGAATATTCGAAAATTATGAAATTTGCACTGCAAATTGAGAATTTAGTCAAAACGTACAGCGGCGGAGTTACGGCTCTGAAAGGGATCAGCTTGAATGTGGAGAACGGAGATTTTTTCGCGCTCCTAGGTCCGAACGGCGCCGGAAAATCCACCACGATCGGGATCCTCAGTTCGCTCGTGAACAAAACTTCGGGAGAAGTTCGAATTTTAGACGCGAATATCGATACCGATCTTGCGAAAGCGAAATCCTACATCGGAGTCGTCCCTCAGGAATTCAATTTCAATATCTTTGAAAGGGTCGATCAGATCGTAGTCAATCAGGGCGGTTATTACGGAATGAATCGTAAAATCGCAACCGAAAACGCTCTCGGTTACCTGCAACAACTCGGTCTCTACGAAAAACGTAAAGAAACGGCGGGAAGACTTTCGGGCGGAATGAAACGAAGATTGATGATCGCAAGAGCCCTCGTTCACAATCCGAAAATCCTGATCTTGGACGAGCCGACCGCGGGTGTGGACATTGAGATGAGAAGATCCCTGTGGGAATTTCTTCAAAAACTAAACACATCCGGTATCACCGTCATTCTCACAACTCACTATTTGGAAGAAGCCGAAAGCCTTTGTAGAAACATCGCGATCATCGACGAAGGAAAAATCGTTGAAAATACTTCCATGAAGGACCTCCTTCAAAAGCTGGATCACGAAACCTTTATATTGGATTTTACGGGTCATCTGAACTCGTTTCGATCCGCTCCGGGAATCGAAATCAAACAGACCGATAACTCGACTCTCGAAGCCTCCATCTACGGAGACGCCTCTCTCAACGATTTATTCAAGATCCTGGATCAAGGTGGAATCCAAATCAACAGTATGAGAAACAAATCCAACCGTTTGGAAGAACTCTTTCTCAAATTGGTGGAGAAGAAATTATGACTATCGTCGAAAAATACAACGCATTCAAAACCATCGTCATCAAAGAGACGATTCGGATTCTACGCATCTGGGTTCAAACGATCATTCCTCCCGGAATCACCATCACCCTTTACTTCATCATTTTCGGAAAACTCGTCGGTTCGCAAATCGGGAACATCGGAAATCATACGTATATCCAATTTATCGTTCCCGGTCTTGTGATGATGTCGGTGATCATCAATTCGTATAACAACGTAGTTTCCTCTTTTTTCGGAGCGAAGTTTCAAAAGAACATAGAAGAACTTTTGGTTTCTCCCACTCCCCCGTCTTTGATCGTGTTAGGTTACACGATCGGCGGAGTGATTCGAGGGATGTCGGTGGGCGTTCTGGTCATTGCGATTTCTCTTTTTTTTACGGAGTTGGAAGTGTATCATTTTCCGATGCTTATCACCACGGTGTTTTTAAGTTCTCTTTTGTTTTCTCTCGGGGGATTTTTAAACGCACTCTACGCGAGAAAGTTCGACGACGTGACGATCATCCCGACCTTTATCTTAACTCCTTTGACCTATTTAGGAGGTGTGTTTTATTCGATCCAGATGCTTCCTCCGTTTTGGCAGAACGTATCCAAACTCAATCCGATTCTGTATATGGTAAATGCGTTTCGTTACGGATTTTTAGGCATAAGCGATATCGAACCTTGGTTTGCGCTTTCTATGATTGCAATCGCGACGTTGTCGCTTTATATACTTTCCGTATATTTATTAAAAAAAGGAATCGGAATCCGACACTGATTTTAGAATTCGATGAGCGTACAAGAAGAAATCCGTTCCCTATTAAATTCTTCCTTGAGTCCTTCGTATTTGGAAGTGGAGGACTTTAGCGACGAGCACGCGGGCCACGACGGCAACCCGGAAAGTAAACCCGAAGGAACCCATATCCGAATCGAGATCGTCTCTTCCAGTTTTGTAGAAAAATCGAAAGTAGAACAACATAGGATGGTGTACTCCCTTATCCAACCTTGGATCGATCGGGGATTACACGCGATTACCCTTGATACAAGGGAACCCGGATTCTCCCAAGAGATCAAACGCGAGTAAAAGGAAGATTTGGAGGCGACTTCCAATTTGGGATTGTAACAAAAACGGGATTTAAAATTCTAAAACCAAGATCTCCTGAAGAAAGTCCCGAAATTTAAGTTTAAAGAAAAAACGATGACAATCGATGAAATTAAAAATAAAATAGAATCCGGTCTTCCCGATTCGAAAGTAACGATCTTAGATCCTTATCGGGACGGAGTACATATCAAGGCCATCGTGATTTACAAAGGATTCGAGGGTAAATCCGTTTTGGAACAACATAGAATGGTCTACGAAACCCTAAAAGAAGAACTAAAACAAGAAGTGCACGCGCTTGCACTGGAAACGAGGATACAAGAATGAACGAAACAGTAAAACAAAAGATAGACGAACTTGTGGGAACGAACAAAGTATTTCTTTTTATGAAAGGAACTCCGGAAGCTCCCATGTGCGGCTTTTCTGCCGGTGTGTCTAACGTGCTCCGAAGTTTAGGAATTTCCTTCGGTTTCTTTAACGTACTTTCGGACGAAACGATGCGCCAAGGGATTAAGGACTACGCGAACTGGCCGACCATTCCGCAACTTTATATCGACGGAGAATTCATAGGAGGTCACGACATCGTGGTGGAAATGGCGAAGTCCGGAGATCTTCAGAAAAAAGCGGGCACCTTGAGCGCATGATGAAGTTGTATCACTTTCAATCCTGTCCTTACTGCGCCTATGTTCGAGACGAGTTTCGGAACATGGGTTTGATTTTAGGAAAGGACTACGAACTCGTGGAAGCCGGTCGGGGTACCGCCGGTAGGGAGGAAGTCATTCGGCTCGGTCTCAAAAGCCAGGTTCCGTTTTTAGTCGACGGGGATATCAGGATGTACGAATCGAGAGACATCGTAAAATACGTGAACTTAAAAAAGGTTTCTTAAAAACCAAGTAAGTCTAAAATCTTATTTCCGACGTCCCTGTTTTTACCTTCATACGGATAATCGTGAATGTACAAAACGGGGTTGAAGTTTAACTCCAAAATTCGATAATCCCCTTTGTTTTCCAAATCCTGTAGGATAATATCCACGCCGCAAATTTTCGCTCCCGCCGCCGTCGCCGCTTTCACCGCAAGTTCCTTATAATAAGAATGTGCGAGATCGGTGACGTCCATCGAATCGCCGCCGGTACTGATGTTGGAATTCTTTCTTAAAAAAACTTTTTGATCCTTAGGCGGAATCGAATCTTTCGTAAAACCGGATTGTTGTAAAACGTCGAGTTCGGTGTCGCCTAACTGAATTTTTTCCAACGGAGTTACGTGTCCGACTCCCCTTCTTTTATCCTCGTTTTTTAAAGCGACAAGGTCTTCGATCGAGCGAACTCCGTCTCCGGTTACGTTAGCCGGAATCCGATTGCAAACCGCCACCGTTTTCTCGCCGATTACGAGAAAACGGTACTCGTTTCCTTCGGCAAATTCTTCCACAATCACGGATTCGGAATGATTGAAGGCGATTTTGATCGCCTTTTTTGCGTCTTCTTCGGACGCGCGTGGAGCCAAAATAGTAATTCCGATTCCGAAATTGGTGGTCACCGGTTTTACCACCATTTTTCGATGGGAATTTTTTTGCCAAAAAACAAAAGCAGATTGAGGATCTCCGAAACTATCCCCCGCAGGAACTTCCAAACCGGATTCGTACATTATAATTTTTGAAATCGTTTTGTTTTCCATCACGAGGAAGGACATATAAGAATCCAATGCGGTTTTGGAAGCTTCCTTAACGTACTGAACCAACCCCGCTGAATTTTTAAGTCGCAGAAAATGGTTCTTACGATCCAAAACTTCCACTTCCAGTCCCCGATTGAGAGCGTCTCGGATTATGATTTGAGTGGAAATTTCCAAATCCTCAAATCCTTTCAAAGCGAACATTTCCGGGGAAAGAAATTCTCCCGGTTTTAATTTCAATGATTGCATAATTTAACGGTAGGATATTGGGTTTGGATTTCTTCCTTTTCCAGTTGTTCTTTTTCTTGGAAGGAACGAGCCGCTTCTTTTTCCATTTTCATCAAAGTTCCGGGAGAATATTCCAGATAAGAGAGAGCGCGCCGATTTTCCCGTGCGAGTTCCATCCCCTTGTCTCTGAACTCGATATTACGTTTTAGAATTTCTGCAAGTAGTTTTCCGGAAGGAGTTTTATCCGGATTCTTCCATTTTTTGATCTGAAAGTCGATCGCTTCCTGATACGTACACCTTCCGGTATGAAGATCCAAAACTTTCGCGTAGCGCCTGAGCGATTCGGAATATTCCGCGCCCGCGGTCTGAAAATTTTTTGTAGATCCGCTTGTATGAATTTTAAGCTCGGGATTTCTTCCTTCCCAGATCACGGAATTCAAATTTTCTTTTAAGATCGCGTTCTCTTCCGTAGAAATCGAAGGAGAAGGACTCAGCAAAGAATCCAAAAGAATCAACTGAGTAAAGGCGAGATTGAGTCTGCAAACACCCACCGGAGAATAAGGATCGATATCCAGGGAACGGATTTCTATGTATTCGATTCCCCTTCGAAGAAGAGCGTCTAACGGTCGTTCGTCCCCCTTGGGAACCTGTTTCGGGCGAATCGGGGAATAAAATTCGTTTTCGATCTGAAGATAATTCGGATTGAGTTGCGCGTCCGCATTTTGAGAAAAAGAAACATAACTAGGATACGGAGTATGGACCGCGTAACACATACGATCCGCGTATTCTTCCAACGTATTATAATGAATTCCTAATGTATCCTGAACCTTACTCGTATATCCGATCTCGCTCATCCTGAGCGAAGTCGCATAGGGGGAATAGATCGTAAAATTCTTATGTTTTTCGAATTTGAGATTACCCGGATTCGGCAAAAAAGTGGAATCAAAAACCGCGGAAGATCCGGTGAGATACGTTAAATAATGAACCCTTCTCATAAAATTTCGAATCACGTGCAGATATAGAGAAGAGATTTCCTCCTTCGTGAAGTTCGAAATTTCCTTTCCTAAAAATTGACGAAGGAAAATTTTCGAGAAAGAAAAGTTATAGTGAACTCCGGAAATCGTCTGCATCCTTCTTCCGTAACGAAGACCCAATCCGTGGCGATAGATCGTTTTCCAACTGCCCGAATGAGAAGTTCCGTATTGTCCGAGAGGAATTTCGTTTTCGTCATCGGGTAGAATCGGGGGCATACTGAAAGGCCAGATGAGTTCGTCGTCCAATTTGCGGATCGTAAATATATGCAAATCTTGTAATTCTCTAATATTTGCCTCGATCTTGGGGCGAGGATGAGTCGCGTATTCGAGTTGAGGTTCCGCAAAATCCGTTTTGATGGAATGATTGGTCAAACTCGAACCCAAAGAAGCCGGATGCGGTGTTCCCGCGAGCGTTCCGTCCGGATTCACTCTCATACTTTCTTTTTCCAAACCGTGTTTGGCTTTAACGGCGTGTCTTAAAAGAATTTCGAGAGAAACTTCTTTGATTTTAGAAAGTTCTTCAGTTTTCAAAGTCCGCCCGTGTTTCCTTCTCCGCGTGGATCGGAGGCTCCGTAGAGCATTCCGTTCTCTCTTTTGACCGAAAAAAGTTTCGCAAAGTTCGGAGCAATTCGTAAGTCGTGTTTTCTGGAGGAAAGACCGTCGAACACGTTTCTTTCGTTCACCGACTTTTCGATAAACACTGCGTCCGGAAAAAATTGATGATGTATCCTTCCTCGTGCAACGGATTCATACAATGTAAGATTGAAATCCAAATTGTAGACGAGTGATTGTAAGACCGCGTTGACGATGTAAGAACCTCCCGGTGCGCCGGTAACTAAAAAAGGTTCCTTCCCTTTGAATACGATCGTCGGGGACATACTACTGAGAGGCGTTTTTTTAGGGAGAATGGAATTCGCTTCCGCTCCGATCAAACCGTACACGTTCGGTTCTCCGGGAGCCCTACTAAAATCATCCATCGTATCGTTTAACACGATTCCGGTTCCGGGAGCCATAACTGAGGCGCCGAATCGAAAATTGATGGACTGAGTCGTAGACACCGCGTTTCCTTCCCGATCCATTACGGAAATATGAGTCGTTTGCGGAGATTCCACTCCGAAGTTTAACGTTTTCAGGAACGAAGAACTGCTCGACGCGATTTTCGGATCAAAATCGGAAATTTTTTCTGCCGCGTATTTTTTGGAAAGAAGACGGCTCAAAGGAATTTTTGTAAACGCGGGATCTCCGCCTAAAATCGCACGATCGGCGTAACCTCTTCTCATCACTTCCGTAATAAAATGATAATATACAACCGGGTCTTTTGCGTAGATTTCTTGGAGAGGTTTTGTTTCCGCCATGGACAACATCGTAAGAAGATGCACCCCGGAAGAAGGAGGCGGCATCGTGTATATCGTATAATCGCGGTATTTTGTTTGAACGGTTTTCTTTTCGATCACCTTAAAATCGCTCAGATCTCGAGAAGTAATCAGACCGCCTTTTGTTTTCATCGCCGTCGTAATCAAGTTTGCGATTTTTCCTCGATAGAATTCTTTTTCACCCGTTTCGGAAATCAGCCTCAAGGAATTGGCCAAATCCTTTTGGACCAAAACACTCTTCAACTCCGGAACCTTTCCTCCCGGAAGAAAAATCGTTTTCATTTCCTCGTCCATGTCCTTGGAAGATTTTTGAATCGCGGATTGTAGATCCGGATAAACGGGAAAACCTTTTTCCGCCAAAAGAATGGCGGGTGCGATTACGGCTTTTAAGGAAAGTTTTCCGTAACGTTTTTGGATCTGAACCAGACCCGCCACGTTACCCGGCACACCGACCGCCCTAAATCCGAACAGGGAATCCTCCTTCGGCTTTCTCTGATACATATCTCTGGACGATGCGTTAGGCGCCCTTTCTCGAAAATCGAATGCGATCGGTTCCGGAAATTCCTTGAGATAAAGGACTAAAAAACCTCCGCCACCCAGTCCGGTTGAGTGCGGCCTTGTGACTGAAATCGCAAACGAAGTTGCAACCGCGACGTCCACTACGTTTCCACCTAACAAACCCACTTCGATCCCCGCCTGAGTGGCTTCGGGAGAATCGGACGCGATCATCAAATTCAACCTTTCGCTGAAGAAATCGGAGTGTTTTTTTTGATGGGAAGGGGTTACGAGTAAATCCGTGGAAACGTTTTTTCCTTCTATGGTAAGGGATGTTTCCCTACACGAGAAGAGTAAAAGTATCAGAACGATACGAATTGTAATTTGTTTCATCAGATCCCGGTGTGAATTTCAGGATTTTTTTCCGGGAGAAAATTCCATTTCAATTCCCTCCTGGCCGGAAATCAATTTCGCCTTACCACCGGATTTCAGCGCACCGAAAAGAGTTTCTTCGGAGATCCGTTTCGAGATGTGGGTATCGATCCATCTTTGTACGGGTCTTGCGCCGAACTCGGGAGTGTAAGCCTTGTCCGCGATGTAAACGAGTACATCTTCCTGAAACTCGAGTTCAATTTGTTTAGAATTCAATCTTTCCTGTAAGAGGGCAAGCTGTTTTGCAACCACTTTGGTTACATTTTCCGGATTCAAAGAAGAAAACTCAATCACCGCCGTGAGTCGGTTTCTGAATTCGGGAGAAAACTGTTTTTCGATCGCCTTTAAACTTCGATCCTCCAAAAGATCGTTCTCAAATCCGACAGGATTCGTGGAACGTTCCCGCGCGCCCGTGTTCGTAGTCATCACGAGAATCACCTGGCGAAAGTCGGACTTTCTTCCGTTATTGTCCGTGAGAGTCGCGTGATCCATGATCTGCAGTAGAATATTATAAATATCCTCGTGAGCCTTTTCGATCTCGTCGAGTAAAAGCACACAGTGAGGATTTCTATAGATTGCATCCGTGAGTTGTCCGCCTTGTTCAAAACCCACATAACCCGGAGGGGATCCGATCAAACGAGACACGGTATGTTTTTCCATATATTCGCTCATATCAAAACGGACGAGTTCCACTCCTAGAATTTCCGCGAGTTTGCGTGTGAGTTCCGTTTTACCGACACCGGTCGGTCCCGCAAAAAGAAAAGAGCCGACGGGTCTTCCCGGTTCGGAAAGTCCGCTTCTGGAAAGTCGAATGGACTGAACCAATTGGTCGATCGCGGAATCTTGTCCGTAGATTTTGGCCTTCAATTCTTCGTCTAAGTTTTTTAGTTTTTCTCGATCGTCTGCCTTGACCGTTACGGACGGAACCTTTGCAATTTTAGAAACCAAGTCTTCGATCTCTCGAACCGTTACCGTTTTTTTGCCTCCTTCCCTCAGTCTGACTCGGGCGCCTGCCTCGTCCAAAAGATCGATCGCCTTGTCCGGAAGTTTTCGATCCAGAATGTATCTGGCCGACAACTCAGCCGCTTGTTCCACGGCGGATGCGGAATACTTTACCTTGTGAAAGGATTCGTATTTCTCCAAAAGCCCTTTTAAGATTTCTATCGTTTCGGAAATCGAAGGTTCCCCCACTTCCACCTTTTGGAATCTTCTGGAAAGTGCATGATCTTTTTCGAATATAGATTTGAACTCCTTGTAAGTCGTGGTTCCGATACAACGGAGTTCGCCGCTGGAAAGCGCGGGTTTTAAAAGATTGGACGCGTCCAAGGAGCCCCCCGAAACCGCACCCGCGCCGATGATCGTGTGAATCTCGTCGATAAAAAGTACGTGATCGTCCTGAGCCGTGATCCGAGTGACCACGTTTTTCAATCTCTCTTCAAATTCTCCTCTGAACTTGGTGCCCGCGAGCAAAAGCCCCATGTCCAGAGAATATACTTTCAAATTTCTTAATGGTTCCGGAACTTTTCCGTCCACAACTCTTTGTGCGAGTCCTTCTACGATCGAAGTTTTACCGACTCCCGCCTCCCCTACAAAGATAGGATTGTTCTTTCTTCTTCTACAGAGAATGTGAATGGTTCGATCAAGTTCGTCTTCCCTTCCGACCATCGGATCGAGTTTTCCTTCTTTGGCTCTTGCCGTCAAATCCACGCAGAACGTCTGCAAAGGATCGGAATTTTTTTCCACCTCTTCGCCCAGGATTTCCTTGTTGGAATTTTTAGAATCTTTACGAATTCCGTGCGAGATATAACGAACGATGTCGAGTCTGGAAATATCCTGCGAACCCAAAAAATACACAGCGTTGGATTGATCTTCCCGGAAAAGCGCCGCGAGTACGTCCCCTCCGTCCATCTTTTTGTTCCGAGTGGATTGAACGTGAAACTCTGCGAGTTGTAAAACGTGCTGAACCCCGATCGTATAAATCGGATCGAGTTCGTCGGGAGATTCCGGAAACGATTCCAATTCGCTTTCCAGATATCCGATCAAATTTTTTCGAAGAAGTTCAAGATCCGCCCCGCAGGCTTCCAGGACTTCCTTACCGACCGTATCGTATGTAAGGGCGAGTAAAATATGTTCGAGAGTGATAAATTCGTTTCTTCTTTTTTTGGCTTCTTCCCAAGCCTTTCTTAGAGTGCGTTCCATTTCTTCCGTGAGAATCATGATTCCTCCTCTCCTTCCTCCACTTCCATCGTGCAGTGAAGCGGATATCCGTGTTGTTCCGCCAATTGTTGAACTTGTATGACCTTGGTTCTGGCTACGTCGTGCGAATAAACGCCGCATAACGCTTTCCCCGTTATGTGCGCTTTTAACATGATCTGTTGACTTTCCGCTCTGCTTCTATGAAAGACAACTTGTAAAATCCAAACGACGAATTCCATCGGAGTAAAATCGTCGTTGAGTATGATGACTCTGTATTTGGAAGGACGTTTGAGTTTGACCCTCTCTTTCACGAGAGTTTGTTCTTCCGTATCAAATCGAAAGATATCGCTCACGATTCGTAACTCCCTAAATCCGACGCCCTTCCGTCCCGATTCGTTCCGTTTTGAAAAAAGGGCGCCGGTTGAACTTCCTTCAACGGAGAATGTTCGTTTGTCTCCCGGATCATTTCCCGCATGTGCAATCTTTCCTGCTGTAGAAAACGTTCAATCGCATTTCTAGCTTGAGCGTGAAAAATCAGATGAGAACTGTACGTGGGAACCGCCGGAAACCCTCTTAAGAATTTATGTTCCCCTTGCGCTCCCGCTTCAAAGACCTTGATCTTTTCTCGAATCGCATAGTCGATCAATTGATAAAAACAACATTCAAAATGGAGATGAGGATAATACTCCGTACAACCCCAGTATCTTCCGTAGAGAAAATCGCCTTTGCGAAGATTGAAAGTTCCCGCGACCGCCTTTCCGTCCCGATACGCGAGAACGAGAACGATTCGATCTAAAAAGTTTTCAAAGGAAGAATCGAAAAATTTGCGATTCAAATACGCTGAACCCCATTTTCTCGAGTGAGTATTCAAATAAAAACCCCAGATCGCGTCCATGTCCGATCGGGTGATTTGATTTCCTTCTAAAACTCGGAGTTCCAGTCCGTAACTCCGGACGATCTCCCTTTCCCGTTTGATCTGCATTCTTTTTTTGGATTTCATCGCTCCGAGATAATCATCGAAGTTCGAGTAATCCCCGTTCATCCAATGATACTGGTGAGAAAGCCTCGTTGCAAATCCGTATTCGGACAGAACCTCGGATTCTTCCTTTTCCAGAAATAAAAAATGAACTCCGGAAAGACCTTCTTTTTCGCAAAAACGTAGAAGTTCCGGAATCAGAATTGAACAGATCTCTTTTAAATCAAGGTTCCTATCATAAAGAATTCTTTTTCCGTTAGCGGGAGTAAACGGAACGGCGACGAGTCCTTTGGGATAGTATTCGAGTCCGACTTGGGAAAAAAATTGAGCCCATTCAAAATCAAAGATATACTCTCCATAAGAATCGAATTTCAGAAAAAGAGGAATCACCGCGGCAAAACGCCCCTCTTTCCAAAAAGCGCAATATTTGGGAATCCAAGAAGTGGAAGATCCGATACAACGAGAAACTTCCAAGGATCTGAGAAAATCGTATTCTAAAAAAGGACTTTTAGGATCGGAGATACAATTCCATTCTTCCTTGGAAATCGAAGAGATAGAATCTAAAAACTCTACTCGGATGTCGCTCGGAGAATGGGAAGTCATGTTAATTCTTGGACGATTTTGGCGGCTACTTTGTCAGAGATCGAGTGAAAAATGCTTTCGAATCTTTTGAACCGCTCTATGAGTAATGACTTTGATGTTGGATTCGGAAAGTCCCGTTCGTTCGGAAACTTCTCGAACGCTCATACCGTCTAGTTTGAGATGAGTGAGAATCTGCTTTTGTCGTTCGTCCAAAATGTTCAGCCATTCCTTTAAAATCTCCCTTGCCTTTTCGGGTTCTTCTTCGCGGATCGGTTCTGGAGACGCGAAAAAATCGAGATTGTCCGTGCTGAAAGTCCGATCTCCTATCTTCTTCTTTCTCAGATAATCGATCGTTTTATATCGAGCAACGGCAAAAATCCAAGGCGCGGGATGACGATCTTGGCGGTAAGAATCCCTGGCCCTGTGAAGTCCGATTAAAATTTCCTGGATTAAATCTTCTCTGTCCTCTACATTGTTGATCCTGGGGATGAGATAGGATCTGAGAACGCCGGTTACAAGTCTAAGAAACTTTTCATACGAGCTTTGATCTCCTTCCCGAGCCTTGCGGATTAATACAGAACATTCTTCCCAGATTTCTTTTTTAGCTGACATGTAACTAACTGCTTGGAACCTTCGAAAAGATAAGAGTTCGTTCCTCCGCGATATCACTCTGCGAACACGATACAAAAATTTGAGTTTTAAACGACGATAAGAAACGGCCCTTCGATTTGGAACGCGTTGAAAATAAGCGAAAAGCCGATTCCTTCCAATTTAGATCGGGAAGTCCAACCATTCTTTAAAATTAAAAAATTTCCACTCAGATATATTCATAACTATATAATAAAATATCTAATATTTTGTATTGAAACAGTATTTTGCGAAAAAAATGAACGGTACTCAATTTTATAGAGATCAGTAATACGGATGCCTCGTAAAGAACAAACAACCGAATCTTTGATCCGAAGAATCGCCGAAGAACCTCCGGTTCGAAAAAACGATTGGAATTGGTTCGTGATTTTAGGACCGATTTTTGCGATCGTGATTGCGTTTTATTTACTTTCCTTACATCCGATTACGAGTCGTTTCATTCACGTCCCGACTTTGTTTCCCGACTTCCTTTGGATTTCCCTCATCGGACTTTATTCGTTTTGGATTTTAACTCAATTGCGATTTCCGGAAGAATCGTTTTCTAAGTCCGCACGTTTCCCTCTGTTACTCGCTTTTTTTTGGATTTTTTATTCGATGTGTATGTTTGCCTGGGATTTGATTTCGATCGATGAAGTTCACACACATATCGGAAAATGTTGGATCATCCTATTTCTCACGAGTATTCCATTTGCCGGCTTTGGAATTTTCATTTTGAAAAAAGGAAAACCGGGCAATCCTGTTTTAACGGCGGCGATCCTTTTTGTTTTCAGTTTGTCGATTGCAAATTTCTGCCTCAAGTTTGTCTGCGTGGACCAATCCTCTTTTCACATTCTCGTCTCTCACGTTTCCACAAGTCTGGGCCTATTTTTACTCGGCTTTTCCGTATTTAAGAATATTCTAAAATGGTAATATATAAATCGATACGATCGTCACAAGGCAATCGTTCAAAACAGCCGCTTAAATAAGACTTATTCTATCCGTCAACGATCGTTAAAATTTTTTAATCGGACCGACAAAGTTTACGGCAAAAAATTTGCGTCTGAGTAAGGAGCCGCTCGTAGAGAGCGATAGCGTTACTCACAAGTATTTGGATCTTAAGATAAATCTGCCGGAATTACGACAATCTACTGTGAAACTTACGTCCCACAACGCGCCCTATCGAACGACCCTTAGGAAGTGAGATTGAGTTACGAACGACCCTTAGGGAGTGAGATTGAGTTACGAACGACCCTTAGGGAGTGAGATTGAGTTACGAACGACCCTTAGGAAGTGAGATTGAGTTACGAACGACCCTTAGGGAGTGAGATTGAGTTACGAACGACCCTTAGGGAGTGAGATTGAGTTACGAACGACCCTTAGGAAGTGAGATTGAGTTACGAACGACCCAGGTAATAAAGTGGCACTGCTCCCGATGGGTCGCAGCACCAGGGAGTGAGATTGAGTTTAGGAAGCGTTGTGTTTAATTTCCCCCTGATTTTGGGCGGGTAAACTCAAGTGAATTGCTTCCTGCCGAATGATCCTTAGAAAATGAGGCACCTATTTCAATAAATCGTTCTCAGAAGTAAGTGAAACGCTTTCTACGGATCGCGTTTCAGGGGCGCAATTCAGGGAAGAAACTCTATTCTAGTGGTTAGATTTTCAGGGATCAGATTTCAGTGTACATTTCAGAAGAGATGGATTTACCCTTGATAAAGTCTAATCGCTCTGTTAAGAAAATGTAACTGAACTCTGAAATCTATCCACTGATTCCTAGTATGTTTACAGAATTGGAAAATCATGCTTTGTTAAAAGCGCAATCCATCTACTAGGAAAATGTCTTGTACGTAAAGTCCTAAAATCCAATCACTAACCCCTTGAAACGTGGGAACTCCTACAAAAATTAAAATTCCCAAGCGGTTCGAAAGACTTTCTTTTCCTCCGCAAAACGAATGAGTTTGGATAAGAACGGATCCTCCGAAAGGGTCGAACTGTCCCCGATACAAAGGAGCAAATCGCGAGCCCGGGTCATACCAACGTTGATCCTTCTGGACTCCTTTAAAAAACCGGAACGACCTTCCGTATTGGAACGCACAAATCCGAGAAGAATACAACGATTCTCTCTTCCTTGAAAAGAATCGATCGTGGAAACGTGGATCTTAGAAAATTCCGCCTCTCTTAATTTTTCGGAAATCAATCGAACCTGCGCCCGATACGGAGAAAGAATCGTGATCTTTTCTTCCGGCCAATCGTTTTCTTTTAAAAGAATACAAAGACGAACCTGAAGATCCGCTTCAAACGGATTGGTAAGGCTGTCGTCTACGGCCACTTCCTCGCTATCGGTTCCGGCGGTATCGATCCACTGAAACGCATTCAAAAAAGGGAATGTTTTCGGAAAATCAAAAACCCTTTCTTCCGGTGGACGCCCGGCCTTCAATTGATCTGCGTAAAATTCTCTCGAAGGAAACGCTGCGATCTCGTCCTTCATTCTATACTGTGTGTCGAGCAAAAATACACGGCCCGACCCTTCCAACCTTTCTACTGCCTTTTCAAAAAGTGTACATTCAAGCGAATTTTTTTCCGAAAACAACGTAGGAGGCAATTGTTTGTGATCCCCCGCGAGAATCACACGATCCGACTTCAAAATCGGAATCCAAGAAGCGGGTTCGAGTCCTTGAGAAGATTCGTCTAACACGCAAAAGTCGAAGGTTCTTCCCTCCAAAACGGAACGAGCGGAAGCGACCGGTGTGGAAACGATCACGGAATGAGAAGAAATCAAACTGTCGACCAGTCCCTTTTCCATCAAACGAATCGTCTTTTTGAGTTCTTTGACTTCCGCAAAAAGATTTTTTCTTTCTTCTCTTTCCTTTGCGCCGAAATTTCTTTTGTATTTTTTAGCCTGTTGCGATATTTCGATCACGTCCCTTCTGTATTCGCTTAACAATTTTCCGTCGGGATGATGAAAGAGTTTATAATCCAAAGTCGTATGAAACGCCGCCTCGCTGATACGAGCGGGATGTCCCAGTCTCAAAACGGAAATTCCTTTCGCGGAAATCGATTCTACGAGTAGATCACAAGCGGAATGTGTGGGCGCCGATACGAGAATTTTTTTTTCGTCGGCTACGAGTTGGCTCACAATTTCGGTTAACGTGGTCGTTTTACCCGTCCCGGGAGGTCCGTGAATGACGACTGCGTCCTCGGAAAGAACACAATATAAAACCGCGTTCTTCTGGGATTCGTTTAAGTCCGGACTCATTCTTCCCAAAATTCGAGGGCGATCCGATTCCCGTATCACGATCGGATCGGGTTTTCCGTATCCTAAAAGAAGTTCCCGATTTGCATACAGTCTTGTCCCCTTCGTCGCACCGGCAACGACGTCTAACGCGTGAAGCATTTCCTTGTAAGAGGTTTCATCGGGTAATAGATCCAGAAAACATTTTCCGTCTTCGGTCCATTCCGGAACCTCGTCGATCGCAATCCGAATCTTTTCATTATGCAAAGAAACTAAAATCGCCCGAACACGATCTTCGTTTTTTCCGATTTGAACCGGCGCGCCCGATTGAAATTTTGCGGGATATTCTTCCTGATCCGGAAAATGAAAGGTAAGAATCCAACTCCCTTCCCGACCGAGAGTTTGTTCTTCGTAGACAAGAGGGTATAACGTGATTCCGAGTTTGATTCTATCTTGAAGAGGACGAGACAACCAGTCCTTGGAAAAGAGCGAATCTTCTTGTTTCTTTTCTCTTTCGAGTTCGATTTTTACCGACTCTAACTCTTCGAGTGAACTGGAAAATTTTTCTTCCTTCAAAATCGATCGGGGGAAAGGACTACGATTCTGTAGACCTGGGATTTTGGGTCGTCTCTTGTGGGGAGTCCTTCCGCAAATCGAACCGCACTGGCAAGAGTGGTTCCGGTTGTCTGTCCCGCAAAGATTCCCTCTTTTTGGTAGAGATCGGATTGATATAAAAGAGCTTGTTCCCGATCGACTCCGACGTATTCGTCTACGATCTTGGGATCAAAAGATTCCGGAAGAAGGATCGAAGTTTCTTTTTGAACCATCTTACGAATGAATCTGGATTTTTGACTGACTCCCATAATCACTCGAACGGAAGACTTTTTGGACTTTAAGAATCTTCCGACACCCGAAAGCGTTCCACCGGAACCGCCACCCGCGACGAACGCGTCTACGTTTCCGCCTAGGTCTCTCCAGATTTCGGGACCGGTAAAAAGAAAATGCGCGTTTGTGTTCGCCATATCCTTATACTCGTTTAAGACGACTGTGTTCTTTTCTTTTTCCTTAATTTCCTTCGCTCTCTTTAAAAGAGCGTCGTCCCAGTTTCCCTTTGCCGTTGGAGCAACTTCCACATGAGCGCCGAACGTCTGAAGGTCCTTGATCTTTTGAGGATCCGTATCCCCCGCCACCAAACAACGAAATTTATATTGACGAATCGTACAAATCCAAGCGAGGCTGAGCGCGGTCGTATTGTAACCGGGTTGGATGACTTGTCCGCCCGGTTTTAACTCTCCTCTTCTTTCGGAAGAAAGTAACATCGATAAGGCGGTTCTATCTTTTACGGAACCGGTAGGATTGCAGAACTCCGCTTTGAGATAAAATTCTACATTGGGAATGTGAGAACCGATTTGGTTCAGTCGGATGAGCGGAGTGTTTCCGATCATCTGCAAAATCGTCTCTTTTACGGGTTTTGCGACGCTGAGTTCCCGTCCAAAAGATTTCTGAATGTTATTCAGCGCGCCAAGGAAACTGTTTCCAAACTCGTCTATCGAACGGGATATTTCATCAAACATAGGTTTCGGGCAGAATTATACTGCGTACAACCAAGGTTCAACTTCTTTCTGCTTTTTTTCAAACTCTCCGATCTTACTTTCCTGTTTGAGAGTGAGACCGATATCATCAAGCCCGTTGTAAAGACAGTATTTACGAAAAGAATCCACGTCGAAGTGATATATTTTTCCAGACGGTCCGGTCACGGTTTGTTTGTCCAGATCGACCGTTACTTTCGCACCCACGTTAGCGGAAACCGCTTGGAACAGTTCTTCCACTTCCTCGGATTTTAAAACGACGGGGAGCATTCCGTTCTTAAAGCAGTTATTGAAAAAAATATCCGCGTAAGAAGGGGCGATGATGGAACGGAAACCGTAGTCTTCCAAGGCCCAAGGAGCGTGTTCTCTGGAAGATCCACAACCGAAGTTGTCTCTTGTCAAAAGTACGGTGGCGCCCTTATATCTTTCCTGATTGAGGGAAAATTCGGGATTGGGTTTGGTTCCGGCGTCGTCCAGATATCTCCAATCATGGAATAGATGAATTCCGAATCCGGTTCTTTCGATCTTTCTTAAAAACTGTTTCGGAATGATTTGATCCGTATCG
This sequence comes from Leptospira weilii serovar Ranarum str. ICFT, assembly GCF_000332415.1. GTDB lineage: Bacteria > Spirochaetota > Leptospiria > Leptospirales > Leptospiraceae > Leptospira > Leptospira weilii_A. The sequence goes on from NZ_AOHC02000035.1 coordinate 58,442, forward strand.
ACGTTCGGTTTGTCGAGTAAAGCTGCGACTCCGCTTAAGATTGTAAATGCTTTCATAATATTCTAATTTGCCTTTCGATTATTTCCAGTTTCGGATATCCACGAAACGACCTTCTACGGCCGCGGCCGCGGCCATCTCAGGCCCGACGAGATGAGTTCTTCCGCCCTTTCCTTGACGACCTTCGAAGTTTCGATTGGACGTGGAAGCGCAACGATCTCCCGGTTCGAGTACGTCGTCGTTCATCGCGAGACACATGGAACAACCCGGATTTCTCCATTCAAAACCGGCCGCGATAAAAATTTTATCCAATCCTTCTTCTTCCGCCTGACGTTTGACTCTTCCCGATCCCGGAACCACGATCGCTTGCACCTTAGAGGAAACTTTTTTTCCTTGGATGGTAGCGGCGGCGGCTCTTAGGTCTTCGATTCTGGAATTGGTGCAAGAACCGATAAAAACCTTGTTGATAGGAATATCTTCGATTTTCTCTCCGGGTTTCAAATCCATGTATTTGAGAGCGGATGAAATTCCGATTTTATCAATGGGACTTGTCGCATCGTTCGGACTGGGAACAACTCCTTTGACCGATACAACTTGGCTCGGAGAAGTTCCCCAAGTTACCATAGGAGCGATTTCGTCCGCGTGGAGAATTACGGTCGTGTCAAACTTTGCGCCCTCGTCGGTCACGTAGTGTTTCCACTTCTTTACGGCGAGATCCCATTCGGCTCCTTTCGGAGCGAAGTCTTTTCCTTGGATATAATTGAATGTGATTTCGTCCGGAGCGATGAGTCCCGCTCTCGCACCCGCTTCGATCGACATGTTGCAGATCGTCATTCTTGCTTCCATGCTCAGAGCTTGGATCGCAGAACCGCGATACTCGATAACGTAGCCGGTGGCTCCGGCGGTTCCGATCTTACCGATGATCGCGAGAATGATGTCTTTCGCGGTTACCTTATCGGAAAGTTTTCCATCGACTACGATTTCCATCGTCTTCGCTCTTTTTTGAACGAGAGTCTGAGTTGCAAGAACGTGTTCTACTTCGCTCGTTCCGATACCGAAAGCGAGAGCGCCAAAAGCGCCGTGGGTAGACGTATGAGAATCTCCGCATACGATTGTCATCCCCGGATGAGTCAGACCCATTTCCGGAGCGATTACGTGGATGATACCTTGATCCGGATTTTGAAAATCATAAAGACGGATTCCGTTTTCATCGCAGTTCTTTTTCAGAGTCTGCATCTGAATCGCGGAAATCGGATCGGCTAAACTTAAATCCCGAGTACGAGTGGAAACGTTATGATCCATTGTGGCAAAGGTCGCCTCGGGACGGCGAACCTTTCTGCCGGCAATTTTAAGTCCTTCGAAAGCCTGGGGACTTGTAACTTCGTGAATGAGATGGCGATCGATATAAATTAAATACGATCCCGCATCCAGTTCTCCCACCAGATGATCTTCCCAGATTTTTTCGAACATTGTCTTCATTGGATTCTCATACCCCCGAAAAAAATCTTTCGGACTTTGTGGATTGGATTTGTTTCTCGAAAAGAGAAAAGATCCGCTTAAATTTCCATCGTTCGGATATCAGGTATTTTCGTCCACATTATTAGGGGTTAGGTTTTAGGATGACCTTGCCTAGGAGACGTTGACTTTGGCAGTGTATCTCCTATTTTTAGTAGGAAAGAAATCAGACTCTAATTAACGTGAGTTCGCTATAAGAAAGTATGTTTGTTATACTAAACTCACGTTAATTATGATTTTTCCTATTCTGCAAATCAACGATCCGCTCATACCTATTTCGCGCGAAAAACGTAGACCGTCTTTCCAAGGCTGATCTCGTCGAAATCGTACAGAACCCGCGGTCTTAGAATTTTCTTACCGTTTAAGTACGTTCCTCCGTCGGAAATCAGATCGTATAATACGAAACGATTTTTGATCTTACGAATTCTTGCGTGCAGTTTGCTGACTGTCGGATCCGCGACCAACACGTCCGAAAATTCTCCGTTTCCGAGAGTAGTTTCCGCTTTTCGAATGGGAACCTGTTTACCGGGAGACCTACCTTCTTTTTGAATCAAAGTCGCAAGGTCGTAGGCTTCTGCGGCTTCGAATTCGGATTCGCTCACCGGCAAAGAACGAGAAACATGCACTCCTTCCGGATTTGCATACGGTGAAGAATGAAACTGATCCCCATACATTCTCTGATACACTTCCCTTTCTTCTCCTCTTGCGTGAGATCTTTTTTGCGCTTCCCCAACGGACGAGTCGGAAAATTCCTCCAAGTCCCCTCGTTCCCTTCGGAATAAAAGAAGAAGTCCGATCAAGGTGAGAATGAGTAAAAAACCGATCGTAGGAAGAAACACTTCCGGACTGAAAAGAACAAACTTAAGTTGTTTGGCGACTCCCGGTTTGTAAGTATATGGGATCTTTCCGCCCCGGAAAGATTCCCAATCGCCTCGAATGAAGTCCCCTTCCCCTTTCCAAAAATCGTTTTGAAAGGGAGAATCGTATCGTATCTCCGCGGGATGTTTGTGAAAGTATTCCAAATCGGTTAAATACTTAGAAATAAAATCCTGAGAATCGAGGTCGTAAAATTCTCCACCGTAGATTCGAACGAGTTCTAAGTTGGAAAAGTTACGTTTGCCGATGACCTGAATCGGAAGTCCGGCTGTGGACAACCCTTGTCTGAGTCCCGGAGGCAATTTATAATCTACGTCGGACACTAAAAGAGAAAGATAGGATTCCCTCGTTAAAATTGAATTCAATTTTTGGAATACTAGATCCAAATTCGTTCCGGTATTGCGATTGCTAAGTGATCCGGGAACTCTTGCCTTGGAAAGTGCGGCCTGTCTGTTCAAGTCCTTTTCGACCACAAGCAAATCGTCCGAAAAAAAGATAAAACTAAAATGATCTTCATCGCCGGAAGTCTGAACGACCTTTTGTAAAAATCTCGTATTGAGGTTATTCTCTTCGAGCGAGGCGCCGGATTGAATTAAAAAAACGGAATGAACGGGACGACTTCCTTCCTTACGAAGAACTTTGGGCCGAAGAACCGTACGGGTTTCCTGACCTCGATATTCCCGGATCAGAAAATTTTCTCTTTCCAACGGAAATTGTTTTTTATCCAGAATGAAAAGTCGAACGGAGGGAAAGGAAGAAGAGTCCGCGTCCTCCAGGATAAACGGCGACTTTTGTGAAAAAAGGGGGGAAGAAAATAAAATCAGTGTTAGGAGAACCGCATAACCCATCATTCGCACTCGACTATCTGAGATCAGCTCCCTTGTTCAAACAGTTTTTTTCCATACTCGGATTTAGGAGTCCATTCTTCCCGGACGGGTCTTGTGAGAATTTCGGTCCAATCTCCTTGATACAGAATGCTTATAGTATCGGCTAAAGCTTTGACGATGGAGATTTCGTGTGTGATAAAAACGAGGGAAAGTCCTTTTTCTTTTCTAAATTTCATCAGAAGTTTGAGGACTTCCGCCTCGCTGATAGAATCCAAGGCCGCCGTCGGTTCGTCCGCGATTACAATTTGAGCGCCGGAATAAACGGCTAGAAGAATCAGAATTCTCTGCCTTTCCCCACCCGAAAGACGATCCGGCAAAGAATCAAATGCCTTTGCGGGATCATGGATTCGGATCGATTCGAGCAAAGGTAAAATCTTTTTTTTATCCGCGATTTCCGGATTGGAAAGAGAGAAGGCTTCGATGATTTGAGAGCCCGTTTTGCGATACGGATGAAAACCCCAGATCGGGTTTTGAGGAATGAGAGCGATTTTTTTTCCCCGCAGGATCTGCCACTCCCTTTCGGTAAAATAACGAGCGTCTTGACCTAACAGAGAAAAACGATCGGATCTCTGAAAAAGTTCCGGATCGCACATTCCCAAAAGACAAGACACAAATGTGGACTTTCCGCTCCCGGACTCTCCTACGATACAATGCACTTCTCCCGCACGAAGAGTGAAATCAATTCCTTTGAGAATGGGATGACCGGGTGTGGAAACCTTGAGATTGGAAATTTCGACAACGGAAGAATTCACAAAGTGCGATTATTCCATCATAAAAAGATTGAATTCTACGATACTACAAAGGATATGTCCGATTAAAATATGAGACTCTTGAATTCTCGCGGTCACGTTACTCGGAACGATCACGTCGAGATCCGAAAGGTTTTTCATCTTTCCGCCGTCTCCACCTAACAACGATATGGTTTTGACCCCTCTGGTTTTGGCTTTTTCCAGGGCTAATAAAACGTTCTTGGAATTTCCGCTCGTGGAAAGTCCGATGAGCAAATCTCCCTTTCTACCAAAGGCTTCGATCTGTCTCGCAAACACTTCTTCGTAACCGTAGTCGTTGGAACAAGCGGTCAAAACCGCGGAGTCCGCGGAAAGAGAAAGCGCAGGAAGAGCCTTTCTTTCGTTTCCGGATTTGTAACGAACCACGAGTTCCGCCGCGATATGGGAAGCGTCGCAGGAAGAACCCCCGTTTCCACAGAGATACACCGTGTTTCCGGTTTGTAAAACCTTGGAAACCATTTCCCCCGCTTTCGTGATATCGTCTAAAATCGAATCGATCAATTTCTGTTTGGTGGTTATGGAATCCCGGATCTGACCGAGAGCGATTTCCTTAGTATCCATCTTAAGTTCTTCCTCTTTTTTTTCGAATCTGTTCGAGTACTTGAAAGAATTCTTTCTTTGCTTTTTCAAAATCTTGCAGAGAAAGATTTTCCGTATACGGAGAATTTTCTTTTTGATTTCCGCTCACGTTTAAAAAATACAATTCGTCCGAGACGATCTTTTTAAGTCTTTTCGTAGAGTGGGACTGAAAGAATTGTTCGAAATCGGTTCCCATATACACGAGCAAAATACAAAGAATGTTCGGTTTTAGACGAATGAAAATCTGTTGTTTCCAGAACGGTTCCCAGTTATAAAAATCCTTCCAAGATTCCTGGGAAGAGCCGGATTCACCGTATAAAACCTGGATGTCTTCTTCGATTCCTTCGGGTTGAAATCTGGAAAAGATACTTTTGAGATCGGAATGTTCGTAAGAAAGAATTCGGTTGAGTTCCGCTTCCGGAATAAATACAACTCCGGAGATTTTATCCCCTTGTTGACTGAGAAAATTTCCCGTACTGACCACGAGAGAGTATTCTCTTCCTGATTTTTCTTTTCCTTCCAGTCTGAAAAGTTTCGGACCGTTCTTTAGAATTTTATAATATTTTGTTTCATGCACGAGCCCGCCGCTTTTTTTTCGAGTCACAAAAAAACGATCCGCTTTTTCTCTGAGGTCGGCCAGTTCTCTCTTATAACCGAAACTTTCCCGAACCGGAGGAGCTTCTTCGGCTAAAACCTGCTTTCGTTTTTTTCTTTTAAAAAAGGAAAAAAATCTGCCGAAAAAAGACTCAATTGCCATAGTCTTCTTTCACGTTGGAAGGACGTTCCATCATTCCGTTTTCGAGTTCGTATTGTTTTGCGTCCTTTAAAAAAGTGGAATATGCGGAAGATACCGCGATGACCCAACCCGGAAAGCCGTCCAAAAATCCGAACTTGAAAAAATACGTTTCCATAAACTTAGAAAACGGTTTGTAGATCGTTCGAAGAAACGAAAATTTCTTTCCCTTTTTTTGTCTCGTTAAAGCGACAATCGAAGAGAATTGATTGATCGTATTTACCTGTTGGGACAGGTCGCGAAAACTATAGTGAAGGATATCTCCGTGAATCTTGTTTCCTTTTCCTTGGATGCTGATATAATCGTGCGGATTTTCGCCGACCCAAACGGCTTTTCCTTTTTTAAAAATTCGGTAACGATATTGAGGATACCAACCGGAATAACGGATGAATCTTCCCATGTGAAAGGTAAGACGAGAAACCTGGAGACCGCTTAAGGATTCGTCTTCCGGTTCTTGTTTGAACGTAAGAATTGCGTTTTTCAACTCGGGTGAAATTCTTTCGTCCGCGTCCAAAGAAAAGATCCACTCGTGTTTACAAAGGGCGATCGCGTCGTTTTTTTGTTCGATATGACCTTTGAATCTCTGTTTATAAAATTTTACGGAAGGAAACGATTTGGAGATCTTTTCGGTTTTGTCCGTGCTGATCGAGTCCAGAACCACAATTTCATCGGCCACGTCCAAACAGGATTCGATACAAGCTCCGATGTTTCTTTCTTCGTTGTATGTGATGATCGCGACGGATAACTTTTTTCCCGTTGAAAGAGTTCCCTGTTTTTTTTCTATTTTCTTTTTCTTGTTTGGAATTGATTTTCCCATTGATTCTCAGTTCTTTTTTCTAATGGTAGAATGAATTCTTTCTCTGTCATTGGTTTTTTGAGGGGATTTGAACGAACTTTGAGGGAAAACAAATTGAAAGATCGAATCATAAACGGACTTAAAACCGCGTCCCACTTTTCCTTCGGATTGTTTCTCTTAAGTTTTCCTCAGTCCGTAAGCGTGTCCCAAGTCTTCGGGGCGCTCACAATCGCGACCTGTTATCCTTTGTTTTTTTTAGAGGAAGAATCCAAAAACGTTTGGAAAAAAATTCAAAGTCCTTTTCTCATCTTCTTCGGAATTTACATCCTTCTTTTTTTGTCTTCTTTGTTGCACGCAGAAACTTATTCTCCTTTTTTTAAGAAATTTCTGAAACAATCCGAGTTCGGAGATTTTTGGATGTTCCTCCTTTTTCCCGCATCCTTTCTCGTAGCGTCGAAAGAAACGAATCAAACGATCTTAAAAAAAATTCTCATCGCGTCCGCTACGATCACGATCGTACTCGGTTGGTTCAGCCTCTTTTCCGAAGTGCGCGTCGGAAAGTTCGTCGCCAACGGATTTCGCTACGCACCCGGAGACCGACTCCAACATTTTTCCGGCAACGTAGGCCCGATCAAACTCTATCTTCCGATCGGAATGATGAACACACACCTAACGTTCGGAGGACTTTTGGGTCTGTTCCTGCCCGGACTTCTCGTGGATTGGTTCGTATCCGCAAAGAAAAAAAAGGATTTCGTCTTTGTTCTCAAAACGTTTTTGGTATTTGCAGGATTTATCATACTCTTTTTCAACCAGAGTCGATCGATTTGGCTCGGAGTCGCGTTCGTTTTATTTTTACTTACAATTCGAGGAACTTTTTCTTTTCGAGGAAATTTTCCCGAAATCTCCTTAAAAACAAGGATGATTGCGGGTTTTGTATTGATTTGTATTTTTTTGTCGGCGGGATATTTATTTCGAAACAACTGGCTCATCCAAAGATCCGTTTCTCAAATATTCGAAGTTCATAATACGGAAAATCAGAGATACTATATCTACAAAAATACGATTCCACTCATCCAAGAACACTGGCTGACTGGAATCGGGGGCGGAAACTACAAGGAGTTTCATTGGAAAGAATCCTCCAAGATGATAGAAAAAGAGGAACAACTCTGGTACGAACTTTATATCACTCCGAGAGGACACGCTCACAACGATCTTCTCCACTTTTTAGTTACGGGGGGAATTTTTGCGGGAATTTTATTTTTACTTTTTTGGGGAAAGTTGTTTCGATCTCTGTTTCAAAAAGATTTTAGTTCCGGAGAAGGAATTCCGATCTTTGCGATCGGGGTTTTCGGTTTATTTCCGGCCGGTTTTTTTCAGTGTTATCTTTTGGACGACGAAGTGGCGCTTCCTTTTTTCGCATTCTGCGGAATTTTTTTGGGAGGAATCTGGAATTCTTTACAACCTTTGCAATCAAAAGAGAACGACGGTTTAGATTCGTCCAATCGCGCGCAGAATATTCCAGTTTCTGAAAATTCTTTTTCAAACGACAAAGATTCTTTCCAAACAAAAAACGATCCGAATACAAAAACGAATCCTATCTTTTTTATCTTTTTTAGGATTTTGTCTAACTTGAAACAGGGTTGGATCGTAACTTTACAAGTCGTCGTTGCGATCGTAATTCCGATTTTACTCTATTGGCTTTTTTGGATTCCAAGACTCGATTTGGAACCTTTGGAAGTTTACAATCGAAGAGTCCGATCTTCCGATCTCGCGCTCACCAAAGAAGTGCAAAAGAACATTCTAAAGTACGAAATCGTTTCCGATGAATCCGAACTTCCCGGAAAAATGCAGGCTCCTTTGTCACAGATTCGATCTCGGTCAAACATCAGGCAAACTCCGGAATCTTTATCCAAGTTGCTTCCGTCACGGCTCACGATCGAACAAGCGTCTTTTCCTTTTCAGGTCGAAGGATGTCTAACGCATCGTTATCGCCAACCTCCGCAACCGAGACGGACACCGTTTAGTTTTACGATTTATATTCCGGAAAATTCCGTAAACGCTCCGAAAAACGCGACGATTACCGTCGTTTCCAGGGATTCTTTCGATCAGGATCAGCTCTATTGGGCGCACGGAGAGAACGATTTGGGAACGATTCAAGTCGATTTACAAAAAGGAAAAAATCCGATTTTGATTCCGGATTTTCTTTTGGACACGACTCCGAACGCATTTCCGGAAGGAGTATTTTTTCGCGATTTTAAAATCAAATATTCGGGTTTTGAGGAAGGAAAAAAAATCGATTTTCCGAAATTGTATTTTGGGAAAATATGCGATACGATGATTCATCTGACGCGGTAGATACGTCAGAGAATCCAATGGTACCTGGAGCGAGACTCGAACTCGCACGAGATTGCTCTCACAGGATTTTAAGTCCTGGGTGTCTACCATTCCACCATCCAGGCGTTTTAGATATTAGTGGGTAGTTACTTTTTCCGAATAGGGCGATTGGGCTTCAACAAAGTACAATTCTCCTAACATCTAACTCCTAGCCACTATATTAGAAATCAGGTTTAGTTACTTTTCAGTATAAAAAGAATCAAACTCTAACAAAGCAAGATTTTTCTATTCTGTAAATCTCCTAACATCTAACTCCTAAAACCTAGCCACTATATTAGAAATCAGGTTTAGTTACTTTTCAGTATAAAAAGAATCAAACTCTAACAAAGCAAGATTTTTCTATTCTGTAAATCTCCTAACATCTAACTCCTAAAACCTAACCACTATTACACAGGCGTCGCCCGGATTCGAACCGGGGATCAAGCTTTTGCAGAGCCATGCCTTACCACTTGGCCACGACGCCGTTATAAGGTATGATTTTGAGAGAAAGATCAGTGTCAATAGAAAAGTCTTTACAGTGATTCCAAATTTAGTTTTGCTTTATCGAGTGGATCGGCTGCAAGATTCTGTTCTCACGCTACGACCCATAGGAAGTAGCATCATTGAGTTTCTTTTGGGACAGGTTCTTATGAGATCGAGAAGAACTTATTTTTATCAACTCGACGGAAGAGGAAGACTCTATCACGATTTTTCGGAGTTAAAGGATCCGGAATTTTTGGATTTTTTTATCGCAAGGATTCGTAAGAACGATACGGGAGAACATTCCGAGTTTCCTTATCTTTCCATCTGCAACGGAGAATGGAATTTCATTCAACCCACAACCTCGATTTTTATTTTTCGAAAACTCGAAAATGAAAGATTATTTTATTCTCCAGGTTTGGCCCTTCCCTTTCAACCCGAGAACTTAAAAATCTTTCAAGAATCTTTGGCGCATCCGGCCCCACTTGAGGAATGGGGTTCTTTTTCCAGCGAACTTCTTTTGGATTTTTCCAAGAAAATTTTTCAAAGAGAAAACGACCTTGTATTCGAGTATCTCGGAAAAGAATTTTTAATTTCGAAAGAGAAATAAGTATTGGGATAGACCTTTAAGCCGTCTGGAGAAGTTCCTTTCATCGAAAGCGTAACGATTCATCCTTTGTAAAAAAATGTTTGGAGCGCGATCCGTAACATCGAACCCTCCCTGGATCCATTCTATTTTGTTTTGAATTTGATGATCGTATCTTTGGTGTAAATCCCCATGCCCATTTACAAAAGCAACAACAGTGTCTCCACCCTGACTGCAAACATACCGTAGTACATGGTTTTAAAATCTGAGATATTGGGTACGTAGGATTGATTTTCAACTACACCGATTTCCTCGAATGGTTTATTCGGAAGTAGGGTGAGTATGGTAAAATCGCAAGTATCCGGTTTAGCCGGAAAATTGGAAACTTTCGTTTTCACAAAACTAGGTTTATACGAAGTGCATCCTCAGAAGAAGAGCGCTGCTAAAATCAGAAATACAGAAACATTCTTCATGAATTCTCTCAATCAAAATATTTTCAGCATATGATTCGAAAATAATCGATTGAGTCCAGTAAATTGATTGGGTCAATTACAAGGATTTCATTCCCACTCGATCGTACCGGGCGGTTTGTTGGTAAGATCGAAGAACACGTAACGAATTCCGGAAATCTTGGAAACCTCGTTTTTGATTTCCCGCAAAAGAGAACGTTCCATCGGAAAGAAGTTAGCCGTCATCGCTTCCTGAGATTCGACCGGGCGTAGAACGATACTTTTTTCATTTTCTCTTTCACCGATCGGCAAAAGAACCACCGGCATCTGCCAGATCTTATCGTAGAGATCGGCCTTACGAATCACGGATTCCACAACGGAGTCCGCTTCACGGAGTAAGTCGGAGCCTCTTTTATCCAACTGCATTCCCGTAAATTGAAAGGTTAGTTTTTTGAGTTCGGATTCGAAGGGCAATAGAACCACACGGTTGATAAAAGAAAAACGATTGGAAAGATGAGTCGCAACCCGATCCAAAGTTTTCCAATCCGTTCCGATGTCGTTTAACACCGCGCAGTTGGCGTAAGACCTTCTGTCCCCTTTTACGCCAACGCTTGCGACCGGAAGAATTTTTCCTTCCAGTCCGTTTTGAGTCGCAAGGTAAGAATCGATCTCCTTCTGATTCTCAGCCGTTCCCTTTTTTTCAACGGCGAGCATACGAACCACAAGCCCAGGGCCTGGAAAAGGATGACGTCCCACCCATTCCGGTTCCAAGCCGAGAAGAACTCCGAGATCTCTCACTTCGTCCTTGTAAAGATCTCGAATCGGTTCGATTACCTTTCCTTCTTCGATGAGTTTTTGAATCGCTTCCACACGATTGTGATGCGTTTTGATTGTATGAGAATGTTTGGTTCCACCGGATTCGATCGTATCCGGATAGATCGTTCCTTGACCGAGGAGCCAATCCCCGTGTTCCAGATCCAAATCTTTTACGGCTCTATCCCGAGCTTCCAGAAATAAATTTCCAACGATCTTTCTTTTTTCTTCCGGATCGGATTTACCTTGGAGGCTTTCGTAAAAAAGAGAGGATTCGTCTCTCACCGTTAGGTGAATGTTTTGAAGAGTGAGTTTTTCCTGAAGAGGAAGAACTTCTCCCTTTCTCATAAAACCGGTATCGATTAAAAAACCAAGGACTCTTTCCGTTCCAAGAGCCTTACACAAAAGTAAATACGAAACCGTAGAATCGACCCCGCCCGAAACGAGCATGAAAATCTTTTGTTCCGGTTTTACCGTCTCTTGGATCTCTTGGATCTTTTCTTTTAAGAACCGATCGATTCCCCAAGTCCTCGAAGCTCCACAGATCTGAATGAAATTATCGAGTAAGACGGAACCCTTTTCACTGTGACTGACTTCCGCATGAAACTGAATCCCGAAAATTTTCTGGGAAGAATTTTCAACCACCGCATAACCGCAATCTTTCGAAGAAGCGATTCCGGAAAAACCTTTCGGAAGTTTAACGACTTCGTCCGCGTGGTTCATCCAAACCTGTTCCCCGCCTACAAAATTCTTCAAGAGAGAATTTCCGTCGGAAGTGTGGAGTTGTAAGGAAGCGGGACCGTATTCTCCCGTGCCGGAACGTTCTACGACTCCGCCTAAGAGTTTCATGATGAGTTGGTGGCCGTAACAAATTCCTAGAACCGGAATTCCTAACTCGAAAATGTCCGCAGTGATCGTTGGAGAATCGAGTTCGTAGACGCTTTCCGGTCCTCCGGAAAGAATGATACCCGAATATTTTTTATAGTTGGAAAGTGGTTCTTCGTTGGAGAGAATTTCCGTGTAGGCTCCGAGTCTTCGAATTCTAGACGCGATCAAATGAGCGTATTGTCCGCCGAAATCAACGACTGCAATTTTTTTCCGAATTTCCATTCCACCCTTCTATAAGGAGTTTTTGATACGGATCCGAATTTAGGAAAAAGAATTTTCCCTAAGAGAGAGATTGAAAAGTCTGGTCATCAAGGAACTATCCATGGAAACGAATCATCCAGAGACTTATGACGGAAGACAGGACCATATCCCGGCGCTGCAAACTCCCGAAATCGAATCTTTCACCAATGTTTACGAAGGAAAGGATTATACAATCGATTTTACGGTTCCAGAGTTTACGGCGGTTTGTCCTAAGACAGGGCTTCCGGATTTCGGTGTGATTTTTATTTCTTACGTTCCAACCGGTCGTTGTATCGAACTTAAATCTTTCAAAGAATACATTCTCAGTTATCGTAACGTTGGAATCTTTCACGAATTTTTAGTAAACAAAATTCTGGAAGACTTAATCAAAGCAATCGATCCGAAATATCTCAAAGTGATCGGAGACTACAACGCTCGAGGCGGAATCAAAACGATCGTGACTCGAGAATACACAAAAGTATAATCGGAATTTAAACCGACATGGACTCCATTACATTTTTAGGTTATATCGCTTCCTTACTCACGACGGTTTCTTTTTTGCCTCAGCTCATTCGTATCGTTATGGGCGGAAGTACAAAAGACATTTCCAGAAACATGTATATTGTACTCGTGGTCGGAGTGTTTCTTTGGTTGATCTATGGTTGTTTCAAACAAGACTTTCCGATCATTCTTGCGAATACTTTCACGTTTATTTTTACCTCTATTATTTTGTTTTTCAAGTTGCGGGAAGACTCTCGAAACAAATAAAAAACGTTCTACCTCATAACTATATAATGAGTGTCTAATGTTCTACCGAAACGGCATCTTGTGATAAAAATAGAGGCACTCATTCATAGAGATCAGTAGAAAGAACCAAACCCAAGTCGCGTCCCATCTAAAAATGGCGTGTTGTATTGATTTTTTATTTTTTAGAGTTTCTGAGAAAAAACAAGATTTGAAACCGAGTTATAAAACTCTCCAGGTCTGAACTTGTTTGAAAGGAAAAAGCCACGCGGCGAAATTTTTTTCTCAAGTGCCGAAATCCGTAAAGACACAACACTTGAAAAAGATTGTCTTGTTTTTATTTCACGAGAGATATCCATTCGGATTCTGAGAAAATTGCTTTCGCCTTTTCCAAGAATTTTTGTTTATCAGCCGCATCCGATTCCACTTTTTCTAAGGAAGCGGGATATCGAAAATCTCCGGAATAAGAATCCCCGTCAAAAATATTGAGTTCATCATTGAGATTTTCTTTTGGAATGTTTGCCCAATCCGCTTCGCCACCCACTAAACTTGTACGAGATTGAATTACATATTTACCCGCATAGACCATTTCATTCTTATTGATTTTGATTTTGATCTTTTGAATCGAGTCAATGTCCAGTAAAAAAGCGCAAGAATCCCTTTTACCTCCTTCCCGTTGTTTTCCTGAAAGAAGAATGGAGTAAATCCCAGGCTCTGCGTTTATGAGATAAACATAACCGTTTGCCGAAAAATTACCATGAATCTTCTTTGCAACAGACTTTTTATCTTTCGGATCCGGTAGTTTTACAAATAAAACCTCTGTAGCACTCTGTGAAAAAATTCCAATTGGGGGCTTTAAATCAACTGCAATTGCCAAAATCGAAGACTCCGGAACAGATTTCTTTTTCAAATTCTCCGGCAAAGACACACAACCAATAGCAATGGAAGCGATGACTAACGCAATAAACTGTTTCATATTTTTCCTTATTAAGTTTCCCTATTCTTTTTAAACCAGATCAATTCTGTTGTTCTTTTTTTCAATCAAAATTCTCAAAATACACGTTCAATCGATTCAAAATCAAGGCAAAGCCTAGCTTTTTCGAGAACTCGCAGAAAGTAAAACACCGTCATGAAAATCTAAAAACTCACTTATAAAAATATTATTTTATAATATAATAAAATTTATATATATCATCGCCCGCCGAGAGCGAAAACAAATTTCAATCTTCCTTCTTTTTAAAAAATAAACTTTTTTACGGAAGTTTATACCATTCGTCGTAATCATTTTTTCGGGAATAATCGCCCGGATTCATTTCAACAAACAAGAGATAAGTTTGCAGCCTATAGAACATTTCCTGGTGAAGTTTATCGAAGGTTTTTATTTGCTCTTTTGTAAAAAAAAATCCTCACAAGATTCCGCATCCTTTGTCGAAATTTCTATTTCGAGTATATTAGCCATATCCAAATAGAAACAGGTCATATTTTCATAAGGACGTTTTGAATCGATTCCAGCTAATTCCCAATAGTGTAAGCATTACTCTTCTTCAAAAGTTTTATATGTTCTTCCGTGACATCAAACGTTATGGAATCACTGGTGGCATGGGAAAAGGTTTATTACCATAGGCATTCAAACACCATTTAAAACCTTTTAAACCGCTGAATGGATTTTTATACGTATGTCTACCAGGTTTCAGACTTCCGTGTTGAATACTAATTTCAAAAATAGCGCTGAGGGTCGTACGACATTACTCCAACTCTTCCGTTGGATTTTCAAAATCATTTTCTTTTATCGCCAATCCCAGCAGACTGCATATTTTTTCATAAATAAAAGGGAAATTATAAATATCTATAACAGGAGCCCCGGATTCAGAAGAATCCCCAATAACGATCATCTTTCGAAGAATTTCAAGATGGGTCGGCGTAAAGGGAAATGTTTCTTCTGTCCGGTAAAAATCTGTTTTCTTAGAAGCGGTTCGATAAACCGGTAATGATAAGATTAAAACTATCATACAAATAAGGAATAGTTTCATAAAGTCATCAAAGGTTTTTTAGGTTTCTTTTACTGCGGTTTCACCTGATCCTTCAGGGATTTCCTGGAATTTTCGAGGGCTTCCTTATCCTTATCAATTCCCGACTTAACGTTTTTAATTTCTTCGTCCGCGGCATTTTTGATCGCTTCTCTTTCCGCTTTGCCCGACTCTTTGACCTCGTCGATCATCTTACGATTTTCCTCTTTCGTAGCGTTGATCAGTTCTTGATTTCTTTGTTTTTGTTCTTCCAAACCTTGAAGAATTTTTTCCTTGTTTTCTTTAAAGTCTTTTAGAATCTCTTCGATCCTTTGTCTTTGTTCTTCCGTTACGGATTGAACGGTAGCCGCATCTTCTTGAAGTTCTTTCAATTCGTCTTCGGAAAGTTTTTCTTCCTTCTGGTTTTTACCGTCGGAAACGACCTTTTCGCCCGCGTCCGCAACGTTTGTTTGATCCGGGTTATCGTTGTTTACAACTTCCACGGCGCCTTCGGAGACGAGAGTTTCGGTTGTATTTCCTTCCACTTCGACTTGAAAATCGGTACCACGCACCGCGGCGGTGGAAGTAGGAGTTGTAACCTTAAATCCGGAGGACTTGGTCAACTTCTTTCCAACCTTGGAAAAGATCCTTCCCTTGTTCAGACTGATATCGGAATAAATTTCCGCATTTTTAGAATCCACATAAATCTTATTCAATGTAAGACTCGTATTCTCCTTGATACGAATGATCACTCCGTCCATCAGTTGAATGTCCGCGTAGGAATCCTTCGTAGTTTCGATTTTATCTTCCGCAAAAACAAACTCAGAAAGCCCTACTTTTTTTACCTTACCCGCCTTATCCGAAAGTTTAACGGTTCCTTTGATAAAAGTAAAAACTCCACCTTGCAAATCCTCCTTTTTAGATTTCCCACAGTGGATTGCAATTAAGACGATCAACGCGAGGTATAAACTTTTCTGAATCATTCCGATTCTCCTATTGATAAATTCTTTCCGGGCAAAGTAACATGAAATTTATTTCAAGTCCACAGTTTTCCCTATTTTTGTTTTCGGAGTTCATCCGATTCTTCCCAAATCGGTCTCTAACGGGTTCAGTAGCCGAATCAGAACCTAAGAAAAGAACTTGCTGTCTAAACAATGATTAGAAAATTGATCTTGGAACCTGTTTTTTAAGCGACCGGGAGAAACCAACCCAGGAGAATCAAGACCTATGGCGACTAAAATTGCGTATGTAGACAAGGACAACTGCACTTCCTGCAATCAATGTGCGGACAATCTTCCGAAATACTTTCAAATGGACGACAACGACACTTCGGAAACTCATATCGGAGGAGAGACCGTCAACAACGCTGCGATTCCGGAAGAAGACTGGAAAATCGTTCAGAAAGAAATGGACGAATGCCCCGGCGAATGTATCCAGTGGAAAAAATAATTCTTATAAACTCAAACGCCACGGCTCTCTAAACTCAATATCTCGCTTTCGAAACTCTAGCGAATTGTTCGCTTCACTCGGCAAAATGCTCTCGAGTTTTAGATCGCAATTCAGCTCGTTCGATAGTTGCCGTGTCAAAATTCTAAAGGCGGTCGATCAACCGCCTTTTTTATTTTAAGAATCTCGTTCGAACTTTAGTGTTCATTTCAACATGAGTTTGATTTGTCACTGATTTCTATAAAATCGAGTACCGTTAATTTTTATCGCAAAATACTGTTTCAATACAAAATATTCGGTATTTATTATATATTTACAGGTAGGATTAAAAAACGATTCCAGAACTTTTTAGCAAAGATTTTTAAATTCGACCTAAAAGGAAATTAAGAAAATTTTAATATTCCTGTTCTGATCTTGTCGAACCCAAAAGCTCGTCCGGAATGTCTTCCACCCTATCCCCAATCTGAATCGCAAGCCTGCTTCCCACTCTTCCGGGAAGACATTTGAATTTTTTTCTTTCCCCGACCTTAACGATCATCTCGGATCTTGTGGAAGTGTTTTCCAACTTCACGACGTCCCCGATCGAAAGATTCATAAAGTCGTTGATGGAAACGTCGACCGATCCCACTTCCGCAATCAGAGGAATCGCCACCTGATCCAGTCGTTCTTGAATCACGGCGCGGTTCTCATCCAATTCTCCCTTTCGAATGGACGAATACCAGTATTGCGCGGATAACTTGTTGATGATCGGTTCGATCGTGATATAAGGAATACAAAGGTTCGTCATCCCTTCCACTTCCCCGATTTTGGTTTCGAGTGTGATCAAAACCACCATGTCGTTCGGAGGAACCACCTGAGCAAATTGAGGATTGGTTTCGATGTTCCCGAGTCGCGGTCTTAAGTCGATTACGGTGGACCAAGATTCTCTCATGTTTCCGAGAATTCTCACGATGATCCCTTCCATAACGCTCATCTCGATCTCCGAAAGTTCCCTGGAGATTTTTGCCTGTTCTCCCTTACCGCCAAACAGACGATCAATGATCGTAAACGAAATCGAAGGATCGATCTCTAAAATCGCGGAACCTCTCAAAGGGTCCATATTGATCACGGCGAGAGTGGTCGGGTTCGGAATCGAACGAATGAATTCTTCGTATGTCAACTGATCCACGGAAGCCACGTGAACGGAAACGAGCGCACGAAGTTGAGCCGAAAGACCTGTGGTCGCAAGGCGCGCAAAGGTTTCGTGCATCATCTGCAAGGTGCGGATCTGATCCTTTGAAAATTTATCGGGGCGTTTGAAGTCGTAGATTTTTACTTTTTTTTGTTCGGAGACGGAAGCGTAATCCGCTTCGTTGACCTCACCGGAACTGATGGCGCTGAGTAGCGCGTCAATTTCATCCTGCGATAAAATCTCTGTCATTTTTTTACCTTCGCCACTAAGTTAGACACTTTCCAAAAGCCTCCTTGTTCGTCGGGAACTCTTCTGAGAGTGTAAGTATATTCGTATTTGGAACGCAGACGATTCAACCTTCTTTCCACAAAAACGGTCACCCTCGCCAAACCGGGGGAAACGGATTCCGTGTTCAAAATTCTATAAGAATGAAGAAGCCCCGCTCTGGACTCCGTAAGATATCGTTTGAAATTCTCCATTAGAAAATCCCTTTCGGATTCTTCCGCACGATTGTATTCTTCCGAATATTGATCGTAGGCTTGAACGTATTCCGGAAAATAGATCCATTTGAAATGATGCGCCCAATTTTTTTTCTTTTCGGAACCTAAGAACAAATGAATCACTTCCTCGGGTTCCAATCCGTCCACCGTCGGATCCTTTTCGGGGATGGATGAAAGAACCGGTTCGTTGTGTTTTTCTTCGTAAAAAAAATACGGTTGGTTGCGAGAACGGATAAAAAGCGCGGGCATTTCGTGAACATTCGGATGAAAGTACGCGGTTACGAAATATTTCCTTCCGGGATTCAGATCAAAACGGGAATTCAGATCGATCTCTTTGGAAAAAACTTCGTCTTTATGAAGAATGATTTCTTTGATCTCTTTGCCTTCCAGGGATTCGATCGTATTTCTTCGTTTTAACGCGAGATCGATTCTTCTTTCCTCGTCTCTTTCCGGAATCTGATTTCCATCCTCGTCTCGAACTACGATTCGATACGACTCTAAATCCCTGCCGGACGGAAAAATTCTAACGACCTCGTTTCCGGTGTTCGTTATGGACATCTTTACGGGAATTTTATCGTTTTCGCGATAATGGATTTTTTTCAAATCCAACGTAATGATTCCCTGTTGTTTGAGATAATTTTCCGAAACGGAACCTCTTGAGTCTCGTTTTGGAAACGCAAAAAGAATCGAAGGAGTCAGTAGGATTGCGATGAAGAGAAGCCGGATCATTCTGGTTTATTTTCGGCAAATTCTTCCAAAACCCGCGAAAAAATACGGATTTTAGGTCAACCCGGCGCTTTGGCATCCTCAATGATCATCTCCGCAATTCGGATCAATCGTTTGAGGATATTCTCTACCTTATCGTAGTCATCGTAACAAGAAACCAGTTTTTCCATCGGAGGTTGAATGAGCGAAACCGCCTTTGAGGAAAGAAGCAATGCGGTAAGATTGACTTCGTTTAACAAATTCAAGGATTCGAGTTCGTTTAAAAATCGACTGATTTCTTTGATGAGAGCCTCGTCACCTTTGTCGTTTTTTTCGAAAAAGGATTCAATTTTTAGAATATAATCCGTAAGAATCTGTTTGATCCGCGCCTCGTCGTCGGTCGGTTTTCTTTTTGCGGTCAGAGAATTAATCGTTCCGTATTTCGACATCGCGGTCTCGTAAAAAGAATTCACTTCCTGTCTTTTGGAATGGATGATCCGAAAAAGTTTTATGATTCCGACCAAACGGTCCGGAATGTTCTTGCCTCCTTTGGTTTCCAAAATCGAGGTCCTGGATTCCTGATCGTGTGCCGGAAGCACGGATAAACGCTCTAAAATAAGATTCGTGCTGGAACCGGAAGAGTAATTGGCGAGTTCCTGAATCACCGCGAGATAATTTCTCGCCTGTGTTTTATCCACCGTCATTGTGCCGCTGTTGCCACCGTTCTTTTGTCTATGATGAGGACTTTTTTGATCGTAGTTTTCGCGTTTCCCACCTTTACGATTTTGTCCACAACATCGACTCCGCCCACCAATTGACCGAAAACGGTATGAAGGCCGTCCAAATGAGGGGTGTCCACTTGGTTGATGAAAAATTGAGAACCGTTCGTATTCGGTCCGGCGTTTGCCATCGCGAGAGAACCCTTGATCGCTTTATGAGACTTTAAGGTTTCGTTATATTTGTACCCGATTCTGAAAAGAATTTCAAGAACCGATAATTTTTTCGCGTCCTCAAATGTTTTTTCGATCAATTCCCTTTTTGCCTCCCATTCCTCTCTGTTTTTAATCTGAAGTTCGCCCGCAACGGCTCTTTGGAGTTGATACTGATAATACGGAGCCTCTCCGGCTTTGATCTGATCGAGACCGAGAGATTTTCCGTTGATCTCGTCGTCAAAACGATATCCGGGACCGCCGGTTCCGTCTCCGTTCGGACAACCCCCTTGAATCATAAAATTTTCGATCACTCTATGAAAGGTCAGACCGTCATAAAAAGGTTTTTTCACCTTTTGACCGTTTCTGGATAAGAATTCTTTTTCGCCTTGCGCCAAATCGATAAAGTTCTGAACCGTTTTAGGAGCGTCTTGATCGAACAACTCGACCGTCATCGTTCCTTGAGTAGTCAAAAAGATCGCATAAATCGCGGGTTTTTCCGGCAGCGGAACTACGGCCGTATCCGGTCTAGGAACTACGACGGAAGATACCGTATAAACTTCAGGCTGATACTTGGTTTGTGCAAACGGACTTCGGTTACACGCAAAAAAACAAACGAATCCTAAAATTACAGAAATGATTCTCATAAAAACAATGTTTCAACTTCCTTCAAAGATTCCAGCGCAATTTTTAACTGTTCTTCCTGTCTTTTTTTAGAAGTTCCTCCGTAAGAAATTTTTTTGTCCGCGGAAAGGGAAAGAGAAACCGCATCCTCGTATTCCTTTCCCGTAAAGTGTTCCGAAATCGAAATTCGATCCGACTCGGGCAAATCAAACAAGGTCTTTTTTTGCTCCACACAAACCCCGACAAGGGTTCCGACAAGTTCGTGAGCGGTTCGGAACGGAATTTTCTTTTCACCGACTAAAAAATCCGCAAGGTCCGTCGCGGTCGCAAATCCGTTTTTTAAGGAAGATTCCGCTTTTTCCGGAACCCAGACCCAACCTTCGATCATTTCTCGGATTCCCTCCAAACTGATTTGTACGGTTTCGATCGAATCAAAAAGAGCCAACTTGTCTTCCTGAAGATCCCGGTTGTAAGTCGAAGGCAAACCCTTCAACATCACGAGAAGATGATTCAGATTTCCGATCACCCTTCCCGCTTTTCCTCGGATGAGTTCCGCGATATCCGGATTTTTTTTCTGAGGCATGATGGATGAACCGGTCGTCAGTGAATCCGGCAGTTTTAAAATTCCGAATTCTTGGGAAGAATAAAGAATGATGTCCTCGCAAATTCGAGAAGCGTGAATCATCAACTGAGTACAAGCAAATAAGAATTCCAGAATATGATCCCGACTTGAAACTCCGTCCATCGAGTTCGGAGATACTTTAGAAAGTCCTAATTCTTTTTTAAGAAATTCCCTGTCGGTCGGATAATTGACTCCCGCCATCGCTCCGCCGCCGAGAGCCAATTCATCCGAGGCTTTTAAAGCAAAACGAAAGAATTCCTGATCTCTTTCCAAAGCCCAAAACCAAGAAAGCAAATACTGAGACGCCCGTATGGGTTGTGCGACTTGAAGATGTGTGTACCCCGGTATGATAACGTCCACGCTTCTTTTCGCTTTTTCAAACAAAGAAAATCGGAGGTTTACGACGGATCTAAGAATTTCTTTTCCTTGATTTAAAATATAAAGCCGCACGTCTTGAGCGACCTGATCGTTTCTGGATCTCGCGGTATGTAGTTTTTTTCCGGTTTCTCCGATGAGTTCCGTTAGGCGAAACTCGATGTGCATGTGAATGTCTTCGAGTTCCGATTTGAACTCCAACTTTCCTTCTTCGAGTTCTTTACGAATTTGCGCGAGAGAGCTTTCGATTTTCGACAATTCTTCTTCGTTTAAGATGCCGATTTGTTTCAACATTTTCGCGTGTGCGATACTTCCTTGAATATCTTCTTTGTAGAGTTTATGATCGAAGGATACCGATTCGCCGATACGTTCCAAAATTGAAGCGGCCTTTTCTTGAAATCTTCCGCCCCAGAGTTTTTTTTCTTTTTCAGTCATTACGATTCTTTGCCAGATTATTTTTTTATTCTTCTTTCCGATACTCTTCTTCCAAACCATAAATCCAGTTTTTCAAAACTTCCGATTCTTCTTTCGTAATTTTTGCGGACGGATGCAAAAGAATATAATCTCCCGGAGGCATTTCAGATTCTTCCAAAGTTTCTACAATCGAATCTCCTTTGGACGATTTTTCCCTTTTACTTAAGAGACCCCACTCTGAAAAATTGAGTTCGGCCTTTCCTTCCTCTACGTGACGATAGAGATATACGTTGACCGGAAAAATTTTGGAATACCAAGGCCATTCGGTCAGATCGGAGTGACAATCGTAACAGGACTTCCTCAATATTTTTTTGACTTCCTCGGAGGTTAGGATTTCGTTTTGATTTTTTCCTTCGGGAGGATGGAAAGGTAGAAATTGAAGAAACAAAATCACCGCTACAAACGAGAAGAAAAGTTTTTTTTTCATGTCTTTCTTCCGGATAGTTCGTTTCCTTTCCCTTTTTTTTAAAATAGAAAAAACGGATTGAACTTTGAAAAAAATTTACGAATCTATTCCCTTCGGGAGAATGCGTCTTTCATGCCTGATTTTTTTTCCAATCTACCCGTAACGATTTGGATCGGCGGCGGTGTTTTTTTGATTCTCGCCGAATTTTTTATCCCGGGAACCTTTGTCGCCTTTTTAGGAACATCCGGAATTATCACCGGGATTGTGGTTTATTTTTTCGATATTTCCATCGGCTGGCAACTCGGTCTCTGGGCCTCTCTTTCCACTCTTCTGATCTACGTAGGAAGTACGACGATTCGAAAAATTTTTCCCGCTCAGACCGAACACACGGTTCCGGAAAACGACCAAATCGGAAGACTCGTTTCCGTGGTCAAAGACGTCCTTGTGGAAAGAAAAGGCGGAAGAATTCTTTTTCAAGGAGTCGAGTGGGACGCAGTTTCCAAAAAGTCCAGAATTCCCAAAGGAAGTAAGGCGAGAATTTTGAGTCGTGACAATCTCACCTTTCTTGTGGAACCTTTGGAACTTCCGGAAGAGTGACTTTTGATTTTAAAATAAAAAAGGAGATTTTATGTCCGTAGGATTTATATTCACGTTATTCTTCATAGCGTTGATTTATCTGATTCGAAAAACATTTATCATCGTTCCGCAACAGTATTGTTTCGTCGTGGAACGTGTGGGGGTATTCAATGGCGCTTTGGAAGCCGGGTTTCATTTTCTCTGGCCCGTCATCGAAGTCGTAAAATACAGACAGAATCTGAAAGAGATCGCGATCGACATCCCTCCTCAGATGTGTATCACAAAGGACAACGTTTCCATCGCGGTGGACGGAATTCTTTATCTGAAAGTCGTCGATGCGTATAAGGCGTCTTATGCGATCGAAAACTATATGCTCGCCACACAACAACTCGCTCAGACCACTCTTCGTTCCGAAATCGGTAAACTGATTCTCGATCAGACGTTTGCGGAAAGGGACGATATCAATTCCCACGTTGTGCGCGCTTTGGATGAGGCCACCGATCCCTGGGGAATCAAGGTTACGAGATACGAAATCAAAAACATTTCTCCTCCGAAAGAAATTCTTCATGAGATGCAAGAACAGGTAAAAGCGGAACGAGTCAAAAGAGCCGAGATTACGATTTCGGAAGGAGAAAAACTTTCCCGGATCAATCGTTCCGTCGGAGAAAGAGAAGAAGCGATCAATATCTCCGAGGGCGAAAAACAAAAGAGAATCAACGAAGCAGACGGTAAGGCCTTGGAGATAGAACTCATCGCCGCTGCGAAAGCGAAAGGAATCCAGATGATCGCGGAATCGATTTCCAGAGAAGGCGGAGGAGAAGCGGTCAATCTGCAAATCACAGAAGATTATCTCACCGGACTGGGAGGAATTCTAAGCGTTTCTAAAACCACCATTCTTCCCGCGGAACTTGCAAACATCGCCGGAGTATTTGAAGGACTTTCCAAGGTGACCGGAAAGTTACCGGAAATCAGAACCCCCAAAGAGAAGGAGGCGCAGTAAGATGGAAACGTTTCAAACCATATTCGTGATGATATTCTGGACTCTGTTCGGAATTTACTTCGCATATAAACTCTATCGTTCCATCCGAATCGTTTCCGCTCAGGATTGTATCGTGGTGGAAAAGTTCGGAAAATACAGCAGAACCTTACACGCGGGTCTGCATCTTCTTTGGCCCTTTATCGAAAAGGACGCGTACTATCATACGTTGAAAGAACAAGCAACGGACGTTCCTCCTCAAACTTGTATCACAAAAGACAACGTACAAGTGGACATGGACGGAATTCTTTACTTAAAGGTTTTGGATCCGCATAAGGCGAGTTACGGAATCAACGACTATCAGTTTGCTTCCTCTCAACTCGCGCAAACCACGATGCGCGCGATCATCGGAACTATGGATTTGGATGTCACGTTTGAAACCAGAGACGCGATCAACAGTAAGATCTTAGAGGTTTTAGACTTAGCCACCGAATCTTGGGGAATCAAGGTCAATCGATACGAGATCGTAAATATCACTCCTCCTAAGTCCATCTTAGAAGCGATGGAAAAAGAGAAGAAAGCGCAAATCACCAAGAAAGCGCAAATCTCTCTTTCGGAAGGAGATAGGGACGCAAGGATCAATCGATCCCTCGGTTTTAAGGAAGAAGCGATCAACAAGTCCGAGGGCGAAAAACAAAAAAGAATCAACGAAGCCGAAGGGGTCGCCAAAGAAGTGGAAGCAATCGCAATCGCCACTGCAAAGGGAATCGAACTACTCGCGGGTTCCATCAGCGTAAAAGGCGGAAAGGATGCGGTCAAACTTCGGATCGGTCAAAAGTTTATCAAAGAATTTGAAAAAATTTCGGGTAAAAAAACGGAGATCGTTTTACCTCTCAATCTGACGAACTTTCGTTCCATCTTAAAATCGGTTTTAGGAAACGTAGATCAGAAAAGTTGAATGTAGTTTTGGGCGGAACTACTACGAATCAATTCTTTTCAAATCGTATGCAGAGAATTTGTTCGTCGGAACTCCGATAAAATCGTATGATTTTGGGGCAGATTCAAAAAATAGAAATTTCTGATTTTGATGGAAAGGAAGAAATCGTTTTTTTAAATCGAACAAAACGATTCTTGCATATAAAAACCCGGTGAACATCCGGGTTTTCTTTTTTTGAACTTAGGGATTCCGATTTTACGTTACAATCGTATATTCATCCTTGTAAAGTCCCTAACAACCCGCAACGCAAAACTCAACCTCGTTTCCTAAGGGTCGCTCGGTAACGCTGCTCGTTCGAAGACACGAAAGTCTCACTCCTTCGCGCCGTAACTCATAGGGAACAGCGCCACTTGAGTTACGCGGGTCGTTCGATCGTTTTTGGGACAAGTTACAGATCAGAGCCTTCGACTCTGATCCACAATTTCGGTGATTTGAACTCCGTAAAAATCCTCCATTGCAACCAGTTTTCCTCTTCCGACCAAACGACCGTTTGCAAGAATGTCCAGGTCTTCTCCCACATTCTTATCCAACTCGACAACCACACCTTCGTTCAGACCGTTTACGTCTTTGATGTACATGTTCGTTCTACCCAACTCCACTGTGAGCGCCAGGTTTACGTCCATGAGCAAATTTAGGTTTGTCGACTGGGTTGGTGAAGACTGACGAGACGTCGGCCTCGGAGCGGAAGGCGCGGGAGTTGAGGAAGGTCCAAGCGCGGCAGAAATGTCCGCGAAAGATGGAGAATCCGTTCCCGAACTTTCGCCGCCTCCCCCCGTTTCTCCACCGGCTCCGCCCAAAAGAGAATCGAGTTCTCCGCTTAAATTGAAATCGGACCCGCTTTCGACTCCGGTAGCTGACGAGGCTTCGCCGCCTCCCCCCGTTAAAAGGGCGTCTATGTCATCCTGTGAGAGTGACCCTTCTCCCATTTTTCTTTCTCCTTCACAAATCCGATAGTAAAGAAATCGACAGAATCTTAGATTCCTACAAGAGTATTTTCAGATCCAAACGAGGTACTTTAAGTTTTGAGTTCCCCCATCCCATCGGAATCCGCTTCCGGAAAATCCATCCTTTCCGAAGTTGATTTTACAAAAACAAAGAGTTTTCTTCACGGAGAATTGAGCGCCCTCGGTTTTTCCAATCTCGATCTTCCTGCGGTAACTTCGGAAAAAAAAGATCTCAAGATTGAATTTCCAGTTACTTCGATTTCCAAGGCTGCCCTTTTGGATTGCCTTCAGATTCTCAAAAACCATATCGAAAATTTAAGAATCCATACGTTTGAACCCGGTTATTACTGTATCCAAGCTTTGAATGAAAACCTATTCGAGACAAAAAATCTTTTAGATACGGTCCGCTTTCGATTCTATTCCGGAAGAACCAAAAATCGAGTCGAAATTACAAAAAAGGGAGATTTCACTAGAGAAGAATTATTTGCAATCGTTGCCCTCTTTCAATTCTTGAAATCGGAAAAAGGAACCGAAACGGCAAACCCCGAAGAACTTTTAACCTCCCTGGGAGTGGAGGTTTTCCGACCGTTCGAAGCGGAGAAGAACGGAAAATCGATCACTTTCGACCAAATAGCGGGATACGAAGGTGTCAAACAGCAGATTTTAGAATCCATCATTCTCCCCTTAAAAAACCCCGAAATGCTCTCCGAACTTTCCAAATTGACCCGAAAATTTCCAAGCGACACTCGGCCCAGAGCCGTCCTCTTTGAAGGAGATCCCGGTGTCGGAAAAACCACAATGGCCCGAGTTGTTTCCTGTATAACCGGACTCCCTCTCATCTACGTTCCGGTGGAATCCATTATGAGTAAATACTACGGAGAAAGCGCTCAGAATATGGCCTATGTATTTGACGCGGCCGCACTGTTTCCGGCCTGTCTTATTTTTTTGGATGAAATCGATTCTCTTGCGGGAAGTAGAGAAGAAGGAATGTTCGAGGCCACTCGTAAAATTCTTTCGGTTCTTTTGCGTAAAATCGACGGTTTCAGTAGCCAGAGAAATTCGGTCACAATCGGAGCCACAAACCGAAAGCAGGATCTGGACCACGCGCTTCTTTCCAGATTTGATCGAACGGTGTATTTTCCATTACCCGATTTGTCGGAAAGAGCCAAGATTCTGGAGACCTACGCGATCCATCTCTCGGAAACGGAGAGAACGCGGATTTCAGAAGGTTTAAACGGGAATTCCGGAAGAACCATTCGTGATTTCTGTGATTTAGTGGAAAGAAAATGGGCTTCTTATCTGATCGAAAAAGGATTGAAACCAGTCCCGCCTCCCTATGAGCTGTATCTGGAAAATACCTCCAAACCTGAGAAATAATCTCGGATTTTTGAATAAAAAATGATGCGTTCATTCAATGTGGAGTCTATTGTTCCCGATATTAAACATAGGATTTTACGATCAGCGTTTGTGTAATATACGTCTGATTAGTAAAATTCAAATATCCGCTTCACTAAAGGACAAGGGGAAATGAAACTTCAAAAGCTATTTTTAGCCGTTTTAGTCGCAATTTCGACCGCGGTGTTTTCTCAGCAAAATTCCGGGTCAGATCAGAAATCACAGCCTTCAGACGCTCAGTTAGGCCAGTCCATCCTGGAAACGGAGAGAAAACTCGATGAAAAAATTTTCGAACTGAACCAAAGACTGACACGTCATACGGTTCTTATGAAAATGAAAGTTCGAGTGCTTCCTTTCAGAACGGTTCTGTTTAAAGGAAAGGCAAACAACGACGAATGTGCTCCGGCGATCAACCAGGAAGATCCCGCGAACAATTGTATCCGCGTCGAAGTTTACGACTTTATTCGCGACGAGGAAAGAGGTTTAAACAAAACCGTACAAGGGTCACTCGCGAAATATATGGAGCTTTTCTTCGAAGGCCAGAATAGCAACGATCCGGAACCAAGATCGGAACCTCCAAGAAACATCAATAAACTGAAATCCAAAATCTATAAAAACAATATGGTTTTGGAAGATAAAATCATATCCGAAGTGATGGACAGAGGAGCGAATACTCAACCGTCTCACAACGATAAGGTGGAAATCTTCTTCCAAAAAGACAACTATCCGGATTATGGCCGTCCTGAAACTCCCGCCGAAAAAGGCGTGGGCAAATACATACTTGCAGGAGTTGAAAATACGAAAACCCACCCGATCCGGAATTCATTCAAAAAAGAATTCTACATCAAACACTTGGACCAATTTGACAGACTCTTTACGAAAATTTTCGATTACAACGATCAGTTAGGAAACGAAAATTATAAAGAGAACGTAGACGCGCTGAAGGAATCTCTCCGCTACTAAAAAAGTGCGCTACATTCTCCCCTGTCCCCGATGCCGGACGGAGCTCAGGATTCCCACAGATTTGGGAAAACTGACCGTTCGGTGTCCGAGGTGTTACGAATCGTTTTTGTTCGACCCGGAAACCACCCGTCAATACGGCGACGGTCGCTTTGAAGAGAATTCTAAAAAAGAAAACCCTTACCGTACAAGTTCCTTTCGTACGTTTTGGGAAAATTTCAAACAAAACATTTCCAATCTCGGATCCCGACTACAAGGTTTGCAGGGCCAAACTCCCGGAAAAAAACTCGCAAGAAATCTTTTATTGATCCTCTTGGCGATCGGAATCGTTCGTACCTGTTTTTTTTCTCCATTTCAAGATTTGCAGAATTCCCCCGGCTCAACTTCTCCTCCGGAAATCATGCCGAAAGAACCGTCCCCGCCGCCTCGGGAACAATCCGAACCTAAGTTTGAAATCTAAGCCGTTCTTTCCATCTTGAATCTACTGATTTGTAAAGAAGAATGGAGAATCGCAAAATCGAATCGATTTTCCATCAATGATCCCGATAAGATCCGACATATATGCAATATTTTGAATAAACGAGAAGGAACTCGTTTAAAAGCCGGACTGATAAACAAAAGTCTTGGAAAATTGGTTTTAGAAGAAATGGATTCTGAAAAAATCATCGGCACGTATAAACCGATCCTAACTCCCAAATCTCGTTTTCCGGAAGTCCATATCCTACTCGCAATCAACCGACCCCCGACGGTCCGAAAAATTCTTCAGTTGGCGGGAACCTGGGGAATCGCTTCCATCCATTTTTTTATTAGCAAGAATTCTAGAAAAGAATACCTGACCTCCCCCGTTTGGCGACCCGATGAAATCGAATCGGAACTCATAGAGGGTATGGAACAGGGAAAGAATATCTTTCTTCCGAAGGTTCGTTTCGATTTTAAGAATTCTACCGAAACGGTTCTTGAGGAGAAACTGAAGGAGTTCGAGTTTACGTTTCGTTTTGTCTTGGATCGAAAGGGTTTCACTCTTCCCGAAATCGTAGAAAATAAAAAATCAGATTCAAATTTTGGAATGTCTTCTTCGACTCGGATCTTAGTCGCCGTCGGTCCGGAGAGCGGTTTTGTTCGAAATGAAATCGACTTTTGGAAACGTTTCGATTTCAAAACCCTGAACCTTTCCACTCGGGTCTTACGCACCGAAACCGCGGTTGCGTTTTTTCTTGCAAGGCTCGAAGAAAAAAATCTATTTTTAAAAAGTTAAATTACTGGAGAACAATACTTTCTGTTCGTCCTGAGCTTCGTACTGGCCGGAAGTCGTATCATAAACCCATTTACGGACGTTCTGAAGTCTGATTGCCGCAAATCCAAGATTGATCGCCAATTCGATCGCTCCCTGAGAACGATCATCCAATTTGAAAGCTTCCTTATTTTGGTCAAAACCCTTCTTCATATAATACCCGTTTACGAGGAACAAACTTCCGATCGGAATGTAAATCCCCAAAAACACCCTGGAATTATCGGGTCCGGAATAATTTTCGTAATTCGACTCGATTGCAAATCTGTAAAAACTGAATAAAACCGTGGTAAAATGTCCTTTGACCTTCGCGCCGTCGGGATCGGCCAACTTAGCGGCCTCGAGTTTTGTCTGCGGAATATGACTCTGCAAATTACTCTGATATCTTTCCAATTCGTAAAAACTGTCGAAATACATCGGAATGTACGTGGCGGACATATTTCTATACTCCGGTTTTATCTGTACATAAATGTCTTTTCCGCCCAACCGAAGAATGGCCCCATAATGGGTTCCTTTGGCGTTCTCAATCTGTTTGATTTTGTTCACGTCGTAGTAAGGAGTCAGTTCTATGTATTTCGCACTCAGTAGTTTGTATTCGAAGTCAAAACCGCTGATCGTTAGTTTTTCCGTGGATTTGACGAGCGGATTATTGTTATCGTCCACCTTTAGTTTTCCCACGGTATCGAACTTAAGTTCCAGTGGAGCCTTGTTATCGAAAGCAGTCGTATAACCGATCGCAAATCGATTTGCAAAATTATCCTGATTGAAGAGTTCTTTTAAATTTTGAGGCTTTTCCGGTTTTTTATCCTCGGGAATCATTTCTTCTTTTTTTTCCTTTGTCTTTTGGTCCTCAATCAAAGCTCGATACGATTCTTTTTCCTCCGCGCCCACCTCCTCGTAGACCTTTGTCCTTCCAGCTTCGTCGGCTACGTTTCCCTGCCCGACCGTTAACATCGTTAAGAATTTGGAACGACCCGTGATGATATCGAAAAGTTTGAATCCAATCGCAAAAGGTCGGATATAAACCCGCGCGGAACTGACTTCTCTCGTATAAATCGAATTCGTAAATACCTGCACTCCTCCGTAATCGCTGTTCATATCCGCATGAAGACCTACGTTATACACATCCAAACGTTGATTGTTTACGTATCGGTTCACGATGGTTCCGTGTCCGATATAACCGTCGAACAACTTTCCCAAATAAGCGGAATACGTAATTTCTCCGGGAGTATATTTTCCGAATTGACCGAACCAAATATTATTGATCAATCTTAGATAATCGCTCTTTTCATTGTAATCGAAAGACCGTAACTTTCCGATCTTGGAATTTTCCTGTTTAGGGTCCGCGTCGTAGATCAAAAAGTTCAAAGGCAACGTAAGCGAAGCCCCAAAATCCCCTCCGAAGTTTAGATTGACGGTCGGAGCGACATAAAGGTAGTAATCTTTCTGATATTTATTGATTCCAAGATCGTAAGTAAACGGATCGGTGGGATGCATATACTGTCTTCCGGGCGGAATCCAGAGCTGAGCCTGAATTCCCGTTTGAACCGCGAAGAATAGAAAAAGAAATAGGAAAAGGTATTTCGAACGTTTGGTCATGTCGAATTTGATATACACAGAAGATTCCTTAGAAATCCCGCTACACTCTCCTCATCGTAAGCTTCACTCAATTATCGGAATGAATATGCCCAAAAAACCGGGCATAAAACGACTTACGGTTTTGGGGTTAAATGGAATCAGAAAGCTCAATAAATTGCAAAGGAAATTTTTTACAATCCCATCCGTATAAACAGATCCAAATTTCAATATAACGGATTTTCGTTTGACTTCTATGCCAAAATTCGCAGGATACAAAAAGGAGAAACAAATCGAATGCCCAGAAATTATAAACCCGAGACAATCGCTCTTCATGGAGGTCAATCTCCGGACCCCACGACCGCCTCCAGAGCCGTACCGATTTATCAAACCACATCCTATGTGTTCAAAGACGCGGACCACGCAGCCAGACTTTTCGGCCTGCAAGAATTCGGAAATATCTATACAAGAATCATGAATCCGACCACGGACGTTCTCGAACAGAGAGTGGCGGCTTTGGAAGGTGGGGTCGCCGCACTCGCCACCGCGTCGGGTCAGGCTGCGGAAACCCTCGCACTTCTGAATATCGTAGAAACCGGTCAAGAAATCGTCGCGTCCTCCTCTCTCTACGGCGGAACTTATAACCTCCTTCACTACACGTTTCCGAAATTCGGAATTAAGGTTCACTTTGTGGATCCTTCCGATCCGGAGAATTTTCGTAAGGCAGTGAACGATAAAACCAGAGCCTTTTACGCGGAAACATTAGGAAATCCTAAATTAGATACCTTGGATCTGGAAACGATCGCAAAGGTCGCTCACGAATCCGGCGTTCCTTTCGTAGTCGACAACACATTACCTTCTCCGTACTTAGTCAACCCGATCGAACACGGCGCGGACATCGTGGTCCACTCCTTGACTAAGTTCTTAGGCGGACACGGAACTTCCGTCGGTGGAATCATCGTCGACTCCGGTAAATTCAATTGGGGCAACGGAAAGTTTAAAAATTTTACGGAACCCGATCCGAGTTATCACGGTTTAAAGTTCTGGGACGTGTTCGGAAAGTTCGAACCGTTCGGCGGAGTGAACATCGCTTACATCATCAAAGCAAAAGTGCAAGGCCTTCGTGATACGGGCGCATCCCTTTCTCCTTTTAACGCTTGGCAAATTCTACAAGGTGTGGAAACCCTTCCTCTGAGAATGTACAAACATTCCGAGAATGCGCTTGCGGTTGCACAACACTTAAGTAAACATAAAAAAGTTTCCTGGGTAAACTACCCGGGTTTAAAAACGGATAAAAACTTTTCCCTTGCAAAAAAGTATCACAAACGAGATCTTTACGGAGCGATCCTTGGTTTCGGAATCAAGGGCGGCGCTACGGAAGCGAAAAAGTTCATCGACGGGCTGGAATTATTTTCGCTTCTTGCTAACGTAGGAGACGCAAAATCTTTGGCGATTCATCCCGCATCCACAACGCACCAACAATTGACTCCGGAAGAACAAGTTTCCGCCGGTGTGACCCCGGACTTCGTTCGTCTTTCCGTAGGTCTGGAAAACATCGAAGATATTTTATTCGATCTGGATGAAGCTCTGAAGAAAATTTAAAGGTTCGGCCGATTTGCCTTTTTTGATATTTCAGGGAAGCTACTTTTCTTTTCATTTCTCGTCGAAGAAAGATACTGAAAAGTTATACGATGAGAAAAAAAGTGGCTACCAAATCTTATGAATGAATCTGGATCCATCGGAATCATTGAAACCAAATACGCAGAGTTCAAGGAACTTCCTTTGGACAACGGTTCCGTCTTATCTCCGTTTGTCGTCGCCTATGAAACATACGGCTCTCTTTCTCCTTCTAAAAACAACGCCATCTTAATCTGTCACGCTTTGTCGGGAGACGCACACGCCGCCGGTTATCATTCCGAGTCGGATAAAAAACCCGGTTGGTGGGACGATTACATAGGTCCCGGAAAATCCTTCGACACGAATCAATATTTCATCATCTGCTCGAACGTAATCGGAGGTTGTAAGGGTTCCTCGGGCCCTCTTTCGATCCATCCCGAAACGGGCACTTCGTACGGTTCTCGTTTTCCTTTCGTTTCGATCCAAGACATGGTAAGAGCCCAAAAACTTTTGGTGGAATTTTTAGGCATCGAAAAACTTTTCTGCGTCGCGGGCGGTTCTATGGGCGGAATGCAAGCCTTGGAGTGGAGCATCGCCTATCCCGATTCCCTTTCGAACTGTATCGTGATGGCTTCCACATCGGAACATTCGGCGATGCAAATCGCCTTCAACGAAGTGGGAAGACAGGCGATCCTCTCCGATCCGAATTGGAACAACGGCCTCTACGATGAAAATTCCCCGCGCAAAGGATTGGCTCTCGCGAGAATGGTCGGTCATATCACGTATCTTTCGGACGACAAAATGAGGGAGAAGTTCGGTAGGAATCCTCCTCGCGGTAACATCCTAACCACGGACTTTGCGGTGGGAAGTTATCTCATCTATCAAGGAGAAAGTTTTGTGGATCGTTT
Source organism: Leptospira weilii serovar Ranarum str. ICFT (assembly GCF_000332415.1). Lineage (GTDB taxonomy): Bacteria > Spirochaetota > Leptospiria > Leptospirales > Leptospiraceae > Leptospira > Leptospira weilii_A. The sequence goes on from NZ_AOHC02000035.1 coordinate 91,740, forward strand.
TGACGCAAACTCTTATATCTACGTTACGAAAGCGTTGGATCATTACAGCCTTGGAAAAGGAAAAGAATTGACCGCCGCTCTTTCACCGGCGACTTGCAGATTTTTAGTCGTGTCTTACAGTTCGGATTGGTTATATCCTCCGTTTCAATCTAGGGAAATCGTAAAGTCTCTGGAAGCCGCGGACAAACGAGTGTTCTACTTGGAACTTCAATCCGGAGAAGGTCACGATTCTTTTCTTTTGAAAAATTCGAAACAAATCGAAATCCTAAAAGGATTTTTGGAAAATCCGAATTAATTCATGACTCCTCTTGAAAAAAAAACGTCCATCGATCTGGTTTTGAAAGAAAGACCCGACTTCGCTTATATTCTCAATTTGATTCCCGCCGGTTCCAGAGTTCTGGATCTGGGTTGTGGAAACGGAACGTTACTCTATCTTTTAAAAGAAAAAGGAATCCGAGGTCAGGGAATCGAAAAGGACGAAGACTGTATCGTGGAATGTATCCAACGAGGGGTTTACGTTCATCACGGGGATATCGACGAAGGTCTCGAACATCACCAGGACAAACGTTTTGATTTTGTGGTTCTCAACCAAACGATTCAAGAAACAAGAAACCCTGGAGAAATTTTAAAGGAATCCCTGCGGATCGGTAAGAAGGTCATCGTCGCGTTTCCGAATTTCGGTCATTGGAACGTTCGTTGGACGATCTTAACCACGGGTAAAACTCCGGTTACGGATCTGCTTCCCTATCGTTGGTTCAATACTCCGAACCTTCACTTTCTTTCCGTTTTGGATTTTATAGAATTTTGCGAGATTCAAAAATTTAAAATCGAAAACAGGGCGTATTTCCGGGATCTTTCCCAAGTTCGGTTCCGCCCCAATTTCTTTTCCAAACTTGCGCTTTTTGTAATATCCTAATTTTCTAATACAGAGAGTGTTTGAGTCCGATTTCGATCAGATCGGTCAAAACTTCCTCCATAGGAATTCCGGCGGTCTTTGCCTGTTGCGGAATCAAACTCGTCTCCGTCATTCCGGGTAACGTGTTGGTTTCCAAGATATGAGGTTCCCCGTTTACGATGATAAAATCGGTTCTGGAATATCCTCGGCAACCGAGGGATTCGTGCGCGGCTATCGCAAGTTCTTGGACTTTTTTCATCTCTTGTTCGGAAATTCTTGCGGGTGTGATTTCGCGGGAGCCGCCTTGTTTATATTTGGATTCGAAGTCGAAAAATTCTCCACCGGGCACGATCTCGGTTGCGGGTAACGCGATTCTTGTCAATCTTTCGTTTCTGTATCGTTCCAAAACTCCGCAGGAAACTTCGGTTCCTTCTAAAAAGGACTGACTCATCACCTTAAAGTCGGATTCGTACATAAGAGCGAGTTGTTTGGAAAGTTGTTCCTTGTTTGTAATCTTATGTGTGGAAACGCTCGATCCTCCTTCCACCGGTTTTAAAAACTGAGGAAAACCTAAGTCGGTTAATTTGTGAACGGCAGCCTCGGGAGAATTCATATATTCCAACTTACCGATTTCAAAAAAAGGAGCCACCTTCTGACCGGATTGCAAAAAAATCCGATTGGCTCTGGTTTTATCCATCGCGATCGCGGACGCAGCGACTCCGGAACCCGTGTAAGGAATTCCCAAAACTCTTAGAAAACCCTGGATCGTTCCGTCTTCTCCCTTACCTCCGTGAAGTCCGAGAAAAACGATGTCCGCGTCCAAACCGGAAATAAAATCCGTTTTCGAAACGCCGTTCCTTTTTTGAAATTCTTCCCGAAACAAATCCGGAGAATTCGCTGACTCAAACGGGATCGACATCCGATATTCTAAGGGAACCACCCAATCTCCGTCCTTGGTCCAGAGAATGGGTTTGACCGAATGTCCCATCGTATGCAGAGTCTTACAAATAAAACATCCGGTCCGAATCGAAATACTGTGTTCCGTAGAACTACCCCCAAAAAAAACTGCGATCTTATACAAAAGAAATTCTCCAAAAGGAATGGGTTCGTTTCCAACTTCCTAAAGAAGTTTAGAATCTTTTGCATCGTAATTCTTCTCTTCTCCTCTGAAAACATCTTTTCGGAATATCCTTCCAAACCCGTGGGAGAATTCAAATCCTCGTATGATCAGTTCTGGTTTTTGTATCAAAAAGAACTGAGAGCCGGAGAATCGGAAGTTATCTTCCGTCCCTTCTACTCGAGTTACAGAGAAGAAAAATCGGCGTATCGATTTCAAACCGTTCTTTATCCGATCTATTACAGCGAAGAAACCAAATACTGGAAGGTCTGGACCTTTCTCTTCTTTTTTTCGGGAACTTCCACCTTACACGAAGATGCGGGCGAGGATTCGGACGTTTTAACTCCTCTTTTATTTTGGGGTTGGGGTGATACCGCGAGAGAGAAATACTTCGGTTTTTTTCCGATCGCCGGAAAGTTAAGAAACAAGATCGGTTATTCCGAATTGAGTTTTATTCTATTCCCCCTTTATACCAACTGGAAGTATAAGGACTACGACGCGACCGCGATTCTCTGGCCTTTGTTCTTGTCCGCGTCATCCGAAACCAGAGAAGAATTTAGGATCTTCCCTTTGTATTCCAAAAAGGTGCACCGAGGTAAGTATGAACGATATTCCATTTTGTGGCCTATCTTTCAGTGGGGTACCATGTTTCAGGATAAAAAAGAACCGGTTCATTACAAACTTTTCTTTCCCTTGTTCGGATTTAAGGATTCGGAAGCGGGAAACATGAAGTCCAGAGGTCTTTTGATCCTTCCCTTACTCGGTTCGTTTATAGGTTACGGATACGATAAACGAACGGGAGAAAAAGACTTCAACGCGTTATTCTTTCTGTTTCAATACGGAACTAACCAGGACGAAGATTACGGAAAACTCATATTCTTTCCTTTTTTCGGGCATTATAGATTCGCTTCCAAACAGACGACGTTCATCACTCCGTTATACTTTCATCTGCAAACGGACACGTATCATATCCAGTCCGACGATACGTTTTTGATTCCGTTCTTTTTCCATTCCAAAAGAAAATACGTTCAATGGGATCGGGACGAAAGTTATCTGAAACTCTGGCCCATTTTTAAATACCAAAAGGACAGAGAGGGAAACGTGGTCTGGAACGTATTGTCTTTATTTCCGATCAAATCCGAAGTTGTGGATCGAATCTGGGATCCTCTTTGGTCGATCGTGGAATATCAGAAACTTTCGAACGGAGAAAAAAGGGTTTCGGTTTTGATGAGAGTTTATACGCAGAGATGGACGGAGACCGAATTTCACGCGAGTATTCCCTTCGTTTTGGAGCTTTCATTGACTCCGGAAAAAACTTCCTGGAAATTCCTTTACGGTCTCATCGGCTATGAAAGAATCGAAACGAACCGGAGTCTACAACTCCTCTGGTTTATCAAAATATGATCGGATCGATTCAAGAAAAACTCACCGAATTTTTTTATGCGAGCGGTTTTACGATCCTTTTGGTATATGAGAGTATTCTAAACATCCCTTACGGTTTTTTTAAAAGAAAAGAAATCCTGGATCAGATGTACATCACAGGAGTCGGAAGTATATCCGTGGTTTCGATCGTCGCGGTTTTTACGGGTATGATCATGTCGCTTAACACCGGACTGGGATTAAAAGACTTCGGCGCCGAAGGCCAAATCGGTCTTTTGATGACGATCACTCTGACAAGAGAAATGTCTCCGTTTATGACGGCGCTAATTCTCGCGGCTTCGATCGGCTCGGCGATGGCTGCGGAGATCGGAACGATGAAGGTTTCGGAGGAAGTGGACGCGCTCGAAGTAATGTCCATCGATCCGGTGCGTTATTTGATCTTTCCCAGAATTTTAGGTTTTTCAGTCATGGTTCCGGTGTTATGCGTTTATTCCACCGTTCTCGGAATTTTAGGCGGAGCGATCGTCGGTTATTTCCAACTTGGAATCGATTACATCACCTATTTCAGAGATGTGTTCGATCGAATCGCGTCGATTCCGGGTCTGAAAGATTTGTATGTGGGAATCCTAAAAGGTTTTATATTCGGAATCATCGTTTCTGCGATTTCCTGTTCCCACGGACTTAGAACTTCGGGAGGTGCGATCGGAGTCGGACGAGCTACGAGAGAATCCGTGGTGACTTCGTTTTTGATGGTGATCTTTACGGGTTATATGATCACCGCCCTATTTTACAGAGATTAAACGATGGAATCTTTTGCAATCGAACTCAAAAACGTCCATAAAACTTTCGGCAAAAGAAAGATTTTGACGGGTATGAATCTCCACGTAAAAAAAGGAGAAACACTCGTAATACTCGGACCTTCGGGAACCGGAAAGTCGGTCACTCTCAAACATATCACCGGGCTTTTGGAACCCGACGCGGGAGATTGTTTTATCTTCGGGGAAAGTATTTCCAGAGTGGGCATCCAAGTAAAAAAGAAATTGAGAGCCAGGATGGGAGTTCTATTTCAATCCGGCGCACTCATCAACTGGCTGACGGTTTTCGACAACGTGGCCCTTCCTTTGAGAGAACACAAATTGGCTTCGGAAGAAAAGATTCAAGAAATCGTTATGCAAAAATTAAAATTGGTGGATATGGTGATCGCTAAGGATAATTTTCCGAACGATATTTCCGGGGGTATGAAAAAAAGGGCGGGAATTGCAAGGGCGATAGCGACCAATCCCGAAATCATTCTCTACGACGAACCTACTTCCGGACTGGATCCAGTGATGTCTAACGTGATCAACGAACTGGTTCTCAAAATTCAAAAAGAAACCGGCGCCGCACAAGTCGTAGTCACACACGACATGTCCAGCGCTTATAGGATCGCGGATCGGATCAGCTTCGTTTATAAAGGAAAGATCGTGTTTACGGGAACGCCGGAAGAGATTCAAAACTCGGACAACGAGTTGATCCAGCAATTCATACACGGAAAAACGACCGGGCCGATGATTCTGGAAACCAAAGAGTAAAATCGTAATTATATGAGGAGAATCTAATATGAATTCGTTACGTTACCTGCTCGTCGGAGTCATTTTTACCGCGGCCATCGCCGTGGTCGGTTATTTTACGATCATTACCGAAGGCGGCCCGGTTAAAAAAAAGGGCGAGTTTATGAAGGCCACCTTCCGAAACGCGGAAGGAATCAAAGTCGGAAATAAAGTGACGGTTCAGGGAGTTCCATTCGGTTATGTTTCCGCGATTCGGTTGATCCAAATCGACGAAAACGGAATCGAGGTTCAAGCCGGAGAAGCGGGAATCGGAACCAGGGTGGAAATCACGATGCTTCTCAGGGAAAAAATCAATCTCTACGACAACTACGATATCATTATCAAAAACGAAAGTCTTTTGACGGGACGTGTGATTTCCATCGACCCCGGCACTACGGACCCCGAATCGAGACAATTAAAGACAAGATCCACCCCCGTTACGATGGTGGACTACAAAGCCGCCGGAGCTCTCAAAGGAAGGGTCTTACAAGATCCTTTGGTGAGTTTGTCGGAATTGATTTCCGAAAACAGGGGAGACATTCGTAAGACATTTTCGAATATCGCGGACATCACGACCAAAATCAACACGGGCGACGGAAGTTTAGGTAGACTCATCAACAACGACGACGTTCATAAAAACGTAAACACGGTTCTAACCGACGCACAGATCGTCCTAAGGGAACTCAGAGAAGGACTCGAAGACACGAGGGAACAGACCCCGGTTACGAGCTTTATCCGAGCGGCCTTAAGCGCTTTTTAATATTATAAAAACCTGTCCCAATATTGGGACAGATTCTTCCAGCTTGATTTTTCTGATAAAGTTTAATTAACGTGAATTCGGTATAACAAATGCGAAAGCGATTGTAGTGGAAATTCCGAAGGAATTGGAACGAAAAGCGCGGTCGCGAGCTATTTTAGCTATGAAATTCGCGAGCGATTCGCCCAAGATTTCTTACGTCGAACTCACGTTAATTAAAGTTTTGGACGCGCTGTAAATTAATTTAATTCTATATTCTAATGAAACAATATACCATATCTGTCATAGGAACCGGAATCATGGGCCGGGGAATCGCAGCCAACCTCGCAAAAGAAGGCCACAATCTTCGACTCTACGCAAGAAACGTTTCTAAAATCCAAGATTTAAAAAAAGATAACGTACAAATTTTTGATTCGCCCGTCGAAGCGGCCAAAACCGCGGATCTCGTTGTTTTGTGTTTAACCGAAGATACGATCATCGAAAAAGAAGTCGTTACATCCGGACTTCTGGAAGTAAAACCTCCGATGATCCTGGATTGTGGAACCACTTCTCTTGCACTCACCTTTCAACTCGCCGAAGAATGTTCCAAACGTAAAATTCGATTTTACGATTCTCCGATGACCGGTTCCAAAAACGCGGCGAGAGACGGTCAGATTTTGTTTATGGTGGGAGCGAAAAAAGAAGAAGTAGCCGATATACAATACTTTTTTAATATATGCGGAAAGAACGTCGTTTATTGCGGCTTTTTAGGCGGAGGACAAAAGGCAAAACTCGCGCTCAACCTGATCCAAGCGGGAATCTTTCAGGTTTATATGGAAGGTTTTGAACTCGCAAAAAATGGCGGAATAGAACCGGGAATCTTAAAAGACATTCTTCTGCAATCCGCCGCAAAATCCGGAATCGCAGAATTTAAGTTTCCGTTTGTTTTTTCGGAAAACTATGAAACTCACTTCTCGTTGAAGAACATGAGAAAGGACGTCTACCACGCGATGGAACTCGCCAAAGAAAACAAGACGAACCTTTCTCTTTGTAAAAATCTTCCCGCGATCTACGACGCGGGAATGAATGCGGGTTTTGGAGAAAACGACTTTTGTAGTTTAAACGAAGTCACAGCGAAGATCCGTCCTCCCAAATCAGAGAATCCGTAATCGCCTTTCCTTCGCGATCGACCTTCAAACGAATATGCACTTTTTCTTTCCGAAGCCTTTTTTCGTATTCCAACGCTTTTGTTTCGTTCACATAAAAACGTTCATTACCGATTTGGAATCTTCCATACTGGCAGTAACCGCGAAGATACAACTTACAAAGGAGTCGATTTTTTAACGTCTCAGGATCGCAGCTTTCGACAAAGGTTCCCGCATCCGTTTCCATTTTCCCCGAGTACGGATAACATACGCAGTGTTGTTCGGTTTTATTGAACTTAGAGAAAGAATTGGCCGTTTGAGAATACGTACACAGAGAATCCGCCTGGTAGTTTATATTGTAACGCAGATAATGTCCCGCCAAAAGATCTCTTGGATCGTAGCCGGTAATCGGCAGAATCAATTCTTTTCCCGACTTCTTTATAAATTCCAAATATACGATTTCCGAACCGAAAAATGCGATCGGAAGGAGCAATGCGACCGGAAGGATTCGTTTTAGAAATTTCATTCTTCACCACCTAACAAACTTCTTACCTTGGATTTGTATTTTAAGTATCCGATCGTAAGTCCTATGATGAGCAGCCCGGAAACGATAAGCCCGAATCCTGTGTAAGTCAGACTACCGAACAAGTCGAAGTAAAAGAATAAGAATCGAATTCCGATGATCGCCAAAGAAAGATCGAAAATTCTTTTGTGATTTCGAAACGCGGAGGCCATTCCCAACCAGAAGCAGATAAACAAAAAAGAAGGAATCAAAGTAACGAAATAATTCCAAATCTGAGAACCAAGCGAAACGATCGGAACATATCGAAACGGATGCGGAAAATACAATAAAAACATAAAGAACAAACTAAAACCCAAGGACTTCTTTTGGTTCTTTGAAAAATCGGCGTTCGAAATCAAAAGATAAAACACAGGAACCAAAATCAAAATTCTACAACCGAGAACCATCCAAGGGAACGGGGCCGTATAATGAACGAATCCTAAATTTTCGGGTAACTCCGGAATCATACCCGCAAAAAATCCTCGGAAAGAACTTGCGGCGATCAAAAACAATACGGCCCAAAAAAACAAAGTCCCCTTTCTGGATTCTAAAACAAACTTCTCGGCAGCCAACCAAATTCCCAAATAAACCGCCGCAGAAAAATAGAAATAATTGATTACATATTCTTTTTCCCAAAAGGAATTCTGATCCGTGATCCAACCCGTTATAAAGATTTGAAATCCGACGATCCAAAGATGGAGAAATGTTTTGGAATCCGTCGCGATCAAAAATAAAAAGGTGAGAATACACCAAAGCATCGCCGCTTCGTAATATTTACCTTCCAAGTTATAGACCTGCGATACAAGTCCGATCATTCCCAAAATCAAAATCGAATTGAGAACGATCAAGACCGTGAGCAAGTTCGGATTTTCTCTTTTCCAAAAAGCAAGTCCGGCGACAAACGCCAGAACCGAAAGACCGGCGCCTAACTTTACAAGATCATGAATTTCTTCCCAATTGGCGGCGATGATTGCGATCACACCGATTCCGACGACGATCACACCTAAAATGAGAAACGAATAATAGAGATACGGAGTTTTTCGGGTTCCTTCGAAGTTCAGAATCGCGTCCGATTGTTCGGACCGGATCAGCCCCGCCTCCACCCATCTTTTTAGTTTTTGTTCCAAGCGCATGTTTAAGGTCCTTCTTTTTTATTCTTTTGTCTGTGTGGCTAAAGCCGCTTTTAGCCCACGCGCCAAGTCAGTCGTTTTACCCGCGCCCCAGAAATGCAAAAATAGGATTCTAGGATTTTCAGTTGTCATGTGATTATGAATGGCGACGATACGGATTTTTGCCGCTAAGAGCGTTTTCAAAACTCCTTGAAGTTCATTTTCCAACATCGCAAAATCTCCGTCTACAACAGCCTGCGTATCACTGCCGACAAAAGCCGCCCATGTATTGACACCCATTGCGTTTCCCATCCTGTGCCCTTTCATGGCCGTAACTTTTTCGATTTCCGTAAAATTCAAACCTGCCTCGGCGCCTAAAATAACCGGTATGATTGTCAGTGTGACAAATACAAAAGATAATATCTTGAAACCTTTTTTCATGTTATTTTCCCTCACTCAATTCGATTTTAAAGAGTAGGTTCTCAAATTTCCCGTAAACGAGTTCGTCAGTCCTCATCCCCGAACGCTTTTTTCATCGCAGCCTGATAACGTTCCGTGTAGAGATTTTCCGGAGTCGGTTTCGGATTCCCTATGGTCTTCAGTCTTTTGGCGTTTTCTTCGATTCTTTCTTCGTTCAAAGGATGGGTGGATAAGAATTTTATAATACGCTTATCCGGTCCCGTTCCCCCTTCCTCTTTTTCCTTTTTTTCGATGAGAACAAAAAAAGATTCCAAGGCTCCCGGATAGTATTTCGTGGATTTCAAATATTCAAAACTCGTCGAGTCCGCTTCCGCTTCCGCCGAACGACTGTTGGCTAAGGTGAGAATTTCCCCGCCGACCCTGGATCCTAAATTGATAAGATTGGCCGCGTCCGATCCCAAAAAAATCGTAAGACCGATGTAATACTAGGTGT
>NZ_AOHC02000034.1 GCF_000332415.1 Leptospira weilii serovar Ranarum str. ICFT
TAGAAATCAAAATTCAGTTACATTTTCCTAATAGATAAATCAAACTTTAACAGAGCATGAGCTCCCTCTTCTGTAAATTATTCTAATTTCTAATCCCTAAAACCTAGCCACTAGTACTCAGTTTTTTACTTGCAAAAAGTATGATTTTCTGATAGAGAAAAGCCTCCCGAACGTTCCACGGAGGATTGTCGTAATTCCGACAGATTTATCTTGAGATCCAAATACTTGTGGGCAACGCTATGGTAGGGGCGAGTTAAAGCCTTCGCATGGGTTACGCCGAACTTACAATACTTAAGTAAAGCTGAATATTCCTTCGAAACCGGAAAAAAACGAATCCGAATCCAAATACAATCCATATATACGTTTAAAGTAAACGGATTATCATGAATGTTCATTAGAATGACCCGAACAGTGAAACTTTTGTTTTCACTGAAAAACAAAAAGAATGATAAAGGGTAAAAATGATGAAGAAAAAATTAAATGATTCCAATCGGTTCCTTTTGAATAGGAACTTTAGAAAATCTGCATGTAAATCTCAGCAGCCGAAACCGATCGAAATGATTTTCTGTTTGGGGAAATTGATAAATACGATCAAAAAGAAGAAACGACCGACGCCGTATATCGATCGCTCAAACGGGATTGTCGGATCTTCCGATGCGTGTAGAAGAACCGGCTTCGACAAGATTTGCGAGGGATGTCGCGTTTGTCTCATGTCCTTATACGTTTTGATCTTACAAAAAATCGGAGGAAAACAATGGGCCGTTTGATAATAATCCTGATCGTTTTGTCGGTCTCCGTTGGAGTCGGTTTCACTTACGGTGTGAGTCCCGCACTGGAATCTATTTTATCGACTGTCAATATACTAGGTGTTCGCCGGTTCAAAAGCCCACCGATAAACCGAAAGATAAACCGATTAAGGTCGTTGTGAAAGGCAAGTTTTGTTACGCCCCTGTTTTCAGCGGAGGGGAAAGTTATATTCAGATTGAACAGTGTTGGGAGCAGCACGTCGCTAACGCAAGATACGATGTGTTTCAAAGAATTTCTTATATACTATTGAAAACACTTGGTTGTGTGTAACCGCCCCGGAGGCGGTGATTCTCGGAGATAAAACTTGGGATTACGTCAACCTCCGACCTTGTACGATCAATGACCCTCGACAAAGATGGATCGTAAAGGATAACGCCTTTTGGACCGCGGATGGGTTTTATCGTTTGAAGGATACGAATTGGTACGGTTATATCTCCAGAAACTCAAAGGATAACTATAACCACACGTTAGACACTTCGATGGAGGATTGGGTTAAGACCGTAGCCACTCCCGGAAACATCAGCGTACTAGGTTCCATAGCTTGGAACTTGGGAAACGATCGTTACTTCATTCACTCGAAAGGCTCGAAGAAAAATACCACGCCGATCTACTACAATCCCGAAAGCGGACATCTCGCCGAATACGATCCCGTGAGCGGATCTCTCTATTGTATGTATTCCAAGGTAGATAGTTATCAATGGAATTGGGTCAAATGGGGATTGTGTAGCGACGCGCCTATCAGTAAGGACAATTCCGCTTATTGGAACGTCTCTCTGGAAACCGACGAGGATACTAGGTGTTGATCACGGATTACAAGGGGAATGCCCTAAGAGTTACCAGGTATGGATCCAATTGGGGTGTTGCCTATGCGGCTAAACCTTCTTTTTTGAAAAACGATACTACCAACAGTCCTACTTCTCTGTTTACCGTTAATAAGGATTTGCTGAATTGGGTACGTTACACAACCGGTAATCTTGGAAAAACGGAGCAGTATTGTCCGGCCGGGAATCAGGAAAATGGAATATACAAAAGATCTAAAAGAACCCTACCGCCCGACTTTCAATTGAGTGAGGCTTGGATTCGAAGACTTTATGATATAGCGAGGTCAACTTCCGGTTATTCGGATATGATACGTGGAATCTGCGGCGTTTGTCTGCTTCATAGTTTCCAGATGTTGGCGGAGATTCAGGAGTATCATTCGCAAGGACCTCTTCAGAGTGGAGGTTACTTTTTTGATACGGCTCTCAATACGGATCCTTTTATCTCGTTTGGACAACGTTATCCGTTATTGGACACGGCGTTGGTGGATATAACTAGAGTGTATGGTCCCGTCGTTACCTCAAGCAGAAATCTGGTAATCATATCCGCTATAACAATGTTACCACAGTACGAATGGAGTTTCACTGGTGGATCCTCCACTTCGTCCGAGTTACAATCTCACGTTACCTCGCTCATAAATTCTCCTCCCGGGAGCGTTTGGTTGGCGATAATGAGGCGGCGTCGTCCGGATGGAACTACGGGGAAACATGCCGTTCCCATTCTTAGAACCTCTCAGGGGTTAGTGGTAATTCAGGTAGCCATGACGGTTTTGACGTATGACTCCTACAGGCAAGCCTTAACGCCCACTACGAATCCGCTCCAGGTAATCAGAAACCTAGAGGGACGACCCGATAGGACTATGACAGAGCTTTCAACGATACGGTTAGGGCAGATTTACCACAATACTTTTGATTCCATGATCTCTAATGGGAATTGCACCGGAGAAGGGGGGGACAGAAGAGGTACGGGGGAATATCCGACAAGCGCATCCGTAAATCAGTGTCCGAGCGGCAGGTGTGCACTGCCACTGCCGTTTTAACTCGGTGGTCTAGAATAAAACTTTTCAACAAACATACCGCCGAAGGCTCGTTAGGTTTTACCGGGATGAACTTCCCTCGAACGAGTGGACACCGTCGGCGGTGTGCAAAAGAAAAGAATCAAGAAGTATGGCTCGTAAAACACAATATTGATGGAGACTTCAAAAAAAATCTGCTGATAAAATCAGAGATCATGGAATCAAAAGATTTAGGAGTTTCTTTCCGAAAGGAATTTAGTTAAAGTTGATGAGAACATTAAAACAATAAAAAAAAGACATTTCCGATTATCGATCTTCAGACGGTATCCTACCGCCACAGCGGCATACTTAAAAGATGGGCTACACCTTTAAATTTCCGTTTCATAGTTTCAATGATAGAGTAATCCAAGTGGCCGATACATTGGGATCAAAACCCCGCGTCGCCTAACTTAATTCCTTTGTAAAGTCCACTAGTACTAGGGTCAGTCAATAGAAATCAGGATTCAGTTACATTTTCCTGAAAGAGCCATTAGACTTTATCAAAGCCTGGTCGGCAAGGTCATCCTGACTTCTGAACTCTAACACGTGCTAATGCGAACTTGAGCCGGAAAGAACGTCGATTCTAAAAGAATCGAAATAAAATCCTTCTGGACAAACATTCGTTTCGCTTCGACTCTGATCGGATATGTCCGGCAATCCAGACGAGCAGCCAAGGAGTCATCGGTACTATCCGGGTATTTACGTCGACTATATCATACAAATCGAATTCGGTTTGATCACACTTCACGCAAAACTCGGCAACATTTCCGAAACCGGAATCTGTCTCATCTTAAACGGGGAGGACTTGAACGCAATGGAATTCGTTCACGGCGCCGTAATAGAAAAGAAATCGGGAAAACGTCTCGAATTCGAGGGGGACATCGTATGGGCCGGATCGGAAACGATCGATCAAAAGATAAGATTCGTATACGGTCTCAGATTTCGGATACCGATGATTTTGACGGAATCCTTGGTTTTGATCAATCTTTCTCTGCAAGATCCTTGACGTAAGTCCCAGGGATCGCAAGTTTCCGGATTGCCATATTCGATTCCTTGGAGATCCTTGAATCATGGATTCATCTTCTACAAGAATGGAACAAAAACAAATCATTCCTAAAAAACCGACCTTAAGAGAGATTGAAATCGGCCTTCTTAAAAAAATCAAGGAAGGGGACGACGAAGCTTATATTCAACTCGTGGATCCGTTTCGAGAAAGACTCTATCGTAAAGCCGTCTCGATGGTAAAGGACGGAGACGACGCGGAGGACATCGTTCAAGACGCGCTTATATCCGGATACAGATCCATACGTAATTTTCGCGCGGAATCGGGAGTTTATACCTGGCTTTATCGGATCGTAGTCAATAAATCCAAGGATATGTTGGCGAAACGGAAACGAGCGAAAGAAAATTCCATGGACGATAAGGAATATCAGGTAACGGACGAACGATTGGGGTTCGAAAAAAAAATTGAACTTAGTGATGAATCCAACTATCTAATTAGCAAAATCAACGGGTTGGAAGAACTCTACAAAGAGGTGATCGAACTCAGATACTTCGAAGAGATGTCCTACGCGCAGATCGCCGAAGTTCTGGGAACCAACGTGGGGACCGTAAAGAGCAGGCTCTTTAAGGCAAAAGAGTTTTTGAAACATTTGATTTTACAAGACGGAAAGAGTGAAGGATACTTTAGGTAAAAAAGATGGAAAGTTTAGAATCAAAATTTAAAATACCGCTTTTCCTGCGAAAGGAAGACGGGGATTTGCTTAAAATTGAAAATTCGCTAATAAAAACGATGTCCGAACTCAGGGACAAAGAGTTGCGTAGTATTAACTTGAGCGATGAATTTTCGATCCGATTGAAAAATCAACTCAAGGCGGTTCGACCGGAGCCTGAAAGAGGATGGGAGAAAATCAGGGAAAGTATTTTCGCCAATCGCGGTTTGCAATTTTCCTTTTCGATCGTTTTGGTGTTTACGATCGTATTCGTAACTTACAATCGAATTCAAAGTTCCGATAAGTCCAATCCTTCGGAAAGATCCGGAACCGTGTTCGGGCAATCGGAAGCGGGAAACTTTCAGGACATTCCTTCTTCCGGTAAGTTTCAGTTTGAATTGGACAAAACCCTTCTGAAACAAATTCCTTCCACTGCGGAATCCAGAAAAACGATCCATTCGCTTCGGAAATATTTTTCCGAAAGAGGGGATTTGAGAATTGTGGAAGAATTGGATAGAATTCTGGAACAAACGCAGGGAGACAATGAATTCTAGATTCTATTTTACTAATTTTCCAAATCGGGTGAATTATCTTTTAATTTCTTCCTGGCGTCTTTGAAAAAAACCGGGGTCGACGGAATCCAGGATTTTCTTGGATTCTTGGTAGATTTCGCCGTATTGCATACCTTTGTAAACGTCCAAAAGAAAACAAGCGTGTTGTAGGATCCTACAACGAATCTTAAAGTCGTAGAGATCCTTTCTAGAGTTCAGCGTATCTTTCAAACGAATTAGATTTTGATAATATCCTAATATATCTTTTTCGGAATAATTACCGGTTTCTTCGAAAATTCCCCGTTCCGTCAAAACAACCGGAAGAACTTCTTTCAGATCCGATTCTTCCCGATAAGAATCCTTTAGTTTTTCGATCCAAAAGAAAATCGGTTCCGATTTCAAAACCGCGAGCGGAGCCGCGGAGGGATCTTTTAAAAAGGCTTCCCGAAAGAGAACGAGGGCCCTTCTTTCTTCGCCGGTTTGAAAAAGGGATTCCGCTCTCAAGTAAAGAAACTCGGGAGAATTTTTTTCCACGGAGGAAGAATAATTTAAAATTTCGAGTGCGTTTCGGTAATCTCTGAAACGAATGAGTTCGCGAATCAGACCCAACAACGCGGACGGATCTTGAAAGTGAAGACCCTCTCTTTGAACCGAGATTTTCAGTTGATCGACCGCTTCGGATAAAACCGATTCCGAAACTGCGTGAAAGGAAGAAACGCCCGTGAACTTTCTCAGATCGAACGCGTTTTGAAATTCGGAAAAATATTGAACGAGAAGGTGACTTCTTTCTCTTCCTTCCTTTGTATTGTGAATCCGATCCAAACGATTGTCCCAATAGGATGCAATGAAATAACCGGCGATCGAGTCCGGATGTTCCGGACTTTCCGCGAGAAGGGAATCGAAAATCTTTTTTGCCTTATCAAAATCACCGTCCGATAGATATTGATTGGCTTCTTCGAGTTTTCTGGAAAAGGACATTTAGGATTGATTCTTTAACTTAAGAATCCGGCGGAGAATTCCACCGGATTGTCGAATCCGGATCAGTGATTCGCTTTTTTATCGTGATGTTTGCTGACTTGTTTGACGATCTTATCTTCCAATCCGTCGATACAAGCGTAGATATCCTTGTTTGAATTTTGTGCGTTGAACTTGTTGCCGTCACCGTGCAAATTCAGGTTTGCGGTGACTTCTCCATGGATCATTTCGAAAGAAATTTCGAAGGATTGAACCGCATGAAGATATTTCGAAACTCGATCCAATTTACTGTCGGCGTATTTTTCGGCGGCTTTGGAATGATCGACGTTTTTCCAATTGTAGTTTATTTTCATAGGCGGGCTCCGAATTGTTTTGTACCGGATAAATTGAAAGGATGGAGGAGTTCAAGATCCGGAATTTCAGGTTAGTCCGGAAAGAGGAAGAGTCAAATCAAAAAAATCCCCGCCCTTTCAGGCGGGTCAAGTCAGTTAGAACTAGAGATGGGATGAATTCACGAAAGGACTACCGAGCGTTCGCAACGTTCTCCATGTGGATGGAACATGATTCTTGATACTTTTTATAAGCTTCTTCTTCCGCGTTCAAAGCGGAATCGATGTCCCCGATTTTCTGATAAATGGAAATTACGTTTTTGATGTTCTCAAGAGCCTGGCAGGACTTTCCTTGACGGAACTCCGAAATGGATTTGAGATAGAGAACCAGAGCGTAACCGGAAGATTCTTTTTCTCCCATCTTTTCACGAACGATCAGAGATTGGTCGTAAAGATCGATCGCAGAACCGTAGTCCCTGACCTTTTGCTTGAGACTTCCCAAAGCGCTCAACTTGTTTGCAAGCTGGATTTCATTCTCAGGGGTAAACCGGTTCAGCTCATCCGCAACCTTTTCGGCTTCTGGAGTTGCATAAAGCCCTGTAAAAATGCTTAAAAAGAGGGCAATTGTCGCAAACTTGTTCATCTTATCACCTCAACTCCAGTGTTCTTGTATAGATATATGCAAGGGGCATGCCAAAATTTCTAAAGAATCTTTCTTTTTTTCTCGTTTTGTGGGAACCTTTCCAAAATAGTCGAAAGTAAGCATTCTGCCGGATGATCGCGCTGCTTTTGCAAACAAAAGGGTGAGGAAAGTCCGGACACCGGGAAACACGGGACCGGGCAATCCCCGGAATTTGAACCCTGAGAGAAATTTCAGGGGAACGAGTATGGAAAGTGCAACAGAAAGGATACCGCCCGTCGGAGAAATTCGACGTGGTAAGGGTGAAATGGCGGGGTAAGAGCCCACCTCCGATTTCGAGAGGGATCGGGAACGGTAAACCCTCCCGGGTGCAATCTCAAATAGGCAGCCTTTTTGCCGTTTCCGCAGGGCTGCGGGTAGAGAGCAAGGACTCCGATCGGTAACTTTCGGAGCAAGATAAATGATCATCCATCTCCTCGCGGGGAGGACAGAATCCGGCTTACAGGCAGAATGCGTTTGGAATTATATTGAAGTTAAAAAAAACTTCTGGCTGAAGGAGCGAAGCGACTTCGGCAGAATGCGTTTGGAATTATATTGAAATATTAAGTTTTTAGAATGTGTTGAGAAATAACGGCGACGCTCTGCCGCTTTTATTTGCCTCACTTCCTGGTGCTGCGACTCATAGGGAGCAGCGCCACTTTAGCTACCCGGGTCGTTCGGCAGGAGCGAAGCGACTTCGGCAGAATGCGTTTTGAATATTAAAATTTAAGAATAGAGTCCGATAGCAAAACCGATTCGTTATCAAAGTCGGACTTGAAACTTGTATTATAAGAGTTTGTCCCAAACGTTTCGAGTTTTTTCGGCATCGCATTCATTTCCGCAATTTTCGTATGTTTTGGGACGAGTTCTAAATAACGTTTCGTTTTAAAGTTAAGATCGGTTTACTCGGGATCACAGGGATCGTTCCACGTATAAAAAACGACTTGCCAATCCGTCTAAAACGAAGAATTTCAACGGATCATGTGTGATACGTTCGTAGCCACGCCTTCTTTTACGGGAACCGGTTCGATGATTTTTGGAAAGAATTCGGACAGGGAACCCAACGAAGCACAGGCTTTACTTCGTGTTCTTCCCGGAAAGGGAGAATCCGCAACTCGTTGCACTTACATTCAAGTTCCGGGTGTGAAACAAACTCAGGAAGTGATTCTTTCCAAACCCTTTCCGATGTGGGGAGCGGAGATGGGAGCGAATGCTTCCGGAGTTGTGATCGGAAACGAAGCGGTTTTTACCAAAATCCCTTTTGAAAAAAAGAATCAAGGTTTGACTGGAATGGATCTGCTGCGCCTCGCTTTGGAAAGAAGTCAGGACGCGGAGACCGCAAGAGAAACGATCCTACAACTTTTGGAACGTTTCGGTCAGGACGCTTGCGGCGGTTATACGAATTCCTCCTTTTATTATCATAATAGTTTTTTGATCGCCGATTTTCAAAATGCTTTCGTGTTGGAAACCGCGGGCGAGTTCTGGGCCTGGAAAAAGATAGAAGGTTTTTATTCGATTTCCAACGGACTGACTCTGGAAAACGACTACGACGCGATTCATCCTCGGGCGATCGAGTTTGCACTTAAGAAAGGTTGGGTAAAAAAGGGAGAAACATTCTCTTTTCGGAATGCGTTTTCGGATATTTTTTTTACTTTTTTCAGTAAGTGCAGGATAAGAAGGGCCAAAACCAAAGCGATGGGTACATTCAAAAAAGGGAATTTAGATGTACACGCCGCGGCGGAAATTCTCAGAACCGAAGGAGAACCTCTGCAAGTCGAGGATTTTTATCCTTCTTCCTCCGACATGGGTTCGGTTTGCCTTCACGCGACCGGGCCGATTACGCCTAACGGTACGACCGCTTCCATGATCGCCGAGTTAAAACCGAAACTTTCCCAAAACCGTTTTTGGTTTACGGGCGCTTCCATTCCTTCGATTTCTTTTTTTCTTCCCGCCGGTTTTCCGGGAACGAGTTTTTTGGAAAAGAATTTCGAACCGCCGGGAGCGACTGCGGATTCTTCCCTTTGGTGGACCCACGAAAGGTTTTATAGGGAGATCCAACGTTTTTATCCGGACGCAAAAAAACTCGTACAACCCCGAATCGCGATTTTGGAAAAGGAATGGTTTCAAGAGTTGAAAAAATCGGATAAAAATCCGAATCCGTCTCAAACCTTGGATCTTTTGAGCGAACGAGCCGCACAAGCGGCTCTTCAGGAATACCGATTTTGGAACGAGAATTTGGTCCCCGAACTGAAAAAAAATCGGCCTAAAAAAACATTCGCGCCCTTGTATCGATTGCAATGGTCCTTTTGGAATTCCAAAGCGGGAATCAGCGTCTCTTAGTGTGCGCCTTTCGGATTTTCATATTGATCAGTTCGACTCCGAGGGAAAAGGCCATGGAAAAATACACGTATCCTTTCGGTATGTGGAAGTGAAGTCCGTCCGCAAATAACATCGCTCCGATCATGATCAAAAACGAAAGAGCCAATACTTTCATGGTAGGATGTTCGTTGATAAAATCGCTGACCGTTCCGGAAAAAATAAGCATTACGATCATTGAAAGTATCACCGCCGTAACCATCACCTGAAACTGACCCGAAAGTCCGACGGCGGTTACGATCGAATCCACGGAAAAAATGACGTCCAAAATGATCAGTTGAACGATCACTCCCCAGAAAGAAATTTTTTCCTTTTTGGGGTGATCCTCTTCGATTCCTTCCACCTTGCCGTGAATCTCGCTCGTACTTTTTGCGATCAAAAAAAGTCCTCCCCCGAGCATGATCAAGTCCCTGCCCGAAATTTCGAACCCAGTGATCGTCATAAGAGGAGCGGTTAAAGAAGCGATCCAACTGACTGCGAACAACAAACCGATTCTAAAACCGAGGGCGAGCGTGAGTCCGATGTTTCTTGCCTGATTCTGTCGATTTTTGGGTAGTTTACCGGAAACGATGGATAGAAATACGATATTATCGATTCCGAGAACGATTTCCATGAGAGTTAGGGTCAGAATTGCGACGACTTTATCGAGCGTAAGTAGTTCCATGCTTGCAATTAATTTTTCGAAAACGAAGAAATCAATCGATTTACAAAGGAATTTAAGGAGGCATACTGGAGGTATGGAGTTTCTTCCGGAAAGTTTCGAAACGAGAGAAGCGGTCGGAATTCATCTGAGGAACAAGACCATTCTTCCTTGTTTACCGCCTCGTCCCAGCCTTTTGGTTTTTTTAAGACATTCGGGTTGTATTTTCAGCCGGGAAGCGATTTCCGATCTGAAAGAAATTTTCGAAACCTGTCTTTCTTTTCCGTCGATCTTATTTTTTTTTCCCGGAAATTTAAAAGACTGCGAAAAATTTTTTGAAGGAGTTTGGGAAGACGCCTGTGTCGTCTCCGATCCTAAAACCGAATTTTATGGGGACCTAGGATTACAAACCGCAAACCTAACACAACTCGCAAGTCCCGAAGTATGGATCGCAACCGCGAGAGCCACTCTCAAAGGACATTTTTACGGAATCCCCGGAAGTAATTCGTTTCAGATGCCCGGTGTGTTTCTTGTGGTTCGGGATCGAATCGTATGGGAACATCAATACAGACATATCGGAGATCATCCCGATTGGAAAAATCTTCCCGGAGTGACACTTTTACCCGGACCTCAGTTGAATCCCGGGGTTCTGCCCGCGTGATATCGCAAAACTCACGTTAGTTACTATCTTACGACCGTGACCGAACAGGTTGCGTGATGAACGATTCGATCCGAAACCGAACCCACTAAAAATCTTCCGACTGCGGAAAGTCCTCTCGAACCGATTACAATCATATCATAATTTCCTTTTGTAGCCGTTTCGACGATTTTGTCCGCGGGATAACCTTCCAGAACCAGACGATCCCATTGGATATCGGGGGATTCGTCCAAAGGAGAATGAATCTTTTCGAATCTTTGTTCCGAAATCCATTTCACTCTGTCCTTACCTTCGGGAGCCTTTTCGTAATAACCGGGAAGAGGACCGAATTCTTCGACGACTTCCAAAATCGTAAGGCTGGCGTTGGCCGCTTTGGCGATTGCGATTCCCATTTCCAGAGCTTTTTTGGAACTTTCCGAACCGTCCACGGGGACTAAAATTTTTTTGATGAATCTTTGCATGTTGTTTCTCTTCGCAAAAAGTGTATCTCTCCCAATCCGTTTTCCAATCAAAAAAAATCCAAAATTTGGATTATAACCCCGGATTTTGATCGATCGGAGAATCGGCATTTCTATAAAAACTTGGACAACGAAGTGTAGACGCTGATTTTTCGATCATGGAACAAAAAACGGAACAGGACCTTATATTCATGAATTCTTATTTAGAATACAAAAATTTAGGCGATTCGAAAGCTTTGGTCAAACAGGCGGACTTTTGGATTCGTAGAATCACGGCCGGCAAATATTCCCTGAGCGAGGACGGACGAAACGAAGTTCTGCTCAAGTTTATTCAAAAAATTGAATGTTTTTCGGAAATTTACGAGACCCGAAAGTTCGAAAATTTTGCGGCGTATGCGATTGTCTTTTTTAAAAATCTAGTATTAAACCAAAGGAAAAAGGAAATCAAATCCCTAAAAACGGAACCCGTCTTTTTAGAACCCGACGGTTTACCCGGTTCCGTAGTTTACCAACCCGATTATAACGTAGAGAAATGTCCGTTTAGAATTCTCCTTCAGGAACAACTCGGTACCTCGGATCCGAGAGGAGTTTTGATCTTTAAACTCAAACACAATTTACTTCTCGAAAGAAAGGAGGTTTTACTTTTAAAAAGTATTCTCTATGCGTCCGGAAATTCGGTTCCGGATTTTCTAGAGGAAAGAATGGAAAAAAGATTTGCGGTCCGACGTCGGGACCTGGCCGTTTTGGAAAAAATGGAAATCTCTCATCAAATGCTTTTTTCCAAACGGAAAAACGCCGCGTTGTTTTCCTCCAAGGCCAAACGAAAACTCAGGAAAAAACTTTTGAAAGTCGAAATCATCTATACGTACGAAGAAATCGCCCGTTGGTTCGGCTGGAACCATTCCGTAATTAAAAGGTTATATCTACAAACTAAGAACTCTTTGAAAGACTTCGATCCGGATTTGAGGTTTGCGGAAGAGAAAAAAGAAGCGGCGTAGTTTGTTTTCCCGATGGAAATCAAAGATGCGGGTTCGTTGGAGATAAGAGCCGGCCTTTTTTGGGATCTATTTGAAAACTCTGTGTCGGAATTTCGTACTTTTGCGAATCATACGTCTCCGGAGGATTTTTTCTTTCGTAGTAGCGGAAAAAAAAAGGTTCCACCGATAATTTGTAGATGGAAACGGCTCCCGCTCAAACGATTGACTTTCGATTTAAAAATAGAGTACATTATGAATCACTTGGAATCTCGGAAGTTACGATGGAAATTAACGGTCGGTTTGGAATTACTGACTTCGATTTTGGCGGTTCCATTGGCGGTTTTGTTCGTAATTTCGGCGGGAGGTTACGACTTCGATCAGTCGATCGCATTGATCATTTCTTCCACGATTTCTTTGACCACTTCGTTTGTGGTTCCTTCCGTTCGGTTTGTGATACTCGGAAAACTTTTCAGAAATCTGGAAGATAAAAATTGGTTTCTGTTGGACTCGAAAGAAAAATCCGAGATTAAAACGAAAATTCTCAATTTTCCACTCTACAATACTTGGTTTTACGTGATCCAGTGGTGTTACGGAATTTTTGCAGCGTGGAGAATCATGCACTTATTCTTCGTGCCGAAAACGATCGAATCCCTTCCTTTTGCGTTTCTTCCGGCGATCATCTATCCGATCTTAGGCGTTTCTCATTTCTTTTTAACGGAATCCGCGTTCGTGGTCCTTTTGGAATCCGATCGTCTGAACGAGGTTCAAGCGGATTCCGAAAAAATAAAAACCGTGGGAGTTCACACTAGAATTTTCAGCACGATCTCGGCGATCGCCGTACTTCCGATTATCATTTTAGGTTATCTTTTGTTTGAAGAAACGTCCGGTTGGATCAAACTCGGCGACGTCACGATTCCTTTGATTCTTACCTTGACGTTTATGTTGATTGCGGTCGGAATCGCTTCGTTTCAACTTTCTTCCACGATCCGAAGAAATTCCAAAAACATGATTCAAATTTTTGCGGAAATGTCCGACGGGAATCTGACTCATATTCTTCCCACCGTTTCCAGCGACGAGTTGGGTTCCAACAGTAGGGCGCTTAACGAATTTGTTAAGCGACTTCGTATTATCGTTAAGAGGGTGACTCGGGAAGCGGATAAACTTTCGGAAAGTTCTAAAACTCTCGGAGAGAATACGAAAGAATTGTCCGAAAAGATGCGGAACCAAGCGGCGTCTTCGGAGGAGATGAGTTCCTCCGTGGAGGAAATTACGGCTTCGATTCATTCCACCGCTTCTCGCGCCGAAAGTCAGACCCGGATCGCGAAAAAAGCGCAAACTTCTCTCGCGGAGTTGGAAGATAGAATTCGCCGGGTTCATACGGCTCTTTTGGAAACCAAAAGCGACGCGGATCGAATGAAAGGCGAAACCAAAAGCGGTGAAGAGGCTCTGAAAGGAACTCAGAAAGCGATGGAAGCCATCGAAGGAAGTACCGCGAAGATGGGAGCGACCATGAACGTGATCCGAGAAATTACGGATCGAATCGGTTTGCTTTCTTTGAACGCGTCCATCGAGGCTGCAAGGGCCGGTGAAGCGGGGAAGGGTTTTGCGGTGGTTGCTCAGGAGATCGCAAAACTCGGAGAACAAACGCAAGAAAACGCAAAAAGAATTACGGCCGCCATCGCGGAAGCCTTGAGCGCGACTAAAAGCGGCAGGGAAGTGATCGAATCCACGCAGACGGTTTTTCAACGTATCGGAGATACCGTCGGAGTTACGCTGGATCGTGTTTCCGAGGTGACCTTATTATCCGATTCTCAATTGGTCGCGAGCGAACAAGTGAGGTCCGCGTTTACGGAGCTTTCTTTTTCTTCCGATGAAATCAGCAATCATACACAAGAACAAGCTCGAACTTCCGAAGAATTTTCAAAAACGATCGTCGCCATTTCCGAAACGACCGATTTCCTAAACGACGTTGTGATCCGGATCGACGAACTTGCGGTAAAGTTGAACGAACAAGCGGACAAACTCAAATCGGAGATGGAATTTTTCAATACTTAACGTGAGTTCGGCGTAACCGATGCGAAAGCGATTGAAGCGAGATCAACCGATTGAAATGACGAAAGAAAACCGTTTTTCGATCGATCCATCAATTTGTTGATCGGAGCAGAAACTAAAAAACTCGATCTCGCTTCAAGAGATAAGTCCGCCTGCCAAGGCCGGATTCGCCCAAACTTTCTTATACCGAATTCACGTTACTTAAAATCGATTTATCCGAAGCCATCGATTTGTTTAGGACTTGACTTAAGCCAAAGTAAAACCTTTCTTTTGCAAGAGGTTTTTCCATGTTACATCCGTCCACTCTTGACTTTCTTAAAAAATTAGCGAAAAACAACAACAAACCTTGGTTGGAAAAGAACAAGGATCGATTTGTCGAGGCTAAGGCCGACTTCGAAAATTTAATCGCAGAACTAGTCGTCGGATTGGCGAAAATAAACCCGTCCCTTACGGGAGTTGATCCCAAAAAATGTATCTTTAGAATCTACAGGGACGTTCGTTTTTCCAAAAATAAAGAACCCTACAAAACCAATTTCGGCGCGAGTATAGGAGCGAACGGAAAGGATTTGGGAAAACCTCTCTTTTACGTTCACGTTCAACCGGGAGGGGAATCCTTTCTGGCCGGAGGTCTTTATATGCCCGATTCTCCCGTGTTAAAAAAGGTTCGGGAAGTTATATTAGAAAATTCTAAATCTCTAATAAAGATCGTTCAGGAAAAGAAATTCGTCAAAGAGTTCGGCGGTCTTTCGGATATGAAATTGAAAACGTCCCCGAAGGGTTTTGCAAAGGACCATCCCGATTTGGAATGGATTCAATATACGAGTTATATCGTCGAAAAAAAACTGAAGGACGAGGATCTGTTGTCTAAAAATTGGATCAAACATACGATCGAGTCGTATAAAATTCTACAACCGTTTCTCGGATATTTGAACGACGCCCTTTCCGATTAAGTCTGATCTTCCGCCAAAACGATCAAATTGTCCTCCGAGCGGATGGGAAACTCGACATCCTTGGAAGGAATCAGATAAACCCCGTATCCTTTTTTTTCGTCCTTTTCTTCGGAAGACATTCTGATTCCGAAACAAGTTTCTCCCCGTTTGAGCGCGGCGCCGACACAATCCGCAAAACTCAGAGTTTGCGGCAAAGTTTCGAAATAAAGCGAAGCGGGTTTCAGATAGATTTCGCTT
Organism: Leptospira weilii serovar Ranarum str. ICFT; assembly: GCF_000332415.1. GTDB lineage: Bacteria > Spirochaetota > Leptospiria > Leptospirales > Leptospiraceae > Leptospira > Leptospira weilii_A. Next base: position 15,275 of record NZ_AOHC02000034.1, read on the forward strand.
CCTTCGGGGCTAAAAAGATCCTCGTAAACGCGCATAACGTCCGGTTCTTGCGAAACCTGCGCCATCATCTTGGAAACGAACTGATTGGAGATGAGAAAATCCTTCACACCCGTTTCCAAAACGATTTCGGTATTTTCGGAATTCATAATTTCCGTAATCAACTGTGTCGAAGGTTGATTCCCGGTTTTCAGAGTATATCTTCTGAAATATTGTCTGAACCTGAGAAGAAGAGATATCGTCTGCGCGTCCACTTCCTCTATGTTTTCCTTTTCTTCGGCCAAAAAGATCACGGAGTCGTAGGATTCGGGTTCAAGTCGTTTCATCACTGATTCTTGGGAAAGATCCGCTTGAAAGGCGCGTAACGTTACTTCGGGATATTTTTTCTTGAGACGTCCAACGATGGTTCTGAATTCTTCGTCGATCTGTTTTACGAGAATGTCGATGGTGGAACCCGGAGAAACGAACTTAGCGTATTCTTCCACGATGAGAGGGCTTTTGGAATTCCAACCTACGATGAGTTGTTTGTCGATCGGAACGGATCTTTTTATTTCCGGAAGTCGAAAGTCTCTCGGACTTGCAACGGCGGTTTCGGAAAAACGAATCTTGGAATCGTCCTCCGCGAGTAACACAGCGTCTTCCTCGTCGTTTGGAACGTAATCCGAAGAAGGATTGAGAATCATCTCTCCGTTACCTTTTCTGAATCCCAAAGGAACCGATTCGTTAAACCGAAATGAAATTTCCTTAAAATCCAGACCTTTCCAACCGGAAGAAGGTTTGTAAAAATAAATCTCGTCTCCTTCAAAACCGACGAGATTGGAATACACAACCGCAAGTCCCGAGGTTCTGGAAGTTTGAACGAGTAGTTTTGCGAGAATATTCCTTTCGTCCATTACCTGAATCGAAGAAGAAAGCTCCTGAGCGATCATTCGATTTTCCTCATTGTGGAGTTCCGCGACGATCGGAGGAAGTTCCCTATCGCGGCAAACGGCGACTAACGCCATGAGCGATTTCAAAACTTTCGCATCCCCTACGTTTCTGCCTTCTTTGGAATCCTCGCCTCCGGAGGAGTTTAAAACCAGAACGGACTTCGCTTCGCTCGCGTTTACTTTTCGGAGCGAATGAAGGCTCGAAGGAGTTCCGGAACGTGTGATGATTTTCGTCGTTTTTCCGGCTTTCAGATTTTCCGAAAAATAATCGTCCATAAACTCCTTATCCTCCTCCGAGAGTACCGTTACGACGGCCCTCGACTCCGAAGAATTCGCCTCGATCAGCTCCTTGATGATTTCCAAAACCCTGACTCCGAACCCGAGTATAATCGTATGATCTTTTTCTAATACGTCGCTTTTTCCTTTTCTCAGATCCTGGATTTTTTGATCGAATTGGTTCGTGATAAAGGCCACTAAACTGGAAAATAAAACGAGTCCGAGAAACACGGTGAGGATTCCCAAAAATTTGTTGAACCAGTTCGATTCCCCGTCTTCGGCAACGGCCCCCGCATCGGAAATTTGCAGAAACACCCTCCACAAAAATTCTCCCTTACCTTGGATCGATTCGTCCGGGAAAATTAAACCTCCCGATAGGCGGAGAATGGAAAGAGATACGAAGGCGATTAGGAACAAAAGGATGAGGGCTGCAAAAACCGCGCCGCCGCCCCGAGACATGAAGTTGTCGAAGTGATAACGAAGTTGATCCGAAAATTTGCGGTTTGATTTCATGATGGGAGAATGGAAATCAAGGCCCGATTTTAATCAAATGGAAAAAAAGAATCCGCGCGAAAAATATCGTTTTCGAGAAACGTTTAAAATCGAAACGCAAAATAAATATATGATTCCGAATTGAGAAACTATATTATGAAAATCGAATGGAGCTTATAACCGTGGCGAGTTCGTTTACGAGATAACTCGGGGGCATTTCGTCGCTGTTATACGTAAGAAGGGTCATTCTTTTTTGATTGGAGATCATATAAACCATCCAGAAACGATCCTCTTTCACGAATTCGCAGGCCATAATTCTGCTGCCTTCTTCGTTTTCGAAAGCGGCGATTTTGTCCTCTTCGAAATCGATCTCGTGCGTTTTGAGATATCTTTTCAGTTCTTCTCCGAGATCGTAACTTCCGGATTTATTTTCGAAGGCGTAAACTTGAAGAGCGCCGCTTCCGTTTTCTTCGAAAAAAGCGGGAATCCCTTCGATGACCAGTTGAACCCAGTGCGCCGGGACGACCATGGAATACCAACCGTTGGGCGAGGTGTAGAGTTTGTATTCCGGAGTTTGAGACATGACAATTCTCTAAACCAGAATCTTTTCCTGGATTTTTCGGGCAAGCAGCTTCTATTGGTTGACATTTCGAAATTTCAGTTATTTTTAATTCTGTGATCGCCATCCTCAAGAATCGTAGAAGTCCTTTCTACTTAGCGACTACGTTCCTCATTCTTCTTTTGTTCGCGTTGTTCGCATCCACGCTCGCTTTTATTTTTACGGGAGTTTTGATCTTAATCCTTCTCATCCATCCGCTTCTTTTGAATTGGATCGGAAAATTATACGGACAAGAAGACATCGCGGACGAAGTTCATTTTGCTAAAACGAAGGACGGATGGAATCTCGCGCTTCACAGACATATTCCTCCTCAACCCAATCCGCAATTGGCTCCGGTGTTGGTCGTTCACGGAATCGGAACGAACAAGTTCGTGGTCGATCTGGATCGAAGGCATTCGCTTCCTTATTATCTGAAACTCAGAGGTTACGACGTCTTTGCGGTTTCCCTGAGAGGTTGTGGTCGCTCTTATCACGAAAGTCCGACTCGTTACGAGGACTTTACGTTCGACGATATCGTTAAATACGACGTCCCCGCGATGATCGAAAAAGTAAAAACGATCTCCGGTTCCGATCGTGTTTCGTACGTGGGACATTCCATGGGCGCGATGATTTTATATTCGCATTTTTGCATGTCCGAAAGTAAAAAAGATACGGAGGACATCGCCGCCTTCGTATCGTTAGGCGGTCCCGGAAATCTGAATCATATCGGAATCACTCTGATCGGACTTCTTTCCCGATTTCCCCGCGCGAGGAAAATGTTGGATCTGAAATTCGGAGCTTCGATCCTGGCGCCTCTTGCGGGAGAACTTTATACGCCGATCGACGAAATATTATACAATCCTAAAGTGACTTCTTCCAAAACCGTAAAGAAGATCATGAAGAATGCGGTCGAAAACGTCTCCGACGGGGTTACGGAACAGTTTATGCGTTGGATCGAAACGAAAAGTATGTATTCTCTCAACGGATTGTACGATTACATCCGACTTCAAAAAAAAATTTCCGTTCCTTCCCTTTTTATCGCCGGTGAAAAGGACGTAATTGCGACTCCGGAAGCGGTCCGAGCCGTTTACGAAAACGCAAGTTCCCGAAAAAAGGAATTCAGGATCGTCTCCAAAGCGAACGGTTCTTCGGACGACTACGGTCACGCCTGTCTCGTGATGGGCGATCGCGCGGAAGACGACGTCTTTCAATACGTGGAATCCTTTTTGAAAAAACACGGACTTCGTTTTCAGCCCGGGTTTGCGGCCAAAATCAAAGAGGGAATTCTTTCGACCGTTTCCAAGTTCCTCAAAATAAATTTGCGGAAAGGTGTTTCCTAGTACGCCATATCGGAGTTTCGTTTTGAGTCGAGAGCGATCCAACTTCTAAAACCCGATCGCTAAAACGAAAAACCACATAATCTCTTTTCGTTGACGGAATCCTTTTGCGTCTCAGATTTGATGCATGAGCCCCTTTTACGGCCGGATTTCCAAGTTACTTCCCTTTGTAATCATACTACTATTCGTTTCCAATTGTTTCGATTACGAGGAAACCTTGACGATCAATCACGACTTTTCCGGAACATTAGAAGTTTCTTATTTAGTTCCGACTCGCAAAAATTCGGACGAATCCCTCATCAAATTTCTTCCCACTCAAAAGAACGAAATTTTAGGTAGATTGAACAAGGGATTTTTTTCCAAAAACGTTTCACTCAAGGATTATACGTATCAAAAAATCGTAATACCGGAAACCGATCCGAGTTTATTTCGGGAAAAAGCGAAGGTTTATTATAAGGTGGAATTTCAGGATCTTTCTCAGATTGAAGACGCGATGCTCGGTAAGGTTCAGGTCCGTAAAAAAGGAAATACGATCTACGTCAAAAGGGAAATTCCCGCGATCAGTCGGGCGCCCGAAACTTTGAAGAAGGACGGAGAAAAAAAAATTTATTCCGAAACGCTTCGTTTGTTGCGTACGAGTTCCATTTTGTTTAAGGTGAATTTTCCGATCGCATCCGTTTGCAGATCCAATCGAGGAGACGTCAATCTGGGTAGGCTCAGTTATCGTTTGCCTCTCGCGGAAACGATCGAAAAAACCGGCAACAATTCCTGGGATTATAGAATCACGGTTATTTATTGACTTTCTCGTAATGGAGTTGTTGAAAAATTCCGTATCCGCTTTTAACAGAACGGCGGTATCGGTTCGTCTTGTTAACAAAAGAAAGAGAAGAAAATTAATTTTTCAACAACTCTAATATACATAAGGCTATCGTTCCTATACAACAAAATCATAAAATGAATCTTGACAAATGTCGAATTCACACTACTTTGAAAATATGGAATATAAGAATCGATTGAGTTCCGATCCCAATGTGATGTTGGGTAAACCCGTAATCAAAGGAACACGGATTACCGTAGAGTTGATCTTGGAAAGATTAGGGGAAGGAATGTCGGTTGAGGAACTTCTTGCCGCTACTCCGAACATTACTAAAGAAGATATTCTTGCTTGTCTTTCCTATTCGAGCGACGTTATTTCCAGAGAAAGCTTGATTGCAAGTTAAGATTCTTGCCGACGAAAACGTTGATTTTCGTATCATTCAAAAACTCAGAAACTCGGGATTTACGGTTCAATCCGTAGTTTTAAAAATCCGCGAGCGATCGATGCGGAGTCAATAAATTGCGTTTTTAAGCGATTTTACCGTTTCTTTTTTTTTGCAATTTATTGACTGTAGCACTGTATTTCGACCCTTGGGGAGAAATACTGAGTTCGAGCGCGGTCCGGTGAAACCGGACGCGGCATAAATCATCCGCTATGGAACGGCATTCGTTTTAAAATTTTAAAGAAGCGGCTTTTACGGGAACTCCCGCCGATTTTCTCAAGCTTTAGGACAAACTCTACATAGAATCGGTAAGACGTTATTTTCGCTCTACAACAGATTTAAGTTCCCGCACTTTTCTCCGAAAAGAAGAAGTCCTTCCCGATCTTTTTCCGTTACCTTGTAGTGTAATTCTTGCATGAGATATTCCCGAACCAAAACGGGAGGAAGTCTGGTTTCGTGAGAGACGATCTCTTCTATGCGAGAAATTCCATATTCCAAAGATTGAATGAAGATGGAATCGTCCGCCTTTAAAGGTTTTTTACTCGCCCAAAGAGCGAATATAAAACCGAGTCCCGTGATCTCGTTCCACCAACGAGCCAAGTCCTTGACCTCGTAAAACTCGGGATTCCATTTTGCTAATAGAGCGTTGTCTCCGAAAAGCATGTGCGATCCGATCCCCTTCGAGATTTGTTCCTGAATGAGTTTCGAATCCTTCGGTTCCACGTCCGGAACCAGCCCGCTTTCTTCGTGAACCAATACACGAACCAAGGCCACACTCGTTTTGGAACCGTTGTCCGTTTGTATCAACTCGGGAGGATATTTTTCCTTTTTGTTTTTAAAAAAAAGAATGGATCTGACTTTTTCCCGGGCGCAAACCCCCGTGCCGTAATACGTATTCAGGATTTCCGAATTACGAATACATTCGATCGAAGAAATCAAACCCAGATCGATCTCTCCGTTTAATAAGTAGTCTTTTAGAATGGCCGGATTTTCAGAGACGATTTCGTGTTCTTGATTTTTTTCAAATCCCCAGGTTAACGGTCTTGCGTTTAAATGTTTAACGATTCCTATCTTCAATGGTTCTCTCTTTCCAAAAACTCCAATAATATCGGATAATCCCGATTTGCCAAATACAGTACCGCACAATGATTGGCCGCGGGAACCGCCGCTCCTTCCAAAAAGAACAATTCCTCGCCGATAACGAAATAATGAATTTCCTGCGCGTCCAAAAAGGATTTTACGATGGATAACAACATCGGGTCCGCGGTTTCCCAACGGGCCGAAAAGTCGTCTTCGTTTTCCGGTTCGTTTTTCTCGTATGGTTCCATTCAAAAAAATATTTCGTTCGAATTCTATTTTTTACACCGTCTCATTGTTTCGGCGGTTTTCAACGAGAAAGTTCCGATCAATTTGAATTCGTATTGAGATAAGTTACAAAACGATTTTTAATTCATATCTTGAAAACCTAAATTTGTAACTCTTGACAGAGGACTCGGTTCTTTATAAACCATTCCATTATATGACAGAAAGCCAATTCGGGATAACCACGATTTCGGATGAGGAATTTCAATTCGTCAAATCCCTCATGTACAAAGAGACCGGAATTTTTCTTGCGGATCATAAAAAGATTATGGTTCAATCCAGGCTCAACGGAAGGGCAAAACATTTCGGCTTAAAAAACGTTTCCGAGTATATCGGAAGACTTCGAGCCGATCACGGATTTTTCAACAGCGAACTCACGGAGCTCATCAATCGGATCACTACGAACAAAACGGATTTTTTTCGGGAAAATCATCACTTCGAATTTTTAAAGTCCACTTTTTTCCCTTCGGTGGAAGAAAAGGCCGGCAAAAACGGAAAAAAAACCCTAAGAATTTGGTCCAGCGCCTGTTCGACGGGAGAGGAGCCGTATACGATCGCGATCACTTGTCTCGAATACTTCGCATACAAACCGGGTTGGGACATTAAGATTTATGCATCCGATATCGATACGAACGTGATCAACGCCGCAAAGGAAGGAATTTACAGAGAGGATCGACTTTTACCCGTGGACGATAAACTCAAAAATAAATACTTTATCAAACATCGGGACCCCGAAAGGGGAGAATTATCGTATCAAGCCAAACAACAACTCAAGGACCTGATCGATTTTAGAAAGGCCAATCTTTTGGAAACTCCGTATCCGATTCCGGAAAAGATGGACTGTGTGTTTTGCAGGAACGTAATCATCTATTTCGACAAACCGACTCAGAAAAAAATATTCGAAAATTTTGAAACCGTCCTAAAAGACCGGGGACTTCTCGTGATCGGTCACTCGGAAACCTTGTTCGGAATTTCGGATAGTTATAAGTTTTTGGGACATACGATCTATCAGAAAAAACCGGTTGTCTGATCTTAAAATTCCTTCCAGATACGAATCCATTCTTGTTGCATTTCAAAGGGTTCGTAAATTACAATTCTTGAATTTGCTAATACGTCCAAAAACCCGGCCTCGTTCGGAAATCTGGGTACGATATGTTCGTGGATATGAGGGATGGAACCGCCCGAATTCTTCCCAAGATTATATCCGAGATTGAACCCTTGAACGTTCCACAACGTTTTTAGAATTGTGATCGCCTTTACGGTTGTGTCGTGAATTTCCATCGCTTCCTCCCGAGTCAGTTCCTCGTAAGAAAGTATATGACGTTTCGGAAATACGATCAGATGTCCCGGATTGTACGGATAAAGATTCACCGAAACGATCGTAAGATCCGTCTCCGAAACGATCAGGTTGGGAACCGCCGGGTCTCTTCTGCAAATTCCGCAAAGGATACAATCCACCTCGGGTCTTTTTCCTCTCGCATAATCCAACTTATGAATTGAAAAAAGATTTTTCCTCGGTTCGTCCCATTGTGTGGAATTCGTTTCTTCCATTGATCCTAGAATAATTCCTCGTTTGTATGTGTCAAAAGAATCTCCTTGCAGGACCGACACTTCGGAAAAGAATGGAACGAGATTGGAACCGGTTCATTATTCAGTTCAGGGTAAGGATATCCTTCGAATTTTTACGGAGAATTTTCAGAAAGACGATCCCGTTTTATTTTTGGACGGAACCGCGGGAGAAGGCGGACATAGCCTTTTGTTCTTAAAAGAATTTCCCAATTCCAAAGTTATACTCTGCGATAGGGATCCCGTGATGTTGTCGAGGGCGCTTTCGAGACTCGCCGAATTTAAAGAAAGAGTGACCGCCATCGAGACGAACTTTTCCGAGATCGATCTCGCACTTTTAAATGTTCACGGAATCGACGGAGCTCCGCAAGCGATCCTTTTGGATCTGGGCATTTCCACGTTTCATCTTTTTCATTCCAAAAGAGGTTTTAGTTTTAGAGAAGCCGAACCTCTGGACATGAGGCTTTCTCCGGAAGAAGGTTTGAGCGCGGAAGACGTAATCAACACGTATTCCAAGGATCGATTGATGAATATCTTTTATACGTACGGGGAAGAACGTTGGTCCAAGAAGATCGCGGAAGTGATCGTGGAAAGAAGAAAACAAAATTCGATTGCAACCGCTTCCGAACTCGCGGATCTGATTTCCAAAATCATACCGCGTAAATTTTGGCCTCCGGGTAGACATCCCGCGACTCGGATCTTTCAAGCGCTTCGAATCGAAGTCAATCAAGAGCTGGCTCATATCGAAAAGGGACTGGGTTCTCTTTTAAACCTTTTGCGTTTGGGAGGAGTTATGCAAGTGATCTCCTTTCATTCCTTGGAAGATAGGATCGTAAAAAATTCACTCAGGGATTATGCGAAACAAAACGGATTCCAACTTCTTACCAAAAAACCGATTCTTCCTTCCGAAGAGGAAGCCGAGGAAAATCCGGCCTCCCGTTCCGCAAAATTGAGAGCGTTTAGAAAAACGAAATCGGTCGATAAAAAATACAGAAAGGAAGATTTTGAGGAAGAAGAATAGATGTCGTCGTTCTCCGCGTTTTTGAGTCGTCCCCTTTGGAAGGATCTAGGGGTTTTATTTTTGAACTTGGGAAAGGTGATTCTTTTTTTGAGTTTATTCTTTCTTTATGTTTGGCAGAACGTTCAAGTTGCGAGACTCAACCGAGAAATCGGAGTGGCGACGGGCGAAAAGGTCAAACAGATCAAAAAGAACGACGACTTAAAAATCGGAGTCGCCACTTATACTTCCGCGAGAAGGATCGAAACTCTGTATCGAAAAACGTACAACTATCTTCCCATCACCGTGGGAGATAGAATCATCACTTTGAATTTACCCCCCGAAAAGAACGAAGATGAAAATGAAGTTAACCGACCTTCTCCGTGAATTTCCGAAACTCAAACTAACGTCGACCGGAAAAAATCCGGATTTGATTTCGATCTCGTACATCCAATCGGATTCCAGAAAGGCGGAGGAAGAAGATATCTTCTGCGTCGCGGATTCGATCGGTTCCAAAAAAGAAGAATTTATAAAGAACACAAAAGCTTCCGTGATTTTGTTAAACGAAACCTCGAAGTTTACCGTCGAGTCCGCCTCAAAATCGAAATCGAGTTCGAATACGGGCGCGAGTTCAGCGACGTTGTCGGCTTCCGTTTTATCTTCTAAAATTATTTTAGAATGCGAAGAAGATCCGGAACAACTCCAAGGAAACATCGCTTCGTTTTTACTCGGACATCCTTCGAGGGATTTGGAAATCGTGGCGGTTACGGGAACGAACGGTAAAACTTCTTTGACGAACATTTTGTTCGCTTTAGCAAAAGATCAGGGAAGATCCTGCGGTCTCATCGGAACGATCGGAGTCAGGTTCGGAGATCGTTCGATTGACACGGGTTATACGACTCCGGACGCTTCCTCTCTCAACCTCATTCTCAAACAGATGAAGGACGAAGGTGTTACGACCGTTTTCATGGAAGCGAGTTCGCACGGTCTCAAACTCGGTAGAATGAACGGAATCTCCTTGAAGGCGGGAGTGTTCACCAATCTCACTCAGGATCATTTGGATTTTCATCCCGATATGGAAGATTACTTGGAAAGTAAGTTTCGTCTTTTTGAAATTTTGGACGTTTCTAAATCTCCCTTTGCGGTTTTGGATTACGCCTCTCCGGGCGGCGACACTCTCTATCGGAAAATCGGAAATGAACTCCCCGAACTTTCCGTTAGCGCGTTAGACGACATTGCGGGAGAATGGAAGGTCGGAGATATTTCTCTCACTTTACAAGGGACTTCTTATTCTCTCAAATTACCGGGAGGAAACACGCGTAACGTTAAAACCAATCTGCTCGGTTCGTTTAACGTCCGTAACACGGCGCTCGCGTTTTTGACGGGAACCGCCCTTGGTTTGGACCCGGAAAAGATGTTTTTCTCCTTGGAAAAAATTCCCCAGATTCCGGGTAGATTTCAAATCGTCTACAACCGGGATCGTTCGCGAATGGCCGTCGTTGATTACGCTCATACGCCCGACGCTCTGGAAAATATAATCCGAAGTGTGCGAGATTCAAGGCCCGAACGTTTGATCACTTTGTTCGGTTGTGGAGGGGATCGGGATCGAACCAAACGTCCTAAGATGGCGCGTATCGCGGAGGAACTTTCCGATCAGGTGATTTTAACCTCGGACAATCCGAGGACCGAAAAACCGGAGGCCATCTTGGATGAAATCGCCGCGGGGTTTTCTCCCGGGTTTACTCCGCTTTTGCGGGAGGTCGATCGGGCGCGTGCGATCGCAAAGGGTGTGGAACTTTTACCCGAAGGGGGATGTTTGCTCGTGGCCGGAAAAGGACACGAAGAAGTTCAAATCGTCGGCAAGGAAAAACGTCATTTTAGCGACGTAGAAGAAGTTCAAAAAGCGTTCGACCTTTTTTAGAAATTTTCCGATACAAAAAAAGAACACTCCGTTTTTTTGAAAACAGGACAGGCAAAATGTTTTATTATCTTTACGATCTTTATTTCAATCATCTCGATTCGCTTAGGATTTTCAGTTACGTTACTTTTCGCGCGTTGATGGCGGGTTTAACTTCGATGTTCGTCACGTTTTGGCTCGGACATAGGGTGATCGACTTTTTATACGGTTTAAAATTCAGGGAATCGGTCCGGGACGACGGTCCCAAGTCTCACGAGGTCAAAAAAGGAACCCCCACGATGGGAGGACTTTTGATCATCGGTTCCCTTCTTTTTTCGGTTTTGCTCTGGGGTAATTTAAAAAATCCGAATGTGATTTTATTGTCCGTGTTTTCACTTTGTTTTTCGGCGCTCGGTTTTGCGGACGATTATATGAAATCCGTTAAAAAAATCAAAGGCGGGATGAGGGCGAGAACCAAGTTTTTGTCTTCGATTTTGATCTCATTCGCTTTTTGTATATTATTCTTTTATTATACGGGCGCGACCGGCCATTCCGGTAAAATTCCGTTTCAACTTACCGATTTGTTTTTTCCGTTCATCAAAGGTCCGGTGACGGCGCTCGGCGTGTTTGCCGTTCCGTTTTCGATCCTCGTAATCATCGGTTCCTCTCACGCGGTCAATTTGACGGACGGACTCGACGGGCTCGCAACCGGAACCGTGGCGATTGCGGTCGTAACCCTGGGGATCATCGCGTACTTTTCGGGAACACCCATCGTCGCGAACTACTTGAACATTCCATATCTTCCCGGGGCTCACGAATATTCCGTTTTCCTTTCGGCTCTTACCGGAGCTCTTTTCGGATTTCTTTGGTTCAACGCGCATCCCGCTCAAATATTTATGGGCGATACGGGTTCTTTGTTTTTAGGCGCGACCCTCGGGATGATAGTCATTCTTTTAAAAAAGGAAATTCTGCTTTTGATCTTGGGAGCGATTTTTGTGAGCGAGGCTCTTTCCGTGATCCTTCAGGTCGGCTCGTTTAAGTTGACCGGAAAGAGAATCTTTAAGATGGCTCCTCTGCATCATCATTTCGAGTTGGGAGGATTGAAAGAAACCAAGATAGTGATTCGTTTCTGGATCATCGCGGTCATTCTCGCAATCGTCTCCCTTTCGACTTTGAAAATTCAATGATCGATTTTATCGCAAGAAAGTGGAGGGAAGTTTGGCTTCCGGGAAAAAATTCCCCGGATGTACTTTTGATCGTAACGATTTTCGTTCTTCTTTTCACGGGGCTCTGCGTTATGTATTCTTCTTCGAGTATCACCGCTTGGAGAGAGTTTAAGGATTCCGAATATTTCCTCAAAAAACAATCGATATGGACCTGTATCGGTCTCGTGTTCTTTTTTTTCTTTTCCGTATTTCCGTATCAAAAACTCGAAAAACTCGCCTTCTTGGGAATGATCGTCGCGATCGGTCTTTTGATTTTGGTGTTTATTCCCGGAGTCGGAAAGTCCGTTTCCACTTACTACGGGAGAAACTTTCACAGATGGATCGCGATCGGTCCGTATCAGTTACAACCTTCCGAGGTCGCCAAAATTGCGGTGCTCGTTTATCTCGCTTCTCTTTTTCAGAAATTAAAATTACAATCGACTCCCGATTACAAAAAACTTTTGATTCCCACTTTGCTTTTATCGACCGTGATCGTTTTGATTTTGGTGGAACCCGCGTTCGGAACCACTCTCGAAATCCTATTTGTCGTTTTGGGTTTTATTTTTTTATTCGGATTTCCGTTTCGAAATCTGCTCGTTGCGGGAATTGTTTCACTTCCTCTAATATACATTCTGATCGATCGAGTGGGTTATCGAAAAAAGAGAGTGGAAGTTTGGTTGGATCCGTATCGGTATCGATTCGACGAGGGGCATCAGCTTGTAACTTCTTTCCGCGCTTTTTTGGACGGGGGCTGGTTCGGCAACAAGTTGGCGTCCGGTTACGCGCACCGATATCTAACTTACAGTCATACGGACTTCGTACTCGCGACGTTTGTCGAAGATTTCGGTTTTCTCGGATTTATGATTTTTATTTTTCTCATCCTCGTTTTGTTATTCCGAAGTTTTTATCTCGTCCAAAAAGTCAAAGATCCGTTCGGATTTTATTTAGGAGCGGGAATTCTGATCGTCTTAGGCACTCAGTTCATCATCAATATGTTCGTCGTAACCGGAATCTTTCCGATCACGGGGATCAGTTTGCCGTTTGTGAGTTACGGAGGATCGTCCATTCTCATCGTGTTGATTTCTCTCGGAATTCTTGTCAATATTACACGAAAGGAAAACCTGGGTCTATGAGATCGATTGTAATCGCGGCCGGCGGAACCGGGGGGCATATTTCACCCGGGGTGGCCTTGGCGGAAGTGCTGACCGAATTGAAAGAAAAGATCGGATACGAAAATTTATACTTATATTCCCTGGTTCGCAATCGGAACAACCCGGATCTCGAACAGGCTCCCTGTCCGGTTTTATGGCACGACCTTCCGCCGCTTTCCAGTAATATTCTTTTATTCCCTTTTCGTTATACGATTCAGATTCTAAAAACTTTTCTTTTATTCAAAAGATTGAATGTGGATGCGGTGATCGGGATGGGAGGATATTCCACCGTATCGTCCATCCTTTACGGAATTCTTTTTAGAAAGAAAATTTACCTCTGCGAACAAAACACCGTACCCGGAAACGTGAACCGATTGTTCTTTAGATTTGCAAACAAGGCCGCGTTTAGTTTTCCGCCTAAAAATTCCGCGATTCCCTGCAATTACCAAGTTCTCGGAAATCCGCTCAGAAAAAAGACGCTCCCTAAGATGTCTTTGAAGTTCTCCGAAAAATACGACACAAAAAAGAAAACACAATTCAACGTGCTCGTGATGGGCGGAAGCCAGGGAGCGAGACAGATCAACAATATCGTCATCGCACTCATGGGCCACGAGGAAATCAACACTCAGTTTCGATTTCGAGTATTAACCGGTTCCGCTTTGTACGAAGAAGTTTCCAAAAAGACAAAGAAGGACGCAGAACTCATTTCATATTCCGATAACATGAAGGAACACTACGAATGGGCGAACTTCGTGATCGCTCGTTCCGGTTCGGGTGTACTTTCCGAATGTGCGGCGTTTGCGTTACCTATGATACTGATTCCTTATCCGTATGCGAAAGACGATCACCAGATGGCGAACGCGAAATACTTCGAACTCAACGGGGCCGCGGTCGTAATCGATCAAAAGGACGAGGACGAATCCCATCTTTTTAGAATATTGGATCAAATGGTAAATAACGTGAATTTGTTAAACGACATGTCCATCAGTTCTCTTCAGTGTTCTCACGTGGACGCTTCCAAAGATACAGCGAAATATTTTTTCTCTCTCGATTGAAGATGGACCCAAATCGGAAACCCTTTCACAAACCGTTCTTATTGGGAATCGGCGGCTCCGGAATGTCCTCTCTCGCGTTTTTACTTTTGAGCAAGGGTTTTAAGGTGGGCGGTTACGACGGTAAACATTCCGCGATCGTCGAAAAGCTGGTTGCAAACGGAGCGACCGTATTGCATAAATCCGATGTTTTAGACGTAGGGGATTATGATCTTGCGGTTTATTCTTCCGCGATCCGATTGGATTCTCATCCTTTGGTAAAAAAATTCAGAGAGAAGGGAATTCCTTTAATTCATCGGTCGGAACTGCTTCACCAAATCATGGCGGAGAAAAAACAGATTTCCGTCGCGGGTTCCCACGGTAAGACGACTACGACCGCGATGACCGCGTTCCTTTTGGAAAAATGCGGGATGTCCCCGTCGGTGATGGTGGGAGGAGAGGTTGCGTTCTTAGGTGGAAAGGGCGGATCCTGGGGAAAGGGAGAATGGGGAGTTTTCGAGTCGGACGAGTCGGACGGAACATTCAATAATCATCATGCGGAAATTAGAGTTCTCACAAACGTGGACGAAGACCATCTGGATTATTATAAGACGCGGGAGAATCTTTTGGGCGCCTTTGCCCGTTATATGGAACGCGCTTCCCGAAGTTTGATTTTGAATCTGGACGACGTCGGAATTCTGGATTCGTTCGTTTTGATTCCGGATCGTCCTAGAATATTAGGTTTTTCTAAATCTATGGTTTCCGGCGGAACTACAAAGGGTTTTTCTAAAAATCCGGACGTTGCGGAAAACGGTGCTGCCTCCTCTAACTTAGAGAACGAAACGTTCCGTGTTCGAAACAATGCGGAAAACGACGCTTTATCGGATTTCGATTCTTCCAAAATCGTATATTACACGATCGAGTCCGGCGTTTTGAGTTTTCGATTTCAAGAAAAGGAATATTCGTTTTCTCTTAAGTATCCCGGCGAACACTATTTGAAAAACGCTTTGGCTGCGATTTTGGCGTGTTTCGAGGCGGGGGCGCCTATTGCGGAACTCGTTTCTAAAATTCCGGAGTATTCCGGCGTTAGCCGAAGATTGGAATATCTCGGAAGCAAAAACGGGATCGAGGTTTACGACGACTACGGGCATCATCCCACCGAAATCAAGGCGGTGATTCAGTCGATGGAGGATTTGAAAAAAGACGGAAGGGCGATCGTTCTTTTTCAACCGCATCGGTATTCGAGGACACAAAGTCTTTACAAAGAATTCGCCGAAAGTCTGGATACGGGAGATACCGTTTATCTTTTACCGATCTATTCCGCGGGTGAAGAGCCGATCGACGGTGTAAAAACCGAACTCATCGCGGATTCCATGAAGGTTTCCGCAAAAATTCTTTCCGGAGAAATTTCCGAGGGTGTTATGGCCCTGAAGGATTTTTTGAAACCCGGGGACAAACTCGTCACACTCGGGGCCGGTAACGTAAGAGACTGGGGCCTGGCTTTTTTAAAAGATGAGTAACGTGAGATCGGGCTGACCGATGCGAAAGCGATTCGCCCGGATTTTCAACCGCCGATTTCCAGCGGACCGTCGGGCGTAGAAAATTCTAATTGAGAGAATCGATTCTCATCTGAAGATCTTTTTTTTCATCCGGATCGGTCGTGAGTTCCAAAACTTTTTTATAGTCGGCCCTTGCATCGTCCTTTTGATTCAATTCTTCGTATGCGTTTGCTCGAAAAAAAAGAACCGAGGAAATATCTCCGTTCGGAAACTTGGAAATATAGGAGTTGAAGGTAGCGATCGCGGATTTAAAATTACCGATTTCTAAATAAGAAATTCCTAAATTGAATAAAGCGTCGTGTTTTTTGTCGTCATCCTTCGTATCGTTCGAGTCGATCGCCTTCTGAAAGAATTGAATTGCCTTTGTATATTCTTTCGCTTCGAAATAATAAACACCGGCTTGAAAGTTGGCCTTGATTCCGTTCGGATCCTTGGTTAACAGATCGAGATGTTCCTTTTCCAAGTTTCGGCGAGCGTATGCGTTTTTCAGCAATTTAAGAATCATCTTGGAATCGGGCATCCCCGTGATTTTATCGATGAGGCTGCCGTTTTGATCCAAGAAAAGGATCGATGGATAACCTTTGATTCCGTATTTGCGTTTTAAATTCGGAAAACGATCTCCGTCCAAAGAAAGAGTGACGAACTTGGAAAGTTCGAGTTGAACTTCTTTTTTGGGATAGATCTCGTTCTTGAGAGTTTTGCAGTAGCCGCACCAATCCGCGTAGACGTCTATAAAGATCGGTTTTCCGTCGGCTTTCGCTTTTTCAAAGGCGGCCTTGACCGAGTTTTCCCACTGGATTTCGGCGGAGATCGGGGAACAAAGAAAGACGCATAACAGAACGGAAATCGCGAAAGATAAAAATCCGATACGGCGATCCATAGACAGTCGCAACCTTCTCCATAAGTTATTTGGATTTGAAGGTAAACCTGTCGGAAATACAACGGCCTTCTGCGAGATCCCGGAACATACGAATCCTAACTTTTGATCCCGATAATCGATCCACCGATTTCTAAAACGCGGGAACTCCCACAAAAATCGCACGGCCAGAGTTCGTAGACGTTGTAAATTTTTCATTCTCAATCATCGGACTTTTTAGCGAACACTTTAGCCAGCGTTTTCTTTTGGAAGGATCCTAAAAATACGGTTGTCGGAGAACCGGAGGACGGGAAAACTAGGGGCAGATTTTGGAAAGGAAACCCGGGTTCATGGAATTTTTATTACAATTGGAAAACATACTGAAAAAAAGAAAACAGGATCTTCCCGAAAAATCTTATACCGCGGATTTGTTTCGAGGCGGGGTGGATCGGATCCTCAAAAAAGTAGGGGAAGAAGCCGGAGAAGTCATCATCGCGGCGAAAAATTCGGACAAAAAAGAACTCACACACGAAGTGGCCGATCTGATTTTTCATTTGCAAGTGTTGCTCGTCGAACAAGGGCTTTCATTACAGGACATCGTGGAAGAACTTCGCAAACGCCATTCTTAAAAAAAATGAATGGATCGGAAGTCGTCTTTCCCAAAAGAATTTCCGGTAAAATCCTCCTCGTTTCATTATCATTCCTTATATATGCCTATCTTTTTTATCACAGCGCTTGGTTAAGCGACGATTCGTTCATCACGTTTCGAGTCGTGGATAATTTTCTAAACGGGTTCGGACTTCGTTGGAATCCGTTGGAAAGAGTTCAGGTTTACACACATCCGCTTTGGCTTTTTTTGTTGATCCCGATTCAATGGATCGTTCGGGATATCGATATCGCCGCCTATCTTTTGTCTTTCGCGTGCGGAGCCCTTTTTTTATTCTTATACGGTTTTACTTTTTTCAGGTTTCGAAACGGTTTGGGATTGATTTTGATTTCCATCGGAGTGTTTTTCTCCTCTCGAATATTCATAGATTATAATACTTCCGGCCTCGAAAATCCGCTTTCCTTTCTGTTGATCCTGGTTTTTCAGATTCGATTTTATTCTTTGTATCTGGACGAGGATCGGGAAAAAAAAAGATCGGACGCGTTCGCAATCGGCTTCCTAAGCGCTTTGCTCGCATTAACCCGTCTGGATCTGGTTTTATTCCTGATTTTTCCTTTGGTTTTTCTTTTCCGGAGAGTTTTTCAGGATCGTAATATTTCATTCTTCGTATATTCGTTTTTAGGAATGTCTCCCTGGATTTTTTACTTGGGATTTTCACTGATCTATTTCGGATCCTTTTTGCCGAACACCTTCTACGCAAAAACGAACGTTCTATCGAGTTTGCCCGAACGGATTTCCGCGGGATGGGACTATCTAAAAATCAGTTTAAAATGGGATCCTATCGTCGCCTTCGTGTTCGGGACTCATTTTTTTTGGCTCGTTGCCGATCCGATATTTCGTCGGATAACGCGCTTTTCCACGACGTGGGCGCCGGGTTTGAATCGCCAAGAAAGAGAGATTTTGACGATCAGTTTCGGTTCGATCGGGATCCTGATTTTTTATCTTCTCTGGGTGGGAGGGGATTTTATGGCGGGAAGATTTATAGGAACCTGTTTCGTCCTATCCGTTTTTTCTCAGTGTCTTTTTTTATCTCTTCGAACTACATCCTATAATTTGAATATTCAAAAAAAGTGTTTTTTTGCCGTAGGTTTTGTTTGGATCTATTTCCTGGTCCATCCCGCTTCCCCGTTTCGTTACACTTTTCAGAGATCTCCGGTTCGAGTGGAACGGGGAATTGTGGACGAAAGGGCTTCCTATCAGGATAACGTTTCTTTGAAACATCGGTTTCGAAGGATTACGTCCGCGTCTCATCCTTGGGCGTTGTATGTGATCCGAATTTCATCGGAGAATTGCTCAAAATCCGCGAATCCAAGTTACGACATGTTCAACGGGAAAAAAACTCTATCCGAAGATTTAAGAATGATTCGAACTCCATCGTTTGGGTGCGGAGTTCGGCAGGTCGAAGTTACGACCAATGTCGGTTTAGCGGGATATTACGGAGGCCCCGGGATCCACTGGATCGATCTGTTAGGGATAACTGATCCTTTTTTGGCGAGGTTGCCCGGAAAGGGATTTCCGGGTCATTATGTTCGTCTTTTGCCTCGGGGATATCAGGAATCTATCGCAGAAACGATCGCTTCTTTTCGGGATCAGGAATCTATCGCAAAAAAGACCGCTTCTTTTCCGAACCGGGAGCTGGATCGTTTTTATTATGAAGTTCGATTGTTAAGCGAAGGCGAGATCTGGAGTCGAGAACGTTGGCGAACGATATTTAATTTTACGTTTTTGGGAGAGGGGAATTTTAAGACTAGGTTTCCGGCAGGATTTCAATATCCGTTCGTGTTAAACGTTTATCGTAATACTCTCTACGGGATTCCGTATACGAATTGGAAGGACGAGGATTTGACAAAGGAGTTGGTTCGAGAATATTTCGGCCTTTCGTCGCAAGTGAAATCGAAGGAACCCTGAAACAAGGATAAGAAAATTATAGTTTTTGAATATTCGAAATGTAAATTCCAATCATATTCAAAAAATTATATATTTTTGTGAGTCGGACGAAGCCGATTCGGTCGTAAACTTATGCCTCGTTCCCTTTCAAAAAATTATATATTTTTGTGAGTCGGACGAAGCCGATTCGGTCGTAAACTTATGCCTCGTTCCCTATGGGTCACTCGGCAGATCATTCGGCGCCGGAATCAAAAAGAATTTTGCCAAGGAAAGTAAGAAGCGAGCCGACGCCGAAATACAAACCCATGGGAATCGGAGCCTTACGTAAACTTTTTCCTCTTTCCCGAAGGACGATCGTAAACAGAACCGCAGGAATGTAAGAAGCATTTAAAAAAAAGATCCACCAGGGATGGCCCGCGATGAAGGCGAAAATCGGAGCGAACAAAACGTCCCCGAAACCGATTCCGTTCGGAAATAAAAAAAACAAAATCAAAAACGCGAGGAAAAAACCGCCGAGGACGAACCACTCGTCCCAACCCGGAAGTTTTCCGTTTAAGAGAAAGGTGGAACCGATTCCAAAAAATAAAATCCAGGGAAGGTTTTCATAATCCAAAGAAAAATGAAACGCATCGGTCAGACAAGAAATCAAAAGATGACCGCAAAAGAAAAGAAAAACGAAACTGAACGCAGGATTTTTCGTTAGGGAAAAACAAAAAATAAAAACGCAGACAAAGGAAAATTCGATCAAAGGAAAAAGAAAACGGATTCTTCCATTACAATGTTTGCATTTACCTTTCGAGATGAAATAACCGAAAACGGGAAGCAATTCCGGATAACGTATTTCCGCGCCGCAAAAATCGCAGGAACTGGGACGCGTGAGAATCCCCTTCCATCTTTCGAAAAACGAAATCGATTTTCTTTTTTTACCGTAATAATATTCCAAAATTCGAAAGCCTAGAGTGACGTAAAAACTTCCCAGAGAAGCCGCGCCTAAACTTCCGAAAACGAAAACGATCCAAAAACCGACCGGATCAGGCAAGCTGAACAAGCGCGGAGATTCCCCGTTTCAGATTCTCCCATTCGGATGCAAAACTGATTCGAATGTAGTTTTTGGAATCGGTAAAGATATAACCCGGAACGAGAATCAATTCTTTTTCCTTGACCGCCCTTACGATAAAGTCGTCGTCCTTTTCCCGGATCTTGATGAAGAAGTAAAAAGCGCCTTCGCTTTTGGCGACGTCGTAACGATCCTTTAACGACTCGTAGACGAAGTCCCTTTTTTCTTTGTAGTCGGCGATGTAAGAACTCATGTCCGTCTTTAACGCTTCCAGTCCCATCCACTGAGTCACGGAAGGGGCGCAAACTAAAGTGTACTGCTGCAAAGTAGTTAATGTTTTTGTAATGGGTTTCGGCGCCAGGATCGAGGCTAAACGAAGTCCCGTCATACCGTAGGTTTTTGAAAAACCGGAAAGAGTGATCGCCTTCTCGTAAAAGGAACCGGCGGATATAAACTTTTGATCATAGTCGAAGAGTTCGTAGATTTCGTCGGAGATCAGATACGCTCCGGTTTTTTCGGCGAGATCGGCGAGGGCTTCCAGTTGTGTTCGGGAAAGAATTTTTCCGGTAGGATTGGAAGGGGAAGAGTAGATGATGATTTTGAGTTTTTTATTTGAGAATTCTTTCAGAGCTTCCGGTTCGAAAGACTCGTGAACCGTATTCATCTTTCCTCCGTAAATTTTGATATAGGCCGGATACATCAAAAAGTGAGGAGTTACAACCAGACATTCGTCTCCTTCGTTTAACAACGCGTTGAATAAAAGTAAAAACGCGGAACTGATTCCCGAAGTGACTAAAATTCTTTCCGGCTCTGCGTAGGAAATTCCGTTTCCGTTTTTGTATTTTTCCGCGAGAGCGTTTTTTAATTCGGGAATTCCTCCCGTAAGTGTGTAAGCGGTTTTGCCGTCTTTCAAAGCCTTACATCCGGCTTCTATAATATTGGGAGGACAAGGAAAGTGCGGTTGTCCGATGGAAAGATTGATCGGATTTTGGAGTGTGCCCGCAAGTTCAAAGGCTTTGCGGATGGCGGAAGTATCCAGACCTCGGATACGATCGGCTAAAACATATTCTAATGTACTCTGATTCATACTCAATCCTCGCTGCAATTTTGATCCGAAAGAATCACCGCCTAAAAAGAATCTTCTCGAAAACCGGATCGGTTCGTCAAACCATTCAAGCTACGGTTCGATACGACGTTTGATTTTCTTTTTAAAAAGATGGAAAAGGATACGATGTTTATCGTTTCGACGGATGTTTTTTTTAATTGGGAATTGAGGTTGCCAGAGGATTCTAAGGGATAAACTTTGAATTATGGAAACCGTAAAAATCGCAGGTCTGAATGTTCCCGTTTCAAAATCCGGAATCAATTCCGGAAGTCTTGGATCCGATCTCGTCGAGACGGATTCCACCGTTCGTAACTTGTCCAATATTCTTTATCCGTTGTTGGAAGGCAAACCCGTCCTTCTCGTCGGAGACGCCGGTGTGGGAAAGAACGCTCTGATCTATTACATCAATTATAAAAGAAAACATCCCACTTCGAGATTCAGCTTTAACGAGGACACTCTTCCCGAAGACCTGATCGGTTCGTATCGAATCCTGATGGACGGAAGAGGATTTGTTTGGTCGGACGGTCCGTTGACTGCGGCGATTCGTTCGGGCCATAGTTTTGTCGCGGACGAGATGAACCTTTGTCCGCCGCATATCATCAAACGATTCTCCACGGTTTATGAGTCCGCCTATTTGGAGTTAATCGAAGGGGACGGTTCCAGAATTTACAGCGGCGACGGTTTTAATTTTATCGGAACTCAAAATCCATCCGAAGGTTTTGAGGGAAGAAAGCCGCTGCCGTTTGACATCACTCGTTTTTTCTCGGTGGTTTTTATCGATCCTCATACTCCGGATGAAATTCTTTTTATATTAAAAAAACTTTATCCTTCTTTGAGCGAATCCTTGCTTCGATCCTGCATCCGGATTTCCATAGAAACCGAAAATCGAGTCGTAACGGGCAAACTCGGAAAAGGAGATCTGGAAAAGTATCATTTTAATATTCGAAACTTGAAAAAACTTTGCAATCGTCTTTTGGGTTTAAAAGCGGACACGAGCGAACTTCAGTTCCGGGAATTTTGGAATTTTTACGTGGAACCTTTTCGCAAAAAAGAGGACAGGGATTTTCAGATCGAGTTGTTGCTCGGCGAATCTGGTTTGAAAATGACTCCGGAACTTCCCGAACCGAGTTTTCAGATTCATAAGGGAATTTTGTACTGCAACGATAAGGCGGTTCCCGTCCGGGACGAAAATCGCGCCAAAGAGCTGTTAGGCGGGGTTCCTCTTCCTTTCAAACTTCGGGAATTCTCCGAGAAAATTTTTACGGCGGTTCAATTTCAAGAAAACGTTTTGATCGAGTATTCGGAAGAACAGGATCCACAGATTTTACTTCCGCTTTTTACCGAAATTTCGGGGCTTCCTCTGGAGACGGTCAGCCTTTGTAAGGGAATTCATACTTCGGATATCATCGGAGCCTTGAAGCCGATCGACGGTTCCAAGGTGGATTGGGTGGACGGTCCTCTGACTCGAGGGATTCGGGAAGGCGGAAACATTCTCATCACGAACCTGGAAGCGGCGGGCGCCGAACTCGTAGAAAAATTGAATATGTTAACCGACGACGCGCGATCTCTCACCCTTCCTCCCGAAGCCGGAAGAACGGAACCGATCCAACTCACGGAAGAATCCAGAATCTTCGCGCTCAAACTCTTTCGTAAATCCAAGTCCACCGCTACCATTTCCAGAGCGTTTCGTAATCGTTTTACGAGCGTTTTGTTTCCGGACCTCGAAGACGAATCCACGTTAACCGAAATTCTATCCTTTTATCTTCCCGGAAACGGTTTGATTTTGAAGATGGTCGCCTTTCACTTGAAGATCCGAGATCTCGCCAAAAAAAGAACCGTCGGTTCCGCGAACCTCCTTCCGTATCTATTCGGACTTTCTAATATTCTTTTTTGGAAGGATCATATTCTGCGTTATGCGGATGAGAAGGGCGGAGAAGCGGGTCTCAAAGAAGCCGCGGTTCGAGGCGGAAAGATCGCTTACACCAATCAAATCGCCGATCCGAAAGAAAGGATGGAACTCGAAAAGATTTTGGATTTCCAAATGTCGGGTATCGAAGTCGAATCGGATTTCTTCAAGGTTCTTGAGGATAAGAAAAAAAAAACTCTGACAACGGCCACCGACATTGAAAAAAAAAGTTGGTGGAATCCCGAACTTCATAAAAGAGAAGCGTTAACCGGTAAGGCCAAACTTCTCAACTCCGGAAATCCTCTCAAAAGAGGAATCGAAATCGATACTCCGGAAACCGGCGGCCAAACCAAAGAAGGCGCCGACGCTTGGTACGGCCAGGATACCCGAGGCAACAAGGGCCAAGGCGAACCCGCGGGCGGAGGCGGGGCCTGGGGTTATCGCACCGAAGAACTCTATAAACAATTTCTTGCCAAACGAAAAATTCTCTGGGACTACGCGATCCAAGTTTCCTTGAAAGAATTCAAAGAAGTGTTCGGTCAGAGTTTGGAAGACATTGAACTCAACCTCGATCGCCTTTTTGATCCGGAGATCGACATCACGAGAATGTATCGAAACGAAGGAAACCGGATCGATACTCGGAAATATATTTCCTTCTTATCCGGAAGAGGGGACAGTAAAGTTTTCGATCGTACGATCATCGATAAAAACGAGGAAAAACTCAAAGGTGTGGAAGTCGCCTTTCTCGTTTCCAAGTCCAGAAGAATCTTCAATTTTGAATATGCCGTTGCCGTGATCTCCGCGATGCTTTCTTCCGCGTACATCCTCAACGAACACGAAGTCGATTTTTCGATCCACGCGTATTCGGATCGAAACAACAAAAAAGATCGGATCGATCTGATTCCGATCAAACGCCTGGACGAAACCTACGACGAAGTAAAAGAAGAAGAGATGTTCAATTTTCTCAGAACCGATTGGCAGGGCGATTCCGTGGAAGAATATCAACTCCTTGAAAAAGTGGAATCGTATTTTTCGCCGGAAGCACAGACTAAAATCGTTGTCATGATTTCCGATTTTCGCGGGCAAAGAGGAAAGGCGGAAGTTTCCGACGAAATCAATTCTAGGGACAACCGCAAACTACATGCAGAAATTTTAAAGAACCAAAATCGAAACTACGTCTTCTTAGGCGTCGGGCTCGGTAGGAGATACATCGCGGAACATCTGTTTCAAGATTCCATCCAGATCACTTCGGATAATTTTTACAATATGCCCAATTTGATCGGAACCGAACTCGGCAGATTGATTTTGACACATCATAGTATGAGAAATTGATTCTCTGTTTTGCACGTATTTCGTCTAACGGAGCGTGAAATCTAAGTTATGCGAAGTGCCTGCTATTGTTTCGACTGATAAATCTTTGCAGGATTTAAAACTTTTAATATTTTCTTGTCCAAGGCCCAAAGCTTCAAATTTCTTTTCATTGCTTCGTTGATTATCACTGAATCGATTAAACCGGCGCTTTTATCTTTTAACTTCTGTTCGTAGGAAAGTTTTCCCGCTTCAAGAAAACTATTTTCCGAAGTCAAAGTATTTAAATTTTCCCAGTACTCTAATATAAATGAAACCTCTGATTTGCTTTTACAACGCTGAAGAAGTTCTCCAAAGATAACTTCATGTACAATCACTTCGGAAGATTCTATTAAATCTCTTAGTTCGCTAAAATAGGGTTCATTTCTTTTGAAAAACTCGATCCAGATCGAAGTATCAACTAATACCATTATCTTTCTCGATTTAGATTTCGTATACTTTCACTGCTAAATCCTTTTTGGAAAGCTAATGGTGATTTATCTAATTTCTGATTTAGCTTTTTAATTTTTGCCTGCTTTAACCATTCAGAAAGTGCCTTTTGTAGCGAATCTGTTATATTCTTCCCGCCAGAATATTTCTGAATTTCAGTTATCAAATCATCGGGTAAAATCGCTGTAACTTTCATACGATCTATGATACGATGCGGTTTCGTATTTTGCCAGCTTTTTTATCGTTTCACCCGAATTTCTTTTTCGATTATTGTTTCCTTTTAAAATTAAGCTTTGCAGGAATGTCGCCTAACGTATTTGGATACGCGAAGTTGAGCGGGGGAGGCGAGTGTGCGAAGGAATTAGGACGAGGTTTTGAGTGAGCCTTAGCGAACGTTTTGCAAACCGAGTGACAAAACAAATGTGCCGCAGGCTGGAGTGAGACCGAGCGGGAACGGGAACCGTGAGTGACGAACGGAGCGAGAAGTCGACGTTAGGCGATCGTGCGTACTTTAATTTAAGATTTGATCATCTCAGAATTAATAATATTTAATGCCTTACCTTTTTTAGTTTTGTAGAAAAGGAAATCACTATCTAAAGTTAAAATATCTTTTATTCCATAAATTTCTGAAAGACTCACAAGAGATGCATCTGCAAAATCCATAGGTCGGTCGAAATATTTTTCCATGTAATGATGAATTGATGAAAAATGCTCATTATCTTGATTTAGAATTGTAATTGCTCCGTCTTTAATCCATTCGATAAATGAATTTTGAATTTTCTTATTATCCGACAACAAATACGAAACTTCCGTTACAACTGCTAACGTCGTAAATAATCTTCCTTTGAAAACTTTGAGAAATGATCTAACCTCAGTGCAATAAACATCCGATTCATCGAAGAAAGCTACGATAGGCCCGGTATCAATAATTACTTTTATCATTTACCTTTTTGTTTTTTCAATATCGCATCTTTAATATACTTTTGATGATTTACCGATTTATCAGAAATACCGCTGTGGTATTGGCCAAAGTATTTTTTACCTAATTCATAGGCTGAAGGTTTTTGCGCAAAGTTATTAATATAATAAACTAAAGACTCTTTAATGACCTCTGATTTACTTTTATTTTCAATTTTCGCCACTTCCGATAATTTCTTTTCCAATTCTGGGGGTAATCGAAGACTAATCATATTCTCCTCATGTATCACATTTGTAATACATTTTCGATTTTGTCAATGAAATTTTTGAACTCGCTTTAATTACAAAAATGAATATATAAATACGTTTTTCTATTTCAAAAGTCTTTTTGTACGCACGTCGCCTAACGAAAGAGACTTCTCGACGTTGCGTCCGCAAGCGCCTGTGCGCGAGGCGGTTGGCACGAGGTTCGAGCGTCCTTAGGCCGTCCCGCAAGCCGAACGTCAAAGCGAATGTGGCGGAGCCCGTAGTGAGTCCGAGCGGAAACCGCGAGTGGTGAACGAAGCGAGAAGCCGGAGTTCCATCCCTCGCCATTTAGCGAAGATCCGCAGCGTTAAAAATGGCGAGGGGAAACCGTAATTAGACGAAGGTTTTTATTGAATCGATTATTATCCTAATCAACCAACATTTCCTTTATAATCAATTTCATTTTATTAACTGTTTTCGGATCAATTTTCCCTAACTTTTTTATCAGACGTATTTTATCCACAGTTCGAATTTGATCTAACACAATCCAACCTTTCTTGTTTTGAAATGTTAATTCAACTCTGGTTGGATAGGTTCGAGATTTAGCCGTCATTGGTGCGATAATAATTGTTCCAATGGTTTTATTCATTTCATTAGGTGAAATTATTACGCAAGGTCTTGATTTTTTTATCTCATGTCCGACTGTTGGGTCTAAATTAATCAAATACACTTCATATTGAGAAATCACCATTCCCAATCCTTGACTGATAAATCTATTGAATCGGGAATAAGTAACTTATCATCTTTATTAGATGACATTGATTTAAATTGTTTTTCCCACCCTTCTCTCGGTTTTGATTTTAACGGTACAATAATTAGTTTATTATTATCGATTAGTAAATCTACTTCTTCTTCAATATTGCATTCTTCTAAAACTGCCTTAGGGATCCGAATACCTTTGGAATTACCTATTTTTACAACTGAAGCTTTCATTGTAATTACTATGTAATTACAATGATATTTGTCAATCAAAAAGGAATCATTCTCTTTCCTTGAATGGACACCAATTATGGAAAATAAACTTTATATCTTGAATACCCTCGAAACTTTCATTTCAAAATGATATCTAAAAACTTTCACCTAACGAAAGATAATTGTCGAAGTTCCGCGTGTCCGCAAGCGCGTCTGTGTGCGAAGGGATTGGAACGAGGTTCGAGTGGGCTTTAGCGAACGTCTCGCAAACCGAAGTGACAAAGCAATATGGCTTTAGCCCTGAGTGAGCGCGAGCGGGAACCGTGAGTCGCGAACGCAGTGAGAAGCCGAAGTTCGTTGCTCTCACGCGTCTGTAAGAGTAAATCACATTAACTAATTACTCTAGCCAGCGAATTCGATTGACATTCTTTATATTTACTAAATATTTACGCTATACATATGTCTATGTCAATTGAATTCGAATGGGATACATCGAAAAATACCGCAAATAGAAAAAAACATAAAATTTCATTTGAAGAAGCAAAAACAGTCTTTTACGACGAAAACGCAAGGATTATAAATGACCCAGATCATTCTGAATATGAAGAAAGATTTATCATACTTGGATTTAGTTATAAATTAAATCTTTTAATGGTTTCGCATTGTTATCGCGCTTCAAAAAACACAATCCGAATTATCTCAGCAAGAAAAGCAACGAAATTAGAATCTAAACAATACGAGGAATTTTTATGAGAAAAGAATACGATTTTTCAAAGTCAAAGAAAAACACCTATTTTAAAAAAACTGAAAAAAGCCAATTACGATTAGAGTTGATGTTGATACTATCGGATACTTTAAAACTTTATCCGATCAGACCGGTATTCCATATCAAAATTTAATCAATTTATACTTAGCTGAATGTGCTTCGAAACATAAGAAAATTGACCTTACTTGGAAGTAATATCCTTTCTTAATTCTTGAAGATAAGATGCTTTCCCAAATTTACATTTCAAGCGGGATGCCAACTAACGAAATGGGCTTCTCGACGTTGCGTCCGCAAGCGCTTCTGCGCGACGCGGTTGGCACAAGGTTCGAGTGGACACCTAGTATAACGTCTCGCAAACCGAAGTGACAAAGCAATATGGCTTTAGCCCTGAGTGAGCGCGAGCGGGAACCGTGAGTCGCGAACGAAGCGAAAAGTCGAAGTGGGCGCCAAACTACTTTTCTTTTTTATACACCTAGTATAAGGATTCGTAATTTGCAACCCCTTGATTTGAATTCCATCTTGTAAATCTTCACTTAATAGCGTTTTACAATTCGCTTCTATCGCAGAACCTATAAGGACAGAATCGTAAAAAGACAGTTTATATCGGTCTCTGATTTCAATTGCATTCAAAATATTCTCATTAGTATAATAGACGCTACATAATGGGAACATAACTTTTTTTTAAATATAGTTCTAGGTCTTTCCGTTTGAGAGGTATCTGAAATTTTTTCAAAGCTACATTTGAAAATTCTTGAATAACTTGATAACTAATTACATAATTATTTTCTGCTAAAGCTGTCGAAACGATCTCCTTTGATTTCTCATGTTTCGTTTTATTTTTTGTATCAAAATTATAAATAAACAGATTAGTATCCAGGAATACTTTATCTTTCATTCATCTCATCCCTAGTAAACTTGCGACCAACTTTAACGTAATTTAGCTTTTGTAATAGATACTAGGTGT
>NZ_AOHC02000033.1 GCF_000332415.1 Leptospira weilii serovar Ranarum str. ICFT
ACACCTAGTACTTTTGATTTAAACCCATGATAATAAGTTTTCCATAAATACTTCCTTTCGATAAATCCTCTCTTAAGCTATTATTCGAAATCTTTGAAGCTTTAAACACATTGTCTTCATTTGTCGTTTCGGGATAATGTAAACTACCGATTTCATAACTCACTTCATCTGAGTTGTATATTAAATCACCATTCGAAGAATACATTAAAGGTTCATAAAGGATTGAAAATGCAGGCAACTTTACATAACTACGACCACCTAAATCGAAGCGTCTGGATTTTTTGTATTGTATATACAATATGTGATAAAAAACTGCGTCTACCTGATACTTCTTCGCTATTTTCTGGATAAATTCTTTTTTCGGAAAATATACATCTGTTTGAAGCTCTGTCGGCTTTTCGTTGATGATCGTCTTAGCTATTTTTTCAAAGTTGGCATTTCCTTTCAAAATGTCTTCCGTATATTGCACTGTCTGAAATTCATAAGCGCCTTTACGTAGTATGTTTGTCGCCAAATTCGTTAGAAAGCTTCCCGCAGATTGAATGATTTCCACATATTCTCCTGACTCTTCTACATTCGGTTGAAAGTTAGGTTCTTTTGGGAAGTAATTCGGTACAAAATTCTTAGGCATATATACCGGAAGGACTAAGACTTTCTTGATATCGCTCTCAACTTTCTCTTTTGGTATCGTAAAGTGATGTCCAAGGCATTGGGTCAAAAAAAACGCAAACGCGAAAATTCCGATTATTCGAAAAAGATTTTTTCTTTTATACTGATTCATTAATTCCTTCATGTTTTTTAATTTTTCCTCTAGTTTCTAATTTTAAATTAAATTGGTTAAAACCCCCGGACCCGGCTTTGTTGAAACACAATGAAATCTGCATATTCGGTAAAGCTCCTAACCCCTAACTCCTAATCCCTAATCACTAGTTCCTAATTTTACTTGGGAAGATAGGGAAGTAATTCCTTAATCCGCTCCAAATCTTCAGGCAACATCTGAACTTTCACAAGGGCTTCTTTTTCGGGATCAAAGTAAACACAAGATACGGTCGGGCTCCAAACAACTTCCACATACATCTTTTGACCCGTTACTTTGTTCTTTACCGCTTCCCCTAACTCAAAACCTTTTTTAATACCGTTTTCTTTCATTCTTTCACCAACTTCAAAAGCGATTCCCTCGCCGTTCTTCTAAAAGAAAGTTATCATTATGTTCCATATTACAAAAAATACTTCCAAAATTCATTTGTGATTTATATATGTCAACATATTCACAAATTGAAAACAGAAAATCAAAAAACAATTCTTCGTCCACTCAATTTTTGAGAATTTATAAAAAAGATACAAACCTCTCACCAATGAGGCGAAGTTACCTCGTTTACTCCCTGACTACATTAAGGAATTTCTAACTCTAACCATCGATTTTACAGGTTCTTTACTTTCCGTTTCATCCGTCGGTTGTCTTACAAATTCTCAAATCTCTCGACTAAAATACGCACTTTTTTAAAAAGCTCCAAAATTTCACTCTTTTGTGATTCATATATTCCGATATATTCACAGATACAAATATGAAAACCCGAATCGTTTCTTCGTCTACGACAAGTTCTACTGAACATACAAAAAGCAGGAATTCATATGATACGGCTTGGAAATTCAATGTCGCTAACGGAAACGTATCCGATCAAGAACTCAAAAAATACCCAAATCAACAGCTCACTCTCTCAAAAAAAGGACCCGAATTCCTTTCGTAACGTCTACGGGTTTCGGTTTAACGGGCTGGAGCCGAATCTTCAAAGAGAAGCTAACTCCCTTTCCGTCCGCTTGGAAAACTCTCTTACCCTTCGAAAAGGTATCATCGCTCTTGCAAAAATCAAACTATGTCTTCTTCAAATCAAATCTCTTCCGAAAAAGATGAGAAACTCCGTTCAAGTTATACTAGGTGT
>NZ_AOHC02000032.1 GCF_000332415.1 Leptospira weilii serovar Ranarum str. ICFT
AAACACTTGCGGATTTAATTTCTCCCGCGCTAAGGAAAACGCTTGTTTCGTCACAGCTTTCTTTCCTAAATTCTTAAAATATCTATATAACTCGACCGCTAAGCTTTTGTTTAATAAGTTTATCATGGCTATAAGCAACCTCGGTAGGGTTAGTTGACGATTCCGAGTAAAAGCACTCGGTTTCATTCGCGCGATTTCCAGAATCTTTCTGGAATATATCCAAGCTTCTAATTCGCCTATGACTGTTATTCTTTCTTGCCCATGTCTTCTTGTCGTACTAAATTCTTTAATCTTTAGTCTTTTTTCTTAAATTGACAGCATTGCCCTATGAGTCGCGAGATAGGGATCGATGCGGAGTCAAGTTATTGGAATTAGAGAAATTGAATGTATTAAAATCGAACACAATAACTTGACTGGAGCGGAGAGCCCGGTTCATCCTTGGGTTTTACCCAAGGATGAAGCCGCCCAATCAAGCGATTCTTAGAGAGAAAATTAACGCTTATTTTCCCCGAATCAAGTCGCAGAAATTTATTTCCCATGTAATCCGAACGTAAAAAAAACGAATAAGATGATGTACAATCCAAAACCTAAGGAGTTGTTATGGGAACGAATTTCGTAGACAACGGGGTGAGAACGGAACGCAAACTGGAAGTTCGGATCGCCGAAAACCAGTTGGAAATAGAACGTACTCTCGCACTTCGTTATGAAGTTTTCAATCTCGAATTGGGGGAAGGGCTTCCTCAATCCGCCGCGACCCGCAAAGACAGGGACGAATACGATCGTTTTTGCGATCATTTGATCGTGGTCGATAAAAACCGCGAAAACAAAATCGTCGGAACGTATCGAATTCTTCGTAGATCCGTTGCGAAACAAAACTTAGGTTTTTATGCAGACAACGAATTCGATATCTCTAAGATTTACGAATTGCACGCGGAAACGGCGGAGATCGGAAGGAGCTGCGTTCATCCGGAATACAGAGACGGATCCGTGATTTCGATGCTTTGGGCCGGACTCGGAGCGTATATGCAGAAACATAACGTTAGATACCTTTTCGGTTGCGGTTCGATTCATCATACCGACGCACAATCCGCTAACGAAATTTACGCTTATTTAAAAGATAAGGACGTTCTTGTAAGAAAGGAATTTGACGTAACACCTCTTCTCGGTTTTGAAATTCCGGGTTTCGATCCGAACTATCAAGTGGAAGATATAAAATCCGTTTACAAAAGAATTCCGGCTTTGATCAAAGGATACATTAGAGCGGGTTCTAAAATTTGCGGAACTCCCGCTTTGGATAAAATTTTTAAAACCATAGACTTTTTCATCCTCTTCGATCTTCGCGATATTGAATCCAAATACGGAAAACATTTTCTGGATTAAAACCGTCTTTACGCCCTACCGGAACCCCCCCTTGACGGGAGTTCCGGCGTTTTATTAATATCTTTTTAAGCGTCCGCTTAGAGATATCTTTTCCGATGAAACAAAATGAAATAGATTTTCAGCATCCTAGTATTCTAGACCAAATCAGATTCTATTCTTTGGTTGTAATGGCTGGAATTCTGATGGTCGTCGCTTATCAATTCGGATCTCCCGCTTACTATTTAGGTTGGTTTGCATTTTTTATCAGCGCATTTTCCGTAGCAGGAAACGACGCAGTACAAACGGTCGGGACGTTTATAGAAAGTAAAAGAACCGTTCACTGGATTCTCAAGTTAGTCGTTTTAGGTGGAATCGTCGTCGTCATTTTTTTTGGTACTTGGATTTGGAACGATTCCCAGATTCATTTCGGACGTTTGGAAAGTTTTCCGGAAGTTCGGCAATTCAATCTCATACAACTTTTAGCTCCTTTGATTTTAGTCGTAATCACTCGTTTGAAATCTCCCATTTCCACGACCTTTTTGATCCTGGGACTTTTCGGAGGAAATAACATCGAAAAGATGCTTACCAAATCCTTTTTCGGATATGGAATCGCTTTCGGAGTTGCGATTTTGATTTGGGGGATTTTGGTAAAAATCGATCCGAAAGAATATACCGAGGATCACGTTCCCGATCCGAGAAGTGAAAAACGTTGGGCGCTTTTTCAGTGGTTGTCGACGATTTATCTTTGGATCGCTTGGTTGCGTCAAGACGCGGCAAACATCGTAATTTATCTTCCCAGACAACTTTCCATCTTAGAATTCATTCTCGCAATTACGATGCTCGTTGTAGCTCTAGGAATCATTCTTTATACCAATGGCGGAACCATTCAAGAAATCGTAACGGAAAAGTCGGACATTCAATGGTCCAAGGCCGCAACGATTGTGGATTTGGTCTACGGTACCATTCTGATCGTTTTTCACGAATGGAGCAAAATGCCCATGTCGACAACTTGGGTGTTTTTAGGAATGCTCGCGGGTCGAGAAATCATTCTCAACTTTATGACTTTTAGGGATCTTCCTTATTTGGAAACGTTCCGAAAAGTCGGAAAAGATGTATTACTTGCGTCGATGGGAATCGCCGTCAGCGTTTTTATTTTTATCCTAGCCTCTCAAATTTATCCGAATACCGACGCCGGTTTTTTAAAATAACGGGAGCAGGGCCGTAACCAATGCGAAAGCGATTGAAGCGGAGTCAATAAATTGAAACTAAAGGCGATATATTGTATCACGTTTCTTTCATGCAATTTATTGACTATAGCTGAAAGCGCGGTCCGGCCTGCCAAGGCCGGATTCGCCCAAACTTTCTTAGACCGAATCCGATTTTTTAAAAGAACGTTTTGAAAATTTTTTTTCTTTTTTTCTACCGAATCCG
>NZ_AOHC02000031.1 GCF_000332415.1 Leptospira weilii serovar Ranarum str. ICFT
GAGAAAAAAAAACTTCGCCGAGTTTAAGTTTGTCCACGTATTGCAACAAACAAGTATACAACTAGTATGGAAACTCTTTGGTGTTCTGGAATCGGAGCCGGAACCATAAATATTTCACCCTCCAAAAGTTCGGCCAACGTTCCTTCCGGAAGTTCGGCAAAATCCTTATCCGTTTTGAAATCGGTTTCTGTTTTGAAATCGGTCGTATGTATCATAGTATTCGTTTCATTCTAAATTGGATTCGAATCGGTTTCCGTTTTGAAATCGGTCGTATGTATCATTCAAACCAACTTTGTAAAAAGACGATCAATCTCGATCGAAAATCCGTCTAACACCGCAGATGCGACTAGACCCGAATTGGCGGATGAAATCAGTTTAAAACCCGACTCGCTATTTTGATACACCTCGACGGAACGTTCCATCGGGTCCACGATCCAATATTCTTCAACCCCGTGTTTTTCGTAGAGTTTCTTCTTTGTTTTCAGATCGTGGTAGGCGTTTCCTTCCGAAAGAATTTCCGCGATCCAATCCGGAGCCCCCTCGATTCTTTTTTGTCGAATGATCGCACTCTTCGCTTTGGAAATAAAAATCAGATCGGGTTGAACCACGTTGTGTTCGTCCAGGAATACGTCGATATACTAGGTGTAGCTAACGCTATTCCCTTTTCGGCTTTTACGCACATACTCCATTAAGGAGAAATG
>NZ_AOHC02000030.1 GCF_000332415.1 Leptospira weilii serovar Ranarum str. ICFT
ACACCTAGTATAGAATTGCAAAATCAATACTAAACAAGGAGTTCAAGTAATTGTTTTGAATCCCGGAGACTTAGCAACAATTTATCAATCTTTGAAAAAGACTGATAAAGAAGATTCTCTTAAGATAGCTAAACTCATTCAACGTTATCCAAAGGAAGAATTACCGGTTGTTCCAATTCCCACGGACGAAGAGGAAGACAATCGTCGATTGTGTACCGAGCATGAGAATTGGACAAGACAACTAACGCAAGGAAAGAATCGGCTTCACAGTTTATTCATACTAGGTGTTCTGACTGAGATCACCAAAACACCTAGTATGACAAAAGCATCCAGAGAAACTTCTGTAACTTTACTTCCGGATCGATATCATAAGGAAGCGGAACGAATCTTAAAAAGTTTTAGATTTTAGTCGAACTAAATCTAAAACTCATTGAAGAAGATATTAAAGGCGCTCTGAAAATCAATCAGGTCTACGTTCAAACGATCATGTCCATGCCTGGTATCGGGATGATTACGTCTCTGGCGATTATGAGTTACATGGGGGACTGCAAAAGATTCTCTTCCGGTAAACAAGCCGCCTACTACGCTGGTTTAGTTCCCAGAGTTGACATCTCAGGAGATACGGTTCGATATGGTAGAATTGTTTCCCGCGGTTGTCATTCGATCCGAAGAGTGATTGTTCAAGCAGCTTGGAGCCTGGTCCGTTGTCAGCATGGCGGTAAGATTAAAGAGTTCTACGAAAGGTTATATGCTAAAAAAGGAGCAAAGAAATCGATCATTGCTACTTCACGTAAAATGATCGAAGTTCTTTTTTCTATGATTCGAACAGGGCAACTCTTCGACTCTATGCCCGAAAATGTTCTGAATCGTAAGTTAGCTCAATATGGTCTTATGTAAAAAAATAGCGGAGGGGCTTGACACAAGGAACATAGGAGAGAGCGAGATAGCCAAAAGCCGCGGAGCGAAAGCGTTGGCTCTTAGCGAAGCTAAGATGAGCGATCCATAGAGAGCGAGATAGCCAAAAGCCGCGGAGCGAAAGCGTTGGCTCTTAGCGAAGCTAAGATGAGCGATCCATAGAGAGCGAGATAGCCAAAAGCCGCGGAGCGAGAAACTCAATGTTTCTCCCTAGGGGTCGAAACATAATGTTAGCTCTTAGCGAAGCTAAGATGAGCGATCCATAACCGAGTCATCCGCGTTGTATGAGTTTCCTAATAACTTCGTCTTTTTAAGAGGAACCTTTTTTCCGAAAGAAACTTAAGTCGTTTTGCTCTTATGAATCGTTCGGAGGTAAGCCGCGCTCTTCAAACTCGACGACACATTCCACGAATGATCGCGTTAAAAAGGTTCGGCAAGTTTTCGGACGGGTCGTAAATATCCTAAATTAGGATTTCGTGAAATCTAAAAATCCCAAAAACGGTTTGATAAAAAACGGATAGACAAATGGTAGATCCGTTAACTGGTTGTAACGGAACTTAAAAGGGAAAACGATTTGGCCGCCGCCCGCAACGCATTTTACTTTTCCCGGAAGAGAAATCCGATTCCCTCTTCCAAAAGTTTTTTTTACCTCCTTCTCGTTTTCCTTTTTACATTCGTTCAATGTTCGTCCTCTAAAAATTCCATCTTAGGAACGGTATTTTTTCGAAAGGGTTTTACTCCGGAAAAAAAAATACGGCACGTAGTTTTTCCGGTTCGGATCCGATCGGGTTGGTTGATGAAAGATCAAAACGCCGAACAAAAGAAATTTTTAGAGTCCAGAAGTTATGAAAAACTGGAACTGACCATCCTAAAATACGGCGGAAAGATTCAGGAGAAATTCAACGCGGAAAAACGATTTCATTCCGCCTTTGAAACGGACAATTCTTTCAATGAAGAAAAAGGAATTCAGATCGCCAAACAACTGGGCGGCGAAATCGCGGTATTTACCGAGGTGACGGATTACGGAACCGCTTCGGGAAATTCGGTTCTTGAAATCACTGTGAAAGCGATCGACGTGGATAGCGGAGAAATCGTCTGGAAAGCGATTTATTCCGGAAAGGCGGTCGGACTTCAGGACAATATCGATTTGTCCGTTTTAGAATCCGAAATCTTCGAACATCTTGCCGAAAAATTAAAAAACAAAACGGAGTAAAAGGAGAAAAACAATGGCTAAGGTAGTATTGTCCAGTTTTGCCGAAGTGGAAGCTTATACCGGTAAGGAAATCGGGGTTTCCGATTATCACACCGTAACTCAAGAGCAAGTCGATCAATTCGCGGACGCAACCCTGGATCATCAGTGGATTCATACCGACCCGGATCGAGCCGCAAAGGAATCCCCTTTCGGAACAACGATCGCACACGGTTATCTTACCTTATCCATGGCGCCCTACCTTTTATCTCAAATATTAGAATTAAAGAATATTAAGATGGGGATCAATTACGGAATGGAAAAACTTCGGTTTTTGGAACCCGTTAAAGTGGGAAGCAAATTGAGGATTAGAGCGGAGTTGATCGAGCTGAAGGACCTGAGAGGCACCGCGAGAATGACTCTGAAGATGACCTTTGAAACCGAAGGATCGACAAAAGCCGCCGCGGTGGGAGAGGTTATCTATCTATATCAATTTGCCTGATAGAAAAAAATTTCTTAAATTAGGTAAAATATGAATCCTAGACTGATCATCTATATGATCTCGAGAATTCGAGACGAATTTCACAAACACCTGAACTTGGAGTTAAAGGAAAAAGGGTTCGGTTCGTTAACGACCACTCACGCGGATATCCTTTTCGCGCTCGTAAAAAAGAAAAAAGCGCAGATGCAGGATATCGCCAAGATGATCAATCGGGACAAATCCACGTTAACCGCGCTTGTCGACAAGTTGGAAGCGTTGGGGTTAGTGGCAAGAACGAAAGATTCGGAAGATCAGAGAATCATTCATCTGGAACTTACTCCCCAGGCGCATTCCGTTCGTCCCGTTTTGCTCGGAATTTCCAGATCCCTCTTGAACAATTTATATCGGGGTTTTACCGAAAACGAAAAAAAGGAATTGGCTCGTTTACTTTTGAAGTTGTATCAGAATCAAAATCCCGATTCCGCTGCGGTGGAACTCCTTCAGTAAATCGTTCTATGTTTTTTTTCGCTCAGATGACTTCCGGTTTGATTTTATTGGTCCTGTCCGGAATTCATTTTTATTGGTTAGCTGGAGGAACTTTCGGTACGAATCGTGTGATTCCGGAAATACAAGGGAAACCGGTTTTTCGACCCGGAAAACTCGCGACGGCGATGGTGGGATTTATTTTATTTTCGGCCGCCTTGTTTCCGATCGGACTCGGAATACAAACTCCGTTCGGAATTTCCCGAGACGTCTTTCAGTACGGCACGACCTTTTTATCCGCAGCGTTTTTACTCAGAGCCATAGGAGACTTTCGACTGGTCGGTTTTTTCAAAAAAATAAGAGATACGAAGTTCGCAAAAAACGACACGAAGTATTATTCCCCGCTTTGTCTTTTGCTTTCCGTACTTTTGTTCGTTTCCACGTGTTCGTGTTCCCACGCTTCGAGCGGTTAGAGTTCAGTTACATTTTTCTAATCGATGGATTGGACTTTACCCAAGGTTGATTTTCCCTAACACCGCAAATCAACTTGTAAAGTCCTAAAATCAGGTTGATAGAAATCATGATGCTCGATGAACGAATTCAGGAGTTAAAAAACCTAAATGTTGGTGAAGCCTAACCCCTAACCCGATCAGACCCGTTCCCAATCCATCTTGATAACGAGAATGTAATTATCTCTGAGAGTATAAGTAAAGATGACGACTTGTTTGTGAAGATCCATATCGTAAATCGGTTCCGTAACGGTCCATTTCGCCGAGTTCTGAACGACCTTTGCCTTATGACGGATAAAAAAAGGTCTCCAAGCGTAGTTGTTTCCGATTTCGGTCAGATCCGAATCCCATTCTTCTCCGGGATGAGAACGGAAATAAGTGGGAGTGATCTGATAGCCGAAAATATCGCAAGCGAACACGGAAAGAATTTCGGAAGGTAGGTTGGTGAGCATCAGATGAAGAACTAAAGGAAGGTCTTCCTTTCCCTTATGACGAAGCGCTTCCAATTTTTCGCCCAAGGAGTCGATGACCGCCTGACCTTTTTGCAATTCTTCCAGGAGTTCCATAAAACGAAGCCCCGAGAATTTTTCCAAAGTGTCCCTGAGAGTTCTTGTGAATTGTTTTTTATCCTGAAACTCGACCTGAGGTCTTGAAAAATAAAAACCTTGAAGAAGATTCGCGCCCATAGAAAGCGCGAGATGCAATTCCTCTTCCGTTTCGATTCCTTCAAACAAAAGATCGGAACCTAATTTTTGGGACATGTCGGCGATCGCACTCAGTACGTTTTTAAAAGATCTTCGGTTTAAACTTTCCCGCATGATCTTGATATCCACCTTCATGATGTCCGGATGAATGTAACCGATTCTTTCCAAATTGGAAAATCCGACTCCGAGATCGTCCACCGCGATCTTGAACCCGTAATCCTTGAACACGTTCACGATCGAAAGAAGTTTGTCGATACTTCCGTCGAACTTGTCTTCCGTGATTTCCAGAACGACTTCCGCAGGCGATATATCGTATTTTTCAATGAGATTGAGAACGTGAAGTCTTTTGAGATCCAGAACATCCCCCGTATGAATCATAGAGAGAAAGTTAGGCATCATGTTGAGGAAAAGTTTGGTTCGTAGACCCGTGTCTTTGAGATGACGGATCGCCTTTTCCCGGATCAATCGATCGATTTGGATCAGTCGAATCGTATCGAGTTCCGGGTTGTGAAATTGATAACCCAAAGAACGATATTCGTTTTTTTCGGGAAAATAAAATCTTCCCAGGACCTCGTATCCTATGATATTACAATTGGTTACTTCCAGAATCGGCTGATAATGAGGCTGATAGTAGTTCTCTCCGTAAGAGAGCAAGTTGCTTGTATCCTGGCTGTATAACATGGTCTTTTTTAGAATCTCTTTACTGAAATCGACAAAACAAAGCTCCGCAAGCAAAATTCCGTATCAAAAGCGCTAAATTAAGGAGAAGGAAAGATAACATTCTTCTTTTTTTTTTGAAACCTCGGAAAAAACTGACAATCCAAAAGGTATTCGTATGAAAGAGGCGATCGGCCATCTTCTCAACCCCTCGACATTAGAACCCAATCTCGGACTTTATTCAGGAACTCTTGGGATCGATAACTCCAGAGAGTATAAAACTTCTTTTTTGTCCTCCTGGAAGAAGATAGACTCGGTTTTAGTCGATTTGATTACAGAAGAATTTCTTCTGGGACTTCGAATTTTTCGAGGCCCCGGAGCGTGTCGGGCTCTTCTCAATCTCTGGTTTTTTGACTCCGAAAGTTTTAGAGATTTCGAATGGGCCGGAAGTCCGGGTAAGGAGTTTTTATCCAGAGGAACCTTTCGGAACGGATATTGGAGTTTTACACAAGGGGATCAAAGATTCAATTTCCGTTTGGACGATACGATCCAACAAGGTTATACACATTCTTCCATTTTAACTTCCCATCTCAATCTGCAATTGGACGCTCTCGTAAGTATCTTGGAAAAGACGAACAAACCGGTTTCTTCTCTGGAAACTTCCGGTAAAGATTGGTTGTTTCGGCTGATATCTCCGGATCTTTCGGTCAGAGGGCAACTCGCCATCGACGATAAAACCTGGAATTTGGAATCTTCGGAAAGATTATCCTACAGCATCACCACCGGTTTCGAAAACCGATCCTTTTTACCCGAATCACGGATCTACGGTTTCGGTTCGGGAAAGAATTCGTTTCGGCTGAACTACAACAAAAACACCGGGGTTCTTCTCTGGAAAAACGGAGTTCCTACCTTCTTAGAAACCGCGAGTTTTAAGAAAGAATCCTTATCTTACGTTCTTCACGATCCTTCCGATCAAATCGAACTTACGGTAACCCCGATCCGAACGACCCACCATACGATCTCCGGTTTTTTCGGGAAAAAAATTCCAATGGAAAGAATGGAAGGAAAGGTTTCCGGCAAAATCCGGATCGGAAACAAAAAAGAAACGATCAAAAAAGGTTTTGCGATTTTAGAAATCTGAGTTTCAAGTGGCTACTTCGCGCCTTACCTTAGAACAAAGTAAAACTTTTCCTAAAACGCTACAGTTCTACCTATTCGCTAACATCTCGATCGTGTGCGGCCGCCAATGCTGTCAAGTTAAGATACGAACGCTATTGAGATCCATTTACCGGAGTTTCAAAGCGTTGGAACTTTCGTTATTTTACTCAGAACTGCAAAAATAGTATGGATCACTAACACCTTGTAACGGGAGAAATTTATGAAAATATTACTCACGAGCGTAATCGTTCGAGATCCGATCGCGGCTTTTCGATTTTATACGGAAGTACTGGGTTTTCAAAAAAAACTTTTTATTCCCGAAGCCAATTTAGCGATCGTTGTATCTCCCGAAGATCCGGATGGAACCGGACTACTACTCGAACCGAATGAACATCCCCTCGCCAAAACGTTTCAAGAAGGGATCTACAACCTCAATCTTCCTCTCATCGTTTTCGGAGTGAAGGACATTCATAAAGAATACGAACGTCTCAAAAATTTGGGAGTTGTTTTCAGGAAGGAACCCGCAAAGTCCGAGGCGGGAATCGAAACGATTTTCGAAGATACTTGCGGTAATTTGATTCAGATTTACCAACTCAATTGAATCGTCCATACGATCCCAATCGGACTTCATCACACACGTTATTCGTCCTTGGGTCAATTCTATTGTAGGATTTTTGTAAGTTTCACGTATTTAATTTTTGCCTTTTGTAGAACCCGAAAAAGGATTGTTAAAGTTAAAACTTGAACCGTTATCTCATTTTTGAATACTCATGAAAAAATCCATAATCATACTATGTTATTTATTTTCCATTTCGATTTCGGCACAAACCGAGTCTCAAAAGACAAATGAAACGGACTCAAACACAGGCAAAACGGAAATAGGAATCCGAGTTCAACGTTCGATTTATACTCCGTCCGAATACAATCGAATCCTGAATTTTTCCAACGGAAGGATCAATAACTACTCGGAGTTACACGGAAATCAAAAAACGATCGTTCCTTTTTATATCCGCCATTTCGATTCGGAAAATCGTTACGGATTCGAATTTCAATTCACTCGCAATTCTTTGTATAACGCCAATTATACGAACTTTTATGTTTCCGCTTCGGATAACGGTTCGTATCGGAATTATCTGTATGATACGGAAAGAACGGATTATAAATTCAATTATTTTCGTTTGGATTCAACACCAAAAGCAAAACTATTTTATTGGGGAGCCGGACTCAGAAAGATCGACAAAATCAAAGAATCCAGTTCCCGCTTTTTGAATATGGAAGAAAAAATAATCTCGTACGGAATTCAATTGGTCGCAAGGAGTAATCTGAATCTTTATAAAAACCTGGATCTTA
Organism: Leptospira weilii serovar Ranarum str. ICFT; assembly: GCF_000332415.1. Taxonomy (GTDB): domain Bacteria; phylum Spirochaetota; class Leptospiria; order Leptospirales; family Leptospiraceae; genus Leptospira; species Leptospira weilii_A. The sequence goes on from NZ_AOHC02000030.1 coordinate 7,447, forward strand.
ATTTAGGTTTAGATATTTATTATACACAAGGACAAAGAAATTATTATTATCAAAGCGGATACAACGTCTCGATCAATGACACACAATTCATTTATGTATTTAAGGTTTTTGCCGATCCGAAAACGATCGGAGTATTTCGCGGTGCGGAAGCGGACGTTTCACTTTCCTATTTGTTATCGAATCGATATAAATTTTATTTCGGATTCAGTTACAATCGCGCCTATTTTAGATATAGGAATTTTTCGGACTATTCTCTGACATATCTAAAAGATCAGATCGGCTACACTCAATACTATGACAACGGCGCCGGCAAAGAAGATATAAAAGGTTTCTATCTCGGTGTTTCCGCCGTGTTCTAAAAGACGAGAAGCGAAAGCCGCCCGAAATTTGTGGGAACTCCCTCTTATCCCCTAAAATCTAACCACTCGCCGCTTGAAAACGTGGGAACTCCTGCAAATTTCCTTTCCGATTTGATTTTGGGCCAAACTCTTAATTTCTGCGATTTTATACAAATAGCGAAAAAAGATCCGGATCTCCGCGAAATTGAAAAATATAAGAGTTAGGTTTTAGGAATTGGAATTTTACGGTAAAACGCCGGAGAAAAAAATGAAAACGTATATCGCAATGTTAAGAGGAATCAACGTAAGCGGACAGAAAAAAATCCTAATGAAAGACCTTTCCTCTCTTTTTATATCCCTGGGATTTACAAACGTCAAAACGTATATCCAGAGCGGAAACGTTTTGTTTCAGAGTAAAAATAAGAATGTGAAAGAACTCATTTCATCCATTGAGAAAAAAATCGTTGAGGTTTTCGGTTTCGAGGCGGCCGTGTTCATTAGAACCAAAGAAGAATTGAAATCCGTCCTTGGATCCAATCCTTTTCCTAAAAAAGATCCGAGCAGAATCTACGTTTCCTTTTTGAACGAATCCAAGAAAAATCCGGATCTTACCGAAATCGATAGTGCAAAGGCAAAAGGGGAGGAATTGATCGTTCGGGACAGGGAGATCTATTTTTTTTCTCCGAAGGGTTACGGCGCCACAAAACTATCGAACAACTTTTTGGAAAAAAAACTGAACGTGGCGGCCACCACGAGAAACTGGAAAACGATCGTTGCGTTATGCGCTTTGTCGGACGAGCCTACTACAAAGTGATCCATTCAGAATCTTTAAAATAGCCGGAACATTGCGAATTTACGGATGATATCTCCGTTGGAGGATGGGACCGGTCAAATCGGAAAGCCGCACCTTTTGTATTCCCTTTTCGTCGAAGTTAGACGGGTTTAACCAACTTAAAAATGCGTTTTGAATCGCAGGCCATTCCGAATCGATCGCCGCAAACCAGGCCGTATCTCGGTTCAAACCCTTTATAACATTTGCCTGTCTAAAATTCCTTCCAACGATAAACCGAATCTCTGAGCCGCGGCGCAAGAAGGAGCGTTGAGCGAGTTGTATCTCCATGGATATCTTCGATATCCTTGTCTAAAGGCGTTTCCATCATAAGACACATCACACCGTCGTTTTTTGCATCAAAGGGGAAAAACCAAATGCCCGACCTCGATCGATCCCACGTTAGACAAAATTTCCGACGTTTCCGATCCTATCTTAGACAAAACGGAGTATAAAGAAATATTCTAAGTTTATAATATTCTAATTTTAGTCGAAAATTCCCAGGTCCATTTTGGCCTCTTCGCTCGCCATTTCTCTCGGGTCCCATTTCGGGGTCCAGACTATTTCCACTTCCGCGTCGGTGATTCCTTCCACTCGAAGTGTGTGATCCTTGACCTGTTGTTTCATTTGTGGTCCGGCGGGGCAAGCCATAGAAGTATAAGTCATATCGATCTTAGCTTTGGTTCCTTCCACCTTGATTCTATAAATGAGTCCGAGTTCGGCGATGGAGATTCCGATTTCAGGATCTTCCACTTTTCTTACTTCTTCGTAGATCCGTTCTTCTAATGTGTTTGTAGGAGCTTCCAACATTTCCGCGTTCCTTCTTTGATCTCTTTCTGGATCCTATTCTATTTTTTTCTTTTATAAAACCATTTTAGTGGATAGGGATCGGAACTTAGATGTCGGCAAACTTTGTAACGTCCCTCCTAACCCCTATCCACGCATCCCTAACGACTTGAAATGTGGGAACTCCTGCATTTTATGTCCCACGACCTGATCTTTCCCCGCGGTAGGGATCAAAGCGGGGTCGATCCATTGCAAATCCGGAAATTTTCTTCTCCAAAACGACGACCCAATGGATCGACCGGAGCTGCGAGCCCGGTCCGCGAAGCGGAACCGCCCGAAATTTGTGGGAACTCCCTCGTTTTAGGGGAATCAGAAGTCGGCAAACTTTGTAACGCCCTGGCCTAACCCCTATCCACGCATCCCTGACGACTTGAAACGCGGGAGTTCCCACAAATTCTGTTTTTTTACGGTAAAATCCCGCTACTTTCCGATTCGAGAAAGCGCCCTTTCCAGAGTATTCCAAGGAAGAACCGCGCATTTGATCCTCGCGGGAATTTTCTTCACCGCTTCCATCGATTCCAGGTCTTCCAACTCCTCGTCAAACCCCGGATCCTGATTTTCCAAAAACATATTCTTAAAACGGGAAAGTATATTCTCCGCTTCGGAAACCGTCTTACCACGAATCGATTCGGCCATCATGGAACCGGAAGCCTGCGATATAGAACATCCCTTGCCGGTTACGCGGACGTCCGCGATTTTATCCCCGTCGAGGTTGATCGTAAGCTCGAGTTCGTCCCCGCAGAGAGGATTGATCCCGTGTTCCGATAGATCCGCGGGTTCGAGTTTGCCTCGAAATCTAGGATTTTGATAGTGATCCAGTATGACTTCTTTGTAAAGACTATCGCTTAAGGACACGGGAGAAAATCTCCTTTACCTTAATTAGACCCTCGATCAATCGATCGATGTCGCCTTTTGTATTGTAAAGATAGAGACTCGCACGACAAGTTCCCGGTATGTTCTTGAACGCCATAAAAGGTTGAGCGCAGTGATGTCCGACCCGAATCGCAATTCCCTCTTCGTCCAAAATCGTTCCGACATCGTGAGGATGTACTCCCGGAAAATTAAAGGAAATCACTCCTCCTCTTTTGGATAGATCCCTCGTTCCGTAAAGTTCCAGTCCGCCGAAATCATCCAATCGATCGAGTGCGTAAGTGAGAAGTTCCACTTCGTGATTTCTAATTTCCTGCATTCCAATCGTTTCGAGATATTCGATCGCAGACTCGAAACCGATCACTCCCGCGATATTAGGAGTTCCCGCTTCGAGTTTGGAAGGAAGTTCCGCATACGTGGATCTTTCCTTATAAACCTGAGCGATCATATCCCCTCCGCCCATCCAAGGTGGCATCTCTTCCAGGATTTCTTCCTTTGCGTAAAGAACTCCGACTCCGGTAGGACCGAGCATCTTATGCGCGGAGAATACGTAGAAATCATAATCCATTTCCTTCATATTCACAGGAAGATGACAAACTCCTTGCGCCCCGTCCACAAGAACCTTGGCCCCCACTTCTTTCGCTCTTTTCTGAATCGGTCCGAGATCGTGAATCGTTCCGGTCACGTTGGACATCTGAGCAACGGCGACTAACTTTGTTTTAGTCGTGATGATCTCGTCTAAATGAGTAAAATCTAAAGTACTGTCTTCGTTTAAAGGAATGAATTTTAAGATCGCTTTTTTTTCCAGAGCCAACATCTGCCAAGGTACGATGTTGGAATGGTGTTCGAGTTCGTTCAAAACGATCTCGTCCCCTTCTTTAATTTGAGTCCTTCCCCAAGTTTGTGCGACTAAGTTGATCGACTCGGTCGCGTTTCTCGTAAAAATACAAACCTTCGCGCACTGGGCTCCGATAAATCGGGAAAGATGAATTCTACTGAGTTCGTATTTTTCCGTGGCTTTTTGAGAAAGATAATAAATTCCACGGTGTATGTTTGCGTTTTCTTCTCTATAATACTTTTCGATTCTATCGATGACCGTAAAGGGTTTTTGAGAACTAGCCGCGCTGTCCAAAAAGACGAGCGGTTTCCCGTTCATCATCGTTCCCAAAATCGGGAAATCGGTTCTGATTCTTTCGGCTGAGAAACTCATATATGTCAATCCTCCAAGTCCACTTCGACGGAGTCACCTACGATTCTCACGGGATAAACCGGGAGATCTTCCACAGCGGGCATACAAAGAGCCTTTCCGGTTTTGACGGAAAACTGCGCCTCGTGCCTAGGGCAGGTAATTACGTCCCCACACAATTTTCCTTCGGAAATGGCTTCCCCGTCGTGTGTACAGACGTCTTCGAATGCGTAAAGGTTACCGTCCAAACTCGTGATCCCGATTCGATTGTATCTCGTTTCAATTACTTTGACTTTCCCGTTTTCGATTTCGGACAGATTTGCGAGTTTACGAAAGCTCATACAGGACCCTCCACCTTACGAGCGATGAGTTCGAACAGTTCTTCTCGGATGGAATCCGATTCGATTTCACCGATCACTTGACCTAAAAATCCGTCCACGATCATCCTTCTCGCCTCGTCCTCGTCGATTCCTCTCGACGCGAGATAAAACAACTGTTCTTCGTCGATCTCTCCGACCGTCGCCCCGTGTTCACACTTTACGTTTTCTGCATATACTTCGAGTTTGGGAATCGACTCGGCTCTTGCGGAACGACCCAAAAGAAGGTTGTTGTTGATCTGAATCGCATTCACGTCTTTGCAAGTATTCGGAATATGAAGATTTCCCGTAAAGATATGGTGCGCCTTGTCTTTCAGCGCGCTGCGATAAAGAATGGAACTTGCCGTATGACTTTCTCCATGAACGATCTTCACTTCCGAATCCTGAAATTCCCTTTGGGACATCGGAGCCAAACCGATCACTCTCGCTCTCGCGCCTTTTCCGGAAAGTTCCACAGTGAGAAGATTTTTTCCTTTGTAACCGCCCGGAGTCACCTTTGCGATTTTTACGTCCGAGTTTTCTTTTTGATCGGAAAATAAATTCTGAAAATGGAATACGGAAGAACCGAAGGATTCGATTCCAGTATAAGTAACTTTGGATCCCGCTCCCGTGTAAATGGCGGTAAGCCCTTGGAAGAGCTTGAAGTCCTTTTCTTCCGGGCATTCGTAACGTTCGGCGATAAACGCCTGGCTGTGGTTTCCGATTTTTGCGACCAGGACGGGGAGAATTTTATTTTCCTTCTCAAGTCGAAACTTGATTTCGATTTCTTCCTTGAGAATGAGATCGTTTTCCACTTCGAGATAAATTCCGTGTGTGAAGTTGGAAAGACTGTAAAGCGTAAACCATTCTTCATTCCGTTTTTGGAATATACTTTCGAGGTTGTTTAAAAAAAAATCGAGTTCTTTTCCGGAAAGAGATTCCGCTCTTTGAAGTTTGACGCCTTCGGGAGTTTTCCAAGAAACCGCGTCCGCGTCGGGGGTTTCGGTAAATTCTTCCGGATGAAAGTTAGAAAGCGGAATTTTTCTCCAGGATTCGTTTTCCGATCCCGGAATTTTCAACGTTTGGAATTTTGCAAAAACCTTGGCGCGAAAGTCTTTCAGAGCCCGAGGTTCTTTACTCTGAGAAATCAATTTTTCAAATTGAGTTTCCAAGGACACTTGTGGTTCAGTCCCCGGATTCCGCAAGGATCCAGTCATATCCTTTTTCTTCCAGTTCCAGCGCGAGTTCTCTCGTTCCGGTTTTTAAAATTCTGCCTTTTGCAAATACGTGAACAAAATCGGGCGTGATGTAGTTTAGCATTCTTTGATAGTGTGTGATGAGAAGAATCGATCTTTCCGGTGTTTTGTTCCTGCTGATTCCTTCGCTTACGATTCGAAGCGCGTCGATATCCAGTCCGGAATCCGTTTCGTCCAATACGGCAAGTTTGGGTTTGAGCAGACTCATCTGTAGAATTTCGTTTCGTTTTTTTTCTCCCCCTGAAAATCCGTCGTTCACATAACGCGCGATAAACGATTCCGGGATGTCGAGCGCGGCCATGGATTCTTTGAGTTCTTTTCTGAATTCTTTGACCGGCAGTTCCTTTCCTCGTACGGATTTTACGATGGTCTTTAAAAAATTTCCGATCGTAACTCCGGGAATACTCGTAGGGTATTGAAAGCAGAGAAAAATCCCGAGTCTGGCTCGTTCGTCCGTCGGAAGATTTAAAATGGATTTTCCCTCGAATAGAATATCTCCCGACAATACTTGGTATTTCGGATGACCCATGATTACGTTGGAAAGTGTGCTTTTTCCGGAACCGTTCGGCCCCATGATCGCGTGGACTTCTCCGGGTCGAATCGTGAGATTGACTCCTTTTACGATTTCTTTGATTTCTCCGGAATCTCCGGCTTGAATTCCCGCCCGAAGGTCCTGGATTTTTAAGATCTCGGCCACAAAAGCACCTTTGTCAGTGAATATTTGAGATTGCGATTCTTTTCCGAACGACTCCAAAGTTATTTGTTATCCTTCAGTTCCCAAAGTCGGTTTTCGACCCGAAAACCGTCCCAGATTCTTTCCTCTAACCCCGATTCTACCAGTGTTTTTTTTTGTAGGGAGAGATCAATTGATATCGAGCGATCTATATCGGCATCTAAAATCTTGACTCTTCTTTTCTTTTCCCCTAAGATATTTACGGAGCGAAAAGTATGAAAAATAAATGGGTAGTCGTCGCCAATCGATCCGAAGCAAAAATTTTCGAGTATAAAGGATCTCACAAAGGTCTGAAGCTACTGGAAAGTATCGAAAATCCAAAAGGCAGAATGAAAAATCGAGAGTTGATCTCCGGTGGCGGTGGAAAACACGAAAAGGCGCAGAGAGTCGCCTTTGACACCGACTCCGTTCAGGAACCGAAACGAAGAGTTGCGGAATCTTTTGCCGGCCAAATTTCGGACGCGATCTCTCAAGGACGCAAGTCCAATCGTTTTCTCAGTCTTGTTCTCATTTCAGAACCGAGGTTTCTCGGAATGCTTTTGGATAAGATGGATCGAAGATCCCAGTCGATGATTTTTCATAAGATGGGAAAAGATATCACCACGACGAACCATCGAGTGATCCTCTCTCACCTTCGAGAAATTCTAACATAGAATCGTTCCTTTGCCGAAGTCTCAGCACGAACCCTCCTCTCCCTCAGAAGCATTTTTTCGAAATGAGACTTAATCTGTGGGAACTACCACGTTTTATTACGAACTTTCGAATGATTGTAACCGATTTCTTTTAAGGTTTTGTGGGACAGGTTCTTAATTTGTCGGAACTTTTCACTTAGGAAAGAAATAGACAGAATCCTCCTCTTTCGATTATTTAATTTTTTGATTTCATTTTCAATCAATCGAATACTCGGAGACTTGAATGGCGAACACACAGGGTAAATACGTCCTTTCCATCGACAGCGGGGGAAGCGGAATTCGCGCGTTTTTACTGGATCGAAAAGGTAAAATCGTAGAAAGACAGTATGAAAAAACCCCTCCGAACATTCCGACGACGGGAGCCTTGGAACACGATCCGGAAATTCTATGGAAAGCCCTTCTTTCCCTTTTGAAAAAAATCCGACAGAATCAACAAGTCGTAAAAGAAATTGCCGCATTAGGAATCTGTAATCAACGAGGATCGTTTCTTCTTTGGGAAAAATCCACGGGTAAACCCTTAACACCTTTGATCAGTTGGGCGGACGTTCGTTCTCATCAAACGGCCGAAGCCATGAATCGAAATCCGATCTGGAAAATCATCCGTTTTGTTTCCACGATTGTCGGAAGATTGACCAATCATCCGATGATGATCGCCACTTCCATGCTCAAATTTACGACCGATCACGCGACTTGCCGATTGAAATGGGTTTTAGACGAGAACCCGGATCTGAAACAAAGATGCAAAAAAGGAGAAGTTCTTTTCGGCACCTTGGACACCTGGTTTATTTATAAACTGAACGGAGGGAAACGACATCTTACCGATTCGTCTAACGCGGTCGCTACGGGAATGTTCAATCCTTTTCAGTTGATCTGGAATCAACCGATCCTTACGATTTTCGGAATTCCTTCCAATCTGTTTCCGGAAGTAAAGGACAGTAACGGAGACTTCGGTCATTGTTTGCCCGAGTTTCTCGGAGGACATTCGATCCCGATTCGAGCTTCGATCGGAGATCAGATGGCGGCTCTTTTCGGTCATTGTTGTTTCGAACCGGGTGAAGTCAAAATCTCCCAAGGTTCCGGAGCCTTTGTGGATATCAACATCGGTCCCAAGGCAAAACTTTCCAAACGCGGGCTGTTCCCAATGATCGCTTGGAGAATCGACGGCAAAACCACTTACATGTTGGAAGGTTACGTTGCGACCGCCGGAACTCTCATCGATTGGTTGGGGAAAGGGATCGGACTTTCCGATACGCCTAAGGTTCTGAACGAACTCGCGGCTCAAGCGGAGGATACGGAAGGAGTCGTTTTTATTCCTACTCCAACCGGCGCTCGTTTTCCTTACTTCAATCCTCGCGCAAAAGCTTCCGTGATCGGGCTTTCTCTTGCTTCTCATAGAAGACACGTCGCGAGAGCCGTCTTGGAAGGGATCTCTCTCAGTCTATATGAGATCTTGGAAGGGATTCAACAAGATACAAAGGTTAAGATCAGGGATATCAAAGTGGACGGAGGCGTTTCTCAATCCGATATTCTGCTGCAATGCCTTTCGAATTTTTCGGATGTGAGAGTGGATCGCGCTCCCGAACCGGATATGACCGCAACGGGCGCTGCGTATCTCGCGGGTTTGTCCGTCGGCTTTTGGAAGAACTTAGAAGAACTAAAAAGTTTACAGAAAGGTTATAAATCTTTCGAACCCAAGATGGACTCGATCCAAAGAGTTCAAAAGATTGAACGTTGGAAAAAAGCCGTTGCCGCCACACTTTCCATCGAATGAAGAGCGGGTTTTCCGAACAACTTAAGAACCCGAATTTTTTTTACGGCTCTTAGAGGAAGAACCTTTCCCGGATTTTTTAGAACGAATTTGAATTCCCAACGTTTTTAAACTCGCTTGCATCGCGTCTCTAAAACCGGGATATAAATTCAGCGCGTTAAAAAAATCCTCCTTACTGAGAGTATAAAGTTCGGAGATTCCGACGGAACGAACCGTCGCCGATCTCCTTTCTTCCGTAACCAAAGCCAATTCTCCGAAAAACTTTCCCTCGGAAAGAACTGCGATCACTTCGGAGTCGTCTTTGGAAAGTATCTCCACAAACCCTTCGGTTAAGATGTAAAGGTTATCACCTATATCACCTTTTCTGAATAGAATGTCCCCCGGAAGAAAAATATGATGTTTTAAGGAAAACACAAGAGTTGTAACGAGAGCGTCCTCCGCGCCTTTCAGAAAGGGAACCTTTTCGAGCAATTCCTTATGCAGATGAATTTTGACCTCTCTTTGTAAGGAAAGAGGGAGATCGTTTAAAAGTTCCGTCTCGTTTTCACCGAGCCCTCTTTCCATAATATACATGTAATAGTCTCGGATTTTTCTTCGGATGAAATAGGGCAGATTCCTCGCCTTTAGATAAGAATCCACTTGAGACATTCGTTTGAGCTGAGCCGTGCGGATTAAATCTAGATTTCCTAATATACTCGCGATGTTACCGATAACCGTGGCGTAAACCGCGGCGCCCAACATCATCACAAGAATGACGTAGATCCTTTGATTGGTAGTTACGGGTAAAACGTCTCCGTAACCCACCGTCGCCAAAGTCATCACGGACCAATAGAGAGCTTTGACGTATTCGTCCCAACCGGTTTTTGCGGAGTCCAGTTCGTCCATATACAACCAACCTACGGCGCACCAATGGGCGACGACGCTGATCCAAAATCCGAGTAAAACCAATCGTAACACACCGGGTGCGGGTTTGAACGCGAGGTTGAGTCTGTGTAAAATCGCGGGAACTCGAACGACCTTTACGATTCGAGTGATTCCGCAAAGAAGAAATAGGTACGGATGAAAAGACAGATTGATTCCTAAAATTTTCTGAGCCGCAAGTTCGAACGGAAACGCCGCGATAAAATCGAAAAAGAACCAAGTCTTGAGATAACGGAGAATGTTTTCTTTTCGGATATAAACCGGTTTTCCTTTGACGAACTCGGGAGAAAAGATATAAAAAAGAATGTCTCCGAAGTAAAGAAAATCCACGAGAATATAAAGACCGCTTATTGCAAATCCTTGTTCGTACGACACAACGATCCGCAGAGGAGATTCCACGGAGGCGTAAAGGATACACACGAAAATTACGACGTCCCAAAGGATACGCGTTCGACTGTCCGCATGAAACAGACTCATTTGGTTCGCTCCACTTTTTTGGAATATTCGATTTCGATCACGTTCAATTTTTGCGTCCGATCCGTTTAGAGCTTGTCTCAAAACTTTGATAGAACTTGAGATAAGCTGGAATTGAGAAACAATCTACCAGTTTTGGGACAGGTTCTTAGTTCCGAACGGAACGAACCGGTAACTTCCGCGAAAAAGGATACCCGATCTTGTTGTCTTTAGAAAGAATTTATTTTTTAGTTTGTGCGAAAGAGGCGGAACCGAACGGATTTTTAAACCGAAAATTTCTCCATCAGACGTTTGATCTTATCCGATTGTTCGTCGATCCTTTTGGCGCCGGAGTTGATTTCCTGAGAACCCGAAGCGATCAAACCCGCGCCCTGCAAAAGATCTTGAATCGAATGTGTGATGGAACCGTATGCGGTTTTATTTTCCAAAGAAGAATGTTCCAAATTCGTAATATTCGAAGCGATCTCGTGCATCTTGCGAGTATAAAGATTCAAACCGGATTCCTGAGTTCTCATGTCCTCCAAAAGATGCATGCTAAAACGAGCCATGTTGGAGGCGTTCTCCTCGATCATCGTAAAAAAATCCGAAAATTGACTCATTTCTCCGTTTCCGGATTCGATACTGGCTCTCGTAAATTCGATCAAATCCGTAATCTCTCTTGTGTTTCTCATCGTATGATCGGCAAGTTGTGAGATCTCGTCGGCGACGATCGAAAATCCTCGTCCCTGTTCTCCGGCTCTCGCGGCTTCGATCGCCGCGTTGAGAGCAAGCATGTTTGTGCGGGTGGAAATATCTCCGATCTTTACGAGGGATTCGTTGATTTTTTGAACGGTACGTTTCACTTCTAAAAAGGATTTCCGAACCCCGTCCACTTTTTCCCTTCCTTTTAACGCGGTTTCGGAGGACTCTTGCGCCTTCAACGTCAAAGAGTTCAAAGACTCGGTCACAGTAATCAAGGAGGAAAGATTTTTCTGGATTTCCTTTTCCAAGTTTCTAAGATGTTCGGCGGAAGTAAGGATGATGGAAGTATTCGTTTCGACTAACGCGCTCAGACGATCGATATGATCGGCCACTTTCTGGGAATCGTCCGCCTGAGTTTCCGAAGTGGAAATAAATTCTTTCGAAACCTTATAGAATTCCTTGCTCGCCTTTTGGGAATTCTCGACCGAAATTCTCACTTCGACGATGATTTCACGCAAAGATGTTTCCATCTTTTTTAAGAATTCCAAAAGTTCTCCCATTTCGTCGAAACGATCGATCTCGATCCGATTGTTCAAATTTCCGTTTTGAATTTCGGACGCGAAGTGAATCGCCTTTTTGAGAGGGAACATCACGGATCGGATGATCGATCTGGAAAATAAGATTCCCGCGATCAAAGAAAGAAAAGAAAGAACACAGATCATATACAAAGAAAACGTAAGTTGAGATTCCGCGACGTCCTCGCTCTTGCGGGAATGGGACGCTTCGAGTTCGATCAAAACCTTGATCGTTTTTCGAAGGGAAGCGTTCAAAGGATTGATTCCTCGAACGTACAGAATCTGAGCTTCCTGTCTTTTATTTTCCTTACCCAAAAGATGAATCGTTTCCGCGTATTGGGAAAGATTCTCCAAACCCTCTTCGAAAATTTTCAGATTTTCAAGTTCGTTCGCTTCCAAAGAAAATTCCCGAAACGTCGCGTTATTCTTCTTGATTTCATCCAAAAGGTTTCGCACTTTCTTGTATTCCTCTTCGGAAAGAAGCGCGTCGATCGTGGATACTTTGGAGGAAAGAGTCAGCTCCGCAAGAATCAACTTTTCCAAAGTTAAGTTCATCAACTGAAATTTAGGTTGCGAATTTTCGATCATCGATCGAATCGTTTTCCGATACACGAACGTATTGTAAACGATCAGAGCGGAAGAAAGGATAAACACTCCGATGATGGCTCCGAAACTGAAGCGCAATCTCGTTTTAATACTGATACTGCCGAGTAAATTCACTGTTTCAATTTGCGAAAACGTTTCGCCGGTCTATTTTGATTTCGAAAGAAAGTTGATGTAAGAAATCACGTCTTTGATTTGTTCTTCGGACAATTCTTCCTTCCAAGGAGGCATAAACGGGGAACGATTTACGCCGCCTCCCCCCTTTTTGATGATCTCTTCTTTTTGTACATCGGTCAACTTGGTGATCGTAAGATTTGCCGGAGGAGGAACCTTCCCCGTCGCGAGGCGGCCTTTTCCGTCCGCGGCTTCTCCGTGACAAAGTACACAATAAGTGCGGAACACGATACTTCCGCGAACGGCGGATTTTTCCATGGAATCGAGAGCCGTCAAAGAAAACGCGGACCCCGAAACAAGAAAAAGAATTATAAATTTTGAATATTCTTTCATTATTGTACGTCAATCGTCATTTTCATTTCGGGATGGATCGCACACTGAACGGTAATCTTGCCGGACTTTTCAAACTTTACCTTTTGCGTTTTTCCCTGAGAATACGAACCTAAATCGAAAATTTTTGCGGGAGAAAGGGAATACACATTGTGATAAAAAGTGTCGTAATTGGGAAAACTCACCACGTCTCCGACTTTGATTTTTAAGGATTCCACCGTAAAACCCTTATTCTTTTGACCCACTTCGTGTTCCGCCGCCGAAACGTTTCCGCCGCAAAAAACGAGAAAAATAAAAACCGCAGTAAATCGAACCAACATTCAATACTCCTAATTTATGAATTTATAATAAAATTATCTCGGAAATTCCGGAATTGCAATCGGGACCATTTTACCGCTTAAGGACTTCATAAACTCGACGAGATCCGTCTTTTCCTCCGCGGTGAGTTTGAGAGCGGCCATGTTCGGATCCAGATTGTTTTTTTCGTCCCCGCCGCGATCGTAATGTTCTACAACTTCTTCCAAGGTTGTATAACTTCCGTCGTGCATATACGGTCCCGTTAAAGCGACATCCCGCAAACCGGGAGTTTTGAAAGCGCCCTTCATGGATTTTACCGCCACGATTTTAAATCTTCCGACTTCCTTGGAGGCGTTTTTTAAACCAATATTATGAAATCCGTTGTCCGAAAACCGGTCGCCTTGATGACACGCGGAACAATTCGCTTTTCCGTTAAAAACGGAAAAACCCCTTTGTGCCGATTCCGAAATCGCCGTTTTATCCCCTTTTTTCCAACGATCAAACGAAGACTCCCCCGAAAGGATCGTTCTTTCAAAACTCGCGATTGCCTTTCCGATCGTCACCGCGTTTATGTCCTCGTTCGGATACGCCTTGGAGAACAATTCCTTGTATCCGCGAATATTCTTTAATTCTAATATAAGTTCGTCCAGATCCTGATTCATTTCATCGGGAGACGAAATCGGACCCAACGCCTGCGCTTCCAGATTATCCGCCCGCCCGTCCCAGAACATTTTGTTTCCGTAGGCCCCGTTGAGAATCGTGGGAGTGTTTTTTCCCAATACCTTCATATTGTGTCCGACTGCGGTTTTCAGTCCGTCCGCCCAAGCGAGACCCGGATTATGGCAAGTCGCACAACTGATCCAATTGGAACCGGAAAGGATCGGATCGAAAAATAATGTTTTTCCCAGTAGGATTCGCTCCGGAGTCGGAGAATTATCGGGAGGAAAAGGATAGGCGATCGTTTCTACCTTTTTCGTTTCACTTTCCTTACGAACGAGTTCTTTGTTTTCGTCTTTGCAGGATGAAATCAAAAGCGAGTTGAGAATTAAAAATACGATCCAAAGAATTCGAAACAAATCGGCCCCCTTTAACGTTCCAATTTTTTATCGCTTTAGAATATTCTAATAATCCTTCCGTATCCACTTAGTTTATAACTTAGAACATTAATTATTATAATCCCAAAAATTATCTTTGATTTGTAATGTAGATATCGCACGAATTTATGGCGGAACGATTAGGAAAAAACTTATTTTTGACGGATACTAGAATTCAGTGGTTAGGGTTCAGAGGGATTTTTCCTAAAAGGGTGATTAGACTTTAACAAAGTACAATCTCCCTCTTCTGTAAATGATCTCTGATCTCTGAACTCTGAACTCTGAACTCTGAACTCTGATTTCTAAACCCTAACCACTAGTACCCTAAGATCAGATCCAGAACGACTTTTCCGTCCACTTCACCGGTGATCGAATTCATCGCCCTTTCCGGGTGAGGCATCATTCCCGCGACCTTGAAATTTTTGGACGTGATACCCGCGATCGCATCCAGAGAACCGTTCGGATTTTCCCCGAAGTAACGAAATAAAATTCTCTCTTCGTCTTCGAGTCGTTTGATAACGTCGGATGTCGCATAATAACAACCGTCCGCGTGAGCGATCGGGATTTTCAATTCTTTCCGAGAATCGAGAGAAGCAGTCACCGGATTTCCGGAGGAACCTTTTTGTAAGGTCACCGTTTTGCAGATGTATTTGAGAGTTTTATTTCTTGTAAGAGCGCCGGGTAGGAACTCCGCTTCCGTAAGAATTTGAAATCCGTTGCAGATCCCGAAAAGTTTTCCGCCCTTGTCCACGTGTTCCTTAACGGACTTCATCACCGGAGAAAAACCCGCCATCGCCCCGGAACGAAGATAATCCCCGTAGGAAAAACCGCCCGGAAGAATAACCAGCTCGTATTTTTTATCGAGCTGATCCCTGTGCCAGACCGAATCGACTTCGGCGTTGTACTGATTTTTTAAGACGCGGCGGATATCCGCGTCACAATTGGAACCTGGAAAAGTAACAACCGCGACTTTCATATTTTTTGAATATTCGCAAAATATGTTTCTATAACGTGATTGACGAGAATTTTATCGCAAAGTCTTTCCACGTCCTTCCTGGCCGTCTCTTCGTCGGGAGCGTCTATTTTAAGTTCGATATATTTACCGACTCTCACGTCTTGAACGGATTTTTCTCCGACTTCGGAGAGAACTTTTTTTACCGTACTTCCTTGCGGATCTAAAACGGAGTCCTTGAGGACTACTTGGATTTTTGCGATGTACATGAAAGAATGAGATCCTCTATCTTCTGATATTTTTCTCTCAGCTCTTGGATAAGTTCCGCCGGGAGATCGGGCGCGGGCGGCATTTTGTTCCAGCTCGTAGTTTCCAGATAATTCCTAAGGATCTGCTTGTCCAAACTCGGTGGAGAAATTCCGACGGAATACGTATCCGCAGACCAATACCGGGAAGAATCCGGCGTCAGAAGCTCGTCGATCAGAATGACCTGTCCGTCCAAGATCCCAAACTCGAATTTGGTATCACAAAGAATGATTCCCGCCCTATCTACCACTTCGGAGGCGCGCAAGAAAATGGAAATCGATTTTTCTTTTAGAATCCCGAACAACTCCTTTCCGATCCGATTCTCCATTTCTTTTTCGGAGATGTTCTCGTCGTGGCCTTGATCGTTTTTTACCGCGGGAGTAAAAACGGGCTCCGGAAGTTTTTCGGACTCTTTCAAACCGGCGGAAAGTTTAACACCCGCGAGAGTTCCCGCATCCTTGTATTCCTTCCAACCCGAACCGGAAATATAACCTCGAACCACACATTCATAGTCGATTCGTTTGCACTTCTTGACAAGAACCGATCTGCCTTCCAGGTCTTCATGATTGCAAAAGGGAGAAGGAAAATTTTTCACGTCCGTTTCCAAAATATGATTGGGTACGTCTTTGAAAAATTCGAACCAAGAAACGGAAATCCGATTCAGAACTTTTCCTTTGTTCGGCACCGTCTGCGGAAAAACGACGTCGAACGCGGAGATACGATCCGAAGAGGAAAGAATCAGTTTATCGCCGAGATCGTAGATGTCCCTTACTTTTCCTTTGTAAGAAGGATTCGGCAAATTCATAATTTCAAAACCATCATAGCGATATCGTCGTCATTCGTACCTCTGTCCGAGTGGGCAAGGATGGACTCCATCATGGAAACGAGAATGTCCCCTCCTTTGGAAACCCCATCCTTAAAGATACTCATCAGTTTTTCTTCTCCGAGAATATTCATACTCTTGTCGGCGATCTCGGTCGCGCCGTCCGTATAAAGAAGAAGATAAGAACCTTTCTCGAATTGAACGGATTTGAATTCCTCCGTTACGTTGATTTCAATCGGAATGATCAAAGGACCCATACCGGGAAGAGTTGTAACCTCTCCGTTTTGATAAAGCATCGGAGAAGGATGACCTCCGTTCGAATATTCGAAATTCAGATCCTTGTGTAAGATTCCGTAAAAGAACGTGATCGAAAATTCGTCGGGAAGAATTTTCTCAAGATTATGACGAAGGGTCTGCACCTTCTCTTGCAAACTCTGATCCGGAGAAAGACTGGAGACTTGCATCTTGAGCATCGCAGCGAGTAAGGCCGCCGAAGGACCGTGACCGGAACAGTCCGCGATAAAAATATGAAGAGAATCGTTTTCGATCCAAGCGTCCGTGTAATCCCCGCCGATCTGCATCAAAGGTTGAAAGATCGTACTCAAACAGACCCCGTTCCATTCCAATTCTTTTTCCGGAAGGAGCTCCTGTTGAACCTTTCTCGCCATGACCAATTCTCTTTCGTAATTTTTTTTCTGCTCTAAAACCTCGTCCTGAAGGATTTTAATCCGAATGCAGGCGCGGATCTTGGCGAGCAATTCTCTGGGTTGAAACGGTTTATTGATGAAGTCGTCCCCGCCGTGGGAAATCGCTTCGTCAAAACCGACTTCGCGATTGATCCCCGTAATAAAAAGAATGGGAAGAAGTTTGAATCTTTCGATTTCTCTCAGTTCTCTGCAAAACGAAAAACCGTCTTGGTCCGGCATACTTACGTCCAACAAAAGAACGTCCACTCGATTGGTGAGAAGCACGTTACGCGCATCCGCCGCGGACTCCGCCGTAAAAACCTGAAAACCCAAAGGTTTTAGAGTATGTACGATCAGCTTTAGGTTGATCTCAGAATCGTCGACCGCAAGCACCGTATAAAGACTGTAATTGGGAGAGGCGTTCAAAGTTTTTACCCTTCCCTTTCCGGTAAACTTTCGCGCAGATCTTCGATCTTAGACAAACGATAAGCAAAACGAAATAATACCAAAAATAGAATATGATACGCAAGGACCCCCATCCAAAAAGTCAGACGAATGTCAAAATCCATTCCCCCTTTTCCGAGGATCGACTCCGGATGATTTCCGGGATTGTCCATCCAACGAATGGCGCCCCAGGTGATAACCGCGTTCACCGCGCATAAAATACTTAAAAAAGCCGAAAAAACTTTTTTCTTGGAAACGTCCGTAATCAATATTCGAAAAACAAAATATGCAATTAAACTAATCAATAAAACGGTAAAAGACTGAAGTCTCGCGTCCGTTTTATCCCAGGAGACGCCCCAGGCGCTGAGCGCCCAAATTCTTCCGGAAAAAACGACTCCCACCGCAAACAAAAGAGCGATCTGATTTGCGGAAAGGGAAAGTAAGTCCCATTTGGATTCTTTTCGGATCAGATAAAGAACCGCAAAAACGAGGGAAAAGATCGGACCGTAAAGGGCCACCCAGGCCACCGGAACGTGAAAGTAAAAGATTCTGTGGGCGGTTCCTTGTTGCAAAATCACATTCGGAAAATTGAGTGAAAATAAAACTACGACCGGAAAACCGATCAAAAAAACCGCGGATAAAATCCAGTCCCAAACGGGATGAGCGATTCGGATTTTCATAAGAAGTAGAGTATTCGCGAGAATGTCGGTGGAATCAAGAAAGATTCTTCGGTTCTTCAGGGTTCGTCACCGGAAAGTTCCAAAAGTAAAATTCCGATCCCCGCGTAAAAAACACAAAACGAAAGTAGGATGGAAAGTCCCGGAATCGGATCGAAAACGGGTAGCCGTTCCAACTTTCTCTCCGCCTCCATTCCGAAAAGTAAAACCGGAATCGTAAACGGAATCATCAAAAGCGGTAGCAGAATTTCTTTCAGTCTGGACGAATCGCTGATATGACTCAGAGCGACTCCCAAAAAAGAAATACAAAGAACGCCGGGCAAAAGAAAAATCAAATTGACGGTTAGGTCTTTCCAACCCAAAGGGAAAGCCTGAAAAAAAACGGATAATAAAATCATTAAGTAGACCGCGGCGATCGTAAGCCCGGAAAAAACGGCGAAAGACTTGGAAAGAAAACGCATCCAAGTCGGAATAAAAAGGGAACCGATTCTCCCCCCACCGCTTTCCCGTTCCTCCCAAGCCGATTGACCGATAAAAACGTAAGAGGTCAGAAACAAAACGGACCATTTGATTCCGATCAGGGTTTGCCGATCGAGTTTACCGGTTTGTTCCAACGCATAATTAAAAATGAATACGATCGAAGTGATTAAAACGAGAACGGAAAGAATTCCGTTGATCGCCCTTCCCAATAACAGAAATTCCTTATGAAGCTGAGAGAACAGAAGTTTCAAGATTTCCCTCCTTTAAGGTCAGGGTTCTCGTCCCGCGAGAAAAAGAAATTCCGGGATCGTGAGTTACCATCAACACCGCGGAGTTGTGAGAAAATTCCTCCAAAAGACGAATTGCGGTTTCGAATCCGGATCGGTCCAAGGCCGTAAAAGGTTCGTCCAAAAGAATCAAATCGCCTCCGGTCAAAAGCGCTCGAACCAAAGCCGACTTTTGTTTCATTCCCCGGGAGAACGTGAAAATCGGATCCTGTTTTCTCGTCCAGAGTCGGAAGGACCTGAGCAGGGTTTCCACTTTTTCCTCCGGGTATTTCGTTTTTGCGATGGAAAGAAAGTAACGAAGATTTTCCTCGAGACTGAGAGAAGTATAAAGTCCGAGTTCGTGGCCGAGATAAGAGATCCGAGGAGTTTGCGACTCCGAAAATATAAAAGAATCCTTATGATGTTCGTGATTGAGAATCGCCCTGAGAAGAGTGGATTTTCCGGCGCCGTTGTCCCCTCGAAGAAACGCGAGTTCTCCTCGGAAAAGAGAGAATGAGACCTGCTTGAGAATCCGTTTTTTTCCGATAGAATAAGATAGATCTTTGCAGACGAAAAGCGCTTGTTCTTGGAGTGGCAAAACGATTCCTCTTAGGATGTCAAGGTCTCTTTGGAAACGGGATTTACAATGCGTTTTTTTAGGGATCAGAGTTCAGAGGGATAGGGCGATTGGGTTTTAACAAAGGGTGATTTTATGATCGAGAAAAATTTCGCGAGTTTTCCCGCCCTTTCGTCGCGCACGAAGATCCTTCTCTATTCTACCGTATTCGTTTTTATTTTTGTAAATCGAACGACCGAAGCGCAACTCCGGATCGGCGACCAATATTATTCCGGTTTGCTCTGGGGCCAAAATGAAATTCTTTCTCCGGAATACTACAACGACGGTTCTTTTTTAAGAACGGACCAGGACTTCATTTTGGCGGCGGGAAGAAATTGGAAAGGAGATCCTCCTCCTTCCCGGGGAAGTTTTTACTTCGAAGGAAAGGAAATTCTCAACTGCGGCTTTTTTAACAACGGGGCGGTTTCTCTTTTGGAAAAAGGGACTTCGGAAGATCGACAAAAGGCGATTTCCATGCTCGAAGAAGGAACTCGTTTCGATCCTAAATTTTTTCCGTTTCGATACAACTTAGGAAGGGCCTATCACCTGGAAAAAAAGTATCGGAAGTCTATTACACAATTAGAATATGCGAGCACGGAAATTCCGGAATATTACAGAACCTATATTCACCTGGGAACGTTGTATGAAATCGTTCAAGAACCGATCAACGCTACGATTTTATGGAGAAAAGCGGTTTCGCTTAACGAGTTCCATACGGAAGCGCTTCTACTTTTGGCGGATCATTACATCCGCACCGATCTCAAAAACCGCGCGCTTCTTTATATCAAAGAAGCCTCAAGGATCGACGAACAAAGTCCCGATGCGAGAATGGGAAGAGCGAGAATCGAACTTCTTTCCTCCAAGGATCTCTACGCTTACAGGATTTTTAAGAACACGGAACTCGTGGACGATTTGGGACAAAAGAAACAATATAACAAGAAGTTTCATTTCTTCTACGCCGAAACGGCTAGCAAGGTGGGCGATTATGTCACGGCTGCGGATCAATACGAACAACTTTTGAAATATCCGAACGATCCGTTCTTCTCCGAATTTTCTTATAAGGTGATCGAAAGAAGGAGAGATCTTGCGAAACGTTTCGCCGAAATCAAGTCCTTGGAAGAAGAAAACAAAAACGAGTGAAAAAGGTTTGCTTTTTTCAATTTTCTTCCGTTATCTTGAACCCGGAGGAATTTATGAAAAAAATCACCTGGCTCACAATCCTGTTTATCCTCCTTAACGTTCCTGCGTTCGCGCAGGCTAAAGAGAAAGGACAGGAAGACCTGAGTCGTTCCGATGTATTTTCCGAACATGGGAGTTCCTACACGAAATCCCTTCAGAAAATCGTCAGAGATCTGGAAAGTACGATCAACGAGAGGCTTACGGATTTGGAGAAGAAACATTCTCTTCTCGTAATTCTGAGACCGGAACTGGAAAAGGTGCAGACAATCGTCACGGAAGACATTCCTTTTACTTTCGACGAAGGGTATGAGAGTAACTTACTCAAGTATGTTCGTTTCAAGTTCGAGGCCGGCAAAATCAAGGAAGTTGAACTTGCCTCTGAGAAAAAAAGAATTCAATACGAATTCGCTTTTGAAAATAAAAGACTGATTTTTTCTCCTCCGGACGTGTTGGCATCCCAACTCAAACTCGAAAGATTCGACAAAATAGAGAACACCAAAGTGGGTGATATCTCTCTGGAAAATCAGATCAAAGCGTTGAGACTTTTAGAGTCCAGCCTAAGATCCTCGATCTACCGGATCGATATTATGATCGCTCTGTATAAAGACAAAAAAGACAGAAAAAATCTCTATCAGATCGATATCTGATCAAACGCGGAGGGAGCTCAGGTCGGTCGCCCGAATGAGTTCCCCCGTAAAAGAACTCTTATAGTTCGTCAACACTTCCTCCGTTTTTCCAAAATCCAACAAATTCCCTTTTTCTAATATTCCGATTTGATCGCAGAATTTTTTCGCAGTTCTAAAGCTGTGGGTAATGAGAAGGATCGTGATCTTTTTTTCCCTCGAAATCCTTTTCAAAAAAAACAAAACCTCGTTCAAAAGAATCGGATCCAAGGCGCCTAACGCTTCGTCCAGTAAAAGAATCTTAGGTTCGGTAAGTAACGCGCGAAGAATCGCCGCTCTTTGCAGCTCTCCGCCGGAAAAAGAAAGAACGTTTCGATTCAGGTCCTTGCCCGTCAACTGAAAAGAATATAATAAATCCTTTAAGGACTCTTCCCCTCTTTTCGCGATTTCTCCTCCTAATATTCGAAGCGGTTCCCTAAGCGCCTTTTCCAAAGACCAAGTCGGATTAAAACTTCCGACCGGATCTTGAAAGACGGGTTGCAACTCATGAATCGGAATTTCTTTTCGGTCCTTTCCGAAAATGAAAATCGATCCGCTTTGTTTTGAATTTTTATCCGAGTGAACTCCTAATATAACGCGGAAAAGGGACGTTTTTCCGGAGCCCGAACGTCCGAGGATTCCCAAAATCGTTCCGGGTTCGACTTCAAACGAAACCGAATCCAAAATCGTCCTCCGATCCAGTTGAAGATTGAGTCTTCGAATTTCTAAGGCTTTGTGGAGATCCGACATTTTTCCAATCTGAGACGATGCGATTTTTAAAACAAGAATTAAGGTTTTGAGATCGCTATGATTTTAAAGCGGATATTCATGATTTCCTCGCAGTCGCGATGTACGCCTCCGAGGAAAGTGAAATCGGAAGCCGCCTAATTTATAAAACACTAAGGTTTACCAATCCAAACGCGTTAAAACGCAGTTCAAACTTCGAATGATTCTTTCGGCGATTGAAACTTACAATTTCTTAATTTCATAATAATGATTTTTGTTATAAGTAACACAACGTTTCAAATACGATTTCGATTTTATTGTTCGGATATCGTGATTTCGAAAACTTATGAATATCACTAGGAGTTGATAAAAAGGATGGAAGTCGAACGTTCAAGATCATTTTTTTCTTTACAAAACGAATCCATTCTCCAAATTCTTTCTCTTACTACAGTTATATCATTTTTTTGATTTTATTTAGGAGGATCAATGAAGGGTAAAAAAATATTGAAAGTAATTTTGCTTACGTTAGCAATCATTCTGGTCGCAATCAATTGCAAAAAAAGTAAAACGATTCTGGCGGATGCGGTACTGCTTGAAAACCCGGGTGAAAAAAAGCCCGTTTACGTAACGGATGGAAAAGTAAAAAGAGGAGAGTTTGTGACTCTCTTGGAAGAAAAGGATTTCAATGGTACCAAATTCAATCTCGTGGAAATCAAAGGAGTCAGCACAAAAGGATGGATGGATGAAAAAAATCTCTACGAAGGAGAACTCAAATCCGCAACCGTGATCCGAGACGCGGACCTCTATCTCAGACCGAACGAGAAGAGTGAAAAATCGGGAAAGGCTCGCGCGGGACTCGTCGTTTTCAAACTTGAAGAAAAGGACAATTTTGTTTACATTCAATTCCCCGGTAAAAAAGCATATATATCCAAAAGCGATTTAGGCGACGGAGAAACCGTCATAAAAACGATCGCAATTCCAGGTTTGGGCAACGCGACTATTTTAGCTTCTTCTCAATACATTCAAACGGAAGGAAAAGAATTAGACTACGATCCTAGAAACGTTTTCGACGGAAAGTTTCAAACGGGTTGGTGTGAAGGTAAAACCGGAGACGACGGAGTTGGAGAATCGGTTACGATTTCTTTTCCAAGTGCGATTCGTCTGAGCGAAATCAGCGTCGTAAACGGTTATGCAAGATCGGAAGACAGTTATAAAAATAACAATCGAGTTTCCTCTCTCAAAGTGGAATCCTCACACGGCGGAACGGCTACGATCGATTTTGACGATAACAACTTCGACTATCAAGCAAGACCTGTAGAGCTTACCGGCGACAGCTTTAAGTTTATCATCTCCAAAGTTCACAAAGGTAAAGTAAGCGATACATGTTTGAGCGAAATTAAACTAACCGGTTCTGAATATACTCCTACATACGACGGCGGGCAAGAAGGTTCCGGCGATTATTGATTTTCTTTTCAATCAAGGAATATTATGAAACGCTACTATATTTATTTGGTCTTAGGATTCTTTCTCATTGTATCCGCGCTCAGCGCGGATACCGGTTTTCAACCCGGACAGGCAAAGGTGACTGCGGGAATTCTCAACGTAAGAAACATCGCAGCTTCCGGTGGAGACGTGATCACTACTTTAAAACGAGGGGAAGTTTTAAACGTAGTCGATCGTTCCACCAATGAAAGCACCGAAGACGGCGTTACGGATTTCTGGTATAAAGTCAATCTTCCCAAAAAGAAATCCGGATGGGTTTTCGGAGGATTTATCTCCTTTGAAATGAACGTAGAAGGAGGGCTTCGGTGGAAAACCGTAAATCCGGGCGGCGGTCAAAAGTTTACCGGGATTGTAGTTTCCAACAACGGAGACATCGTTGCGGCTACGAACAACGGTAGTATCTTTATCAGTACCGATAAAGGAAAATCCTGGAAGAAACTGGTTCCACAAGCGCTCGGAACTTCCATCGGTAAAGTGAACAAACTCATCTTAGTCAACAAAGAGATCTGGGTTGCAGCAAGCGGAGAAAACGGAGGCGGAGTTTGGAAAACGGCTAACACCGGAAAGTCTTGGGCACAGTTCAGTACGGCTCAAGGTTTAAGTTCGAACGACGTGTATGACCTCGCCTTTCAAAAAGACGGGAGTATCATCACCGCCACTGAAAAAGGAATGTCTCAAACCAAGGACGGAGGACAGACCTGGACTTCCAACGTGAATGGAGAAGAATTGAATATGAAAATTCTTTCCATCGCGGTAAGTCAAGACGGGAAAGTATTCGCGGGAACTACGAACGGTCTCTATGCGTTCATAGAATCCTCCGGAGTTTTTGGAGGAGCCAAATTTTCCTGGAATCGAATCGGTAAGGGAGAATCCAACATGGGAGATTCCATCTATTCCGTTGGAGTCACTCCGTCCGGAGAAATTTTTGCGGGAACGGAACTCGGAGTATCGAAAAGCAATACAAAGGATCTGAAAAAATGGGCCGGAGTCGGCGGTAAGTCCGTCGTAAATGCGATCTACATGGATTCTTCTCGGATCTTAATAGGAACGGATAACGGATTGAACATCTCGACCGATAACGGACTTTCTTGGGTCACTTATAAAAAGGAGAATGGAATCGCGAGCAATCGTGTCGACGCGATCTCTGTGAACCCCGTTGATAAAACGATCTGGACTCTTTCGGGAGCGGAAGGTTTGAGTTATCACGAATAAGGCGCCTTCATTCGGATGAATTGGAAACTCCACTTAGAACGAGTTCTTCGTTTCTACCGAATTCTCAAAGAAACCCTGACCACAAATCGGATGAGGCTGACTCGATGGAGCCTCTACTTTGCGGCCGGGGTTTTTGTTCTGTTAATTTTAACTACGATTTTTCAGTTTTTAATATTCTTATATTATAAAGATTCAATATATCACGAATTGGATTCTCTCAAATCCGGACTCGCTCGCGAAGGACAAAGAGAAGGTCCGAAACAAATCATCTCCATATTCGATCGAAACAATCTTCTTTTGGGAGAATACAATCGAGGAGCGACTCTGAATCTTTCGCTCAAACAGTGTAATCTTTTGGGGACGGTTCAAAAAACTCTGATCGCGGCCGAGGATCAGGATTTTTATTCTCACAGCGGCTTTTCTTTCAAAGGGGTATTGCGCGCCTTCTGGAGAAATTTGATTTCTTTTCAAATCAGACAGGGCGGCGGAACGATCACACAACAGTTGGCTCGAAATCTTTTTACGGAAAGAAAAAGAAACTCGATCTCTCGGAAAATCTACGAAACGATTCTCGCGTTTTATATCGAATCAAAATTAGGAAAGAGTGAAATTCTTTGTCTTTACGTGAATAAGGCATACTTCGGTCAGAATTCATACGGAATCGAAGAAGCGTCTCGATTTTATTTCAACAAACCTGCGTCTAAACTGAGTTATGCGGAGGCCGCGCTTTTGGTGGGAATCCTACCTGCGCCTTCTCTCTATAACCCCGTTCGAAACACTTCCAGCGCGATGAAAAAACAAAAAAGTGTTTTGGATCTTTTGGTAAAAACCGAAATTCTCGCCGAAAAAGAAGCCGCAAAAAAAGCGAACGAGTTCAGAGCCTTCTATCAAATCGACGAAAACGATCCGGAAAATCCTTACGGAAGAATCGCAAAATCCGGAACCAACAAACTATATCGAGTCAATCACGCCCCGGAACTCAACGAATACATTATAAAATACTTATACGATACGTTTGAAAGCGTCCAGAACTCGACCGAAAACGTTCAGATTTATACAACTATAGAACTCACAAAACAAGTCGCATTAAAAAGAATCCTAAACGGCGACATAGATTCCCTACGTTGGAGTTTTAGAAACGGATCCAAACTCGGATACGAGGAAGCGAAAAATTATTCGTCCGGAATCCAAGGAGTTGTGATCACGATGGAACCTCGTACGGGAGAAGTCCTCGCGATTTCCGGGGGAGGAAATTTATCCGATCCGTATCAAAGTATGACCCGCGCCTTTTATATGAAACGTCAGGTGGGTTCCGCGTTGAAGGGCTTCTTATACAGCGCGGCGATCGAAGAAGGAATTATAGACGAGAATACGGAACTGGACGATTCTCCCGTAAACATTGCCGGCTATAAACCTCGGAACTGGTATGGAAGTTATCTCGGAAAAATTTCCGTAGCCAAAGCATTACAACGTTCCGTAAATACGGTCGCGGTCAAAGTTCTCAAAGACTTGGGAATTTCCAAATACATCGACTACATACAAGACGGATTGGGATTATCGAGTTTCGAAACAAAACGATTCCCAAAAAACTTAACGCTCGCTCTGGGTTCCGCCGACTTTTCACTTTTGGAAGTGGGAACGTTATATTCGGAAATCGTAAACGGCGGAACCGCAGTCGAACCCGCAGTCCTCAGAAAAGTCGTAGTCGGCGGAGACACGTATTATCAAAACGATTCGATCGGATCCGGGGGCAAAAGAATTTTTAAAGAATCCACCTGCGCTTCTATATTAGAATTTTTGAAATCCGTTTTTGAAACCGGAGGAACGGCGTCTTGGATCGGAGATAAGAAAAAAAGAAATTCTGAATATTTGAATTACGATATCGCGGGTAAATCGGGAACCGTGGAAAGCGAAAACGCTACGTATGAAAAACTCGGACTGAAAGGATCCAGAGACGTTTGGTTCGTAGGTTTAACTCCGACCGAAGTCACCGTGGTTTGGTTTGGTCACGACGAAGGAGTTCCGATTCCGGGTTCCGGATCTTCGGTCGCTGCTTCCACTTGGGCCAAGTATGCGCAGACCGCGATCCGTCCCAAAGAAGACGCAAGATCCTTTCTTACAAATTCTTCTCCGATGGAAAGCGTAACCCCTCCTCTTACGGAAGAATCATCCACCGAAGAAAATGATTCTTCGGAAAACGATCCAAAGGACGAAAAACAAGAAGGCCCCGATTCTTCTCCTTCCAACGAGGAAAAAATCTACGTAGCCCCCGAAGAGAAAGCGAAAGGTTGATCTCAGAGCCTGTCCCAAAACCGAGAGATTAAGCTTTCCTCGCAGTCGCGATGTACGCCTCCGAGGAAAGTGAAATCGGAAGCCGCGTCAATTGCTCGCCGAGATAATCGAACATGATTTTTTGTTTTTCATTCCAGACGGATTCTTCCAGTTTGTTTTTCATCAACTGCAGAGGCGCGCTTCCCTCGATCATCGTATCCAAAAATTCTTTCGCACTTTTGATTTCGATCGAATTGGAAAAAGGAAGAATTTCGATCTCCTTAAAACCCGCGGAGCCGATCTGTTCTTTCAAGTATTCCGGATTTTCAAAACTTGCGATGTTGGTTTGAGGCGCGGGCATTTCCGGGTTCGCTTTGCGGAGAGCGCCGAACAAACATAACATCAGGGGAGAATTTTCAACGGGAGCCCAACTCGAAATCGCGATCTTTCCGCCGGGTTTGAGTACTCGATGGATTTCTTTCAAACCTTGCAGCTTGTCCGGAAAAAACATTAAACCGAACATGGAAAACGCCGCGTCAAAACGATTCTCGCCAAACTCCAGCTTTTGTCCGTCCATAACGAGCGGATATACGTTTTGGATCTTTGCGTCCCTGAGTCCATTCTTGAGTTGTTCGATCATCGGAGCCGAAAAATCGATCGCATGAATTTCCTTTACATTTTTTGAAAGTGGAATGGAAAGAGTTCCGGGTCCGGCTGCGACATCGAGAACTACGTCGCTCGATTTCGGATTCAGCAGCTCCATCGCTTTGAGCGAGTAGCCCTCTAAGAAAGGTTTGGTGGATTTTGTATATCCTTCCGCGACTAAGGACCAGGGTTCTACGGATGATAATGGATTGGACATGATTCATACTCTCTAACGATCCGCCAAATATTACCAGCAAAATCTTGAATTCCTCCGTTGTTATCGCCGTACTCCGTATTGTATTATAAATTTTGCAAGTTGTTCGACGTCCTTTGCAAAAAGATACGGACTCAATGGAACGTGAGTTCGGCGTAACCAATACGAAAGCAACACTTTAGTTCAAGCGCGGTTTCCCAACTTCGTTGGGAGCCAAATCGAGTTTCCTCCCCCACCCAAAATCAATGGGAAACTAAAACACAACGCTTCCTACGGATCGCGTTGATTTCACAACTATGCTGTGAGCTGCTCGCTCGCGGTGGACGCTCCGTAAAAAAACCGCGCTACTTTTTTTTCGGAAAAGTTCATTGAAAACCCAATCCGATCGCCAGCGCTTCCGGATACTTCCAAGGTCTCTTTTTAGAAAAATCAAATAGGATACAAGAAGCAACGGATTCGCAAGCGATTTTATGGTCCGATTTTCGTATGAGTTTCTGAAAGATTTTACAACGAGAACCTTCCAATTCTCCAAAGGTCGTAACTACAAAGATGGCCTCCGGATATCGGACCTCCGCCTTGTAATCGGTTTCCGATCTGAGAATCATCGGACCTACATTTTCTTCCCTCAATTTAGAATAACTGAAACCCGCTTCTTCCAAAGCCACCATTCTCCCTTCGTGGAGAAAAACCTGAAAGTTTCCGACATTGAGATGTCCATTGGGATCACACTGGCTCCAAAGAACCGGGATCTCGTAGGTAAATTCTTTTGATTGTGAGTTCATAATTGCCTCGATCCTAAGATAGTGATAAGTTCGGTCTAAAAAATTTTGGGCGAATCAGAAACTCGAGTGCGTTCGCTCCCTGAACGCCGACCCATAGGAAGGCGTTCACTGAGTTTCCTGGGTCGCTCCGCAACTCGCGAATTTCATAGCAAAAGTTGCGACCGACCCGTCGAGCGACCGTAGAAGCGAGACGCTGAGTTGTTCGCTTTCAGCTCCAATCCACAAATTGATAGATCGCTCTAAAAACGTAAATCTTTCGCCATTTCAATTTGTTGATTCCGCTTCCATCGCTTTCGCATCGGTTACACCGATCCATAAATATTCGTTTGACCTTGTAAATCTTAGCCACTAAAAACAACACCTCAAAACGGGGAAACGTGGGAGTTCCCACACTTCGAGTAGAGAGGATTTAGTGGCTAGGTTTTAGGGTTTTGCAAATAAAACCGTATGAGTTCCCACACTTCGAGTGGAGAGGATTTAGTGGCTAGGAGGTTTTAGGGTTTTGCAAATAAAACCGTAAGAGTTCCCACACTTCCCTAGTGGATTTGGGATTCCTTGAACCCAAATTCCCATTCATTTGTTGGAAAAACAAAGGATTCCGGTAGACGTCCCTATTTTTTCGGATATATTTTCTAAATTCTCCCTTTTTGCCACACCGACTCCAATCTTTTTTGTACGAAAGCGGCTTGACAGAAAATTGAGAATGAGGCAATTTAACCTTTAGGTTAATTAACCATATGGTTCAACAAGAAGCAAAAACAGACCATCTTAGCCTTACTTTTGCGGCTTTAGCGGACCCGACCCGCCGCAAAATTCTGGCTACTCTTCGGTATGGAGAGGTCAGCGTAAAGCAGCTTGCGGAACCCTTTGCGATGAGTTTACCGGCCATCACAAAACATCTCAAGGTGTTGGAAAGAGCGGGGCTCATTTCCCGTGGTCGAGAAGCTCAGTGGAGACCTTCCCGACTGGAAGCGGGACCTTTGAAAGAGGCGGCGGACTGGATCGATGAATATCGACAGATTTGGGAAACACGCCTCGATCGTCTCGACGAATATTTGCGGGAACTCCAGCAAAAAGAAACCAATCAAAAAAAGGAAAACGGATCATGAATCAGGAAAAAATTAAAATCGTCAGCTATTGGATCGTAACCGCTTTGACGGCGGCTAACTACGCGTTTGCAAGTTATGCTTACTTCAGCCGAGGCCCGGAAGTTGTGGCGGGTATGGCCCAACTCGGTTATCCAATGTATTTTATAAGTCTTCTCGGAGTTTGGAAGCTGCTCGGAGCGATCGCGATCACAGTTCCTCGTTTTCCTCTTCTGAAAGAATGGGCTTACGCGGGAATGTTTTTTAATCTCACCGCCGCGACGGTCTCTAACGTAGCCGCCGGAACCGAAACGATTCACGCGATTCTTCCCATGGTCGCTCTCGTTTTAGTGGCTTTGTCTTGGGCCTTACGTCCCGCAAGCAGAAGACTGGAGGGGGTTTGGCATCTATAATAAAATTAAAATTTAGGAATATTCTTTTTTAATAAATCGAATGTCGATGTTCCAAAATCGAAAAATAAAAGAGGTAGGAAAATAAAATGGCGAATACGAATCAAACGAACGACGAATTGGTCATCACTCGAATTTTCAACGCGCCGCGAGAAACGGTCTTCGACGCTTGGACGATTCCGGAACAAAC
The DNA here is from genome assembly GCF_000332415.1 of Leptospira weilii serovar Ranarum str. ICFT. Taxonomy (GTDB): domain Bacteria; phylum Spirochaetota; class Leptospiria; order Leptospirales; family Leptospiraceae; genus Leptospira; species Leptospira weilii_A. The sequence continues at coordinate 37,599 of NZ_AOHC02000030.1, forward strand.
GGTAAGATGGTGGGGGCCGAAGGATTTTACTTCCCCGGTCTGCAAGATCGATTTTCGAGTGAACGGCAAATATCTCTTATGCATGCGCGCTCCGGACGGACAGGAATTTTGGTCCACAGGCGTTTATAAGGAAATTGTAATACCCGAAAAGATCGTTCAAACGGATAGTTTTGCGGACAAAGACGGCAATCCCGTTCCCGCCTCCGAATACGGAATTGAAGGCGATTGGCCCGAATCTCTTTTAGTGACTCTCATTTTCGAAAACCATCAAGGGAAAACGAAAATGACCTTACGTCATTCGGGAATTCCCTCCGGTGAGATAAGAGAGATGACGAACGTCAGTTGGAACGAATCTCTCGATAAATTGGAAGGGATCTTAAAGTAGTCGATACGAATAAAATTTGTCCTACTGAGAACTATAAAATGAATGTCCGAAATTCTGCGTCTAAACGGGGGTTTGTTTTCAAATTGACGGCACTCCGTTATATTGAATCGGTAAAAGTTCAAAAAAAAGGAAAGCCGAAGTTCGACGACAAAATAACCCGGGTAACCTTAGGGCAAATTTGATATATTGAATATTCATAAAAAATAATATTTTATATATAACCTAGATCGTTTTTTACGTTTCAAAATAAAACGGATTTAAAATTCCATCCTTGGAGTCAACGATGAACGCAACAAATACTACGACCGCAAACAGAGAGATTCGTACTACCCGATCCTTTGACGCGCCCAGAGATCTCGTTTTTAGAATGTGGACGGAACCGGAACATATCGTCCATTGGTGGGGACCGAGAGGTTTTACAAACACGTTTGAAACGATGGACATCAGGCCCGGAGGCGTCTGTAAGTTCGTGATGCACGGTCCCGACGGTACGGATTATCCCAATTTGATCGTCTTTCTCGAAGTCATCCGTCCGGAAAAACTCGTTTATAAACACGGCTCCGATAAGGAAGACCATCCGGGAGATTTTCACGTTACCGTACTCTTTATGGAACAAAACGGAAAAACCACTCTGGATATGACGATGCTTTTCAAAACGGCGGAACAACGCAACGAAACCGTCGAAAAATACGGAGCGGTCGAAGGTCTCAATCAAACGATGGATCGTCTGGTCGAATACTTGGCAAAACAAAAAAAAGGTTAAAAACTATATTAGGAGAATCTTATGTCTAAATTTAAAACGATCGTTCTCGCGGCGTTCGGATTACTCGCCCTTTTCGTCGCCGGTGTACTCGCCGTCGCTTCCACCAAACCGAACACCTTCCGTTACGAAAGAACCCTGAGCATGAACGCGCAACCCGAAAAGGTTTACGCTCTCATCAACGACTATCATAACTGGGCTTCCTGGTCTCCTTGGGAAAAACTGGATCCCTCTATGAAAAGATCCTATAGCGGAACGGCTTCCGGAGTCGGAACCGTCTATGAATGGGAAGGAAACAGCGACGTCGGAAAAGGTCGTATGGAAATCATCGAATCGAATTCTCCCTCTAAGGTCACGATGAAGTTGGATTTTTTAGATCCGTTCGAAGCCCACAATATGGCGGAATTCACTCTCTCTCATAAAGACGGAGCAACTCATGTAACCTGGGCGATGTACGGTCCCAACGCGCTTATCTCCAAAGTGATGGGACTTTTCTACGATATGGATCGTATGATCGGAACCGATTTTGAAAAAGGATTGAACAATTTAAAAACGATCGCGGAAGGGAAATAAAGGTGACCGAAAAAAGTTATCCCACAACCGTTCCCGAGTTTTCGTATATCACGAATTTTTAATACTCAGCGCGAACTCGTTTGATCGACTGGAAGCGTATTTGTCCGAGTTTTAAGGTTTCGTATTTCTTTCAACACAGTCGAAGAAGAATTCAGAGTTTACAATTTTGCCGGATTTAAATTAGGAGAATGGATATGTCGGATCGGCTGAAACTATTTTTAAGCCGATCCAAAGGGGAAATTTCATGAACCGTCAAGAGAATGATACAACCGTTTCGGATCGGGAAGTCGTGAGCGTTCGTGTGGTGAACGCGCCTAAAGAACTCGTTTTCAAAGCGTGGACCGATCCGGTTCACTTGCAGCTCTGGTGGGGACCGAAAGGTTTTACGAACACGTTTTACGAGTTCGATTTAAAACCGGGAGGTAACTGGCGTTTTACAATGCACGGTCCCGACGGTACGGATCACCCGAATCACAGCGTTTTCGTAGAAATCCTAAAACCGGAACGGCTCGTTTTCGATCATATTTCCGGACACGTTTTTAGAGTCACCGCGACTTTCGAGGAAGAATCATCTAACAGGACAAAGGTGACCTTCCGTATGCTTTTTGAATCTCTTCAAGAATTTGAAAAAGCCGAGAAGTATGTGATAGAAGGAAACGAACAAAACTTCGACAAGTTGGAAGCCGAACTGAAAAGGATGTCCGGCTGATCAGAGCCTGTCCCAAAACTTAAAACAATCGCAAAGATTTGCGGCCATTCCGATAAAATCGGACGGTTGGCGGACAAGTTCTAAGTAGATTCGGCTCCAACCCCAACGGAACCCGTTCTTTATAAGAAATGGCGCATAACGTCAAAAGCCGTAGAAACGGGAGTTTTCGCCGGGATCGTATCCGAATCGATCGAAGGCACGTTAGGCGCCCCTACAATCACGATGTTTTTTGCGATTACGTTTTCGTAATGCGTAAGAGTCTGGAAAAGGAAGAAAAATCCCGAGTTTCCGGGCATCGAAATCAACGGATCGACATTGAAAATATCCTTATGGTCCTGCGGAAGGGATCGGAGTGGAAATACTGCAATGCAACATGCTCTTAGTAAAATTCTTTTCGTTTCGATCGAATTTCATGTTGCTTTGCAGATTGAAACGAAGAGCCCGGTCCGGCCTTGGGCAAAGCCCAAGGCCGGAGCCGCCCCACTCCTTTAAAAAAAATAATCCGAATTTATTTCTTAAATCTTCATTGGCCCTTTTTTTGTCCGGGGTCCGTCGTATCCTTAGATTCAGATTGAGAGGTAAATAACATGCAAAATTCGGAATGGATGGACGAAAGGATAGAAGCGATCGCGGAAATTCTCGCCGATCAACTGATCGAAGAAATCCGCAAAAGAGCCTTAGAAAAAGAAGCGCATCGAAACCAACCCGAGGCTGCCTAAAAACGGATCGGCCGCAACCTACGCGGATCGAAGTTCAAAGATAGGAGGAAAATAAAATGGCGGAATACACACTCAAAGAAAAAAAAGGAAGTCTCTTCAGCAATGCGACCAAGGAAAAAGAAACTCAACCGGATTACACCGGTAAGGTGCTTCTGGATGGTAAAACGTACCGTCTCGCGGGATGGATTCGAAAATCCGCGACCGGAAAAAATTATCTTTCTTTAAGTCTCTCGGAACCGAATGCGGAAAAAAAACCGGAAGGAAACACGATCGAATCGTCGACGGATGGAAACGACTTTACGGACATTGAAGAGGACTTTCCGTTTTGAAACATGAAAATTTCAGTTTACGAACCGGGTCTATGAGTAAAAGAATCCATCTCTACGGGAGAAAACAATTTCTTGAAAACGAAAATTCATCTTAAGTCGTTTTTGATTGCGACTCTGACACTGGTATTTTTGGCCTCCTCCAACTGCGGCTACAATACGATTCAGGAAGAAGACGAGGCGGTCACCGCCTCTTGGGCCGAGGTTTTAAACCAATATCAGAGAAGAGCAGATTTGATTCCGAACCTAGTCAACACCGTAAAAGGTTACGCGGCTCAGGAGGAAAAAGTGTTAATCGAAGTGACCAGAGCGAGAGCCGGAGTCGGTTCGATTCAAGCCGATGAAAAAACGCTCAACAATCCGGAACTTTTTAAAAAGTACGCGCAGGCACAGGCGCAGATGACTTCCTCGCTTTCCAGATTGTTGGTCGTCGCCGAAAATTATCCCCAGCTCAAATCCAACGAGAACTTTCGCGACCTACAAGCACAACTGGAAGGAACCGAAAATAGAATCACCGTTGCCAGAAATCGTTACATCCAAGCTGTACAAAAATATAATATTACGATTCGTCAATTCCCAAGTAATCTCACCGCAAAGTTTTTCGGATTTGATACCAAACCTTCGTTCACGGTCGAAAACGAAAAAGAAATCTCAAAACCGCCCGAAGTTAAATTTTAAGAAAATTGAATATGATTTTACTCCGATGGCGAATTTTCTTTTTCCTCTGCCTCTTTGCAATTACGGCCGGCTGGAATATAAAAACCGAAGATTCTTCGTTGATTCTTTCCGAGGAAGTATGGAAAGCGGAAGATCCGGTCATTCCTCCGCTCCGCACTCAAATTACGGATACAACTTCCACCCTGACGGACAAACAAAAATCCGGACTTACAAGCACGTTAGTCGCGTTTGAAACAAAAAAAGGAAGTCAGATTGCGGTTTTGGTCGTAGGTTCCACAGGAGATTGGACGATCGAAGAATACGCGGTTAGAGTTTTTGAAACGTGGAAACTCGGTCGCAAAGGTATCGACGACGGGATTTTACTCGTAGTAGCCATCCAAGATCATAAAACGAAAATAGAAGTCGGCTACGGTCTGGAAGGCGCGTTGCCCGACGTCGTCTGCAAACGAATCATAGAAGAATTTATGATTCCTCGGTTTCGAGAAGGAGATTATTTTCAAGGAATTTCAGACGGGCTCGACAAACTCATCGCAAAAATCGACGGAGAGGAGCTGCCGGAAGCAAGCGGAAAAATCGACGGTTCCAGTTCCTCGTCTGCAAACAACTCGGAAGAATCGATGCTACCGAATAAACTCGTGACCGCATTTATCATCCTTGTAGTCCTTGGAAAACTTTTCGGTTTCCCGTTCGGTAACGGAATCTCGGGAGGAATCGGCGCCTTGATCTTCGTGGCAATCGGTATATTCTGGTCGATCACATTTTGGCTTTTAATACCGGGAGCGATTTTACTTTGGTTTTTCGTATTAGCAAACGGGAGATCGGGTTGGAGTTCATCCTCTTCCTGGGGTTCTTCTTCGGGTGGCGGAGGTTCTTGGAGCGGCGGCGGTGGAAGTTCCGGAGGCGGAGGAGCTTCCGGAAGCTGGTAAAGAATATTTAAATATTATGATAAAGCAAAATACAACCGAACCCTCCAACTTCCGAAGGATTTGGATTCATACGTTGGAATCCGTGTTCTCCTTTTTTTCCTTCACTACGGATAAATCCAAATCCTATAGATTTAAAAAGTATTTCAGCCGGAAAGACCTTCAAAAGATCGAAGCCGCGGTTGCCGAATCGGAAACGCGTCACAAAGGCGAAATTAAAATCATTTTAGAAAGCGGACTTCCGATTTTCCGAGTAATCCAAGGTATTAACGCAAAACAAAGAGCGATGGAACTTTTTTCCGAAAAAAGAGTTTGGGACACGGAAGAAAACACCGGAATTCTGATCTACGTCCAATTGACCGATCGTAAAATCGAACTTTTGGCGGATCGTGGAATTTACAAAAAGATCGGACAATCTACGTTAGACGAAATTTGTGAACGGATGCAAACCGGCTTTCGTTCGGGGTGTTATTCGGAAAGTATTCTTACATCCATCGAAACGTTTACGCAACTTCTCCAAAAACATTTTCCTCCCGAAAAACAAAATCCGAACGAACTGTCGAACCGGCCGGAAGTGATATAACATGATTTCCATCAAAACCGCCAACCCGCTTTTCGAACCCGTACGAAAGTTCTGTCTTTCCCTTCCCTTTGCGACGGAAGATATCAAATGGGAACACGATCTCGCATTTTCCGTTCATAACAAAATGTTTTGTGTGACGATGACGGAAGATCCGTTTACGATTTGTTTTAAATGTAGCCCGGAAGAAGCCGAACTTTTAGTTCGGAAAAAAGGAATCATTCCCGCTCCCTATCTCGCCCGATACGACTGGGTTCAATGCGAGAACTTAAAAACTCTTTCTCTGAAAGAACTTCAGAAAAGAATTCAAGATTCGTATCAACTCGTTTGGGATAAACTACCCGCAAAATTAAAAAAGGGGAAGTAGAGGGAAGGATATGCAGAAAATCTGTTTTAAACTTTCGTAATTCGAATTCGATACGGAGAGAAAGCGGAGTATTCAGTCGAATTATTTTCTAAACAATCAAAGGAATTGGGGAAAATTTTAAGTTAGAATTGTTAAACGAACTCGTTCGCCTCAACTATTCCTAAGAATATTGACCATGGAGTAGAGACCGTTCCTTCTCGACATCGAAAGGTGTTTGTCGAGCCCGATCTCTTTTAAAAATTCGAGGGAAGCGTTTTTCATCTCTTCCCGAGTTCGTCCCGAAAAAACACGAATGAGAAGCGCGATCATTCCTCGGGTTATCGCAGAATCGCTGTCCGCTTGGAATTCGATTCTGCCGTCTTTTTCTTGGGAAACGATCCAAACTCGGGACTGACATCCGGGAACCAAACGTTCGGGAGTTTTTTCGGAATCGGGAATTTCTCCGAGTTCGTCTCCCATTTCGATGAGAAGTTGATAACGTTCCTGCCAATCCGTACATTCCGAAAATTCGGATACGATTTCTTTCTGAACTTCTACAACGCTACTCATGGATTCCATTTCCAGCTTTTCCACAATCCTTCTGCGAGCAATCAGAAAAACCGCAGCCTCACGTCCGACGGATTTCTCTTTTTGTTAGACGCATTCGATCCGCGAAATCGAAACGATTCCGAATCGAACGATAAACCGAACATTCTTTATCGAATTAAAACGAAAAATTTGTTTTCTTAAACCCGATCTCCAAATTAGATTCTCTACAAACGGAAAAGAAAAAGCAAAAAATCCTCATTCTTCTTTGAGAAAGAATTTTCGCCTCAACATTCCGATCCGTTTCGGAGAAAATACATTCATGAAAGTTTATGAACTTCAAAATCAATTCGGTCTGGAAAACTTAAAAATCTCCGAACGTCCCGATCCGGTTCCCGGACACGGAGAAGTTCTCGTTCGTTTTAGAGCGGCGTCCTTAAATTACAGAGATTATCTGATGGCGATCGGTAAATACAATCCGAAACAAAAACTTCCCTTGATCCCTCTTTCCGACGGAGCGGGAGAAATCGCGCAAACGGGTCCGGGTGTGACAAAGTGGAAGACGGGTGATAAGGTTTGCGCCAACTTCGCACAAACCTGGTTGGACGGAGCGCCGGATCGCGAAATGTTAAAGAATACACTCGGCGGTCCGTTAGACGGAACTCTCTGCGAATATAGAATTTTCGGAGAACAAGGTTTGGTTCCTATGCCCGAAAATCTTTCCTTCGCACAAGCCTCCACCCTTCCTTGTGCCGCGTTGACCGCATACACCGCTATCGTTACACACGGGAACATTCAACCCGGAGCGACCGTTGTCGTTCAAGGAACCGGAGGTGTTTCCATCTTTGCATTACAATTCGCTAAAATGATGGGATGCAGAGTGATCGCGACCTCTTCCAGCCAAGACAAACTCGCCAAAGTAAAAGCCCTGGGCGCGGACGAAGTCATCAACTACAACGAAAAAACGAACTGGGACAGAGAGGTTCGTAAAATGACGAACATGAAGGGCGCCGATCTTATCATCGAAGTAGGAGGCGCCGGTACTTTACAAAAATCGATTTCCAGTACGAAACCTTGGGGAACGATCGCTTTGATCGGAGTTTTAGCGGGAGGGGAAAGCAATAACTTATCCTTATTTCCGATTCTCATGCAAGGAATTCGGATCCAAGGAATCATCGTGGGAAACAAAAGAAACTTCGAAGATATGAATGCCGCGATCGACACAAACAAAATCAAACCCGTAGTGGATCGAGTTTATTCCTTCGAGGAGGCTCCTAAAGCCTTCGAAAGCCTAAAAGCCGGAAAACATTTCGGTAAGGTTTGTATCGAAATTTAATCCGACATCGATTTTTGAAAGAGATGTGCGGGCCAATCCGATCCTTAAAGACGAAAGACATTTAACGATCGATCCCCGACAACATCAATCGATCAATCAACTCGCGGCCTTGGAAAAATTTTTATAAAGAGATTTTTTTCCGCCGGGAGGTTTACCTATGTCCACGCCCGCTTTCAAAAGTTCGAGTCTAAGCTCCTTACGAAACGCGTGATAGTCCACCTCCACCGCGTGCCTTTGTCCTCCGCCGAACGTGAAATGAGGATGATCGATCTCGTATTGAATCGCCGTTTTTAGATCCTGGGGACGTTTGTATTTTCCGACAATCTCCAAACAAGCGAGTTTCGCTTGATAATCCGCCATCGGCCAAATACAACCCACCGGTTGAAACAATCCGATGAAATATAAATTCTTATAATCGTTGTGTATCATCTTACGAAAGAGAGGGATTTTTTCCGCGTGTTGAAAATCGATAAACGACTTGTCAAAAAACGGAAACGTGGTCCAAAATCCGGTACAAGCGCAGATGATATCGAAACGTTCCCTGGTTCCGTCCGTAAATTCCACTTCTTTACCGTGCAATTTTTTGATCCCGGGACGAGGTTTGATTCTTCCGTGACGGATAAAATCGAGAAGATCGGAATTCAAAGTCGGATGATGACTGAGCGCCAGAGTTGTGTTCAACGGAAGACCGTAATTCGTATAAGAACCTTGTAATACAGAAAGCATCTTAGTAAGCGCATACTGTTTGACGATCGACGGAATCCAGCCGGGCGTTTTTGCCGCAAACACATCGGAGGGCATTCCGAAAAGAAACTTTGGAAAGAACCACTGAGGACTTCTCATCGATAACTTTACGTTATTTGCAACTCTTGCGGACTCTACCGCGACGTCGCAAGCGGAATTACCGGCTCCGATTACAAGAACGTCCTTACCTTTCCATTCGTTTGTAACACCTTTAAAATCGTGGGAATGTATAAACTTACCGGTGAACTTTCCCTCATATTCCGGATACTTCGGATTCCAATGATGACCGTTCGCAACCATAAGAACGTCGAAAATTTCGGTTTTCTTTTTTTTGGAAGCGTCCAAGTATTCCACTTTCCAATCCTCGTCCGCCGTTCTCGTTATTTTTTGAATCGTATGATTGAATCGAATTTTCTTATATACTCCGAAATGTTTTGCGTAGGATTCGAAGTAAGCCTGGAGTTGTTTGTGGTTCGGATATTCCGGATAATCTTCGGGCATCGGAAAGTCCTCGTACTCGGACCAAACCTTGGAGCTGATAATATGAGTATTTTCGTAAACGCTTGAATGCCCGGTTTTGGCGTTAAAGACCCAGTTCCCTCCGACCTTATCGTTTTTTTCGAAAACGACCACGTCCAAACCGTATTCAACACAATTTTTTCCGGCTGCAATTCCACTCGGCCCGGCTCCTACCACGCAGACTCTGACGTTCGATTTCATCCGATTCTCCTTTTTACTTCAAAGCCTGTCCGCCTAACGCCTAAAATGCGGGAACTCCTGCGTTTTAGGGAACAGGTTAAACAGGCTCCAAGAACATTCGTTGATGAAATTTTAAATTCAACAAATGTTAAATTTTTCGAGTGATCTTACATAGATCCGCTCTGAATGCAAGAAATTTTAAGGATTCTTTTTTATCCGGTGCGGTGGGAAAACATGGATCCGAAACGAAAAACGCCGGATTTATCTCGGAAAAATCGGTCCGTTCCCACAACGCGATCCTATCGAACGACCCATAGGGAGTGAGATTGAGTTACGAACGACCTATCGAACGACCCATAGGAAGTGAGATTGAGTTACGAACGACCCATAGGAAGTGAGATTGAGTTACGAACGACCCATAGGAAGTGAGATTGAGTTACGAACGACCCATAGGAAGTGAGATTGAGTTACGAACGACCCATAGGAAGTGAGATTGAGTTACGAACGACCCATAGGAAGTGAGATTGAGTTTAGGAAGCGTTGCACTCGAGTTTTCGCCTAGTTCAACAAATCCAAATATTCCATAAAAAGAATATACTTTTTCAATAATCCTCGTCCGACCAGCCCACGTCCTTCAAAAAATCGTCGTAAGAACCGTCGAAAATTCGAATCGTATCCTTATCGAAAACGATCAACTTTGTCGCAACCGCTCTCAGATGAAGTTCGTCGTGGGTCACCATAATCACCGAACCGTCAAACTCGTCGATCGCTTCGATCAAAGAATCGCAGGACTGCATATCCAAATGGTTCGTGGGTTCGTCCAAATACAGAAGATGACAAGGAGTGACTAAAATTTTTCCGAGGAGAACGCGGCTCTTTTCACCGCCGGAAAGGACTTTGATTTTTTTCAGAGCTTGATCGTCCGAAAACATCAAACCGCCCGCGATCGTTCTCGCCTGCCATTCCGTACAGGACTTATCCGAAATCATAATCTCTTCGGTTACGGTCGCGTTTTCGTTGAGGTTGAGTTTATTGGTCTGACCGAAATAACCTTCCTTCAAAACGGGATGTTTTTTGATCGTTCCATGAGAAGATTCGAGTTCACCCGCGAGAATTTTAAGAAGAGTCGATTTCCCTTTCCCGTTTTTACCGATGATACAAATTCTTTCCTTGGTCCCTACGCTGATGGAAAAATTTTCGATAAGAAACGGCTCCTTACCGTCGTAGGAAAAAGAAAGATTTTCCACGGAAATCATCTGACTCGCGGCAAAAGGAGCGCTGTTGAAATACAATTCCAAATCTTCAATCCGTTCCAACGCTTTCATCTCGCCTTGTTTTTCCAGTTTTTTGACTCTGGACTGAGCTCGGCTCGCAAAACTCGCCTTCGCTTTAAATTTTGCGATAAAAATCTCCTCCTGTTTGCGTTTTTTGGCTTCGTTCAAACGGGTCTTTTCGTAGATTTCTTCGGATTGATTGATCTGATTGTAAAGTTTATCCGTGTCACCCTGAACCTTGATCGCCTTGGTTCTATGAATCGCAATCGTATGAGTGACCACCGCGTCCATAAAACCTCTATCATGAGTTACTAATATGATTTCACCTTCCCATTCCCGTAAGAATTCTTCGAGCCAACGGATCGTAACGATATCGAGATAGTTGTTCGGCTCGTCGAGCATCAACATATCGGGAGCCGATACGAGAAGTTTGGCGAGATTCATCCGGATCTGATAACCGCCGGAGAATTCGTTCGGATTTCTTTCCATGTCTCGTTCGGAAAATCCCAAACCGAAAAGGATTTTTTCCACCTGCCAGGTTTCGTATTCTTCTCCTTCGGGAAGACCGAGAGCGCATTCCTCCAAAACCGTAGGTTTGGTAAAATGAAGGTGTTGTTGAAGATGACCGATTTTATAACCCTTAGGAACGGAAATCGTACCGGAGTCGGCTTCCACGTTGCCGAGAATCATCTGGAACAGAGTGGACTTTCCGTGACCGTTCCGACCCACGAGACCGATCTTCTCCCCTCGGTTGATGCTCAAATGTAAATCGTCAAAAAGGACTTTGGTTGTGAACGCCTTGTTCAGGCCGGAAATTTTAATCATCGAAATAGGAATCCTTGCAGTTATGTCCAAGGTTTTAAAAAGTCGTAGGATTTCACTCAAAATTGAGGACAAATCGGTTCCGAAAAAGAAAATAGAATCCGATATATATTCATCATTTATAATGAACTATCCGTAAAATCGGAAACGATTCCATTGGCCGGACTTTCGATCTTTCGTTTGCAAAGATAGGTTTTAACGCCGATTCCAAATCGTTCGGAAAAAATTTCGTTTTGTTAAACGAATAACAATTGTTAAACGACTTCGGAAGGATCCCAGCAAGTTCGGAAGTTCTCATCGAGAGAATTCAGAGTTTTCATATCCTCTTCGGAAATTTTGAAATCGAAAACTTTCGAATTTTCGACGATCCTTTCCCTTTTTGTGGATTTCGGAATCACCACGATCTTTTGTTCAATCGCCCAGCGAATCAAAATCTGCGCCGGTGTTTTTTCGTATTTCTTCGCGATGTTGACGATCTTCGGATCTTCCACTTTTTGTCCGTGAGCGAGCGGACTATAAGCCTCGAGTTGAATCTTATGTTTTTTACAATATTCTAATAGATCGATCTGATTTAAAAACGGATGAAACTCCACCTGATTGACTGCGGGTGTGATTTGGGAATTTTTTAACAACTCAGTAAGATGGGAAATCGTGTAGTTACTGACTCCGATCGATCTGCAAAGTTTGTCGTGATACGCTTTTTCCAATTCTTTCCAAGAATCGGTTCTTTTGGAAGTCACGGGAAAATGAACGAGATAAAGATCCACTTGATCGATTCCTAATTTTTCGAGACTTGTTTCCAGCGCCTTTCTCGTTTTGTCCGATCCTTGATCCGCGTTCCAGAGTTTTGTAGTGATGAAAATTTCCTTTCTAGGAATCCCGCTTTCTCGAATCGCCCTTCCCACGTCTTCTTCGTTGGAATAAATTTTTGCGGTATCGATATGCCGATAACCCGCTTCCAAGGCGTTTAAGACGGCTTCCGTACATTCTTTACCGGACTTGGTTTTCCAAACTCCGAGTCCCAAAATCGGCATTAAGATTCCGTTATTGAGCGTAACCGCTTGATTGAGAGCATTTTCAGTCATAAAATTTCGTTTAACCCGCGTTCATCGATCCGCCGAGTCTTTTGAGAGAAACACTCAGGGAATAAACGGCGACAGCAAGAACGATGTGAAAAATATCCACGTTCAAAATCGGTCCCCGAGAACCGGTGGTTCCGATCACAAGGCCCGCGAGAATAAAAAGAATCGCTCCTAAAATTCCGTAAAGAGCCCCCACCTTCGTTCCACCCGAATTTTTTCGAATACATACGAGGATGGCCGTAACCATCGCCGCTCCGCCTAAAACCGTGGACACAAGCGGAAACGGAAAAACGTATCCGAAAATCATATAAAGGATCAGTAATATTCCTACGATCGGATAAAAAGTATTCCTTTCCAACTTTTTGATTCCGATATGAAAAAAACCCATTCCGATCAACGGCACTCCCACAAAGGAAGCGAGCCCCACACAAAAACGATAGATCGGATCCAAAATCCCGATTCCTAAAAAGTGAATCGTTCCCAAACCCGCGGAAATTCCTATCGTAAGAAATCCTAAAAAGCCGAAGGTTTTCGAATCAGAAGCCGCATTTTTGATTTGAATCGCGGCGAAAACGGATACAAGACTTAAGATGAAATCGGAAAAAACCGTACTCAATTGCATGGTGGATGATCGTTCTTAAAGAAATAAATTTTGCAATTCTTTACTTACAAAAATTCGAAAAAAGATCGAATTCGATTAACCGGGAATCAGTTCTTGCGAAACGTTTTGTTCGACTCTGAAATTTCGAACGAGAGAGTTGAGGATGCCCGCGAGTTGTTTTAAAAAATCACCCGTCGCGGTTAACTCTTCCGATTGCGCCGAAATTTCATGAAACGCGGCGTTGATAAGATCCACCGATTCGTAAAGGTTACCGATCTCCGAAAATCTTTGTTCTATATCGGCCGTGATGATCTCGCTCTGATTCGTGATGGAAATGTTCAAACGATTTAAACTTTCAATCAAACGAGAATGATGAGAACCGGTTTCGCGTATCGTTATCTGAGTCTCCGCCAAAAATCTAAATTCTTCCGTTAAATTTTTGAAAAACTCCACCGTGTTTTGAACGGTGTTCTTTCCGCGTGAAACAGTGGATTGGATTTCTCCTAAAATTTCCGACGCTTTTTTGGTGCTCTCTTGCGTGTTTGACGCGAGTTTATTGATCTCTTCCGCAACCACGCCGAATCCTTTCCCGGCCGACCCGGAGCGAGCGGCTTCGATGGATGCGTTGATGGAAAGTATTCCCAACTTGGCCGATATGTCGTTGAGAAGTTTTACGAGACCTTCCACTTTTTTAGCGGAAGATCCGATGTCGTTGATATCGGATTCGAGATGATTGAGTTCTTTTCTACTTAAGTCTATCGTCTTGACGGATTCTTCGGATTTTTCCGAGCTATGTTTCAAGTCGGAATCGAACTTTTGAAATCCGAATACGAGTTCGTTTAACAATTTCTTCGCGTTCGTTTCGATTTCTTTCTGCTCCGCGGCGGAGGATGAAATTCTTTGAAACGACTCCCGAAAAGAATCGAATATGGATGTGACTTCTTCCAGGTTTGCGGCTTGCTCTTGAATTCCGTAACTCATCTTTCCCCAAGCGGTAGTGATTTCGGATGCGGAACCTTCCAGTTCGGTCGACTTTTCTTTGATCGTATAAATCATTTGTCCCAAATTGGCGAGATAACGATTCATCAAAAATGCGATCGCCCCCGCTTCCGTTCCCGTATCCACGTGGATCTTGCGAGTCAAGTCCCCTCCTCCTTTGGAAAGGTCTTTGAGAGAATGGATGAGATCGATCCAACTGGAACCGGCGCCGTGTTCGGCGATGTTGAGTCCTTTTTCTTCGAACTCTTCCTTCACACGAATTCCGATCGTAAATTTCAAAAGCAAAAACAGAATCAATCCCAATCCGAAAGCCCAAAGGGAACAGACGAAAACTCCGATCAACTGAGGGAGTATTCGAATATCTTGATTTTCTGATAAAGCCGGAAGCAATAAAGTGCCTAAAATCCCGCAGACTCCGTGAACCGGAAACGCTCCGACGACGTCGTCCAGTTTCAGGATTTTTTCCAATGCCCAAGCCGCAATCACGACCGAAACTCCCGCCACCGAGCCGGTAATCAAAGCGGCGTAAGGTTGAAGCGCGTTGCAACCGGCCGTTACCGCCACCAAACCGCCCAAAACTCCGTTCATACAATCTTCCACCGAGGCGACCCTATAAAAAATCCAGGAAAGTGTGATCGCAAGAATTCCTCCGGCGCTTCCGGCAAGGCTCGTGTTCAGAATGATCAAAGGAACTCCGTCCGTAAACGAAAGAGCGCTTCCTCCGTTAAACCCGAACCAGCCGAACCAAAGGATAAAAACTCCCAATACCGAAAAGGTAAGATTATGTCCGTGGATCTTTCTCGGAGTTCCGTCTTCCTTGAATTTATCCTTTCTCGGACCTAAAACGATCACTCCGGCCAAAGCGATCCAACCGCCTAACGAGTGTACTACGGTAGAACCCGCGAAGTCCACAAATCCGGTTTTAGCGATCCATCCTCCTCCCCAAGTCCAATGACCGAAAATCGGATAGATTACGATGGAAACGACTATTGACACGATTAAATATGCAGAAAACTTAATGCGCTCGGCGACCGCTCCGGAAACGATCGTCGCCGCCGTTCCCATAAACGCGACTTGAAACAGAAAAAACGCAAAGTCCTTTCCCGTTTTTAAACCCTCCAAAAAGAAATGGTTCGTACCGATCCATCCTTCGTGCGAAAAACCGAACATCAACGCGAAACCCACGCTAAAAAACGCGATGGTTCCGACGATATAATCCATGAGATTTTTCACCGCGACGTTGATCGTGTTTTTCAGTCTGGAAAGTCCGGTTTCCAACATGAGAAATCCGGCTTGCATAAAAAAGACTAAGGCGGCGCAGACGATGAGCCAAACCGGATCGACGGTTTTGGATAATTCCAGAGCGGGGGATTCGGAAAAAAGCGGAAGATTGATTCCTAAAAAAAGAATCAATACGATTCGGTTTGTATGGAAGTATCGATTGAAAATCCTTCCCAAATGCCTAAAACGTGGGAACTCATACGGGAACTCCGTAGCGAAAAAACGGCGCCGAACGGCAAAATGAACGAAAGGCGACGGTTTCTGTGGGAACTCCTGCGTTTTTTCTAGAACGGTTTTGGAACAAGCTCTTAAGTTTTTCATAAAATTTTCAAGTAAATTCATGTTTTACTCTTCCTCAGATTCTTACGCGCCACTTTTCGAACGAACCGGGATCGCCCGAATTCTCCGATTATAAGGTCATTCCAAAATAAGTTCTTTCCAATAACGAAAAAACGAAAGAAATTTATTTTAACGTAAATTCGGTATAAGAAAGTTCGGGCGAATCCGGCCTTGGCAGGCCGGACCTATCTCGCGAAGCGAGATTGAGTTTTTTAGTTTCTGCTCTGATCAACAAATTGATGGATCGATCGAAAAACGGTTTTCTTTCGTCATTTCAATTTGTTGATCTCGCTTCAATCGCTTTCGCATTGGTTCGCCGAACTCAGGTTATTTTAACGTAAATTCGGCAAATTTCCCAAGGCGTCCATCTTTGCTTCGCAAAGAACTTGGATCGACGTTGTAATCAACGATTTAATCTTTGAATCGAAAATTTTTAGGATTTTAACGCGGACTCCGCGGGAGTTCCCACACTTCGAGTGGCGAGGATTTAGTCGTTAGGTTTTAGGATTTTGCAGAAGACCGCGGACACCGTATGGAGTTCCCACACTTCGAGTGGCGAGGATTTAGTGGTTAGGTTTTAGGATTTTGCAGAAGACCACAGACTCCGTGGGAGTTCCCACACTTCGAGTGGCGAGGATTATACTAGGTGT
>NZ_AOHC02000029.1 GCF_000332415.1 Leptospira weilii serovar Ranarum str. ICFT
AAAACGCAAACTTTTAACGGATTCCCAATTCCAAAGATTTGGGACGAACTCTGAGCAAGAAAGAAAATTAGATCCGTAAAATTCAAAGGCAAGAGCCGATCACAAACCAGGTTTCTAAAATCTAAAAATCAAGCCGGACATAAACCGGCTTGATTTACCAAATTTCAAAGAAGAATCAGATCGCGGAACTTCCTCTTTCTCCGGTTCGGATCCGAATCACGTCTTCCAGAGGAGTGATGAAGATCTTTCCGTCTCCGATTTTTCCATCTCCGGTTTTTGCAGCCTTAAGAATTGCGTCCACGGTAGGTTTCACAAATTCATCGTTAACGGCGATTTCAAGACGAACCTTTCTCAGAAGATTTACTTGGTATTCATGGCCTCTAAAAACTTCGGTCTTTCCTTTTTGTTGACCGTATCCTTGAACGTCGCTTACGGTAAGTCTGTAAATTTCGTTCTTAGTCAATTCCGCTTTTACCTCTTCCAATTTATGAGGTTGAATGATAGCAACGATTAATTTCATAGAATCTCCTTATTCAAAATTCTTCGGCAGATAATTAAAGGATGTAACCTTTTTCACCGTGGATCTCCGAATCCAGACCGGCGATTTCTTTCTCCTCGGAAATACGGAATCCGATCGTTTTATCGATCAAAAACACAAGGATTACCGATACGATGAAAGAATACGCTCCGGTCGCGAAGACACTGATAATTTGAACCAGAATCTGATCCCCTTTGCTTGCAACACCTGCGCCCAGAGTGAGAGTAAAAACTCCGGTAAGAATTGCGCCTAACGCACCACCCACACCGTGAATTCCAAAGGCATCCAGACTATCGTCGTATCCGAGTTTTCCTTTTAAAAGAATCGCGCCGTAACATACGGGACTTACGAGAAATCCCATAATGATCGCTCCTTGAACGCCTACAAATCCGGAAGCGGGAGTGATCACAACCAGACCGGCTACGATACCGGAAGCGGCGCCGAGCGCGGTCGCCTTTTTCGTATGCAGGTATTCGATTACGATCCAAGCGACACCTGCGGCCGCAGGCGCAATCAACGTAACCAAAAACGCTCTCGCGGCAATTCCGTTGACGGCAAGACCGGACCCCGCGTTAAATCCGAACCAACCGAACCAGAGTAAACCGGCGCCGATCAAAGTATAAGTAAGATTGTTCGGAGCGATCAGAGCGCCTTCTCCCTTTCTCTTTCCGAGAACGATTGCGGCTGCAAGGCCCGCGATCCCGGAAATCAAGTGAACCACGGTTCCTCCCGCAAAATCCAAAGCGCTCATTTTAAAGAGCCAACCGTCCGCTGCCCATACCCAGTGTGCAACGGGATCGTAAACAAGAGTGGACCAAAGAAGAATAAAAACTACATAACCGCCGAATTTTACTCTTTCAGCGATCGCTCCCGAAATCAAGGCGGGCGTGATCAATGCAAACATTCCCTGAAAAAGAAAGTGAACGTATTTAGGAATCGTTAATTCCAAAGTGTTCTCGTCGATTCCTGCCAGGAAAGCGAGATCAAAATTTCCGAAATAAGGATTGGTTCCCGAAAATGCGAAACTGTATCCGAAGATGGTCCACTGAAGCGTTAAAACCAAAATCGCAACAAAGCTATGCATCATTGTTGAAAGGACGTTTTTAGATCTTACGAGACCGCCGTAAAACAGCGCGAGTCCGGGAATCATAAAAAACACGAGGGCCGATGCGACGATCATCCAGACCGTATCTCCCTTATCTGCTACGGGCGTTGCGGCAGGAACAGCCGCCTCTTGTCCAAATAAAACAAATGGAAGAAGCAGAGTGAGTAATAAGAGTAGTCTCTTGGTCCAATTCATAATCATTCTTATCCCCAAATCAATTGATACCCCTTGTATGCAAAATTGATACCAACTGAAAAATAAATTAAAAATTCTCAGAAAATGAAAGAATGGCTCTAAAAAGCAGGAGTTCCCACATTTCTTCGGTAGCAAAACAAAACACGGGTGGAAATCGAATGGAAACTACAAAAGATGCAAAATTCCCAACGAATAAAAGTCTCCAATTTGCTTAAAATATAGGCAATTTTAAAAAAATTGCTTTTTCTCTGTGGAAGATGCTAATAAAATCTAAAAACTGCTCTTATTCTAAATGAAAGCGTAAGCCAAATTTTAAGAGACTTTCTGTCGAAGTTGAAATGCTTGCAGTTGAATCGGAACCCAGACGAGCCACCGGATTATAATCCAAAATCAAATGGGAAGTGGCAAAATTTGTAAATCGAGGATGAAAAAAATAAGCGTCAAAAACATTCGCAGCATAAATCAAAACGATCAGTGCAGCGGATAATTGAAAATTATGATAATTTCGGTTCACACTTTTTCTCTGGTCTTCAAAAGGTTTGTTATAGAGATAAAGCGCAACTGGATCCGAAAAAGAAGGAACAGGAATCCAGGTTTCGTACGGGTTATTCATATGATTCAAGTCTTTCACGGAATTCTGATAAATCTGTTTTTCCCGATAGGCCAAATAAAACGATCCTATAAAAAGGATCGAATAAACGATCGCGGACGTCTTTCTTTCATCGACCCATTGCCCCAACCTGGAAAAACCGCAGATTTCCATGCGACATCCCAAGGACTTAAACCCCGTTTCTGAAGTCGAGCCAAACGTCCCTCTTCTTTCTTTTGTGCCTCTACAGACTTACTCTCTTTTTCAAGAAGTTCTTGTTTTGCTTTTTTGGCGAACTCTAAACCCTCTTTTTCCTTTTCTGCGAGTTTGGCTTCCTCTTCTTTTTTGATTCGAAGAGCCTCTTCCTTCGAGACATCGTCCTTATAAACGACTTTTAAAATTCGAATTTTCGGAATTTCCTGGCTTTTTCCATCTTCGGTTTTAACGGTAAGATTGTGTGCATTTTGAGAAGAAACCTTTCCTTTGAGTATGGTTCCGTCCTTCATTAAGATGGTTTCTGCCTTAAGGAATGTAGAAAAAACAAGGAACAAAAATAAAAAAGAAAACAACTTCTTTATGGCATACTGAACGCACATTCCACGGTTAAAACAATCGAGCTATAATTTGAAAACAATTTTTTTACATCCTAAAAATTCCATAACGAGGATTTTCCAACCTCTTAGAATGATCCGAATAAAGCGCTATTCCTAAAATATTTCTTGTTTTAGCCGGATCAATTACCCCATCGTCCCAAAGTCTTGCGGAGGAATAGATACAAGAAGACCTGCTTTCATAGTCGTCCAAGATCGGCTTACGAAATGCAAACTGCTCCGCGTCGGAAAGTTTTTTTCCTTCTTTCTCCAACTGCTCCATCTTTACGGTTAAGAGAACGTTAGCAGCCTGTTCCCCACCCATCACGGAGATTTTCGAATTCGGCCACATCCATAAGAATCTTGGATTAAAAGCCCGACCACACATCCCGTAATTTCCCGCACCGTAAGAACCTCCGATCACAACCGAATATTTAGGCACAACGGAAGTGGAAACCGCATTCACCATTTTGGCTCCGTCTTTTGCGATTCCCGAATTCTCGTATTTTTTACCGACCATAAAGCCGGTGATGTTTTGAAGAAACAAAAGAGGAATTCCTCTTTGATTACAAAGTTCAATGAAGTGAGAGGCTTTGAGCGCGCTTTCCGAAAATAAAACGCCGTTGTTTGCGATGATTCCCACCATCTTTCCGTAAATTTTTGCAAAGCCCGTTACAAGTGTGGTTCCATAATACTTTTTGAATTCTTGAAAACGAGAACCGTCCACAACCCGCGCAATAATTTCACGAACGTCATAGGATTTACGAATATCCTTTTGGATGATTCCGTAAATTTCTTCCGAAGGATACAACGGTTCTTCCCAACTGATCCCGCCTCTTTGTGTGGAATTACCCGCAAGATACAAAGTGGAAACGATGTTTCTTGTAATCTCAATCGCGTGTGTGTCGTCTTCCGCGTAATGATCGGTAACACCGGAAATCGTGCTGTGAACCAAGGCTCCGCCCAATTCTTCCGGCGTTACGATTTCTCCGGTTGCCGCTTTTACAAGAGGAGGACCGCCTAAGAAAATCGTACCGTTTCCTTTTACGATCACGGATTCGTCGGACATCGCAGGAATATACGCGCCGCCCGCGGTACAACTTCCCATCACGACAGAGATCTGCGGAATTTTTAAAGAAGAAAGATTGGCTTGATTGTAAAAGATTTTACCAAAATGATCCTTATCCGGAAAAACCTCGTCTTGCATCGGAAGAAAGGCTCCTCCGGAATCCACAAGATAAATACAAGGAAGAGAATTTTGAAGCGCGATCTCCTGCGCGCGAATATGTTTTTTTACGGTAAGAGGATAATACGTTCCGCCCTTTACGGTCGCGTCGTTTGCGACGATCACACAATCAACTCCGCAAATTCTTCCGATGCCGGTCAAAATTCCCGCCGCAGGAACGACATCAGGATAAACCCCTTCCGCAGCCAGAGGAGAAAATTCCAAGAAGGAAGTTTCCGGATCGATGAGAGAGGAAATTCTTTCCCTTGCGGTCAATTTTCCTCTTCCTTTATGACGTTCGATCGCTTTTGCACCGCCGCCTAACTCGATTTTACGAATCAGTCCGCGCAATGATTCCACTCTTTGTTTTAGATCTTCATAATTCTCTTTATACTCCGACGAGGACGTACGTATTTTGGATTCTATGATTTCCACAAAACCCTCCGGATTTTTATTTTTTTACTTTAGATTCGTATAAAATGCGGATCAGTTCGGTTTCGGATAACGTGAGTTCTTTGTTTCTTCTCGCCATAATTTTTCGAGCGTCTCTTAGAAACAGATCCAGAATATAAGGTTGCCCCGATTCCGCCCAAGTAAACGGAGAAACATATCCGCCGATTCGAGAAGATACGACGTTCGATCCAAAATCCACTACGGTTCCCGTGTTCAACATCACACCGATCGCGATCTTACAATAGTCCGAGATCACGGAACCGAACTTGATGGAACCGGTGATACATTCGTCGTTCTCTTCCCGAACTTTTACGATTCCGTAGTTGTTTTTTAGATCGGACGTTGTCGCGAGCGCGCCTATGTTCACCCAACTCCCGAGAATGGAATGTCCTAAAAATCCTTCGTGGTGTTTGTTCGTAAAATCTCCGATCAAACAGGTCCCCACTTCTCCGCCGATTCTACAAGTAGCACCGATGCTCGTCGCGCCGGTGATTCTTGCGCTATCGATCTGAGAATTGGGCCCGATATAAACCGGGCCTTCGATGAATGAAAAAGAAGTGATCTTCGCGTCCTTATCGACGATCACCGGACCCGAGGTCGTATCAAATACAACTCCCGGATAAACGGTCGCGGAAGGATGAACGTGTAAGTGTTTTGATTTTCCGACAACGTGAAAGTGATTCGACTTCACTTTGAGTTTTCGAATCCATTTCCGAACCTCTCTGCTCAGTTCGAGATCGTCTTCTATGTTCTTTGCGGTTCCGTTGATTAAATTCCAAGGTAAACAAGACTCGGGTGATAAAACCAAATCCACGTCCTTGTCATCCGTTGGAAACAGTTTCGGATTTCTTTCTAGGAAAGCATTTTGAAACGCAGGATTTGAATGCGCGTAAAAAATCTTCGCGTCCGGATGAAGTTCCTTCGTTCTTTGAATCGTATTTAAAATTCCGCTGCGAATCTCGGAAAAAGATCGAATGCGCGTTAAGGAGCGTAAACCTACAGGAACCTCTCTTTCATCGATGAGAATTCTCTGAACCTTAGGCATAAACTTACTCTACGGTTACGGACTTAGCCAGGTTTCTCGGTTGATCCGGAGGACAACCCCGAGCGATCGCGGAATAGTATGCGAGTAATTGTAAAGGAATCACGTTCAAGATCGGACTTAATATCTCGGAACATTCCGGAATTTCAAAACAATAATCCGAAAGAGACTTCGCTTCGTGATCCCCTTCGGTCACGATCGAAATGATGATTCCCTTTCTCGCTTTGATTTCCTGAATGTTGGAAACCATCTTCGTATAAATTTCGGATTTGGGAGCGATACAAACAACGGGAACTTCGTCGGTGATCAAGGCGATCGGTCCGTGTTTGAATTCTCCGCCCGCGTAACCGGATGCGTGAATATAAGAAATTTCCTTCAACTTCAACGCGCCTTCAAGCGCAACGGGATGATTGTAAGTTCTTCCTAAAAAGATAAAATCTTTTGCGGTAGTGAAGTGAGAAGACATCTCTTCGATTTTACTTGCCTGCGCAAGAATCCGATCGATCTTAGAGGGAAGTAATCTGATTTCTTCGATAAGAGTTTTTTTCTCTTCGTCGCTGATCAACCATTTGAGATTGGCCATATAAATGGAGAATAAAAGAAGATTCAAAACTTGAGCCGTAAAAGCCTTCGTACTCGCGACTCCGATTTCCGGACCCGCGTCGGTCCGGATATAAGAATCGGATTCCCTCGCAATGGTGGAATTTACGTTGTTCACAAGAGAGATTACTTTGATGAACTTCGCTTTCGCTTCGTGAATGGAAGCTAACGTGTCTGCGGTTTCACCCGACTGAGAGATTCCCATGATGAGTGTGTCACCTTCCACCACCGGGTTTCTATAACGGAATTCGGAAGACGCTTCCGTATCGGTTTGGATCTTTGCGAAATTCTCGAGATAGTGTTTGCCGATCATTCCCGCGTAGTAACTCGTACCCGCCGCTTGAATAATAATTCTATTGACTCTGGAAAGTACATCTTTGTTGAGTTTGATTTCCGGAAAAACAATTTCACCGTTGTCTAATATTCTTTCTTGGATAATTTTACGGAAGATCCCCGCTTGTTCGTGGATCTCCTTGATCATGTAGTGAGGATAACCGCCCTTGTCCAGGTCTTCCCAGCGGAGTTCCTGCTTTTTGAAAACGGGAGTCAGTTCCTTTCCTTCAAAATCAAACAACTTGAATTCGTTTTGAGAAAAGTAACCCCATTCTCCGGAGTTTACGTAATAAACTTCTTCGCAGTTTCTGGTAAGGGGGGAAATATCGGAGGCTAAAAAGTATTCTCCTTTTCCTTTTCCGATTAAAAGAGGGGCTCCGTCTTGAGCAAAGTACACACGATCGGGTTCGGTTTCAAATACGGTCGCAACCGCCCATTTACCGTGGATTTTTCCGAACAATTCCAAGAATGCGTCTTTGTTGGATTTACCGCTTTTTTTACTTTCTTCCAACAGATGAGGAATTACTTCCGTGTCGGTTAAACTCTGGAATACGTGGCCTTTTTTCTTCAATCCGCTTTTGAGTTCGAGATAATTTTCGATGATTCCGTTATGCACCACCGCGACGGTCGAATTGGAATCGGTATGAGGGTGAGCGTTGATTTGATTCGGTTCCCCGTGAGTCGCCCAACGGGTATGACCGATTCCTACGTTTCCCGGAGCCGGAAATTCGCGCAGGTAAGCTTCCAGGTCTTTGATCTTCCCTTTTGCCTTTCGAACCAAAATATCGCCCTGATCCAAAACCGCAATCCCGGCCGAGTCGTAACCTCTGTATTCGAGGCAGATCAAACCTACTACCAGTACAGATTCCGCATTCTTTTTACCGGCATAACCGACGATTCCACACATATTCAGGCATTCTCCATGAGACTTCCCGCGCGGTCCAGCAGAGAATTGAGGTCTTTTTTGGTCCTCGCTTCGCCGATGACTCGGATGATCGGCTCGGTGTTAGACGGACGAATGTGAATCCAAGAATCTTCCGACGCCAGACGTAAACCGTCCAGAGTCTCTTCGGAAAAGGTCGAAAATTCTCCGCTGAACTTGGAATAGATGTCTTGGAGATTTTTTCCCGCCACCTGAAAACTCGTTTTTTGCATATGAATTGCGGGAAGTTCTTCCAAGATAGAATCGATTGTCTTCCCAGTCGTCGCCATCACGTTTAAGATATGCGCGATTCCGGAAAGAGAATCTCTTCCAAAGGAAGCGATGGCGGGATCGATCACTCCTCCATTTCCTTCTCCACCGAAAGTCGATTTTTGGCGAAGCATTTCGGATACTACGTTGGCTTCTCCGACTTTGGAACGAGAAACGGAAACACCGTATTGTCCCGCCACGAACTCGTTGATAAAACTCGTGGAAAGATTTACGACCAGGTTCGCTTTTTTAGGCATCTTCCCCAACGTGAGAGAAAGAAAACTCAAAGGAAGAGTGTATTCTTCGGAGATGGCCCCTTTTTTAGGAGTGAGAACGACGAGCCGATCGGCGTCGGGATCCAGAGCAAATCCGATATCCGCTCCGGAAGATTTCATCTTGCGAGAAGTTTGTTTGAGCGCGTCCGGAGTCGGTTCCGGCGGCCTGGGAAACGTTCCGTCCGGGCTGCAATGGAGTAGGATCGGTTTACAACCGAGTTTTTCCAGAAGTTCAGGAACCAAGCTGCTTCCGGCTCCGTTGACTGCATCTACAAGAACCTTGTATTTTTTCTTTCGAATCGCGTTTACGTTCACTCGTTTGAGAACGGACTCGATGTGTTTTTCAGACCATTCTTTTCCGGAAACGATTTTAGAAGAAGGTTTGTACTGAATCTGTCGATACGATTGATTTCGAACCGTATCCAGAATCTGTTCCAAATCCGCCGCTCCGGTAAAAAATCCGCCGGGACCTATAAATTTAAACGCGTTCCAGTGGATCGGGTTGTGAGAGGCGCTGATCATAATTCCGCCTCCCGCTTTGGAAAGATTGACGACCGCTTTTACGGTCGGAGTCGGAACGATTCCGAGTTGCAAAACGTCTTTTCCCATCGCTTGCATCAAACCTAAGGCTATGTTTTCGATATAAGGTCCGGAGGGTCTGGAATCGCGACCGATTACAATTTTAGATCCTTCGATCCAAGTGCCGAAAGCACACAACGCGTCAAAAATAACTTCGGGGGAAAGCCCTGTGGGAATGATTCCTCGAATTCCGGAAACGGAAACCATAAGATCCGGATGATTGAATACGGGGCTTTTTGTATTCATAGAGGTTTTAGGAACGGTAGGAACTCCGGAGAAAGTATATGGGCGATGACAGGATCGAACTGCCGACATCCTGCTTGTAAGGCAGGCGCTCTACCAGCTGAGCTAATCGCCCTTTATCATTCCGTTATTTTAAGCTGCTACAGAGTTGAGGCGTTTTGCCATTCTGCTTTTTTTTCTATCTGCGTTTTTAGAATGGATCAGATTTGTTTTTGCAGCTTTGTCCAAAAGAGAGGTGTACTCCGTAAAAAGAGCTGTCGCCGCTTTTTGGTCTTTTTCTTTGATGGCTTTCAGAACTTTTTTAGCCTGAGTTCTGAGCCTGGATCTATTCTGAGAATTAGCCGCATTTCTACGTTTCGTTCTCCGAATATCCTTTTCTGAAGACTTGATATTAGCCAAGGCCTACACTTCCTATCGAATAAGTTTTTCCAGCTTTTCGGTTCCTTAACCTCTGTCAAATGAATTCTTTTAAGACTCTCTACTAAAACCTCAAAAACGCGGTAGTTCCCACAGATTCAGTCTCATTACGGGTTTTCTGAGAAGCCTCCGTATGAATTTGATTGTTAAACTCATAAATGTAATAGTTCCCACATTTTTCGAAAGAACTGAAGACCTCGTGTGAGTTCCCACATCTAAGGTTCCGATCGGTTAACATATACCAATAACAGAAATGAATCCTTCCGAGCGACGCGACTTCCGGAACCGCTACAAAAGGAGGGGCAAAAATGAGGCAGAATCGTTTTGGAAATATTTTTTTGACTATTTTATTGGATCGGGACTTTTTTTCCCGTCTTCAAGAAGAAGCAATTGATCTATCGGAACTTGCAGAATTGGGAATTCTACTTCTACAAGACTTCGAAGATTCCGGGAGGTGTTTTTTGTCGACTGAAAGAGAAAAAATTTCCGTCTCGTTTATCCTTCGGGAAAGTTCTTATTTACAGATTTTTAATCATTGTTTCCATAGTTTTCGCTCGCTTGATTTGTTGATGGAAGAGATTTTGTATAACGTATATCTGGATTTTTACTTACGTTCAAATCGAAAATCGAACTCCTCTTCCTTCGACAAACACGACGGATTCGATCCGGCAAACCGTCTTCCGCCGGGTGAAATCCCGTTTGAGGAAGAACTGTCATGCTAAAACGATCCGAATACATCGAAATCGATTCCATTGCTTCGGTGGATCCTAACGCGCTTTCTCTGAACCAACTCAATCAAAAATTTATCGATAAACAAGGAAACCGCTTTGCCCTTCGATTCAATCGAAACACTCGAAGAGCGGAATTCGTGAGAATCACTTTAGAATCTCCGAATGAAGCCGAAAAACACAAACACGTTCCCCATCCGACTCATCCTAGTCGACAAGAAACAAAACCGGTTCCCGCAAAAAAGGTCGCTTCCCTACAGGAAATCATGACCAAAACACAACAAGAATCTTCCGTAAAAATTCCGAGACCGGATTCCGCCCAATCGATCCAGGAAACCGAGATTCAAAAAAATACATTTCAAAAACCCGTTAAGGATCATCGTATATCCCAAGAAAATTTGGATTTGGGAAAAATGGATCTCAACATAACGGAAGGTTCCGCCACCAAACAAGACTTAGGCGGCCACTCGTTAAAAATGGAATACGGTTCGACTTCTTCTTTTGTCGAAGGAAATGCCATCGAAAAAAGAATTTCGGAACTTACAAAGATCAAGGAAAGAATCCATTCGGTTCTCAACAACATTCAGAATTCGAAGATTTTCGAAGTCACGGGAGATCCTTCCGAAAATAAGAACATCATCGGTAATTTGAACCGGGAATTCGACTTGGAATTTTTTCAGAAACTCGATCAGATTCTGAACTACTACAAAGAACTCACCACGTATCCAAGATCCGTTAACTATTACATTTCTAAATACGAATCTTCCAGAAAGCAGATCCTACAGTCCAAAAGTACCGATGCCGAAAAACTCAAACTCGTAACTCTTTGGGAAATGCAGGAAATGATGCTCGGTTTGGTTCAAAAACTTAAAAAGATGGTTTTGAACGCCCTGAACGTTCTTAACACCAAAAACGACAATCATATCAAACTACTTCCTTACAATCACCAGCAAATGTTCCGGGATTCCAGAACCGCGCTTCTGTATTGTTCGGAAGATATATCTTCTTTGCTTATCTCTTTGGGAAAATGGGCCGATACTGAATAGGAAACACTCCTATGGAACCCTTACAAAGCTCCGAAATCAAAGCCGTTCTGGATAAACTCAGAGCGGAATATTCAGATAATTCCAAAAAAAATCCGAAAGTTTTCGATCTGAAAGCGTTCGAGTCCAGACTTACGATGATCCTTCAACAAAAAGGAAACCTGGCCCAGTTTCTCAGAGACGAGATTCAATTTATTGAAACCTTAAAAACCAAACACAAGGAACTGGAAGATAAAAAACAGGCGGCCAAGGGAGAAACGATCAATAAGATCCTCGAAGAACAAGAAACAAAACTCAAAAAATATCAGAGGATCGATTTTCATCCTTTGGCAAAACCGGAGATCCGTTATTTTTACGGCGCGATTCTTTCCTTTACCGAAACCGAATTACCGGCTCTGACTTGTATCTTCAAAGGAACTCCCGAGTTTTCGATCTTCAAGGATATGATCGCCATTATAGAAAGAATGGGAATCAGTAGAAGAGGGTTGCCTTCGATCCGAATCGGCGAACACGTTAAAGCTCTTTTGGACGCGAATGGAAATCAAAGCGCGATGGAAAAAGACGGTCAGAATATTTTGAAGGAAGTTTGTATCGCTCTGAAAGGGATCATCACTTCCGTTCAGGAATGTACGGAAAAGAAAAGAGTTTCTCAAACTCTCTCCGTCAAAGTCGACGAGAAAGAATTTCCGAAAGCCGCGGAATCGTATCAGAATTTGGTTTTCGGAATCGCTCTTGAAAAAATAATAGCACGAGCCGATTCGATTATCCGGGATTTTCGGATGGCCGAAATCACTGGCCTGGGGTAAATATGAAAGTTTCCATCGTCATTCCTTGTTATAACGAGAAACATACGATCCGTAATATTCTGGAAACGGTAAAAAAAATCCCGATCAAAAACAAGGAAATCATTCTCGTGGACGATTGTTCCAAGGATGGAACAAAAGATCTTCTTCAAACTCCCGCTCTTAAAAAACTGGCCGATCAAATTATTTTTCACGAAGTCAATCAAGGAAAAGGCGCCGCTCTTAGAACCGGTTTTAAAGCCGCGACGGGAGATATCGTAATCGTTCAAGACGCGGATTTGGAATACGATCCGTTTGAAATTCCGGAAGTGATCGATCCGATTTACAAAGGTAAGGCGGACGTCGTATTCGGAAGTAGATTCTTGAGCGGACGTCCGCATAGAGTCGTTTATTACTGGCACCGCCTCGGGAACATGGTGCTCACTACACTTTCCAATATGTTCACCAATATCAACTTAACGGATATGGAAACTTGTTACAAAGCGTTTCGAAGAGAAATCATTCAGTCCATCGATATCAAAGAAAAGCGTTTCGGCTTCGAGCCGGAAATCACCGCGAAGGTCGCAAAAATTCCGGACGTTCGTATCTTTGAAGTGGGTATTTCCTATTACGGAAGAACTTACGCGGAAGGTAAAAAAATCGGCTGGAAAGACGGCTTTCGCGCGATTTACTGCATTTTGCGTTATAATCTTTTCGACTGAAAATATATTCTAATTATTGAATATAGTTTCTCCGACTTATTTCGTCAAAACGACAAATCTTTCCTTTCCGGAAAGGTCCTTCTCTACTCTTCCTTCCTTCCAACCTTTTGTGATCGAATCGGAAACGAAAATCCCCGCCAAAGAGGGAAGCGTTTCCATGTAAAATTTCCCGTTCTCTTTCAGATAAGGACGGGTCTCTTCGATCAATTTGAATAAAAATTCTTTCGGGTTGTCCAGAAACAATGCGAGATGAGGTTCGTAATCGACCACGTCCTTCATCATTTCCGTTTTGTCCGAAATAGGAACATAAGGGGGATTTGTGACGATCAAATCGAACTTGAGTTTTTCAGGAATCGAAACGAACAAATCACTTTCTAAAAGTTGAATGGAGTTTTCATCTTCCAGGATTTGAGTCGTATTTTTTCGGGCGATTTCAAGGGCGTCTTTTGAGATGTCGCTTAACGTAAGATTCCAATCCTTTCGCGCGAGTTTCAGGCTGATTCCGATACAACCGCTTCCCGTACAAAGATCCAACACGTCTTGTCGGTCTTCGACACCCTTAAAATCATGTAGGATCTTTTCCACGAGTTCTTCCGTTTCGGGCCTCGGTATGAGAACTTTCTCGTTTACAAAAAACACGGAATTGTAAAACGCTTTTTGACCCGTTATGTAAGCCGTGGGTTTGTTTTTGGAACGTTCCAAAATTCTTTCTCTGTACGCGTTCTTTTCCGTTTCCGTAAGAAGCCGTTCAAAGTTCACATAAAGTTTTACTCTTTGAAGATTGAGGAGGTCGGCTAAGAGGATTTCCGCGTCCAAACGAGCGCTCTGGATTTCTTTCTTTTTTAAGAATTCTTCCGATTTTTTTAAAAGAGCAAGGATGGAATCTGGATGTTGCATGTGTTTGAAGTTCAGGGACCGGCGCCCAAGTTAAGAGATTTCACTCATTCTTTCAAACTCGCCAACATTAGGTTGGCGCCCCCGAGAGGATTCGAACCTCCGACCAAAAGTTTAGGAAACTTCTGCTCTGTCCACCTGAGCTACGGGAGCGTTTAAGAATTCGGTTTCCGTTTTTGTGAGACTATTCTTTGGAAGTCGGCGATATTGTGTATAACAATTTTGTCTTCGTAGAGTTCGATCTTACCGCTTTTGGAAAGAGTATTTAAAACTTTTTGAACCTCGCCCACAGGTTGCGCACACCATTCAGCCACGTCGTGTTGAGAAACGTTGAGAACGATCTCCTTAAAGTCGCTGTGTGCGTGCATCTTTTCATAGAGCATCAAAAAAACGTCGGCGACCTTTCCTTGAATATCGTCCATCAAAAGAATCAAAAGTCTTCTTTTAGCGTCGTTGATTCGGACCGAAAAGATCGTGAGAATCTTGAGCGCCAACATAGGATTTTTGGTCATCAAAAGTTCAAAGTTAGCGCGGTTGAAGTTCAACACCTTCACTTCGGAGATTGCGATCGCAGTCGCGGATCTGGGTTGTTCCTCTAAGATCGCCATCTCACCGAAGATGTCCCCTTGTTCGAGGATATCGAGAGTTTTGATCAAGTAGTCTTCTTTTTTGGTCGGATTCGGAACGGTTTTTACGATCTTAACCTTTCCGGATTGAATCAGATAAAAATTATTTCCGGGTTCGTTTTCACAAAAGATGATCTGATTCGGTTCGTACGTCTGACCGAATTTGGAAAACATGGACTCAAGCATTAGATCCATCAGAGACTCATCTCCTTGGCTTTCTGCCTGGACTTTTGGGAGATGCTGTCTTTTTCAGGAGGCAGAAGAGCCACCTTACCGTACAACATCCTCGCTCTCTGACGGTCTCCATGGAGTTCGGAAATTTCCGCGAGATGAAAAAGGCATTCCTTGATCGATTCTCCCGATGGATATTTTTTGATATAAGTCGAAAAGGAGGAATTTGCGTTATCCAAATCGTTTTGTTTCAATAGACAAACTCCGAGTTGAAAGAGAGATTTCTCCACCAACTTCTTTTCCGAATCGAATTTGAAATCGGTTCTATTGAGAAGGTCCTTGTAGATCATCATCGCTTCCGTGTGTTTTCCGACGTTTACGAGAGTGTGCGCTCTATTGTAAAGGGATGTGATCGAATTGTCCACGCCCGCCGTGATCGACGACTTTTCCACAGCGGGTTTCATGATGTTCTGAAGCGTTTCGGGAGTTACTCTACTTGTGCTTCCTTCAAAAACCAAGGGCGGCATGTTCAGAGGATAAGGGCTGTTTCTTTTTGCAAGCTCTAAGAGTTCCGTGGCCCTACCGGAGTAAGTCGTTCCCGAATAGTGTTGCAGATATTTTTCAAAAGCGTATATCGCGTGCGGAAAATTGTTATTTTTGTAAAAAACTTCCGCCACGTTCATCAATTCGAATGCGGGATTGCGCGTATCGGACTGGCCTAAGATTTCTTTGAGTTTTTTATGAACCTGTCTGAGTTGGCTGGAAAAAACTTTCATCATCTTGAGTATAAGATGAGTTTTTTCGGCGACAAATTGTTCGAATTCGTTCGGCTTAAAAACGAGAACGGTGGCGCTTCCGAGTACCTGGGCGGTTTCTTCCCTCGGATACTTTCCGAGCGCGGATTTGACTCCGAAAAATTCTCCGATTCGAACGTCTTCTTTGACTTCTTGTCCCGTATCCACCGCAGGGAAAGTGAGTATGACACGCCCGTTTCTCAGGACGTAAATATCCTCGGCTTTGTCCTTCTCAAAATAAATGATGGATCCGCCTTTATAATTTCTGATGATCGGACCGGCCAAATGGATTACCTACTTAAAGTTATCAAATTCTTTCTGTACGGGGAAAAAAGCCAAATCCTTTTTATAACCAAGGGACATGACAATGGATTCCAGGAGCTTTCCCGGAGATGCAACTAAATATTTTTCGATATGATCGATACGAACTCTTTCCACAACCACCTCGGATTCTTCAAAAAAAGATTCCAAACTTACATCTCCATAAACGGGAATTCCGTCCCGTATAACAAGGCGAATACTATTTAGATCGGATTCGCAGAGATTGACGTACGGATCTTCGGAATTTCGAGTTAAGATGGATAAATCCGCGATTTTTCCCGCTTCTATACTTCCGAGTTGTTTTTCGATTCTAAAAGCCTTTGCGGGATTGGAAGTAACCATTTCAAAAAGCGTTTTGGGAGAAAGATCCTCTCCGTATTCCGTCTGATAAAATTTTTTCGCCGTCCTAATTTCTTCCAAAAGATTGAGCGAACCGCAAATGCTCGAATCCGTTCCGAGACTGACGTTAACTCCGTGTTTTAACAGATCGCGTATATCCGCCGTTCTTTCGTACAAAAACTGATTCGCTGTCGGGCACCAAACTAAATGCGCTTTTTTTTCCGCGATCAAAACGATGTCCGACTCGGACAACACGATTCCGTGTATTAAAACCGTATGTTCTCCGAGACATCCCAGTTTATGCAGATTTTTGAGAGAATCCCTGGATTCGGAATCGAATCCTTCCGCGATGCGAGTGACGTAAGGAATATCCTGCTTTAGAGCTTTTGCATATTCTTCCTTGGGTCCGTCTCCCCAGTTCAAGGAGTAAGTGCAAATGCTGTGAGATAACGCGTATCGATTGAGAATTCTTACGGGCATGGTTTCCACAAACGGATCCTGCACAAAATGAGGAATATGATCCTGAACGGAAGTGACGCCGGAGATTAGATTTTTATAAGAACCGAGAAGATAAAGTTGTTCCGGATCCAGTTGTTGTCTTTCGGAAAATACGACGGAAGATTTGAGATCGTTGTCCCAGGGAAGCCAATTTAAGTACGGTTTGCTCGGCGCCACTCTCGGAAGATACGTACTCAAAAGATGATCGTGTGCATTGATCAGTCCGGGATACACGTAAAGCCCGTTCAGATTTAGACGGATTCTTTTTCCGGAAGGCGGACCACCCGCGTTTACAGAAGCGATCACGCCGTCCTTAACCACGATACTTCCGTTCGGAATCCATCGATCCTTGGTTACGATGCAGGCGTTTACGAGTTCGTATTCCATATCTTTTGAAGTCCGAGTTATCGGATTTGTAAACCGGGATCGATCGCGGAACTTCCGCGGTTAAGCTGAAAGTAAAGCCCTTTTCCGGATTCCAAAGAACCTAATATCTTGGAAGAATCCACGGTTTCTCCTTCGTTTACGGAAACCGTTTTTAAATTCGCGTACACGGTAGAATAACCGTTTTTATGTTCCAATATCACGTATTTCTTATATCCTTCCATCTCGTTCACTACCAAGACCTTTCCGGGAGAGGCCGGACGAACCTCGTTGTGCCTCGATGCCTTGAACAAAACTCCTTTGTGAGGAGCGAAACTGAGTTTGGTAAAATGATTTTGTACGGGAGCTCGGCTTTTCAAAGGAAATCTAAAAGCGGGTTTAGAAAATTCGACGGATTCCCCCGGGATCGATTTTATATTTTTAGAAACGGGTTTTTCGTTTTCTACCTTCGTCGACTTTTCATTTTCCCGAATGGAAGATCCTTGAACCTTCAGTTTTTCTCCGGGTTGTAAGGAATCCGTATTTTTTTTTTCGTTCCATTCCATAATTTTATGATAATCGACTTTGAATTTTTTTCCCAAAGAATAATACGTATCCCCCTTTTGGACGGTGTAAAAAGAAGGATTCTGCGACCCGGCCGCAAAGATACGGGAAAGAAATAAAAAAAGCATCAGAATTCCGAAACTTGGAAGGACGCGGTTCATTTCTTTCAATATCGGCAGAAAATCTCGAAACGGGAAGCGATGAACGCGCGGAAAATAAAAAAAGGAAGCCGTATTCCGAAAAGATACGCGGATAAAAAAAAGAGCCTTACGGCCCTTTTTTAAGAGATAAAATTTGATTCTAAGATCAATCTTCGTCTTTTTGATGAACCTTATATTTTTTCATCAACTCGTCCGCTACGTTTCTTGGAACCGGAGCGTATCTGGAAAATTCCATGGAGAATTCGGCCTTTCCTTGAGTCGAAGAACGTAATACGGTCGAATATCCGAACATATCCGCCAAAGGAACTTCCGCTTCGGTTTTGCAGTAGTGATCCTCTTCGGTTGTGTTCAAAATCATACCGCGTCTTTGGTTCAGAGATCCTAAAATCGCTCCTTGGAACTCCGAGGGTCCGTCCACTTCCACTTTCATGATCGGTTCTAAGATCTGAGGATTGGCTTTGTTGAATCCTTGACGGAACGCATAACGCCCCGCGATCTGGAACGCCATATCGGAAGAATCCACGTCATGGTAAGCGCCGTCGTTGATTACGCAACGAACTCCGATGATCGGAAACCCGATGAGAGATCCGCGCTCCAAACAACTTTTGAATCCTTTGTCCACCGACTGGATGTATTCTCTCGGAATCGAACCGCCCACAACCTTGTTTACGAAATCGTAATTTAGAGTTTCTTCAAGCGGAATCGGTTCCATATATCCGGCAACACGACCGAACTGCCCCTGACCACCGGTTTGTTTTTTGTGTGTATAATCAAAATCGGCTTTGGATGTGATTGTTTCGCGATACGCAACCTGCGGAGCGCCCGTGATCAGTTCCACACCGTACTCGCGTTTCATACGTTCGATATAAACTTCGAGGTGGAGTTCTCCCATTCCTTTGATGATGGTTTGACCGGACTCTTGATCCACATGCGTTTGAAACGTTGGGTCTTCCTTGGTAAAACGGTTGAGAGCCTTCGCCAAGTTGTTTAAGTGTTTCGATTCTTTTGCTTCGATCGTAAGAGAGATCACCGGAGCCGCAACGAACATGGACTCCATGGAAACTTTTAATTTTCCGTCCGTGAAAGTATCTCCGGAAGCGCAATCGATTCCGAAAAGCGCGATGATATCACCCGCTTCGGCGGATTCGATATCCTCCATCTCGTCCGAGTGCATTCTACAAAGTCGACCTACGTTGTGTTTTTTGTTGTTCGACATGTTGTAGATGGTCATACCTTTCGCGAGTTTTCCCTGGTAAACTCTCACGTAGGTAAGCTGACCGTAACGTCCGTCTTCGAGTTTAAATGCGAGGCAAACCAAAGGTTTCTCAAAGTTGGATTCCAGAACGATCATTTCTTCGTTGTTTGCTTGATCTAAAGCCTTGTTCTTAACGTCCACAGGGCTTGCGAGATAATCCAAAACTCCGTCCAGAAGTTTTTGAACTCCTTTGTTTTTGAAAGCGGAACCCATAAAAACGGGGGTCATTTTGAGTTCGATCGTGCCGGTGCGAATCGCCTTTTTGATCATCTCTTCTGTAGGAGTTCCTTCGAGAAGGGCTTCGGTCAATTCGTCGGAGAACATAGAAGCCGCGTCTAAAAGTTCTTCGTGTTTTTTTTGTGCGAGTTCTTTGAGATCATCCGGAATTTCTCTTTCCTGGATGTCCATACCGTCTTTGCCTTCAAAGTAGAAAGCTTTCATTTTGACGAGATCTACGATTCCTTTCAGGTCGTTTTCCAGACCGATTGGAATTTGAACCGGCACGGCGTTGTGTTTGAGTTTTTCTTTCAGCTGATCGATGACTCGGAAAGGGTTGGCCCCGGTCCTGTCGAGTTTGTTGATAAACGCAACACGAGGAACGTTGTAACGTCTCATCTGGCGGTCCACAGTGATCGACTGAGACTGAACTCCCGCCACCCCACAAAGAACCAAAATCGCAGAATCCAAAACCCGGAGTGAACGTTCCACTTCCACGGTAAAGTCAACGTGGCCCGGAGTATCAATGATGTTGATCGTGTGATTTTTCCACTGGCAATAAGTAGCCGCAGACTGGATGGTGATCCCTCTTTCTCTTTCGAGGTCCATACTATCCATCTTTGCACCGACTCCGTCCTTTCCACGAACTTCGTGGATGGCGTGGATCTTGTTTGTATAGAACAGGATTCTTTCGGTAAGGGTCGTTTTTCCGGAATCGATATGGGCTGAGATCCCAATGTTTCTGGTTTTGATGAGTTTTTCGCTCGGTTTGAATTCGGCAACAGCAGTGCTCATGGCCATTCCTCTTATAAAAGATTGCAAATACTTCCGATGAAATCACCGGTAAAGGGCGCTTGAAGAAAGTCCCCAATTTACCAAATTCCAAAAAAAGGCGGGTTTGTAAACCCAAATCGAGGGATCCATAGGTTTCACCGCATTTTTCATTTGCCCGGGAACGGTTTTCAAAAAGGATGATCTTTTGCGTCTCGGACAAAACGACGTTTGTACGTTAGACTTTTGAAACCTGCTTTCAAACTTTAAAACCATGCATCCGCTTAAACTCATCAAAAGAAACGTAAACAGAATTGCGAAAGCGTTTCTTTTGTTATCCGTAGCCAGGACGCTCTGCCTCGGTTTTGCGACCGCGATTTTGATCGGATCCTTAGGGATTTACGTTTCCGAATCCGGTCGTCTGAGTTATACGATTTGTTTGTATCTCGCCACTTCTTCGATTTGTGTTACCGGACTTTCTCCCGTTTTGTTGTCCGAACTACAACGCTCCACCCAACTCATCATGATGTTTTTGATTCAGATCGGAGGTTTGGGGATTATCACGTTTACGGTTTTAATCGGGGTGTTGGTGGTTCGAGGTTTGTCGAGGAGTACTCGTCTCGCTTCCTTTGTTTACGAAGCGACGGACGCTCACCTTGCAAAAAGAATGCGGGACAAAAAACCCGAACCACATTCCGGAGTGATCCCTCCCGGAAAGGATAAGACCGAGGCTTCTTATGTAAGAAGAATGCTTTTATCCCTTTTTAATATTTCACTTTCGATCGAAGCCGTGGGCGCCACTCTTCTTTATTTTTTTATGCCCGAGACGGATCGTCTTCCGGGAATCCCGAACCGATTTTTTCTAAGCGTGTTCACCTCCGTCTCCGCTTTTAACAACGCCGGATTTTCCATCGTGGACGATCTGAGTTTTTTGGCGAAAGATCCATTGTGTTTGTTGATCGTTCAGTTTTTAATCGTGATGGGCGGGATCGGATTTCCAGTGATCATCTTTATCGAAAAGTCGATTTTAGAAATCATACAAAAGTTTATGGGAAAAATAGAAGCGGTGACGGAAACTTTTATGATGAGAAGGACCGTTCTATTGGGAGAAGATCCCCCCGCTTGGTATATCTTCGTGATCGCAACTTCCGTACGGTTGGAAGAACGATTGGAAGTTTATAGAAAAGAATTATTCGGGGACGCGAATCGAATGCAGATGGCGATCATCGTATTGGGTTCTTTGGTTTTGATTCATATCGGAGGGATTTCGATTTTACTCATCGAATACGATAATATCGAAACGATCGGAAAAATGGCGTTTTCGGAAAAGTTGTTCAATTCTTTTTTTCTTTCCGTTTCTTCGAGAACGGCCGGTTTTAACACGTTCGACGTAACCGAAATCCGAAGCGGGACTTACGTTCTTCTTTGTGCTTTGATGTTTATCGGAGGCGGACCGCAAGGAGCCGCGGGCGGGATCAAGATCACCACCTTCTTTATATTAATCTTATATTTGAAAAACGTAATTCGTCCGCAGGCGAGGGTTCAGGCCTGGGGAGAGGACGTTTCCAAAAATTCGGTGGCGATCTCCACTCGAATCTACTTTCTTGCCACCTTGTCCCTCGTCCTTTTTATGTTTTTGATCACACTTGCAAACGGAAACAACCACGGAATCGAAACCATTTTTTTTGAAGTGATGTCCGCGTTCGGTACCGTGGGTTTGAGTCTGGGTATGACGGCCTATACGAACGACGTGGAAAAATTTCTCTACATCGCTCTGATGTTTATGGGAAGAGTAGGAACGTTCACTCTTTTGATCGCGTTTACGGGTCATTCGGGATTGGGTGAACTCGGAGGCAAAGACGACGGATTGAAAATCCAAGTCGGATGATTCTTCCATGTTTTGAACGACTTCGAATCATACGTTTAAATTCAACCGCCGAACACACGTTAAAAATGGAATCGAATTTACGTGACTTTTAAGATCCGAATTCCGATACAAAATCGAGATTTGAGACAATTCCAAGTTTCTTGGGCGACTTTAAGAACCTGGATTTTCCTTGATGAATTGAGGGATTGTAAGGAATGTAACCGAGTATGCTCTTACAATATTTGAAATTGCTCCGGATTCATCAGTGGATCAAGAACGTAATCATTTTCGCGGGCATTATTTTCGCTAAGAAGCTGACCGATCCCGAATCCCTTCAAAGAGTGATCGCGGCATTTTTTCTTTTTTCTCTCGTTGCCAGTTGCCAGTACGTCGTGAACGATTATTTGGATCGTAAAGAAGACGCGTTACATCCCGAAAAAAAACATAGACCGCTTGCTTCGGGCAAGTTGGATCCTTCTTTCGCGCTTTTTATCACCGCGATCATTCTTCCTTTATCTTTGATTCTGGCATATCTATTACATCCGTTCTTTTTCGGCCTTGTCGCTTTTTATCTCGTATTCAACATACTCTATAGTAAGTTTTTAAAACACATGGTGATCTTGGACGTGATGAGCATCAGCATCGGATTCGTGATTCGTGCGATCGCCGGTTCCGTAATCATTCACGTTACGTTTTCCTCCTGGCTTTTATTGTGTACGTTTATGCTCGCTCTATTTTGGGGATTTTCCAAAAGACGAGGGGAACTCATCATCTTGGAAGGAAACGCGAAAGGTCATCGTAAAATTTTAGACGAGTATTCGACCGGCTTTCTGGATATGATGCTCGGAATCGTAGCGACGATGACGTTGATGAGTTACGTTCTATACGTAACGAGTCCGTCTACGATTGCGAATCTCGGAACCGATCGTTTGATTTATACGATCCCGATCGTAGTTTATGCGATCTTTCGATCTTTGTACATCATCTACATTAAGAATATGGGGCATAACCCGACGAAGGCGATTCTTTCGGATTGGGGAGTATTACTCGCCGGTTTGATCTGGGTCGTTTTGGTGATAACGATCATGTATTCCGATTTCGGAAATCAAATTCGATTCGATCTTTGAAAAAGAAAAATCGGATGTAACATTTCCGGAGAGAAACGAATTCAAAAGATATGAAGGAAATCTTAAACAAAAGCGGCAAGGTTGCGTTTTGGATTTTATTGTTTTTATCGATTACGATCGCACTCTCAATCTTCAAGGCATCCGATTTAAAACCGTCCGTCTCTCTAAACGGGATGAAGTCTTTCGATGGAATCCGATACGATTCCGAAAATCAAGTAACCGTCGTTTACTTTTGGGCGACTTGGTGCGGAGTCTGTTCCGTCAATCTTCCTTTGATCAAATGGTATTCTCATCAATTGGAAAACAGTTCCCGCTTCTCCTTTGTCAGCGTAGAAGAAGGCGAAAACTCGGAGGAACTGAATCGATACGTAAAAGAAAAAGATCTTCGATTTAAGATCATTCCGGCGAACGTTTCTTTTTTGAAAGAATGGAGGATCAACTCGTATCCGTCTTTCGTAATTCTGGATCGATCCGGAGTCATTCGTTTTGCCGATTCGGGAATGATGAATCCTTTTAGTTTTTTCCTGAGAATCTGGATCGCGTATTTTTTTTAACCTCGTGAATCTTGATTTAGATTCGTTTTCTTGGGGACCGATATACATACTATGGAGCCGTTCAAACCCAAACCTTTACTTAATAAGTCGGAACTACGGCAGATCAAAAAATCCAGAACGAGGGTTGAGGGAAAAAAAGTAATCACGGACGACGTTAAGAAATTAAAATCTCTCAGCGTAACTCCGGATCTCCCCAAAAAAGAACTCATTCAATATTATAAAGAACCGATTTGGATCGAATATTACATTCCTAGAGAATCCAGATTTGCCTATGAAGTAAAATATTTATTCGTAAAGTTAATCGATCCGATCGTCGGACCGGAACCCGCGGATACAATCTTAAGAGAGGCGATTTCAAAGGGAGAATTTATAGACGTACTCGATGTGATGTTTCGTCATCCGGAAAAAGAAACCTTGATTCGAAACAGTTATATAAATACTTTTCCTTTTTTGGAATCGATCTCGGCAAATCACAAACATTTCTTAAAAACGAAGGACGCATACGATTTGAGAATCCCTTTGTTTCATACGGAAGCCCTGATGAAACGGGAACCGACCATTGCCACCTTGGAATTTTTAGGGCCTTACACGATCTACAATCTCAACTGGCTGATTCGAAAATTGAACGAAGGAGAAGAGGAATTTTCACTCGAAGACGAAACGATTTCCGTATTGATCAAACGAAGAAACGAGTATTGGGAGGAGAACTCTTTGCCTATCGACGAGGATTTCGAATTGTTTGCGGCTTTATTTTACGAACAGGCTTTTCCGCACAGAGGTTCCGAATTCGAGGACGTTCTGCTTAAGGAAACCGACTAAGAAGAACTTTAGTTTTTAATAATATACTCAATTTATCCCATAACAAATCCTAACTTATCCCGAAACGTAAAGACCATCCTCCAATCCGAGACGATTCCGATAAAACGCGACGTTTTGGGGGCCGATTTTAAATGCCGCTCAAAGGTCGTTCCCCGAAAAAGCGGTACTTTATTCTCATTGTGACTATCTTGGGTTCATTCAAAAATTTTCCGATCAAAACACGGAGCCGTTCTTAAAGTAATACTATACTCTTAATGAAATAAAATATGTCGATTTTTCCGGAAATATCTTGATCGATAACTGTTTCATTTCTTAAAATGCAGGCTCGTATCGAAACGGAAAAAATGACAGAGAGCAAAAAACGCCGATGACCCCAAAAGACTCGAAACCGGAACTGATAAAGTTATATTCCTCGATTGGAAAAATCATTACCTCCTCTCTGGAACAACAAGAAGTTTTAGACGCCGTAATGGAAGAAGTTCGTTTATTTTTCAGTCCTGAAAATTGGAGTCTTATGCGATACGATGAACATTCCGGAGAATTATTTTTTCTAATCGCGGAAGGTATTGAACTCAATCGTATCCGGAACATCCGATTAAAATCCGGGGAAGGAATCGCCGGTTCGGTTGCTCAATCAAAATCTCCGATTTTTGCGGAGGATGCGAGAAATGATCCGAGATTCTCCAGGAAAGTGGATGAACAAACCGGCTTTGAAACGAAAACGATCATCGCAGTCCCTATGATTTTCAGGAAGCGGATTTACGGTGTAATCGAATTGGTAAATCGATTCGACGGCTCGTCTTTTTCACCGGAAGATTTAGTCATTCTTCAAACGATCGCGGATTTTACGGCGATTTCCTTAGCTAACTCCAATCAATATGAAGAAACGAAGGTTCTTGCGTTTCGAGACGCCTTAACGGGAGTATTCAATCGTAACAAGTTAAATCATCTCAGGGATGAATGGTCCGGCAGAAGAATGGACGATCATCTTGCGTTAGTCGCTCTTCTCGACTTAAACGATTTTAAAATGATAAACGACACTTACGGCCACAAAACGGGGGATCAAGTTCTTTGTCATTTTGCCAATGTCCTTCGTTACGTGATTCGCGGAACGGATAAGATTTTTAGAATCGGCGGGGATGAATTTTTAGTTCTCGTTCAACATGAGAATCGGGAAAAAATCGTTCAAACCGAAAAAAGATTCCGGGAAGCGATGTCGATTCTTTTGAGAAAATGTAAAACAAACGATCCTCCTTTTCATTTTACTTGGGGAACATCCGTCGGTTCTCTTCAGAAATTGGATGAATTGATTCACGAAGCCGATCTTTCCATGTACGCGTCTAAAGAATAAATCTCTACGAATCAATGGAATCGGCGTAAAAGAATCAGAAAGATTTCTATTTTACATAACTCTAATATCTAATACTCCGCAAAAGAAAATCAAGGCACATCGCCGAAGTATTCGATCTCTCGAGTTAAGAGAACTCCCGTCGTTTGATGGACCTTATCTAAAACGAGTTCAACCAAATAGTTTACGTCCGCCGCAGTTGCAGCGCCCACGTTTACGATAAAATTACAATGTTCGGGAGAAATCCGAGCGCCGCCTTTTACTTGACCTCTCAAACCGGCTTGATCGATCAACTCCCATGCTTTGATTTCTTTTCCGTCTTCTCGAAAGATTTTTGGATTTTTAAAAACGGAACCGGCGCTTTTTTTATTTTCAGGTTGGGAAGAATTTCTTCTGTCCCTTTTATCCTTTAAAGAAGTTTCGATTTCCTCTAAATTTCCCTCTTTCAAGAGAATCTCGATTCCCAAAATGATGGAATCTTTTGCGTTTAAGAATTCGGTAAATCGATAACCGTGTTTAATTTCGGCGGGTTTACGAACGAACACTTCGTCGTTTCTCAAAAATTCAACGGTTTGAATCAAGTCGAAAAGTTCTCCGCCGTAACAACCCGCATTTTGAATGACCGCCCCGCCCGTCCATCCCGGAATCGTGCTCAAAAACTCGGCCCCCGTATAACCCAATTGCGAAATTTGTCGAAATGTAGGCGTCGTGTTCGTGGCGGCGCCGATTCTAAATTTTCCTTCTCCTAAGGATTCAAATTCCTTAAATTTCCCCGACAAACGTAAAACGATAAAGTTATCGGGATGATCCGAAATCAAAAGATTCGAACCTCCTCCAAGTATCTTCCAAGGTATTTCGGATTTATAAAAAATGGAAAGCGCTTCCAAGACCTGCGTCGAATTCTCGGGTTCGACAACCACCGGACAAACCCCGCCGATCTTAAACGAAGACAAAACTCCCAGCCGGACTTCCGACCTAAAGGGTATTTTAGAGGACTCCAAGGTTTGTTTTAGGATTCGAATCCGAGATTCGGAAAGAACAAGCGACATATGAATACTGAAAGAAGCTCCCCTATTATCTTCTACAAGAAAAAGAACTCAAGGAAATTCCGAATTCGGTTCGATCCTATAGAAAAGAGGTGATTATGTTTTTTCTCTTATTGGAATCCATCTATTTCGACTTTGCTTCCGGACGGACCGATTGGGAAACCTATTGTGAATCGGTAATCCTACTCGCTCAAGACCAAGAAAAACTGGCGGGGTTCGTTTCCTACAGATGAAGCGGCGATCAAACTTCTTTATTTAGCTTTGAAATCATATTCTAAAAAACGGACTATGCCAATTTAAGATTGGGGAAAAGCGATGAATCAGTTTTCGATTATTTTCGGGGATCGATTGAAACTGGATTCGTTCTAAGAAAGTTATTTACACAGGATGGCCGGCACTACCTAATTTTATAATCTTTTATAAGAATTTCAGTAGAGATCCCTAATTTTTTATTAATCTTTCGTATCATATCTAAAGTTAATTTTCTTTTCTTGTTAAGAATCTCAGTTGCCCGACTCCGACCGCCAATCCAATTACCTAAATCGACGTTCTTGAGATTTTTTTCTTCCATAACAGATTTTATTGCTTCAATTGGGTCTGGAGTCTCAATAGGAAAATGTTTATTTTCGTAAGCGTCGACAAGCGTTATTAAAATATCTAATTTATCATATTCAGGCGTATTTTTCCTTGTATCCCAAAGTCTTTCTATTTCTTTGAGAGCGAAATCGTAATCCTTGGTAGATTTTATTGGTTTAATTTCCATTTAAATATCCTCAGCACTAATTTTATCATATTCTTCATGTGTCCCAATAAAACGTATGAATAAAGAAACGTGATACAATATATCGCCTTTCGTTTCAATTTATTGACTCCGCTTCAATCGCTTTCGCATTTGTTATACCGAGCTCACGTTATTTAATCTAAATTTCAAATAATGATGAGGCGTAAAATTCACCAAAACTTCCGCCTAACTACAATTTCACGAAAAATTTTTCGGCTTCGACTCGCAAAAATTCGACGATCTTTTCGGAAACGACTTTCTTGGAAAACGGACCGATTTCAATCGCCTTACCGGCGGAGGAATAAATAAACACGGTCGTATCCACTTCACCGAAACCTTTTTCGTTTTTACCGACGTAGTTACCGACGATATAATCCAAATTCTTACTTTTAAGTTTGCCTCTGGCGTATTCTTCCAAGAAATCCGTTTCCGCCGCAAAACCCACCAGGCAACAACCGGAAATTTTTTCTTCGGCGATTTTAGAACTGACCGTTTTCAAAATATCCGGATTTTTGACAAGCTCCAGAAAAAGGGTCTCACTTCCGTCTTCCTTCTTAATTTTTGATTCCTTACTATCGAGTGGACGAAAGTCCGCCGGGGCCGCGGCCATAATCAAAATCGTATCCGCTTGAATCTCCTCAAGAACCGCGCCGCAAAGATCGGATGTGGTTTCCACGGAAACTTGTTTCGTTCCTTTAGGAATTTTATAATTTTCTAATACTTGACCGTGGATATAAACAACTTCGGGAATCCATTTCGAAATCGCTTCCGCGATATGAAAACCCATCTTACCGGAAGAAGCGTTCGAAATATATCGAACCGGATCGATCCATTCTCTTGTCGGTCCGGATGTAATGATTGCTTTGGAAA
This sequence comes from Leptospira weilii serovar Ranarum str. ICFT, assembly GCF_000332415.1. Taxonomy (GTDB): domain Bacteria; phylum Spirochaetota; class Leptospiria; order Leptospirales; family Leptospiraceae; genus Leptospira; species Leptospira weilii_A. The sequence continues at coordinate 28,037 of NZ_AOHC02000029.1, forward strand.
ATCCCACTCCGACTTCTCTTACTCTAAGAATTTCCCCGATACACGTTCAAAATCAACTTTTGAATCAGAGAGATTTCGGCTAACTTACCGTAACCCTCGTCTCCGCAAACGACCACACCTTCCGAAGGATCCGCAAGAATCACCCCGTCTTCGGCTAAACGTTTTAAGTTTCTTTGAACTGCCGGATGTGCATACATAAACGGATTCATCGCGGGCGCTACGATCACCGGACAATTCGCCGCAAGATAAGTGGAGGTTACCAGATCGTCCGCGATCCCGTTCGCCATTTTGCCGATGATATTCGCGGTCGCAGGAACGATTGCGATCACCGACGCGGAATTTTTCGCGTCTATATGAGCCATTCCCTGTTCGTATTCATTTATACGAACTTTTTTGCCGGTCATCGCCTCGAACGTAATCGGTCCGACGAACTCGGTTGCGTGCGCCGTCATAATCACACTCACCGGATAACCTTCTTTTGTGAGATTGCGTACGAGTTCACAGGCTTTATAGGCCGCTATACTTCCTGAAACCGCAATGAGTATTTCTTTTCCAGGATTGGACATAGGTTTCCGATTTTATTTTTTAGACTGAGCCCGGTTGTTTAAACTGACTCTCGTAAAACGTACGGAAAGAATTTTATTTCCTTCCATCTTTTCCACGGTTAGAGTTCCGGTTTGAAGGGGAATCGTGGAACCTTCTTCCGGCATATCCTCCAAACGACCGAGGATAAAACCGGCAATCGTACGAATGTCCTTGATTTCTTCTTCTTGAACTCCTACGAGAATTTCCTTCAGATCGTCCAACTCGGCTTCTCCGTCGATCGCAAAACTGTCCGAATGTTGTGCGGGAAACGGATCCGTTTCGTGATCGTCGGTTTCATCCCGGATCTGACCGAAAATTTCTTCGATGATATCTTCCAAAGTAAGAAGGCCCGAAACTCCGCCGTACTCGTCGATAACGATCGCCATGTGCTGCTTGTTTTCTCTCAGTTTCTGCATCACCTTTTCGATCGAAAGACCTTCGGGGACAAAAATCGGAGTTTGCATGATCGCGGTGACTTTTTCCTTTTTTCCCTTTTTGGAATTGGACAACCAAGTAAGATACGTCTGAACGTGAATGATTCCTATGATCTTATCCGTATTTCCTTCGTAGATCGGATATCTCGAGAAATGATGTTCGGCGATGATCGAAATCAAAGAGTCCATCGGGGTATCGTGTGGAATTCCGATGATGCTCAAACGATGAGTCATCACGTCCTTCGCCTGATGTTCCGAAAACTGAAACGTGTTTTGGATGATCTGAAATTCTTCCTGATCGATCTTACCCTGTTTGTTCTGTTCTTCGATGATGATCATCAACTCTTCGGGAGAATGCAACATCCTGCTTTTGTTCGCCTGAATTCCCATCAGCCTCAAAAGAAAGGAAGTCATTTCGTTTAAGAAAAACGTAATCGGATAAAATATATAATAAAAAAAGAATAAAGGAATACTGATAAAAAGCGCGATCGTTTCCGTGTTCTGAATCGCGATGGTTTTAGGAAGAAGTTCCCCCAAAAGAATATGAAGAAACGTGATGATTGTAAACGAAACCGTGATCGCCAAACCGTGAATCGTCGCCTCGCTCGTGGAATAACCGAACATTTCCAAAAGAAAAGTCAACCATCTCGAAACGTATCCTTCCCCGACCCAACCTAACAAAAGACTGGCGACCGTAATTCCGACCTGGCATACGGATAACATGTCGTTCAGTTTTTGAGCCGCGCGTTTTGTAACGAGCGCGAGAGGTTTATTTTCCTTGATCAATTCCTCCAAACGGGAAGGACGAATCGAAACCAATGCAAACTCGGCGGAAACGAAAAATCCGTTTGCAAATATAAGTAGAACGATAATAAAAAAGCCGATTAGTTCCATTGTGGGAGTGTAAAAATCAGATTGGATCTAGGATTGCGTGAATTTAGGATGAACCCGGCGTTTGGGTTTAAGGAACGGAAATTGAATATCGTTGAAATGTAGAACTGACTACCTTCGGGGTCCATGTGACTTACTGGATAGAGTCTTTGAATTGGCGAAAAATGTCGATCGTTTAAAAGAAAAAAACATTCGATTTTATGGAACTAATGTTTTGAAAAAAACAAACTTTCATTCATTCGATATGTTTTCGAATCCGAATTCCTCGAAACGACGATTCCGGTTCGTTCGTTTCCTGAGAAAGTTTTTCCAAAAGGTTTATGTCCGATTCCGAATTTAAGTCCAAGGATTTGATATAGTACATTCTATGTACTCCGGAATTGATCCAAAAAGAAACCCAATCCAAAAAGTCTTCGGACCTTCCTTTCCAACCGTTACCGCTCAAGGAATCTCTCGTAAAAACCAATCTCTGCGGAGTGTTTCTAAAATCATAACGTCTGTGTAACCTTGAAAAACGAATCTGTTCCTCTCCGCAACTCCAAGAATATTCGTTTAAACTTCCCGCGGAATTGTCTTCCACTTTCAAGTTCCAAATCATCATCGAATGATTTCCGGCGAGCAATTTATTTCCTTCGAAATAAGTGAAACCTACCTTTTCGAAATTGGAATTGGATAGGTTGTCCGTATTTTTACAATCGCAGACGTAAATGCGTTCCGACTTAACTTTGTCGTCCTTTCTGCTGAATTTAGCGAACAATCTAAAATCGATATCCGGAAATTCCTTCTTTAGATAATCGAAGGATTCCATTCCCGAAACGTTCAAATAAATCTGAACGTTGTCCCTTTTATATAAGGATTCGATCAAAGATTTTAATACGACTTGAACCGTAAACGAAGAAGCGGACTCGGAAGGAATCTCCTTCAATTCCAATTCCTGAGAATCGCCGGGTTTCCAAAAGATATAAGTCCTTTTATCTCTCACAAAAACGCTCAATACGGGACTATGCGATTTTTTGATTTCTTGATTTCGAAACGGATCCATTTCGTCCAAAAGTCGTATAACCTCTGTTTGGCGAATTGCGGATCGACTCGAACTGAGATGTTCTTTGGGTCCGGGATAAAATCCGCGAAAGGAGGAAATCCTTCGGCTCGTATCGATGATGGAAACGAGAGTGTTCGGATAAGTCGTGTTGCCCATCGCCTCTTTCTGTTCCAAACGGGACAAAAAACCCAGAAGTTCCGTCGTATGACCGTGGAGGATATAATAGCCGATCGCAGCGTCCGTAAACTCTCTTACACCGTAAACGACCGGAAGATAATTCTTCAACTGAAGGAGCATATCGTCGGGCCTTCTCTGAATCGTAATCGCGACCGCTTGATCCAAAGCGCCCTTCACGGTTTTTAAGGATTTCGATTCCTTATGGGAATAAAACAAACCGGTAAGTCGAATCCATTCCTCCGTATAAACGGGGTCCGCGGTTTTTAAAATTCCATACGCTTTCGTAAATTCTATGATCGCTTTTCTCAGATCGTATTTTTTATAATGAATGAATCCGTTCAACAACGTGGAAGCATATTCCACTCGTTTCCATCCCTTACTCTGAGCGAGGAAAGTGATTTCAGTCGCCATCTTTCCGGCGACCTCGGGTTCGTCGTTCATCAGAATCTGAACGATCCTGAGACGAGTAAACAAATCGTCTTCGGTTAAATTCTTAGGAGTGGAAACGGACTTGAGCGCGTCCACCGCTTTGAAGGAATTTTTAGATCTCCAGATCGCCATCGAAATCAAATCCCTCGCGCTGTTGATGGAAATCGGTTCCCCCAAAAAAGGATTTAAAATCGTGGAGGACCATTCCAAAAAATCCAAGTTCAAATAGTAATCCAGAGATTTCTTATATTCCTGATTGAGATAAGCGATGGTGCCTAACTTTAGATACAGATGATTTTTATAAGAAGTCCTCAAATCGGGATGATGTTTGAGAATGTAATCCAAAACTTTCTCGGCGGAAATCAAATCCCCTCCGATCAGATAGTAATAAGCGAGTTTTTCATAGGAATATCCTATGATTCTTCCGCTCAAATTTTCGGAGATGATGAGAATCTTTTGAAAATGGACCGACTCCCTGGAAAGTCCGAGTTCGGCGAGTTGATCCGCGATGTTGTAGATAACGTTACTCAAAAAAGGAATGTACTTCAATTCGGGATCTTCCAAAAACGGAGCCAGAGTTCGGTTTAAATTCAGATATTCCCTTTCGTGTGATTTGGCTTTCGGAGAAAAATCGGAAAGATATTTTTTTAAACGTAGGGTTTTACACAGAGAATAATAAACCGACTTTCTGGAACATTTTAAATTTTCGGAGGTTTTTTTTTCGAAAACCGTAAGATCAAAACCTTCCGCCAACTCTTTGAGATACGGAGAACTTTCGTTCTTGGAAAACTGAATCAGTAAATTACGGGAAGAATCTTTGGAATTAAAATTCAATTCTTTGAATATTCTTAGAAAAATTCCGCCTAACACCAGTTCGCTTTCCGCGTTAGTCGTAAGCTTGAGCAAGGATTCGTATCGACGTACGTCCTTGTTGAGAATAAAATATTCTCCCGCAAAAAGGAGATAATCCGTTTTTTCCAACAGAGTTAGATTTTCGGGAAAGGAATTGATCTCGTCCTTGGATTGAAAAACCGTTTTTCCGTTTAAATTGAAGGAAAAACCTTCCGAACTTTTCGCCCATCCGAATTCCTGTTTGGTTTGAGCCGCAATCGAATGCGAACATACAAAACTCAAGAATAGGAAAAGACGGAATTGAAAGGAAAGGAGCTTCAAGGTCGATCAGGCTGAAACGCCTTCTCTCTTTAGATCGCGTTTCATAAGGTCTTTCACAACTTCTTTCGGATTCTTACCTTCGTAAAGCATTTTATAAACCTCGTTCGTAATCGCCATTTCAATCCCCAACTTCTGAGAAAGTTCGTAAGCGCTCTGAGTCGTCTTCACTCCTTCCGCCACTTCGTTCATACTGGAAAGAATTTGTTCCAAAGTTTCTCCCTTTCCCAATCGAAAACCTACGGTTCGATTTCGGGATTGTTCTCCGCAACAAGTCAAAATCAAATCGCCCATTCCGGAAGGTCCGAGAAACGTCATCGGATCCGCGCCCAACTTCAAACCGATCTTTGTGATTTCGTTCAGTCCTCTCGTGATCAAAGCGGCTCTTGTGTTTTGTCCGAAACCTAAACCGTCGCTGACTCCCGCCGCCAACGCGATCACGTTCTTCAAGGAACCTCCCACTTCCACTCCGATGACGTCCGGAGTCCAATACGTTCTAAAATACAAAAAACTGAATATCTCCTGAACCTTACGAGCGGTCTCTTCATTCTTAGAAGCGATACTGACAATCGTCGGTACTTTTTGGATGATCTCTTTCGCAAAAGAAGGTCCGGATAAATACGAAAGATAGGCGTGGTATTTTTCGGGAAGTTCCGATTCGAAAATTTCGGAAACAAGACGAAGTGTTCCGTTTTCAATTCCCTTACTCGCGGATACGATGGGAACTTTTTCCGGTAAATATTCCCGGATCTCTCTTAAAATTTCGGTCAACGCGTGAGAGGGCGGAGAAGATACGATCATATCTTTTCCCTGAACGACCGTTCTTAGATCCTGACTCGCCGTTAGTTTTTCAGGAAGAGTAAAACTGGGAAGGTGTTTGTTATTGATGTGATCGCGGTTGATACTTTCAACTTGAGAATCATTTCTACACCAGAGAGTAACGTCGTATCCCTTATCCGCAAGAAGACTTCCCAACGCGGTTCCAAAACTTCCCGATCCGATCACTCCGATTTTCATGAAAGCTCCTCATTGACGGGTTCGTGTCGAAAAAAATTCTTTCATGAATCGATTCCGAAATCGTCATTCCCGACTTGGAATCAATAATTTAGTTTACTCTTCTTTACCCGCAAACTATTTTTGATCTCCCATGCTCGATTTGAGGAAACTCATAGGTTTCAATCCCTTCGATCTTTTTACGGGACATTCTTCCGATAAGGAAAACCAAAAGAGCAATTATAAAATCACTCTCAAACTCCATTCTCTGAATAAAATCCTAAAGAAAAAAATCGCGGAATCGGACGACCCTCTCGAATCTCTTGAGTTTGATTCCGAAAACGGTGTTCTCATTTTAACCGGACATTTTTCGATCCAAGGTTTGTTCTGGTCCCGATTTTTAAAAACGGATTCGGTCGATTACAACGTTAGGCTAACACCCGTTAAAGTGGTACAAAATCAGGTTCGTCTTCAAATTCATTCCTTTCGTTTGTTCAGCCACACCCCTAAAAAGTTGGATCCCATCCGAATGTTTTCGAAAGTATTTCAATTTCATAGAAGATTGATTTTAGAAACCATCGTCGAGGAAATTCCCGAAATTCTTCGTCTAACTGGTATTCGAAATTTAATCACAGTGAACATGGATTATTTTCTTTCGGAGATTCCCGACCTCGCCGGAAAAATCACCATTCAAAAGGTAATTCCCGAAAAAGGTAACGTGTTCCTATTTGTAAAATCCGGAACGATTCTCAAACCTCTTCTCGATTTTTTCGGCCCGGAATACATTCGAATCGAACCGATTTCCGAAAATCACGACTCACTTCTCCTTTTGTGGAGAGACTAATCTTTAGAAAGGTTGGACATTCCGTATCCCGTTTCTAAATTGAGTTTACAGCTTCTCTTTTTTATTATGAGATTGTAACGTAAAAGAAACGGTAAAACTCCGGATCGATTGAAATGAAGATCATCTATCTGACTGATATCCATGACGGTCTTAGAGGGTTGAAGGAAATTCTTCAGCAAACAACGGCCGATTTATATCTTTTCTCCGGAGATATCATTTACAAAGCGTTCTTCAGCACCGATCGTATCATTGAATTCTGCACCATCCAAGAGGAGATGTATCGAATCTCCAAAGATCAAAAAGAAGAGATCAACGCTTATGATTATGCGACAAGGGCGATCCGTTTTCCCGACAAATACGGTCCCGATATAGTAGAAAAGTCTAAAGAATACAGAACCCTCTTTCATCAAGCTGCAAAAACGATGAAGGAAAAATACGAACTCATAGAAATCCTCATTCAAAAATATTCCCGCGCTCCCGTGAGAGTTCTTCCGGGAAACTACGACATAGATCTTCAGTACAGCGCCTTGTATGAAAGGGACATTCACAGAAAAACGTTCGAACAGGACGGTTATAAGTTTGCCGGTTACGGCGGCGCTCCGATCCTCACTTCCGGAATTCCAGAAAAGTTGGCGGTTAAGTTTCACGAGTACACACGCAACGGCAAAAGTTACAGCGAGCCTGAGGATTTTTTCAAAGAAGAACAACCGGACATAGTCGTCATTCACAACCCGCCTTACGGATTTTTAGATAAGATTCCAAACTACGGCAACGTGGGTTCTCAAGGAATTCGAAGATACTTGGACGACTACGCCCCAACTCTCGTCGTCTCGGGCCACGTTCACGAAGATCAAGGTATTATCAAAAAGGGAAAAACCGTATTCTTAAATCCTTCCAACTTCGGAGCCGTGGATTCGGTTTTCGGTTTTCAACCCGGAGGATTTTTCTCGGAGATATTTTTAGAAAATGGGCTTGTGGAAACCGTAAAATTGAATAGACTGGTGGACCACAAAATTCGCCTCTTAATGGATGTCGATTGTAAGAGGAACGTTCCTTCCGTTACGTTTGTAAGCCAGGATTCGGAGGTGTCGGCGGAAGATTTTGTGAGAGTCTAACCAATGACGATCTCAGGTTTCAAAAACAATCCAATCATCCAAAAGTTCACCGGATTAAAAAGATATTTCCGGTCTCACGAAACCAACGTCTCTCGGGAAAGAATCGAAGACTTTAAAAAATTCTCCAAATTGATCAACTTCGGCGGAGACGTAGTCGCGTTCGACATTTTAGGTTCGCTTAACTTCGGTCAGGCGACCGCTCAATCGGACACCGATATTGTGATGTACACTCAATGTGAAAATTCAAAAATGGGCGAGTGTGGAATGGAAGATTGTTATAAGATTTCCTTATTCAAACATTTGTTTATGAATCTCGTCACCTACGAACACAATACCGACGCGTATAAACTCGAAATCGTGGATTGTATCAATCTCAATCAGTTGGAACAAGACATTCAAAAAGAACAAGCCGATTCTGAAATATTAATTCGTTTCTGTTTCTATCGTTCGATTTGCAGAGGCGTAAACCGCAAACTCCTACGAAAATTCGAACAACGGATCGCTTCCAATATTCCTTTGAGTCAATCGTTGGAAGAATCCATCGAAGGTTGTTTCGACGGAATCGTTCAGACTTCTCAACACACGTATTCGTTTCATAAATATTCTCATAGATTGCAAGACAAAGGAATCGGCCTTCCTTCCACGATGGCCGCGAAAATTAAGGACTATCTAAAACAATGACCGGATTTTTAACCGTTATGCTCTGCTTGGGAGTGGCTGCGGTTTTTTTTCATCTTCTTTACTCGGTGGACACGAGAAGGATCGACAAGTCCGAAAAAAAGCGAGACGCCGAAAACGGAGTATCGAAAGAATACGGAGATCCTAAAAAAGTTTACGGTAAAAATTGGGATCCGAATCTCCCCAAACCCAGAATCTGTCCCGTCTGCGGTAAATACTTGCAAAAAACGGAATATTTATATGCAATCATTTCCGAACCACCGTCTCCGGGTATCAAACGACACGCAAGAATTTACGGATGCAGATATTGTTATCTCGGTTTAGGGGAAGAGTCCTTAACGGAGAATCAAAATTCTTCGTCTTTGCGAACTCCCGCCGAAAATCGAAACGTCAATCCTCAAACTCCCGATCCGGAATGGACTCCGACGCCAATCAACGATGAAGAACTCGGTCTCTAAATCGGAACACAAGGGCGAACTTCTTTTACCGCTGACGGTCATCAAAGGAGTCGGGGCTTCCAAGGCGGCGGCCCTCGCGTCCATCGGTATTTCCACTCTTCAGGATCTTTTGAACTTTTTTCCGAGAAGATATTTGGATCGAAATCTTACGGATAACGTTCTTTTAAAAACGGGCGAAACCGTAACCTTGATCGTAGAAGTAGTGGACGCTTATCTGGCCCACGGTAAAAAATCCAGGCTCGTAGTCGGGGCAAAAACCAGAAACAACGAAAGGATTTCGATCGTATTCTTTCGAGGTGTGAATTTTTTCCAAAGAATTTTTCAACCCGGAACCACGTTAGTCGCCACAGGAAAGCTCGAATACTTCCGGGGATTTCAACTCATTCATCCCGACTATGAAATTCTAACGAGCGCGATCAAACCGACTTATACGATAAGTTCCGCGAGCACCCAAAAAAAAGAACAACAAGAAACCGAGGAGGAATTGGCGGAACTTCCGGAAATGATCCACGCGGGTCGTATCATTCCTTTGTATCCTTCGGGCGAGGCTTTAAAATCGGAAGGATTGGATTCCAGAGGTTTTCGAAAAATTCTTTACCTTGCATTAGAAAAATTGAAAGGGAAAATTCCCGAAATCCTTCCGAACGAAATCGTTAAACGAAGAGATCTGATTCCGAGAGAAAAATCGTATCGTGAAATTCATTTTCCGACGGATGAAAGTTCTTTGGACGTCGCGAGATACAGACTGAAATACGAGGAATTGTTTTACTTCAATCTTTTGATCGAACACAAAAAAAAGGAAAGGGAAAAAATCAAACGCGTTCTCTGGCCTTTGCCGGAATCGGAAACCGCAAACGAAGTTCGAAAAAACCTTCCGTTTCAACTTACGGAAGATCAAAATTCGGCGCTTCAAAAAATCAAGGACCTCACAAAAAAAGACCAACCGATCGCCGTTCTTTTACAAGGGGACGTCGGCTCGGGAAAGACGTTAGTCGCTCTTTTAACGGCTTTGCGTTATATGGACAATCAGATCCAAGTTTGTATGGTGGCGCCGACCGAAATTCTCGCAAGACAACACTATCAAACCGTTCTTTCCTTTTTGGGAAATATGCCGTTTTTAGGGATCGAACTTCTTGTCGGTAAGGAACCCAAAAAAAACCGATACGAAAAACTCTATAGAATCAAAAAGGGAGACACGTTATTTGTCATTGGAACACATAGCGTGTTTCAAGAAGACGTGATTTTTTCGGAACTCGGCCTTGTGATCATAGACGAACAACATAAGTTCGGAGTCGATCAAAGGGAAACTCTTCGTTCCAAGGGAAAAAACCCGGACATTCTCGCGATGACCGCGACTCCGATTCCTAGAACTCTTTGTCTCACTCTTTACGGGGACTTGGATCTTTTGACGATTAAGTCCAAACCCAAAGGTAGAATGCCGATTCAAACCAAATGGTTTCAGGAAAATCGAAGAGAGGGAGTTTATAAATCCATCCGCAAGTATGTTTCTTCCGGAAGACAGTGTTACATCGTTTATCCGTTGGTGGAAGAATCGGAAAAGGTGGATCTTAAATCCTGCATAGAAGCCTACGAACATTTGAAACACGAAATTTTTCCCGACTTCGAAGTGGGGCTCGTTCACGGAAAAGTGGAAACGACGGAGAAGGATCGAGTCATGAAAGAATTCTCCAAAAACAGAATTCAAATTCTCGTTTCCACAACCGTGATCGAAGTGGGCATCGACGTTCCCAACGCAACCGTGATGATGATCGAACACGCGGACCGTTTCGGTATTTCCCAACTGCATCAGTTGAGAGGTCGGGTCGGTCGCGGGGATCAGGAAAGTTTTTGTATTTTAATGACCGATTCAAAAGTTACGGAAGACGCAAAGGTAAGACTGGATGCGATGGTAAATCTTTCCGACGGTTTCGCGTTATCCGAAATCGATCTTCAACTCCGCGGTCCGGGGGAATTGATGGGAGTTCGTCAGAGCGGTCTTCCGGATTTCAAAATCGCGGACTTGAGAGAAGATTCCAAACTGATCGAACTTACGAGAGAAGACGCAGCCTTGTTCGGAAATCCGGGAGATTTGGAAAAAGAGGAAATTCGAGGAAGATTTAGCGAAGGAAGATTGTTGTTTTCGAATTAGAACTTGTCCCGAAACATAAAACAATCGCAGAAGATTTGCGGCCATCCGATAAAATCGGACGGTTGGCGGACAAGCTCTTAATCGTTCTAAACGAATGAACTTGCCGTCAAACTTCAGAAGACAAACGAATATCGCTTCGTGAGAGTTATCTGCAATGCCCAAATGTATGACTCAAGAGAAGGGTAAAGAAATTCACTTCCCCATTTTAGCACAATTTTAACATTTGATCCTAAGCTAAAGAATCTACATTATGTCACTATGAGTGCAAAAGCTTCCCTAACCTTACTTGTAAAAATTTTGCAAGAAGATCGTTTTTTTGATAAATCTGGTCAAAAAATCGATTTCCTCAAATATGTGACTTTAAGGGATTTTGAACGTAAAACCAAGGGTGATGAAGATACTGTTGTTACGCCTTTACTCTTAAAAATACTAGATTTTCTCGGATACAAGTCTGGAGTGAACATAATTCAGCAGGATTTTAAAGGGGGGGATAAACCAGACTTTCGAACTTTTAAAACAAACCTTTTCATACTAGATGCAAAATCAACCGGTGTAACAATAGAACCAACGAGTTCGAATACATCCGAAACTCCGTCAACGCAAATTTCCAGGTATCTTCGTACCTTTGAAGGATACAAATACGGAATACTATTTAATTTAAAAAAGTTCGAGTTTTACGTTAAACAATATGATGAAAATGGAAATCTTCAAATTCAGCATGTTCAGGATAAATCTATTGATCTCGTGGAATTGTACAACACTGCAAAGGATTCTGTTTTCACAGGGGACGTATTTGATAATTTTATTTGGTTTTATGAAACTTTCCAATTTAGAGAAATCTCCAAAGATTCATACATTAATGAAATAAAGAACAGAGAAAAAATCGATTTAATCAAACCAGATAAGGACCTATTAAAAGCGACCATCTACAATTCTTTATACTCTATCCGCAATGATATTGAAAATCAAATTTCAAATTTGGCCAAAGATAGTTATGAGTTTGAACAACTAGAATTTGAGCTAGAGAAAATAAAGTATGAATTAAAGATTCGAGATGAGGACGAGAAGGAAAGAATACTCTTAGAAGAATTCGTAAAACAAGCATCTTATGTTCTTTTAATTAAATTAATACTTATTCGTATTTTAGAGGATAATGATTTAATTTCAAGAAGTCTTTACAATGGTGGTTTTAAAATAAAGACTGAGCCTCCGTTCAGCTACACACTTAAGAAGATTTTAACTGATGCCAAAATTGACGCTTCAGAGTTCATTCCTAGCTTCTTTGAGGAAAGCGTATACAACTTTTATATTGAGAATGAGAATACATTTATTGAAATCTTATTTGAATTAAGCAAAGTAAATTTTTCAGAAATTGACTTTGATTTGATTGGAGACTTATACGAACATTACCTCAATTTAGAAGAAAGAAAAGAAAAAGGTCAGTATTATACACCTCATTATATAGTAGAATTCATCTTAAATAGAGTCGGATTCTCAAGCAGAAATTTTGAAAATATTAATAATAAATCATTACTAGATCCTTCTTGTGGTTCAGGAGGATTCCTTGTAGAAGCAGCAAGGAGAATTCGAAAGGTTTCATTGAACAGAGAAGGCGAAGCCAAAATTAATATTGCAAATAATTTGTATGGCGTTGAGCTAACTGCCTTTGCTGCTTTTTTGTGTGAAGTCAATTTAATTGTCCAAATACTTCCACTTATCAAACAATTACCTCAGACTGCCCAGAAGAAAATACATTCTCTAAATGTATACATCAAAGATTCACTTATGCAAATATATAACCATCTTGAAAGTAATGGTGAAACATTGCGAAGCACGAATTTGCACGTAACAGCTTCACCTAAAGAGAAAAAATTCATTCAATTAGTAAATAAAAATGATTTTGATATTATTGTCGGGAACCCACCGTATGTAGGTGAAAGTGGACACAAAGAGATTTTCAAGCCTTTACAAGAGCATCCTTATTGGAAGAAATTCTACCAAGGGAAAAGTGATTATTTATATTATTTCATTATTTTAGGAATAAGTAAACTTAGAGATGGAGGAAAATTTTCATTCATTACTACACAGTATTGGTTAACAGCTGATGGAGGTAGTAATCTAAGAAATTACATTCTTAACACTTGCAAAATATTAGAAATAATAGATTTTAAAGGAATAAAGCTATTTCCTGAGGCTAAGGGACAAGAGAATATCGTTTTCGTCTTAGAACGATGTGAGGATGAAAACGAAAGAAGTAATAATCGAATTAAAATAATTCAATTTAATAAAGACTGGGTGTTGGATCCAACAGAAACTCTCACAACAAAAAAAACTGTCATAACAAACTATGATCGATGGCAGATGCTATTGTTAAATAAAGAACAGTTTGATTTATTTAGTGATCCCGAAAAGAATTCATTTTCTCTGGGGAATTTCTCTAGAAATGAAATTGCTGATGTTTATAACAGTGCTATCGGACAGGGGGAATTAGATGATAAAGCATGGTATATTTATAAAAAAACAAAAGATGAAATTCAGTTATCAGATAATATTGTCGAGTTAGAAAAATTATGTAATGTAAATCAAGGAGTTGTACCGGGTCCAGTTGATACAAGAAAGATTTTTTCAAAATTATCTAAAGCCAGTATCGACAAATATCATATTACAGAAAACGAAGGAGTTTTCATTTTATCGAAAGATATTCTTGAATCAAAAAAAATTGAAAAAGATTTAATATTTCCATTTTATAAAAATTCAAATATAAAAACATCCTTTATTAAGTTTTCCACAGACGACTACATTTTGTATACACCGAACATAGACTCATTAGAAAACTTTCCCGCCTTTAAAGATCACATTTCTAGGTATAAGGATTACTTAATAACGAGACGAGAGGTAGAAAATGATAGAATAAGATGGTTCGATTTATGGTGGCCACGAGAAAAAAGTTTATTTGAAAATGAAAAAATAATGATATCTTACAGAACGAAAAGGAATAGTTTCGCTTATACCAATTTACCATTTTATAGCGCAACAGATACATATTATATTAATTCTAAATCCGGAACCAAAGAATCTCTAAAATATATATTCGGAATACTAATTTCTGATAATGTTTTAAACTGGCTGAAAAGCGGAAATTGCAAGGTTAAAGGAGATGCCTTAGAATTATTTACCACATCTGTATCTAAAATACCTATTCCATTGGTTGACTTCACCAATGAAAGATCCACAGCTATTTATTATTTTCTAGCTGGCGAATATTCACTAACTGAGCTCAATTCAAACCATAAATTAAACGAAAATTCAAATACTTATATTAAACAATTAGGTCTTATTGATTTAATTATCGATTGGACAAAAATACTTTATGACCTCTTGGATATGGGGCTTTTATTCGACATCGAAAATAGAAACGCTAATTCGATAGAATACAACTATCAGTTAATAGCGCAATCCTTATCCTCCAAAATTGAAACAAAAACCTTGGAAACATTAACTATATTCAATGATCACTTAAATAACGAAGAATTAGTAAAGGAAAGTTATATTTTTTTCAAAGATACTACAAAGGATTTTGTAATAAAAGAAGTAATTGACTTGGATGGAACTGGATTCTCTTTAATCGAACCCGATAACCAATTAAAAAAATACGGATATCGACACTCAATTCGACTACGTTTAAAAAATAAATCAATTAAAACTATGGAAATTAAAGGTGCTAAACTGGCGGAATTTATTTCCAGAGAGTTAAAAAATATTCTAAATAATAATAAAGAAGTAGATTGGAAAATATTTAAAAATATTTACGCCTTACATCAACAGCTATTAAAAACGATTGAAGAATCAATAAAAAAGGTGACTATACTGCTTTCACCGCATGATAAAATAGAACCTAAAATAATAGAAAATATTATCTCCAAACTGGATATAAATGAAGTAAAAAAAATAGGAAATCTTAATTTATGCTATGAGATCTTAAATAGATTGACTAGCGAATTATATTCCTCAAAAAATCGATGAGCTCAAAGAGCCTATGCATTACGTCTGGGGCACAGCAGATAACTACGGCTTCTCACTGCGTTCGCGACTCACGGTTCCCGCTCGCGCTCACTCCGGCCTTCGGCACATTGCTTTGTCACTTCGGTTCGCAAGACGCGACTAAGGTCGCTCGAACCTCGTGCCAAGCCCGTCGCGCACAAGCGCTTGGACACGCAACGTCGAGAAGTCTCTTTCGTTAGGCGACATCGAGTGATTGCAACTTTTTACTCGGTTGATTTTTATTTTAACGTGAGTTCGAAATTTTGAATTCAAATTGTTTATTTTTAAACTCGGGTTGTTCCGTTAACCCAAGTTCGCACACTTTTAAGAAATTACGTTTAAACAATGTTTGCACAAATCCATAGTTATAGTTATCACTAATGTTATAACTTAGGAAGCGACGTTATGGACTCAAGATGAAGATTTTATTGGTTTAGACGGTGTGAAATACTTTCCGAAAAAATAATTCGGAATTCTGCCTTTACAATCCGCAAGCGACACGCAGGGCCTGGTCCGAGCGCCTCTCGATCGTTTCAAAACACGATGGAATGATCGTGCGCGAGGACCGAGCGGGTTCCCGCGAGCCCGGAGTCGGCGCGGTCCGTGAAAGCCTTTTCTCCGCCCGACTTTGATCTCAGTTTGTTATTTGGCTTTCGCGGATGCGGCCCTTCGAACTCAGTTACATTTTCCTAATAGAGCCATTAGACTTTAACAAAGAATAATTTCCTTATTCTGAAAATTACCTATCCACTGATTCCTGATTTCCATCCACTAGTATATATTCCAGATAACGTATTCCCTCGGTTCCAGATTACAAGTAAAACCGCCGATATTGATCGTGACTATGTTGATGATCAAAGCCATATTCGCACAATCATCCACCTCCGCTTTTTTGTAATAACGACCCTCCTCCACTTTTGCAAGCTGGGGCGAAATCAACGCAAGGATCGCGGTGTTATCGGGAGACGCAACCGCTCCGATCAAAGCGCTGGTAAGAATTTGATCTTTCGCTTCTTTTCCCGAAACGGTATCCGGAATGGAAAACCCGGTCGTATCAAAAAGATAACAATTTGTAAGCAAAAGAAAAGGAATCAGAAAAGCGATGAAACGTTTTTTCATTGGAAATCTCCCTCGAATTTTTTACTAAAATCGATCCGTATCTCGACACGCTTATGGATACATTTCTTTAAATCAAAAGTATCTTGCGGTCGTTGCGGATTCACCAAACATACCGGATTCTATAATATTTCAATCCCTTATTACGGCGTTTAGAAAAGAATCGGCTCGAATGGAATCCCTTAATTTTGCGAATGATTTTCGGCAAAAACCCATTGCAAGCGACTTTGAATTTTGCATCCTGACAAACAGATATGAAGAGTTTGTATTCGACAATTTTAATTTTCCTTTTTCAAAATGCGATTTTTTCTCAAACTGGAAACGTTTCCAACGAAGCCTACGTCTTAGGCGACTTCAAACAGGAAACGATATTAACCGCTTATTCCAATCCGGGAGAAACCAGAGTTCATTATCTTAGAAAGGAAGTTTTAGAAAAACTTTTGGAACTGGTTCGGTCTTATCAAAGGGAAAATCCGGAAGAAAAACAAAAACCGTTCCTCGTGTCCGCCTTCCGTTCCTTTAAGGATCAAAAGGGAATCTGGGAGGAAAAGTATTCCGGAAAAAGAAAGATGAGAGAACCCGTAAAAGGAAAAAATCCTCGGGAAATCATCTCTTTGATTTTGGAATTTTCAAGCGCCCCCGGAACTTCGAGACATCACTGGGGAACGGACGTGGATCTAAACGCATTAGAAAATTCTTATTTTGAAAAAGGCGGAAGAGGTGAAAAGTTCTACAACTGGATGTCGAAAAACGCAAAACGTTTCGGGTTCTGTCAACCTTATACGCCGAAAACTTCGAGAGGCAACAAAGGATACAACGAGGAAAAATGGCATTGGTCTTACGCGCCGATCGCAAACAAATTACAGGACGACTGGGTTCGATTGTTTCAAGAGGGAAAAATTCAATTCAAAGGAAAATTTTCAGGAGGAGAATTTTTACAAAACCTCCCTTTGGAATACGTAACTTCGATCAATCCCGAGTGCGGATCGATTCGTTGATTTAAGCCGGATCTTGATACACGTCCCACATCGTTTTGAGAAGAGTTTTAGCCTCGCTGTATTCCGGAGTCCATTGCAACAAACGTTGAGCCGTCGCCGAAGAAGCCAAAAGTTTTGCGGGATCTCCCGCTCTTCTTCCCGAAATTTTATGAGGGATCGGCCTACCTACCACTTCCTCCGCAAGACGAGTCACTTCCAAAACCGAATATCCCTTTTCGGAACCTAAGTTGACCGTAAGGGATTTTTTTTCGGAATCCAGATATTCCAGACTCAAAACGTGCGCCTTTGCCAAGTCGGTTACGTGGATATAATCCCGAACACAACTTCCGTCCGGAGTTTCGTAATCGGTCCCGAACACTTCGAATTCTTTTCTCATACCCGACGCGGTTTCCATGATGATCGGAAGAAGATTCGCGGGAGTTCTTTCCAAACCCCGAACTCTTCCTTTGGGATCGTAACCAGCCGCATTAAAATAACGTAATGCGGCAAAATTGAATCCTTTGAGAGTTTCGTACCATCTCAAGTTCTGTTCGATCGCGAGTTTCGTATAACCGTAATAATTTTCAGGATGAACCGGATGTTTTTCATCGATGGGGAGATATTCCGGAGAACCGTAAACCGCGGCCGAGGAGGAAAAGACGAACTTTTTCGTTCCCGCCTTTTCCATAAAGGCGAGTAGTTTGAGAGTTCCGTTGATGTTATTCAGAGCGTATTTGGAAGGATCGGTCATAGATTCGCCGGCGGCTTTCCACGCGGCGAAATGAAAAACCGCGTCGATCGGTTTTGAAAAGGCCTTTTCCAATACAAAATCGTCTTGGATATTTCCTTGAATCAGTTCCGGTCCCGAAAAAAGATTCGTTTTGTTCCCTTTTTCGAGATTATCTACGATTAAAAGTTCGTGTTTTTTTTCAAGAAGGAGCGCGACTACGTGACTTCCGATATAACCGGCGCCTCCCGTAATTAACAATCTCACCTGTGATCCGTCACTCCCCGGTCGCTATCTCTAAAGAATTTTATAATATACTTAACTGGATCGATCAAATTTCCGGACGTTTCGAGTTCGTCCAAGGCTTTTCTGGTCGGTATTCCGGAATGGTAGATGACTTTGTAAGCGTGTTTGATCGCGTTTCTTACGTCCGGAGAAAAACCGGCCCGTTTCATACCTACGCTGTTTAGGCCCACAACCGTACTCGGATTTCCGTCGACCGTGGAATAAGGAGGAACGTCTTGAACGACCTTGGCAAGTCCCGCGACCATCGCGTAATCTCCGACAAAACAAAACTGATGAACCGCCACCAGGCCGGAAATAAACACAAAATTTCCCAAAGTTACGTGGCCGGCTAACACACAACCGTGCGTAAGAATATTATGATTTCCTAGAATACTATCGTGACCGAGGTGTGTACTTCCCATAAAATAGTTATTATTGCCGATTACGGTAGGAGAATCCTCTTTGGTTCCCTTATGAATATTCGAATATTCCCGAAAAATATTATGATCGCCGATTACGGTTTTAGTTAAAAGTTGTTGATTGAATCCCAGATCCTGAGGCATCGCTCCGATCACGGCGCCGTGATGGAAACGATTGAATTTTCCGATTTCGGAACCCGCACAAATCTTTACGTGACTCTCAATTACGGCGCCTTCTTGAATGGAAACGTGTCCTTCGATAATGGAATAAGGACCGATCTCGACGGATTCGTGCAATTCCGCTTTCGGATCGATAACGGCAGTCGGATGTATTTTCATTTATACCTCACTTGGGTTCTAAAATACAAAAATCGACTCGGCTTTTTTATTCAAGCTTTTAAAGATGTCTTGAACAAGTGCAATGTTTACTGAAAAGTTGCTTTTCTTAACGTGTAAAAAAGGAAAAACCTAGAACGAGGTCGCGAACATGCTTGTGGACTGGAACAGACTGGATTCTCTGAAACAAGGAGACGATGAGGAAGAAGCCGCGTGGCTTAAAGAAATGGTCGAGTCCCTTCTTACAAACATGGAAGTTCGAGTCAAAAACATCGTTCGTTTTACCGAAGAAAAAAAAGATACGGAACTCCAGGCGGAACTTCATCAAACCAAAGGGGTTTCCGCTAACTTCGGTTTGGAAGATTTAAGAGCCTTGGTCGCCGAAGCCGAAACCCTTCTCAAAACCGAAGATCGGAACCTGTCCTACAACCTGAGTTTAAAAACGTCCGCAGTTTGGGAACAAACGAGAGACGAACTTAAAAAGAAATTCGGGATTCAATAACTTCGTTTTCAAAAACTATACTCTTTATACAAATCAATCGATAAAAATCGTTTCTTCTTGATTAAGAATGCACGGAGCAGTGAACCGATCATATTGAAGAGCGTAAATAACATTTATACTTTTTACGTTCGCATGAAAATTTTCGATCACAAACTCGCCGGCTTCCTGTATATTTTTTACGTTTTCATCATGTTTAATTATTGGAACGATTTGTTGTCCTTCCTCGCCCTCATATTCGATTCTAATTTCATCAAAACTATTCGACGTGTAATCGTGATCATATTCGAAAAAGAGCGTATTTCCACGTCGAGAACCGTGAAAATACGCTTTTGGAGTTTGTAGGTTGAAAATCACAGTATAAACCACTATACCTACTACGCCCGCCAATAAAATCCAAAGAATCGTACGATATCCCGTAAAAGAGAATATCATAATTCTTTAAAATTACTTTCCCGATTTTTTTCCTGCGTTTATCTTATTTTCCCGATTTTCGTTTTAGGAAATAAGAATCCGCGTCGTCCGTAATCGGACGAATCGTTTCCTCGTATTTCAAAATGGATTGAACCGCTTTTTCGTAAATGCTCATGAGCAATGCCTGAGCCGCGTCGCACATCTGTTCTTTTCTAAACTCTTCCACGTGCAGAGTTTCCGTAATCGAACCGTCCGGATTAAAAGGAAGAGACGCGAGAAGATTGGCAATCACGATTTTGTCGTCTCCCGCAACGTGAGAAGGATCGTAGATCACGGGAAGGATCGTTTGATTTTTTACGTGAGTGATTACGTTTAAGTCCGGAGTGTTTCTGCAATAACCTTCCTTGATAAAAAGGGTTTTCACACCTCTTTCGCAAAGTATAATATTCAAATTTCCTTGATTAGCGATGTATTCCGCCGCGGAAAACCATTCCACCGCTTCGTTTCCAAAACCTCGTTTCAAAATCACGGGCTTACCGGTTCTTCCCACCGCTTCCAGAAGTTCAAAGTCCTGCGCGTTTCTCGTTCCGATCTGAATCATGTCCGCGTGTTTGGCGACTTCTTCCGCCATGGTATGATCCATCACTTCGGTCACGTAAGGAAGACCGGTCTCTGCCTTTACCTTATCCATCATCGCAATCCCTTCCCAACCAAGTCCTCTCCAGTCGGTAGGACGAGTACGAGGTTTGAACGCTCCGCCTCGAAAGATAATTCTATCTAAGATATTGTATTTTTTACCGAGTTCGACCGCTTGTTTTGCGATCGTCAAAGTTTGTTCATAGGTTTGGGGAGAATCCGGTCCCACGATAAAGATATGTTTTCCCGTTCCGAATTTACGAACCAGTCCGTCCGGACCTTTGACTTCCACGATTCTGGTTTCTCTGTGAACCACTTCTCCGTTTTTACCGGCCGCGGTTTTTGCGATGTTTTTATAAGGGATGGACACGTTCCAAATTTTGGCAACCCCCGGAAGCTCTTTGACATAACCTTCTTTTTCGGAAATTTTGCGGGTATCTCCGATGAAATGAATCGTATCGGATACGGCGGCGCCTCGAATGATTTCGGTTTGGTTCCCGCATTCTTTTGCCAGTTCTTTGATTTTATTTTCCGTTTCCGGATGGCCTTTCTCTAACTCGACTATGTCCACACTTCACTCCAAAATGGGATATTCTCCCTTAAGTTAACAACCTTCTATGTTTCCGATTATCGTCAAGAATTCATCAGAAACTCTGATCTTTCCCCGGAAACTCTCCGGATTTTACTTCCTTATCATAATTCCCGATCGCGTCTCTTACGATAGAATACAGGTTGGAAAACTTCTTCAAAAATTTAGGCTGAAAATTCGCATCCAATCCGAGCAAATCGTTTAATACGAGAACTTGTCCGTCACAATCGGGGCCCGCACCGATTCCGATTGTGGGAACTCCCACTTCTCGACTGACTCTTTGTCCCAGTTCCGCGGGAATCATCTCGAGAACAATCGAAAACGCTCCCGACTCGAAAAGAGAAATCGCCTCGCGAAAAAGTTTCGCACTCGATTCTTCTTCCTTTCCTTGAACCCTATGACCGCCGAATACGTGAACACTCTGAGGAGTCAGTCCCAAATGTCCCATCACGGGAACTCCGATTTGTTTGAGAATGGCGACTAACTCGCAGATAAAATCCGAACCGCCTTCTATTTTTACCGCGTCGCAATCGCTTTCCTTCATCATTTTTCCGGCGGAACGAATTCCTTCTTCGATGGAAGTTTGATAACTTAAAAACGGAAGATCCGCGATTAGAAATTTATCGGGAGCGCCCCTACGAACCGCTTTGGTATGATAGATCATCTCTTCCAGAGTCACCGGAAGTGTGCTTGAATTTCCCTGAAACACCATTCCCAAAGAATCGCCTACGAGAATCGAATCGATCGGAGTTTCGTTCAGAATTCTCGCGAAACTGAAATCGTAACACGTAACTAGGGAAATTTTTTCTTTCCCTTTCTTTTCAGGAGAAAAAATCTTATGTATGTTTTTCATAGTCGCCTCCCGTAAAACGTTCGTATAAGGAACCTTCGCCGATCGTTTCCAAAATTTCTCGGATAAAAGGACGCGTAAAAAGAGAATGATGAGGAAGATGTAAATCGCGAGTGTGTATCGTAACGAAGTCGTACGTAAGAATGTCGATGTCGATTTCTCTCGGTCCTTTGTCGATCTCTCGAACCCTACCCATTTCCTTTTCGATACGAAGGATAACTTCCAAAAGTTCCTCGGGGTTGAAACTAGTTTCAATTTTTAGAATCTGATTTAAGAAGTCGGGTTGATCCGTTATTTCCAAGGCGATCGTGTTCAAAGGCTGCGATTCTTTGAGAACTTCGATCTCGATCGTATTTTTCAACTTACGAACCGCGATCTTTAAAAACTCCGCTCGATTTCCGAGATTGGATCCCAAGGAAAGAAACGCTTCTTTCATTTCCTGCCCCCCGATTCCGAAAGTTTCAGACGATAATCGGCGCACTCCAAATGTACTTCCTCGGTCATTTCTCGCAGCCTGGAATAAATTCTTCCTTCCGCTTTATCTTTCCATTCCGCCGGCGAAGTGTTGGATGTAAGAATGGTGAGTTTTTCCTGTTCGTATCTTGCGTCGATGAGATCGTACAATTTCGAGTTCGACCAATCGGATTCTTTCTGAACCCCAAAATCGTCCAGCACCAGTACTTCGACTTCGGCAAACAACGTTTCGATGGTTTTTTCCATCCCGTGAGTTTCGGAATCTTTTTGATACGTTTCCCTCAGCGTGTTGAGAAAGTCCCGGTTGATCTTTGCATACTTGCAATTTGTTTTATATCGAAAAATCAATTCGTTGAGTATGATACACGCCAAAAGCGTCTTACCGGTTCCCGGACCTCCCCAAAGATACAATCCGTGCGGTTTAAAATCCCTATCGATCCATTTATGAACAAGGTCGTTTGCCCAGCTATGAGCGATCGTAAAGGAAATTCCAACCGAAGCGCTGTGATCGGTTTGGTCCAAAGTCCTATAAATATATTTGGGAGGAATTCCAGATTTTTTGAATATAGTTTCCAAATGCCCGAGTTCCATTCTCGCGTTGTGACAAACACAAGGAATCATTTTGCCGAGCGCCTCGTCGTAAACCCTCCAAGGAGGTTTGCCTTTGCAGGGACAATTTTCGGAAATACAATGACAAATCGAAAGAACGCCCGAATGGGTTCCGGAAACATTCTCGGTAAGAGAAAATCCCACTCCCGCACACTGCGGACAATCGGGAGTTCCTTCTCGGACGGGTGTGTAATTCTTAAGAATCATACTGGTAATTCCAATTTTTTCATTAAAAGGAAGAAGGAAAACCTTTTCTGAAAACAGAATCTGCTGGAAAAATCAAAGGAAGTGTAGAAAGTAGGGA
Organism: Leptospira weilii serovar Ranarum str. ICFT; assembly: GCF_000332415.1. Lineage (GTDB taxonomy): Bacteria > Spirochaetota > Leptospiria > Leptospirales > Leptospiraceae > Leptospira > Leptospira weilii_A. The sequence goes on from NZ_AOHC02000029.1 coordinate 51,278, forward strand.
AAGTTTTTGACTTAAGGAAAACTTTCCAAAAAGTACAAAAGATTCTTCTAAATTCCCGGATTCAGCGGTTTTATGTCCCTTCTCCGGAATTAAAGTGGAAAAAAAATTCGTTCTTAGTTTATATCCGAGAACCGAAGTCCGATAGATATACAGGAGAGAAGGCGCAGGATGTTCCTTTTCCCTAATACCATTGAAAGAGAATTAAAAGGTGTGAGCATTATGAAGGTGATGAAAAGCATATTCATTCTTCTGGCCGTGCTGGGACTCAACCTGTCTGTTTTAGCTCAGCAAAACAATCAGGGCGGTAATTAGCAAGCCAATGAAGCTGTAGAAAAAATTGACGAGCTGCTAAAAGGCGAGTTGGTTCCCGAAGACGATGACAAGAACCTCACGGAAGAGCAGAAACGTCGTAAAAAAGCAATCCAGGAACAAGAAGCTCTGTGGAAAAACCCTGACTTTAAGGGCTATGATAAAAATTTCCAAGAACTCCACCAGCTCTCCAAGGCATTCGCTAACAACAAATTTAGGCTGGCATTATCCAACTACCAATCGGGAGTAAACACGATTCTCAAAATGAGAGAATCCGTCGAACAATACCGTAAAGAAGAAGCCGAGAAAAAACGTCTCGATGAAAAATGGTACTGGCAAAAGGTCGATCGTAAAGCAAGAGAGGATCGTGTCGTATCACGCGAGAAACTCGTTGCAAAACAACAGGCTCTAAACTATTTCACCAAGTCGATCAATCATTTGGATGAAATCAAAAATCCGGACTTGAGAGAAAGACCGGAATTCAAAAGACTTCTGTCCGATACTTACAGATCATGGATTCTCACTGAGTATGATTTACAAAATCTTCCGCAGTGTATCCCTATCCTCGAACTCTATATCGAGATCGATGAAAATGAAAAGGAATACCCTGCTCATAAGTATTTGGCAAGTTGTTACGCTTTCGAAGAGAACATGATCAAGAAAAACGGCGGAGCATCCGAAGACCAGATGTTCAAATACCGTTACAAGAAAAACGTTCACCTCTTAAGAGCAACCGAGCTGAAATACGGAAAAGATTCTCCTGAATACAAACACATCGTAAACCTTGTCAACAAGGACGAAGTGATTTCAGTAAGACCTTAACTCTTTCTTTCAATCGAAATGGAACAAAGAACCCTGTCGATTTTCGGCGGGGTTTTTTTTATGGCAATTATACGACGAAAAATGTATGGGACCGAGTTCCCTATTTTTTACCGCTTTGTAAAGTAATATTAAAATAATCTAATTTGAAATATTTCAAGTAAACAGTGATGATCCGATATCTGCATATCTTATATGTTAAACATTTATGATTCCATCTCTGAACAAGAAGACTCTGTAAATGAAAAATATTATTCTATTGGAATTTCATTCATCTGCGTTGGGCCTAATTTTGATAGTTCTTGCGTTACATCTGATGGTTATTTATTAAAATTTAAACTATCGTAGTGAATAGTTTGCAAAAGGATCATACTAAACACAATAAAGAAGTTTGCGAATTGCTTCTTGCAAACTTTCATTTTAGAAAAGGATCGATAGTTCGAGGACAATTCATTGTGAGACGTTAGTCTCATCGAAGTTGAATTGAGGACTTCGATTTGAATTTTGAGAAACGGACTCAAATAGTTTGAATGTTTTAGTAAATTTAATTATAGACGCAATCCATACTATCGACTAATTTTTTTTTCGCTAAAACGAGGTACAATATGTTCCTTCCTGAAAAGATATTAATCGTTGCCGGTGTTTTAAATCTTGCCTATGGCAGTTTAACCGGTTTTCCTTATGCTCTCGCAAGAAAAAAAGCGGAGTTCCCTTCGCGTTATTTACAAGCGGCGCATATCGGGTCGTTGATGCAAGGCGCTATGCTTTTAGGGTTGGTAGTCGCATTTCATCATGCAAACTTTTCCGAAACTCTGGCTTTAATCGGCGCTTCCCTTTTCGCGATCTCTTCCGCATTCCTGGCTTTGAAAGATACGGTCAATTGGCTTCAGGGTATCAAGGACGAATTTCAAGAAAATCCGATCTTAGGCAAATCGTTGGGCGCAATCGGAGTCATTGCCAATTTAGCGGGGGTTTTTGTGATCGTTTACGGAGTGTTAGTCTAAAAAACGCTAAGGACGTTTCAAGTGGCTAGGAGTTAGTGAATAGGTTTTAGGAGTGTCTGTAGCGTCCTAGAAAAAGTTGTCATATAAAGGAGATCCAATGACAACGATTCAACTGTTGTAAAGTCCCACTTTTATCCACTCACTCCTAGTCACTCGAAGTGTGGGAACTCTTACTTTTAGAGTTTGATTCCGACCGATTCGCAATCCGCCTTGGTCATGATCTTGACGAGTTCTTCGAATTTAACCTTCGGTTCCCAACCTAACTTTTTTTTCGCCTTAGCCGGATCTCCGATCAATATATCGACTTCGGTCGGACGATAGAATTTAGGATTCACTTCCACGAGTAGTTGTCCGGACTTTGTGTCGAATCCTTTCTCGGAGTCACCCTTCCCTTCCCAACGCACTTGGATTCCGGTAAATCCGAAAGACTTTTCCACGAACTCCCTTACGGTATGTGTTTCGTTTGTCGCAACGACGTAGTCGTCCGCGTCCGGTTGTTGGAGCATCATCCACATCATTTCGACGTAGTCCGGAGCATAACCCCAGTCTCTTTTTGCGTCCATGTTTCCGAGTTGGATCGGCCCGCCCTTTTTTGCGAGAAGATTGGCAACTCCGATCGTGATCTTTCTCGTTACAAAACCTTCTCCTCTTCTTGGAGATTCATGATTGAATAAAATTCCGTTGGAAGCGTGAATTCCAAACGCCTCTCTGTAATTTACGACCGCCCAATACGCATACAACTTTGCGACGGCGTAAGGCGACCTTGGATAAAAAGGAGTTGTTTCCGTCTGCGGAATCGCCTGCACCTTTCCGTAAAGTTCGGAAGTAGACGCCTGATAAAAACGGCTTTTCACTCCGATCTGTTTGATCGCGTCTAAAATCCTAAGTGTTCCGACCGCGTCCGCTTCCGCCGTATATTCGGGAACTTCAAAGGAAACTCCCACGTGGGATTGAGCGGCCAGATTGTAAATCTCGTCCGGTGAAACTTTTTCCAGAATCCGGTTTAGGTTGCTCGAATCGGTAAGATCTCCGTAATGCAGAACAAGATTGGAGTTCCCACGCAAATGTTCGATTCTCGCCCGATTGAACATGCTGGATCTTCTGACGATCCCGTGAACTTGATATCCTTTCTGGAGAAGAAATTCAGTTAGATAAGATCCGTCCTGCCCCGTGATCCCGGTTATGAGCGCTTTTTTCATCTTCAGACCAGGAAAACCCAAAAACCCCGTCTGGCAAGAAAGATTAACATTCTATTGTACTCCATCACCAACCCACAAGTTACTTGGATCTTAAGATAAATCTGTCGGAATTACGACTGTAATTTACAGAAGAGGAAGATTGTACTTTGTTAAAGTCTAACCCCTAACCCCTAACTCCTAGTTCCTAGTTCCTAACTCCTCGAAGCGTGCGTTTTTAATCCTTCTGATTCCAAAAACCTTCTTAACTTGTAAAGTCCGGTCCCCGACATCCGGCCGATCAAACCGGATTATGAACCCAGTCCCTTCTGCGGAAACGAACGACAAATACCGATGCAAGAACGATTACCCAAGCCACGATCCCGGACCACAATCCGGTCGATCCCATTCCTAAGTAGATTCCCATAAAATAAGCCGTGGGAAGAAACACCAAATAAGACGCCGCCGTATAAGCCTTGAACACGAAGTCCTGAAGTCCGGCTCCCCGAAGCGCGCAAGCAATGACCATGTGATAGGCGTCCACGATCTGAATAACTCCCAAAATGACCAAAGGAGAATATGCTTCCCGAATCAGTTCCTGATCCTTCGTATAAAAAGACAACATCTCCTTTCCCCAAAGTATGAACACAAGCCCCATACTTCCCATCACACAAGCCGCAAAAAAAGCGGATCGAAACGCACCGTGATATGCAAGTTTCGATTTTCCGGCTCCGAGCGCTTGTCCGAGAATCGTAGTAGCCGCAATTCCGAAAGCATATCCCGGTAAAAAAGAAAGACTCAAAGTACTAAAAAGCATATTGGTTACGGCTAACGCGGTCGTCCCCACGATCGTCGCAAACTCCGTAAAGATCATAAAAGAAACGTTATTGAGAAGTTCCGCAAGCGCAGGCGCGGTACTCGCCTTTAAGATTTCCCGAAAGTGCGCAAAGCTGAAAGCCCAGGAAACGTGGGAAAAATACTTTCCCAAACCTTTGGAATAAAAGTAGAACGGAAACGCGAATAACCCCGCGCCTCCCGCCAAGGAAGAAGCGATCGCGGCTCCTTTGACTCCCATCGCTTCGAAACCTAAGTTGCCGTAGATCAACACCCAGTTTAAGAATATATTCGTAAAACATGTTATAATCATGGACGCAAGTCCGGCAGTCGTAATCCCCAAACCGTCCGTAAACGCCCTCGTAGTAAAAAGCAGAAAGAAGAAGATCGTCCCCAGAAAACGAAAATATAAATATTCGCTCGAAAGTCCTCTTACAATCTCGTCCTTGTTCAGAAAACTCATCAATCGATCGCTGATCGCCGCTCCCCCGATCGACAGAAGACCTCCGAAAAGGATAACAAGATACAAAGTGGTAACTCCGATCCTACCGATTTCCGAATCGTTCTTCTCGCCGAATCTTCTCGCGACGATCACTTGAATTCCCATCGAAAATCCCATCAGAAACGCAAGCACCGTAAAGTGAGCGATCCCTCCGATTCCAATCGAAGCGATTGAATTTTTTCCGAGCCTTCCGACCATCATCGTGTCCGTCACCCAAACCACGGTTTGACTGAGCATCCCGAACACGACCGGCACCGCGAGTTTTAAGATCATGGAATTCAAAAGACTCGGACGAATGTTCCTATAAAAGGTATGAGCTAAATGATGTAAGGTTCTCACGGTTCTTCCAAGATTTTAGGAAGAAACAATAAAACTATCTATTTTCAAAAAAACTTTCTTTTTGACTTACGATTCTTATTACTTGCAAGAAGGTAAAAATTTCATCTTGAAGTCCGTATAAAAATTTTACGAACGTTCCTGTTGAATTGTTACGAGCAAAGTATATCTTTGTGAAAAAATCAAACCGCCCATGCCTCGAACTCGTTTGTCTAATTTGAATGAATCGCGGCGATAAAAATTTATGAAACAATACGCCGATCTTCACAATCACCTCTACGGATCGATTCCTTCTCAATTTCTCTACGAGATGGGAAAATCCAATCCGAATCCTCGTTGGGAAATTTTTACGAATTCGTATCAACAATGTTTCGGTAAAAAAATTTCCACGGAAACTTTTTTCGAAGACTATAAGGACCCCGATTCTTTCCGTAAACTCTATCAGTTCAATCACCGAGGTCCCTTTATAGAGTTTCAAGCCAAATTCAATCTGATCATCGCCTTGTCCAAGTTTGATCCCGCCGAAATCGCGTTAGTCGCCACACGGATCGTAGAAGACCAATTCAGTCAAGGTGTGGTCTACGGAGAATATAGGATCCTGTATTCTCCTTCGGATACGGAACAGGGAATCTATGAAAAAACCGTCGCGGCCTGCGAGGGACTTGCGCGCGGAGAGGAAAAAACGGGCGGACTTGCAAAGGGCAAACTTGCGATCTCTTTGCACAGGAACGGGGACGTGTTTCGGGAATATTCTCTCTTGAAAAATCTTATGGAAAAGAACGATTTGCTCCGGGACTATTTAGTAGGATTAGATTTTTGTTATATTGAAGAAGGATTTCCTCCCAAAGAAAAAAGAGAATTTTTCGAGACCGTACATAAGGACAACAAAGCCGAAAAGGACACGGCGCTTGCGATTCTCTATCACGTCGGAGAAAGTTTTCAGGACAAATCGATTTTGTCCGCTTCGAGATGGGTTTTGGAATCCGCACAATGGGGGGCGCATCGTCTCGGACACGCGATCGCACTCGGACTTCATCCTTCCGAAAAGATAAAAGATAAAATTTTAGAATCCAAATCGGAAAGATTGGACCAACTTCGGTTGTATTACGATCGAAAGGAGGAATTGGATTCTTACTTTGAAACTCCTTCGAGGGAAAAAATCGGAAACGAAATCGATTCCTTAAAACATAAGGAAAATATAATATTAGAAAACGATCCCTCGTTTTGGGAGGAATGTATCGGCTTTCAAAATTACTGCATGTCTAAAATCAAACAAACCGACGCGATCATCGAGTCCTGTCCGAGTTCCAACGAATTTATCGGAATGGTCGAAAAACCCGAGTCGCATCCGATTCTTCGTTTTGCAAAAAACGAAATGAAGTTCACGATTTCCACGGACGATCCCGGAATTTTCGGAACCACGATCGAAGAAGAATACTCAAAGGCCGCAAAAATCGGTCTCAGCGCGGAGATCTTGGAAACCGTGAGACGGAATTCGTTTTTATATACTTCCGAAATTTTAAGCGGAAGAAAATCGACCTCTTGATTTTACGTTAAAAATTCTTGCCTCGGTCCGTGTATAAGGGATTTTAGAAGAAAGGCCATGCTGAACGTACGGAAAATCCGCAAGAACTTATCGAATTTCTTTCGAAACCGTAAAACGTTTGTACATACAAACAACATCGCGTTCGTACTGAAAAAGATTCGAAACTCTAGCGCCGATTTTTTTCAAGGACGGGTTTTATTTCACTTTCATGCGTGTATAAAACTTAAGGCCGTTCTTCTGATTCTTTCATTTGCAAATCCGAACGTACTGTTCTCTCAGAGCCAAAGCGACTTCTCCGATCCTTACGATTTCAATCTGAGAAACTATAAGGACTCTCCGACCAGAGAGGTTTATCAGGAATATACGATTCCTCCCGTTTTTAAAAAACCCCCTTTGATTTCTCCCAAAAACGTACAAGTTCCTTTTGAAAATCCGTTTCCGACAACCGGTGGCGGCTTACGTAGGACCACAAATCCGAACACGGAAAGAAAACAGGAAAATCTAATCAATCCTCTTACGGGTAATATCAACGTGGAAGCGATTCTTCAAAGACAGGCGCAACAAACCGACAAAAAGAAAAAACAAAATCAAATTCATGACGAAGAGGAAAAATATACGGAAAGCACGTCTCGTCGTTTTTCCATCATCTTCTTTATGACCCTTCCGATCACCCTCGGTCTGGGATATGCGATCGCCGCCAATGCGAGAGTACAAGGCACGCATAAATTTCAAAAAACCTTCGGCGGTTCCGTATTCATTTTTACTTTCGGAACGAGCCTTGCTTTTGCAAACGCTTGGCACGATATGAAAGAATACGAATCCATGAAAAAGGAAAATCAACCCGAGTCTCCTCCGGTGGAACCAACGTCCGCGGATTCTCTCGGCTTCGGAAATTCCCTACCGATCTCCGGCGCGGGCGCCTCCGTCGTTCCCGGAAGAGAATATAAACTGGAGATTCCGCTCTTTAACTTCAGCTTCTAATGAACGACGTCAAAGAAATTATATTCAAATTATTGAATGTTAGACGCAAGATCAATCTTTTTTATCGATCTAAAATATATCCTCCTTTAAGAATCTATTATTCGATCTGCGGAATCATCTCACTCTGTCTTTTGATTTTGATCTACGGATTTTATTATCCTCACGAATGGACTCATTGGATCCGGCTGCTCGTAAACGGAATCGTCGTTTCCTTAGTCGTTTACGAAGCCCTATCGTTTATTTTCGTGATCGGAAATTTATTCGATTATCTGAAAACCCACAAAACGGAAGCGATCGTGGTTTTTCTAATCGTATTTCAAGAAATCATCAGCCAGGAAATCTACGAATTCCTGACTTTAAATTCTTTGAGCGGAGAAGATGCGAGTTTGGCCTTTTTGTCTTTGAGCCAGCTTTTTCTTTTGTTCAGTAACTTCTCCCGATTGATCCGAAAAACGGACCTTCTCAATTACAGACAAATCAGTCCTTCCTTGGTGACCACGGGAAGTTTTGGAATTTTGATCCTGCTCGGAACTTTAGCGTTATCCTTGCCGAGGGCACAAACGGTTCCGATTCCTACGATAGACGTTTTTTTTACGGTCGTAAGCGCGGTTTGTGTTACCGGATTGAGTACGATTTCCGTCGCGTCTCAACTGACCGGAACGGGACAAACGATTCTGATGATTTTGATTCAAATCGGCGGACTGGGTCTTATGACACTGACCGTTTTTTTTGCGATCTTTTTGGCGGGCCAGGTCAGCGTTACGAACAAACTTCTGATCAAGGATCTGTTCAGTCAGGAAAGTGTGGGACGGGTTTCGTCCGTTTTAAAACAAGTTGCGGCTCAGACTTTTCTCATAGAAGCGGTAGGCGTTTTATTGATTTTTATCTGTTATCCGGACGAAAACGAAACGGATCTTAAAAATAAAATTTTCCATTCCTTATTTCATTCGGTGAGTTCGTTTTGCAACGCCGGTTTTTCCACGTTCCCACAAGGATTTGAAACGGATTGGATGTTGAACCGAAAAGAATTCTTATCCTTAGTGATGGTCCTGATCGTACTCGGAGGTTTGGGTTTTCCGACGGTGCATCATCTGATTCACTGGACGTTTAAGATCGGAGATTATCCCAAAAGAATGGAACTCGGGGCCAAGTTGATTCTTACGATGTCCGTCGGTTTAATTTTATTCGGAACGGTTTCGTATTACGTGTTGGAAAGGAACAATACACTTTCCGAACTGAGCGCGATCGACGGAACGTTTCATTCCCTCTTTTATTCCGTCAGCACAAGAACCGCGGGTTTTAATACATTAAGTATTTCTAAAATGGGAACTCCTATGGTGTTCGTGAGTCTTTTTTTGATGTGGGTAGGCGCGTCCCCAAACGGAACCGGAGGCGGGATCAAAACGACGACGCTTGCGATTTCCGTACTTCACCTATTCAATCATATACGAGGCAAAGAAGAATTGGAAGTTTTCGGAAAAAGGATCTCTTCCGGCACGACCTCCCGAGCGTCCGCGGGAATTCTCATATCCTTGTTTCTGATTTTTTTCGGAATCTTCTTTTTAACCTGCACCGAAAACTCCGCATTCTTGGATCTTTGTTACGAAGTAGTATCCGCATTCGGAACCGCGGGACTTTCCAGAGGAATCACTTCCTCTTTGACATCGGCGGGAAAACTTTTGATCTGCCTCGTGATGTTTTGCGGACGAGTGGGAATGTTGACCATCCTGATCGCCTTGGTTCCGAAAGAAAAAAAATCCGGACTTAGATTTCCGGAAGAATCCATCATAGTCGGATAAAAGGAGATACCGTATGGCGATCAAAAGAAAAAATAAAACTCTCAAAAAAAGAATCGCAGTGATCGGTTTGGGAGAATTCGGCAAAACTCTCGTAATCTATCTGAACGAAAACGGACACGAGGTGACCGCCGTAGACAAGGACATCAAAGTAGTCGAAGAAATCAAGGACCGCTGCGCCCTCGCCGTTTGTGTGGATACGAGCAATCGATCCTCGTTGGAAGAGTTGGATCTGGAAGATATGGACGAGATCGTAGTCGCACTCGCGGAAAATTTCGAATCCCTCATCACCACCGCTTACAACTTAAAAGAGATGAATCTGAAATCCCTTCACATTCGTTATCATTCCGAATTGAATCGAAAAATTCTTCAGATGATCGGAATCGAAAATCTTTTCAATCCCGAGGAAAGAGCGGCCGCTTCGATGGCGGAACAACTCAGTTATCAAGGCGTAAAAAAAGCGACTTTGTTAAGCGAAGAATACAGTCTTTTCGAAGTGGAAATTTCACCGCATCTCTACGGAAAAAAACTGAAAGAACTCAATCTAAGAGAAAATTTTCAACTCAACTTAGTCGCGGTCAGAAAAGCGGAATCGAACGGAAACGAATCGGAAGAAGACGGAGTTTTTTTACCGGATTCCGGAACGATCTTTAGAGAAAAGGAAATCCTACTTCTCTTCGGAAGTTCCGAAAGTATCAAACGATTTACGAACGTTTATCCCATCGTATAAGACGTTTATCGACAAGAGCAACCTAAAACGGTTCGGACAAAAAACATTCAAAAAACGGATTATATCAAAACGGGCGTTGCCTGCGCTCGGATCAATCGTAAAACAAAATTTCAATGTAACAAACGCAGGCCGGGCTTGTTCCGCGCTCAGGCGTTCGCCTTCGGTCGTCTCTAACGAGACGACTGCTACGCACGCTCCACATCCCTAACGCTTTGGAACTTTTTCTTATAAAGAAAGGATTGATAAGAGTTTTCGTATATAATAGAGTTGTTGAAAAATTCGATAATCGCGATTAACAAAACTGCTTCAATCGACCGTTTCGATGAAACAGGAACGGATGGAGAATTAATTTTTCAACGACTCTATTAATTCGGTTCCATCGTAAAACTCTTTCTCGGGTAAAAGAATCGGAGTTCTTTTTGAGATAACTTTTAATAGAACTTTCGAATATTTTTTTGCTATTATTGATTTCAAAATAGTATAAAATCGTTAAACTTCATCCTAAAATTCATCGCAAGAGGTGCGGCGTTTGGATTCACTTTACGATTATGAGAAATACGAAAACCTCATGCCTTCGTATTTGTATCTGAAAAACGAAACCGATGCGACCGATCAAGAGGCGATCTCCTTAAACCCCAAGGAGATCGAGATCCTCTATCAAATTCGCAATCACACGACTTTGAAAGGATTTTTTTCCGGTAAAATCCTAAAGGTACGGAAGAACGAGGGATCCAAACCGATTTACATAAACACGTTAAAAAAACTTTCAAAAGAAAATTTGATCCTTGTTTTTCCGGAATTTAAATTTTTATCCGAAACGAATCAACTTATGGTTTGTCTCTGTCTCGTTTCGGAAAAGGAATTTAAAAATTCCAACCGGAAAAATCTAAAAGAGATATATCTAAACAGTTTGAGTAAATCCGCATTCGCAATTCAGAACTATATTTTGGGATGTGAGCCTTTCCAAATCAGCGAACTGATTTCCATATTCGAATATTTGATCGCGGAAACGGCGGAAGGCGTCTTCGTCAAAGAATCGTTCAGTATCGAACATTGGATCCAATCTTTTACGTTCGGAGAACTTCTCAAGGAGGAGGTGGTCGAAGATTCGGTGCAATTTATTCTGGAAAATATTCAAGAAAGTGAATATATTGCGGTTACAAAAACGACGGGATTATTTCACGTAACGGACGAACTTGCCGGGAAAGCGTTCGAAATTTTAAAGGAATATTATCTCAACCGGTTTTCCAAAAAGCTGAAAGAGAAATACCCGGAGGCGTGGAATCTGATTTCGAAAAACCGAAAAAACATCGTGGTCGACGAGAATTATTCCGGCCCCGTTTCGGGTATCGAAGAAAAATTCGTTTCGGACGAATTAAAAATCATCGGGGAAAATTTAAGCGGCCTGATTCCGGAAACGTTTCAGGATTTTCTAATACTCGCAAATTATATCTCGCAAAAACACGATCGGGAAAGAAATCTCCGTATCTCCGTCGAGGAACTCAAATCGATCAAAATGTTAAAGACGATGATGTCCATGAAAAACCGGACCTTGTCCCAGTTCATCACGATCAATATCGACGAGGATCGGGAATTCTCCCATTCCATAGTGGACAATCTCAGAAGAGATCCGGATTGTATCTCCTGCGATTGGTACGAAAAAGGGAAAAAGACCGAGTGTTTTTGCAGCAGAAAAGAGGACGTGATTCTTTCCTTGATTCAATTGATGACTGAAAAATACGCATTCAAAAAAGATCTTATTAAGAATTTCTTATATCTTTTGAAAAAAGAAAAAAACAACCTCGGATCCTTGTATACGAACCCGATCTTTGAATCGGCTCTGATAAAATTGAAATATGCCTGTTATAAGGAAAACCTTTCCTGGTTTTCAAAGATATTGAGCTTTTTGGGGATTTACGGATTGATCGAAACCACCTTGGAACACCAAGAATCCATCGTTCAGTTCGAACAACTCAACAGAGAAATCGCTTACAAGGAAGACCGAAAAAAACAATTGGAGAAAATTCTAGCGGAATGGCTTAGAGAAATCCAAACCGATTCGAACTCAGTCACCGAGGAGGCGCCGAATTTTAAAAACAAAGGAACACGTTGAAATTTAAAACAAGATTATTGTGTTTTAATGCCGGTCTTTTTATGGAACCTGAACGCGAGTTAGGGGTTGGCGAAAAAGAATTCCCGTAAAACGGGGCTACTCTGCAAAATGTAAAGTCCTAACCCGATCAAAAAACAACCGACTTTCCGCAATCACTTCGCTCATTACAACTCTAACGGAATCGAAATTAGAAATTATTAAAAGCATCGAACCGTCTCTCCGAATATTTAAAATCTAAAAAATCGAACTCAAATCATCGGATTTTTTTAATTGACAAGTTGTCACTTTTGAAAGCAAAATCAAATTATGAAAACCATGACGGTAGCGGAATTTAAATCTCAATTTTCCGAAGTCATCCAGGCCGTTAAAAGCGGTGAGGAAATTGCGGTTTCCTTTGGAAGAAAACATGAAACTATAGGAATTTTTATTCCTTTTTCCAAGTACTATTCGCAAAAGCCGAGAAAGCTGGGAATTTTAAATGGAAAATCTTCTTTTAAAATGAAAAAAGATTTTAAAATAACCGAGGAGGAGTTTTTGGATTCATGACCTTCCTTTTAGATACGCATGTACTTTTATGGTCACTTTTTGAACCGAAAAATCTTTCTTCTAAAATAAAAACTGCAATTTCCAATAGATCCAACCGGATCTTCGTCAGTAATATTTCTCTTTGGGAAATTTCATTAAAATTCGCAATTGGAAAACTGGAACTCAATCAAATTAAACCCGAAGAATTACCTGAAAAAATTATAGAATCCGGATTTGAGTTCTTAGAGGATAAACCCGAAGTTTTCGCTTCCTTTTGTCGATTACAGATCGGCAAACATGCAGACCCATTTGATCGATTCATAATATGGCAATCTATTTCAAATCGTTTAACCCTGATCACAAAAGATAAACATTTTAAAAAATATGAATCTTCCGGATTAAAAATTCTTTGGTAGTGGAATTCCAAAGAGAAAAACCCTACTTCTTAATTTCAAAAGTTCTAAAATTCCCTTTCGGATCCTCCCAAGTGATCAGAGCTTCCTTTACTTCGGAACCTTTCGGACCTCTTTGAATCGCTTTGTAGAGATCTTCGATAAACATCTTATCGCCTTCCACAATCGTTTCGACCTCTCCACCCGGAAGGTTTTGGGTATATCCGCTGAGCCAACCTTCTTGGGCTCTCTGAAGAATGTAATATCTAAATCCGACGCCTTGAACCTTTCCACGAGCGAGAATCTTCGCTCTTGAATTATTTTTGGATCCCATCTTCTTCCTCCGTTTTGCCTTCCAGATTCACCATCCAAGCCGAGAAGTCCTTAAAAAAATTCCAAAGAATTTCTTTGATAAAAACTTCCGCCTCACAATCGTCCAGAGCCTTACGATAACAAGAAAGCCAAACCCTTCTCGCTTTTTCATCGATCGGAAACGGAAGATGCCTTGTACGCATTCTCGGAGGTCCGTAGTTTTGAGAATACAAAGGCGGGCCGCCTGTAACCTGAATTAAAAAATCGGCGGATTTCATTTTACTCTCTTCCAAACTTTCGGGAAACATAAAAGCGATCGGGCTTGAAGGAATTTGATCGTAAAAATCGGAAACCAGTTTTCGCAGACCATTCTCGCCGACCGCGCCGAAAACCGTTTGTAAACCCGGAATCGCTCCAGGAGGCCCTCCCGGAGGAATGAAAACGGATCGTTCTTCCGTCATAATTTGTTTCCGCCCTCTTGCAGAAAAGTTCGGATCTTAGGGTCGAAATATTTTACAATTTTATAATATACGTCTTTTTTAAAAGGAACAACCGTAACCAACGTGTCTTCGATGGGGATAAAACGCACCGTTTCAAATTCCCTTTCGTGAATATCCAGATTACATTCGTCCACTTCTCCGTTCCAATGGATCAGAAACCATTTTTGAAGTTGTCCCCTATATTTTTGAAGATGACGATTGAGAGGAAGGTTTTCCGGAAAATCATAGGCGATCCAATCCGGATACTCGGCTACGATTTTTCCGGAATCGATTCCAACCTCTTCGTACAACTCTCTCAGAGCCGCCGTTGTCGGATCCTCGTCTTCGTCGATTCCACCTTGAGGAAACTGCCAAGAACCGAGAAAGTTCAGTCTCTCCCCCACCAAAACCTCTCCGCGAGAATTGAATACCACCATCCCGACGTTCTTTCTGTAGGGTTTTTCCATACGAATAAGCTCGCGTTAGCGCTTTTCTATGACAAGAAGTTTTAGAGTTGTTTCGAGGATCCTATGTTTGTTTCCGAAAGTTCCGGTCCATAATCGGCGAGAATGTGTCCCAAAACTTGCCGAAGGATCGATAAAGAACAAAACAAAGACGGAACGGTTTCGATATCGCAATATAAACGTCGTCCTCCCTACTTTACGTTTTATGAATAGACCCGAATAACTTACGTTAAAGCGGCGGTGTTTATAAAACATATCGTTCCGATTCTTATAAAAACCTCTTCATTGGATCGATAAGTTTGGAATCGGAGGAAGATCGTTCCTTTGTGTATTGCGACAAACCGTAAAATCGAGCAAACCCGGAGATAGTCGTTCGCGAAAGATATCTTTTCGTTAAGAATTCAGTTGCAAATTTTATACTCTATCGGAAATGATAGCATGAGAACTCGTTCCAAAAGTTTCGGGGCAAGTTGTTTATTCTTTTCGCATTTAGGAGTTTGAGTTTCACCAATGCAATTACGTAAAAAGTATTCGCGTTCCCGCATCTTCAATGAAAAGGATTTTGAAATCAAAGCCTCGTCGATTCCCGGAATCGGGATGGGACTTTTTCCGAAAGAAAACGTAAATAAAGGCGATACGATCGGATATTATACCGGTAAAATCCTTACGGATAGAACGGCTAATTCTTCCAAATATTGCGAATCGAAATACTTACTGTGGATCTGTAAGGATCATTGGATTTACGGAGAAGGAAAAGAAAGCAATTATACTCGTTTTATGAATCACAGCTCCAAACCGAACGTAAAACTTGTCGTATCCGTTCGTTGGAAAACAGCAAGATTTGAAGCGATCCGAAAAGTAAAAGCGGGAGAAGAATTATTCTTCAATTACGGCGACGAATATTGGATCAACACGGACATAGATCCGGTGGAAAGAAACTGAATTCCATATACCGTGACGCTTGAGAAAAGAAAGGGATTAGCGGATAAATTTTAAAAATTAGAGATCGGATTTTTAGATTTCAAGAATTAGGATTTTTATTGTAAAACGCATAACGTTCCCACTCTTCGAGCAGCGAGATTTTAGTGAATAGGATTTAGGTTCTAGGACTTTACAACAGTCATTCCTAACATCTCGGCCGCGTACGGTCGCCTTCGCTACCGAAAGTGTGGCAACTCCCATATTTGCGGAAAAAACGAATCAAAAGCGACTAACGTGAATATTTTTTCTTAACCAAGGTTCTCATCGATTTCGGAAAATTCGTAAAAAGACCGTCCGCTCCCCGATCTAAAAATCGTTTCATCTCTTCCACTTCGTTGACCGTATAAACAACGCTTAGGAAATTTTTTTCCGATATCAATCTTAAATTTTCTTGGGAAGCGTCTTCCGTAGAAGGATGAATACTCCACGCCTTGATCTTTTCTCCGAAAACGATCGCTTCGGAAACGTCTCCGCTTCCGTCTCCCACAAGAACGCCTAACTTTATTTCCGGATTGAGATTTCTAATTCTTTCCAAACATTCCCAGGAAAAAGAAGAAACCACGATTCGAGGTAACAATTGAAACCGGTCGAGCAAACTCAAAATAAGATATTCGATCGAACTTTCATTCTCATAAACAAACGTTGTGGGGGTTTGTGGATTCGGATTTCTTTGCAACGGAAGATTTGAGTCCTGGGACAGACCGTAAAAATCCAAAGCGGTCGATTTGATTTCTATGTTCAGATCGGTTTTAGATCTTTGGATCAAACGTAATACGTCTTTTAACAAGGGAACTTTTTGTTTTCTGAATTTTCGAGAAAACCAAGAGCCGGCGTCCAGTTCGTTTAATATTTCAGCTTCGAACTTCCGAACGTTTCCTACCAACTTCGTCGTTCGATCTAAATCGTCGTCGTGAATGACCACAACTTCCCTATCCTCGGAAAGAGTGACGTCCAATTCGATCAAGTCCGCTTTCGCCTGAATCGCTTTTTGAAACGCGATCATCGTGTTTTCAGGAAATTCTCCGCTGAAACCTCGATGGGCAAATACGAGCGGTCGTTTCAAATCGTTACGGTTTTTAATATTCTCAATCATATTCTATTTTATGAATATATTTGTAGATCCGAATCTCTGTGGAAGAAAATTTGAGTTTTGAAACACACTGTAAGTTTTAAAAGGAGATAGGAAAGGGTTCAGGCGGGTGAAACCCGCCCGAGAGAGAAAGTTACGATTCTTATTTAGAAGCGGTAGCTTTTCCGGCAGTGGTGTTTTTGATCGCCTCAGCCACTTCGTTGATTTTTGCTTTTACAACTTCGATTTGGCCTTCAGGGATTTTGTTTTTGATCTCTTCGGTAATTTTGTTGTAGTTTTCTATGATCTTAGCTCTGGTTTCTTCATAGTTCTTTCCGGCAACGGAAGTAACTTCCTTGATGTCGTTGATTACTTTATCAACGGTTTCGCGGATTTTTACGGTCGCTTCGGAATTGTCGGAAGCCCCTTTTGTAACAAGCTCCAAATAGGTTTTTTCAAGATCAGCTTTCGCTTTACCCAGACCTTCTTGACTAGCTTTGATGAGTCCAAGACCCGCATTCAGAACATCTAGAATTTGCTTTTCCATTCAATTTTTCTCCTTGAGATCATTTCTTGTGCATCGCACAATCCTTTTATATTGCAGCGCACAAATTGAGTCAACAGAAAAAAGAAAAAATTCCTCAAATTTTACAATTTTTCACCATCCTTGCAAAAAATCCTAAACGCCGATGTTCGGGCATTGCATTTAGAAACGACCTAAAAATCACATATTTATAACACATATTGATGGAACGGAAATTAAATTCTCAAACGATTAAAACGAACGAGATTTACACGAAGTAAAAAATCAGAGGAGAAATGTTTTTCGGGGATTGTATTATGAAAATTTCAAAACCGACTTCTTCGACTCTGAAACAGATTTTCCTAATATTGTCGTCGATGTGGAACCGTTTTTTTTCGGGAAACCTTTACGAGATGAAATCGTTTATAGATTCAATCTATAATATTCAGTTTTTTTAAATTGTATATTTGAGTCGACTTTGGAATTTCACTTGAAAATGTGCGCCGATTCGGAAGGAATATTCCCTTTCGCGATTTTAGATCCGCACCAAACTTACTAAATTCTCACGTTTATTCCTTTATTTTCTTGAGGTTTCGGGTTAAACTCCGATTCAAACTCGATCCTATCATAAAAATCTTTTTCTGCCGAAACCTCTTTTCGACTTGAATTGATGTAAGGATCCACCCATTCTGCTTTTGAAAAACGAATTTATATCATTAAGGAAATGGAATATGAGTCTGAAGAAGTATAATGGAAGTTGTCATTGTGGTAAGGTTCAATACGAGTTGGATCTTGATCTTTCCAAGGGAACCAGCAAATGCAATTGTTCTTTTTGTTCCAAGGTAAGAAATTGGAGTTCTATGGTAAAACCGGAAGTGTTACGTCTTCTTTCCGGTCAAAACGATCTTAGTACCTATCAATTCGGAACCAAAAGTGCAACTCACAAATTCTGTAAAAACTGCGGAGTGAGAATGTTCACGGAAGGCCATCTTGAAGAACTGGGCGGTGCATTTATCAGCGTTAGTTTAGCGACTCTGGATAACGTAGATCTCGAAGAATTGATTACGGCGCCTCTTTGGTACGCAAACGGACTTCATAACAACTGGAGGGAACAACCCGCGGAAATACGTCATCTCTGATTGAAATTCCAAAGATTAAAAATACATCCTAAATCTCAACTCAAAGTAAAACGTTTTGATGATTCCGTCTTACTTCGATATTTTCGATTTCCTTAACGAATCGGATTTCCGTAAGTCCGGAAAGTTGGGTTGATTTTGACTCATTCTGCTCCTTGGGTTTACAAGAATTATACAAACCGCGATCACAAGGAACGATTTTGTGTACATAAAATTCTCCTTATGGATTGAATCGGTGTTTTGTGCGACGAGAATCCGATCATCGACAAAATCGAATATTCGTTTAACCTTTTGAGACTTGAAACCGAAACCGATTCTAAAATGAAAAATCGTCCGGTTTGCCGAAACAAACCGTTTGAACGATAAAGTCCGATGAACGGTTAAAATCCGTTTTCAAAGAACATTGGTTTATCGTTCCGTCAACGATTTTTGTATAAGAATACAACAGCGCCGAGTTACCGACTGGATCTTTCCGATAAAGTAAAAGTAAACTCAGAGCCTTCGCTTTTTATGAAGCGCTCGGCAAGTTTTAGGACACTCCGTAAAGTGAATTTAAAAGAGTGGAAAGGAATATTATGAAAATATGAATATGCTGACTTTTGAAAGTGAAAAAACAAGTCGACGGTTTTTTAAAAAATGCTTTCCACCAATCCGAAAACAAAAAGAATTCCGTAATAAGATGAATTCAAAAATCAAAGTTAGATACCTTTTAGAAGTATTATTCGTTTTAATTTTTTATTTTTCGGCAAACTCCTGTTCCGATTCCAGTTCGCCCATTATCGACAAACCTCTGGATGGAAACTTGGATTTGCAGGGACATCGGGGCGCAAGAGGTTTAAGACCCGAAAATACATGGCCTGCTTTTGAACAAGCGATTCGATACGGGATGACTACTCTGGAATTGGATACGGTCTTGACCAAGGATCGGAAAATCGTCATTCATCACGATTCGGAAACGAACCCTGAGATTTGCCAGAAAAAAGACGGAACACCGATCGTATCGACTTCGTTATACGAACTGACTCTTTCCGAATTGAAGGAACTGGATTGTGGAACGAAAAAGAATCCGAAATATCCGGAACAAGTTTCCGTTCCCGGAACCGAGTTGATTACGATCGAAGAATTTTTCGCTCTGGTTGCAAACTTCGAAAAGAACAATCCGAATCGATCGAAATTAAAATTTAACGTCGAAACAAAATTTCCAGACGACAGCAATTCTCAAATTCCAATAGGAAAAGTGAAAGAACACGTAAATTTATTGGTTCAAGCCGTTGAGAATGCGAAGGTTACGGATCGAACTACGATTCAATCTTTTTATTTACAGGCGCTTCCCATTGTTAAAGAGATAAATCCAAAACTGAAAACAAGCGCTCTTTTTTCTCTGACCTATTTTCAAGGAGCCATGATGAAATTGGGACTTGGAAACGGAACTCGCCAAGAAGCTCTTCAAAAAACATTGGAAGTAAAGGCTGATATCATTTCTCCTTATTTTTTATACGTAACGAAAGAATTCGTGCAAGAAGTTCATTC
Source organism: Leptospira weilii serovar Ranarum str. ICFT (assembly GCF_000332415.1). GTDB lineage: Bacteria > Spirochaetota > Leptospiria > Leptospirales > Leptospiraceae > Leptospira > Leptospira weilii_A. Next base: position 70,834 of record NZ_AOHC02000029.1, read on the forward strand.
TCATAAAATATCCGTAATCCCTTGGACGGTAAATGATCCGGAAGATATGAAAAAATTGATCGATGCGGGAGTGGATGGAATGATCAGCGATTATCCGGATCGGTTAGCGCATATTATTAAGAATTAATTATATTATGAAAATATAATTACTTATACGTTTTCCAAACGATAAACTAAAGTCTTATTTCTCAGATAGATTCTGATTTCATCGGAAACGATTTCGATCGCTCGTTCGTCGTATTCTAAATCGTTGGGAATACGAAAAACCGTAAATTGAATTTCTTCACGTTCTAAATCCAAACGCACTAAATTGTATTTAACCTCCTCTTCTATATCCGCAGTTGTAAGGAACCAAATCGAATTTCCGGAAATGAAATAGGGCCGTCTGAAAGAATGACCTTTGAGTGAGGGAAGTTTTTGTTTTTGAATTTTTTTGCCCGCGTAACTAAGAACTTGTAAAGAATCATCCAGGCTAACGATCCATTTGAGTTCCGGAAAAAGAATAGTTTTGGGAAATCCCGAATTGACCTTGCCCTGGCTGATCAAATTGAACTGAAGATCCAAAACTTGAATCTCGTCTTGATTTTGTACAACGATAACATCTTCATCGATCAAAAGCTCCTTTGCACGGATAAGGGATTTAAACGTTTTCTTCTCTCCGGTTAGAAGATTTAGATGGAACAACTGCGAGGTTTTGTAGACCACCTGATCCTGATAAATCGCCGCGGCTTCCGTTCCTTTTTCATCGATGACACCGCCGACTTTCGGAGAAGCGAGATCGCTTATGTCGATCCATACAAGCGGATTCAAAAGACTCGTCATTTGATTGAAGAGGATCGCTTTCGATCCGGAAACTTTCATGTTAAAACCGTCACGCGAACTTGGAAATTCCGTTTTTCCGATCAGTTTAACGTCTTCTAAATTAAAAGTATCTAAAATTCCAAAGACCCTTTGATCGTCCCGGCTTAAGATTGCCGCGATTTTATTTTCTCCGATACTTTCGGCTTTCATGATATAAAAAGGGAGCGTAACGTCTTTCAACAATTCGAGTTCGGTCGAACGGTTATCTTCCGATTTCGGATAAAATGATTTGTCGATCTTCAAACGATCCGCAAGTCGTTTTAGAAACAACGAACCGACGTTATGCGGAAAATTTTCTTTTACGCCAGCGCTTTCGTGGGAAACATAATAAAGCATCGGTTGATTTTGCTCGTTTTTTTCTTCCGGATGATAGATCCACCAATCCGACTGATCGTCTATCAGCGGACTTTCCGCGTTTTCAAATTCTTCGTCGTCTATAAATTCATCGGAGAAGGAACCGTGATCTCCTAAAACAAGATCCCGATCGATGTGTCGGTTTTTAGAATCTCCGAATTCTATGAGTTCGTGAACTTCGATTAGTTTCTTAAAACTTTCCGGCCATGTTCCCGATTCTTCGATGGAAGAAGGCGCGCTCGCGTTCAATACAAAATCATTTGGGAATAAGATTTGGAGAGAATTTTCTTCCACTGCGGCGCTTTGCACTTTTTGCATGATAGCTTCCAGCAATCGATCGTATTTAGGATTGTCTACGAGATATGAAAAATGTTCGATCAGAGCCTTGTGCAAATCCTTAGCATCTACAATAGCTTGCCATTCTTTGAGGTAATCGGCCTTGAGCTCGTTATTCTTCTTTTCTGTGTTTGTGGTATTAGATTTCGTATTAGCAAGAGTCGCGTCTCCTTCCACATACCCCTTCTTCAGCTTTTCGCTTAACAATTCGTTCGCTTCTTTTGCGCATTCTTCCTCGCTTCCAAACGTTTTGGTCTGCGTTTGTCCTGCTGTTCCGATTTTTCCGTAAGTTACCGTGAAGGAATTTCCGGAAACTTCTATGTTCCAGAACTTATCGGACTTGTCGTCTTTGTATGTTAGGCGGTGTTTCATGGATGGTTCTATAATTCTTTTTTCTTCAACAGAGACGTTATCTTCGCTTTATCTTTATCGAAAAGTTGATCGAACGCTTTTTTGGTCAAATCAAGGGTATGCCGTATAAAATAAGTTGTTTGTAAAAAATGCATAAATATTTCTTATCCGACTATTGTTTTAACATAAATCAAGGTCGACATATTTGTTCGGTTTTATAGATCATAAACTCACATAATCTTCCAACTTTTTCAGCGAAACACCTACAAGGTTAGCCGCAACAATTGTTTCTTTTATACGAGAGTCTACAATGATCAGGCTCGGCTCTTCGCCTAGTCGAAACAATCGATGATTTTTTACACGAGCAGAATCGATAACTGGATTTTTCAAAATGAATCTTCCTGCAGGGCTTCTTTCTGTTCCACTCTCAATACAATCTATAAGATCTAATATAATACCGAGAAAATAATGAGCTTTTGTATTATTTGATTGTTCATCAATAAGCTCCACTGGATAATAATTGATATTATTTATTCCTAAACTATCAAAAACTAATTTCAGTTTATTCGAAAATAATGGCAGGTCTGCAGTCATTATATCTGGATATACAACTTCAGATTCATCAGCGATTGTTACTGGTAAACGGATGGGGAAATTCTTGACTTCAATTCTTTTGCCAAGCATAGCATTAATCATATCAAGTTCCTCCGGAATCTCACCGATATATGGACAATCCCAGCAATCAGAAACTCCATCAAGAATATAGTAATTTATTGGTTGTTCCATACTTTCCAATTCATTATTATCTAAATTTATCTTGTTCTTTTGTTATCTCTTTGCAGCACGCTTTGTCGGTGAAGAACACCAATAAGGGGCGAGAATTTATCGGACCTGTTGTCTTGATACGTTAAGTGGTGTTTCTTATTCGTTCTCTTATAGCGGCTCTGGATTTTGCATCTTATCGGTTCAGCTACATGCTGCAAGTATTATACAAGATTGAGAGTAACATTCTACAAAAAACGAAAGAATTGATCGTTCCATTTTATAATGCAAATTTGGTTTTTATTCGTCAAGCTGCGTTTTACGGAGAATATAAGAATTTTCAGAAAAGATAAAGCGATCCGATTGAGATGAACCAAATCGCAATGGAAATGATTTCCAAATTTACAAATGTTGTTTTTATCCGGATACGTTTTCGTTCTAATTTTCTTTGATCGGAAAGGCAACCCACGATTTCGAAAGGGGATATGGAAGTTAGGAAATCTCTTTAAGTATCGTTTCTACGATTTCCAATTGGGAACCCGGACTTTTTACGGCCCGGTTTCGAGACATTCTTAGAAGGAATGAAAAGGATTAGGTTTCTTTAAGAGCTGCGACGATTTCCTGAGTTGCTATCATTCGGTTCGATATAAGACGATCCGAGCCACTGATCATTCATAAAATTACCGACTATAACAAATTTTTCGTTGATCGTATTCTCGATAAAATCCATCGCTTCTTTTTACATCTCGTTATGATTTCCGTCACAGTGTGTATTAAAAAAAATCCGTAAAAATGAAGAATTTTCTCCGTAGGTGGTCAATGTAAAGGTTTCGATTCTAAAAAGCTGCTATAGCTGCATTTACAAAAGTTCGAACTATTTATGTTATGCGCTTAAACCCTACACTTTCAAAATGTTTCACCTCTTGACGTGCAATCTCTTCATTTCCGTTTGCAAAACGTGTATCCCCGAATTTGTTAGGAACATCACTTAATAAACCTTCGCGAAACCATATTTTATCTTTTTCTCTATTTGGATTGCTTCTCACTTCAACATAACGACCAGCACCACGATCAACGAGATATCAAGGACCTATTTCTTGAACCTTTGTGAGAAACGCTTCAAAAGAAGTGAATGTATCTTCCAGTTTAATATGTCCGCTCAAAAGTTCGCGAGCCCAAACACGTAGAAAGATACCACCAATGCCGAAGTTCAAATTCAACTGCTCACTGACTACCAGATCCGTACCGCGTTGACCGAAATCCCTAAAATCACTGTCCCAGCTAGGTCGGCTGACTTTTCTAAGCGCGGGTTCGCCTGCAAAACCTGTTGGCCCTGAATTATCGTAAACGTAAAAAGGCCCCACACTTGCACCGTAAGAGCTATTGCTAATTGGGGCAGGTCCCCATTCGGCAAACCGCTCTACAATTTCATCATCCTCACCTTCAAGTGGACTAGCCTCATACCATGGATCGTCGTCGTGTTCACTCAATAAGACGATTGCATTGTCGCCTTCCGTAGTATTGATTTCAAGCCTTCGAGCGTGCTTCCATATTTTTTCCAGAGACGGAAAATCACTCTTTGAATTTGGATCCGGTGCGCCAATGAGAAGTTCTTTTTTACCCGCAAACATACGAACACGTAGAACTGGATTATGATCAGGCGCATAAAAACGAGGAGATTCTACTTCTGTAGGCATTGCTTGTGGGTTTTTTGGAGGTCGAGATGTCACCAAAGCGACATCGTCGACAAACTGAAGCAGATAGTGCAAAAGCTTTGTGCAGTCAGGGGTTTCAACAAGAAATTGAAGGTGTTTTTCCAGCCCTACTACGGGGTTCTTACTTTCGATAATCGGTCTGGCCCAAATTTGTTCTAAAGACTCCATGATACCTCTTGGGTATACAAATCGTTGTTTAAGAAAGTAGAATTCTACAAAGATGGAAAGGATTGATCCCGCCACTTTATAAAGCGGATTTGGTTTTATGCGACAAACTGAACAGAACGGCGTTATTGAAGAAAGAATTTTAGAAAAGAGAAAGTGGTTCTTTCAAAAACAAAAAGAAATGAATCCGTGTTAGAATACAAAAAAATCCCGGAATTCTTAGCATTCAATCGTTTGTTTTGAATAAAATACAAATCGTCGAAAATGAATTTTAAAAAAATTTAATAAACGATGATCCAAATTTTTACGATTCTTGAATAATTGAGTTGTTGAAAAATTCAATAATCGCGATTAACAAAACTGCTTCAATCGTCCATTTCAATGAAACAAAAACAAATGGAGAATTAATTTTTCAATAACTCTAATAAAAAAGCCGGACCTTTTACGGCCCGGCTTTCCATCATTCTAATAAAGAATGGAAACGTTAGACTTCTTTCAGAGCGGCTACGATTTCCTGAGTCGCTTTTTTACCGTCTTGGAAATACATGAGAGTATTGTCTTGGATAAAAAGCGGGTTAGGAACTCCTGCAAATCCAGGGCTTAGACTTCGCTTAATAACGATGACGGTTTTTGCCTTGTCCACGTCCAAGATCGGCATTCCCGCGATCGGGCTGGTTGGATCCGTTTTAGCAAGAGGGTTTACCACGTCGTTCGCGCCGTTGACGATGACCACGTCGACTTGTTCGAAAGAAGGATTGATCTCGTCCATTTCTTTCATCTTGTCGTAAGGGATATCGGCTTCCGCCAAAAGAACGTTCATGTGACCCGGCATTCTTCCTGCAACGGGATGAATCGCAAACTCTACGTCGATTCCTCTGTCTGTTAGAATATTATAAAGATCTCTTACAGCGTGTTGCGCTTGTGCGACCGCCATTCCGTAACCCGGAACAATGACGACTCTCTGGGCCATATCCAAGAGCATCGCCACTTCTTCCGCAGAAGTACTTTTGGTTTTTCCGGCGTAGATGTCTTCTCCACCTTTGGAAGTATCGACCGCTGCACCGAGTCCTCCGAAGAGAACGTTTGTAAGAGAACGGTTCATCGCCTTACACATAATCTGCGTTAGGATAATTCCCGAAGCGCCCACGAGAGAACCGGCGATGATCAAAACGTTGTTTCCCAGCACGAATCCCGTAGCGGAAGCCGCAATTCCCGAATAAGAATTCAGAAGCGCGATGACAACGGGCATATCCGCTCCACCGATCGGCATTACGAGAAGAATTCCCAAAACGGAACCGACTGCGACTACATACCAGTACCATTCAATTCTTTCCGGTTGTGTTACAACGAAGTAGCTGAGAGCGATGGAACCGAGAAAGAAAAGAATTTTTACAAGTTGATCGCCCGGATAACGAACCGCTTTTTCGGACAAAAGTCCTTGGAGTTTTCCGTAAGCCACAAAACTTCCCGTAAGAGTTACGGCGCCGATGATTCCGGATGCGGCGGTGGAAATCGTAAACTGATACGATTTTAAAACTGCGAGGTTGGTTCCTTGATGAAGAACTTCCATCACTGCGGTGCCCGCAACGAGGAAGGAAGCAAGTCCGCCAAAACCGTTCAATGCCGCAACGAGCTGAGGCATTCCGGTCATTTCCACTTTTACGGAAAGATAAATTCCGATGGCGGTTCCAACGATAAATCCTGCGAGGATATATTCGTAGGCGAGACCTTTTTCAACGAGCGCAGCCGCAACCGCAAAGAACATTCCCACCGCACCTAAAAAGTTTCCCCGAACCGCGGTCTTAGGATGAGAAAGAAGTTTCAACCCGACGATAAAAAGAATCGAGGAGAGAAGATAAACTAAATTGATGATCGATTTTTCCATATTCTTACTTTTCTTTCTTCTTGAACATTCCTAACATTCTATGAGTTACTAAGAACCCGCCTACAACGTTGATCGTAGCGGCAACCATGGCGATAAATCCGATGATGTTGATCAGAGGACCGTTCACGGAATGAAGAGAGAGAATCGCTCCGATGATCGTGATTCCGGAAATAGCGTTGGAACCCGACATAAGAGGAGTGTGTAAAAGAGGAGGAATTCTAGTGATGACCTCGAAACCAACGAATACGGCTAATAAGAAGATCGTCAGGTAACCTACGAACTGTTCCATTCTAACTTTTCCTAATCAGAGATTTCTTCCCGGAAGATGGTTGGGAAGGCCGGGTAAACCGATGAAATCACTTTTCAGAAACTCCGGTCTCCTGAAAACCTTTTTTTCTCAAGAGACAGGCGTCGCATTTTCCACAGGCTTTCCCGTTCTTCGGATCATAACAAGAGAATGTAAGGTGAAAGGGAACCTTCAGTTGATTTCCGAGAAGAACGATTTCTTTCTTAGAAAGATTTTGCAAAGGAGTTACGATTTGGATCGGGGAACCTTGGTTTCCTTTTTTGGTTCCGAGTTGAATGGCCCTTTCGTACATCTGGATGAACTCCGGTCTGCAATCCGGATAACCGGAATAATCCATGGCGTTCACTCCGATATAGATGGAATCCGAACCCGTCCCTTCCGCAAGTGAAACCGCAAAGGAAAGAAAAAGAATATTACGTCCCGGTACGTAAGTGTTGGGGATCTCGTCTTTTCCCAAAGAATTTTTAGGAACCCGGATCGACTTTTGAGTTAACGACGAGCCTAAAAACAATTCGGGTTTTAACTTTTGAATCGTGTGAGGAATTCCTAATTTGCGGGTGATCTTCTTCGCATAAGACAATTCGATTTTATGTCTTTGTCCGTAATCGAAAGAAAGCGCTTGGATTTGTTTTCCATCGGCAATCGCTTGATACAAACAAGTCGTAGAATCCAATCCGCCCGATAAGAGTACGACCGCTTTGTTGTTGGAAGACTCCGTCTTTGAATCGGAATGGTTTCGATTTGAATTCTTATTTTTTCCGGAATTCAAAACGACCTTCTTCAAGCCGATCCTTTCGGACCTTCGTAAATACAAGCGCTCGTGCAGGTTTCATTGAGAGTGATTTTATAGAGCAAAGGTAAAAGCGGTTTGAGATGATTCCAAAGCCAGATGGAAAGATTTTCGGAAGTCGGATTCTCAAGTCCGGGAACGTCGTTCAGATAATAATGATCCAAATGATTTTCGACGAGCGGTTTTACGATCTTACTGACTTCCGCGTAGTCGATCAACCAACCCGTTTTTGAATCGATCCTTCCTTTGAGATGAAGTTTGAAACGAAAGCTATGACCGTGAAGTCGTTTGCATTTATGGCCGTCGGGTACGTTCGGAAGGAGGTGAGCGGCGTCGAAGCGGAATTCTTTGGTGAGTTCGATTTCTTCCATGAGATCTGTCCGGCTTTATAAGAATCCATCCCAAAAGAGACAAGCTCTTACAACATTCAACTTTTTGGATATAAGAAATCCGTTAAGGACAAGCTGTAAGTTCTAAAAGTTGACCGGATCAGGTTGAAGAGACTGAGAAAAGCCGGTTTATTTTACCAGCTCTTTCAAAATTTCCTGTCTTTTTTGATCTTTTTGATGTTCGTTCAAAACCAACCATTCTCTTTTGATTTGTTTGGAGCTTACGCCCTTAAGTTCTGCGTATTTGTTGAGGAGTTTTGCAGTTTTCTGATTCATACCGACCAAAAAACTGGAAAGCGAGCCTATGTCAAGCAACTCGGTTTTTTAGGACTTTACAAAAGTTTTTCCGATTTTATCCATAATGGCGCGAAAAGATCCGAGTTTATCATTCGATTGAAATTTGGGGGAACGTTTCCAGTGGATTGACCGGAACTTGCGAGCCCTAAATTTGCGAAATGTAAAGTCCTAAAACCTAATCACTCGCCACTGGAAACGTGGGAGTTCCCACGACCGGATCCTCACCTCGCTGCGGTAGGGATCAAAGCGGGGTCGATCCACTGCAAATCCGGAAAGAGTTTTTCAAGAGGACGAATCCCAGTGGATCGACCGGAGCTGCGAGCCCGGTCCGCGAAGCGGAACCGCCCTGAAATTTGTGGGAATTCGTAAAGTCCTAAAACCTACTTCCGCTAAAACCTCGAAACGCGGGCGGCCTTTTCTTTCGATCGTATTTTCCTTAAAAACGTGAGTTCGACGGTTGAAATCTTGGGCGAATCGCTCGAACCGTTCGAAAACCGTGATCGTAACCGAATCGCCTCGTTTCTTTCGAAATGAAATTCCAAACGATTTGTGCCGAAACACTTCCGAATAACATTAGAAAATAATAATATATTTTTAGAATCATAGTAACCGTAAGAAGGCCGCCCCATTTCTTCGGAAGGGAAGGATCGGATTCTTCTTTGAACTCTTCGATCAGTTTGCGAAAGGAGAAAGTGATCTTCGGGTTGTTTTTTAGGTTCGTCCGATTCTTACTCAAGAAGTCCGTCTCAAAACAACAACCAACGTCGTTTTAAGACAAATCGGGGTCGATGGTATTATCGTCACGTATCGATTCAAATCGGATCCAAAAGGGTTTGGAAAAAACGATTCTTACTAAAAACTTTTCTTGCCATCTGAAATCGGATTGGATAAGCTCCTGTCCCGAAAGGAGCGAGAAACGGAGGTTTACAAATTTGAATTTTACGCCTTGTTTAAAACCGGAATTTCCCACGGCAAACGAATTTGAAAAAGTAAAATACTTACGTTATTTTCTTTGGATGAGTTTTATAAAATAAGATCCAAACTTGTAAAACTCCCGGCCTTAAACTCCTTTTTAGAACTACAGAAACCGGTTAGACTATGAAAAACATCATCCGTACGATATCGCAACTTTGGAATCGAACGCCGATTTGGGTCCGTCGATCCTTGATCGGGTTCCTTGTCCTCATCATTCTTGCAAAAATGGCATTCGCGTTTTTAATTTTCCGGAAAGCTCCGCGTTTGTCGGGCGAATTGAAAGTTCCCGGACTTACAAAACCCGTTTCCGTCGTTCGGGACTCCTACGGCGTTCCTCATATTCAATCCGAAGATTCCTCCTCCGCCTACTTCGCGTTAGGTTACGTAAGCGCAAGCGATCGTCTGTTTCAAATGGAAATCCTAAGAAGGGCGGCCAGAGGAGAATTGTCCGAAGTTTTAGGAGCCGAACTCGTTCCAACCGATACTTTTTTGAGACAGGTTCTTTTAAGGAGAACGGCGGAAAAGATGTTGCAGGAATCCGTAAAAGGAAACCCTCAAATCCTGAAAGAATTGGATTCTTTCTTGGATGGAATCAATTTCTTTTTAAAAACGGAACCGCTTCCGATCGAATTTACGATTTTGGGATATCAACCGAAACCTTTCGATCGACTCGACGTATTGAGCGCATTATCCTTATTATCTTTTTCTTTTGCGGAGGCTTTGCGAAACGATTCTCTTTATACCATTTTGGAAAGAAAACTTCCGAATCGAAACGTAAACGAAGTATTTCCCAGACACGATGCGGAAGATCCGTTTTCAATCCAAGAGAATCAACCTTCGTATTCTCCGAAAGCCCTTTCTGAAAATCGTCCGACGTTTCGTAATATTTTAGTAAACTCTAAATTACAAGAATCTAAATTTGAAAAATTAAAATTTAGGAATCTTTCCGAGTTCGCGGGAATGATTCGAAAAACGAACGACATCTTAAAGGATCTTCCTCTCTTTTTTGGAAGTAACTCTTGGGTGATCGGTCCTTCTCGTTCTGCGACGGGCGGGGCTCTTCTTGCAAACGATCCGCATATCGGTTACGCCAATCCGGGAACCTGGTATGAAGTTCATTTGAAAGCGGGCGATCACGAGACCTACGGATATCATCTTCCCATCGTTCCTTTTCCTTTAATCGCGCATAACGCGAAAAAGGCTTGGGCCTTGACAATGCTCGAAAACGACGATATGGATCTTTACGAAGAGCTTCTCCATCCTACAAAACCGAACTTTGTAAAGGAAAAAGGAAACTGGGTTCCGGTTCAAGTCCTGAAGGAATCGATTCCCGTCAAAGGGGAAGAGCCGCGGGAAATTACGATTCAAGTGACTTCTCACGGTCCGATTCTTTCCAAGCCGATCGTGGGATATTCGGGACCGGTTGTTTCTCTTTATTGGATCCTTCATCATCTTCCTGTTCCCGTCTTGGAAACGATTTATTCCCTAGGACGTTGTTCTTCTTTGCAGGAATGTTCCACGGTTGTTTCCGCTTTGCCCGCGCCCGGTCTGAACGTTTCGTATGCGGATGCGAACGGAAACATCGCTTGGTGGGGAGTGGGAAGGTTTCCGATTCGTAAAAAGAAAATCAACACTCGTAAAATTTTAGACGGCGCTTCGGGAGAAGACGATGTAATCGGTTATCTTTCGTTCGCTCAAAATCCTAAACTCATCAACCCGCCCGAAGGAATCATTCTCACCGCAAATCATCTTCCTACTTACGAACTCAAAGGTTACGGAAAACCCGAAGGTTATTGGCAAGAATCGGATCGGGGAAGAAGAATCTACGAACTTCTTTCTAACAAAAAAAATTGGTCCGTGGACGACGTGAAAAAAGTTCAGACCGACGTTCATTCATTTTCCGCGAGGACGATCGTTCCTTTGATTTCTTTGGAAATCGAGGAAGATAAGAATTGGGCGGGAGTGTTTCGAGAAGCTCTGGATATTTATCGGAAGTTCGACGGAGAAAACACGTTAGACTCACCGGGCGCCACGATCTTTCACACGCTCAATCAATTCGTAATGTTAAATTTGTGGACGGACGAATTCGGAAAATCGGATCTTCAAGTTTTCGGTCAGAGCGCGGAACGTTGGAACGCGTATAAATCGATTCTTGCTAATCCGAAGTCCGATTTTTGGGACGATCTTTCCACTCCGGATCGCAGGGAAACAAGGAGAGAGATTCTCATTCGTTCTTTTGCACAAACGGTTCGTTATTTATCCAAAGAACTCGGAGGCGCGCCTTCTTCCTGGAAATGGGAAAAGGCCCACGAAATCACGTTCGAACATCCGATGGGAAAGGTTCCCGTTCTCGGTTTGATTTTCAATCAAGGCCCCTTCCCCGTCGCCTCTGGAGAATCCGCGGTCAACCTGATGAATCAAAAGGAAATCAATCCGAAGATGACCCCTCGTGTAGGGCCTTCCAAACGGAGAATTATCGATCTTGCACATCCTGAAAATTCCTGGTCGGTATTACCGACGGGAAACTCGGGGAACTTGGGTTCTCCTTTTTACGGAGATCAGATCCGTATGTTCTTAAACGGAGAACACCGCTCGATTCGATTCACTCAGTCTCAAATCGAAAAGGACTCGAAGTACGTATTGAAGATGAATCCGGAATAAAAAAATAAAATTCAAAAATAGAAATTAACGAAAGTTTAAAGTACCGGGCGCATGGTCGGGCGATTTTTTAGACAAGAAAAAATTTTCGAAATTGCCCGACCACCAGGCTCTCTGCTTAGGTCAATAAATTTCAAATCTATTGATATACAAAAAAAAATCGAATCATAAATTTATTGACCCCGCTTCGATCCTTTGCGCGGGGATTTCTCGAAATCATCGCAACGGTTCCAAAGGACGGTTAACGTTTCTCGGACGAAGACGGCTCCAAAGAGCGGTTAATGTCGTCCGGACGAAGACGAAAAAATCCTTTTAAAAAGGCGGCTCAAGGGTTCTTCGACGTATCGATGTATCAACCAAGAAACCCCTAAGGTAAAAAGAAAACTCAACAAAAGGCTTAAAACGAAAAACGTCAGACCGGTTTCAAAAAGATCGGGTAATAAGAGTTTTAACGCGCCGAAGGAGATTAAGGAAAGAAGCAAATGCCATATATAAATCGTATAACTTAGATTGGATATCGGGGCGAAAAATTTCACGCTTAACCCTTTCGCTAAAAAAGTGTTCGGAAACAAAATCACCGATAAAAGAATACTAACATAAACGAAATCGATCAAATTGAATCGCACCGTTCCCGAAAAAAAGGAATAGATGGATTCGCTTTTTAAATTCACAAAAACTAAAATTAAAACGGGTAATAAAATCAATAAAAAACTTATCATACGACCCGATAGATATTTTTTAAGATAATCTCCGCGATTGACGATCCAATCCATAAGGATCACACCTATCACGATCGAATCCGCGCGGGTATGTGTGGGACGAAAAACCAAGGTTTCATAATCCGTTCCAAAAATATCCGGATTGAGATAAATATAAATTCTTAATATTCCGGGAATCAAATATAAACACCAAAGAATACATTGTCTCGTAAAAAAATCCCGTTTAAACAAAACGAACCCGCAGAAAAAAGGAAATATCAGATAAAATTGTTCTATGATCGATAGGAACCAAGTATGAATGTTGGGCCCTCTTAGATAATTTCCGAGAAAAACGAAATCACCCCAAGCGTTTCTCAAACCGTTATCCGTGCTTTCCATAACGTGTAAGGCCGTCAATTTATCGGGTACGGACAACTCCTTTGTCGCCACCCATTTTTGGCTGAAAGAATAAGAGGCTCGATTGATCCAATAACTGATCGTGATAAAAAGATAATAGACGGGAAGTAACCGATAATTTCGTTTTAAGAAAAAATCCAGATAACGAATTCTTCCGTTCTCCGACCATTCTTTCCATAAGGCCATGGAAATTAAAAAACCGCTGAGAATAAAAAACAAATTCACTTCAAAATGATGAAGCATTTCAATAAACGCCTCAAGGATGGAGTTCTTATTGGCGGCGGTATATCCGGAATAAAAATAATAATGATATACGAATACGACGATAATTGCAAACGCTCGCAATCCGTTGAACGGAAGAATTTCTTCTTTTTTATTTTCTGTTTTTTGCTCCATAAGACCCGTGAAAGAATTACACCGTATATTTTTTCGAATCAAAATGTAAATCGATAAAAAATCGTAAATCCGATTCCTTAAGGACCGTATTACAATTTCCAATACAAAAGGATTTCCTTATTTCCGTCTCTACCTTCGATCGGAGACCATTCCAAACCCAAAACGGCGGCGCCGATTTCTTTTTTGAGATATTTGCAAAGGGAACGAACGATTCGAAGTCGAATTTTGGAATCCTTCAAAACTCCTTTGATAAGATTTTTTTTATCCGCTTCGAACTGGGGTTTTATCAAAGTAACACATTCTAATTTTGGAATGTGTTTTTCCTCTTTCAATTTTCGGATCGCCGGAAAAACGGATCTGAGAGAAATGAAACTCAGATCCATAACGATCACGATCGACTCGGGACGAGGCGCTTGAAAACGATTCGTTTCCCATTCGATTTCGGAGGAAGACAATTGTTTCAGATGAAAACGGTCTTTCACGATTACGGAAGGATGATTTCTCAATTTTTCGGCCAATTGACCGTAACCGACGTCGCAGGCAAAAACTTTCCAAGCTCCTTTTTCCAAAAGCGCTTGTGTAAAGCCGCCCGTCGAAGCTCCGAGATCCACACAAAGTTTTCCATCGACTTGGAACGGAAAAACCTCGAAAGCTTTCAATAATTTATACGCTCCCCTACTCACGTATTCTCGTATAACGTCGAGAATACGAATCTCCGAATCATTCGGAAATTTTAATCCGACTTTGGTTATCTTTTGTTCGTTTACCAATACGGAGCCGGAAAGAATCAAACTTCTCGCTTTTTCCGGAGATTGTGCAAGTCCCCGATTTAAAAGAAGAATATCGAGCCTAATTTTTTCTCTGGCCAATGTAAATCGGAAGTTCCCGAAAGAACGTTCCCTCTTTGTCCGCGAAATCGGAAGCGATAAGAATTAGATTTTTTTGAAGTTCTTCGACCATTTGTTTGCAACGATCCATTCCGAATAACGACGGATAGGTGATCTTACCCGTTTTTTGATCCTTACCCGGAGTTTTTCCCAAGGTTTCCCGGGTTCCTTCCACGTCTAAGATGTCGTCGGTGATTTGAAACAGTAAACCCAGATCCTCTCCGTACTTGGATAAGGGCTCTTCCCTTTTTTTCCAGTCTTTACGAAGACGATTTCCTAAAAGTAAGGCCGCTTTGATGAGGGCGCCCGTTTTCAAACGATGAGTCAATTGAACCATTGCGATCTTTTCTTGTTCGTTCTTGGAATTTTGCCCCTTTGTATTCTCCCTTTCCATTTGTAAATCGTAGATCTGTCCCGAAACCATTCCGGGGGCGCCGGAACCTGCATGCAAAATTTCTAATAAATCTCGATGTAGTAAACAATCACCGTTCTCTCCTTGAATCAGGGAAACAAAATAAAACGCAAAAGAATTGAGAGCGTCGCCCGCCAAAATCGCGGTGGCTTCGGAAAACTTTTTATGTAGAGTCGGCAATCCCCTTCTAAGATCGTCGTTGTCCATACTCGGAAGATCGTCGTGGATCAAAGAATAAGTATGAATACATTCCAAGGACGATCCGAGTAGAAGAACGTTTTGCGTTTCGTTTTGAAGTCCGCCGAAAGCGGCCAACGCCAAAACCGGGCGGAGTCGTTTGCCTCCGGCGACGAGACTGTATTTCATCGCTTCAAAAAGTTCGGGAGCGGACTGTTTGGAAAGTATCGAAAGAGTTTGAGAATCCAAAAAATTCTCAAACTCGACTCTGTAAGAATGAAATATTTCGGAAAAGGAAGATGGACTCACTCTACCTCCAGGTTGAAAGAAAACTTCGAATTGTAAAGCAAAGTCCGATCTCGAAACAAAGAGCTTTTCAAAATACTACCGCTCGTAACGTGGATCGTCAACGTTTACGATTTCACTTTCAATACGACCTTTCCGACCGAAGCGCCGGATTGAAAGTATTTCAGAGCCTCGTCGATTTTTTCAAACGGAAACGTCTTACCGATGTGAGGCGGAGAGAGATTGAGTTTGACGAGATCGTTCAGGTGTCCGGTTAATTTTTCAACCTTTTCATAAAGCCAAATCAGATTGAATCCCATAACCGCTTTGTTATCCGAAACCATCCGCATCGGATCCAATTTCGGCCTGGAAAGATATTTATAAACAAGCCGAGGCCAGTTGACTCCGCTGCCCCCTCCCATCATATCCGCGGCGCCGTAAACGATCATTCTTCCCATCGGAGCCATAACATCGTAACTTTCCTGAAAAATTTTTCCGCCGATACATTCCAAAACAAGATCCAGTTCTTTACCGGAAAGAGATTCTTGGAGATCTTTTTTAAATCGACCGGAACGAACGATTTGTTTGTCATAACCTTCTTTTTTGAGAAGATCGATTTTGGAGGAACTTCCGATCGATCCGATCGTAAACGCCCCGAATTTTTTTGCGATTCTGTTTGCGAGAATTCCCACGCCACCCGCCGCGCTGTGAATCAAAACCGTCTGTCCTTTTTTAAGATCCCCCAAGACGACTAACGCGTAATAGGCGGTCAATCCTTGCACGAGAAAACCCGCGCCTTGATCGAAGTCCCATTTGGAAGGAAGTTTAAAAACGTATCTTGAATCGATATTCAAATGAGAAACGTAACCGCCGAAACGGGTCACACCCATGATCTTATCTTTCTTTTTTACGTTTTTAACTTTTTTTCCGGTAGAAATTACGATTCCTGAATATTCAAGTCCGGGAATAAAGCTTCCTTTCGGGGTCGCGCTATACAATCCTTGAATTGCAAATAAATCCGCGAAGTTCAATCCGATCGAACAAACTTCGATTTGTACTTCGTTTTCATCCGGCTCGGGAAGAGTTTCGGTTTCCAAACGAATATTTTCCAGGGATCCTTTTTTTCCGACGAGGGCGATCGTTCTTTGCATGAAAGGAGGTTATAAGAATTCGAAACAAGAGGGCAAGAAAAATTTTCAAAGACTCGGCCGAATCCGACTTCGAATGAAGGTCAAGCGAAACTCAAAGTAAATCCGTTTATCCATTGGATCGAATTCTTGATTTAAAGTAGAAAGTTTAAAAATCATTTTTCGCTTTCAAAAAAAGAAACCCTCGATCCGAAAAAAACCTTTTTAAAAAGAGCGGGGATACAAACTCCTCCGAGTCAATGGTTCTATAAGATCGTTTCGAAAAATCAAGATGCTTTCCTTTTTTAAAAAAACATTTTAAACGATTTTCATTACAAATCGCTTATTTTCTGATTTCAAAATCAACCTACTCTACAATAAAAGGTAAAAATAGCTAAAATGTTTGGTATCAAACTATATGAATTTTTGGAAAAAACTTCGATTTTATTTTTTTAACTTCTATCCCCCTTACTTTGCGGCCGGGATTCGATACAAAAGAATCGGCAAAGATTTTACTCATTTTCGACTTTCGATGAAACTTCATTGGTGGAACAAGAATCTTGTCGGTACTCACTTTGGTGGTTCGCTTTATTCCATGTGTGATCCGTTTTACATGCTGATTCTTATGGAAAATTTAGGAGACGAATACATCGTTTGGGACAAGGCCGCAACGATTCGATTCGTCACACCCGGAGTCGGTAAGGTTTATGCGGATTTCGAGATTTCTCGCGAAGAGATAGAAAGAATTCGAAAAGAAGCGGATGAAAAAAGAAAGTTAGACGCCTTCTTTCAAACGAAAATCTTAGACGCAAAAACGGGTAAGGTGGTCGCGGAACTGGACAAGGTGGTTTATGTGAGAAGAAAAGAAAGAATCAAAAAAGAAACAGTAACCTAACGTTTATCCCAAACCTCCACAATCCGACTTTGTGTTTGTAAAGTCTATCCATGTTGTTCTCACTTTGTAACAACGCGGCTCCGAACCTTATTTTTTCCGGTTTATAATTCATCTTATAAAGTCGTTTAAAATTACGATCTAATTTTTTTTGAAATCTTGACTGAAAAGATTACTCTTGATACTATTAACGGGCTTAGGCCGTATACTTAGGAAACAAGAAGAATTGATTCGATGTTTATTCGCTTACTGAAATTCAAAACCTCGTTCAGCGGTTATTTTCTTTTATTCGTTCTATTCTTGTTTTTCATCTCTCCAAAAATTCTTCATTCCACTCCGGAATCCGAAACCTGCGAGTTCGATCAAATAGAATTGGCTCTGGATTCGGACGTATCGAACGAGGTTCCGAAAAAACCTAAAAAGAATCTCGATTTTTCACCGAAAGAAACTTCGTTTTTGGAATTGGGTTTTATCAAAGAATCGGTTTGGATTCGATTCAACATCAAACAATATCCTAGGTCCAGATGTTTCGTAAGAATTCCTCAAGTGACGCTGGACGGAGCGGCGCTTTTTACGAATTCGTCCGTTCAAATTTCCGGAGATCGTTTTCAATACGCGGAAAGGTCCGTGGACGATTATTATCCCGTTTTTCATTTGGAACCTTTGGAGGTTCAAAATGACGACGGTAAATATTATCTCTGGATCAAAACGTCTTCCATCATCAACTTCCCGATTCTTTTGGAATCCGGTTTGGAATATCAAAAGGGAAATTATTATAGAAACCTTTTGATCCTTTTTTCTCTCGTACTAAGTTTGTTCGTCGTTTTGTTGACCGGTTTCGTCTATCGTCAAACTCTCGACCCGATCTATTTGAACATCGTCGGGTTTCTCGTGTTCCTAACGTTGGAAGGTTGGGCTTGTTTTGCAAACGGTTATAAATATCTATGGCCCAACGCGCCTGAATTTCAAAATATAACTCCCCCGCTTTTTGCCTTTCTGGCCCTCGCTTGTTCCGCTCACTTCATGGTTCAATTTCTTTCCCCTTCTTCGCTCCATAAAATTTTTCGATCTCTTTTATCAGGAAGCGCGATCTCAATCGTATTTTTAGCGATCTTTTCCTCTTTCATTGCAAATCGCCCGATGGTCGTAAAAACCTTTTCATGGACCTTCGTATGTGTTTCCACACTAATCACAATCGCGACGTTCTCGGTGATTCGGAGTTTTGCGCCCGCTCGAAAAATCGCCCTTTGTATGATTACGATCGTCGGAAGCGTGTTAATTACGATTTTATACTATTTAGATTTTATAAAGTATCACGAATACTTCATTCATGCCTACGCATTGTCCATTCCTTCGATTTATATCATAGTGATGATAAGCCTTAGCGATCGCGAAAAATTCGTAAAAAGAAAATTTTTGAGCCGTGCTTACGATATCCGGCAGATGCAGGAAAAACTAAAGGCTCCCGTTCGACTATCCAACGCGGAGTTTCAAAACAAAACTCCTTCGCTTCAATTCAGTTTGGACCATCTATTGAAAGTCGAAAGAATCTTCAAAAATCCCGAATTGAGTAAGGAAGATCTGGCCGAAATTCTCAAAATCACACCTCTCGATTTGGACCGATTCATTCGGGAATTTTCGAAAACTCCATCCTTTGAAAGTTACGTCAACGAGTACAGAGTGGAAGAAGCGAAACACCTTTTGAAAACCAGAACCGATTTGAAACAATCGGAAATCGCACACAGAGCGGGTTTTATTTCCGGTAGAGAAATGGAAAAATCCTTTAAAACTTTAACGGGAATGACGCCTTCCGAATACAAATTGATGCTCTTTCCCGAATCCATATAAGATAAGAATGCGATTTTTATTCGTTTTCATCTGTTTCGTTCTCATAAACCCGTTTCGGTCGGAAACGAAAGGTTTGGAAGAATCCGGATTTATTTCCTTTCAAGAAGCGCCCTTCGTTTTACATACGGAAGATTTAGATTCCTTACATCGAGCCTTAAAAGAATCCGAATCGTATTACAAAAGACTTCCCTCGGATTGGAGCGTGAAAATTCGAAATATTTCATATAATAAAAATGAAATGTTACATTCCTTAAAATATTTCGAAACGATTCTCCGGGAAAAAAACTGGGAATCGAGAAATATCAAATTTCAAAATTCGTTCCTTATCCTTGAAACGGCGGACGCCGTTCGGGGAAAGATCACGGCATATTATGAAGTTTTAATAGAAGGAAAGTTTCGTCCGGAAGGAGAATTCATTCATCCGATTTTGGAAAAACCCTCCGACTTGATCGTAAAAAAAGAAGGAAATCGAAAATCGGTCGGAAAAATCGTAAACGGAACTTTTGTTCCTTACGAAACGAGGATGGAGTTGTCGGACCCTTCCGTCCGATGGAACAAATCAAAAACGATCGTATTCGTAAAAATCACGGATTTACATCTCGCCCAGTTGGAAGGTTCGGCTCTCGTAAAAACGCCCGATCAAGATCCGTTCCGTATCACTTATTCTTCCGATAACGGAAAAGAATATCTAAGCCCCGCAGAATCCTTAAAAGGAATCTGCAAGAGTTTAATTCCATCCGATCTAAGAGATTGTATTCTGGAATTTCCGAAAGAAGTCGAGGCCGCGATTTTCAAAAACCCGAGATATGTCTTTTTTAAAAGAGAACCCACCGCGCCTCGTGGAAGCGGCGGAATCGAGTTGATTCCTAAAAGATCCGTAGCCATGGACCCGAACATTCCTTTAGGGATTCCGGCCTTGATCTCTTTTGAATCCGGGGTTTTATCCGAAAAAAACCGAATCGTATTCGTTCACGATCGAGGATCTCAAATTATGGGACACGGTCGTTTGGATTATTTTTTAGGAACGGGTAAAACGGCGGAAGAGAAAGCCGGAAGGATTCAAACCAAAGGAAAAATTCTTTTGATTTTACCGAAGAAATAAACCGCTCCGGAATACATTCCGAATCGATTCGATCAAAAGGGATGTTTTTTATCGCAATCCGCTTCGCAAGTCGCTTTGGATCCCACACAAAGCAGAGGATTGAACAAAGTACTCAAAAAAGAATTCGAAGAGTTAGCGCTTGTCGTAGAACCGCTCGAATTTTTTGAACCGCTTTCCAACAACGAAGAAATCAATAAAGAAGCAGCAAAACAATCCGAATCGGCCGACTTACAATAATTGTCCTCGTAACATTTCTGGCGCGGGGAAACTTCGGAACACCGGGATACAAATAACGTTAAAGCTACAACTAACGCAACGACATGGATTTTTTTCATAAGAACCTCACAGTTTGTCCTTTTGATAAATTAAAATCAAGCGCCTGTTCCAAAACCGTCCGATTTTATAGAAATCGCCGCAAACCTCTGCGATTGTCTTAAGTTTTGGGAACTCCGCAAAACAAACATATAAATTTGAGATTTTTACGCAATCAAATTATCACTTAGTCAAGTCGAGTTTTCGATTTTATCTTTTGAAAGAACATTATAAAAAGATAATTTTTTAATTCGTTTTACTACGTTATTTGTCCTAAATCCAAAATCGCCCGGATAGAACCGTTTTTTAGCCCCGGTCGCAAACGATCCATAAATCAGAGTCGTTTTAAAAAAAGAACGAATCAAAATCCACGCTTAAAAACGAGCTTAAATTCGATTTAAAGACCGAAAATTTTTCCCAAAAATCCATTTGTCCCAATACGGAACTAGTAAAAATTGGTATCTGGAAAGCTTTATGTCCCAAGATAAAAAAACACCACTTTACGAAACCCATCGCGCACTCGGCGCTAAAATGATTCCGTTCGGGGGCTGGGACATGCCCGTTCAATATTCCGGGATTATCGCGGAACACAACGCGACCCGAGAAGCGGCCGGGCTCTTTGACGTTTCTCACATGGGAGAAATTTTCGTTACCGGCGACCCGAAAGCCATTCTTGATTTTTTAGAATCTCTGACTTGCAACTCGGTCGCTTCTCTTTCCGATTTTCAAGTTCAGTACAACGCGGTTTTAAATGAAAACGGCGGGCTTGTGGACGACGTGACGATCTACAAATTCTCCCCGGAAAAATATATGATCTGCTCCAACGCTTCCAACTACGAAGCGGTGACGGCACACTTACTCAAACACCTTCCGAAATCCGACGTCCGTGTGGAAGATCAAAGTTTGAACTGGCATCAAATCGCTTTGCAAGGTCCGAAAGCAAACGAGATTTTTTCGAAATTCTTAGGCAAAGAGTTGGATTCGATTCAATATTACCATTTCGTAATTTTGGAATATCAAGGAGAGGAGATCCTCGTTTCCAGAACGGGATACACGGGCGAAGACGGTTTTGAAATTTATTCCTCCATTCCTCTCGGATTAAAACTTTGGAACGAACTTTTAGTTTCCGGAAAACCGTACGGACTTCTTCCTTGCGGACTCGGCGCCAGAGACACTCTGAGGATCGAAGCCAAATATCCTCTTTACGGACACGAACTCAACGATCGATGGACTCCCGTCGAATCGGGAATCGGTTGGATCGTTAAGGAAAAGAAGAATTCTTATTTTTCATCCGAGAAAATTCTTTCCCAAAAGAAAAACGGAGTCGCGTCCAAAATCGTCTCGTTCGCATTAACGGAAGCGGGAGTTCCGAGAGAAAACTTTCGAGTTCTGGATTCTCAAGGTAATGAAATCGGTAAAACGACTTCGGGAACATTCTCCCCTTCTTTAAAAAAAGGAATCGGTTTGGCTCTGATCAAAACCGAAAAAATCAAAGACGGAGAATCGATTCAGATTGAAATCCGAGAACAACCCAAACAAGCTATTATAACGACAAAACCTTTTATTCCAGGCAGTATCAGAAAAAACTAAATTAGGAAAAACGAATTATGGCAGAAACACAAGCACCCGCAGGTTATCTTTTTTCGGAAAAACACGAATGGGTTAAAGTGGAAGGAGACACGGCTCTTATCGGAATTTCGGACTTCGCTCAGTCCGCTCTCGGAGATATCGTATTTGTGGATCTTCCGAAAGCGGGAAAAACGATCAAACAATTTGAAACTTTCGGGACGATCGAATCGGTTAAGGCCGCGGAAGATTTATACGCGCCGATCGGCGGAGAAGTCGTCGAATCCAATCCGGCTCTTTCCAAAAATCCGGGCGACGTTAACGCCAAACCGTTCGATTCCTGGATGATCAAAGTGAAAGGTTTTTCCCCTTCCGAATTGGAAAAACTTTTAAGTCCGGAAAAATACAAAACGCTCGTCGCCGGACTTGAATAACAGTAAAGTCTAATATAGAGAATTTAGAAGCAGGTGAACATGAACTCCACTCTCCAGAACCAGACCAAAACAAATCTTGCAAAAGCGGGCCCAGATCCTTTGGATACTTTTCCCAGAAGACATATCGGGCCGAACCAACAACAAACCGCCGAAATGCTGAAAGAGTTGGGACTTTCTTCTTTGGAAGAATTGATTGCAAAAGCGGTTCCCGCCGGAATTCGTCTGAAAAAGAATCCGGATTTACCGAAACCTTCCACCGAACATAAGATTCTTCAGGACCTCAAGTTCATCGCTTCTCAAAATCAAGTTTTTCGTTCCTACATCGGAGCGGGTTATAACTCCTGCATCATCCCGGGAGTGATTCAAAGAAACATCTTGGAAAATCCGGGTTGGTACACGGCTTATACTCCGTATCAAGCCGAGATTTCTCAAGGTCGCCTCGAAGCGCTTTTAAACTTTCAGACGATGATTATCGATCTGACCGGATTAGAAATTTCGAATGCTTCTCTTCTCGACGAAGCAACCGCCGCTGCGGAAGCGATGTTCCTCGCTTATTCCGTTCGTAAGAACGAAACCGCTAAAAAATTCTTCGTGTCGGAACTCTGTCATCCTCAAACGATCGACGTTGTCGTTACAAGAGCCAATCCGCTCGGGATCGAGGTTCAAATCGGAAGCCACGAAACCGTAGAACTCAACGAAGACTTCTTCGGAGTACTGCTCCAGTATCCGGCGACCGACGGAAAAATCATCGACTATACTTCTTTTATCCAAAGAGCGCATAACGTAGGATCGGTCGCAATCGTCGCCGCCGATCTTCTAGCGCTGACTCTTCTCAAATCCCCGGGAGAAATGGGGGCCGATATCGCCGTCGGTTCCTCTCAGAGATTCGGACTTCCTCTCGGATTCGGCGGACCACACGCGGGTTACTTTGCGACCAAGGACGAATTCAAACGCAGTATGCCGGGCAGACTCATCGGAGTTTCCAAGGATTCTCAAGGAAATCCGGGGCTCAGACTTTCTCTTCAAACCAGAGAACAACACATTCGCAGGGATAAGGCTACGAGCAATATCTGCACGGCTCAGGTTTTACTCGCGGTGATTTCTTCGATGTATGCGGTTTATCACGGACCGGAAGGACTCAAAGACATCGCGATTCGAGTTCACAAGTTCACTTCCATTCTCGCAAACGCCTTGAAGTCGGCGGGTTTTGCGATTTCAAACGATTCTTTTTTTGATACGATTACGATTCAGGCCGGGAATAAATCCAAAGAGATTTTGCAAAAAGCAAATTCTAAAAAGATCAATCTGAGGGAATACAAAGACGGTAGAATCGGAATCGCGTTAGACGAAACCGTCAATGTCGAAGACCTCAAGGATCTGTTCGACATTTTCGATGTGAAGAATGTAGACATAGAAAAACTTTTTGCAAACTCTCCGAACGTTTCCGATTCTTTCCAAAGAAATACTTCTTACCTCGCTCATCCGGTATTCCAGTCTCACCATACCGAAACGAAAATGCTTCGTTATATTCGTAAATTGGAATCCAGAGACCTTTCCCTCACGACATCAATGATCCCCCTCGGTTCCTGTACGATGAAACTCAATGCGACCACGGAAATGTATCCCGTTACTTGGCCCGAATTCGGCGCGATTCATCCGTTTGCACCCGCGGATCAAACGAAAGGATACAAAATCATCTTTGAACAATTGGAAAGATGGCTCTGCGAAATTACGGGTTTTGCGGGAGTTTCCTTACAACCGAACGCCGGTTCCCAAGGAGAATACGCCGGTCTTTTGGCGATTCGTAGATTTCACGAAAGTAGGAACCAATCTCATAGAAACGTTTGTTTGATTCCGATCTCGGCTCATGGAACCAATCCTGCAAGCGCTGCAATGGCCGGTTTTAAAGTTGTGGTCGTCTCCTGCGATGTAAATGGAAACGTAGATCTGGACGATTTAAAAATCAAAGCGGAAGAACACAAGGATGATCTCGCCGCTTTGATGATCACCTATCCTTCCACTCACGGAGTTTTTGAAGAATCCGTAAAAGAAATCTGCGCTATCGTTCATTCTCGCGGCGGTCAGGTTTATATGGACGGCGCGAATATGAACGCGCAAGTCGGATTAACAAGTCCGGGAGAAATCGGCGCCGACGTTTGCCATCTCAATCTACATAAGACTTTTTGCATACCTCACGGAGGCGGAGGTCCGGGTGTGGGCCCGATCGGAGTCGCAAAACACCTCGTTCCGTTTTTACCGGGTCACGTGTTGGTGGACAATACAACCGGTAACGAACACGGAGCGGTTTCCGCGGCTCCTTGGGGAAGCGCGAGTATCGTTTTGATTTCTTGGATTTATATCGCGCTCATGGGTGCGGAAGGATTAACAAACGCCACTCAAACTTCCATCTTAAACGCAAACTACATTGCGAAACGTTTGGAAAAAGTTTATCCGGTTCTTTACAAGGGGAAAAACGGTTTTGTAGCGCACGAATGTATTTTAGACGTAAGACCTTTTAAAAAATCCGCGGGGATCGAAGTGGAAGACGTAGCAAAAAGATTGATCGATTACGGATTCCACGCGCCTACGATGTCTTTTCCGGTTCCGGGAACGCTTATGATCGAACCGACCGAATCCGAATCCAAAGAAGAATTGGATCGATTCTGCGAAGCGATGCTTCTCATTCACCGGGAGATCATCGACGTTGAAAACGGAACGTTAGACAAAACCGATAACCCTCTGAAAAATTCTCCGCACACCGCGGCTATGACGACTTCGGATCGTTGGGATCATCTTTATTCAAGGGAGCGCGCGTCTTATCCCGCTTCCTGGTTGAAAGATCATAAATTTTGGCCTTACGTGGGAAGGGTGGATAACGTGTACGGAGATCGTAACTTGGTTTGTTCCTGTTTGCCGATAGAAAGTTATCAGTGATTCTTGATCCGGACTCAACATGACTTTTAAGAGCCAAACAATTTATTTTTCCGGATCAGCTTATGATTCAAAAAATCGCCAATCCTTTCCCGACGTTCCAACGGATCTGATTTTATATTTAAAAACTTGCAAAAATAATAATATCATTTGGAGCCTAGGCGATACGGATAACAGTCCGGATACTGTTTTGTTAAGAAAAATCGAACAACTAAAGTGGATCAACCTTCTCGTTTCCCCCTTCAATGACGAAATGGACGTTGCGGAAATCATTCATAAAATAGATCCAAACGAAGAAAAAGAGGGATATTATGAATTGCTTGCATTAGATATCCTTTTGGCATCAACAAGCTATGAGCCCGATGGAATATTGGTTTGGTTACCCGAATTGAATACTTATGGTTCTTGGGACATGAGCCATTATGAATTGACGGTTTTTCCAGGACATAACTGGAGCGATATAATTGCCTCTCCTAAGCAATTTTTAGAATCACAATGGTTGAGCGAAAGCGAACGTCCCAAAGAAATCAACACGGGAAATGTATTTTTTTATTTCGATCTTTGGGAAAAATGTATATTTAAGAATTCGCATTAAAACGATTTGCTATACAGAAAAGCTACTACGCGATGAAGTTCGAATCATCTGAAACAAAGCTTACCATTCATACTCGAATTATTTTTTTGTAATCGTCCTTTTTTGTGTCGTGTTCACTTTTTGACAATTTCAAGTATTTTTCATTTTCAACGAAAGATTTTCCCTTGAGCTTGTTGTATCTCACATGAAGTCACTTAGAATCAATCCACGACTGATCCTTCTCTTTTTTCTTTTCAACTGTAAAAATTCAAACGAAGACTCAGCTTTACTTTTAGCGGCAGCTTCCGTTGCGATCGCGCAACAAATGGAGATTCAAAGTTAATCTCAGGCCCCGTGTTAATCGATCAAGAAGCGGAACTTACAAACTATAAATTTAAAATCTATAATCCGACCCAAAAATTCGTTTTGGAAGCTTACTTTTCAAAACCTGCGGGAATGGGACGGTTTCCGTTGATCGTTATGATGCACGGTTGTGCGGGAGCACATTCAAATAGCGACACAACCAAAGGTGTTTCTTCGCTCTATACGGAATGGGCCGATCGAGGAAAGGATTTGGGTTACGCTACTCTCCTAATCGATAGTTTTACCTCAAGAAACGCTCCTCAAAATCAATGTAGTAACGGAGCCAACGTCGGAACTTCGGAAGTAACCGACAGACCGACCGACGCCTACGCGGCGTTAGACTATGTAAAAAGATCCAAGATCGTCAACAACGATCGAATCGTTTTACTCGGATGGTCTCACGGAGGAAGCAGCGTGTTCTCCACGGTCGATACGAATTCCACTTCGCAATATCGTTCCGAAAATCAAAGGCCGTTTAAGGCCGTAATTTCCTTCTATCCCGGTTGTGGATTGAATAACGCATTCGGGGGAATTTCCACAAGTACTTATCTGCCTTACACGCATATTAAGATTCTCGCGGCGGGCGCGGACCCGCTTTATACTGGCGGATATTGTAATACAAGAATCTCAAGAGCACAAACATTAGGCGCAAGCGCAGCGACCAACAACTCGATCGCAATGACCGTTTATCCGAACACACATCATAGCTTTGACGAGGCCAAGGTGGTATCGTCCAAATTCGACGCAAACGACGTGGCGGCAAAACCGAACGCGGATCAAGAAGCGGTTAACTTCTTTCAATTGTACAATCCTTGAGGTTTCTGGAGATTAGTTGTCATACGGAAAAACGGGAACCGCCGGACAAACTTATACGAAAACGGTAATGTATCATTTCTTAATAAAGAATTGAATTCTAATATACGATATCGATTCTATTCCATATGGAGAAAAAAGATTACAGCGACGAGGTCCGTTTGCATCGATCGAAGATCATTCGGTTTTTACTCTTTATCGCCGGCTCCGTTTCTTTGGCTTTGGGGATTATCGGAATTTTCACGCCGATTCTTCCCACCACGCCGTTTCTGCTTTTATCAGCAGCCTGTTACGCAAGGGCTTCTCATCGATTTTACAACTGGCTCATGAACAATCGATACTTCGGCTCTTACATTCGCGACTGGAGAATTCACAAAATGATTCCTCTGAGAGCCAAGATCATAGCGATTTCCATGATTTTTGTGACGATCGGAACGAGCGTGTTCTTTTTTATTCCGATTTTAGCGGTGAAGTTTCTCGTTTGTCTGATCGGAATTCTCGTCGTGATCTATTTGATACGGATTCCTACAAAACGGAAGAATTGAAATCAAGGAACGCGTCTAACGTTTCGACAAAATTCCGGATCAGAGGCGTATGTATTTTTAATTTGAAATCATTGATTTCCAAAATCTCGCAATGATTTTGTAATTTTGGATCGAATTATTTTTATAATGTTTCATCACTCTACTCTATTGTTGCGTTATGTTTTTTATAAATCTTTTAAAAAAAATCGCCTGATCGTAGGAATCAAATCTCTCCATAAATATATCTTTATTTTCTAAATCTTTCGCCCAAAGTTCGTTCCCGAAAAACGTAGGATTTTCTTTTATAGAATAGTCTTTAAAAGACGTCAGTTCCAATTTTTTGATCGGCCGCCGCCGGATCGGGGAATTGTAAATGATACAGGAAGCGCGATTCAACTTGATAACGGTTTGATTGAACGAAATCAAAACAATACCCGTTATTCCGAATAGAAAAAAAAGCATAACGATAATTTCTAAGATCGTAGGGTTCCTATTTTGATATAAAAATAAACTTTCATAACCGGTATAAAAAAATATATAACCTATCGATACATATATAGGGATAGATAACATAATCAACATAAGATACGACATCCAACGAATGGTGAATGTATGAAAAAATCCGTCGTCCTTATATTCCGTTTTACTCGGAAGAGTTTCGATTTGTTCTCTTTCGCCCGTTGTATCGGTTTGAGCTGATTTAATCATTTCTCTCAAATTTTTTTTAAATTCTTTTTGAATCGATTCAGAAGACGTTTCTTCCAAACCTTTATCGGTGATTCCCAAATATAAAAAACGTATCGAAATTGAAAGAAGCAATAGTATAGATTATAAATTCCGATTGAATAATAGATCGAAAAGAAAAACAAAATAATCGCTATGGAAAAATCCTTTGCTTTTCTTTTTTCCATAAAAAACGAGAGAAGTTTGGAAAAAATAGAAATAAATCCGACACAAACGACGAGATAGGCAAACCAAAACGGAATGTTACGAAATCCTAATCTTTAGTCAGGAGGAAAAGAAAAGATATACCATGTATAAGTAAAAAATAATATTGCAAAAGCATGTCTGCGATCAGGATTTTTCTATCGAATTTTTGCAAAAAATCTTCGGAAAATGTTTCAAGTTTCTACCTGCTCTATAAGTATTGTTTAAAATACGAGATCGCCAAAATAACTTCGTTGTATTAGGCGTTCAATCGAAAAAGATTTGTCGGGCGCGGCGCTCAGTATGGCGAACGGGAAGGAAACATGTGGAAAACTTTGGAATCGTTTTCTTTCAAAAGTTCGGCGATATCCAAAGCCTCTTGAACCTTTCTTCGTTTATCCGGTTCCTCCTGAAGCCATGACGTCACAAACGTTTCCAATCTTTTATAATCTTTGATGAAGGAAAGAGAACGAATGTATTCGATTTTGTCTTCTTCATCGGCGATTTTCAATTGAACCACAGCTTGATAGGTCGCCGCCGCCGCGCGATAGTTTCCGGTATTGTAATACGCGTGAGCTAAGAATCGTTTCTCCTGAAAAGGGAGTTCCCCGTATTGAGCGTAAATCTTAATCGCCTTTCTGTAATTCTGATGAATGTCCATTACAAGTCTTGCATGGATCAACATATATTCCCGAGAAACAAATCCTTCCTTAACGAAGTCCACACACTGAGAATAAGCGTCCGCTTTGTTGCCCAAAAGAAAATTGGATTTTAAAAGAAGAAGTTTAGCGGCCCTAAAATTCGGTTTGAGCTCAATCGCTCTTTCCGCTTCCGCTTTGGCTCTAAGATAATTTCCGGTCTCAAAGTAAGCGAGCGCCAAATTGATTCTATAAAACGGATTGTAATTGGAAAGCTCCACCGCTTTCTGAAAGTATTCCAGGGACCTCGCCCATTTGTTTCTTTGAACAAAAACCATTCCCAACAAATAGTAAGAAGGGTCGTGACCCGGATGAATCTGAATCGCCTTCAAAAGAGAAGTTTTCGCCTGAGGATATCTGCCTTGCGCGTAAAGATAAGAACCTTTCAGATAATGATATTCAACCGAATTCCCATCCAATCTTTTGATTTTATCGATGTTAACGGAAGCTTTGGAAAGATTGTTGGCGCGGATGAGATTTACGGTCTCCGTGTTCAAAGCGGCGATTTGAACCCTACGTCGAGCGGCCTCGGTCGGGCTTAAAGGAACGTTATCTTGATTGGAGGCGGAATTGTCGGGAAAACTTTCGTCTTCGTCGTTTGCAAAAAGAACACACGAAAAAAAGAACAACAATAGGAGTAAATGAAAGATACGTTTCATACGTTCCTTTTATCCGAACCGAATCACTCAGGAAAAAATGAAAGTGTTATACGAATTAGTTTTTTTCAAAATACTCTACACCGTGGGTTTTTTTATTAAGAAGTCGTAATTCTTTTTCGTTCACGTTTAGGATTTTATACTCCAACTCAAACGCAAGATCGGCCAGATTGAAATGGATATCGTCTCCTTGCATTTTATACGTAAGATGAAAAGTGTCGTACTTTGCAAGACCCTGCGGAAAAATTTGGAGACGGTTTCTTTTTTCCTTATTTATATCGGCGCATTCCCCTTTTTCGGAACATTCTTTGACCTTTGCCCAATTTCCCAAAATCAACTCTTCTTTTTTTTTACAAGCGGCGAATAGGAACAGAATCAAAGAAGAAATGAGGACGATTTTTTTCATAGATTCAAACATAGAGATCCGGCTCTTGTTGTCCAATGAAAATCGTTTCGAACAAAACGAAGAACTCCGTAAGATAAAAAGAATTCGCAAGAATCTGACACGGCGACCCGTAGAAAATTGTGATACTGAGTTCCTCAACTTGGCATTCGATAAAGTAAAAACTCAGCGAGTTGCCCTCTGCATTCAATGAATTGCTTTCTAAGGATTGCAATTCGGGGGAATTACTGAGCGTCCAAATATTCTTTTAAGTTTAGAATCTCGAACGTATTGAGAAGATCGGGATGAATCGCGCTGATCGTACAGGAAATACCTTGCGAACGGGCATTCTTTAAGAACCAGACTAAAGAACTGATGGCAACGGAATTCATCATAGGAATACCACCCAGATTGAGAACGATATTTTTCGGTTTTTTAGCGACTGCGTCCATGAGCACCGTCCTGAACGCATAATAATCGTTAAAGAGGGTCGCAAGATCCGGAGTGATTTCGATTGTTTCGGGTGTTTCCGACATGAAAATTCATTTCAAAGTTTTCCGTATATTTTTGTAAGTTCGGAAAAAAACTTTTTCACTCAAAAAATCTCTCCTGGAAATCGCAAATTCAACCGATTTTTTGGAGGGGAGAAAAATAATGTTTGAGAAAACCCATTTTATGAAAACCCAGGATCTGCTGGAAAGAGGAATGAATAACTCTATTTTCAAAAGAAAAGTGATTTCGGACAATATCGCGAACGCGGACGTTCCTCATTTCAAAAGATCCGAGGTAATCTTCGAATCGATGATAAAAAGAGCGATCGAATCCGAAAAAATCGAAGCAATCAAAGAGGCTCCGACCCAAATCTCGGACGAACGCCACATTCAATTCTTCAAACCCTTGGATTATCGAGAAGTTCAACCGAAAGCAAACATCGACTACCTAACGACGATGAGAGCGGACGGAAATAACGTAGATGTGGAAAAGGAAGTTGTGGAAGCCTCCAATTCTCAAATGCAATACATGATGATGTCCGAAAGAATCAATCAAAACTACAGGGACATCAAACAGGTCATGAGAATGGCTTAAAAATTCGGATTTAATCTTCTTGAATTTATTTTAATGAGACATACTTTTACACTTTAGGAAGTAGACATGGGACTTTTTTCATCGATCAATATTTCCGCAACCGGCTTATCCGCTCAAAGATTGAGAATGGATGTTATCTCCAATAACATAGCAAACTCGACTACAACTCGCAATACGAACGGGGACGGTCCTTTTAGAAGAGACCGAGTCGTGATGACTCCGATCAATCTCCGAACCAGATGGAATAGTCCCGTGTATCCGTTCGGAGTTTCTCCGGGGGAAGGAAAAGGTGTGAAGGTGATGAAGATCGAAAAGGACATGACCCCTCTTCGATTGGTTTACGATCCGACTCACCCGGACTCGATTCAGATCGGTCCCAAAAAAGGATACGTCGAGATGCCTAACGTCAATATCGTAACGGAAATGACGGATATGATTTCGGCGTCCAGATCCTACGAAGCAAACGTACAAATGATCAACGGGTCTAAAGCGATGTTCAACAAGGCTTTGGAAATAGGTAGAGCTTAATCATGGAAATCAATTCTAATTCTTCTCTTTGGTATACGTATAACTCCGGTTACAACGGAGGCAAAGCGCATCCTCTCAGCCCGAAAGGCGATAAGGTAAACGTATCCATTACGGAAGAAAGACATTACAAAGACGTAAAACAACCCGTTTCTCCCGATTACGTCGCGGAAAGTTTTTCGGAAGCCATGAAAAATGCGCTGACTTCGGTGAACGATCTTCAAGTCGACGCGGATGAAATGACTCAGAAAATGGTTTTTGATCCGAACTCGGTGGACGCTCACGAAGTGATGATCGCTTCCGAAAAAGCGAGAGTCGCTCTGACGTTTACAAAGACGATCGCCGACGGTGTCGTCCGCGCTTACAGAGAGCTCACTTCTCTGAGATAAAAACCTAACCGCAAAACGCGGTTGCGGCTTCAGTACGATAACTTTGAGATTTTTTCCAACGTAACATTTAAATTTCGTACGACCGCAAAAATCTTCCTTGATTTCAAAGCATTAGAATTTATTAATATTTTGATCCATCTTAGGCGGCTTCCGCAGTCCGTTTTGAAAAAGGAATTCGGATTTGTTTTTCAATCAAAGAAATCTTTTTGCGATTTTTTCCTTATGTTGCGACCGCAGGCAGCAACATTGAGTTCAAACGAACAACTCACGTTAATTTAGAATGGATTTTTGAAAATTTTACCGGAACTTCTATTTTAGAGAACAAAACAAGCTCGAATCATTTCAAGAATACATTGTCCAATGTGTTCATCAAAGAATCGGCGTTGGCGGCTCCATTGTTTACGATAAGAACGGTCCCGATCTTTTCTTTCGGATAGATACGCATTTCAGAGTGAAATCCGGCTCCTCCTCCTTCCTTAAAGTAGTATTCTTTTTTATTCCGAGACCCAATATGCAAACCTAAGGTCATTTCTACCGGTTTGTTCGCGAGATTTTGTTGTGGTTCAAAAAGTAGTTTTTTTCCGTTCGCTCCGAGAAGTTTGGAATGATCCTTCAACAAATCCTGAAGGATCAAACCGAAAGCATATGCGGAGCCTATCATTCCGCCAAAAGAAGGCCCGTTCATATAATGATCGTTAATTAGCAACCAGCCGTTTTCATACGGGCCTATAAATTTTTTATCGATTAAAAATGATTTCAGAATATCCAAGATCGACCATTTGGGCAAATATCCTTTCGCATGTTTGGACGAATCCCGGATAATAAAATTCGCTTCGTGTTCTTTGAGATTCAATCTTTGAAAAACATTTTTACGCACATAATTTTCAAAGGAAAGTCCCGATACTTTTGCGACGATTCGTCCGAGCAACCAATAGGAAATATTAGAATAACGATATTTTTGTCCCGGTTTAAATTCCAATTCCGGATACGCGGATAAAACGGATTGTAAACTCGATTGTTCGTCGAAAGTTGTGTGCTCTTCTCTAAGATGAACCCATCGCAAAGGGATCGGATTTGGAATTCCGGAAGTTTGGGATAAAAGACGGCGTATCGTCACTTCTTTTCCGTAAGGAATTTCAGGGATATATTGAATCGCCGAATCATCGAGAAATACTTTTCCTTGTTCGACCAATTGAAGAATCGAAATCGCCGTGATCGCCTTTGTCATCGAATAAATCATCATCGTCGTATCATTCGTGATTTGAGTATTTTCCGAAACATTCGAAAGGCCTTCGTTAAACTGAAATATCTCGGAATCGGAAACAACTACGTATTGGATCGCAGGAAACTTATTATTTTCGATTTCCGCTCGTAAATATTCTTTTATTTTTGCCTGTTCGTTCAAGGTTTGATTTTTCATGTTCCACCCGCATTGACAAAGACAGAATAGAATGATCGTGTAAGGAAAAAGAAAAGGACGTTTCATAATTTCAGAGACCGGCGGATAAACGTTAGGAACCCGATCTGCGACAAAAACGGCGGATAAAATGATCGATCGATTTCGTGAAAAATCATTATGCAACGAATATTATAAAACAGGAATATATCGGTTTTCTTAAATACCGTCGAATTTCCCGGGCTACGCCGGGAACCGTTCAAATCGTTCGATACCACTGATAAACGTCCCGAATCGTATCCGTTAAATCGTAATTAGGTTCCCATCCGAGTTGTTGAAGTTTGTTATTGTCTCCGAAAAGACGTTTCATTTCCGCAGGACGAAAACGAGAAGGATCGACTTCCACTGGAATTTTCGTACCGGAAGCGGAAATGATTTTATCCAACACGTCTCGGATTACGACTTCCTTGCCGGAACAAATATTGTAAATTTCTCCGGGTTTCCCTTTTTCGGCCAGGATCCGATACGCGCGCACAACGTCCCTCACATCCAAAAAATCCCTCGTAGACGATAGA
Organism: Leptospira weilii serovar Ranarum str. ICFT; assembly: GCF_000332415.1. Taxonomy (GTDB): domain Bacteria; phylum Spirochaetota; class Leptospiria; order Leptospirales; family Leptospiraceae; genus Leptospira; species Leptospira weilii_A. Next base: position 105,071 of record NZ_AOHC02000029.1, read on the forward strand.
TCTCCGACTAGAATTTTTCTTTCGGACTCGGAGCGTTTAAGAGCCTCCAAAACCTGTGAACAAAAATTAGGAATCACAAAATTAAGACTTTGTTTAGGACCCGTATGATTGAACGGTCTCGCAATGACAACTTCAAGTTCGGGAATCCATCGATGATATTGTAGGCAATAAATTTCCGCACAAGACTTCGAGGAAGAATACGGATTGAGAGGAGAAGAAGAGACGGACTCTTGAACGGGAAGGCAAAACTCGGGAACGTTTCCATAGATGTCGGAAGAGGAAACGTAAACGAAACGAATTTTCTTTTTTAGGGAACGTAAAGATTCCAATAGATTCAACGTTCCGTGTACGTTAATGTCCAACGTCTCACCGGGATCTTCCACCGCCTTAGGAACAAAAGGTTGTGCGGCGAGATGAAAGACAACGTTCGGTGAAAACTCATGAACGATGGAACGAACCTGATCTAAATTTCGTATATCACAAACTACGGATCGATACGATCTAGGAAATTCAAAATCACCTTCTCTATCGGGTCCCGGTTGAATTCCGATCCCTAAAAAATCGGTATAGGAATGTTTTAATTCCTTCAGCAGATAACCGCCTACAAACCCTGCCGCTCCCGTAATAAGGCACTTCATAGAATTCTTGCTTTTCCGTAAAAATACTGTTGTTTTAGAAAATGAATAAAAAACAATCGAATAAAATTCTCTCCCCTTTTGAGCATGGAAGATAAATTTCAGGAACTATTCGAAATCAGAGATTCTAGGATCAACGTGCGCGAGATCATGGAAGAAATCGAATCCAAGCTCAAGAAAAATCCTTCCACAAAAGAAGATATAGAAAAACTCACTCATTGGAAATTCTCACCCCCAAGTCCGGAGGGTTACAGAGATTTCGATCCGGCGGAAATCGCCCATCTTTTTGAAAAAGGAATCGCTCCTCCGAAATTTTCCAATCCTAAACTTCGATTCGTACGCGGACCGCTCAAATGGCTTTTGATTCGTTTTGCGGAATTCTATTCTTTTTTAGATAAAAAACTTTCCGAAAACAGAACCCGCGCTTTCTACAGTGTGTTACACGAATTGATTTTAATCCGCTGCGAAAATCAAAATCTAAAAAGAAAGATGGAATCTTTTTATTCCGAATTCTTAGAATGGAACCAAGCCGTCGGAAAAGAAGTCAGACCCGAATTTCTTTGGGCCAACGAAAATCTTTACTCGGAAGATTCGGTTGAAGAAAGCGAAAATTTCCTATTGGAATCCATCGATCCTTCCGAAAAAATTTTAGTTTTATCTCCGGGTTGGGGAAAAATACTCAAACAACTTTTAAAATCGGGTTTCAAATTCGATTCGGTCAGTTGGAACAAATCCTGTTCGGAATTTATCGGAAATTCGGTAACGATAAACGTCAAACTGGAAGAGCCGGGATCGATTCCGAAAGATTGTTCAGAATATTCTAAAGTTATAATATATGAAAACTTATCGATTCATCCTCATTGGCTGATTGAAAAGACCCTCAGAGCTCTCAGCCTCCACGTTTCATCCGGAACGGAAATTCGTTTCCGATTTTCAAACGAGAATTCCAATTATCCTTCTCCGTTTTTGCCCTTGAGACTCACTAAAATTCAGGAACCTCTGATCCGGGACTATCTCAAACAACTCGGTTTTAGGAACATCATAGAAAAAAAATCGGAAGACGGTTTCACCGTTCTTTCGTTTCGAAAATGAAAGTTTATCAACACGTAACCGAATTTCGGGACGGAGACGGAATCGGAAACGACATCAAAGGAATTAGAAACGTCCTCGAAAACTTAGGAGTTTCGAACTCAGTCGTTTGTCTCAAAAATTTTTCGAAAGAATCTTTTCCTATCGAAGTTCATCCGACTTCTTCCCGTTTTTCCCGAAACGACGTGCACATACTGAACTACGGAGGTTCCGGTTATCCTCTGAATTGGTTCCGGAATCTTCCCGGAAAAAAAATCCTTCGTTATCAGAGTTTTACTCCGGCGAGTTACTTTAAGAATTTTGTAAGTCCTGAAATTTACAACACCCTTCAACTCGAAGAAAAACGTTCCCTGTTGGAATTGTATTCGCTTAAAAACGAAACGAATTTGTTTTTACCTTCTTCCCGATTTAATGCGAACTTCCTACAATCCCTAGGAGCGGAAAACACACTCGTTCTTCCCATCGTAAAAAAGTATTCGATTCGGGAAAAAATCACAAAGGACAAAAGAGAATTTACGATCGGATTTATCGGAAGGATTTCGCCCAATAAAAAAACGGAAGACCTTTTGGAATTACTCGAATCGATTTTAAAACTCAGACAAAACGTTCAACTCCTGATCTGCGGAAACGTTCCCCGGGCTTTCCAAGAATATTATAATTTTCTTAAGAATATTATCTTACGCAAACGACTGACGGGGAACGTTCAAATCCGTCTGAACGCGAACGACGCCGAAATGGAATCCTTTCTTAACTCCATGGATTTATACGTTTGTATGAGCGAACACGAAGGTTTCAACATTCCCGTTTTGGACGCGTTCGGAGCCGGGATTCCCGTGATCTCTTATTACGCCGCGGCGACTCCGGAAACGATGAAAACCGGGGGAATTCTTTTCAAAAATAAATCCTCCGCCGCCATGAACCTGCTCGCAGGTTTGATCGATAACCTTTTGGAAAAAAAAACGTTACGAGAACGAATCTCTGAAAAGGAACAAGAGATCGTCGAAGAATACAATTCCTTTCCGTTCGAGAACCTTTTCAGAGAGAAAGTTCTGGTATGAGACAGGTTCAGCAATTTTCGGCCGGTTTTAATCCCGGCGATGCGATCAGCAATCAAATGCTCGAGATCCGAAACTACTTAAGAGATTTGGAATATAAAGGAGATATATTTTCCGAAAATATAGGCGCGTCCAAACTTCCTTTCGTAAAAAAATATAAAACATACGGTAAATCTCCGAAAGATATTTTATTCTATCATCATTCGATTCATTCGGGAGTTTTCGATTTTTTAAGAAGTTTCAGATCTCCCAGAGTTCTGATTTATCATAACGTGACTCCGCATCATTTTTTCGAGTTCTACGACTTAAAAATGAGTTACCTTTTAAAAAAGGGAAGAGAAGATTTAAAAAAAATGAAAGAGAGATTCGATCTCGTCTTTGCGGTTTCCAAGTTCAATCAAAAAGAATTGGAAGAATTAGAATTTCAGAATGTAGGAATTCTTCCGATCACGTATCAACTTTCCGAAAATTTCCCGAAAATCGAAAGGTCCAATTCTCCCGTCAAGAAGTTCCTATTTGTCGGGAGGATCACTCCCAATAAAAAACAGGACGATTTAATCCGACTTGCTTACGCGTATAAATCCATGATCTCGGATCGATTTCAATTTTATCTCGCGGGTTTCAGTTCGAGGGAGTTGTATCTTTATCGGGAAGAATTGGAAAGGATGTTGGACTTTTACGATCTGAGAAAAAACGTGTTGATCACCGGTTTTCTTTCCGACGTCGAATTGAACAATCTCTATCAAGAAGCGGACGTTTTCGTTTCCATGAGCGAACACGAAGGCTTCTGCGTTCCTTTGATTGAAGCCATGGTTCATAGAATTCCAATTCTTGCATATTCCGGAGGAGCGGTTCCCGAAACTTTGAACGGCGCCGGAATTATTTTTACGGAAAAAAAATTTCCGGACCTTGCAATTTTGCTCGATAAGATTTTGACCGATCTTTCCTTTCAAAATAAAATTTTAACAAACCAAGACATTCGTTTGAAAGAATTCAAAAAAACGAATTCGAAATCCGTTCTTAAGAAAACCATTGAAACCCTCTCTTAAAAAAATCGCGGTCGTTTCTCCGATTTTTTCGGACCAGGTTTCCGGAGGTTCGGAAAAACTCATCTTTCAATTCGTGGAATTGTTGGCCGCGGATTTCGAAATCACGGTTTTAACGACTCGCAGTTTGGATTATATCACTTGGAAAAATTCGATTCCGATCGAGGAAAAAAATTTATTTCACGAAGGAACAAATCTTTCCAAACCGATTCGTTTCGAAAAAAGATCCTCTTCCTTAGGCGGAAAATATAAGGTTCTTCGGTTCACCGTTGAAAAACAAAGAAACATAGAAAAATTCGATCGGCTTTCCAAAAAGATTTTGGCTCATCAAAACAAGGAAAACGTCCGTCACTGGTTACGGGAACAAGGCCCTTACGTTCCGGAACTGATTCAATTTATCGAATCTAGAAAAAGCGAGTACGACCTTTTTTTCTTTGTGAGTTATCTTTATTATCCTTTGGTCTTCGGGTTACCTTTGGTCGCCGAAAAATCCGTCGTAATTCCTACGTTTCACGACGAGGCGGCGGCTTATCTTCCGATATATAAGGAAGTTCTAACGGACCAAAGCTCGTATTCGTTCAACACCCCGGAAGAATTGGAAGTTTTTCGTAACGTTCTCGGATACGAACCGAGTACGTATTCTATCATCGGAATGAATCTCAACTTGGATCGATACTGGGACGAATCGGTTTCAAAAAGGAAGTTTAATATTTTTGAAAGTTCAAATCCATCCGAAAATTTCAAAACCTCGAGTTCTTCCAAAAACATACAAAGCTCGAATTCGCAAGAGCGTTCGAAAGTTTCCAATACGAGAACAATTTCGTCCGCTTCTAAGGAGGTCCCTTTTTTACTCTACGTCGGTCGCGTGGATCAAGGTAAGGGTTTTTTGGAAATGGCGGAATGGTTCGTGGAATGGAAAAAGAACACGGAATTTCCTCACAAACTCAAAATCGCCGGAAAGATCGTCTCCAAAATCCCGAGCAAAATATTAGAAAATCAAAATATAGATTTTTTGGGGTTCGTAGAGGAACCGATCAAACTCGAACTTCTTCAGAGTTGCGCGTGTTTGATCAACTCCTCCCCTTTGGAAAGTTTTTCCATCGTTCTCATGGAAGTTTGGTTAAACGGAAAACCGGCGCTCGTTAACGGTAGATCGGACGTTCTCAAAGGACATTGCCTCAGAAGCAACGGCGGACTTTTTTATTCCGATCGAAAAAGTTTTTTTGCGACCTTGGATTACATCTTGGACCACCCGAATGAATCGATCGAAATGGGCGCGAACGGAAAAAAATACGTGGAACAAAATTTTAATCCGAAAACCGTTAAGGAAAAATTGCTGCGATTGATCGATAGAACGATTCAGAAAAAATACGCGGGCTCATAAAATATCTTTTTATACTTTATGAATTTTATATATTCAAATTAAATAATTGTCCGCAAAATTGGGGTTATATTAAAAATTTATCCTAAAACCTTACGAAATACGGGATATAAAACCAACGTCGAACTTACTAAACGCCTCTCTATGGATCGACATCCGGGCAAACAACACTTTAGTTTAAGCTACCGACTTCGTTACACTCTATTATAATTTACTTATGAGATGATCCTAACTCAAATCGTAAAGATAATCCCCCATTCCCATTCCTTCCATCATCTTTTCGTGAATGTGTCCGTTGCTCGCGACTAAGTTCGGTATATAAGGAGTAAACGTATTACCGTCGTATGTCGACATCCTTCCCCCCGCTTCGGCAAGAATCACGGACGCCGCAGCCATGTCCCAAGGTTTTAAACCCTCTTCCCAAAACGCGTCGAACCTCCCTTCCGCGACCCAACAAAGATCAAGTCCGGCGGCTCCGGTTCTTCGAACGCCTCTCGTCTTCAATAAAAAGTTTCTATAAAAAAACATAAGACGATCGATTTTCTTTTCTCGATCATACGGAAATCCCGTACAGAGCAAGGATTGTTTCAGAACTTTCGTATTCGAAACGGCGATTCGTTTTTGATTTTTAAACGCCCCGTAACCTTTGCGAGCATGATAGATTTCGTTCATCGCGGGAAGCGGAACGATTCCCATTACAACCTCCTTGTTTTCCTGATTTTCCAATCCGATACATGCGCAGTACAAAGGAAGTTTATGAGAATAATTGATAGTTCCATCCAGGGGATCGATGATCCATTTAAAAACGGAACTTCCTTTTTTATCGGTTCCTTCTTCTCCTAAGATACCGTCCTCGGGAAACATTTTTTCGATTTCGTCTATGATTCTCTTTTCGGATCCCTGATCCGCTTTCGTTACGAGATCGATTTCTCCTTTGTAAACAATTTCAAGATCGGCCTCTTCCTGAGTGGTCGCCAAAAATTCCATCACCTTGGGAACAAAGTTCAGGAAATGTTCGTATCTGATTTTGATTTCGTTGTCTAAGCTCATTCTTTCTCCAGGAATTTTCTGGCCTTTTCTCTGTGTTCTTCTCGAATCGCGGACTGAACACTTGCCAGTACGGCCGCAATCACTCCCGCGTCATCCAGAAATCCCGCGCCCGGTATAAAATCCGGAACCGCATCAAGCGGAGAAATAAAATAAGCGAGTGCCCCCGCGATGATAAGTTTGGTTCGAAGAGGTGTTTCCGAATCCATCATGGAATAATAAAGGGCCACAAGATCTTCCGTAAACGGTATTTTGGACATTACGGATTTTAATTTCGGCCAAAATTCCCTTTTTACATTTTCAATCAAATCCATAAAAGGTTCCTTTTCTTTTAAATCGATGATTTCTCTCTTGTCCCAAATTCTACGTCCGGATATCAAGAAAGAAAGATGATTTTTATTTCCGTCGCACTTTTCTCGGAAGCGAAACCCTTGATCGAAACGTTGGGGTTGAAAATTTTCCGGGACAAAACCCCCTTTCCGGTCTTCCAAAACGAAAGTCATACGTTGGTCGTTTCCGGAACGGGCAAAATTCATTCGGCCATGTCCGTCGCATTTTTGTTAAACGAATTCAAAAATTCGATCATAGATTCTTCCTGGATTTTGAACTTCGGAACCTGCGGCGCCCCGAAAGTATTTTCCAAAATCGGAGAATCCTTTTTGATCCATAAAATCACGGACGAAGGTTCGTCCAAAAGCGTTTATCCCGATATTCTTTTTAAATCTCCGATCCTCGAATCGCCTTTATTAACCGTAGATAAACCCGTATTCGAAAACGAAACTTCCGAACTTCCGGACACGTTAGTCGACATGGAAGCCTTCGGTTTTTTTCAAGCTTCCAGAAAATTCTTTTCTTCGGATAGGATTCGGATCGTAAAAACGGTTTCGGATCATTTTACGAAATTGGAATCTTCCCGAGAAACAAACGTTTCCGATAAGATTTCGCGGATCATCGAAGATACGATTCCTAAAATTCATTCGATTCTTGTAATCCCCGTGTCGAGAAGCGCCGAGATCGATTTAAAACCGGATGAAACATCCGCATTTTTGCATATAATCGAAATTTTACGTTTATCGGAAACGGAAACGATTCAGTTGAAAGACTGGATGATCGGTTATAAAATCAGAACCGGAAATTCTCCCAAACAAGGTCTTGCTATTTTGAAAAGTCAAAACGGGATCTTGAACTCGGAAAAAATCGGAGTCAAAACGAGAGAGGAAGGTAAAAAGGGACTACATGCACTCAAACAATTTTATCAGTCCTAAAAGATTCTCTCATATTTATGTGGAAGATTCCGCAAAGGACCATCCGAAAACTTCGGAGATTCTTTCCAAATTTCCCGAGTCGGTTACGATCCCGATCGATTCCTACAAGGAAGTATTCAATCCCTCCTCTCAAAATTTTCAGGCCCAGAAAAGAAGTCCGAAACTCATATTAGCAAAACGGAAAGAACAATTTTTGTATTCCGGTTCGGGAGTCGCTCCCGACTTCGGTTATAAATTCTTTTATTACAACGCTCTTGTTTTGAATTGTCCTTACAACTGTTCTTATTGTTATCTTCAAGGAATGTATTCCTCCGCCAATCTGGTGGTTTTCGTAAACAACGAAGAATACATCCGAAAAACCGAGGAACAACTCAAACTTTCAAATCCCCTTTATCTTTGTATTTCTTACGATACGGATCTTTTGGCTTTGGAAAATACATTAGGATATTGTAAAGAATGGATTTTGTTTGCGAATTCGAATCCGGACCTAATCGTTGAAATCAGAACCAAAAGCGCCAACTTCAAATCCATCTCCGATCTGAAACCGACTTCGAACGTTATTCTCGCTTGGACCCTTTCGCCGGATTGTGTGGTCGAGGAACACGAACCGTTGACTCCGAGACTTTCATCCAGATTGAAAAATATCAGGGACGCTTTGAACGCGGGTTGGCAGGTTCGTATTTGTATCGATCCGATCTTGAACGTCCCGAATTGGAAATCCGTTTATTCGGAATCGATTCGAAAAATTTTCGAGGAAATTCCGGGAGAAAAACTGAGGGAAGTCAGCCTTGGGTCCTTTCGGATGAATTCGGATTATTTTAAGAATTCCAAAAAACGCAGACCGGATTCTTACTTATTTTATCTTCCGATGAGTACTCGCGAAGGAGTAAAATCGTATCCGGAGGAGTTGGAAAAAAAAATGTTCGCAGTCGTCCAAAAAGAACTCGAAAATTTCGTTCCTCCGGAAAAAATCCACAAACTACCCGCAAGCTCCGAATGAATCCCGACTTAAAAACTAACTACTCTTTGGCGATCGTAACCGGCTCTTCCCAAGGAATCGGAAAAGCGATTTCGGAATTTTTAGTTTCCAAAGGTTACAAAGTAATCGGGATTTCCAGAACGGAACCGAATTCATCCGTTTTAAAAGATTCCCCTTTGTATAAACACGTCGTATTGGATCTTTCGAACACAAAGGAAATCGAATTCAAATTATTGAATATTATAGAAAAAGAACCTCCTCTGAAAATTTTGGTAAACAACGCGGGTTCGGGTAATTTTTCTCCGCATGAGGAAATTCCTTTCGATGAATTGGAAAGGATGCTCGTCGTCAATTTTGTTTCTCCGATTCTCATCACGAAATTATTTCTAAGGGATTTAAAGAAGAACAAAGGTTGGATCTTTCAAATTCATTCGATCTCGGCCTTGAAAGAATCCGTTCGAGGAGCCGCATACGCCGGAACCAAGGCGGGACTCAGGCATTTCGGATTAAATTTATTCGAGGAAATCCGAAAGTCGGGAGTCAAATTGATAAGCATCAACCCTGACATCGTAAACACCGAGTTTTACGAACGACTGGATTTCGAAAACGATTCGGATCCGGATTCTTATCTGAACGTTTCCGAAATTTTGAACGCGTTCGAGTATGCTCTTTCAAGTCCGGAAAATTTAGGTTTTACCGAAATTACGATTCGTCCCCGATACCATCGCGTTTCGAAAAAACCTTTCGTTCGTAAAAACGAAAACAAGTCCGAAACTTTCGATAAAAGCAAAACCGAAACTTTTGTTCAGAAGGATGAAAACGATCCGAAGGAGGAAAAAAATTGAACCGCGGCGAACTGAACGTCGCTCTCGTACAATGCGATCTTTCTTGGGAAAACCGGGAAACCAACTACGAACACGTTCGAAATCTGATTCATTCCACTCTTAAAAAAAAGTCGGACGAAAATCCGGATTTGATTTTGCTTCCCGAAACCTTTGCGACCGGATTTACGATGAGATCGGAAAGGATCGCGGAACCGGACGAAGGTTCGACCGAAACCTTCTTAAGAGAAATCGCAAAAGATACTCGTGCGACGATCTGCGCGGGTTGGATTCGAAAAAATCCGGAAGGAAAACCGTTCAACACGGTCAGCGTCGTAAGTCCGAACGGAGAAATCGTATTACGTTATTCTAAAATTCATCCGTTTACTTTCGGCGGAGAGGATCGTCACTATAACTCCGGTTCGGAAATCATAAGTTACGATCTGAACGGTTTTAGGATCACTCCTTTTATCTGTTACGATATTCGTTTTCCGGAAATCTTTCGGAGACTCGCGGGAGAAACGGATATATTTACCGTTCACGCAAACTGGCCGACCTCGAGAATTCATCACTGGGAACTGATTTTAAAAACGAGGGCGATCGAAAATCAGGCTTACGTTTTCGGTGTCAATCGGATCGGAATCGCGGGACACGACAAAAGTGTTCCTCACAACGGCCATTCCCTTGCGGTGGCGCCTAACGGAGATTTTGAGGACGCGGGCGAAAACACGGAGACGATCCTATTTTACAAGGCTCATAAAAAATCGATTTTGGATTATAGGGAAAATTTTCCGGTTCTTGCGGATCGTAAGGATCAAAACCTAATTCGAATCAGAATAGCGGAGCGTTCTTCTCAAATCTAAGAAACCTTTCGCTGAGTGGAAGAATTGCTTCGATTTTTTCTCCCGTAAACGGATCCTTGAATTTGAGATAATAGGAAAAAAGTTGTAATCCGTACGATTCGAATTGGGAACCCGCTCTCGAATACAATAAATCTCCCACAACCGGACATCTCTGACTTTGAAAATGAATTCTGATTTGATGGGTTCTTCCCGTTTCCAAACCCACTTCTACAAAACTGAATTTTCTTCCGGAACGAGAGTTGATGTATTTTAGAACTTTATAATGTGTTACGGATCTTCTTCCTTTCGGAGATACGGTCATCTTTAATCTTTCCACCGGATGTCTTGCAATCGGCAAATCGATGGTTCCCGCTTCCTCCGGAGGATGTCCTTGAACCCAAGCGTAATATTTTTTTTCGATTTCTCTTTTCCTGAAAAGTTCGGAAAGTTTTCCGTGGGCCCGATCGTTTTTGGCGATGAGAATCAATCCTTCCGTGGGTTTATCCAATCGATGTACGATTCCGGGTCTTGTTTCTCCTCCTGCCTTTGACAATTCCTTAAAGTGATAGAGAAGTCCGTTGACTAAACTTGGAGAACGATCGCCCGGTCCGCTATGACTTGCGATTCCGGGAGGTTTGTGAATGATTAGAAAATTCTCTCTTTCTAAAATAACCGGTAACTCCATCGGGATCGGTTCCAAGTTGAGAGGAGGTCTTGGCGGGATGGAAAGGAAATATTGTTCTCCGGTTTTTACCTTCCAGGAACTTTTACCGAAAACTTTCTCGTCTTGATTGCGAACATACCCGGATTCGATCCATTTTTGAATGGTTGCCCGGGACACTTCGTCCCCGAATGAACATTTCAGGAATCGATCCAATCGATTTCCGGAAAATTCTTCCAATACCTCTGCTTTGAGTTCTAAGTTCATTAAAAATAAAAAAGGATTCCAGATTTTTACTGCACGCGTTTTTAGCACTCTAAAAAAACAGTTTCCATTTTCCTTCCTACACCTTAATATGACACACTGAAACCAAAACCCCTTAAATCTAAGGAAGGATAGAAACATGGTCAAAAAGATTTTGAATCTGATTCTGCTCGGTGCAATTGCATTTTCATTCACTCTTTGCTCCTCCGCTGAAAAAAAAGAGGAAACTGCCGCTCCGGAGCCGTCAGCACAAGAGCAGTCCGCTGCAGCTAACAGAAACGTAGACGTTAATTCTCCGGAAGCGATCGCCGATTCCTTAAACGAACAAGTGAAGGAATTTAGATATCCCGACGGAATGACTCGTCCCGGATTCAGTTACAAAAAGGCGGACGTTACCGCGGGTGATTTCAGCGAGTGGTCGAAAGTAAACGCTCCCGTAATCAAAGAAGGTCTTGGAAAACTTCCCGATAGTTACGCTCTTGAAATTACCGGACACACCGATGCGATCGGTCCGGAACAAGCTGAAGGCGCTAAAAAAGGGAATATCTTTTATTCCGAACTTCGTGCAAACGCAGTTAAACAAGCCCTGATCAAACAAGGAATTCCCGCTAACCGTATCATTACGAAAGGCGCCGGTTCTTCCGAACCTGTTTCCGGGCTCGATGCGAAAGACGCTAAAAACAGAAGAGTTACCTTCCGTTTCGCTACTTCCGCTCCACAACAATAAAGTCGATCAACCGAAAATCCGATTCGATTCAAAAGGGCCGATGAGAAATCATCCGCCCTTTTTTATTTAGAACTTGTCTCAAAACACCAAACAATCGCAGAGATTCGCGGCCATCGGTTGGTTGGGGACAAGTTCTTATTTTTCCCGAATTGGCAAACAACTTTATTATGGATTTTGAATGCTTTTAAATCCGGATTGTAGAGTTTTGCCTCTTAAAGTAAGTGTTTCATTCTTATAAGGCATACATGGGATTTTATAATCGAAACACTGATCTCCCGCTTCGGGAATAAAAACTTCCAAATCATTAACTTTAATCGTTTTGAAATCCAGATTCGGAGGAGTTTCAATCTTTCGAGGATGAACCAAAAGAACGGAATTTTCCGCAATGAATCGTTTGAACCTACTGTAAGTTCTACGGTTCAGTAAGGAAACAAGGATTATGATTAAACAAAAAGCAAGAATTATTTTTGATAGATTCTTTATTTTTAAAATGTTTATCGAATGAAGTTTGATTCTAAAGTTTAAATAAAAGAGCGGCGAAATCGCCGCTACACCGAGAAATGCTTTGCCGAATCTTAGATCAGGAGCGAGAAAAATCCAAAAGATTACACCGACCGAAGAAGTGGAAAGTATGATGAACGTTTGAAAATTTATTTTTATCTTTTTCAATAAACTAAAAATAAAGGCCAACGCCGGAAATAGAAGCGATACAATTAGAAAGAGCTGAATCAATACGGATTTATTCTTCCACCAAATTGGAAACCACTCCCAAAACTTCATCCCGGAAGCTTCTACGTATCCTTCGCCTGGATTTCTTGCCCATCCCGTTATGGCTAATTTTTCGGAAATAACATTCCCTAACGGAACTTTCCAATCGAAGTTGAAAAGATCGATAGCGGGAAAAGGATAAATCAAATAACCCGATAAGATGATATTCCGAATCAACCAAGGTAAAAGAATCAGCGATATAACCGAGGTTATCAGAAATAATTTATCTTTCTCAAATCTGAATTGAATCATTAAAATGAAAACCGGTAAAAGAAGCGGTACCGTTGCCAATTTGACGCTGATCGTATATACGGACAAAATGATCGATGAAAATAATCTTTCAAACTTAAATCCGAACCGTCATCTTCGCTTTTTGGCAGGTTTGTCAAAACATACAAAGGAAATACAATCGAAATCAAATCGAGCGTAGGTGACGATATATTTACAATCTGATCTAATATCAGGGCAAACGCGATTGTGTTTATCAAGAACGAATTCGTAAATCCTTCTCGTTTTGCAATCGTATGAATTCTACTTATATAATGTAAAACTAATATTGAATAAATGGTGAAATTTACAGAAAAGATTTCTTGATTAAAAATATCCCTTAAGGACGTAAGTGCAAAAATCGTAAATACGTTGGGATTAAATCCGAATCTCCCGTGTATGTTTGCAAGACCGGGAACAACCGCATACTCTTCGATCCATTTTATAGATTGAATATGATATAGCCCTGAGTCGTATGGAAACGGAGGGTTTAAGGAGAAGATCAGTGCATATACAATAAAGGGAGCTGCTATGACAAGAACGAGACTCTTATGAATGAATTTAAACGTTAATATCTTAAAATTTTCTTTTACAAAATACAAAAGGATGGAACAGAAAATCAAAAATACCAACAAGATCCATATGGATATCGGAAAGAATAATGATACAAAGGATGCGAACGTGTTCGCTACGGACAAGCCTATGAAAACTTTATCGGTAAATTGAAATTTTACTTTCAAAACTCTTTCAGTTGCGCTTCCAAAAGAAATAAAGACATATAAAGATAGGACGGTGGAAATTAAAATGGCGAGCATATAAAAATATGTTTTGATTTTCGAAGAAGCGATTGTTTTTGAAACTAAATCCTATACGTTTGTTTTTGGGAATAAAGACTTCATTTTTAAGAATCAATGTTTCTTTCTTAAAAGTTCGTAGGACTAACCTTAGGAACTTTGCGTTATTCATTTTGAATAACTTTTTCTATTGATTGCTAGTGTATAAAAAAGTAAACGATAACTTTACAGTAAAGACAATTATTTCCCAGCCCAAGTCTTTTACGATATGTTTTGGTTAGAATCGTTGTTTAAAAAAGGAGCATTTGTGTCGGGTGATGTGTTCTCTCTTGTTACAATATTTAATCCATATATTTAAGTCTTTTTGAAGTTTTGATCGTATTGTGTTTTACGAGCCATGCTTCGTATCCTTTTTTTTTGACGCACAGCCGTGTCCACCAATTCGGGGAGAGATTCAGAGTGTCCTAAAACTATTTAGGATTTTTGTTCCTTGCTGATTTTATAAAGGTTTTAGGACACACTCACTCTTATTACAATTAAAGCTACATTATTGGTACGCGGACTATTGATTACATCGAAGGAACTATATTTTACAAGACCCTTTTGGCAAACACATAAGGAAATGCTGATAGACCGCGTGCGTCGGTTGTTTTACCTGTGCGCGGTGTTCCGTTAGTTCCGTCGCTTTTCGCATCTTTAACAATTTGCGTTCCTAATGGACTACCAGCATAATCACCTCCTTGAATATAACTTCTTGACGTAGTGATATCTTGACTCATATAATCACCGCCGATTGTTGTATGCCAATGTCCCTGAAACCGATCTCTTCTCCTCAACCCACCGATCCATTCACCATCCGCATCCATCACGGAAACAAACCCTCTACCTTGAACTGTAAAATGACGAACCTGATTGGTGATCGTAGTTCCTTGAATCGCATCGGGCAATCGATGTTTGTAAAAACGAACCTTGACACCTGAAAGAGAACCGCTTGAATTCGCGGCGGCACAAGTAAAACTGATCGTTCTGCTCGCGGAGGAAAGAGCCGTAATCGCAAGCGTCGCGTTCGCCGGAACACCGCCGATGGTTTGTAAAAGAGTTCCGGTCATCCAATTCGTGAAAGAACCGTGAACTAGATTATCTTCCGCTAATGCGTCGATCATCTTTTGACAAGCCGTTGTGTTCGCAAACGTAACCGTGAGAACGTTACTCGCGATTGTATAACTGATTGCATCAAAGTCGGTTACGTTGGTTCCTAACGGTTCGTAACGAAACGGTTTATTCAACCAATACGAAACCAAATCGGGCATTCCACCCGTTCCGGTCGAGTTGATCAACTGATCCGGACAAGCCAAACAAAACGCTGGAAAATCAGTCGATGGCGTCTTTAGCTCATCCATCCAAAACATCTCACCCAAAAATTTACGTTCCTGTTTGAAAACGACGTCTACAAAATTCTTAAAGAAAAGATATACCTGATTGATCGCTTTAACGAACTTCAACGGATTATTCACATCCGGATTGATTCCCGCTACGATGTCAGCATGTAAATCCGTAACCAGTCCTGTTTTTACGGAAGTCGCTTGTTTTTCTTCGATAATTTCGTTATCCTTAATACGACGCCCTTTGACTCCGCGATAAACCCTTAGATCATTGCCTAACGTTACGATACCGGACGCATTCGTGGAAATCGCCCTCAGGGCAACGTCACCGGACACCAAGACACCTTGTCGAGCTATAATTTCAAAGGAATTATCTCTCCAAACAATCGGGCCGTCATCCGGCATGTTTAGAGGATTTGAATATTCCGTTTCTTGAAACTTATGTCGAACGACTATGGAACAAGACGCGTTGATCGGCACGAGGATACCTATCGTCGGCGGAATCTCGATTCTTTTGCCATTTTCGTCATAGGCAATCAGAGTATCCGTTAGATCGACTCTGTTGGTAAGGGAACCGACGGCGATATTTCCTCCGCAGTCGATTCCCGGTCCAAAAGCCTCCAGATCTCGGTTGATGATTTCCTGACTTTTTGATTCCTGTTCTTTTTTCCAATCTTCCGGAAAAACCCGTTTACCGACGTTTGGAAATTCTATTCCTGATAATTTATCCATTGATGGCTCCTCCGAGTAAAAATTCGATCGAAATCGATTCTGATTCGTTATAAAGAATACTTTCTTTCATTTTATGCCGTTCCCTATTGTAGTTATTCGCTCTCTTTCGATTTCTTGCACCGACCGCTCATTGATTCCTTTTAGCGAAAAATTTAATTTCCAATCCAACCCCTTGGATCACTTTATAAAATACTCTTCTAATAAATCAGAAGAATTAAAATATACATTTTTCCTTTTTCGGGATCGATGTGTAATTGAAACGGAAACATTCCTTCTTTTACAAAACTCTCCTTACAAACACATAAGGAAATGCTGATAGACCGCGTACGTCCGTTGTTTTACCTGTGCGCGGTGTTTCGTTGGTTCCGTCGGAAATTGCAGCACGTATTGAATTACCGGGAGAAGTTCCGTTTGAACTCGCACTTGTTGCAGAGTTCGGTCCAGCGCCCCAATTGATAGCTGTAGTTCCATTGATGGATGAGTTATTGGAGTTTAAATATAACTCATGTCCGTGCCCCTGAAACCGATCTCTTCTCCTCAACCCACCGATCCACTCACTGTCTGCATCCATCACGGAAACAAATCCTCGGCCCTGCATCGAAAAATGACGAACCTGATTGGTGATCGTAGTTCCCGCAGTCATATCCGGTAATCGGTGTTTGTAAAAACGAACTTTCACACCCGAAAGAGAACCGCTGGAATTTGCAGCGACACAAGTAAAACTGATCGTTCTACTCGCGGAGGAAAGAGCCGTAATCGCAAGCGTCGCATTCGCCGGAACTCCTCCGATGGTTTGTAAAAGAGTTCCGGTCATCCAATTCGTGAAAGAACCGTGAACTAAATTATCTTCCGCTAATGCATCGATCATTTTCTGACAAGCCGTTGTGTTCGCAAACGTAACCGTGAGAACGTTACTCGCGATTGTATAACTGATTGCATCAAAGTCGGTTGTGT
>NZ_AOHC02000028.1 GCF_000332415.1 Leptospira weilii serovar Ranarum str. ICFT
AAAAAACCTAAATGTTGGTGAAGCCTAACATTGTTGAAAAGAAAAACGGCTTGATTGACGGCGACTATGGCTTCTTTAAAAGAAGCAAAAGAATTGACTAACCCAAATTCGTATTTAAGAGTTTTATTAACTCTTTCAGCGACAGCATTTTCATAACAATGATTTTCCTCAGTCATACTGATCCTGTGACCGGCGTTAAGTAAAATGTCCGTGTAATCCTTCGAACAAAATTGAATGCCTCGATCCGAATGATGGATGATCTTTTTGTCTTTCTGGAACTTGGTCCAGAGCCATATTCAAGGCATGGATGCAACCTGCCGTTTCGAGAGAGTGATGAAGTTTGAAACCAACGATCTTTCTGGAAAACAAATCGGTTACTAAAGAGAGGAATGCAAATCCGTCTCCGACCCGGATGTAAGTAATATCGGAAACGAGAATGAGATGAGGTTCTGCGGGAATTAAATTCTTGATTAAGTTGGGATGTTTGAAAAAAGGATGATTCGAATTCGTGGTCCTCAATATTTTCTCTGTTTTTCCAGAAGAAGAGAATGACTCTTCAGAAGCCGAAAAACATTGTCTCTGCCCATTTTGATGCAATATTCTTGTAGGACAGGTTTCAACATCTCATAAAGTTTTCTGCCTCTTGCCTCTTGTTGCAGGTAAAAGATGTCGAATAATCCTTTTTACTTCATTAAGAAGTAATTCTTCTTTTGATATGAATTCCAGGTTCGTTTTAGGTATGAACTTTTTGTAATACGCCTGTCGACTTTTTTCAAAGAATCGACAGGCTTCCGATATGGCAATCTTACTATTTTGTTTCTCTAAAGTTCTTCTGGATTCTTCGATACAAGATGTCCAAAGTTTTTTTTAGATCTATCTTCAAATCTCTCTCTCTGCAACTTTGATTAAACTCTTGTAAAGGATATTTTCTATCGTCGCACTCGATATACTAGGTGTTTTTTCAAGTTCACGGATTCTCTTTTTCGATTCTTTCAATTGATTGATTTCGTCTTCCAATTCCACCCTCACTACCTTACTCATAAGATGATTCTTTCCATACTTTTTTAACCAACCTCGGATTGTCACGGAACCGCAGATTCCATAATACTTCATCGCCTGATTCTGGCTATACTTTCCAAACTCTATTTCCTGAATTACTTTTCTCTTGAACGCTTCACTGTAACGTTTGATCGTTGTCATTTTTCCTACCTCACTGACAACTTTTTCTAGGACGCTACAAAAGCCCCTAAAACCTAACTCCTAAAACCTAACTCCTAAAACCTAACTCCTAAAACCGCCGGTTGTGCAAAAAAGCGAAAAAACTCCGCATTTCCCGCTTTTTTTCTCGAAAATGCAATCCGCGGTTTCCATTTCCAAAACCGTTATTCAATAGGGGAGGCCGATACTCATCAAAAAGGTCGATCCTTTCCGAGGAAATCGTATGATTCAAAACAGTGTGGTGGTTAGTTCAGGAGAGTTCGGTATAACCAATGCGAAAGCGATTATATGTTGCGATCCATTGGGAGCAAACGCATCGAGTTTCCATTCGCCCAGATTTTCTTACACCCAATTCATGTTCAGTTCCGTTTTTTGGAAACGGATTCTCGTTTTAGCCTTCGTCGCAATCGTTTTTATTTCCTGCGAAAGATCCAAAAATTTCGGATTTCAAAATCGGGGAGACAGGCCGCCGACCGTGGAAGATTTGGAGACCTGGAAAGAAAGGCTTGCGATGGAAGAAGCGGAGATCATCGAGTTGGAAAAGAAAATTTCTTCGATGGCTCAAAAGACAAGATCCGCCGGCGCTCTCAGTTGGAAAATCGCTCAGGGTTATATGAAAATCGGCGATTACGATATGGGAGTTAAATTTTACAACCGAGCGCTGAAAGAAAACAACGAAGGAAAAAAAGTGGAGATCGTGGGCGCGGAGCTTCATTTTTTCGAACCTGCAATTCCCTATTTTGAAAAGGCGCTCCTTTTAAAACCGATCGATCAACAACTTTTGTTTGAAACCGCTCTCGCTTATGCGAACGCATCCAAAGACAGGGGTTGGGAGACTACAAGAAGACGGATCGCAATCGATCTTTTCACTCATCTGGCGATTCAAGATCCCCGCGATTCCCGATTTCCGTTTCAGCTCGCGCTCATCTATTTCGATTCTTCCATGCCGGATTCTTCCTGGGAAGGAGTGTCGGCCGGTTTTCACGATCAGGACAAAGCCGTGGTCATTCTGGATGATATTATAAAAAAAGAATCTAAAAACGTTCCCGCTCGTTTTGCCAAAGCGAACTTTTTATATCGTCTCGGCAAAACGGAGGATTCCAAGGAAGAATATCTGAAGGTTAAAAAAACGATCGAAGAATTGAACGACGCCGGACTCGTACGCGGCGGGCTGGAAAAAAACGATTCGTACCAAAACGTACTTCAAAACCTGAAAAAAATCGAAGAGAGTTCCTCGAAATCGGAATGAATCCTCTCGTTCTCGTCGACTCAAAAGTCTCCAAATTCTGTTTACAAAATAGAATATTCGAAAAACTGAATTCTTGGAAAGCTTTGAGCGAACACTTGGAACGTTCTCTTCCCGCCTCCGTTTTGAAGAAGGCCGTGTATACTTCCGGGAAAATTTCGAAGGATTTGAAAAAGACCGGGTTTTCGATACTTTCTTTTTACGATCCGGAGTATCCGTCTTTTTTAAAGGAAATCTACGATCCTCCATTCGTTTTATTTTATAAAGGAAATTTGAATATTCTCAATCTATCATTTGCCGCGGTCGTCGGCACGAGAGATCCTTCTCCGGTTTCTACGTTTGCGGCCGAATTGTTTCCCTCTTATTTGAAGAAAAACGGTTTTTCGGGAATCGTTTCGGGTCTCGCCAAAGGAATCGACGCAACGAGTATGAACGCGGCCCTCGACGAAGAGTTAGCCGTCATCGGAGTTATGGGGACCGGACCGGAAACCGAATATCCTTTCGAAAACAAAAGGCTCTATCAAAGAATGAAGTCCTCGAAACGAACTTTGATTTTGACGGAATACCCGCCCGGTCAAAAAATTTTGAAATACACGTTTCCAAAACGAAATCGGATCGTGACCGGAATTTGTGGTTCCGTTTTTATCGTAGAAGCGCCTGAAAAATCCGGAGCGATTTCTTCCGCGTACAATGCGCTGGAACAAAATCGAAGAGTTATTATTTTTTCCGATCCTAGTCAAACGAGAAACAGAGGCGGAGAAATTTTGATCGAAGAAGGCGCGGAAACTTTAAATCTGAACGACATCTCTTTTGGGATGAGGGAAGTGTTTCACGTAAACGATCTTTTACCCGATTCTCAATCGAAAATTCCGGGAATGCTTGCAGAACTTTCTCGGAAACGCTTTTCTGGCGAGTGGAAACCGATCGGTTCCGGTTACTATGCGAGAAAAACTTATTTCCAACCTCTTCTTCCGGGTTTCGAATCCGGTCCCCGCTTGGTCCCTCGGATTTTATAGAATCGTACTCGGTATTCTTCTTTTTATATTAGCATTTCGTTATTTTTCGAACGGATGGATTTCCAGATATTTCTTGGATCCGACTTTTCATTTTAAATTTTACGGTTTTTCTTGGGTCGGAGTTCTTCCGGCTTGGATTTTAATTCCTCTTTTTGTTTCCCTTCTTTTTTTTGCGGTTTTTATCTCTTTGGGAATTTTTTACAGAATTTCCATTCTTTGTTTTTTTCTGATCTTTACGTATATAAACCTTCTCGAAGTCGCGGTTTATCTCAATCATTACTATCTTATCTGTTTGCTTCTTTTTATTTTGATCTGGATTCCGGCCGATAGATCCTTGAATATATTTCATATTTTTAGAATATTCAAAAACAGAGATATTGAGGACGTAGAACCGATTCCGGAATGGAATCTTTATATCCTCAGGTTTCAGATCGGAGTTGTTTATTTTTTCGGAGGGATCGGCAAGCTGGCGCCGGATTGGCTTTACGACGCGCGACCGGTTCGAATTTGGCTCCTCAGAAACTCGGATATTCCGATTTTCGGCCCGACTCTTTCCATGTCGGCTACGGGATATTTTTTCAGCTACGCGGGTTTGATCTTCGATCTTGCGGTTCCTTTTCTGCTATTAAACCGTAAAACGAGAAGATTCGGATATTCTTTAGTTCTAATATTCCATTTTTTGACTTGGAAGTTGTTTCCGATCGGTATGTTTCCTTGGGTGATGATTTTGAACGCCACTTTGTTTTTTTCTCCGACTTGGCCGGTCGATCTGTTTCGATTTCTGAAATCCAGAAGAATGATTCCGGATCGAGAGAACATTTTTCATTTCTTATGGACCCGATTCCCGATTCATTTTCGAAAATCTGTTTTCTCTTTTATCGAATCCTTTTTGGCGTTTTTAGAATCTAAGTCTCGGATATCGGAAGATCTTATTTTCTCCAAAGTAGGCGCGCTTAGAAAGAAGTTCGGTTTTCTTTTATCCGATCGCACACTTCGTTACTTCTGGATATTTTACGTTCTTTTTCAGTGTTTATTTCCTCTCAGACATTTTTTGTATCCCGGAAATCGTCTTTGGACGGAACAAGGTTTTCGATTTTCCTGGCAGATTATGTTGGTGCAAAAAAACGGAATCGCCTCGTTTCGAGTGGTAAATCAACAAACCGGGGAGACGAACGTAGTTCTTCCGGAATCTCATCTCAACGAAATTCAAAGAATTATGATGAGTTATCAACCGGATCTGATTCTTCAGTTCGCTCATTGGATCGGCAAAAATGAAAAGGAAAGGACCGGCCAAGAAGTTTCGGTATATGCGGACGTAACGGTTTCTTTAAACGGAAGAAAAAGTCAGGTTCTGATCGATCCGGAAAGGGATTTGATGAAGGTTTCCGATTCTCTAACCAATAAGGAATGGATTCTCTCCGGAGACGAAGATTGATTTTTTAAACCGAAGTGAAGGATCTCATCGATACGGTTCGGTTTTGAAAACTATGATGAATGAACTTCACTTTCTCTTCGGGTTTCATCGCGCCTAAGACGTAAAAGATCGGTTCCAAATGTTCCGTGCTGGGCGCGGCGAGTTTTGCGAGGTCTCCTTTTTTTTGAAAGTCGATAATCGCCTTGTCGTTCCTGGACTCCAACGCTTGTCGCACGAACTCGTCGAATTCGATCGCCCAATCCGCAGGTGTCGCGTCCCTATCGTAAAAGTCCGCTTTTTGTAGATTGTGAACGATGTTTCCGCTTCCGACGATCAAGGTTCCTTCTTCTCGAAGAGGTTGTAATTGTTTTCCGATCTCGTATTGTTTTTCGGGATTCAAGTTCGCGTCTATACTCAACTGAACCGTGGGAAGATTCGCTTTCCGGAAAAGAAAATACAACACTCCCCAACTTCCGTGATCCAGTCCCCATTCCGTAGTCGCCCACACGTCCACGGTTTTAACCGATGTTTGAATTCGTTTTGCAAGTTCCGGAGATCCGGGAGGTCGGTATTTCAATTCGTATAATTCTTGGGGGAATCCGTAAAAATCATAAATCTGTTCCGGAGGATCGGAAACCGTCACGAAAGTTCCCCGCGTTTTCCAATGCGCGGAAACGACGAGTATATTCTTTACCGCTTGAAGTGCGGAACTCCATTCCTCCAGATTCCGAGTGAAGTCCGAAGGAGTTACGAGGTTCATCGGAGAACCGTGTCCAATAAATAAAACCGGATTCATAAAGAGGGAAACAACCGAGTGTTGGATTTCATAATTCTATTTTAAACTTTTCTTGTCTACCGGATCATCGAAGGGCCGCACTTTTTTGCGAGCCCGCAGTCTGCCGATTCGTTTTTTACGAAAGTTTTCGAATCCGAGCGCTGAAAGAGTATCATTCGTAGAAAATTCTCAAATTTGCCGATGATAACCGTATGAAAGTTGCAATCATCCACGATTGGCTGAACGGAATGCGCGGGGGAGAATTGGTTCTGGATTCGCTGCTCAAAATTTATCCTACCGCCGATCTTTTCACCTTATTCTATAGCCCCGGCAAATTAAACCCGCGGATCGAACAAAGAAAAATCACGACCGCGTTCACAAACAATCTTCCGTTTAAGGATTCCAAGTATCGTTGGTATCTTCCCTTGTTTCCGACGGCGATCGAGTCGTTGGATCTGAAAGGATACGAACTTGTGATCTCTTCTTCTCATTGTGTAGCCAAAGGTGTCATAACGCACCCGGATTCGATTCATTTCAGTTATGTGCATTCTCCGATGCGTTACGTTTGGGATTTGTATTACGATTACTTTCCCTCTCGGAAGGGATTTAAATTTTTTGCGTTCGAGGCGATCTCGAATTACCTCAGAACCTGGGACGTCGCTTCCGCATCCAGAGTGGATCGGTTCTGGTCCAACTCCGAGTTCGTTGCGAAAAGAATCCAAAAGTTTTACCGAAGAGAAGCCAAGGTCATCTTTCCTCCTTGTCTGCCCGAAAAATGGAAGGTCGTCTCGGAAACGAAGGACGACTTCTATCTCATCGTCTCCGCGTTTGCTCCTTACAAAAGAATCGATCTCGCGATCGAAACGTTTCGTAAAAACGGAAAACGACTCGTGCTCATCGGAGGAGGGCAGGAGTTTAAGAAGCTCACTTCCGATCTTCCTAAGAATATAGAAATTCTTCCTCATCTCAAACGGGAAGAGGTTTTGGAATATTACAAAAAAGCAAAGGCATTCATCTTTCCGGGAATGGAGGATTTCGGAATCGCTCCCGTGGAAGCGCAGGCGCATTCCACTCCCGTGATCGCTTTTGGAAAAGGAGGCGCATTGGAAACCGTCGTTTCCGGTAAGACCGGAGTTTTTTTTCCGGAACAAACCGTAGAATCTTTGCAGGCGGCGATCGATCGATCGGATCGGATTTCCTGGAAAACTTCCGAATTTCAGAAGAACGTAAATCGGTTTACGGAGGAAAAATTCATTATCGAAATCAAGAAGCAGGTCGAGAATAGAATCGGGACTCCAAGGAAAAAGGGATAGTCGTTTGATTCTACTTCACAGGTTGAAAGGAGACGAGTTCGTACTCAACGCTTCTCATATCGAAAGTCTGGAAGCGAATCCGGATACGACGATCACACTTTCCAACGATAGAAAGTTTGTGGTGAGGGAATCCGTCCCCGAAGTGATCGAAAAAATTATAGAATATAAAAAACGTATTCTTGTATTTCCTCTGGGATCTTCTCCGGATCAGTTCAAAAGGGTGGAATAAAATATCATGGATTTTGGAACAGTAGTTGGTTTAGGTGCGGCGTGTGTCCTGATGATTTTCGGGATTATCTCTGCTGGTTTAACTCCGTTAGACCTTTTCGACGTTCCTTCGATTTTGATTACCTTTGGCGGCGCGACTGCGGGAACGATCATGGCGGTACCTTGGGAATCCACTCTCGCCGTTGGAAAAGTGACACAAAAGGTTTTTAGAACGGAAAAACACGATCTTATAGAATTGATCAAAACGTTAGTCTCCTTTTCGGAGAAGGCGAGAAGAAAAGGTCTCCTCGCGCTCGAGGACGACGTAAACGAACTTCCGGACGAATTTCTACGCAAAGGAATCACACTCGTAGTCGACGGAACGGACCCGGAACTCGTTCGAAACATTATGGAAACCGAAATGGGAAACATCGCTTCCCGTCACAACAACGGAAAAGCTTGGTGGGAAAACTGGGGAGCCTTGGCTCCCGCGTTCGGGATGATCGGAACCTTGATCGGACTCGTGCAGATGTTGAAGAACCTCGGCTCCGGCGATCCTTCCGCGATCGGAACGGGAATGGCGGCGGCCTTGATTACGACTTTGTACGGATCCATGGGCGCCAACATGTTCGCGATTCCCGTAATGAAAAAACTCATGCGTAAATCCGAAGACGAACTTACCATCAAACAGATCATGATCGAAGGAACTCTATCGATTCAATCCGGGGACAACCCGAGGATCGTAAAAGACAAGTTGTCTTCGTTCCTTCCTCCTTCGGAAAGAGACGTGCTCAAAGACGACAGCGAGTAAGTTCGGTTCATTATGGCAAAAGCGAAATGTCCGGAATGTATTCAGAATATCCCCGAGTATATGCTCACCTACGGGGATATGGTGACGTTGTTGTTATGCTTCTTTATCATGCTTTATACCACCGGTAAAACGAACGCGATCGAGATGCAGATCATACTTTCCGCGTTTAAGACCACGACCGGATTTTTCGACGGAGGTCAGACTCTTTCCAAAGGGAAACTCGAGGAAATGGGAATGAACATAGAAAGTCTTCCTTCTCAAACGACCGGAAAGGCCCTTTCCAAATCCAAAAAACTTGCCACCGAACTTTTTAAACCGGAAGTGGAAGCGGGAAAGGTAAAGATCACGGAAGACGAAAGAGGTCTTATTATCTCTCTTGTCAGTGCGGATTATTTCAATCCGGGTTCCGCGATTCTTACGGACTCGATCAAGGTCGCTCTGCGAAAGGCGAGTTCGTTGATCAAAGAATTGGATCGTTTTGTTCGTGTGGAAGGGCATTGCGACGCAAACGCGGTCAATCCCGGAGTTGCGCCCGGAAAAGAAGAAAGGGCTTATATCAACAACTGGGATTTAGCGGGTGCAAGAGCGATTAACGCGACGGATTATATCATCAACGTTGAAAAACTGGATCCGTCCTGGTTTCAAGCGGTGAGTTTCGGAGCGTTTCGACCTTTGGTGGTCGAATATGCGGGAACTCCCGAAGCAAAAGCTTACAATCGAAGAATCGATATCGTAGTCATGACCGATAAATCGACCAAACGAAGTCCGTACGAAACCAATTTCGGACTTCCCAATACGAAAATTCCCGGCTCCGAGTCGAGTGTACCCGGCAAAGAGTGATCGGAAGAACAACTAACGTTAAAATTCAGGAGGCGAACCCATGGGTGATGCGGAAATAGACGAGGAAGAAGGCGGGCTCCCCGCCGCCGAAGGCGGCGGAGGAACGTCGCCCATTATCAAATGGCTTTTGTATGTGGCGGGAGCCATATTCGGAATTATTATCGTCGCGATCATCGCGATGGTGGTCGCAAAACAAACTGCGACGAGTACGTTCACACAAATGAAAAACGTGGCGTTGGTAAAACCTCCTCCGCCTTTGGCGAACTATAACTTCACGGAAGAATTTCGGATCAACACTTCGGACAAGGGAGAAGCCCACTTCGTAAAGATGAAACTCGCTTTCGGGATCGCAAAGGAAGATCAAACCTTATCCGCCGAACTTGCGGAAAGAAACGCTCAGATGCGCGACTTGATCAACCTGATCGTGGGAAGAAAGTCCAAGGACGAACTCATCAACATCGAAGACCAGTTGGATCTTCGGGAAGAGATCAAGGCGCAAGTGAATCATATTCTCACCGAAGGCAAAATTCAGGAAGTTTACTTCACCGAGTTTATCGTCAACTGATGAGAAAAATTCTCGGGGTAATTCCGGCGCGTTATGCAAGCTCCCGGTTTCCGGGCAAACCTCTCGCTAAGATCGGAGATAAAACGATGATCGAGTGGACGTACCGGAACGCTTCCCGCTCGACCACCTTATCCGAGTTAGTCGTCGCCACGGACGACGTCCGGATTCACGAAGTTGTTCTCGGCTTCGGAGGAAAAAGTGTGATGACGAGTTCGGATCATCCTTCTGGAACCGATCGAATCATCGAGGTTTCCAATCAATTTTCTGAATATTCCATAATTGTAAATATCCAAGGCGACGAACCCGGAATCGAACCGGAGCTCATCGACGGAGTGGCGAGCCTCAAGGCATCTCATCCGGAATGGACGATGAGTACGGCGGCGGTCCCTTTGTTCGATCCTTTACATACAAACGATCCCAATCGAGTCAAAGTCGTCTTGGATCATAACGGAAAGGCGATTTACTTTTCGAGATCTTTGATTCCGAGTCAGTTTAAAACGACGGTTCCCTTGTATCGCCATTTGGGAATTTACGGATACGACCGGGATTTTCTTTTAAAATACAATTCTCTGCCTAAAAGTAATTTGGAAGAATCGGAGTCCTTGGAACAGCTCAGGGCGATCGAAGCGGGTTACGGAATCGGAGTTTATTTGGCAAAGGAAGCGGGGTTATCCGTGGATACTCCGGCTGATTTGGAAATTGTGATCGAAGATTTTAAAAAACGGAAATGGATTACTTAAGAGCTTCTTGAAGAGAATCGTGGATCAAAACGAAGTCCGTCAATCCGACAATGTCCATCACCTTTCGGAAATGTTCGTTCAGGCCCGCGAATTCGATTTTTCTTTTTGCCTCGGAA
This sequence comes from Leptospira weilii serovar Ranarum str. ICFT, assembly GCF_000332415.1. GTDB lineage: Bacteria > Spirochaetota > Leptospiria > Leptospirales > Leptospiraceae > Leptospira > Leptospira weilii_A. The sequence goes on from NZ_AOHC02000028.1 coordinate 10,262, forward strand.
GCTTTTGTGATCAAGCTGATGAGGGTCGCAATTCCCGCCGAATTGATGTAGGAAGTGCCTTGAAAGTTCAGAATGACACGATTTCGTTTTTCTTGGGGAATGGATTCGTATTTTCTTACGATTTCCTCGTCTGCTTCCGAAGTAATTTCCCCTTCGATATGGATAATTGGAACGGAAACGGCAAGATCTACAAAAATTTTGAAGTCGTCGGACATAAGAATCTTACGACTAAAAACCGCTAAATTCCATGAAAGTCAATCGAATTACGCATAATTTCCGAGTTCGGTCGGAGACAATTGATCGAATTGTCGTCCGCATTTTTTGCAATAAAATTTAACCGCTTTCGGTTTGGATGAAATTCCGAAAAGAATCAAAAAGATACCGAGTTTGGTATAAGTTTTTTCTTCTCGAGTGTTGGGGGATGTTCTGCTGATTCCGCAGTCTGCACCGCAGGGATTGTTTGAATTCACAAGAATAAATTGCGTTCGGGGTTAAAAAATGCCAGTCGAAAAAACAAAAGCGGCTCGGAAAAAAAAGTCTTCCGAGCCGAAAAGAATTTTAGAATTCTTCCTAAAACCTTTTTTCATTCCCGTATGAGTCCGTTAATTCTGAAAGTTTTAGGACCAGGCTCTTAGTTTTTAGAAAGATGAACTACGTATTTTGCAAGTAGTTTCAGATTTTCATCGCCTAAGAATTTATACGCAACCATCGGGCTTTTCGGAATTCCGTTGTTGAGAGTTTTCAAAATTCCCGCTTCCGTATTTCCGTTTTTCCACTGCGAGGCAGGAGCTTTGTAGTTACGAGGTTTCGGATTGAGACTTTCCGCAGCAGCCCCGTCTCCCGATCCTTTTTCACCGTGACAGGAGGCGCAGTTTTGATTGAAGATTTCTTGTCCTTTCTGAAGTTCGGGGCTGAGAGTCGAAGCGGTTTCCGTTGCAACGGGAGCGGAAGTCGTTTCAGTCGGCTGGTTTCCGGATGCGGAAGTTTCGGTTGGTTTGTCGGACTTATCTCCGCAGTTCAAAAAAAGAACCAAAGAGGTAAGAGCGATCACGATGGAAAGAATCATATTTTTGGAGTTCATCGAAAATCACCTCTATTTTGCAGGCCAACTTATCTTAAGAGGAAAATTCAAGATAGAATTTTTTGTCAGGCAATTGTCACAGAACCTGATTTTTCTAGGAACTCCTAGTTTTAGGGACAGATATCGGACAACGCCCACTGTGCCGGCCTTACCTAGGATACGTTGCCCTTTTTTGACCGGTGTATCTCCAATTTTTTAGTAAATTTATTTTCCAATGCGTTGGATATTATCCAAGAGAAGCCTACACCGGGTTGAAGATAAATCCGGTTCCGGATTCATCCCTTTGGAATCGAACGGGAAGATCGATTTTAACGGACTCGGTGATTGGAATGCCGGAAACTTTGCCTTCTAAGATTCCCATCGTTTTGATTCCTTCTTCCAACTCCACAACCGCCAAAACGTAAGGCGCTCTTTGGGCGAGATGACCGAAACCTACGTAAACGACTGTGTAAGTATAAATTTTACCGAACCCACCGAATTGCATTTCGGAAACCTTAGAACTTCCGCATTGAGTACAAGAGATCGAAGGTTCCGTCGTCTGAAAACCGCAAGAGTCGCATTTTTTTCCTTTCAGAATTTCTAATATAGTTTCGGACATATTTAAACCCTCTGAAGAATATGAATACCGTGAACAAAACGACTCAACGATGGAAGGGATTTCGATTTTCTCGTTTTGTCTCCACAATCGTTTTCTAAATCAACGTGAGTTCGGTATAACCAATGCGAAAGCGATTGAAGCGGAATCAACAAATTGGAATGAAGAAAGAATTTCTCTTTTAGAGCGATCTATCAATTTGTTGATTGGAGCATTATGTTGCGACCGCAGGCAGCAACATTAAGTTCAAGCGCGGTCCGGCCGTCAAGGCCGGATTCGCCCAAACTTTTTTAAGCCGAACTCACGTTAAATCACATTCCGATCGCGGCGCCCCCGTCCACTCTCAGATAGGTTCCCGTAATATAGTTGGATTGATCGCTTAAGAAAAACTTCACCGCGTTTGCGATCTCTTGTTGTGTTCCCGGTCTTCGGAGAGGAATGAACATAGGATCGGTCAATTTCTTTTGAACGTCTTCCGGCAACGACGCCGTCATGTCGGTCTGTACGTAACCGGGACAAACCGCGTTTACGAGAACGTTTCTTCCGGAAAATTCTCTCGCAGAAACTTTTGTAAGTGCGATCACTCCCGCTTTCGAAGCGGAATAGTTTGCCTGTCCCGGTTGCCCTGTAAGTCCGGAAACCGAAGAGATGTTTACGATCCTTCCGGACTCGGCTTTGAGAAGAAGTTTGGATGCGTATTTCGTCATAAGGAATACACCTTTGAGGTTTACGTCCATTACGAAGTCGAATTCTTGTTCGGTCATTCTCATCAAAAGATTGTCCTTGAGAACTCCCGCGTTGTTGACGAGAAAATCCAACTTTCCGAATTTTTCTTTGATGCCCGTAATGACCGCTTCACAATCTTCCGGTTTGGTCACGTTGCAGGAAATTCCTAAAGTTTTTACGCCGAATTCTTTGGCGATGTCCGCCGCCGCTTGTTCGATATGTTCTTTGTTTAAGTCGACAACGACTATGTCGCCTCCTTCTTTTGCGATTGTATTTGCGATCGCTCTTCCGAGACCGCGAGGAGACGCCGCTCCGGTAACGAGCGCTACTTTTCCTTCGAATTGTTTAGACATGATTTCCCTCGTGTCGAGTTTCTAATTGGCTTTCCATTTCGGTAGGAGAAATAGAATTGCCAAGTAAAAACTTTCTCTCGAATTTCCTTTACCTTTCTAAATCTAAAATATAGATTCGTTTCGATGAATATTCTTTCGTTTCATTTTTGGAGAATTTGAACATGCAATCTTCTTACAATCGTCCCTTGGAAAGGGTCGGGCCGATCGAAGCCGTTCGTATTCCCGGTAATCCGGAAAGTTATACGGTGATTTTATTTCACGGTTACGGAGCGAACGCGTACGATCTTTCTCCTCTCAGCGCTTACTTGGATCTTCCCGACGGAACCAATTGGTTGTTTCCGAACGGAATTTTGGACATCCCCGTCATGCCGGGTTACAACGGAAGAGCTTGGTTTCCGATCGATATGGAAGCGTTACAAAAAGCGATGTTGACGGGCGGTTATCGGGATTTTTCGGATCGTTATCCCGCGGGTTTGGAAAGCGCGAGAGAAAAAGCGGTGGAGATGATTCGGAGTTTGGGAGTTTCCATGGACAAGATGATTCTCGGAGGTTTCAGTCAAGGCGCGATGCTAGCAACGGACATCACTCTTCATTCCGAAGTTCCTCCCGCGGGTCTTGTGATTTTATCGGGAACTCTCATCAGCGAAACGGATTGGAAACGACTCGCCGAAAAAAAGAAAGATTATAAATTCTTTCAAAGCCACGGTAGAATGGATCCGGTTCTAGGATATCCCGCCGCAAAAAAACTCGAACAACTTTTGATCGGAGCCGGATGGAAAGGGGAGATGATCGCTTTTCAGGGTGGACATGAAATTCCCGAAGTCGTACTTAGGGGGATGAACCTGTATCTCAGGAACATTACCGGATGACGAAACTCATAGAGAAATACATCGCTTTAAAAAACAAATATCGGAATTACGATACCAAAGAAGCTCTGAAAAGAATGCAGGCTTTTCGAATATCTCTCAAGGAGTTGGGAGAAAAAGGTTTTCATACCGGTGTGGAAATCTTGGGTTCGATCAACTTCGGAATCGTGGAAATCGCCTCCGATATCGATTGTATTCTTCTTCACTTTTGCGATCTTCATAAGGAAGTGGAATGCCCCGAATACTGTCCTAACTTTCTCTACGAAACCGAAGAAATCACCGCTTCACTTCGCAAACGTCTGAACGACGAGAATTTAAAAGTCGAGTTCTTGGATTGTATCAATTTGCGAATGGTGGAAAAGGCGATGGAACAAAAGGACAATCTCAAAAACAGCGATCTTCTCAAACGATTGATGTTTTATAGAACGATCGGAAGACCGGTCAATCGTCCCTTGTTCATCCCTTATTGCGAAAAACTCGAGGAGAACGAAGAGTTCATTCGGGAAATTCTAGATTGGGGTTCCGTAGCTCTTGAGGATTATCTCAAAACTTCCACACATAGATTTTCGTTCAGCAAGTACAACGAAAGAATCGAAAGCTCCGGTCTTCAACTGCCGCCCGGACTTAAGGAAGAATTAAAAAGTTACTTTGACGAGGTTTCGGAAAACGGTTGATACGTTCGTAAAAACCGCGTTAGGCGAAAGTGGCTTTAAGTTCGGAAAAAGCTCATACAACATCGACAAGTCCTCGGGACTGAAAGTAAGGGCTTGTCCCGATCTTTGGTGATTCCGCATATCCAATTCCAACCGTATTGCTTGAGTGAAAAGGGAATGGTCTTCTCGCTTTTTTTGTGTAAAAGGAAAAAAGAAACCGACCACTTTCCGAAGATTCAAAATTTGTTATGCCGAACTCAATCTAAATATTGAATATGATTAATTTATAAACTAATCGGGTCGTTGTATTATGGCCGTATAAAAATTTTCAGAATGAAAAAATAAAGACCGAATATTTTGGTCGATACTTAAGTAAAACATAATAAATGTTCCGGACTTGAAAAATACGGATCATAATTCAAATACAATTCATATATATGTTTAGAATAAGCGAACTATCATTTGTATCCATTAGAATATCCCAAACAGTGTAAGGTTTTGATTTCACTGAAAAACAAAAGAACGATAAAATGTGAAAATGGATCGGTATTGGAATCGTTATCGATTGTATGATTACGTTTTAATTTCTCAAAACAAGTAGGGGGTAAAAAAATGGGTCGTTGGGTAGTTCTGTTAGTATTTTTGTCGGTTTCGGTGGGAGTCGGTTTCACTTACGGTGTAAGCCCCTCGATTATCGATCTTTTATCGAACGTTAGTCGCCGTTCGATCGTTCAAAAGCCCACCGATAAACCGAAAGATAAACCGATTAAGGTCGTTGTACACGACGGAGGCAAGTTTTGTTACGCCCCTGTTTTCAGCGGAGGGGAAAGTTATATTCAGATTGAACAGTGTTGGGAGCAACACGTCGCTAACGCAAGATACGATGTGTTTCAAAGAATTATACTAGGTGT
>NZ_AOHC02000027.1 GCF_000332415.1 Leptospira weilii serovar Ranarum str. ICFT
ACACCTAGTATAAAAATCGGAACGAACGTATCCGCGCTCGTAGCGACTCGACTTCCCGTGATATTGACGAGTTCCAAATAAGCGGTTATCCTTCCCCAACTCGTCGGAATAAAACGATCGAATCTCAAATCGAACTGTCTATAATGGGGAAGTCTGGCCGAACGATTCATATCCGAATAAATCGGCTGATAAAGCGGAAAGGTGGAACTGCTTGTGGAAGACGAAGCCGGTAAAGGAGGCAACGAAGGAAACAACTCCGATAAACTCTGCTGAAGTGTGACGGTTTTTGATCCGACCACGGGAGTATATGCGTAATTCGTTAAATACGTCGCCTTCAATCCGATTTGTGCCTTCTCTCCGAATTTCCAGCCGATCACCATGTTGAACATATGAGTCCTATCAAAGTCGTACAACTCGTCTTTCGAATTTTTGAATAAGACGTCGTAACTTCCGTCCCTGTAGAAATTCGCATAATAATGGTCCGCGTTTTCCTGATGGATCAACTCCTTAGCGGAACTTTGCGCGAGCCAGGAGTTATATTCCTGATTCGTAAGTTCGGGCATATGTCGATTCCTTTTCGTGACGGATTTGGTGTAAGACAACCATCCGTACAATCCGGATTCGGCCGAAGGTTCTTTTTTGATAAAAACTTCCACCCCGCGAGAATAACCGGTCATCGAATTGGAATAATTCAGATCGGAACGTCTCAACAAGGAAGGATTGGCCGTAGGATCCAAACTTTCTCGCATTAGATCCCTGTTAGTTGAAAACGGATCCATCGCAAACCGATCCGCGACCGCAAGATTGGAAAAAGTATTACTAGGTGT
>NZ_AOHC02000026.1:0-140000 GCF_000332415.1 Leptospira weilii serovar Ranarum str. ICFT
ACACCTAGTATATGGCTTTCTTGATTTCCCCGAGCTGGGAAGCGATGGACTTTTCGATTTTTAAGTCGTTGAATTGTACTACAAATCCGCCCAGAAGAGTTTTATCTTCCGAAACTTCCAGAATGAATTCCGACTTGAATTTTTCCGAAAGAATGGATCCGAGTTTAGTAATTTGAGCGGGTTCTAAAGAAGGATAACTTCTTACTTGGGCGCGAACTCTTCCCTTTTTCTTATCCAGCTCTACGGTGAACTGCCTTTGAATTTCGGGAAGGTTGATGAATCTTCCTTTGTTTAAAAGTACTCCGAGAAAGTTTAGAGTTACGTCCAAAATTTTTCCCCGGAGATTTTTTCCCAAAACGTTCTCCTTTTCCTCGACGGATACCGTCGGAGAAAGAAAAAAATTCCTGATCTTTTCCTCTTCGAAAAAGAGCCGAACTAAATCGCCGAGTTCTTGTTCCACTTCTTCCGGAACGTTTGTAGCTCCTAAAAGTGCGGACGCGTATGTTTTTGAAACACCGGAATCGTTCATTGGTTTATGCGCTCAGTTTCCCCAGTTTATCCAACTCGGTTTCGATAAAAGTTTTGTAATCTTCGGCTTTGAGTTGTTTTTCCAGAACCTTGCTTGCGACCGTGATCGTCATATCTACGAACTGAGTCTTCAATTGTTCCAGCGCCTTTCCTTTCGCGAGTTCGATCTCTTTCACTGCCTGATCCCTCTGATATCTCACTTCTTGGTTCGTTTCTTCCAGAAGTTTGTCCTTCAGTTTCAAAGCATCGGATTTCGCTTCCGCAACGATTGCGTTGGCTTCGTCCTTCGCAGAGTTCAACCTAGCTTCGTAATCCTTTAAGAGGGCTTCCGCCTCCGAACGGAGTTCTGAGGCCTTTTCGATGTCGTTCCGTACGGTCTCGGCTCTTTCGTCGAGAGCTTTCAGAATTACATCCCAGGCAAACTTTTTCAGAACTAAGACTACGACCAGAAAGGTAACCAGAGTCCAGACTACCAGACCCGGGTTTACATCTAGGAGGCTTAATCCCTTAGCAGCTAAGAGTACCAAGTGTTACTTTCCTTTTTCTTCGGTAGCCGGCGCTGCAGCTTTTGTTTGAAATTCAACGGTAGCTTTCAGACCTGCGTTCAGAGTTCCCGCCGCTTGAAAAGCGATCACGAGAGCGAACAAGGCCGCACCTTCGATCAAAGCCGCAGCGATAATCATTGCGGTTTGAATTTTAGCGCCCGCTTCCGGTTGTCTGGAGATCCCTTCCGTAGCGGAACCACCGATTCTTCCGATCCCGAGAGCTGCTCCGAGAATTGTAACTCCCGCTGCGATTCCTACACCAATATATCCTAATCCAAATTCCATATTGCTCATTGCCTCCTGTATTTACGTGTTTAACTGCAATATTCTACAATCAATGCCTATGCATGCTTAGTCCCACGAATAAGGAAGTAAGCAGTACGAAAATGTATGCCTGGAGAAAAGCCACAAAGATTTCCAGAACATAAATCAATCCGGAACCGATGATAGAAACCGGCACAATTCCCCAAGATTGAAACTGAAAGATAAAACCCATCAGAGCGAGAATGATAACGTGTCCCGCGGTCATGTTCGCCAAAAGACGCACCGTTAGCGCGAATGTTTTTGCCATCGGAGATACGATGAACTCCAAAGGCCACATGATCAAATACAACGGAAGAGGAACCCCGTTGGGAACGGAATGCCAGATGAACTTAGGTCCTTGATGGACAAAACCCGCCGTATAAATGAGGAACATCGTAAGGAGTGCGAGCGTCATCGTAACGGAAATATCTCCGGTTACGGTGATTCCACTCCAAATCTTTGCGACCCAAGGAACCTCGTGCCCGTGTCCGCCGCCGTGGGCCGCGATCAACGTTTCAGGAACCGGTGCGATGAGTCCGATCTTTGTCGCACCGATTGCTACGTATTCTTTTCCGACGACGAGAATTTCCCCCACCGATGGAACCAGTCCCATCAAGTTACAGAATAAAATGAAAAAGAACAATGTGAATATGTAGTGGTAGTATCCGTGACCGTGTCCGTGCATACTTTCGTCTACGATGTCCTTGCGGAGAAAATTTACGAAAACTTCCACTGTGTTTGCAAAACGAGACTGAACTTTCAGCGGATTTTTTGCGATGATACGAGCCGCAGGGATGAAGATGATAAAAAGAAGAAAGGCTACGATCCACATCATCGTTACACGTTTGGTGATGTGCATGTCGAATCCGCCTACGAAATGGAAACGTTTTCCGGTTTCAGAATCCGTAAAGATCGTGGCGGCGGTAGAATCAAAACCAGGCTCCCCTTCGAAAACCTTCACCCCACCTACGTTAAACGGGAACTCGGCGTTGTCCATCAAGTGATGGACGATAACTTCGTTTAAATCGAAAGTTTCGTGAGAAACTTCCTCCGATGCAAATACTTGAAACGGTAAAAATACGACTAAGAACGCAAAGAAGATGTACTTTTTTGTCATAAAAGAAGTCTGGTTTAGATACATTTTTTCGAATCAAAAAATCGGATCGTATCGAATTACGAACCACTTGCACAGAATTGGCGGATACTCCGGGTTTCTTTTTATTTTTACGAGATTCCGGAAGACTCAGCTCGCGAATACAACTATTAGAAAGTGACTGAAATGGGCAATCAAAAAACCGATTATAAAATCAGAACTATCGTTCTGTGAAACTGCTGCCCAAAGGGCAATTCCATTGCAAAAGAAAGAGGCTGCCATTATCCCCATCTGCATTCCTACTCCTTTTTCGGGAAATTTTAGAATCGTAAACATCTTAAGAAGATAAAACGGAAAGAGTAAAAACAACGCGAGAATACTTCCGGAAAGAAATTTCCTCTCCGGATAAAAGATCTGATACGTTGAAGCTAAGACGAGAATCAGGATCGTAAGTCCTAGGAGATATTTCTTCCAACTCATTCGATGACGTTTCCTTTTGGGGGGACGACCCTTCCGTTCAAAGAAGAAGTAAAGAGCGCAAAAAGCCTATTCAAATTTGATCCTGGAAACTGAAAACGAAGGAGTTCCTACGTTTTCGGGTGAGAAATCAAACAGAGGTGTTGGGATTTTTGTGTGAGTTCCTACGTTTTTGTCAGTAGAACGGTGATTTTCAGTTTCGAATTCGAAAAGTCTGAGTTCCGACATTGTATATAAGAGTCTGCAGTTTGTATGAGTTCCCACAAATTTCAAAGTAGAACGGCGAGTTTCAGTTCGAAATTGAAACTGTAGGATCTCCCACAACGTTTCCAAATTTTATACGATTTCGAGATATACAAAAACGATCAGATTCCAACAAACAAAGTTCAGATTTAAACGAAGGAGTTCCTACGTTTTCTGGAAAGTTAAACAGAGACCGAACAGTAGCAGTTCCTACATTCTTCCGAAAACAAGATTACGTAGAGAAAATGTTACTTCGAGCAGGAGTTCCGACATTGTATATAAGAGTCTGCAGTTTGTATGAGTTCCCACAAATTTCAAAGTAGAACGGCGAGTTTCAGTTCTAAATTAGAAAGGGAGGAGTTCCTACTTGGAAGGATTCAAAGAGGAAGACGAAACGGACCCTCCCCTCATAATTCGGATAAAATCTGCGTCCTTTTTAAATCTGTCAAAATCTGGATCCGTTAAGAAGTCCCGAGGAGATTTTCCCAAACGAAGTGCAATCGTTGTATAGTGAAGCGCCTCTTCTTTATCTCCTTGGATTGAGTAAAGGCAGGCAAGATTGAAAGGTAACCTGGAATCGGTGACATCATTTGGAATCATTTGATTCCCGAGAAACAAAAGCCCAAAATCCTTTGTGATCCCGGTATAGGCAATGAGATCCGCTGCAAAAAACTCTCTTGCGGAAGAATAGGTGTTCCCACTTTTAACCCCGGTCAATTGAGTATTCCCAATTCCAAGAATCGGGATCGTGAGCGAATATAAATGAGCGACAGTTGCAGCCTCGGACCATTGATTATTGGAGATGTGTTCATTGAATTGCAACGCGGTCTTAACAAGCAAATAATTCCGTAAACTTTCCTCAGCCCTTTCAGAATAGGAACAGTTCCCCGAAAAAATAAGGAAGGTAACGACCAAAGCAGCGCGCACAAAGAATGTATGTTTCAGATTCAAGATTGATTTAGTTTGCATTCTTATCCAAATAAAAGTTAACGGAAAACGAAGGAGTTCCTACATTTTACCTTGGCATCCGCTTGTATGAGTTCCCACAATTTACCTTAGTCATCCGCTTGTATGAGTTCCCACAATTTACCTTGGCATCCGCTTGTATGAGTTCCCACAATTTACCTTAGTCATCCGCTTGTATGAGTTCCCACAATTTACCTTAGTCATCCGCTTGTATGAGTTCCTACATTTACTTGGCGGGTGGAATCAGCGAAGGATCCAGCGCGGGGCCGTCCCAGATCATTTTGATAAAATCCGGATCAGAACGAAACGCATTGAAGTCGGAATCCTTTTCAAAGTCAACGGTCTGTTTTCCCAGAAAGAGAGCAATCTTCATAAACTGAAGCATTTCCTGTTTTTTTCCACTGAGAGCATACAAACAGGAAAGATTGAACGCGAGTCTCGCGTCACCGATCGGATTTGGAATCATCTGTTGGATCAAAGAAAGAAATTGAGAATCCTTGCTCTCGGTTGTATAAATAATCAGGTCGGCGGTAAAATATTCTCTCGCAGAATAAAGATTCCCACTTTTGGTTCCTTTTAAAGTAGGATCTCCAATTCCAAGAAACGGAATCGTTTCTGCGTAAAGACGCGCGACAAACACGGCGGCGGCCCATTCTTTTTGAACAATATGAGAATGAAATCGGGACGCGGTTTCCGTAAGAATATAATCTCTAAGAGATCCCTTGATTTCCTGAGAATCTTCTTTTTGAAAACTTTCTAAATTCTCTGCATATTCTTTTTCCGCAAGTTTTCGCTCCTGTCCGGACGAACGTTCGATTTTATGAACGGACGCAAGCCAGCGTTCAGAAGCCCTTTCCATCGGGAACAGTAGAGCGCAATTCTGGAAGAATAACATCCCCAAAAAGCAGAATAGAAGTTGAATAGATTGCAAATTCATAAAGGCGAAACGATCGAAGGAACAACCAAAGGGATTGGGAAAACTTTCTCCGTTTTTTACGGAAATGGATTTTTTTTGAAACGATGAACGGATGTTCGAACGAAAGATTCCATCCAAACGAACATTACACCTTTTGCAAAGGAAATTTACAGCGAACTGTTTATCAAAACCATTCAAGAATTCTACTTTAGAAAAACAGAATCTTTCGAAATAGCCGAGATCATGCGCTCAAGCGACGCAGGACCGACCACTATTTCGATCCCAAAATCCACGGACGTATTACCGACCAACACTTTGTTCGGTACAATCTCAATCCAATCGATCTCGTTTCGATTCCGCCTAACTCGATCCAGCAAATCCCCAACGGATTCGCATGAGATCACCACTCTTACTTTTTCAATGTAGTTCTGTAGATGATGTAGTAAATCCCGTAGGAAAAACCGAGCAGACAGGCGCCCAAAAGTCCGAACGGTGAGGAATGTAACTTCGTATCCAGATAGTTTCCGAAATACACCGAACCGACTACGATCACACCGAATTCCATTCCTAAACCCGCAAATTCCCAAGGAGAAAATTCTTTCTCCTTGGGGTTGGAATCTTTCTGAAATCCGGAGTCCTTATCGGAAGGATCCTTATCCGAGGGTTCTACATTCTTATCAGACATGGCGACTAACGCAGAATCGTTCCGATCCGATTCCAACGAACTTCCATTCTCCAAATTCTATACCGAAGAGTGCGTTCGATCCAACCCGCTTTGCTTTCTTCCCGAACCAGGCCGATCTCCGAAGGATGACAATTCTTTACGAGTTCCTCGCCTTGATAACGTTCCGCAAACTCCGGACCCTTTTCGGAAAGTTCCTTCCCGTTTTTATACTCGCAGACGTTGTCCTTCCAGTTGATGGAAAAATAAATCACAAGAGCTTTTCCGAGTATGTCCTCTCTTTTGACAAAACCCCAGGCACGGGAATCGTGAGAGTCGTCTCGGTTATCGCCTACGACCATATACTGATTTTCTGGAATCTGACAACCGATCGAAAAATTACATTCGTACCCGTCGAGCCGTTTACGATCTTCTTCGTAACCTTCCAGAACGTAGTGTTCAAAGCCGGGTTTCTTTTCCAAAAACAAGGATCTCGTAGGCGCATAGAGATTGTCCAAATCTCCCAAAAGATTCCCCTCTTCCACTTCCACAGGATCGTAACCTTGGAACGTGTTGGATCCTTTTTCCTTGTATTCGACCATCGAATAGTTCACGTTTCCTTTTTTTGTGGAAAGAAATTTGGAAGTAATTCGAATCGTGTCGCCCGGAAGACCGACCACTCGTTTCACATAACGTTTTGCGAAAAATCCGTCCCGGCTGTCTCCGAGGCTCAAGGCCCGAAGCGGCGGGGCAAAGGTTACGATGTCTCCTCGTTTTGGATCGTCGATCCGGAAGAGTTCCGACTCTGTAAAAGGCATTCGAATGGAATACCGCATCTTGTTAACGAACAGAAAATCACCGATTTTTAAGGTGGGAATCATCGACCCGGAAGGAATATTATTCGCGTCTAAAACCGAGGATTTGAATGCAAATACCAGGATCACGATCAGAATAAAGGAAAATGTAGAGCTGATTGGAGATTCTTCCTCGGAGGACGAATCTTTTGTTTTTACCTCGGAGTTCATAGGGAAAGCAAAAAGAATCTTCTCTCCCCTGTCAATCCTGCGTTAAAAATTCTATCGGTTTTTCAAAAATCGCCGATACTTTGTTTGTGAAAGAGCAGATAGACCGCAAACTCATCGAACTCAGAAGGACCCTCGTTTCTCTCACCGATCAGTATCCGATCTGCGGACTGAAAGGCGGAACCGAAACCGAGGACATGGATGCGGATGAAATCCGAATTCTCCATTTGGCGGCAAGGGACTTGATCCCTGTGACCGTGAAGATCGGAGGTCCCGAGGCGAGGACGGATATTCGTATGCTTGTCAAAGAGGAGATCGAAGGAATCTGCGCTCCTATGATCGAATCCTCTTACGCACTCAAAAATTTTATTCAGACATTAAAAAGTATGCTCACTCCCGTGAACTACGGCAAGGTTTCCAAGTCGATCAATCTGGAAACCATCACGGGTTATAAGAATCTGATGGAAATCACGGATTCTCGTTCGTTTGAAGACTTGAATCAAGTCACCGCCGCCCGTTCCGATCTTTCGGCTTCCATGGGTCTGATTCCGGACGACGAAGAAGTGATGAGAGTCACGAAAAACATCGTCTATCTTTCCAGAGAAAGAGGGAAAAAAACTTCCGTCGGTGGAACGATCACGAAATCCAATTTCAGAAAAATCGCGGAAGTGATCGGCCCGGACCTCATCAATTCGAGACACGTAGTCGTAAACGTTCAGGAGTCTTTGAAAAAAAGTCCGGAAGAAGTGGCCGAAGCGATGTTGTTTTTCGAGATCGAACTCTACGATTTATTTTCCGTCTTAAAACCGGAAAAGGCATTCTCTTACAAAAACAGAATGGAAACAAATAGGGAAAGAATCGGAGCCAGAAAAGTTCTCTACTCCATCCGATAAGAATGGCGAAAGATACTCGGGATCTAATCCTAAAAACTTCTCTCAAACTTTTTTCCGAGCAGGGTTACCACGGAACGACGATGAGACAGGTCGCTTCGAAGGCGAGCGTTTCCCTCGGACTCGCCTATCGTTATTTCGATTCGAAAGAGGCGATTTTAGAAGGAATCATTGAATCGCATGATAAAATTCTAAAACGTTATCTGACGGACGAAGTGGTTACAAATCCGAGCCGAGAAGATCTGATCGTAAACGTTTCCGAAAGTCTCATCAGTCTTGTTAAGGAAAACGAAGATTACCTCAGACTCTATTGGAATCTGATGCTCCAACCCAAGATCCATCGATTAAAACGAAGAAACATTCACCTCGTCAATATGATCTTTTTTGAAACTTCCAAAAAGACAATCCGCGCCATCAAACCGAATTACAACGAGTTTGAAATTAAAAACCTCGCGTCCACCGCGATCGGTTATATGATCAACTATCTCACAAACAAAAAAGAATTCTCCCTCGACGATTTTCGCAACTACCTCGTTCATACTCTGAAAAATACATAATTCGCGATCCATAGAGAGCGAATTAGCTGAAGATAGCGGAGCGTACATCGAAAGCTCTCAACGAAGTTGAGAAAGAGCGATCCATAGAGAGCGAATTAGCTGAAGATAGCGGAGCGTACATCGAAAGCTCTCAACGAAGTTGAGAAAGAGCGATCCATAGAGAGCGAATTAGCTGAAGATAGCGGAGCGTACATCGAAAGCTCTCAACGAAGTTGAGAAAGAGCGATCCATAGAGAGCGAATTAGCTGAAGATAGCGGAGCGCCGGTTATGTTCGAGCGACGCGCTGAGTTTAGCGATATGGTAAATTCCTTGCCAGACATTCTGGATGAAATAATTTAAACCGACGGAGACTCTCTCTTTGAAACGAATCTTATTCACGGAATTTTTTCCGGAAGGAAACCAAGATAAATCGGTAGCGAATCCTTGCCAAATGTTTCAAGACGCCAAAGACAAACCCGCCGATCTTGGCGAATTGGAATGGCTTTGCTCAAAGGGTTTGGTCTGGATCGATTTGGATTCGACCGAAGGAGAAGACATGGACTTTCTCGCGAGAGAATGTAATTTCCATCCGCTCGCAATCGAGGATTGTATCAATAAAAATCAAAGACCTAAACTGGAAGAATACGGTTTGTATCTTTTCATCGTTCTCCATCGGTTTCAATACGACACCGAAAAGAAAATCCTGAGGAGCAACGAGATCCATATTTTTTTCAACGAAAAGTTCGTCGTCACCGTTCATCAAAAGGAAGAACCCTTAATCGAACAACTTAGGACACGTTGTATGACACAGGGAAACCCGCTTTCTAGAGGAACGGATCAGATTCTTTATATGCTTTTCGATCAGACGGTGGATTCCAATTTTCCGATTTTGGATAAGATGAGCGAAGAGATCGTTCGGATCGAATCGCAGATCCTCGTCAATCAAGACAGCAATCAAACCATCGCCGGAATCCTTTTTCTGAAACGAAATCTCACTCGGATTCGAAGAGTCCTTTCCCCTCAAAGAGAAATCGTAAACAGTTTGATCCGAAGAGATAATAATTTTTTAAGTCCTAAGATTCAGATTTATTTTCGGGACGTATACGATCATTTGAGTAGGCTCTATGAAACGATCGATTTGGATCGGGATCTCCTCGGGAACACGATGGACGCGTATTTTTCCGTGATTTCGCAAAGAACCAACGATGTTGTTAAACGACTGACTCTGATCAGTTTGATTTTTATGCCGCTCACATTTCTCACCGGTTTTTTCGGGATGAACTTCACCGCGATTCCCTACGACAACGTTCCGTTTTTGTATTTTACGATTCTTTCGGCCTCTCTCATTCCCCCCGCGATGATTTATTGGTTTCGTAAAAAACATTGGTTTAAAGATTAAAATTATTATTATATTCTAAATTTAAAATATATCCGATGATTCACTCAAAACTTTCCCGCGTTTTAGAAATCAAATTCCCAAAAAATCAAAAAACTATCTGAAAATTCCATTTTTATTTTTGAACCCGTAACATCCTAAAAAAAGTTCTCAAAAAAAGGTCAACCTAACCACTTGAAACGTAGGAACTGCAACGTTTAGCGGTTAGGGATACCCATAACCCTATCATAAAATACCTAATTTTTTGCGTTAAAACAGTATTTTGCGATAAAAGTTAGCGCTACTCGATTTTATAGAGATCCGTATTAAATCGTTTTTTAAGAAAAAAGAATATTCTTGAAATCGAATAAAAAATTGACGAAATTATTTTTTTCCTACTTAGTAACCGTTCGGGGAAAACATGAGAATATTTCGAATTTGTACGATGTCGCTACTGTTCTTATTTTTGGCTCGGTCGATGTACTCGGAACCGGTTGTGACCGCAAAAAAAGACGAGCCGGACGCCTACTACGGTCTGGACGTCAAAGCCGTAATTTCCCCCTCGTACGGCGCGCGGATTCGGGACGGCGCCTCGGGAACTTCCAACGCGGCCCCGAACGATAAAACCGGTTTTTCCACACCTTGGACCCTTCTTATGATCTCGAAGACGTTCGAACAAACCGGAATCCAAGCGGAACTCTGGGGAGAACTGATTCGAAATAACCAGCTAACATCGGATACGCGATCGGACACCGGAACCAAACAAAATCCGTATGTCTTGAACGTTCGTAGAGCGAGCGTCAAAAAGAACTTGGATACTTCATTGGGAAGTTACACTCTGGGTTTCGGAATTCAAGAACTTCCTCATACTTATACTCAATGGAGCAACTACTGGAAATGGAGATACATCGACCGAGGCCCTCTGGAATCTCTCGGCTTTGCTCCGCAACCCGCAGACATAGGACTGAGCGTCGTAGGCAAATGGTCCTTCGTAAGTTCCCATCTTATGGTCGGTAACGGCGAGGGTTATAGAGAAACACAAAACACCAACTCCGCGGGACTGGACGTTTCTTCGAGGCTTTCCGTCGAACCGCAGTTAGGCGAAAAAGGAAAAGCAGGCTTTCATCTTTTTTACAGAAAGGAAAACGCAATCGGCGCCGGAGGAAACGAATGTTTCGAAGGAAAAACAACCTGTCTCCCGAACGATCTGAATCCTAACACCGCCCTATCCAGACAAACCCAAAGTTTACAATCCGACACCGCGGGTTCCGAAACCGACTTTATCTGGAACGGCTCCGTAAAATGGAATCTGGGTCTCGGAGGTTTTTTCAAAAAACGAAACAGCGGAGAAATCAGGGATCGACTGCAACCCTTTGCGGCTCCGGTTGTATTCGGTAAGGACGGTTTCGGAAAAGCGTTGTATGCCTGGTTTTCCGTCGGATTCGGTAACTTCAATTTCCTAGGAAGAATCGAACAAGGAACCGGAATCAACGGAGTGGTCGGTGTTACGGACACGGTTCAAAAAGAATTCATTCCAGGATTCGGAACCTCGAACGCAAGCCTCGCAACTCCGATTCAAAACATTTTGCCTGAAACCGGAACGAACGGATACTCGAGCAAAAGTTCGTTTCGAAGGATCAGCGTTTTTTTTGAGTGGGTCGTCAATCCACAGTTTAAAATGGCGATCGGTTATATTGAAAACAAAAACTACGACACGAACGGGGTCGGACAAAAAGTCTACATCGATCCGCTCGGAAACGAAAAAACCGAAAAGGAATATTTAAGACAATGGGACGGCGGCGCAAACCTGGGAATCGTCTCCTATTCCGCATTGGACAGACAGATACTTTTGAGAACCACAATGGAATTTTAAATTAGGAGATTGTTATGAACCAAAGTATAAAGATCGTATCGATTTTGATTTCTCTTTTTATAACGGGAAGTTCGATCGTACTACTGAGCCAGGAATCGAAAACGGAAAATGCCCAAGTGAGTTTTTTATTAGGAAAAGCTCATGTTCAAAAATCGGGCAAGAACTCCTGGAATCCTCTGAAGTCGAACGATTTCGTGGACGAAGGGGATCTGATCTCCACCGGTAACGGTTCTAGAATTACAATCCTCTACAAAGGCTCCGAATTTAAGATCCAACAAAACACTAAGATCAGACTTGCAAGTTTTTACGGAGAAACCAAAAACGGTCGGCTCGAAGTCGATCAAGGTTTTGTTTGGTTTAAGATCGTAAATCTCAAGGGAAAAAAATTCGACGTTGCGACCCCGAATTCGACGGCGGGAGTTAGAGGAACCTCGTTCTCGGTTTTGTACGACCTTTCAACAAGGGATTCTTCCTTTTGCACCTGTGAAGGTAAGGTTATCGTTTCCGGTTTCGAGGGAAAAGAAATCCTTCAGGAAAAAGGAAAGGGAACGATCGTCTCCTCCAATAATCCGGATATGAAAAAAGTGGAATATGATGGAATTATAAAGAAGTTGAAGACCCTTCCGGGTTTTGAAACGAGACTGAAAAAAAATCCTTCTTTAAAAAACTGCCTTTCCTGTCACACTCCGGAAGGCTGGATTCCTCCGGAAGACGTTCCCAAGGACGAAACCTACGGCAAACAATAGTTTCTCTTTAACGAAAACCAACGTCCGTTGACCCGGCGCAAGCCGGTTTTTTTTGCGGCTTAGGTTCGTTACAAAGCCGTGCCTTCCTCCTTTCCTGCATGAGAATCCACTTGACACTCGTTCGAATCTACGCGAAACATACACTCTCAAAAAGAAGGAGTTTTTTATGCACCCCGAATTGAACATCAACTACTTGGCCGTATTGGCCGCAGTTGTCGTAAACTTTATCATTGGATCCCTATGGTACGGACCCGTCTTTGGAAAACTATGGATGAAGGAGATGGGAATTCCCGCGGACTTCAAACCGGAGCAAAAGGAAGTTCTGAAATCCATGGGAATGATGGTAATCGGTTCTGTTCTAACGGCTTACGTTCTGTTTTACACAACGAACGTGTGGAAAGCTTCTTCCTGGCACGCAGGAGAGGACAGTCCCGCATACGTCTACGGATTCTTTTCGGGATTTTATACTTGGCTCGGATTCTATGTTCCTATGTTGCTCAATAACGTGGCCTTTGAAGGTAGATCCTGGAAATTTTTTAGCATCGGCGCGGGTTACAACTTCATAGCGCTCCAGTCGGTCGCGATGATTCTTTCTTATTGGAGATAATCGTCCGTTTCCATTTCGCATTTGTTTTTTATCCCGTTTTAGGTCTAAACTTGGAACAAGTGCGAAAGTTTTCCCTCCGATAACCGACCGATAAAATTTTCAAAGAGACATATTGAATTCTATTTTTTGAATATATAAATAACAGAATATTTAGTACTTTTAAAATATCCTCCTCCAATCCATCTTGAACGGCGTCTATCTTTTCGGTTTTTGGAGCAAACTCTAAAAAGAGAAGATCGGCTTCCGTCGATCTTCTCCCGAATACAAAATAAAAACGACCGATGTGGATCAGGCTTTTGCGCTTTGAGAAGCGTATTTTTTCTTGTAAATCCCGTAGCCGATCGCGCCTAAAAGTATGATCAACCAGACATACCAAAATTTAATGAGAAGAATGGTGATCGCCGTAATCACGAAAGCGATGACACCGAGAACCACCTTGATCAAACCTCCTCCCAAATCTCCCACAAAAGGGATAAAACTCAGAAGAGAAGTCAGAGGTCCGGCCATCAGAGTGAAACTGCTGAACATCGCGATAAATCCGACCACCCTTCCTACCCATTTCATGGTGTTGTCGTCCGACTTGATATCCGCCATCGTTTCCGCAAAACCGCCCACACTCGCGTTCAAGAATTTATTTCCTTCCGCGGAAACGAACTGATCCACTCTCCGCCCGTTTACGTCTCCGATAAAAGTCATATCTCCATTCGGAATCGGAGTTACGGAAATCTTCACTCTTTCACAACCTTCTTTTTCGGATTCGACGCAAGACTTGGAGCTGTGGAGATAACCGTCGGCATAAACGAATCCGTTCGAAAAAATCTCGTCTTCGTTCGCATTCCGAGAGGAAACCTGAGAGGCGAAGTCCACGTCCGAGAGATTGACGGAATAATTTTTACCGTCCGCAAGAATCGCGGCTCCCGATGCGGAATCGGATTGATCCTTTACGGATTTTCTATGATACGCTTTCGCGCGACATCCGGAAAGTTTAAAACTCGAAGGATTTTCGGGGGAAGAAGTCCATTCCAACACGCATTTTCTGACTTCTTTTTTATTGCTACCGGAACCTTCCGTTTTTACCTCTTCGTCCCAAGCATACACTTCGGAGCTTACGGAATAAGAAATGTAAGGACCGCTTTTCACGAATTGTCCGCTCAGAGGACTCGCTTTGAGAGTTCCTGTGACATACGAAGGTTGACCTTCCTTAGCCTGTCCTGCGGGAACCGCGTTTTTCAAAGCTGCGCTCGCTTGTTCGCAGGTTTCCACGTTGTAGATAATGATAAACGACACGGGTAACAAGACGATTCCGGTAAGAATACTCTTGAATGAATTTCCCATTTGGGATAAGAAACCTACACTTTCCGTTGAGGACATTCCGTCCGGACTTTCAAACGCCATTAATTTTCTCCTTTTGATTTTGGGCGGGAAACTTTGCAGCTTGATTTTTCTCGTAAAATTGAAATTCAGATCGACTGCAAGTTGCGAAAATTTCTAAGAACACCAAAGGATTGTAAATAAATTTTTGCCCATTGGAGAGAAAATCGTATCGGAAAGAAACGTCTCAAAAACTTTCCATCGAATCTCGAAATGCCATCGATAACATTTGAGTTTATTTTTAAGATCACTTCCGATTGATTGTCATCTTTGGATTGAGTGGAAGTTCCAATAGTACGATGAAGAGTTGTATCGCCGATTGCAACCGAACACTTCGTTTTAAAATTATAGGAACGCTCACTCAAAAAATACGAGTCGACTTTTTTCGGAAGAAATTAGAAATCAAAAATGAACTTTGGATAAAAGCGATATGTTCTTACGCGTATTCTTATTACCCTTCTTTATATTCTATCTTCCGATTCAATATCGGATCGGAAGCAATGGAATCGGAGGAATCGTCTTAGCGGGAATCCTCCTTTGTGGTGCGATTTTTTTTTGGATATGGAAAAAAAAATCCCTCTCGTCTATCCACGTTTCGCCCCTTCTTCTCGTTTCGTATTGGTCCTTGTTCGTTTTTGCGGAAGGAATTTTTTACACAAAAACCGCGTTGGATTCTTTTTTCTTAGGCGATTTCGATTATACGGCCCAACTCAGAATGATCGTTCCGACGATCGACGGAAACATTTTTCAAACTCAATACTACGGACCGGCGGAAAATGCGAACTTTCTCTCTCATCACATGACGCCCGGAATTTTACTTTTGACTCCCTTTCCGATTCTGTTCGGTTCCGAACTCGGGTTCGGAGTCGGGGTGTTTTTTTTCGCCTCGATGACGATCCCTCTTTTGTATTATTATTTAAGAGAATGTAAAGTCTCCGAAGAACTGGCCCTCTGCGCCTCGCTCCTTTGGTCGGGATCGTCCGGTTTTTATCGGTTGAACCATTCCCTGCACTTCGAAGTTCTGGTTCCGGTCCTTTGTTTATGCGTATTGATCGGAATTCAAAAACGAAACCATTGGATTACCGCCGCAAGCCTCTGTTTCTTTTTAGGGATCAAGGAGGACGTCGCGATCTACCTGGCCGCGTTGGCCGTCGGCATGATTGCCACGGACAACAAAAGAAAAAAGGAATGGATTTCCGTTTTTATTACTTGCGTATTTTATTATTTTCTTATGTTTCCGATCTTAAGCGACCTAACCGGAAATTCAGCGGAAAAAAATTGGAAGGAATACTGGGGAACGGGAATCGAAAACCCCGCCTCCGCCGTTTTGGATTACATTCAAAATCCGGAAAGTAGATTTCAGTATTGGAAAGGAATCCGGGATTTAAGTTTGGAATGGGGGTTTTGGAACCTGACCGGGGGTTGGTTATTATTTCCCTTTTTAGGTTTGTATTCCGTGTTTCGATTATCGATTCATCCTTGGGTCCGGGATTTATACAGCTATTACATATATCCACTCGTACCCTTTTTGATTTTATTCTTAAGGACCGGAGTCGAATGGATTCAAAATCGAACCGACAATTCCGAAACGAAATTTTCATCTTCCTTGTCCAAGGAAAAAAAACTTTTAATCGTTCTCATTCTTAGTTTTTCCGTTTCGATCTATAGGAATTCCAAGGAAGCCGAATATCCGATCGTATTCGAATCTAAGCCCGATTTGGCGACTGAGTTGAAAAATCTTCTGAAACAAATCCCCGCCGGAAATTCCGTCTCCGCGGGGTTTCATCTTTCTCCCTTTGTCTCTTTAAAAAATCCGGCGTATCCGATTCGGGAAAATCGAGAATGGAAGGAATGGGTCGTTGTCGATCTCGAATACAATTCCGCTTATTTGAGTTCCGCAAAAATTTTAGAGCGAATCGACGCGGACGTACACGGAGATAAATTACGTTGGGTTCAAAGGACGAATCGTTTCGGCTTGTTGCGTCGAACGGGCCGGCCCCGCGCGTTTTAGAAAACAAAACGAATTCAAAATTTTTAATTCTAGAGCCTTAAACTTAGAATTTTAGAATTCTTTAAAATAATAATATTCCGAATTTTGAAATTACTTACAATATTCATTCAATCGATTTTTGGAGTCCGCGTATCCCAACTCCAGAGATTTTTGAAAATCCTTACACGCCGACGGGGTTTTCTTTAAAAAAACATAAGCAAGCCCTCTGTTATGAAACGCGACCTCGTCGTTCGGATTGAATTGTAACACTTTCGTATAACTCAGAGCCGACTCCGAATATTTCCGCAAACCGTACTGAGCGTAAGCCAATTCAAAAAAAGCATAAGCGTTTTTTTTATCCAGGTTCACCGCTTTTCGAGCGTCGTCAAGAGCCTCGGAATAATCCTCATAATGATTCTCGCAACGCGCCTTGTGACCGTAAAGTTCCGCGTTTTTGTTTTCACCGAGTGAAATCGCTTTTTGAAAGTCCTGGATCGCTTGTTTACAATCGTCGATCATCTCGTTTCCGTAACCTTTATAAAGAAAAGCGGAAGTTTTGTTCGGATCGATTTCCACCGCTTTGTTGAAATCTTTTACGGCCTCGTCGTAGCGTTTCAAAGTGTAATTTGCCAGACCTCGATTGTAATAACCGGAAGCGTCGCCCGGAACCAATATCAAATATTTGGAATATTCTTCGATCGATAGGAGATAGTCCCCCCTTTCGTTCGCTTTATAAGCTTCGTTAAAAATTTCGTTCGGATCCGGCTCCTTCGTATCGGAGGAAGGAACCGGATTCGAAGTCGCCGAACTCGTTTTGATTTCTTCGATCCAAGATAGGACGCCTTTTCCGATTTCTTCGATCTGCGAAGTTTTGGCGGCCGCCGCGCTCGGGGCCGAATTCGTTTTCTCGGGAAAAAATAAACCGAAACCAAGAAGGGCGATCCCGAGAATGAAAAACCAACCGAGTATTTTATTTTCCATCAGATCATAAAAACCGACATCATTCGGAATTCAACTTTTTATTGATTCGAAAATTTCCGATTCTTCTCTTTTTGCGACGTCCGTGTTAAGGGAATTTACGGGAGGCGCACAAAAAGTTTCGAGTTAAAACGAAAGGGTTCCGAAATTCCGATCGGGGATTCGCATCCCGCAAAAGATCACCCCTTAGGGAGAAACACGTGAAAAATCGTTTTACCCGGTTCCGATTCGAGTTCGATTCTTCCTTCGTGTTTTTTTACGATCCTGCGAGAGATGTCCAAACCCAAGCCGCTCCCTTCTCCGGGACCTTTGGTTGTAAAAAAAGGATCGAAGATTTTTTCCCGCACTTCCGGAGGAATCCCGGGACCGTTGTCCTGGATCGAAACCCGAACCTCGTCCTTCTGATCCTGAATTGAAATTCGGATCTTTCCCTTAAAGCGCATCGCTTGCAAAGAATTGTATATTATATTTGTCCAAACTTGAACGAGGTCGTCCGGATAGGCGGAGATCATGGGGCGATTTTGAAAATCCAGTTCCACATCCACTCCTCCTTTGATTTTGTTATGATAGATCGTCAAAACGGTCTCTATGTTTTCCGCAAGATCGGTGAGCGCCTTTCCCCTATTTTCCTCCGTATCGATATGAGCGTAACTTTTCAAAGCGTAAACGATTTTAGAAGTTCTATCCACAGCCAATCGGATCGAGAGTATGTTTTTATACGTATGAATCTCTTCCAAAGCAAACTTAACCAAAGGATAATATTCAGGATCCATAAACAACGATGGAAATTCCTCCAACGCGGAAGGAAGTCCGTTATCCAAAAGCCGATCCGCAATGTCGTGCACATTTTCGTAACCCAACACGGTCAATTTAGTCTTCATGGAATTCAAGGCGGCTTTCTTATTCTCCCTGGAAAGAATACCTTCCTTGCTTTCGATTCCTTTTCGAATCAATTCGGAAAGATTATGAACAAATTCGGCTCCCACCAAGGAAAATTCGTGACCCAATTTTTCCATCCTCTCCGCGGACGAATTCAAGTAGGCCCTCAATTCTCCGCTGAGAGCCGAGATGGCGCCTAACGGATTGTTGATCTCGTGCGCTATCCCGGCCACGAGTTGTCCTAACGCGGCCATTTTTTCCGATTGAATCAACTGTTCCTGAGTTTTTTGCAGATTTTCAAGAGCTTCGGCCAATTCCGAGGTTCTGACCTTTACGGCCTTTTCCAATTCTTCCTTGGCTTCTTTTCTCTCCGCGTTTAAAAGAAGTTGTGTCACTTGTTCGGCGACCGTTACCACAAATTGTTTTTCGTAACCCTTCCAACGCCTCGGCTCTCCTCTGTGTTCAAGACAAACCACTCCTTTGATCTTACCTCGGAGAAAAAAAGGCGCGTCCAATAGGGAACTGATCCCAAAGGGTTTGCTATAGGTGTCGGCAAACTCGAAAGTCCTCGGATCGTTAATTACGTCCGCGGCGTCCACAAATCGATCGCTTTGAATGGCTTCAAAATATTTAGGATAACTCGTGAGAGTCATATTCAATTTTTCTAAATAAGTCTGAGTGTTTCGGTCCCAGCCGACAGCAAGGGTCAAGGTGTTAGGATCGTCTTTGTCGAAAATCCAAATCGAAGCACGATCGCAGTCCGCAACTCCCGAAACCATGATTACGATTTTTTTCGCGCCCGATTCGAAATTACCGGATGCGAATTCCGGATCGGTTGCCATTTCCATAAGCGCCTGCGCGTGTAAGGCGATCCGACTCGACTGTTCTTCTCTTTCTCTGACGGCCGCTTTTTTCTGCGTAATGTCCCTTGCAATAGCGATCGTAATCTGGTTATCGCCTATGTTTATGCGCCTGGCGGAAAACAGAGCGTCGACGACCTCTCCGTTTTTCTTTTTAAACTGCACTTCGTAATCTCTGATAATTCCCTCTTTACCCAAGACCTCCATCACGTTTTCCCTGTCTTTGGGGTCGTTCCAGATTCCCAGTTCTAAGGGTATTTTACCGATTACTTCTTCTTTGGAATATTGGAGCATTTCCGAAAAGTGTTCGTTTACTTGAATATACCTTCCGTTCTTAAGATCGTTGAGAGTGATCGTATCCGGATTCATTTCGAAAATCATTTCAAAAAGATCTTTGCTAAGACTCAGTTCTTCGTAGAGTTTTCTTCTTTCCTCATCCGATTTTTTCTTTTCGGTGATATCCGTCGCCAAGGAGACCACTTGTTTTCTTCCGTCGAGTTCTATGATCCTCGCGGAATAAAGGATCGGAACGACGGTTCCGTCCAAAGCCAGATAAACGGTCTCTAAATTTTTGACTTCCTTTTTTTGGGAAAGAAGTTCGTAGACCTCGGTTCTGAAATTCGGAGTTTTATCCCAGATATGAATTTCGGGAGTTGTTTTACCGATCACGTCCTCGCGTTTCATTTTCGCCATTTCCAAAAACCGTTCGTTTACGTCTAGGATCGTACGGTTTTCCCAATCGGTGACAACGAGAGCGGAAGGAGTCAGTTGGAATAATTTCTGAAATAGATCCTTACTTTTCGCCAATTCGTCCGCGAGGTTTTCCAACTTTAGCGCATAAGCTTTGATTTCGGTGATATCGTGGCCGATCGCGAGAATTTTCCTTTCACCGAACGATTCTACGAATCTCGCCGAAAAAAGAATGGGTTTTACTTTTCCATCCGCGGTTTTCATTCCGATTTCGAGGTTACGAACAATTCCGTCCCTTTGAAGCAATTCGATTATTTTTTCCCGCTCCTTCAGATCGTAATAAACTCCGAGATCGATCACCGATTTGAAAAGTACTTCTTCCCTAGATTTCCCGGTATATTCCAAAAAGCGGTCGTTTACTTCCAAAAGAATTCCATTCAAAGTTGATAATGTAATTGCGGAAGGGTTCAGACGAAAAATCTGGCTCAGGATATCCTCTTTCTCTCGGACCTCGTCGAGTAGTTTTTGTTTTTCCTTTTCTTCCTTGATCCTATCGGTCATCGGAACCGTGATACTCAAAAGAGCGGTTCGTCCCTTGTACTCGATCGGCTGCGCGGAAAAAAGTCCCCAAAATTCGGCGCCCTTAGTGGTTCTAAACGGGATTTCGATGCCGTCCACAAAACCGTCTCGTTTCATAGTCGTGAGGATCGTTTCCCGAACCTGAGATGAAAACCAAACTCCCAGTTCGGTCATCGTTTTTCCGATCAGTTTATCCGGATCGTATTCGATTTGTTCGGCGAATTTACGGTTCACTTCCAATAGTTTACCCGTATCGATTTCGGAAATCGCCATCGGAAAAGGATTTAATACGAAAATCCTTCGAAGCGCTTCCCAACCTTCCTTGATCTCGTCGTAGAGTTGTTTGCGAACTTCTTCGTTTCGTTTTTGTTCCGAGATGTCTCTGATCATTCCCCAAATCGCGGAAGGATTTTTGTACTCGTCTCGGATCACGTAGGCTTTTACGGAAATTGCGATGATACTTCCGTCTTTGCGAAAATATTCTTTTTCAAACTCTTGAGAATAACCGGAAGATAAAAGATTCTCTTCAAATGTTTTTTTGTCCCAATCCGTGGGAATCAAAAACCAGAAATTGTTTTTTCGAAGTTCTTCAAGAGTAAAACCCATTAGAACTTGAAAGGCCGGGTTCGCTTCCAAAAAGGAACCGTCTAAGTTTGCAATGACGATTCCGTCTCGACTGGTTTCGAAAATCTGTCGAAAGAATTCGGAATTGAGTAGATCTGAATCCAAAGCTTTCATGGGTTGTGGTTATAATAAAAGACGACTAAATCTTAAAGAGATCGCAGAAAACAAAAAATCATTTTACTCCGAAATCCGGAATTTTTCGAGTCCTAACGAGAGCTTATCCCAAAAAACTTCCGCATTCTTCGGGCCTAAACTCCGCGTTTTATACGAAACAATCAACGCAAAGGCGGGTTCAGTGGGTAGGTTTTAAATCTCAGGACTTTACATGACCTAAAAATAAGTTGTCGGATGACCGGCCTAAAATGTGGGAACTCCTGCATTCCATACCGGGCGCTTACATTCGATGTTACTACAACCCCGAAAATATCGGAACACTACGACGTTGTACGACGAACAAAATCGTTAAAATGTAAATTTATAAAACTTGATTTTTTAGATCATTCAAACATTCAAATATTTTAATGATCTAAATTTCGAAAATCAACTCACTACGGAGCCGTTGTTTTCTTGAATCACGTGGCCGTCTTCAAGGATCATACGAATCAAACGAGTCATTTCCACGGAATATTCCACGTTCAGGTGTTTGGTCACACCCTCGCAGAATCCGTTGATGATCAGAAGTTTCGCATCGTCTTCGGACAAACCTCTGGATTGAAGATAAAAGAGCTGATCTTCGTCGATCCTGGAAACGGTTGCTTCGTAGTTTAGGGATCCGTTTTGACCGGAAACGTCGTTATAAGGATACGCGTGGGACTGGGAACGGTCGTCCATCATCAGACCGTCGCATTTTACGTGAGAATAAGAATTTTCCGATCCGGCGGTGAACTTGACGAGACCTCGATAAGAATTGATTCCTCCGTCAAGAGAAACACCTTTTGCTAATATATTACTTCGAGTGTTTTTACCGACATGAACGATTCTTGCGCCTGTGTCTTGGATCTGCCCTCCGCCGGCAAATGCGAGGGAAAGGACGTCACCGGTGGAATGGTCCCCTTGAAGGATGATTCCCGGATATTTGACCGTGTTCGCGCCGATATTCACGTCCGTCCAAGTGATATGTCCTCTTTCATGACATAAACCGCGTTTGACGGTCCAGTTGTACATATTCTTCTTCCAGTTTTGGATCGTGGTATAAAAGATCTTTGCGTTTTTATGAGCGATGAGTTCCACAACCGCCGTGTGAAAGTTAGTGCCCTTATCTTGAACCGAAGAACAACCTTCCGAGTATTCGATCTCGGCGCCCTCGTCCGCGATCAAAAGAGTCCTTTCATACTGACCCGAGGAAGCGGCGGTAACTTTGAAATAGGCTTGCAGAGGCATAGGAGTTTTCACCCCTTTGGGAACAAACGCAAAAGAACCTCCGGAAAAAACGCAACTGTTGAGTGCGGAGAATTTATTATCTCCGACGCTCACAACCGTTCCGAGATATTTTCTTACTATGTCCGGATATTCGCGGATCGCCGTATCGATGTCGCAAAACAGGATTCCGAGTTCGGTTAATTCTTTTTTCACGTTAGCGTAAACCGTTTCGGAATCGTTCATCGCTTCGATTCCTGCGAGATATTTACGCTCGTGTTCCGGGATTCCGAGGCGTTCGAAAGATTTGAGAACCTCGGGATCCACTTCGTCCCAGGATTTTTTCTTTTGCTGATTGGAACCTATATAATGCGTATAAGAGTCGATATCTACGTTGAAGTTGGGGAAAAAACCCCAGGTCGGCATGGGCTTTTGTTGATAAACTTCAAAGGCTTTGAGGCGGAATTCCGTAAGCCAACCCGGCTCGCTCTTGATATGAGAAATGGATTCTACGACCTTACGAGTGAGACCCTTCGGAAAATTATCGGGACGGTAATAACGGTCTTCATGAACGGATTCTTTTTCCAGGACTTGTTCCATTTTTTATTCCCTCTGAAATTAGACATATCTCACGACCCATAGGGAGTGAGATAGCAAAAAGATAGCGGAGCGTTATCTTTTGCTCCCAACGAAGTTGGGAAAATCACGACCGAAATCACACCCATAGGGAGCCATTTCCGAGTTCAGGAGTGAGATAGCAAAAAGATAGCGGAGCGTCATCTTTTGCTCCCAACGAAGTTGGGAAAATCACGACCTATCTCACCCAGGTAACTAAAGTGGCACTGCTCCCTAAGGGTCGCAGCACCAGGGAGTGAGATAGCAAAAAGATAGCGGAGCGTTATCTTTTGCTCCCAACGAAGTTGGGAAAATCACGACCGAAATCACACCCATAGGGAGCCATTTCCGGGTTCAGGAAAAAGCGTTTGAGTTCACTGCATAGCCTACTTCCGCAGACTTACATCTGCGGACAGAAAAAAATCAGTTCACAGCCGAGAAGTAATCCTTGGATTTTTCCGGGTCCGCTTTCATGGTTTTTTTTCCTTCGTCCCAATTGGCCGGACAAACTTCACCGTATTTTTCAACAAATTGAAAAGCTTTGATCAGGCGGATCGCTTCGTCGATATTTCTTCCCACAGGAAGGTCGTTAATCGTCGCTTGACGGATCAAACCGGCAGGGTCGATGATAAAGGTTCCTCTCAGAGCCACTCCCCCGTCCGTTAGAACATTATAATCCCTTGAAATGGACTTTGTAAGATCCGCAATCAAAGGAAATTTGATATCTCCGATTCCACCTTCTTTTTTAGGAGTATTTTTCCAAGCTAAATGGGTAAAGGCCGAATCCACGGAAACTCCCAAAACTTCCGCACCGAGTTTTTTGAATTCCGCAAGTTTGTTATCGTATTCTATGATCTCTGTCGGGCAAACGAAGGTGAAGTCTAGAGGGTAAAAGAACAATACTACCCATTTTCCTTTGTAGTCTGAAAGTTTGATTTCCTTGATTTCTTTTCCAAGAACGGCTTCTGCCTTAAAATCCGGCGCTAAAGATGTAACCTGAGGCATTTTTAATTCTCCTTTTTGAATTTACTTTTGAAATTTAGACCCTTCCATAGTAGCGATCCATTCCGGAGAAGCAAATATTTTTTAGAATGATTCTAATTTTTTTTTAATTCTAAAAAATGATGTGGGAACGTACTAGTGCTAGTGGATAGATTTTAGGGATCAGAGTTCAGGAAATTTACAGAAGAGGAAAATCAGCCTTTGTTAACGTGAGTACGACGGTTGAAAATTTGGGCGAATCCAGCCACGGCGCTGCGATCCATAGAGAGCGGCTCCGGTTTTGGGGCTGGGCCGCGCTTGCACTAAAGTGTTGCTCCTGTCGAGCAGCGGGGCATTCTAACACTTACATCACTCTAAACTCAAGCAGAACGACTCCCTAAACTCAATCTCACTCCCGATGGGTCGTTCGATAGGGCGCGTTGGGGAAACTCATGCAACATAGAATCGCTTTCGCATGGGTTATACCGAACTCACGTTTTGTTAAAGTCTAATCGCCCTATTAGGAAAAAATAACTGAATTCTAAACCCCGACCCCTAGTATTCCGTTCAGCTTTTTAGAAAGCTCATCATCTCCTGAAGATTTTTTGCAATCTGTAAAAGACTGATCGCACTTCCTGCAATTTCCTCCGAATTTGCGGCGCTGTTTTGAACCGTAATGGAAATATTGGAAACCGCGTTTGCCGTTTCGTTGATGGCAATCTTTTGTTCCTTAACGGAATTACGAATATCTTCCGACTTCGTATCAACCTGATCGACTCCGGAACGAATCTTTTCCTTTTTCTCCTGTTGGAGTTCCATCGTAGCCACGATCCGATTGGAAGATTCCTTCAAATGTTCGAGTCCGCTTAAAATTTCGGCGTAAACGGTCACGGAGTTTTCAACGATTTTTCTTCCGGTTTCGATTTCCGCGTTGCTCGTTTTGATGAGTTCTTCGATCGTCATCGCGCTCGAATCCGTTTGTTCGGCCAGTCTCGTAATCTCGCTCGCCACCACTGCAAATCCCCTACCGTGTTCCCCGGCTCTTGCCGCTTCGATCGCTGCATTGAGCGCCAGTAAATTCACTTTTTCGGATATTTCCTTGATAATCGCCGTGATTGATTGCATCTCGACCGAACTGCTTTCGATCTTTTCCATACTTTCCGAAAGATCACCCATCGTCGTTTTGCCGGAACCGGTTTTCACATACATCTCGGAAATTTTTTCCAAGGAATTCTTCACCGCGCCCCCGACTTCATTGATCATCCCCTCGAGTTCCCGCATTTCTCCGTTAAACGAAGAAATCAGAGCGTACTGAGTTTCGGCGTTTCGGTTTACGTATTCCATTCCGGAACTGATCTCTTCCACGGACGCGGAAATTTGTTCGATAGAAGCCGACTCGGATTGTGCGTTCGAAGAAAGGTGATCCGCGGATTGAGAAAGTTGTTCGGAGGAAGCGACGATACTTTCGGAAAAGCTCATGATCGTATCGAACATTTCTTTAACTTTGATCTGGAACAAACGGAAGGCCAAATGAAGAAGATAAAGTTCGTCTTTTTTTCTATCGTCTTCTTCAACCGTCACAGGATGAGAAAAATCCGCGTTTTTGACCGCATTGCTCACCGTATTGAGTCCCTTGACCAATTGAATCGAGTAAAACAACGCAATCAGAAAAATATAAGTCAATGTCACCCCGGAGAGGAGGATAAAGAGAAACCAACTGTAAGTGAATTCCTTTTCGGCTTTGATATAAAGCACATCCGTAATTCTCAATTGAACCTGAATCAGTTCCTCGATCTTTGCGGTTACCGGATCGATTTTAGGATACAAACGAGTATCCGCAAAAACCCCTAATTCCTGAAAGTTTTTGGTTACCATAAGCTCCCTGGCTTCGGCTACCGTCGCGTTCGACGCCAGAAAAAGAGGATTCAATTCCTTGATGATGTTTTCCTCTTCGGGAACAAGACGAGTCCCGATGTATGCGGTCCACTCTTCTTGAATTCCGTTAGTCGCCTTATCCAAGTTAGTCACTCCTTCTTCCGGAGTAAACGTTCCGCTTCTTACTTTGTGAACACAGTCCACGATATAAATCGCGTAAAAATCCGATATCCTCTTCAATTGTTTCAGAGGAATTACCCTATCCTCATAAATCGTTTCGATATCCTCGATTCTATCTTTCGTGTTGATCAGCGCCAAAGCCACCAAAGCGGCAATCGGTATCAGCACCGAACCAAAAAGAAGCATTAATTTTTTTCGTATTCCCAGTCTCTGAATGGATATATATATTGTTTTCATAAAATTTAAAGCGTTTCATCGTAGCCTTAGTATATACTCAGTCAAGTTTTTTAAAAAGTGAATCACTTTTTGCCTGTGTAAGTTTATAAAGTAAGTTAACTTTTGGCTAAAGCAATGTCAAATTTTAAAAACTTTAGAGATGTTCTAAACATAAAGCTTATCTCCAGTCTATACAAAGGTTTACTTTTGAATTCGCTGAAAGAATGTTCACTCGTGTACGACGAAAGAAAACGATTGAATTACTCATTTTCTTTTTATTATTTTTTATCTGAAAAATTTCAAACACATCGAAATGTCTCTTAAACATCAAAATCTTTAAGATAGAACCGATCCTCTGAAAATACGGAATTACTGAATCCTATCTTTATTAAGATACCGTGAATTTTAGCGCAAATCCGCCCTTTAGATGCAGAATTCCCCACGCCCCTTTAGGAATACTCGGCAGGAAATTTGATACGATAGAAGGATCACTTTCAAAATCGAGTCAAAGCCGGTCCCCAAACAGGACAAACTGGAATGAGGAAAAAAACATCTCTTAAGGATCGCGATTTGTCTGAATATTCCTAGGATTGAAAGTTATCGCCAAACGGTTCTTTTGCGAAGGATGTGGATCGGAACAAGTAACAACGACGTCTTGTCAAAATTAGAAAAACGTTTACAAAGTTCCTTGTCAAAGACGGGTGTCGATTTGATTCAAGCTTAATATATTATAATTTATGAATATATTTGAAACGCAAAACGCGTTTGCAAATGACGGATACATCTTTTTCTCGCAAAAGGATCGACAACGTCCAAAAATCCGATCTTGGACGGAAATCCCAATCCCCTGGCGCCCGCCGCAAAAAGAATTTCGTTTTTAGAGCGATCAATCATTTTGTTGATCTTCATATTTCGACCTGCAACGCGACCCATAGGGAGTCGTTGCATGAGTTTCCCCAACGCGACCC
This sequence comes from Leptospira weilii serovar Ranarum str. ICFT, assembly GCF_000332415.1. GTDB lineage: Bacteria > Spirochaetota > Leptospiria > Leptospirales > Leptospiraceae > Leptospira > Leptospira weilii_A. The sequence continues at coordinate 26,945 of NZ_AOHC02000026.1, forward strand.
ATAGGGAGTCGTTGCATGAGTTTCCCCAACGCGACCCATAGGGAGTCGTTGCATGAGTTTCCCCAACGCGACCCATAGGGAGTCGTTGCATGAGTTTCCCCAACGCGACCCATAGTAACTAAAGTGGCACTGCTCCCTAAGGGTCGCAGCACCAGGAAGTGAGATTGAGTTTAGGAAAGCTCTGCGTTGAGTTAATCGAACGACCCGTCTGCCACCGGCCTTCTTGACTCCGTAGAATCAAGAATATCACACTTCGAACTGTCTTACGTCCAAGAATCATACTAATCTACGGGTCGCGATTTTCCCAACGTCGTTGGGAGCAAAAGATGACGCTCCGCTATTTTTTTTACATAAGACCATGAAGAGCTAATTTCCGATTCAAAACATTCTCGGGCATAGAGTCGAATACAACAGATAAGATCAACTTTCCAGAACAAATCCATTTTCCTAACGAAGAATTACATAAGATCATACCGAAAGATGGTATTTCATTATCCCGAGGAAAATAAGACTTTTTTCGCTTTAATTTTTATTCGAAATAAAACGAAATAACTCGCCTATTAGTTGTTTATCTCCGCTTGATACGATAGGCCCCCACAGAAAGAATAGCCAACCAAGCCAATTTCTTTGGACCAAAGGTAAAACGGAAACTTGTGTTTCTTTCCCGTTCGAATCGTAATGTGAAGCGGTAAAATAAAAACGCTCCTCAAAATAACCGGGAATCAACAATAAAGAACCGATCGAAAAATACCCGGAAACGGACATTTCCCTATCGTAGGCATTGAGTTTGATGATTAGCGTATCTGCCAAAAGTCCTTTTTTATTCTGAGAATGTAATTGGGCAAGCGATTCGACTGGATTATAGTATTGCTGCTGTTCGCCGTCTTTCGGATAAGACTGCAACAGATATGTGGGAATGTTATAGATAAATGTTTTTTTCCGATCGGGATAGAGACTAGATACCCGAAAATAGTTTTCCTCACGAGCAAACTCAACCGGATACCAGCCCGGTGCAAACACCTTACAAGCCTGAGTTTGATCCGAATTTTTTTTCGCGCACAGGGCACTCGTATCCGTTTCCTTACAAAGTTCCATACAAGCGGCTCCTTGAATTAAAAACATAATTCTCTCTTTTCTATTTGAGGAAACAGACTGAGGCTTTGAGTCGGAACTCTCCACCAGTGGAACGATGTGGGGAATCGTAGAGAATATACAATGGAAATATAAGAAACCGAACAGAAATGGAAAAACTTTAAGAATATGTTTCATGGTTTTAAGACAAAAACCACAAGGAGAATCATCCCTGTGGTTCAAACGAATCACAAATCGAAGAACTGTTTACTCTTCAATTTTTCTTTTTTGTAGTCGCTTTTGGATCTACAGAAGTGCCGGACGTCGGTGCGCTGTCCTCAACTGTTGGATATTGTTTTTGATATTCCTCTTTTTGTTTTTGATCCAAATCGGCAGCGATATTTGCAAAAGTTTTTAAATTTTGCTTTTGAAAATCGGTGTATTTAAATCGAGAAGATTTCGCGAAGTCATCATTTAAAAAATCGAATGTAAAAATTCCCAAAAAGAAATCGGCAATTTCAACCAAATGTGCTTCAACTTCAAACCCGGCTATAATGACACCTAATTTGAATCCGTAACCCCAATAGTCTCTGTATTCTTGATAAAGAGGATGGTATGGAGTGTGAAAGAAGATAGCACGTGTAGTAGATTCAATTCCTCCCGTTCCGACTTTAGAAGCCGCAATTACGGAAGCGCCAAACGGGCCAATCACAATTTCTGCACTGGATTCGGCATGCCCACCAAGTTGTCTTTTTTGATACCAACCGAAACCTGCGTTCGCACCGGTAAAAGCTACAACCTGAGCAGCTCTGGTTACCCAAAGTCCGAATCCAATTTGAGGCCCATAATTTAAGTTAAAGGAAACAATATCATAAAGATCCAGAATACGATCCGGAATGTACCATAAGATGCTTTCTCCCAAGGAAGGATCCACTGGAACTCTGTGCGCTTTGTTATATCCGAAAATTTTAGGCTCGGTGAAGCTGTTTTTGACGTCTACAGAAAGGGAATCAAAAAGCGACTTCACTTTTTTATCTTCAGGATTAATTTGAAGAACTTGCCATAAAAGATTAGCGGCTTCGTACGTCTTTCCTTCTTTAATTAAGGTTTCGGCTTCCGTAACCAAGTATTTTGCGGAATTATTCAATCCGCGATAGTCGGGCGCGGAAGAGCAATTAGAAAGAAATCCATAGAAAGTTGTCGCCATTAAAAACGAAATCAGTGTCTTTTTCAAAAAATACTCCTTTTGCTTTAAGCTTTTTAAAAAATCTTTTTTGTTTAAAAAAGTGATATAATTTATATATTCTTAAAACAATTTTTAGCAAATCTAAAAATCCTGCCAAAAATATCAATATTATTTTTATATTACTGAAATACTATTTAACGTGAATTTCGGCGGTTGAAAGTGGGGCGAATCTAACCCAGCCAGTCCTTTGGATTCCAAGAACCGGACTGGAACCTACCTCGTTTAGCGAGATTTAAGTTTCTTAATTTCTGCTCTGATCAACAAATTGAGGGGGTTACTCTTAAAACAAGTTTTATTGTTATTCCAATTTGTTGATCTCGCTTCGATCGCTTTCGTATTCGTTATAACGAACTCACGTTAATAAGGGCGTCAGGAATTCTGCATCTAAACGCGGTTTTACGCCAAAATTCACGGAATATCTTTGCCGGGACTAGTAGGTTTTTTCTTATCATTTTTCCATAAAAAATTGCGTTTAAAATCCTTGAATCTTCTCAAAACGACCTCTTCCTGTTGTTTTTAATGAAAATCCAAATTTCTCACGAATCAAATGCAAAATGGTTAGAAGAATGAATAGAGTTGTTGAAAAATTCAATAGTCGCGATTAACAAAACTGCTTCAATCGTCCATTTCCGATGAAGTAGAAACAACGAAGAATTAATTTTTCAACAACTCTATGCAGAAAAGATCGTTAAAATTTGAAACAAAAAAACTGGTATACACAGAATACCCATTTTAATTTCTTATTATTTTGACTTATAAAAACTTTTCATTGTTCACAACAGGCTAACAAAGTTCGTCCACTCTCTAACTAAAAAACACTTAACTATAATAAGAAGAGATACAAAAAATTTAGATGAGTATGCCCTATGAAATTTCGCTTTGCCTTTTTATTTCTATTTTTATCTCCAATAACTTGTTTTTCCGATCCTATCGTAATCCAATCTTCTCTATCTTTCCGGAGAAGAAAAACTCTCGGAAAAGTCAAGGGAAGCGCATTCAGTTTTTTAAGCGTCCTCTTATCACTTGGTTTTACTTTTTCCAATTCGACAAAATCCCAAAATAGAGACGTATGTTTCGAAACGATACAAGGGATCCTGTGAGTCCGTTAATAAAAACATTAAATATGAAAAAACCGGTTTTAGCTATCATCGAAGTCAAACATTCAAATTTTATAATATTTTAAATATGGAACATACTCGAACCCCCTTCCAAAGACGAAGACCGTTACCGTTGAGAGAATTGATCTTGATTTCCATCGTTTCGTTTTTCCTTTTTTGTTGTACGAGTTGTATCTCGATCCGGGTTTACGTTCCTAAAAAAGGAAACTCCACGGACACAAACGACCCGGGCAACTTAGATACGATCCCACATCCCAATCCCCATTTTGAAGTGTTCGAATCCCCGACACTTCGGAAGGAAACGTTCGCGATCCGAAAAGCGTCACTTTTCTTTCTTGCGCCCGAAAAATTGGAAAACGAATACGGCTCCGTAGGAACCGTAATTGCGAGAGAACTGGATTTCAATCAGGAAGATTATAAAACCGATGAAAAATATAAGATCCATATCAATGATTTTGAACTCAAAACGGAAGACCGTTGTTTTTTCGGGAGCAAAACGGAAGTGAAACTGAAGGTGGAAGTTTTGGATCTTAAAAAAAACGAAAACGTTTTGGATTTTCAATACAACGATTCCATCGATTCCAACGTAACCGATTGTCATTTCACTTTGGCTACGGTTACGATTTTGGGATGGTTGATCTACATGCCTTATCTCGGTTTTCGAGGAAATCGAGAGGACCAACTCAATCAACTTGGAAGAACGGCCCTATTGGAATTTTCAGAAAAACTAAAGTCCGTTCTGGAAAAACCTTTCGAGCCCGATTCGCCGCAAAACTTACAGTAAATGTTTATGAATTCCGTACTAAAATTCCCGGGCGTTTTGATTCTTCTCACATCGTTCGTTTTTTCTTTCGGATGCACCTATTCCATAGAAAAAAAATACGTTCACGCGAAACCGTATTATCCCAGCCAAAATTACTTTAACGCGGAAAATCCGCAATTTGAAGAAGGAGAACCGTATTGGTTTTTGGATTTTCTGGGAAATGTTTTCGGGGTTTTATCCAAACTCATTCTCTGGAATAAAAAGATGAGCAACCATCGTTTTTCCGAAGAAACCAAAAATTACCTAAAGGATTATATCGTCGAAAATAATCTCAAAGACGTTAAGATCCGTTTCAATCAATATGCGCCGATCGACGATCTCGTTCAACTTTGGAGATCGGATAACGTTCATCCGATTTTAAAATACACACTCGGAATCCTCAACTGGTTATCCGGAGTTATCATTCCGGGAAGGCTTTTTGCGGGACTTTTTACGGGAGATCACTACAATCCGTATTCCAATACGATCAATCTCTACAGCGATATTCCATCGGTTGTTCTTCACGAAGGCGGACACGCAAAAGACTTTGCACTCAGAAAACATAAATCTTTTTATAGCCTCGGTTATGCGGTTCCGATTGTAGGCCCGTTGTATCCGGAAGCGCGCGCCTCGGACGATGCTCTGAGATATCTCCGATATAAATGCGATCTGAAGAACGAATTGATCGCCTATAGGACGTTATACCCCGCTTACGCCACCTACTCTGCGGGACCGATTTTCAGCTCCGCGGGTGGACTAGTCGGTTTAACCGCTTCGGTTCCCGGCCATATCGTAGGTTACATTAAGGAGAAGAAGATTGAAAAAGAGGAAATTCCGGAGTGTAAACTTCTGGACGAAATGACGAAATAAAATCTTTCGTCCTACTTATCTCTATAAAATCGAGTACTGTTAATCTTGATTACAAAATACTTTTTTAATGCAAAACATATTATGTATTTATTATATAATTACGAGTCAACGCCCTTTCACGGATCCCTGAAAAGTAGGTTCATTATAAAAATGCGATCGAGTGTCGGACAAAATCAATCTTACTTAAAATACTTTCCGAACTTTCTGGAAAACATTTGAACTCTTTTTTCCAAGGGCAACTCTTCGGAATTGGAGGCAAGTTCGTAGTCCTGAATCAAAATTCGTTCCGTGATCGCCGATTTTGTTTTCAGACTTTTTTGGATGAATCTCATCGGATCCATTTTCGACAAGAGCCGTAAAAAACCTCCGGACGCGACCTTGTTAATGAGCGGAACTTCCTGTCCCTCGATGATTTTCAATTTTATATGGAACGCGTCGAAATGTAATATCGCAACTCCCCATAATAAACAGGAAACCAAGAGACCGATCGATGAAAACGAAGGTTTAAAAATTCCGAAAAGCGGAAGAATATAAACGAAAAACGCGGCGCTGTGCAAAGAGAATATGGCGCCAACCAATACTAAAAATAATCTTACTTTAAAATCTGCCTCCGTACCAACATCTTAGGAGCCATCTCAAAGATGGAAAGAACCATCCAAAAAACTTAGAGCCGGTCGCAAACCTCAAAACAATCGCAGAGATTTGCGGCCATCCCGATACAATCGGACGGTTTTGGGACAAACTCTTATTGTTCCACACACAGAATGCTGGCGGGATAATCTTTCCAGTTGTACGGATCCGTATGATCGGGCAAAACTAACTTTGAACAGGCGTCCTGAGCTGCAAAAATGGAACTGGCGTATTTCCAATTTGTATGTCCAAATGCACCCGATTCTCCGACGCTGGAAGAAGTCCAATTGAGACAGTTAGTTTGTTGACCGCTGACAATTCTATTTCTCCAAGTTTGATCCAGCCCCGTCCAGATCGTATAATTTCCATCAAAAAAGTTTTGTAAGGGAAATGTGAAAAGTCCCGCCGAATCGGTTGTACCGATGACGGTTTCGTCGGAACGCCTATGTTCTTGGAGAGATCGAAACACCCAATCCATTGGACCGTCTCCCGCATTCGGACTAACCGAAGCGCAACGCGTATCACCTACGAACATCGCCTTATAATCCGCTCCCAAAGAAAGAAGTTTTTCCGATTTTTTGGAATCCAAATTACAATACGCATCCGCTTGATCGATCCCCCGAAATTCGCGTTATGCCCCATTTGTGGAACGAAGACGTATTTATAATTACGATAGTTCACACCGTATCTCGAAAGCAACCTTTCGATTAAAATGTCCCCGTACGTCTGGTCAAGCGTGTCTCTATTTCTAAAACCAGCCATATATTCATCATTTCTAAAGTAATGTATCGACGAGTCTGAGTATATATTTCCTAGTAGCTGCGATCCTTGATAAGACTCACTGAAGGGCCTGCTTGATTTCGGAAAGTCATCCGCTCGGATTCCACCCATCTTGTGATGCCAAGACGTATGTCCCAACTCGTGTAGGGTCACGTTCTGAGAATTATAATAGAGTTGTTGAAAAATTCAACAGTCGCAATTAACAAAACCGCTTCGATCGCCCATTTCAATGAAACGGAAACAAATGGAGAATTAATTTTTCAACAACTCTAATATAGATTTTGTTGTTTCATCACTTGAACGTATTGTGCGGCGTTTGCAACCGTAAGACTGCACCCGTTACAGGCTCTATACTCGGAAGGATTGAAATGATAGGTAGTGACTCCGTTCGTCGTTTTAAAAAAACGTCTGAATTTCCGTAATAATCGTCAAAATAAATATCCGTAATCGGAATAAACGCATAACCGGATTCAGAAATGGACATTGCGGGCGTACCGGAGATCATAAAAAAATCGGAAAGATACACAGTAACGTCTTCCCCGTTTTGGCGGGGTGTGTAAACTTTTAACAGATCCGGCGATTGGTTTGGTTCGTAATACAACATCGTCGTTAGAAGCCGTTCATTCGGATTGTTCAGGTTCAAAGGAGTTTTTCCCGGCGTTTTCGGTTTTGAGTTGTACCGGTTTTCAACCGTTGATACTCGGTTGAATCATCGAAAGCGATTGGATGCCTTGGATTTCCAGCTTGAAGTATTTTTTGGTCGCTTCATAAAATTCGGAAGTGAGAATGTTTTCCCAGTTAGCCAAAGAACTTGTCGTTGTATATTGGGTATCTCCAAATCGTACGATGTGAATTTTGATCGTATCTAGAGAGGCAGCGGCGTTTACGGGAATCGGAGCTTCCGGATTATGAAGATCTTTTGACGTCTCTTATAACTTCCATGTTCTTTGAAGTGCCTGCGCCCAAGGAACAGTTTTCAAAATATTCGATTTTAAATTTAAACTTCATATCGTTTGAATTTAACCGAGGGCGGAACTTGGAAACGAACTGTAAAAATTCCCTGAGGATAATCGGAAACGGAAATCGGGAAATCGTTCTCAGTTGTACATACCGTGCTGACTCGGTATTTAGGAGTGATATCCGGTATCCTGTATAAAGTAAGAACTGAAAGCTGAAGTTTTTTTCCCGAAACATCCAGCAAATCCACAAAAATCCGTTTATACAAGGATTTGATTTTTTGTACAACCTAACAATGTATAAACGATAGTTAGGCATAAAAACATTTGTTTCATTCCGTTTTCCTCAATTATAATTTTTGAATTTTTCGGAATTGATTTCCGATAAGGATTTTAACGCTTGAGTTTTATGAATTTTTCAGAATTTTTTCTAAGGACCGAGCCGCGGAATAGTCCAAAATAATTACAAAACCATATTGTATACTTGTATTTTAGAATATTCGAATAAAATATTTTATCACTTCGAGCGACTACGATGTTTAAAGTCGGATCGGTCCCTTATCACATAAGAAACTCTGAAGGGTATATGCAACAAACATAATTTATTAGGTTTAAATTGGGTTTTTTCAAATCGAAAATGAATTCGTTAATTTAACGTGAGTTAGGTATATCCCATGCGAAAGCGATTGTATGTTGCAACCGCCGAACACACGTTCAAACATCACAAAATCCGAATGCCCGGAAAATGTTTAAACTCTTTCAGAATCTGATGGGAAATTTTGGTCTTCATATCCCGCCTTCCCCTAACGTGTGTTAGATACCGCAGGGAAAAAAGAATTCCCCCCTTCTTCCAAAGAAAGATAAACGATGGGGGTCGTTTTCCCGAGACGAACCAGATAATTTTTGGAAAGTTCCTGAAGAGTGTAGTCGATTTCCCCCTGATCGATGATCGCGTTGTTGCGGATAATACCGTTCAAAAGTTCTTCGGCTTTTTCAAAATCGGAATCGTAGGGAATTTTGATTCTCATCTCGTCCCAGACGTAATTCATCTTGTCCTTAACGACGATCACCTGACGAAGAATGACAAAGTGATTCGGAAAATGAACGAGACGGTTCGTGGATTGATCGGACTTAGGATCGGACGAAATTTCCATCAGAGTAAAACGATTCATTCCGATATTGATGACGTCTCCTCGAACCCCTTCGATCTCGATACGATCGCCCACTTCGAAACCGTTGCCCCCGTGGATAAAAAACCATCCCACGAAGTTGAGAGTGATGTCCTTCAAGGAAATTACGATCCCAGCTCCGGCCAAACCCATCACGGTAGGAAGGTACGAAAGCCCCGAAAAGACGACGGGCAAAAGTGTAATCAAACCGAAGGCGACAAAGGACATTCGGGCCATCTTTCTACGATTGTAACGGGACGTAACGTCCACCGTAGGTTTGAAAAAATCGAGAACGATGATGATGACTTTATAGGAAAGGATCAGAAAAATGATAAAATAGACGATGAGGATCAACTCTTCGGAAAGACTTCTCTCTTTCGTCCTCAAAAGAAGGAACGGATTGATGCTTTCGAAAAAATTGACTACGAATTCCATCAAAGACCTTTTTGTTTACGAATCGCTAATATGATTTCTTCCGATTCCACGGGAATATCGAAAACGGGAAAACCCGGTTTTTCCAAAAGGACAAAACGAATCGAACCGCCCACGTTTTTCTTATCGTGAAGCATGTGTTTTGCGATTTCCTTGGATTTTAATTTCATCCGAAACGGAAGTTCGTAATTTTTCAGAGTTTCGATCGTTTCCCGCGTCGTGATCGGATCGAGTCCCGATTTTTGTTCGCTGATCAAAAGCGCCGTCACAAGACCGATTGCGACCGCTTCCCCGTGGGAATATTTTTTATACTTCGTGACGGATTCGATCGCGTGAGCTGTGGTATGACCGAGATTTAGGATTTTACGAAGTCCCGTTTCCTTTTCGTCGTTGGAAACAACGTTCGCCTTAAAGCGGACCGACTCCGCGATCAAGTAAGAAAGAACGGTAGAATTCACATTCAAATCTTTGAATGAATGATTCTTTACTTTTTCCCAGTAATCGCCGCCGGAAAGAAGAGCGTGTTTGACGATCTCCGCCTGACCGCATCTCCATTCCCGATCGGAAAGAGTGGACAAAACGAACAAAGGGGCGAAAACGAACTCGGGTTGATAAAAAGAACCGATCATGTTTTTACCGAAATCCGCGTTAACCGCAACCTTACCGCCCACGGAAGAATCCACACAGGCAAGAAGTGTGGTGGGAATCTGAACGAATCGAATTCCTCTCAAGTAAGTGGAAGCGATAAAACCCGCAAAGTCGCCCACGACCCCGCCGCCGAACGCGAGAATTACGGACTTACGATCGGCGCCGTATTCAATGAGTTGATTGTATACGTCTCCGGTTCGATTGATATGTTTCGATTTTTCTCCGCCCTTGATATAAATCTCTCGAACGGGAATTCCGAAAGAGGATAATTCCTTTTCCAAATATTTGGAATAGAGGGAATGAATCGATCTTTCCGTGATTAAAAAAACGGAAGTGATTCCCGGAAGTTTTGCGATCTCTTCCGACAAACCTCCAAAGTCCGAATGAAGATGAACCGGAACGGACTTGTGTTCCGTGTTCACTGAAACGGTTTCGATAAGACTCATTTTTTTTCAGATACCCAGATGCTTTTGATAAACGGCGCGGGTTTAAAATCACCAAACAAAAGAAAGGATTTTATATCGGGCCTAAGATCCATTTCACGAACCGCCGCCGGAGAAAAATAACCGAATCCGGTGATCGCCTTTTCGTTCAGATTGAGTTCCGGAACTTCCTTTTTGACGTTCACCGAAAAAACGAGTTGAATGAGATGTCTTTTTCCGCCGGGTTCAATGGACTCGTTTAAGAGTAAAAAAGAAGCCGATTTCATATCAAGAGAAAGTTCTTCTTTGAGTTCCCTTTTGAGGGCGTCTTCCGCGCTTTCACCGAATTCGATTCCTCCACCGGGCAAAAGCCAGTAGTAAGAATCCTTTTTCTTTTGTTGAATGAGAAGAATTTCATTTTGAGAATTTTCGATCAGAGCCGCGACCCTGACCCGCAGCCCTTTTTTTTTAAAGAAAAAATCCATTCTATTTAGATTGTCGTCCTTGGAGACAAGAAATCTTGATTTGGAAAGGAACGTTTTCTTCTCATCCTTCCAAATACGTTAAGAAACATAAATTCATAGAGAAAGTTCGGGCATGTCCAGCAATCCATAGAGAAGCTGCGCCATTTCAGCGGAGAAGGTTCTTGTTTCCTTTCCGGATCCGATTGTAAAGTTCTTTGGCCGCGTTTTGTTCCGCGGCCTTTTTACTGACCCCCGAGCCGCTGGCCTCCCATTGATCCCGGATCCGAACGCCTACTTGAAAGACCTTCGAGTGATCCGGACCGGATTCTCCCTGAATACGGTATACGGGTAGAACCTTGAAATGTTTTTGGGAATATTCCTGAAGTTGTGTCTTATAGTCCCTGACGGATTCTTCCTTTTCCGGATTTTCCGCAAATTCCGATAAGTATTGAACGATGAATTTTTCGGCGACCTCAAATCCTTGATCCAAATAAATCGCGCCGATAAGCGACTCGAAAAGATTGGCCGGAAGTTTGCGACGGCCTTTCCCTTGAGATTTTTTTTCACCCTTTCCCATAAGAAGATATTCCCCGAGTTCGAGTTTTTCGGCGATCGAGTTTAAAATGGGAGTGGAAACGATTCTGGATTTGATTCTAGACAATTCTCCCTCGCTCGCTTTCGGATATTTTTGAAAAAGGGAACGAGCAGCCACAAGACCCAAGACCGAATCGCCTAAAAATTCAAGACGTTCGTTGTCTTCCAAGATCTCCGGGTTTTCGTTTTTATAAGAACTGTGGATAAATGCGGTATTATAATATTCTATTTTTGAAAACTTGATTCCGATTTTTTTGGAAAGTTTTTGAAGACTTTGGACCCGTTCCGGGTTTTTCAGAGAAGGTTGTGTTTTCTTAAAGATCAAAGGAGGGAAAAAAGAATTCCGAGTTCCGTGAAGAACCCGGAAAGTCTCAAACGATTAGGACTTGAGTTGGTCGATGAATTTGGTTACGTCACCGACGGTTTGAATTTTCTCAGCGTCTTCGTCGGAGATTTCGATACCGAATTCTTCTTCGAGAGCCATCACTAATTCAACTGTGTCCAGTGAATCCGCACCGAGGTCGTCTATAAAGTGAGCCTCAGGTGTAACTTCAGATTCATCCACTCCAAGTTGTTCTACGATGATAGATTTAACTTTTTCAAAGTCTGCCATTGTTTCCTCCGTACCACATTTAGGTGGTATGATGATTTTTTGTTAGATTTAGACAGGCGGATATAAAATCCACCGAATTTTATAGATTTAATTCCGAAAATATTTGGCAAGCCAATATACTTTTTTTCGGAAAAAAACTCCTTTAAATCGATATTCGCTTTTGTTTTTCAAATCGGTTTTATCGATTGAAAGCGATCGGATACAACGCGGGAAAAATTTTGTAAATTGTTTCCCTACAATTCAGACTTTAGGAAAAAAACATTTCGCGAATGAAAGTTAAATTTTTATGATTCATAACGGATGTTTCATTGAAATCGATTCCGATGATTCTTTCCTAAAGTTCCATTTCGAAAAAGAAAATTCAAAAAGGATCCTTAACGTGAGTTCAATCCGGGCGAATCAGAAACAAAACGATGATCCATCGGATTATTTTCGAACGAATTAAGAAAATAAGAGCAAATTCGATTCTTTCCTTCTCGAAAGAAGGAAAGAATTTTTTTAGATTCTTAAACTTGAACCTTACGCCTGCGCACCCGGCAGAAAACCGCCGCCGTTCACTTCGATGACTTGACCCGTAATGAAAGAGGAAATATCCGAAGCTAAGAATGCGATGGTGTTGGCGATATCCTCCGGTTGTCCGGCTCTTTTCAGAGGAATCGCCGCAACCATGGCGGTTCTGATCTTTTCAGGAATCGCTTCGGTCATTTCAGTGGCGATAAAACCGGGAGCGATCGCGTTACAACGAACCTTGCGAGAAGCCATTTCCAACGCGACCGCCTTTGTAAAACCGATCACTCCCGCTTTGGACGCGGAATAATTGGTTTGTCCGATGTTTCCGTTCACTCCGGCGATGGAAGAAAGATTGATGATGGATCCCCCGTTCGGATTTTTCATCATAAATTTGATAGCGGCTTGTGTACAATTGAAAGTTCCGGTGAGGTTTACGGCGATCACCGCGTCCCACTGTTCTTTTTTCATTCTCATAAGAAGAGTGTCTTTGGTTATCCCTGCGTTGTTTACAAGAATGTCTACGGATCCGAATGTATCCACACAGGCTTGGATCGCTTTTGCCGCAGAATCCGAGTCGGCCACGTTCGTTCCGATTCCGATCGCTTTTATACCGGTTTGTTTTGCAATTTCTTCCGCGGTTGTTTTGCTGGATTCTTCGTTTAAGTCTGCGATCACGATATTCGCTCCCGCCTTTGCAAGAGTCAAAGCCGTAGATTTTCCGATTCCTCTCGCGGCTCCGGTGACTACGGCGTTTTTACCTTTTAAATCGATCATAATTCTTTCCTATTCGGGTTCTTTAGCGGCTAAAGTATTTTGTTCAAATACCGGGTCAAGGGAGTTTTCCGCGTTTTGAGGCGTTCAAACAGAACGATCGTTCTGTTCTTGTTTATCGGAACTGCGGCTTCAAAAAAATCAAAAGGAAACGACTTTGTAGAACGTTTTTCCTCTACAACCGTACAGGTTTCTGCGGGAACTACCGCATTGGATGGAAGATTTAAAAATAAACGACCCTCAAATCCAATCCCCCATGGGTGACATGGATCGTATCCGTTGTGATTCCCATATTACGAATCAAAACGGACCAAGAGTCCTCGTCCGGACAAAGAACCAAACCGCTGATTTCGCAGGGGAGTTCCCACCAATGTTTCAGACGTTCTCCCAATTTTTTATAAAAGCCGCTCGAAGAACCCGTTTCCAACCTAAGGCCGTAGGGCGGATTGAGAAGCATCCAAACCCGCCTGCGTTTTCCCGAGGCGTTCCAGACGTCCTTCGGAGAAAACGAGAAAAAATCGCCTTCGTTTTGAACAAAACGAAAGGAATCCGAAAACCCGGATCGATTTAGAAAATCTTGATATACTTTCATTCTATTTTCCGTATATTCAAACGTTTCTTTGTTGAGCTCGTTCCACCAGATTCCGATCGGATTCTCAAGGGAATTTTTTAGGGTTTTCTTTTTTAAAAAATCCCAGGTCGCGCTCGGAAATTCCTCCATGTCCTGAAATAAATAACTTCTCGAATAATGAGGAAAACCGACTCCCAAAATCGAATCCAAAGACTCGCGTACGAAGGTTCCGGTTCCCGCAAACGGAACGAAAATTCCGTCCGGGTTGGGAAGAATTTTATGCATTCTCTGTATTAGAAATCTTGCAAGGTCTTCCCGAATCGGAGCGGACTTGGAAAGAGGTTTAAAACTTCCCCTTTGATTGAGAGGTTCCCCGGAAAGACTGACATTCAAAATGATCTCGTCTTCCACAAGAAGAGCGCTGAGTTCCGTGGTTCCGTTTTCGGACGAAGACAAAGGAACGTTCGATTCCCAAAGCCGATCGAGATCTTCGGAAGTCCATTGGGTTTGTCCTTTGATCTGAGAACGAAAACGAAGATCCCACTTTTCCGGAAGAATATTCGATTTTCGTAAAGCGGTTTCCAATTCTTCGAAGGAAAAGGATTTTTTGAACGGATACATTCCTAAGTTCAGTCGAAAATCCCTGACCCACGGAATTCTTACCAAAAGTTCAAGCGCCTGTCTAAAGTTCGCATTTTCGAGCAAAATTTTTCCGGGTTGAATTTTCAAAAACGGAACCTGTGTTTTGGGAAGATAAGAGTCCGAGATAATCTTCTTTGCGATCTGTTCGGTTTCCTTGGAAGATCCAGTCGGAAGCAGATACTCCCATCTTTTCGACTGACCCGATTTAAACTTGGGAAATTTCCAACGCATAAAACGTAGAATGAAAGACGGGACTTGTGAAGCCTATCCGAAAATTTTCGTTCTCAAAGATTCAATGCGTTCTTTTTCCTTTTTTTTCGAGCGATTCGAACTCTTTTAAAGATAAGATCCGGCCGTCCACAAGATGAATTTGTCTTTTCGTCTTGGAAGCGAAGTCGGAGTCGTGCGTAACCACAAGAATCGTCGTTTTGATTTCCCGATTGACCTTTTCGAGAATGTTCATAACCGCCTTGCTATTCGTCGAATCCAAGGCTCCAGTGGGTTCGTCCGCAAAGATGTATTTCGGATTCATCACGAGCGCGCGTGCGATCGCAACCCTCTGCGCCTGACCTCCGGATAAACGATTGATCCGATAGTCCATCCTATCCGTCAGATCGAATTCTTCCAAAAGATGTTCCGCATAACCCTGACATTCCTTTAAAAGCCCCGCCTTTCTTGCGGGCATCAAAACGTTTTCGAGCGCGGTGAACTCGGGCAATAGATAATGAAACTGAAAGATAAATCCCATTTTTTTATTTCTAAACTCGTGGATTTCCTCTTCGTCCATTTGATAGATATCCTTCCCGTCGATTTCGATCGAACCGGAACTCGGAGGATCCAAGGAACTGATCATATACAAAAGAGTGCTTTTACCGGAGCCGGACTTTCCCGTAAGAGAAACATAGTCCCCGTCCTCGATATCCAGGCTGACTCCTTTGATGATTTCCGAAATACCGAAAGTTTTTCTAAGACCGTTTACGGAGATTCCGATACGACTTTGCATCCTATTCTCCTCGTATGATTTCGATTGGTGAAAGTTTTCCGGCGGATCTTGCGGGAATCCAACTCGCGATCAAAGTCGCAAACATGGATTGTGCGAACGCCTGCGCGTAAATCGCGGGCGCAAAAGAGACCACCATCGTCGAAGCTTTGGCCGAAAAAAGAGGATTGGTAAACGGAAGCGTTTCGATTCTTAAACAAATCAAAAATCCGACCAACAACCCGATCACTCCTCCGGAAACGCCCAAAATCACCCCCTGTAATAAAAAAATCATCAACACTTCGTTGGGTCTATAACCGATGGAACGAAGAATCGCGATTTCCCTTTTTTTCTGATTGATAATCACATTCAATATATTGTATATTCCAAATCCGGCAACCGTCAAAATCGCGGCTGTCATGGAATAGCGGATCGCGTCCTGGAGTTTAAAGATGGCAAAAAAACTGGTGTTCGCTTCCTGCCAGCTTAAAACTTTTTCGTCTCCCATTTTTTTCCATTCTTCCGCTTTCTGAAAAGAAAGGTTTACGTCCTTTAGACGAACGGCGATATCCGTGATCATTCCAGGTTGAGCGGTCAAAAGTTGAACTTCGGATAACAGTCCGTAGGCGACGCTATCGTCGAGCGCCTTGTTTCCCGAGCGAAAAATTCCCGAAATTCGAAACGGAGTTTTTTCCTGAAAACCGGAAGAAACCCAAACCGTTTTGCCCAGTCCCAGTCCGAGAAGTTTCGCAAGTCCGTCTCCTAAGACGATTCTATTTCCTGCGGAAAGGGACTCCACACTTCCTTCCGTGACGTAATCCGCGAGAGGTGTGATCCGAATCTGCCTGGAAGGAATGATTCCTATGACCTTTCCGGTTTCGTGATTGGAACCGGAAAAAAGAAATACTCGGCCGCTCACCTGCGGAGAATACGCCTCCACGTCCTTGTCCTGCTCCAATCGTTCGTACCAGAGAGTCGCTTTGTTTAGATAAGTGGAACCGCGTTTTCCGGAAGGAGGAGAAAGCCAAAATACGTTTTCTCCGGGAAACAAATCGTCCATAGAATCCGGCTGAATGATTTCCTGTCTAGGGCTGATCCGAACGTGACAGTCCGCGTTGATCAACTGATCGACGAGATAACCCCTAAATCCGAGAAGAACGCCGGAGATGATGATAAAGGCGGCCGTACCCAAAACGATCCCGGAAAGTGTCGTCAGAGTTTGTTTTCCCCTGGCGAACATTTGTCTGATTGCGATGAACAACATTACGGAACCTCCGAGAGTTTGTCTCCGGCTTGGATATCTCCTTCTTTTACTTCTATAAACCGCTCCGATTTCAGTCCGGACTTAAAGGAAACCGGAATTGATTTACCGTTTCTGAATATTATAATTTTATGTTTCTTTTCGTATTTTCTCGGGATAAGAACGACGTTTTCCCTATTTCCGATTTCGATCGCGACGTCCGCGCTCATTCCGGGAAGAACACCTTCCGGAAAACGCGCCGCTTCAATTCTTGCAAAAAACTGTCCCGCGTGCGAAAAAGTTCCCTGAACGCGCCCTTGAACGACCTCGTTCTGTTTTCCTTCAAAACGAACGATTACGTTTTGGCCTTTACGAACCGAAAGAAGAATTTGTTCGTCGAGCGCGACGATGAGATATTTGGAACCCACTCCCAAAACTTCGATCGCTAGAAAATTCTGAAACGCGACCTCGCCCTCGTGATAACCGACTTCGGAAACGATCCCGTGAATCGGAGAACGAACGACGGTTATTCCTTCGAGCTGAAGTAAACCCTGACCCGGAACCACTTCGTCCCCTTCCAAAACGAAAACCTTAGTGATCTTAGTCGGAACTCCGACCCTGAATCGAAACGTATCCAAAGAATGAACGGTCCCAAGTCCGTACGCCTTCTCCGCAATCGAACCGAGGACCGCGACATCCTCGGCCTGATTTTTTCCCTTCATGGATAAGAATAAAAACAAAATCAAAATAGGCAGAAGCGGCAAAAGAATTCGAAACGGTAGACGTAAGGATCGGTATATCACAAACAAAGATTTTATTTTATCGATTAAAACATTCATACAAACTCCTGATAAAAATAGGTTTCGATTTTAAGATTTCTTTTTTTTCTTCTTAGCCTTGGCCGCTGTTTTACGAATCGGCGGTTTTTTCTTAGGTTGGGATTTTAAAACCGAAACCTCTTGTTTTTTAGGAGCCAGTCCGTTTGCAATAAACGCGATCGTTCGATTCAACTCCGCTTCCTGGTCCCAGCCGTCTTCGGCCATAGGTTGGTAAAAAACTTCCGTCAGTAAAACGTATCCGGACAGGTTGACTCCGATCAAACGAAACGCGGACTCGATCGGCATCTCCGAAATCATCCCTCTTTCTTGAAAGTTTTTAAGACGTTCTTGGAACAAGGGCACCAATCTTTCCTTAAAAACCCGCTCCAAAACCGCTCGAATTTCGGTCGTGATAAAAGCTTCCTGAAGAACGATTCGAACCAGATTCCTGTTTTTTCCGATGAATGTGATTCTCTCTCGGAAAACCGCCATCAGAAATTGTTCAAGGGTCGAAAACTCCTGGGAAAAAATTATCCCGAGTCTTTTGAGCGTGATCGGCGCAAAAAAACTTTCCAAAATAGGCAACACCAAACTTAGAAGCAGTTCTTTTTTGCTCTTAAAGTGTTTGAAAATCAGGCCCTCCGCGACTCCCGCCTTTTTGGCGATTTCCACCGTGGTTGTGGCGGAAAAACCTTTTTGAGCGAAAATTTCAATCGCCGCCAAAAAGATTTTTTTTTGTCCTTCCGGCCAATTCGAGTCCAGCTCGATACTTTCTTGCATTTCTTGTATGGGTAGATTCATAGTGAGTGATTACTCACTTAATATTTTTCGGAAGAGAAATCTGTCAAGGTCCAAATTCCTTTTTGGTTCCGACTTTTCGGAAAAATAAAATTTTTTCCGAAATCAATTCATTCCCGCTCTTAGATTGTCTTCCAAATGAACGTTTGGAGCGGCGAGTTGGTCAGGATTCTACTCATTCCGAACTGCTCATATCTCGGAGCGCGGGAACTCATACGAAATCTTGGATCGTTCTCGATTCCGACGATCTTCTCTGTTTTTCGGCAACTAAATTGCCTTTAAAATTTCCTTATTTTTGACTTGAGCCTCCGCTTCCACTTCGGCCTACTATATGTTTTGAGAATTCAATGTCGTTCGAATTCCCGCCTATCATACATGAAAAGAGTCAGAATGTTTCAACGTATCCCCGCCCACTTAAAACTCGTCTTAGGTTATGTTCTCTACTTCGCTCTCATTCTCCTCCTATACAAGATCGCGTTTCTTGCGGTCTATTCGTACAGACTTCAGGGGGTTCCTTTCCAAGAAGTTGCGTTTGCGTTCGTTTTAGGATTTCGTTTCGATCTCGTAGTGATCGGAATGATCTTGGGATCGTTTGCCCTTCTTTCCGTATTGCCGTACTTAAATCGATTTCAGTTATACCGTTTTTTCTGGGGATACACGCCGATCCTTTTGGGAATTTGGATGATCGCGCACCTGATCGCGGACATCATTTATTTTGAAAACGCGAACAAACATATCGGTTATGAAGGGTTCGTATTCATCGGAAAAGACTTAGGTGTAATTCTGAAATCGGCCCTGGAGCAAAACACGATTATGTTTTTGACAGGAATCGTATTTTTGCTGACCTTTCTCCCCTTATCCACGTGGTTATTTTTGAAATACAATCCGTACCGATATAAGAAGGAATCCTGGAAATCCACATTCATTCAGATTGTGGTCGTTTTGATCACGGCGGTCGTAGCGATCCGAGGAGGTATTCAAGAATCTCCGATAAGAGCGACTAACGCGATCGTTTCCGGAAACAACTTCGTAAACAACATCGCGCTCAACGGGGTTTTTACTTCGATCATGGATTTAAAAAGCCGGTCCATCCCCGAATTTTTAAAATTGGAAACGGAAGAAGCGGTCTCGGTCGTTCGAAAAGAAATTTCCTATCCGGGTGCGGAATTTATCAGCGATAAATATCCGATCCTACGAGTTCAAAAGGAAACCGATCCCGGAACTCCCCCGAACGTAGTTTTAATCCTACTCGAAAACTGGACCGGAAAGTTTATCAAACCGATTTCCGACGGACTCGTGGAAGGAAAGGAAATCACTCCGTATTTCAATCAACTCGTCAAAAAAGGAAGATTTTACAATCGTTTTATCGCGTCGGGGGGAAGGACGACTAACGGAATGATGTCGATCCTTACAGGCATTCCCGACCGGCCCGGTTTGACCGTGGTAAGAACCCATCAGGTCCTCGGAAATTTTTCGGGAATCGGAAACATTTTCAAAAGAATGGGTTACGATACTTATTTTGTAACCGGAGGAGACCTGAGTTTCGACAACAAAAGTACTCTTATGCCTCACTGGGGTTTTGATACCGTACTCGGAGAAAAGGAAATAACAAAACTCGGGAGATTCAAACTAGGAGCCTGGGGATACGACGACGCTGACGTATTACAATTATTGCATGAACGAATTTCCGTCTCCAAAAAGCCGATTCTCGGCTTGGCCCTCACGCTGACGACTCACTATCCTTACAGAACCCCTTCGGAAAAATTCAAAATTTTCGATCCTTCCACAAGAGACTACGATTTTCTAAACGTCTACAATTACGCGGATTGGGCCGTTCACAACTTTATCGTTCAGGCGGAGAAATCGGGATATTTCAAGAATACGATTTTCGTTTTCGTTGCGGATCATACCCACCACAGATACTTGGATTATTACGAGGATAGAAACGTTCCTTTTCTGATTTACGCTCCCGGAAAAGTCGCGCCTGCGTTAGACGAAACTATCGCTTCCCAACTGGACGTAATTCCTACGATTTTAGGACTTGTCGGCAAAAGGGCGGTATTTTCCGCGATGGGAAGAAATCTATTGGCTCCGGGAAGAACTAAGACCGCCTACTTCGCTTACGGGAATTTATTCGGTTGGATAGAGAACGAACTTTTTTATTTAAGATTTTTCGACGGGAAAGAAGACCTTTCCTACAATATCAATCCGCCCCGCGAAAAGAACAATTTCTGCGATCAGGATCCCGCCGTTTGCGACGAAATGAGTAAAAAGGCAAAGGCGTATCTAAACTTGAGTTACGAATTGTTGAATCAGAATATCGTTTTCCCCTCGGACGCGGAACTGAAAAAAGATTTTTCTCCTTAGTTGAACCCTAAAACCTCGCCACTCGAAGCCAACTTGTGGGTTCTCTAGGAATCGCAACCTAATCATCGCTTTTGTATTGGTTTTCACCAAACCCGCGTTAGGGTTTGTCCGATGATATTCTACATGGAGTTGTTGAAAAATTAATCCTCCATTTGTTTCCGTTCCATGGAAACGGACGCAGTTTTGTTAATCGCGACTATTGAATTTTTATACAACTCTAATCTAACGTGAGTTCGATATAAGAAAATCTGGGCGAATCCAGCCCTTGCACACAAGGGCTGGACCGCGCTTGAACTCAATGTTGCTGCCTGCGGTCGCAACATAATGTTCCAATTCCTTCGGAATTTCCACTACAATCGCTTTCGCATTTGTTATACCGAACTCGCGTTAATCTAAAAACAAACGTTTTTCGGTTTTTCCCAACCCTGCAACTCGACGGCGAAAAACCCGCCTTAAAATAAGATCAGGAAAACTTTATAAAGTAAATTATAATTCTTTAATGTTTCTTCTATACGGCAAATTTCGATTTAAAAATCGTCAGAGTTTAATTCCGGAAGCCGCATAAAGATCGTGACAAAGGCTACATTCTTCCAATTGCCCGCGGATCTCCCGTTTTTTCTCCAAGTTCAAACCGGGCCAGAGATTTTTTTTCTCATACGGATCTTCTTGAATATTATAGGCTTCCTCGTCCGGCGGAAAAGAATTGATACGAAGCATATAATGCAAATTCCCTTTGATATAACTCATTCCCACTCGATACAGGGAGGTTTCGTTGTTATTCGCGATAAAAATACGACGGTCTTCGGGAAGATCGGAAAGAAGGGAACAACCTTCCAACTTCGAAAGATAACTCTTCACCTCGGGTTGATTGGAAACGCCTAACAGTTCCGCAACGGTCGGAATTAGATCCGTATTGGAAACGTTTTTATCCGCATTTTTTTGCAAACGATCCTGGAAGCGGTTTTTCAGGGAATTCGGCAGAAAGATCAACATAGGAATCGCCAAAGTTTCTATATGATTACTTTCTATATGACCGATGTAGTCGTGTTCGAAAAGGGCCTCTCCGTGATCGGAAGTGAAAATCACAAGAGTATTTTCGGTCAAGTTTTCTTGATTCAAAAAATCGAATACGTTTTCCAAAAGACGATCCAAATAACGGACCGAATTATCATAGGGCGCGCGTGTATCCTTGCCTATCGGAAAGTGGGCCGATTCTTCGGGAATGATGTACGGAAAATGATTCGTGTTTAAATGTAGAACCCCGGCGAAGTTACGACCCTTATTTTTGAGATGTTTTACATGAGTTTGAAATTCGATTATCGTTTTACGATCGTCGACTCCGATGTCGTTAAAAACTCGTAGTCCGCTGATTTCCTTATTCCATAAAAAATCGATCCCGGCGTTCCTAAAAAAACCGGAAAAATTATTCCAACGAAAACTGTGGCTCGAAATGAAAAAGGTGGAAAGACCCGCAGCCTTTCCGTATTCCCAAAACAATGGAAAACTATGAGTCATGGAAACGGGTTGAATCGGCGAAACTCCCGATAACAAACTCGGGACAGAAATCAAAGTGGAACTTGAATTCGAAAACGCCTTTTGAAAAACCACAACCGATCCGTTCGGAGCATTTTGTGTCCAACGTTTTAAAAACGGAGTCGTATCCTTTTCGTAACCGTAAAGAGCCATACTCTTTCTACGAAGGCTTTCGCTCAGGATGATCAGAACGTTTTTACGAAACGGACTGGAACTTTTGCTCAAAATCGGCTTATTTCTAGATTGAAGTCCCGCAGAACCCAGCCTGTCTCCCGTAACAAGGTTGTAGATGTTCCGATTGATAAACGAAATCGAATTCGTATCCGAAACGTAAATCTGATCGTTAAAACGAGTGTTGTTGTGAAAAAAAGCGGTAAGAATCAGAACTCCAAAAATAAGTCCGGAATAGATACTTTTCTTAAATCGAACCGGTTTAAAACCGCCCGACACAACTTTCAAACTAAGAAATAACAGGATAAAAAGAAAAACGAAGCCGATCAAACTCGAAATCGTGAGCCCGCCCTTGAGAATGGTCCAACTGTTGAACGGTTCTTGAAAGATATAGGAAAAGACGAAGAAGTTCGGCATGATTCCCGCGTATAAAAAATATCCGTAGGATCCGACCATACAAATCGAATAACCGAAAGCCGAGAATATTAAAACAATCCAATATGATTTTTTCTTTGACGCCGAAAAAAGACGACCCAGGGAAAAAAGAATCAGGGAATAAATCAAAATAGAATATAGGAAAGAAAGAATATAATAATACCATTGTAAAGCCTCCATTTGACTGAGAACCTTCCAACGTAACCCGAGATCCATAAATAAGATCAAGGACGGCACGAGTGAAATGAAAAAAAGCCTGAATTCGGGTCTGGAAACGAAAAAATGAAAATCACTCAATTTTTGTCTGAAAAAAGAAAACAAAAAACACCCCGTTCTAGTTCGAAATAAAACCGATTTTTTCCGGTACGAAATTTTATTTTTTCATTCAGATCATAAATCGGAAGGAAAGGGTGCATACCGAATATCCAATAGTAAGCAATTACTTACATGTTTATTTTTAGTTTGTCTTAGAAATCAAGTATTTTTCGAATGGATTTAGAAAAATACGACTCACTCGAATGAGTTTCCCTTAAAATTCTAAAACTGATTTAAGAAAATCTGATATTTCGTTTGGAATTCCAACCCGCCGTCGAAATAAAAGACTTTCGAACTTTTAAATCTCAAAAAAATCGAGGAAATTTTCCGGAATTAAAATTGAGAATTTCGATTGGGATTTTCCGGTTTCGGATCGGAAGTTGCGGCTTCGAAAAGGTGGCGCTAAACGCAAAATGGAAAACGAGACATTCCTATTTCAATCTCGGAATATAATCGAGATTCGCTCCAATTCATGGAGAAATAGATTTGGCAATCCGAGCGTATCCTCCTGAAATGGGAATTGCAATGAATATCGAACTTTCTCGGGAACAATACGAAGCGCTTCTTAAATCTTTAGCGATCACTCGATTTTTATATCATTCCATTCTTGATGAAGAAGAACCCACGGCGGATCGATTGGATTCGTACGATATTTTCGAAGACATGGAGCAACAAGTTTTGTCTTATGCAAAGGCGTTGGAAGTTTCCCATCTTGTAGCATACGATAACGAAGAGGAGCTTCACTATCTTACCAGGGAATTCGAAGAAAAGACGGATATCTCCGAACTTATAGTCGAATATCAGGACAGTATTTTTTGGGATGAACTCATTCAAAGACTCGCGGCGAGAGACTTTATGAGAACTTATAACGAATCCGAAATCAAAGGAATGGCAATCGAAGAAAGAATCGAAAAAGAAGCGCCTTTCATTTTGAAGTACGAAGAAATCTTTACCGAATCGGGAATCGAAAACTTGGAGATCAAATAAAATCCGCTCCGTTTTTCGTCTTTTCTTTTGGAAATTCAAAAAATTTACAATCAATCAAATCAGCGGCCTTTCACCAGAGCGGCTAATTTTTTCGGCGCGATCTCACAATAACTTTGAATCAAGAGTTCGTTCACCTCCTCCCAATCAACCTTGTCGTCTATTACAAGCCCGGCGATATTCGGCCACCATACGGGGTTAAAAAAAGGATATTGTGTGAATCGAGAAGTATCGATTTTGTGTAAAGAAAATCGAAACGTCAAAAGATAGGCCGGTCCATTCATTCCGACCGCTTGCGCGTAGGCTGGCGGCCAACCTTCCCGAAGCATCAGTATATGAGCAAAATTTTTCTTTTTCACACACCAACGCGTTCCGACCCAGGCTCGTTCCTCATATACTTCCGGAAAATCAAAGCATAAGAGGCGCAGTTTGGAAAGAATTTCCTCGGGAATATCATTGGGATGATTCATTGCCTAAACTCGATCGATTCAATAGGATACCATCGATCCTTATCCGTTACCAATACAAATTTTAAGATCGAAAACCGCAAACGCAAACCCCACATAACGGTTCCATTATATTTTATAATTATAATTTTAGGAAGCCCCCCAAAGTCCTTACAAACCGATAAAAAAACGACGGCTCGGCATCCAATCAAAAACTGAATTTGATTCCGAGTTTTCGGGCTAAAATAACGATTTTTCTTTGAGTTCACGTTCGGTTTGGGGTTACGGACAGGGAGACCAAAAATTTCGCAATCCACCAACTTTCCCAACCCAATAGGAAATAAAAACCCGTCTCGGTCCATTTGTATACAGATTGGATTTTGGGAACGAGCTTTATCGGGTCTCGAATCTCAAAGATATGAATACTTACTTAAATTCTTCAAAAAACTTATATTTCGGCAAATCGAAATCATTTTAAAGGTTGTAATAAAAAGGGCATAAGTTAGATATTTTAGTAAATTTATAAAAAAGGATCTCTATTTAAATATTGAGTACGTATAAGGCATGGCAAATAAAATTATTACAATTCCTCTGGAAAACATTGACTTTTCCACGCCTGGAAAACGGCTCCGGTATGCGATCAAAAACATATTAGCAATGAATGATGAAGACTTTGCGACTTCGATCGGTAAGTCTCAAAACTATATCAGTTATATTTGCAACGATAAGCGCCCTTTGTTGGATAAACTAGCGGCGGATATCGAAAAAACACACGGTATTTCCGGTCTTTGGCTCACTAGCGGGAAGGGCAGCGCCGAAGTGAATTCATCCATGAATGAAAATTCCGGAACCGTCAAAAAAATGAAAAAACGCGATTACTTGTGGAACAAGATCTCAAATGATAAGGCGGAAGATACGATGATTTCATTCTATGACGATATTCCGCAAGAAACCCGCAATCTGATTTATCAGATGATTCTTGCCGTTGCCAAAAATAACCGATAACTAAGATCTGTCGAATTTTTCAGATAAAAATATAAATCAAGATTCAAACATCCGTTTTTCGGGCCGTTCTCCGTTATTAAAATCTTCTTCGCGTTTCCGTTTTTACCATCGATTTCATTGGCGGGTTTAGCTCGCCGATTACAATTTTTTAAGCATTCTTTGAAATGTTCTAGATTTACTCGTAACTTATAATAAAGTACCTAATAGATTGTATTGTAACGGTATTTTGCGATAAGAATAACGGTACTCGATTTTATAGAGATCGGTATTCGAGCAGTCAGTAGATAGGATAAAAAAAAATAGATTCTTATCTTTTGCTTGCGTCAATCCTCTCCGTCTTTTAGTCGGGTTGAAAAACAAACGGCTGAAATGAAAATGTTTTTTCGATTCACTGGGGTTCGCATTCCATTTTTACGATTCCGTTGTACACTTATGGATGGAAGTTTTGATTTGATTTTACAGAACTTCCAAAACGGATAAATTCAAACCATGACCGGATCTTCAAAAAAAGGAATTTTCTTAGTCGATGATCATCCGGTTGTACGCGCCGGTTTGCAGGCGGAAGTGGAATCGGATCCGGAATTTCGTTTTGCGGGATCGGCGAATTCCATCAAGGAAGCGATTCGTAAAATTCCTTTTACAAAGGCCGATCTACTGATCTGCGATATTTCACTTCAAGAAGAGAATGGAATTCAAGAACTGGAAACCCTAAAACTTAAATTTCCGAATCTGAAAATCGTATTTTTGACCGTACACAGAGACTGGTCTTATCTCCAAAAAGCGTTCGCCCTCGGCGCAGACGGCTACCTTCTTAAAAATGAAACGATGAATACCATTTTTTCCTCGATTAAAATCGTCTTGAACGGCGGAAAAGTTTTCCCGGAAGAAATTCAAAACTTCAGACCCGCAACGGAAGTCGATCAAGAGTTGGGAAGTAAAATCGACCGACTTACAAAACGGGAAAAGGAAATCCTGAATCTTCTCGCTGAAGGAAAAATGAACCGTGAAATCGCGGAAAAGCTCGAATTGAGCATAAGAACCGTGGAAACACACAGGGCTTCCCTATTTAGAAAATTAGAAATCGAGAATATTATAGAATTAGGAAGAATTCTGATTCAACTTAAATTCAGAGGTATTTAAATTTCAAACCTTCGGATTTTACCGGAAATTCTACGATTTATCTGTATTTCCCGAAATGGACATAAACTTTTTTCTTTGTTAATCTGAATTCAGGAATCTTCAAAAGAAGATCCGAAATAAAATTTCGAAAGTATTCGGGAGTAATTTGAATGAAGAAAATAATTGTGTCAATCCATTTGACGATGGTTCTATTTTCCGGAATGGATTGTAAAAAAGAGGAATCGGACGATTCAGGGACGCTTGGGGCCCTTGCATTGGTCGCTTCGACACCGACGACTTCCACTGCTGCGCAGGTGAGTTGTTTTAACCTACCTCAGAAAGTTGAGGTTACGGCCGGAGGACCCACTGTAACTTACAACTGTAGCGTTTCCGGAAAGGTATATACTTGTGTTCCGTCGGACGGCGGCAATTCGATCGTAAGAACCTACGCTTCCGCAGCCGGAGCAAAATTAGGAGTCATCGATCCGCCAGGAACCGGAAATGCGCACGCGCAAAGAGGATTGGCCAGCAGCGACGGCGGCGCTACTACATATACTTATGATAGTTCGAATCAATTAGTTTCGGTGGCGAGTCCGGCCGTAACAACTTATTCCAATTATGATACCAACGGATTTCCTCAATCAAATTCCGCGGGAAGGAATATAACTTATACGTATACGGCCGGTAGTAAAATTCCTACGACTTCCGCAGACGGTGCCTTTACGTATACCTATGATTCCAAAGGATGGGGCACTAAAATGAGCGGCTTCGGAATGGATACGATAGCAGTCAACAGCGGTTCCTTGGAAATCTGCGATTAAGAATCAATCGTCGATTTCTTTCAGAAACCGGCAGCGTTTTTCTTTTAAGAAAGTACACAAATGTGATTCGAATTTGAGCGACCCTCATTCGTTTTTTCTTCGGAAAAAACGGATGAGGGTTCGCGTTTTTTTTGCTAACTCACGATTTCTCCCTGGTGCTGCGACCCTTAGGGAGCAGTGCCACTTTCGTTACCCAGGTCGTTCGATAGCTCGCTCTGAAGAAACTCAATCTCACTCCCGATGGGTCGTTCGAGGTTTAACTCAATCTCACTCCCGATGGGTCGTTCGATTGGTCGAAGTAAGAATCGCCTTCGCATTGGTTACGCCGAACTCACGTTACTTTAGCTTTCGCATTGTGGTTCTATAAAAATTCAATAAAGTTCCATTCAAAGAGAAGGACAGGGTAATAGAACGGTAAATCGACTGCCCTGTCCCAATTCGGAATCCATGAAAACTTCTCCACCGTGTGCAATTACGATCTTTCGAACGATAGAAAGTCCGAGACCGGATCCTTGCGGTTTTTTCGTTTCCATCATAGAATTATAAAATGCTTTTTTGAGTTCTTCGCTGACTCCGGGACCGTCGTCCTTAAAAATCATATAAAGTGTTTCCGCTTCTTTTTCCACCCGAAGAGAAAAGTTTCCCCTTTCTCCCGCCGCTTCGATCGAGTTTTTTGCGATATTTAAAATCAATCTTTGCATCCGATGAGGGTCCAAACGTATTCGTCCTTCCGCGGAAATTTCGCAGGAAAAACTGACTCCCGTTCCTTCGAAAAAAAGTTCCAAATCCTCCTGGATTTCCCGAAAATATTCCCGAATGTCCACCGATTTCAAGTCCAGGATAATTCGTTTTTTAGAAAATTCTAATATATCTAAGGAAAGATTTGCCAGTGCGTCCGTTTCTTTTTTAGCGCGTGCCAGATCCGATTCCGTACTTGCCGTACTTGCGCTTTTATCGGAAATCAAGTTCTTCAGTACTTTTTGAATCAATAACACGTGATGACCTATATCGTGTGCGATCTCGGCGGACAATTCTCCGATAATCGCGAGTTTTTCGCGATCCTGCCTGATAAGATTTTGTATGGAAAGAGCCAACGCATACGCGATCCCCTGCACCCAATCCATGTTCGAATCCGAATCTAAAAAATGTCCGATCGGAAGATCCAAAATCACAAAACTCACCCGATTGTTTTGAACGGGTAAAAGAAGGCGATCTCCCGCAACGGTGGGAGAATCTAAAGTATTGAGATCGATTTCCAAAGATTCTTTGGAAAGAAGACAGGGAACTTCCCGGATGCACAGATCGTTTTCCGTATCGATGGAATATTGTTTCCATCGGGATGAATTCGCTTCCGGCAAGTAGACAAACAAACCCCGACTTGTATAAGAATCCGTCCCGAAACCCGGATAGTTTTTTGCAGCTCGATCTTTTTGATAAAATAAATTTAAATTTTGAAACAAACCGTATGAAAAAAAATCGGAAATCCGTTTGTTTTCATTTTTTTTAAAAATGGAAGAAGAGATTTTGGAATGATCCTGCGCATTTTTAGAAAGAATTTCCAGTGCGGTTTGTGCGGCGGAAGTAAACGAAGGAGAGGTCATAATTTCACGAGTGGAGGAAACGAGGCTTTTCATTTTCTCCGAAAGATTTTCGGATCGATTCAGAGAATTGGAAAAACGTTTCGAAATCAAGATTGAATAAGAAGCGATCAGCGCGATCAACCCGAATTGAATCAGATACCTACTCTCGAAAAAGCCCATCGAATAAAGAATATCGTGCTCGGTGCAAAAGAATGCCCATACATAACTCAAACATAAAATCCAAGCCCCTTCGTATTTTTTATAAATTCCATAGACGAGTAAGATCAACCAGCCGGGAACGGTCACAAAAAAAGCGTAAAAAAGAACGGGATTAAGAGTAAGGGTATAAATTGGATTCGGAAAAATCAGAACGATCGACGCGAAAATAAAATACGGAAGATTCACAAAAATACCGAACCTTTCCCAAAATTTCGTGGGACAGAGTCGATTAAAAAAAGCGTATGAAGCCGGACCAGCCAAATAGATGGAGGAGTATTCCAAACGATTCCAAAGTTCCCAGGAAAGACTGGGAAAAAAGAGATGTCCCAAACGTTCTCCGGTTGCAAGGGTGCGGATTAAAGTTAAGATACAGTAAATGGAAAACCAAAGAGGGGCCGGATCTTTTTTTCTGAACAGAAAAAACAAAAGATTGTAGATCCCCATGATCGCCGCAGAGAGACAAACGGCGAAATCGATTCCTTCTTGGATCTGCTTTTCCAAAAGAATATTTTTTAAATTTCCGATTCGAATCGGATACCAATATCCTCCCCATCGATTTTGAAAATTGGAAACGTGAAGAACCAAACGTATGTTTTCCGAATCGGAAAGCACCGCGATCTGAGGTTTATATCTCGCCTTGGAAGATTCCGGAGTGTTTCCGACGGTTCCCGCATTTGCTATGAGTTGTCCGTTTGCAAACAGATTGTAAGAAGTGCCTTCGTCCGGAATCGCAAGCGCTAAATTAGAAATTCCTTTGGGAAGAAGAACATCAAGTTCATAGGAAGCAAAACCGTGGCTTTCTATTTTTTCTTCGTAAAAAGGAATCCCGTTCCAAACCGCCGGAGCGTTTACAAAAACGAATCGATTTTTAGAAACCGTCGTCAAATCCGTAAAATTCGGATCTATCCATTGTTTCCAAAAGAATTTCCATTCCCCCGCAAGTGGGAGGGTTTTACGATTTTGAAAATCCCATTGAGAAAGATCTAAAATTCCTCCTTTTGCTTTTTCGGGTTCGAAGGCGTTTGAGTTCCGATCCGAACAATCGAACGACAATAAACTAAAAAGAAAAAACGGAACATAAAACAAACGCAACATAGAAGATATTCCACAAAAAAATTTAAAAACACAATATCGGATATTGACAAAATCGGTAATTTTCTGTGAGCAAAACCGTACAATTTATAAGATGTACCCGCTTAAAAAAATTTGTCATCAACCCCTGACTCCTAAAACGTAGGAACTCCTCCAAATTTCCTTGTATGTTTTAGGACGGATTCTAAATATCAGACTGGGATTTTACGACAAGAACTCCGGGAATTATCATAAAATATCGTGAGTTCGGTATAACCCATGCGAAAGCGATTATGTTGCGACCTATCTCACGACCCATAGATTAGTATGATTCTTGGACGTAAGGCAGTTCGAAGTGTGATATTCTTGATTCGACGGAGTCAAGAAGGCCGGTGGCAGATTGATCGCTCCCTTGGGGTTTAGACCCCGACCCATAGATGAATCTAAATCGGCCACCGCAAACCAAAGTGTGGCGGCTTAAACAAAGTCGACCGCGAATAGGAGTGCTGGTGATATCACCCGGCTTTGTTAAGACCTTCCGCCTCTGTCATTTTAGGAGAAAAGAAATGAACAGTCAAGAAGTCAAGTATGTAGGAATTGATTGTGGTAAAAAAAGTTTAGAGGTAGTTCGAATCAATTCGGAGAACTCGCTCGAACGTCGACAATTCAGCACAACGGAAAGCGGAATTAACGGTTTATTAAAATGGTTAACGTCGAACGATATCGTAGGCCTGGAAGCAGGATCTCAATCTTTTAGAATTGCAAAATCAATACTAAACAAAGGAGTTCAAGTAATTGTTTTGAATCCCGGAGACTTAGCAACAATTTATCAATCTTTGAAAAAGACTGATAAAGAAGATTCTCTTAAGATAGCTAAACTCATTCAACGTTATCCAAAGGAAGAATTACCGGTTGTTCCAATTCCCACAACGCGACCCATAGGGATGCGTTGTGTTGAGTTTCTCCGGACGAAGAGGAAGACAATCGTCGATTGTGTACCGAGCATGAGAATTGGACAAGACAACTAACGCAAGGAAAGAATCGGCTTCACAGTTTATTCACTCAAGCCGGTCTGACTGAGATCACCAAAAAACATTTACGGACAAAAGCATCCAGAGAAACTTCTGTAACTTTATACTAGGTGTCTAGTATGATATCATAAGGAAGCGGAACGAATCTTAAAAGTTTTAGATTTAGTCGAACTAAATCTAAAACTCATTGAAGAAGATATTAAAGGCGCTCTGAAAATCAATCAGGTCTACGTTCAAACGATCATGTCCATGCCTGGTATCGGGATGATTACGTCTCTGGCGATTATGAGTTACATGGGGGACTGCAAAAGATTCTCTTCCGGTAAACAAGCCGCCTACTACGCTGGTTTAGTTCCCAGAGTTGACATCTCAGGAGATACGGTTCGATATGGTAGAATTGTTTCCCGCGGTTGTCATTCGATCCGAAGAGTGATTGTTCAAGCAGCTTGGAGCCTGGTCCGTTGTCAG
Organism: Leptospira weilii serovar Ranarum str. ICFT; assembly: GCF_000332415.1. Classification (GTDB taxonomy): domain Bacteria; phylum Spirochaetota; class Leptospiria; order Leptospirales; family Leptospiraceae; genus Leptospira; species Leptospira weilii_A. Next base: position 58,654 of record NZ_AOHC02000026.1, read on the forward strand.
CATGGCGGTAAGATTAAAGAGTTCTACGAAAGGTTATATGCTAAAAAAGGAGCAAAGAAATCGATCATTGCTACTTCACGTAAAATGATCGAAGTTCTTTTTTCTATGATTCGAACAGGGCAACTCTTCGACTCTATGCCCGAAAATGTTCTGAATCGTAAGTTAGCTCAATATGGTCTTATGTAAAAAAAATAGCGGAGGGGCTTGACACAAGGAACATAGGAGGGAGTGAGATAGCAAAAAGATAGCGGAGCGTTATCTTTTGCTCCCAACGAAGTTGGGAAAATCACGACCAATCTCACGATCCATAAGTTTAGGAAGCCGTTCTGCTGAGTTTAGAGTGATATAAGAGTTAGAATGCCTCGCTCGACAGGAGCGGCGCTTTAGTTCAAGCGAACAACTCAGCGTTTCGCTTCTACGGTCGCTCGGGAAAATCGGTGAACGCACCTGAGTCTCCGATTCGCCCAAGATTTCAACCGTCGAACTCGCGTTAAAATCAAATTTTATATTTTTGGAATATATTCGTTTCCTAATATAACTCCGGAACAAGGAGGAACCTTAAACCGATCAAATTCGTTGTGATCGAAAGAAACCGTGGAAAAAAAATACTTTCTACAATCGGTCGGATTGACGAAAAACCTGTTCTTTTTCCCGAAATTGAAAACGACGAGCTTACGTTCCTTACCGAATTCTCTCAAATAAACCAACATATCCTTCGGAACGTTTTCTTCGAGCAACGTCAAAGTTCCTTCTTTTAACGCGGAACTTTCGTTTCGAAGGTGGAGAACACCTTTATACGTATTCAAAAGAGAATCCCTATCCTCCGACTCGACCGATACGTTGCGTTCCCTATAATTCCCGTGCACTCGAATCCAAGGTTTCGCTTCCCGAGTCGTAAAACCGGCATTCGGAGAATCATCCCACTGCATCGGGGACCTCGCCCTATCCCGGATGATAATGTCCGCAAGTCCGAGTAATTCCGAAAGCCAGTCGCCTAACCAACGATAGATTCTCGCGAGGGGATCTTGAGCCTCGGTCAATTTGATCGTCTCGTTGGTCATACCGATTTCTTCCCCGTAATAAGTAACCGGAACTCCCCTTGCGGTAAATTGAAACAGCGCGATCAATTTCCCTTTTTCAAGATTGTTATTGATTTTCATCATATAACGCCTTTGATCGTGATTGCCGAAAACATACGTGGGAATGTTCGGATACGGATACACTTGTTCCATTTTTTTGACGATCCCCTTAAAAAAGTTCGTCTTGAACTTTAACAAAAGAGTTTCAAATAGAAAGATGAGATTCAGGCCGTCTTTTTTTTCGCCTAAATAGCGTTTGATGATATGGTCGTCGCCGGCAACCTCGCCGACCGCAAAACGATCCCCGTCGAACTCATCCAAAACGGCCCTGAGTTCTTTCGCAAAAGCGAAGTTATTCGGATGATTTACGGTATGAACCCTACTCTGAAAATAACCGTCGTGATCGTTTTCCGAGACGATGTATTTAAATCGAAACGGATTGTCCCGAAAGTGTTTGTCCTTGTAAATCGCGTGAAAGATATCCAAACGAAATCCGTCCACTCCCTTCTTAAGCCAAAAACGTAGAACCTCGAACATCGCCTTTTTGACTTCGGGGTTGTAGTAATTCAAATCCGGTTGAAAGTCCAAAAAACTCGCGAGATACCACTGATCGGTATCGGGATCGTAATGCCAAGCCTTGGGAGTTACGAACGAACTCCAGTTATTGGGAGGTTTATTCTTTCCTCTTCCGTCCCTCCAAATGTACCAATCCCTCTTCGGATTATCTTTACTCGAACGGGATTGTCTAAACCAATCGTGTTCGATGGAAGTGTGGTTCATCACCATATCAAAAACGATTTTCATTCCCCGTTTATGAACTTCCTTGATTAGTTTTTCCGCATCCTTAACGGTTCCGTACTCGGGAGAGATCGAGTAATAGTCGCTAACGTCGTAGCCGTGATCCATCTGAGGGCTTTTGTACAAAGGTGATACCCATAAAGTTTCGAACCCGAGATCGCGAAGATAATCCAACTTGGAAATGATACCCGGAATATCCCCGATTCCGTCCCGATTGCTATCGGCAAAGGAACGAGGATAGATCTGATAAATCGTGGTCTTTTGCCACCATTTATCGATTAGGTGGAAATTTTTTTTCGGGGAATTCGGTTTTCTCGCAGTCATATTTTCTTCGGCTTTAATAGAATCAAAAATATAAGAATGGAGGTTGTCAAGGCGGTATTCCGACAAATCCGGTCGAACCCGAATCGATTTAAAACGCGAATTGTCGATTTACAAATCCAACTTTAAATCGACCTTTTTGATTCGGCTTTTGAGAGAAACTTTTTACGACGCGCATTCGTTTATTTTAGAATTTTCAAAACATTCTCTCCCTACAAGTTGGACTCATGAAAGCGCCCTTCTCCTACGACCCGGAAACGATCCGTAAACTATTGGGATCTCAGTCGAAGACCTGGTTTAATAAGGAACCGTCGATTACGACGATTACTACCTCTTCCACCGAGGCGGAAAACAATTCTCTTTTTGTTCCCCTTCGAGGCAACAGGGACGGACACGAATTTATCAGGGACGCGCTTTCCCGAGGGGCGACTTATTTTTTGGTCGAGGAAGATCATCCGATCCGAAACAACTTTAACTTAGAGGAGAATTCCAAAGCGATTCCCGTAAAGGACACGTTAGTCGCGCTTGGAAAACTCGCGGCCTTTCATAGATCTCGTTTTGATCCGATCGTAATTGCGGTCACCGGCTCCAGCGGAAAAACAACGACAAAGGAACTTCTGGGAAATTGTCTAAAAAATCTGGAAGAATCCGCGTTGGTCGTGACGGAAAAAAATTATAACAACGAAATCGGACTTCCGTTCACACTTTTTAGAATCTCCGATCGAACTCGAATCGTGGTATGCGAACTCGGAATGAATCACAAAGGGGAAATTTCAAGACTCTCTCAAATTGCCAAACCGGATTTTGCGGTCATTACCACGATCGGAACCGCTCATATCGAATTTTTAGGAAGTCAAAAAAACGTCGCAAAGGCGAAGGCGGAAGTGGCGGAAGGTTTGGTAAAGGGAGGGAAACTCTTTTATCCAAGTACCGGAGAATATTCTAAAATACTAAAAAGAAAACTCCATCGACACGGAGGCAAGTTGGTTCTTGCAAATCCGAAACATACGTTTTCGATTCTTCGAAAAAAAACTTCCGGATTTTTATTGGAATATAAGGGAAAAGAAATCGAATGGGTTCTTCCCGGAAATAAACTTCTGGAAAACTTGGCGGTCGCAATCGTTTGTTTGGAAACGATCTCCACACCCACGGAATGGATCCAAGAAGGAATCTCCACTTTTAGATCCGGCGATAAAAGATTGGATCTTAAAAAGGGAAAATATTCCCTCATCAACGATACGTATAACGCAAATTACGAATCCATGCTTTCCTCTTTGGAAGTTGCCGATCAACTCGCGGACGGAAAGGAGTTCTACGCGGTGTTAGGCGACATGAGGGAGCTGGGAAAACATTCCCAAGAGTTTCATAAGAAACTCGGAAAAAAATGCGCCGAATTTCAAAATCTGAAAGGACTTTTTACGTTCGGAACGGACGCTTTTTGGATCCGGGAAGAATTTGTGAAACGAACGATCCTTCCTCGGTTTTGTGAACATTTTGCGGGGACCGAAGAAGGACTCGCAGAACTGATTCGGAAATTTTTGCAAACGGTGCCGGAAGGTTCCGTCGTTTTGGCGAAGGCTTCGCGTGGAATTCAATTGGAACGTTTCGTAAACGCTCTTTCGGTTTAATACTTGCAAGGGTTTGAATCGAAGGAAACATCTTTTAGCAGGAGAAAAATCTTGAGCGCAAAAGTTGCAATCATCATGGGAAGTCATTCCGACTGGGAAACGATGAAAGAAGCCGAATCCATCTTGAAAGAACTCGGCGTATCGGTGCACAAAGAAATCGTCTCCGCGCATAGATCGCCGGAGCTTATGTTGGAATTTTCTAAATCGGCGAAACAAAACGGTTATTCCGTCATCATCGCGGGAGCCGGAGGAGCCGCTCATCTCCCCGGGATGGTCGCCTCGATGACCACTCTTCCCGTTTTAGGCGTTCCCGTTCCAAGCAAAACGTTAAACGGCTTGGACAGTCTCCTGTCCATCGTTCAGATGCCCGGCGGAGTTCCCGTCGGAACTCTTGCGATCGGAACCGCGGGTGCAAAAAACGCCGGCCTCCTCGCGGCGAGAATTCTTTCCCTTCAGGATTCTAAACTTTCCGAAAAACTAGAACAATATCGAAATCAAATTCGAGAGGAAGCTCTTTCCAAAAACAAGGATCTTTTGTGAAAGACGACAAATCTCTTCGTCCCGGCTCTCGACTCGGAGTTATGGGGGGCGGACAACTCGCTAGAATGTTCTGCTTGGAAGCGATCCCTTTCGGATACGAGGTTTCCGTTTATTCTCCGGAAAAAAATTCTCCCGCTGCGGGAGCCGGGGCCAAGGAATACGTATCCGCATACGAAGACGAAAACGCTCTGACTTTTTTTTTGGAAAACATAGACGCCCTTACATTCGAATTTGAGAATATTCCTGAAATTGCACTTACTACGATAGAAAATTTCTCAAGACGAACCGGACTCAAAGTTCGTCCTTCCCCGAATTGTATCCGAATCGCACAAAATCGATGGAAGGAAAAAACTTCCTTTCAAAAAGCGGGAATTCCGACCGTAAATTTTTATCCCGTTTTTACGGAAGAGGATAAACTTTCTGTTCTTTCCAACGTGAGATTTCCTTGTATCTTAAAAACGAACACGATGGGTTACGACGGAAAAGGTCAAATTCAGTGCAAAACGAAAGACGATCTGATTGCGGCGTTTTCCTCTCTCAAGGAACTCAATCATATCGTTGAGGAATTTTTTCCGTTCACTTCCGAGGCTTCGGTGATTCTTGCAAGATTTCAAGACGGCAAAATTTTAAACTTTCTTCCGTCCGAAAACATTCATAAGAATCATATTTTGGATCTCACGTTTTATCCCGGAAATTTTTCGGATACGATTCGAGACAAACTCGTAAACTACGCGAAAAAATTAGCGGAGACGATCGATTACGTGGGGGTTTTCGGGATTGAATTTTTCATCAAAGACGAGGAAATTCTTTGTAACGAATTCGCTCCCAGACCGCATAACTCGGGGCATTTCAGTCAAAACTCGGGAACTCTTTCCCAATTTTCCCTTCAGTTGAGAACTCTTTGCGACCTTCCGGCGCCCGAAAACATTCCGGCAAAATCGGTTGTGATGAAAAATATTTTAGGCGAAGATTACAAACCCGGTTCTCCCCTTTGGAATAACGCATTAGAAAATCCTTATTATCACCTCCACCTCTACGGTAAAACCGAAACTCGAAACGGGAGGAAGATGGGACATTGGAACTATTCCGGTCCCGATCCGAAATCCGCTTTTTTAGACTGGGATTGAATTTTCAAACAAACGACCGGAGAGGATCGTCGACATTAAAAATCAATTCTTAAAGTGGAGTCGATTTTTAACTATAATTTTAGAATATTCTGTTTTTCTTATGCACCATTCCGAAAAAGGATTCCGGCGCGAAGAGGCTTGACTAAACTCAACCTCGCTTCCTGCCGAATGATCCATAGTGAATGGCACCTATTGCAATGAATCGTTCTCAGAAGTAAGTGAAACGCTCTCTAAGGGTCGCGTTTCAGGGGCTCGGCTTACCGATCGAAAAGTATTGAAACCCTTCTTTTTTCAGCAGCTCCGGGGAATATTGATTTCTTCCGTCGAAGATCACCTTGTTTTTCAAAAGACCCTTGATCTTTGAAAAATCGGGCTCTCTGAATTCTCTCCATTCGGTTAAGAGCAACAAAGCGTCCGCGCCTTTCAAAGCGGAATAAGCGTCGACCGAGTATTCCACTTTACCTTCAAAGTAAACGCTCGAGGTTTCTTTGGAGACCGGATCGTAAACCTGTAATTTTACGTTTTTATCATGTAATTTCAACAGCAGAGGAATCGAAGGGGCCTCTCTCATATCGTCGGTGCCGGGTTTGAAAGAAAGTCCCCAAACCGCGAACGTCTTTCCGGAAAGGTTCGACTCTCCGTAGAACTTAACGATTTTCTCATAGAGTCTGAGTTTTTGCGCCTCGTTAACCTCTTCCACTTTGCGAATGATCCGAAGAGGAGCGCCCTCGTCTTCCGAGGTTTTGATCAGAGCGCGAACGTCCTTTGGAAAACAAGAACCTCCGTAACCGATTCCCGCGTATAAAAACTGCCTACCGATTCTGGAATCGGTTCCCATCCCTTTACGGACGTCTTCGTAGTTTGCGCCCACGACTTCGCAGAGATTGGCGATCTCGTTGGAAAATGAAATCTTAGTCGCGAGAAACGCGTTACACGCATATTTCGTGAGTTCGGCGGAAACGACTCCCATTCTAAGAATCGGATTTCCGTTCAGAACGAAAGGAGCGTAGAGTTGTGCGACCAAGTCTCCGGCTTTTCGGGTTTCGGCTCCGATCACAACTCTTTCGGGGCGCATAAAGTCGTCGATCGCGGCGCCCTCTTTCAAAAATTCGGGATTGGAAACGACGTCGAATTCTTCCTTGGTTTCGTTTGCGATGATCGCTTTGACCTGGGCCGCAGTTCCGACCGGAACCGTGGACTTGTCTACCACGACCTTGTAACCGTTGATCGATTTACCGATTTCTTTGGCGACTGCAAATACCGCCGAAAGATCCGAAGAACCGTCCGGTAAAGTGGGAGTTCCCACAGCGATAAAAATGAGATCCGACTTTTCCACCCCTTCTCTCAGAGAAACGGTAAACTCGAGCCTTTTTTCCTTCCAGTTGTTTAGGACCAGTTCGGAAAGACCCGGTTCGTAGATAGGAATGATTCCTTTTTTAAGATTTGCGATTTTCGTTTCGTCCTTATCGACACAAATCACTTGATTTCCGTACTCCGCAAAACAAGCGCCCGCAACAAGACCTACATACCCGCTTCCGATCACACAAACTTTCATATTGAGAACCAGAATTCAGACGTTTCCGCGCTGAGAAAGAAAAATAAATCAGGAAGGGGCGTCTTTTTTGAGGTGACATTGCACCGGGAGCCAGGCCGCGCCCTCAAATTTAGGCAGATCCAGACGTTCCAGTTCGAAGGAAAGAATTCCGTCCTTCCAGAGATAACTCTTTCCTGCGTGATTGTCGCCTTCGTGTAAGGCAAGGCCGAGAGAATATTGGCCCGCGGAAAAATTCAAAGGAAGTCGAAAGATCGCCGACACGGATTCCCCCGCGAGAATGTTTTTTAAGGAATGTCCGAGATGAAACGTGTTCGTCCCGAAGGCGCGAATTCCCCGAGCGTCGTCGATGTGAAAACCTACGGTGAGATCCGGAATATCCTTTTTGAATATTACGTGAACTGAAATTTCCACTTCGGAACCCACTGGAAAAATTTGTGGGTTCGTCGGGTCCTTGTATTTCAAACCCCTTACAGGGTTCCGATCGGTTCGGCCCGAAGTTTGTTGTAAATCTTGGGTCGGTGAATTTTTTGAATATACGATAAGATCTAAATCCACGGAAAGACTTTCCACAATCGAATCTTTTTGAAACGGAAGGATCGTTTCCTGTCCGCTTTCCGCGATAATTTGCATGTATTCCCGAAAACCATCCACCGGATCTCCGTCAAAAACCAATTTTCCTTTTTCCAAAATCAAAACCCGGGAACAAACGGATTTTAAAAGTTCAAGATCGTGACTAACGATCAAGGTCATGGTCCCTTGTTCTTGGAAGGAACGAAAACGATGGAGACATTTTTGTTGAAAACTCGCGTCGCCCACCGCGAGAGCCTCGTCCACGATGAGAATATCGGGTCTCGAAAAAGTGGCGAGCGCAAATCCGAGGCGCATCACCATTCCGGAAGAATATTGTTTAATTGGAATATTCTTAAATTCTTGTAGACCGGAGAATTCGAAAATTTCGTTCATGGAGGATCGGATTTCGTTCGGACTCAGACCCCAGACGAGCCCGTTGTAATAGAGATTTTCCTCTCCCGAAAGTTCGGGATTGAATCCCACCCCGAGTTCCAAGATGGAACGCAACGATCCCGTTTTTAAAATTTTTCCGGACGCGTAAGACGACACACCGGTGAGAACTTTTAAAAGAGTGGATTTTCCGGCCCCGTTTCTTCCGATCAAACCTACGATTTCTCCCGAAGAAACTTGAAAACTTACGTTTTTAAGCGCGTCGAATTTGACGTCGTTTCCTAAAAACCCGAGAGAAAGGACGTTTAAAATTCTTTGAAAAGGACCGCTATAACCGGCGTAAACCTTATTTAGATTTTCTACTTTTAAACTCAAAGATGATCCAAAATGACGGAATGAAATTTAGAACGACTTAATGTTCCGATCAAAGGAAAAAGAACCAAGGATGGAAGAAATTCCTTCCAATGAAAAACGGGAACAAAGTCGTTTAACAAAAAAAACCGAAACAACTCGAGAGGAAAGTTAAGGGGATTCCAAACGTTGACGGAATGTAAAAAACCCGTGGACAAGTACAGGATCGGTAGGGACCAAAAAAAGAATTGAGAGATCAACCGAATGAGAGGGGTAATGTCCCGCAGGATCACGTTTGCCCTCGCCAAATATCCTTGAATGAAAGAAAGTAAATATCCGACGGAAAACATTACAAAAATCGAAAGCGGAAAAAGAAATACATTCAATTTTTTTAAAACGATTAGAACGATCAGAACGGGAACGGCGGTCACCGCAAAGTGAACGAGCATCTGAACGTAAGGAATCCAGAGAAAAATCTCCGGACCCAGAGGGGATCTTTTGATCAACTGCCGATTCTCCGTAAGAATCGAGGTTCCGCGGATCATGTATTCCTGGAGTGGGATCCAAAATAAAAGTCCGCTGAATGCGTATCCGATAAAATCCGAAGCCGATTCCGGATTTCCCTTTAAATGAAGGAATAAAAAGACGACGGTGTAGATCAAAATCAGGCTGAAATTTTGAACGAGCATCCAAGAGATACCGAGAACGCTTCCTGCGAATTGTAAGGCGTAATCTCTCCTCACTAAAATCCAAAGAATCGGTAAACTTTTCAACACTTCGTTTTCGCCTGGAGAACCTTACCTTTCTTGCAAGAATAGATCCCGTCAATTCCAAAAATCCATTGATCCAAAAGCTCCAGACCGAGAGTTTCCAAAAGTCCTCCGAAGTTTTCATAGATCCAAAGATCTTCTTCGCTGGGTTTGGAACTGGATTCGGGATGATTGTGTGCGATGATTACGGAAGAAGCCGCGTCGTTTAAAATAATTTTCAAAAGATCTCTGGTTTGAACTCCCACCTCCTCCAAACCTCCCACCGCAACGATCTCGGCTCGTAAAACCGCACCTTCCGGAGAAAGAGTGATCAGAACGAAACATTCTCGGTTCTTAGGGATTAAACTGGTAGCGAGAAAATTGAGAAGTTGTTCGGAAGAATACCGCCTGCCTTTCAAAGCCTCCCATTTGAGACGTCTCGCGATTTCTATGGCAGCGAGTAAGGTAGTCGCTTTGGCATTTCCTACCCCTGGAATTTTACGAAGATCGACAACCTGCTTTTGAAGTAGGCCGCCCAATCCTTTGCTTTGGTGCAAAATTTCGCGGCTAAGTTCTTCGATCGGTTGAGCCCGATTCCCTCTTCCCAGAAGTACAGCCAAAAGCTCCCAGTCTTCCAGGGCCTCGGCTTCGTACGCGATCCGCGTTCTGGGATCGGGAAAAGGACTCAACTTTTCAGAGAGTTTTCCGCTAGACTTCAAATCCGCTTCAGATTGTTTTTACTCAGCTCAGAAAGAGAATCTGAAAACCAAATTCCTTTTTGAACGACTTCCCCTTCAAACGCTTCTTCCAGATAATCCGCGAAGGATTTTAGATTCGATTCTCCGGCACGAGTCCGTTCCTTCCAGTTCGGACCGGATCCGGCGAGACCGCCACGTTTTCTCTGGTAATTTGCTGATTCTTGCAGAGATCGAATGATCATAGTCTTCTCTCCATTCTTAATAAATTAGACGACATAAACAGATAAAATAACAGGATAATTCACTAAACAGATATGTATATACTAATCAAAATAGTAGTAAATGTCAACCCAAAACCATTCTTTTTTTAAAAATCATAAATTTTAGGCTGAGAATCTTTTGAATTTAAAATCCCCGGTTTTTCTCCGTTTCTGTTCCTTATAGTAACGATTCCCCCGGACAAAAAGTTTGAGTTTTGGATTTTTTTTCGAAAGAATTGCGTTTTTTTTCAAATCTCCACTCCGAGAAACGATTTCTCCGAACCGCTTCGGGAGTGGGGAAATCCAAATTCAATTTTTTAAGACCGGAAAATTCTTTCCGAAAGTTTCAAGTCCCGTTTTGTTTCTGCGTTTTTCTTTTGAGTTTTGGTTCTTGGGATGCGGAGGATCAGTCCGGAGTTTACAGATCCGAACTCGACCCGACGTTTTTTGCGGTTCGAGAAAACTCCGGACTTTCTTGGGGAGGTTTGTTTACAACCCGAAAGAATTTTCCTCCTTCGTACGGAGCTTGGTTTGAGTTTCCGTTTTGGAAACGAGACCGCAAACATTTCTGGAAAACCTCTTTTTTGTATGAAAATCACAGAGTTGTACCGACTGAGATTTCCGCCGTTCATCGAACCTACGCGGGTCTTCAGGGTTCTTTTTTTTCCGGGGAGAATTTTCTTCGTCCTTCCTTTTTTGTAGGCTGGGAAAGAGGAGAAAAAGATCTGTGTGTTTTCGGGGTTTATCTGGAAATTCCGGACAAACAAACGATCCAAGTTTTCGGAAAGGCCGGAGAAAATTTCAAAACCGCATCTTTCTTTCTTCATTCCCCCTTTTCCCAAGAGTTTCGTTTGTTTTTAGGAGTTACGAGAACTTGGAACGGTTCTCAAACGGAGGATCAATGGACTCTGGGAATCGGAATTTCCTGGGAAAAATTTTCCTCTTCCTTTTTCGGAAATCGAATCGGAGAAGAAGAATCTTTTTTAACCGGAAAATTCGGAGTGAATCACGTCTCCCAGGACGGTTTAGAGCCGAACGCCCGCTTCGAATCCGCAAACAACTTCGAGTCGCGTTCGTTCTTCGGATCCAAAAATTCGGATCCGTCGAAAGGTTCCGACGACACAAAATCAAAACACAAATCCGATCTCTCCGCTTCTCAAGACTGGGAGAAAGACAAAACGAAAGGCCCCTCGCCAATCCGTCGTTATACGATCTTTTCTTTTTCCATTCAAGAATTGTTATCCGCCGGTTTTCCGCTTTCTTCCGCGTTAAAAATCCATAGGGCAAGTTCCCGTTCCCGGGAGGAATTTTCGGATCTTTTCGATTCCCTTTCCGAAAAGGAACAAACCAAGTTGTTCGTTCTTTTAAAAAAGAAAAATCCGAAACCGAAGCGGGTGAATTCGTTTCCTTCCGAGGAGAAACGATGAGTTCCGTTCCGGCGTTGTTCTTTGCGGTCTCTAAGTTATGTGCGGTTTTGGCGCGTTCTTATTTTCGGTTTACGAAACCGAAAAGTCGATTTTGGAAGAGTTTAATTTTACGTGAATTCGATGTAAGAAGGTTTGGACAAATCCGAATTTCGGGGGTTGAAAGTCGGTTTTTAGAAAAGAAATTACGGAGCAAAACGAAAACCGTTTTTTCAAACCTACGCCTCAAAAACAAATCCCCGTATTTTACGACCTCATATAAAATTAGTTTTTTTGAATATTCCTTATCTTTTAAATTTACGTTCTTCCTAAAGTTGATCTTTTTTTTGGGGACCTCCTCGCTTTTCGGCGTGGAATCCAGAATCGGAGCGACGTTCGAAACTTACGAATCTAGATATTTTCATACTTCGAAAGAGAATTGGTTTTTCAAAACCTCGAATTGTAAGATAAAAAACGAAACGAGCCGGACGGCTTTGATCGATAAACCGCGGCAAGACGATGAAAAACAAACCGGATTTTTATCGGATCATTCGATTCGGTCGCGAATTCCAATCGACGTAAAACGACAAATCGTTTCGACCGAGCGGGATTCGATTTTGAAAAATCAGGTTTCTCAATCGAATTGTTTGACAGGTTTTGCGGAAACGAGAAACGGAACCCCTTTTTTATCCGGAAAAATCGATCAAAAGTTTTTCAGGGCGAGTTTCGGCCATCGGTTTCGTCCTTTGGAAAATTTTTATTTTTTAAGGGACAACGATTTTTATACCGCTCTTCCGGAGATCGATCAGGCGATTCATAAAGCCGGGTTCTTCGCTTTCAAACGAAACGATTGGTCCTTGGGAACGTATTTTTCCGAACAGGAGGCCAAACGGAAACCGGGAATCTATCTCGTATCTCCGATGAATTTGTTCGAATTCGCGTATTCTCCCGAAATGAAAAAACATTACGTTTCCGTAAACTTCCAATCGAGGGCGTTCACACTTTCCGGTCCTACGATCGTTTCCCGGATTCAAACCTTCGGCGAAAAAAAAGAAACGGACGGAACCTTCTACACTTCCGTTTTTTCGGAAAAACTAAATTCAGAATGGAAACTCACGGGTTATCGCGGTAAAAGCGAGGATATTTTCGCTCTCGATCCGGATCGAAGAGAACTGAAAGGTAAGGCGGAACTCGCCCGTTTGGGAATCGTTTCCCACTCGACCTTTTCTCTGGAATGGATTCGCGCTTGGAATCGTCCTTTGCAAAACGAAAGTAAACAATCCGATTTCGGATCCAAAGAGTCCGCACAAACCAACTCGGGTTTTTCGGGAGATCAACCGGTTAATCCGAGTTTTTCCGAAAACACTCCGAAGGAGATCATCGCGGGCAAGGCTCCGATCATTTACGATCCGTCCTGGGGCGGGATTTTTCTTTCTCTTAGGAATTATACGAACGAAACTCTCGGTCGCGGAATTTACTACGGACTCTATCGAAAACGATTTACGATCGAAGCGGGCCAAGAATGGAGAATCAACGGGGACAATATCACCGAAGGAAAATGGTCCTTTCGTTTGAGCGAATCCTGGAATGTCGAAGGCGCTTTTTTATTTCAGAAGGAAGGAAATCGAACGGACTCTCTTTTTGAAGCGAGGACCGCGAGAGACGAAACGAGTTTGATTTTTACGGATCGTCCTTCTTCGTTTCGTCTGAGGTTGTTATCGCCTTACGTCGCTTTTACGGTCAGTCATTCCAGAAAAAAGGAAAATAAAAACGACGGGATCTGGATCAACTTACAAGCGCAATTTCCGTTTTAATTTTTTTGAATATTCAAAAATTATAGTTTTTTCTTTATAGGACGTTTTCCGCTGAAAAACCGAGCGACTTTGTTTTTCAAAGACGAACCAGGACTCGAATCCCGTCTTTTAGGGTTTTTTCAATCCGGTTTTATTCGAAATTCCCGCCGCGATTCCTTCTTTTAGGGTTCGATCCCCTCTTTTTCGGAAATTTTAGTCCAACTTCACCCTAAATTCTTGGATCAGATGGATGAGGAAGGTTATAATCCCGGAAAAGATATAGAAAAAAATCAGCCCGTAGATGAGCCAAGGCCAACGGTTGAGTCCGATGAGAGCGAGTAAAATCGTACCCCCCGCGAGCAGTAAAAACAATCGGGTCGGATTGAGTTTGGATCGGATCGCCGCCTGCGGTTTCGAATAACGTATGTTGGAAACCATCAATACGGCGATCAACACGAAGGCTGCGATCGTGATCCAATGAGGCGCGGAACTCGCGTTCAAAAAGATCGGAAAAAATCCGACCGTAACTCCCGCAACGGGAGAGGGCAATCCGGTAAAAGATTTCGGGTCGTGCGCCACGTTGAATCTTGCAAGTCGATACGCGGCGCAGATCGGGAAAATCGCCGCGACGAGCATTCCGATCGGAAAAAGATCTTCCTTTCCGAAAACGTCGATCTTATATTCGCAGAGAACCATCTGATACATCAAATAACCGGGAGCGATTCCGAACGCGGTCAGATCCGCCAGACTGTCGAGGTCCGCGCCCAACTCGGAAGTTGCGTTCAAGGCCCTTGCAGCCATTCCGTCCAATCCGTCGCAAAGAGCGGCGAGCAATATAAAAAAACCTGCAAGCGTATAAGCCTGCAATTCGCTTCCTCCCCTGGATTCCGCTTCCGACGCTATAAGCATCGCGCTAAATCCCATCGTGAGATTTCCGAGTGTAAGAGTGTTAGGAACCCAACTGAGTTTGAGTTTCATAAAAAAATCTCCTGTCTGGACGGACTGACCGTAAAATCGATGTCTCTTTTGTAACCTTTTCGGAACAAATAGTATCCCAGTGAAGCTACCATGGCGCCGTTATCGGTACAATAAATTTTTTTTCGGGGAGCAAAAAGTTCCACGGAATTTTTCTCGGCCCAAAACTTCAATCGTTCCTGGAGAGTGGAATTTGCGAGCACCCCGCCCGCCGCAAAGATCCTTCGGATTCCGGTTTTTGCGACGGCACGTTTCAAATTTCTTTCCACGAGATCGAACGCGGAATTCTGAAAATTCCAACAAATTTGTTCCTTGGAAAGTTCCTTCTGTTTTTCCAGTAGAACCATCACGGCGGTTTTGAGTCCGCTGAAGGAAAAAGAAACCTGATCCTGCGGAAGGTTTCGTAGGAGAGGAGGAAGAATCGCTTTTTCGTTCGGGGAAGGAACGTATTCTTTCGCCTTCGCTTCTATAGGCGGCCCTCCCGGATACGGAAGATCCAAAAGACCCGCAACCTTATCAAAGGCTTCTCCCAAAGCGTCGTCCATCGTATCTCCGACGAGTTCCATTCTACCGAATTCTTTTAATGTATAAATGGCGGAATTTCCCCCGGAAAGTAATAAACCGAGAACCGGAAATTCTGTGGGAACTCCCTCCAGATGTAACGCTGCAAAATGGGACTGTAGATGACAAACCGGTAAAATCGGAGTTCCGTACACCATATGGATACAACGAGCCATCTGAGCCCCGACCATCAAGGACCCGGTCAAACCCGGGGAAGATGTGACCGCGACGTAAGAAAGATCTTCGAACCGAATCTTGGCCTCTTCCATCGTTTCTTCCAAGAGAAGATTGATTTTTTCCAAATGGGCTCGGGACGCGATTTCCGGCACGATCCCTCCGTAAGGTTTGTGCAGATCGATCTGGCTGAAAATTCCGAGGCTGAGCAACTCTCTTCCGTCGCGGACGATTCCGATAGAAGTCTCGTCGCAACTGGTTTCGATTCCCATTCCGATCATGGATTTAAGATTTCTTTTCTCCGTCTTTGGAAGTATTCAGGGTTTCGATCGCCTTACGAAGTTGCGGGTCGAGTTCCAAATCCAAAATCGCGTTTTGTCCTTCCTGACGGGTTCTGCTTTTGTATAAAAATCTGGCTACTTCCGTGGTGAGTTTGATTCCTTTTTCGGAAAGATACTTTTCAAAAAGAGCGAAACTCGCTTCGGAATAATTCGGATTTTTTGCAAGAAAGGTTTCGAGCATTTTCTTTTCCGCCATTTTGCGGATGTAAAAACGATCGTCCTCGGTAGGTTCTACGGATTTTACGATTACGTCGGGTTGAATTCCTTTTCCGTGAATGGACTTTCCGCTCGGGGTGAAATACTTCTGAATCGTGAGCGCAATTCCGGTGTTATGCGAAAGAGGATATATGTTCTGAACGGAACCCTTTCCGAAAGAAACCGTCCCGAGAATTTTTCCCCTTCCGTGATCCTGCATGGCCCCCGCAAAAATTTCGGAGGCGCTGGCGGAACCTTCGTTGATAAGAACGACTAACGGAAGATTGGTGAACTTATCGTTTCCGGCGGTGGAACGAAAAACGCGCACGAGTTCCCCACCTCTTCCCCTTACGGATACGATATCCAAATCCGGTTTTAAAAATAAGTCGGAAAGAGCGATCGCTAGATCGAGAAGTCCGCCCGGATTCATTCTCAGATCTATGATAAGTCCTTCGGCGCCTTTTTCTTTGAGGGAATTCAATTCTCTTTTAAACTCGGAAAGGGTGTTATCCTTTCCCATGAACTGATTGAGTTTGATATATCCCAGTTTTTCTTTTTCCAAAAAAGAAGAACGAACGTAACGGATCTTGATCATTTCCCTGACTAAGGTGAGAACGAACGGTTCTTTCTGATTTTTTCTTTCGAGTTTGATCGAAACCGATGTTCCGACTTTACCTCGCATCAGTTTGATGGAATCGGAAAGAGAAAGGTCGTGTGTATTTTTTCCGTCGATCTCTATGATTCTATCCTGAGGCAGAATTCCCGCTTTCATCGCGGGTGTATCTTCGATCGGAGAAATGACGACGATGGCCCCGTCCGCAAAGGAAACTTCCATTCCCAGTCCGCCGAAACTGCCCCGGGTTTCCTCTTGGAGTTGGGAAAAATCGTCCTTGTCCATAAAACGGGAATGTGGATCTCCCAAGGAGGAAATGAGTCCGCGGATCGCTCCCAGATAGAGTTTTTCCTCGTCCACGGATTCCACGTAATCGGAATGAATGTAAGACAATACTTCGTGAAAAATTTGAAGATACGATTCTCCGGATTTTGAAATCCCTTTTACGGTTCCGGTGGGAAGAATGAGCGCAAAGCTGAGAAAGGAAACGATTCCGATCCAGACCATTCTTTCTTTATTTTTCATATTTTTTGATCAATGCCTCGTGCAAAGCGGGGCTTTTTTGTTTCAAACTCTCCAGTACACGATCGGGATCCAATCGATACACGGAACAGGCTTCCAGAAAAAATGCAAGATCGTCGGGTGCGGGTTTTTCAGAAGACGCTTTGAGATTGGCATTGATCCGTGCGATGCTGATTCTTTCCAATACCCTTTTTAAATCACCTTCGGTGATTTCTTTTTTAGAAGGGCTGCATTGGAAAACGAAAAGAAGAATGATAAAAAGAAAGAAATTTCGTGGGAACACTCTGTCCGAAGTTTCAGGCGAGTTTCTTCCTCTGTCAATCAGTAAATTCGATACAAACCGATCAACTTTCCCATCACAGTCGCTTTCTTAGTTTTGATCGGTTTGTATTTCGGGTTTCTCGCTTCAAGACGAATCTGATCCTGCTCTTTGTAATATACTTTCAAAGTCGCTTCGTCTTCGATGAGAGCGACTACGATCTCTCCGTTCCGAGCGATGTCTCTCTTTTCGATGATCGCAATGTCTCCGTCGTTGATCCCGACTTCGATCATGGAATCTCCCTGAACACGAAGGGCATACATGGGAACGTTCCCCTTTGCCATCTCGTCCGGAACCGGAATGTACGATTCGATATTTTCCTCGGCAAAGATCGGAAGACCGGCCGCTACCCTTCCTATGACCGGAATACTCGTAGCCTGAACGGGAAGAGATTCCATCGGGCTCTGACGAATGAGTTCTATGGCCCTGGATTGATTTTTAGCGGTTTTGAGATAACCCTTTTTTTCAATCGCTTTGAGATGATCGTAGGCGCCTTTCGCGGTAATTCCGAACTCGTCTCCGATTTCTCGAATTGTAGGAGGGAAACCGCGTTCCTTGATGATGGCGGCTATAAACGTAAGGACAGCCTGTTGCTTGTCTGTCAGGTCTTTCATACTAAACAACTTAGTAGTGAATAAATGCTAAGTCAACACAAAAATAGTAAAAAGGAGTTTTGCAAACGCGGCCCGGGCGCTTGAGCAAACCCAAAGTGGATTTCGCCCGGATTTTCTTAAGCCGAACTCGCGTTAAAATAAGGCTCGGACGGAAAGACGAATCGATCGCGGAGAAGCAGGTCGAGTGTGAATATCGTTGGTTCCTCCTTGGTCCGGAGCCTCCGCTTCGGATTTTAATCGGGAAGCGTAATAATAATCTATATCGCTCACTCTTGCATTTTGAATATTCAATATTTCGAATGTTATACTCCATACTTCGTCGAACTTTTTTCCGACTTGCAGATTGAATAGGGCGGTTGGAGAGGACCTCACGCTATTGTCTTCTATCAAAGCCCGAGGTCCGAAGTATCTGCCTCGGACCGAACCGAAAAAACCGTTTGTTTCCTTAATTGTGATTCCACCCGAGTAAACGTGTTCGATGGAGCCCGGGATGAAGTTCCCGGTTTTTTCGTCCCCCCTGAATCTGGATCTTGAAATCGATACGTCCGCGTCCAAGATCAGATTTTCAATCGGTTCGAAACGATTGGACCATTCCAGTCCTCTTCTTGTACTGGATCGGCTCGCTGCGGTTGTAGCTGCGTCTCCTTCGAATACGAGCTCGGAATCCAAATCCAACTGCCATAAACTCAATGCGGTTTTCCAACGTTCTAACAGTACGTTTCTGACTCCGAATTCTCCTCCGCGAGACATTACGATCGGTGTGAAAGAATGTTTGTTTTCCGTAAGTCCTCTTGCGTCGTTCGTATGAAATCCTCTGCCTGCGTTTAAGTAAAGTTCCGTATTCAACCAAGGCCCGAAAATCATTCCCGCTTTTGGATTTGCGATCGAAGCGCGTTTTCGGTCGTTCTGTTCCGAATTGCGATCGTCGACGTGAAATTGAAATTGATCCGCCCTGATTCCAAGTACGGTTCTGATTTTAGAATTCCATTGAATTCTATTTTCGTAATAGACGGAAAGATTGGTTTCAATGATCCGATTCGATTGAACGGTTTCGAGTTCCGCCCTTTTTTCCGTATGATAAAGGGCGTTGTCGATAAAATCCCTTCGGACCTGAATCCCGACTGAATTTTCAAATTTGATCTCGTTCCATGCGGATCGAATTTTATAACTCGACTTGAGACCGGATACGGTTCTTTTGTCCGTTTGTTCTATCTGATCCCCTCGTTCCGGATCCTCAAGGTAATAGGTGGTGTTCGAAAAAAGGGAAAGATCGTTATACAAACCATAGATTAGAATTTTTGCATGCGAATTTTTATCCGTATGATTGGCCTCTCCCGAAAAAGAAACCCGATTCGTAGAGCCTCCGTCTGTCGGATCGATCGTATCGAATCTTCCGATTCTTTCTTTCTCCGGTTCCAACCAAGACATCCCTGTTTCGATCGCTCTTTTCGGAATCTGATGAGTCGTATGCCAATTCCCTCTATAACCCATTGCTAATAAACGATATCCGTTTTGTTCGTCTCCGCCGCCGTAACTCAACACTCCGTTTACTTTTTTATAATCTTCTTTAACGGTCCAAGGTCCGTCGGAATGCGCGCCTTCGAATGCGTAGAGTAAATTTCCGGTACCGATCGAATGCGACTTTGCGACGACCGTCCTTCCGTAACCGAAAGTTCCTCCTTCTAAGGAAGCGATTCCTTTTTTGAGAGAACGAAAATAAGACACATTCATGGAACCCGCGGAAGAGAAGTTCCCTTCCTCCGCCGAATAAACTCCCTTTTTAAATTTGATCTCTTCTATAAGTTCCGGGATGAGAAAGCCGATATCGGAATAACCCTGACCGTGTCCGTGAGAAGGATTGTTAACCGGAATTCCGTTTACGTTGGAAGCGAAATCGGTTCCGTGATCCAAGTTAAAACCGCGCAGAAAATATTGATTTGCTTTGCCGGATCCGCTGTGTTGAGTGGCGATCATTCCGGGAACAAATTCCGCAATCTCTCCCGTTCTTGAAATCGGTCTGGACCGAATCTGTTCGGATCGAACGGCGCCTTCGCTGGCTGCACTTGCGGTCGTAAAATCCGCCCTTCCCGTTACGACGATTTCTTTCTTTTTCGTTTCTTCTTTGTCTTGATGCCGTTCTTGCGCCCCAATCGAATTCAATATTCCTAATATTAAAAACCCGATCCAAATCCACATTAAGTTTCGAAATTCATTCCGGATCAATCGATTTGAAAGCTGCGTCGTATAAACCAATACGTTCCTAACGTCGCGAGCAGGAATAATAGAAATAAGGGGACGATCTCTCGAAATTCGGGTTTTATCTTGGGAAACAACCGCCGATTTACGCACCAAACGATCGAAAGCGCGAAACCGACCAAAATCATTTGACCGATTTCCACTCCCAAATTGAAGCCGAAAAGCGGGGCCAATAAACGATCCCGATCCAGTCCGGTTTCCAGTAAAAATCCGGCAAAACCGAAACCGTGAATCATACCGAAGGCAAGAGTTGTGATTCCCGAATACAAACCTCTCGATTTCAAATCGGTCACATACGGATTGAGAAATAGATAACACGCCGCAAAAAGGGACATACCGAAATACGCAAACAATACGTGACCTTCAAGGATCCGAACCCGCCAAGCGAGTAATCCGACGATCCAAGGAACGGACGCGATCAGGATTGAAATTCGATTGCGATGTTTTTCTCCGACTAACACCGATTCTGCGGCTACGATCAGTATGGTAAGGCCGATGAAAGCTTCGATTCCGGCAATATCCGGTTTGATTCTTCCCAACACCGCGATCGAAAGAGTGAAACTATGACCGAGGGTAAAACCGGTGATGGAAACCAAAACCTCCTTCCAATGTTTACTCGCCAATAGGATCGCCAGTAAAAAGACGATATGATCGATTCCGGTGCCGATATGTTCGATTCCCGCGGTTACGAACGGAAAAAATCCGGAAATTTTAGAAGCCGCTTTGTTTTGAAAATTCCATTCGGTTCTTTTGGATTGAAATAAATTTTCGACCAAGTTTCCATCCTCCAAACTCAAACGAGAATAATGAAGATGAGAAGGAGCGTATTCGAATAACCCCGTATAAATCATAAAATCCGGAGAGGAATTTTCGCACCGGAAAACGATCTCCAATTTCAGAAATGCGGAATTGGATCTAAGAGAACGAGGAGGATCGGAAAGCGAACAATCCTTGTCTCCCGAACGAACGAAAACGTGGGATCGAATATAGGAAGCGAAATGATCGGATAAATCGCCCGTTTCTCCGTCCGTGAACGGAATACGAGTCGCTTCCCTTGCGGGAATCGTTATAACCCCGCCGAGGGTATTGGCCGCGACCTTCCAAACGGAAAAGGATTCGCTTCTATTGTGGGAAAAAAGTTCATTCGAAAAAAGGAATATTATAAGGATATAAATTAACCGTTTCATCCTCGTCCTTCCTCGGAAATCGGCAAATTTCTTTCGATTTTGGATTTTGTTTTCAATCGATCCAAATATTCCCTAAGCGCCCGATCCCCGTTCTCTTGTAAAAAAGACGCTTCGACTTCTTCTCTTACGGAATCGAAATCGGGAATTTGACCCGGTTGTCGAGCGAGTACTTTGACGATTAAGAATTTTTCTCCGAACCTTATCGGATCGGATACTTCTCCCGATTTTAAATCCTTTAAGGCTCCAACTAAGTCCGGACCCAGATAGTCTAGAAGTTTACGCAAGGGTAATAAGGAATTCGGAATATCCGACACGTTAGGCGCTTCCGTTTTCCCGGTTTCTTTCAATTGTTTTGAAATTTGACGGGCGGATTCCTCGTTTGATTGTTCGTACACAACTATTTTATAACGGGAGGTTTTTAGAAATTTTTCCCGATTGGATAGAAAATAAGTCCTCAGTTCGGCAACGTTCGGTTTTTCGGAAACGTTTTCGGAAAGTACGGATTGAATGACCGTTCTAACGATCGAACCTCGGATCGAACGATCCCTTTGCGCAAAACCCAATTCCAATCCTCTTTGCACCAATAATTCCTCTTCGATCAATCTTTCCAGTATTCCGGCTCTCACTTCCTCCGTAATCGGATTTTTACTGTCGGAAGCATAACCGGATAAAACGCGAAAATATTCATCTTTGCTAATATATGTTCCGTTCACTTCCGCGATCGTGTCGGAAAGAAAAATTTCCTTTTCGGGGAACAACAAACCGACTAACGCTAGTAAAAAACCGAAAAACGCCCCCGCTCCTAAAAAATATTTAGGCTCCAAACTGCCGGCTTTCCAAGTGAACATCTTATTTTTGTTTCGACGCGATCAAATAGATGGGAGAAGACCAAGCCCTCTCTTCCACATTCGCCAAACAGTCGTCATTCGGATCGGTGCGATAGTCTCCGTAACAAGGTTTTACTTTGATACAACGTCCTTGATCGTCGTATTCGCATCGGAGTTGTCCTCCGTTGATCGCGGGGGACTTTTCTTCGATCGCTCTTACGTAATAAACGGCGTCTCTTCCCAAATCGGCATAACTCGTGTCTTGAAATTCCGCCTCACAACCGGAGGGATCCGATTTACAAGGTAAGGTCTTCCAAGGATCTTGAATCAACTTCGCGACGGGTTCGTTCGGAGAAATTTGAGGAAGAATACGAACCACTTCTATTCTTACGATCTTTTTTCTTTCGGAAGAAGGATGATAACATTCCCCCTTACAAAGTCTTTGCAGACGTTCGGCTCCGATTCCGGAGATGCCGCTATCGGGACAACCCGGTTTCTGTTTGAACGCTCCGACCGCGCGAACTTTGAAAGTGGGATTTTTGGATAAACGAACCTCCGAACCCATCGAAGCGACGGTTTCCGATTTTTTACCCGAATCGTTTTTTAAATCGAACCAAAGTAGAATTCTATCTCCCGATGTTGCGTAGACTTCTTTTCGATTCAAAGAATCCCAGATGGAATCCCTGTCTCTACCGTTGGAATGTACGGCGACGAGTCCTCCCGTGAGAAAAAAAGAAGCCTGTCTTTCGTTATCCATGATTTCGAAAGGAGTCAAACCCTTCGGACTAAAAGGTTTGGAATAGGCGACCGGTTTCTTTCTGTTTTTCGCGGGTTCCATCATTCCGAACGCGTTCGGTTTTTCAGGCCCCGCCGTTTCGGTCAGGGATTTTCTCCAGTATTCCTTATAACCGTTGCCCGCCCTCGCGGTGTGGGAATCGCTCGAACCGATAAAACCGAAACGAAAGTTTCTAGGTTTATGAGGATTATCAAAATTAGTAATTGCTAATGCATATTGAACGGAATTACCGGGCCTGTGATTGAAAGCGGGTAAAAAACAATCGGGGCATTGTCCCGAATTTCCCCAATCATCCAAGTCGGCTCCCGGTACGGTTGCAAAACCGGAAACGCCGGCGACCGCGTGATTTTCTCTGGCCTGTGCGGCTCTTAACTCGCATTCTCTCGGAGATTCACCTTCCTTAAAACATCTTTTTCGGATGATTTCTCCCGCTCTCCAACAGGAAGGTTCATAACCGAAGTGAGGTTCGTTACAAACCGGTTTTCCGTTTGGATCAAAACCGACTTCCTGCCAAGGGCGGTATTCTTCCGCGTTACCGTGACCGGAATAGATTTCGACTAACTTTTGCAGGTCTTCGTTATGATCTTTTCCTTTTAATTGTTTATCGAACGTGATTCCGGGAGGAGTATAAAACCCCCAAACGGTTCCGTGTGGAATCACCAAAGAAGGTATATTCCATTGTTGTAATTTTTCAAAAAGTTCGGAAGGAGTCGCCGCCCATTCCGTACAATCCTTCGGCAATTCCTTTACGGGAACTCCGGACGGACAATGTTTGTAAGAAAGACGATCGGTTACAAAATCCGCAAAATCGTAATAGGCTTGTCTATTTCCTCCGGGAGCTATGATTTTTAAAACGTTTCTCATAATAAACGGAGGGCCCGAAAAAAGATCCGTATACGGACCGGACGCGGCGATCGGCCTTGCGGGAACCTTGTCTTCTTCTGTGTCTTTCAGGATTACGTTTCTATGTCCGTAGTGATCCTGTACGGTGGTTCCCATCTGAGTCCATTCCCAACCTAAGAAGGAAACCAAATCCGGATTTTTAGGATCCCCCGCGCTTGCATTACACCGGCGGATCAGATCTTTTTCTTCCTGCCATTGTTTCGGAGTTAAACCTTCCGCGTGATCGTTGATGGACCAAAAATCCAAAGAAGAACAATACCTTGCAAAGTCGCAGGCGTCCTTGGGCGGATGGGCTCCTTCTCCGTTGAGCATCGGTAAACTGATCGCATACGCATCCATGGAATACGTGGTATGTACGTGTAAGTCGCCGAATAAGATTTGTTTTTCCCGAGACGATTTTTCAGCCGAATCCGCTCGTATTGCAGAATCCACTTTAGGATGGGAAGGCGCTCCGATCCAACCTTCCTTCCAAGCATTGATCGCAAAAACAAACGCGATCCCGACAAAAGTAACTGACTTCAGGAAATTTTTCCTCATTCGATTCTCCGTTTCTAATCTCGCCTACAACTTTCCTCCGACGGAAAGAACCGTTCCCAGCGAGAAATCAGGGACATTCTGAGAACGCAGAGGACAAAATGCAATCAATTTCCATTATAGCATACAAAAATAATCAAATATAAGAAATATAGGTTGATTTGCAGAAGCACTTTCTGTTTATGCTTATTCATTGTTTGTTATAGCAGATAAAAAGCTGCTCTAATTGAGATTAAATCTCTCTGAAAAACGTGAGTTCGGTATAACAAATGCGAAAGCGATTATATATTTCGACCCATAGGGAGAAATATTGAGTTTTAATTCCGAAGGAATTGGAGCGAAAAGCGCGGTCCAGCCCAAAAACCCGAGCGCCGCCGCTCTCTATGGATCGCAGCGCCGGGGCTGGATTCGCCCAAATTTTCAACCATCGAACTCACGTTAAAAAGCATATGATCCGACAAAGGGCTAGTTCCAAGGAGATCCATGAAAACCGTATTCAATCGAATTACCTTCCTCGGATTGGTAATTCTCACTCACTCACACTCGCTTTGGGCCGTTGCCAGTAACAACAGAAACGCGATCAATGCAAGATACGAAGGTTTAGCGGGCGTTAACTTTGCGTTAGGCGGTTCTCCCATGGACGTCGCCCTCAATCCCGCAAATTTATACCTAACAAAAGGAAAAAAAATAGAATTCGGTTTAGGAGCCAGTTACGGCCAAGTGAAATTCAAAGATCGGTTTCTGGATCCGGATCCGAGTTTGGATTACTCGAATTCCAAATCAAGATCCGGAGGAGGCCCCGCGCCCTACTTTGCGGTAAAACTCCCGGTGACCGATAAAGTCGATTATGGATTTGCGACGTACATATCCGGGGCGGTGGACGGGGCCGCGGAAAAGATCGATCGGAATACTCCCACGGGAGATTCGGTGAACCAATGGAGTGAACTCAATCTACCCGGAGCCTTAGGAAGCGGTAAAAGAATCAAAGAAACCACCCAAAACAAAGCGACTTTCGTAAAGGCAGTGAACGGTTTTTCCGTCAAGTTTGGAGATCTTTCCTTAGGCGCTACGTTAGAGTTGAACTACGGAACTCAAAGTCGTACCGTAAAATATTACGACGCTTCGGGAACCTTTGAGATTCCGGGCCAAGGATTTCGTTATGACAGTAGAAAAAACGCTCTCGCACTGAGTGGGATTTTAGGTTCGAATTATACGGTTACGGATTGGCTCAGAATCGCCTACATATACCAATCGAAAACGAGTTTTCCATTGGACGGCAGTTATACTTTCGGCGTAGACGATCCTCGTTATCGATCCACGGGAGTGTCCTATCAGTTCAGTACTCCGGAGAAACACGGCCTTGGATTTGCAATCGGTCCTGAAAATCTAAAAGTAGCGATCGATTTCGTTTATACGAATTACGGTTCTTATTTGAAAAACATTCGGCAGGATTTGGCGGATCCTTGGTATCCGAATCTGCAAGGAAGAAATTCAAACGTTACCGCACATTTGAATTACAGGGATCAATGGGCCGCATTGATCGGTCTCGAACATAAAATCACGCCGGAATGGATCTATCGTTTGGGATACAGTTATAATTCTCCGGTGGTTTCCGGTAACGGTTTGAACGGAGCGCAGGGTATCGTGTTGACTCTCAATCACGTGATCGCAGGCGGTTTTAGTTACTCGCCCGGACCCTGGAGTTTTGATTTTGGCGCCACTTACTTTCTTCCCGGAAAACAAATCGAAGGCGGTAAAGGTACGGACTGGGCGATCACCCACGGAACTTACGGACCCGACCAAAAAAACTTAACGGGATATTCTTACAGCGGCCAAGCCCTCAATTCGATCGGGATCAACTTCGGAGCCACCCGTTTTTTATCGGATTGAAGCGAGATCGCGCGCATCGTTTTAACGACGATGGCTCTTTCATCTGTTTCTAAAATAGAGGAAGTTCTAAAACCTGAAAGAAAATTTGCAGGAGTTCCCTTCGAGGTGTTAGGGGTTAGGAACTAGGGTTTAGGAGTGACCTCCAGTAGAAATTTTGGATTCCTCAAACGTAAATTCTTCCGGAAGATGATTTTGCAAAAAATCAAGAGCATCGCAATACTTTATCTTTTTTGCGGAAGACATAATAAATTTTTAATATTATGCAACGGCTATATTGCGTTTAACTTCACAACTTCAAATATTCGCTTTTGAGAATGAACGATCCTCTCGAAACGACCTTAGCCCCTTCTTTGAGACCGGCCTTGATGACGATCTCTTCTCCCACGGTATCCGCCGTGATCACTTCGGTCGCTTCAAAACTTCCGTCTTCGTTTTGAAGAAACACGACGGACTTTCCTTCTATCTCATGAACGGCTTCGAGAGGAACGGTGTGTCTCGGTTCTCCCCCCGAATTGGCGACGATTCCTTTTACCTTTGCGGTCACGGACTGGCCGGGTTTTAACTTTCCGTTTCGATTGGAAACCATGATTCTCAGTTTTGCGGTCCTTTTGACGTTATCCAAAATCGTTCCTACATACGCGACCTCTCCTCGTATCCCCGGAGATTTTTCATCTCCCAAAGGATACACGATCGCATCCGCACCTTCCGAAATGGAACCGATATCCTTTTCGTAAACTTCAAGCAAAACCATCAGATTGGTAAGATTGGCGATGGTGAACAAGTCCTCGTTTCTGGTTACCTGTTGTCCTTGCACCGCTTTTCTTTCGGTGACTTCTCCGTTGATCGGACTTCGGAGAACAAGATTGGAGGAAACGTAAACGCCTCTTTCAATCCCCGCGATTTCTCCGGGAGTGAGTCCGTAGTTTTCGAGTTTGATCCGGGTCGTTTCGACTTCGGTCTTAGCGGTTTTGTATTGCATGTTCGCGAACTCGTAGTCTTTCGCGGAAGTCACTTTCATATCGAAGAGTTCTTTGGCGCGATCGGCCTGCAATTTCAATGCTTCCAAGCTGGCTCTCGCTTTTACGTAGGAAGCCTCGACTTCTCCGAGCATCACGGAGGAAAGAATCGCAAGCGGAGAACCCTGGCTGACTCGATCGCCCTCTCTCACGAGAACTTTTTTGACTCTCGCTTCCACGGTGGAACCGGCTCTCGCCATACTTTCGGGATCGTAGGAAATTCTTCCCGGAAGCGCGACCTCGTCGAACGCGGAAACCTCTTTAAGCTCGACTAACGTCAACGGATGTCTTTTTAATATTTCTTCGGATACGCTGAACCTCTTTTTATCGACGACGGTTTGTTTTTTTTCGTCCGGCTTTTTGGAAAAGAATTTTTTGTAACCGAAGTATCCCGCGCTTAAAATCGCGAGAAGAACGAATGTGGTTTTATATCGTTTTATGAAATGGATCATACGAATCTCCGGGGTTTAATCCCTCTCCGTTTTTTTTCCGACCGCAGCCTTATAGATTTCGACCGCGTTGTAATAAAGATACAATACTTCGTAGTAATCCCTGAGAACTATAAGGTAATTTTTTTCGGCCTGTAGGAAGGTTACTTGATCGGACGCGCCTCGCACGTAGGCGATCCTGGACTTTTGTTCCAACTGTTTATTTTTTTGTAATAGATCGATTCTTTCGTATTTTGCGAGAAGCTCCTCTCTTGCGAGAAGTTCTTTTTTGGAAGCCTCTATCTCTTCGTTGACTTCCCTTTTTTTGGCTTCGAGAGCGAGTTCGAACTTCTTGTATTCTTCCTTTGCGGACAGAACCTTTCCCTGACCTCTGTCGTTTACGGGAAGAGGGATCGTCGCAAAAACCCCCGCGTAGTGTTCGTTGCCCTTGATCCTCCATTCCCCCCCGACTTGTAAATAACCGAGGGCTTCCCTTCTTTGGAGATCGATGTTGAGTTTCTTTTCTTTGACTCTTTCCTCAAGTGCGGCGATATCGGGACGATTGACGGGAGCCGTCTCCTTCAATTTCAGTCCGAGATCCTCCAAGGACTTGAATTTCATTTCCGTTTTAAAAGCGAAAATTCCTTCCGCCTCCCGGATTCCGGAAAGTATTCGAAGTTCCTTTTCCACGAATTGTCTGCGAACGAGAGCGTCCCGATAGAATTTTTCGACCTGGATCCTTTCCAATTCAAGTCTTTCAAATTCCAGAGGAGAGATGTCCCCTTTTTCGACCCGAAATTTCGTAAGCTCCAAAAGGTCGCTGTAATTTTCGTAAAATTCTTTATTATAATCTACTAAATTAGTAAGAAATAAATAAGCCCAATAGTTCTGTCTAAGTCTGAGCCGAAAGAGCCTGTCGAAATTATCGAATTCTACCCAAACCGCTTCGAATGATTTTTTCGCCACCTTGGACCTGAGAGAAACCACTCCGTATATGTCCAAATCCTGATAGAGCCCGGGAGCGAGTTCCATACTTCCGCCTTGCGATCTGTTGGCGCCGAGAAAATTAGGATCGGACGGTCCTCCTCCCGGTACTCCGATAAACTGCTGTTGGAATTGTACGACCGGGTTTTTATAAAGAGAGGCGGTGATCACCTTTCCCCTTTCGATTCCCATATTTTGTTTTTCCGCGAGATAAAGCGGATTGTTTGCGACCGCATACTCCGTCAGCTTTTCCACGTCCCAGTCTATGATCTTTCCGGTAAAGGAAATCGGATTCGCGTTAGTCGTGTTTTGCGATTGTGTTTGCGTTTGCGACGGTTGTGTTTGCGTTTGCGTTTGCGACGATTGCGATTGTGTTTGCGTTTGCGACGATTGTGTTTTCTCTTCTTGGAAAATCGAAGAATTCTTTTCGTCGAACCCGGTCGGCGTTCGGTCTCCTTGCGATTTTTTTTCGTTGAACGACTTTTTCTTTTCCTCGACGGCCCCGGATTCCAGAGGAATCACTTCCGTATAAATCGGAGAAGGCGGGAAAACAAATCCGAGAAAACCGAATAGGAAAAGTACATTTACGAACCTTCCGGGTTTGAACCTAAGATTGCGGATGTCGCAATTTTCGGACTTTCCAAAAAAGAATATTCGAAACTTGGAATGATCCCCGGACTTGAGCGTCCCGATCCCGTTCCGATACGAATTCGGAAAAATTTTTAGCTCAGAGAAGAATTCGTTTTCAAAAAACGATTCTTCTTTCGGATTTTTTAAAACATTCTGTGAAGATACCATTTCCCCTGCACTTTCTTAAAGTATGGATTGAGAAGCTCCTTTCCCAGTTCTATGTTATTTTTAAATCCGAGTTTCAATTCGCATTCCGTCATACTTTCATAATAAAACTCGACCTCGATCCCGCCCGAAAGTAAAAACAAATCCCGAACCGTTCTTACGTTTTCGGAGTTCTTTTGTTTTTTCAGAAGTTCCCGATCGAAAAAATACGTCTCGAAATAATTTCCTTTTTGGGAGAGTTCCTTTTTGATTTCTTCCCGGGTCCAAATTCCTTTCAGATCCAATAACAATCCGTCTTTCGGAGAAACCCGATCCGGTAGTTTGGAAAAATCCTTCCCGATCGTATCTTCCACCAAGGTTTTGATCAATTGTAGAATTTCGGGCGTGTCCTTGGAGTGATCGCCCGTGTGACCCGCAAGAAATACCTTTCCGGCCCGAATTTCCGGGGATTTTAGGTCCGTTTCGGTAAGGAACATTTCCCTTTCCGAACTCGATTTACAGGTAAAGGTCAAAATCAGTCCGAAAACGAGGGAGATCCCGCATATTTTTCGGAAAAAGGATCGTTTGCAAAGAAGGTTCATTCGGATTTCCAGGTTCTCAAACAGGGAACGCGCCCAATCTCTGAAAATCAATCCGAAAGTCGAATCAAAGTTTTGTTTTTCTGCGTCAGTCCGTTTTAGTGGTTAGGTTTTAGGGATTAGATTTCAGAAAATTTACAGAAGAGAAAAATCATGCTTTGATAAAGTCTAATCCATCTATTAGGAAAATTCTTCTGAATTCTGTCCACTGAACCCTAACATTACCCGCCTTTCGTTTCCTGACGAAGCGTTTTTTTCAAAAGTTCTTCCAGATCCTTACCGCCGATCACATTGAGTAAGGAAACATTCTCCGTAAGAAAACGTTTGGCGCCTTCCGTAAACTCCGCGTCGCCGATGATAAAAGCCTTATCCACACCCAACTCATTCAACTGACCGATCGTATCCCGAAGAAAAATATCCGAAATTTTCGCGTCCTTCCATTTACGAAATTTGAATAAAGCGCGAGTTTCCTTGTCCGCTTTGTTCAGACCCGTAAGATTGAGACCGTCCCCTTCTTTGTTGGGCACCTCGCGACTCACGGTATAATTCAGAGCCGTCACGATTCGAACGCAGAGATTCTTGAACTCGACCCCTTTGAGTTGACGAAAGTGATCCATAACCCCGACGCCGATTTTAGAAACGTCCGAAAGAAGTTTATTCCCTTGATCGTCCAAGATCCCCTTGATATGAAAGGACTTGGAAGACTTGAGTCCGGAGAGTTCATAAAAACGTTCCACGGGAAAAAGTTCCCCGAAAATCCTAGCGATCTCGTCGTCCAAGGAAAAATGATTCTGGGCCGCCTTATTCGGATCGGTTCGTTTGGTTTCCAATTGGAATTTGTAGTTCGCAAGTTCCAAAATTCTTTGGTCGTCGATTCTTTCGGACTCCGCTTCGATGAGATACTCGCTCGCTTCTTCGAGTTTACCGAGTTTGACCGCCAAAAGAGAAAAGTGAACGTCGGAGTCTATCATCTCCTGTTTCCAACCGCCGGTCCTCGCCATCTCCATACAAAGTCTCGCGTGTTTGAGACCTTCTCCCAAATTCTTTTGAAGGATAAAACAACACATCAAAAACTGAAAGACCGTATAACGTATGTAATCGTCTTCGACCAGATCCGCAACGGAGTTTGCAACCTTGACGGCCTCGTCGTATTTACCGTCTCTTGTCAAACTGAGAGCGTATAAAAAACCTCCGACCGGAGAAGAGGGATCGAGATCGTACGCCTTTGCAAAAAATTCGACCGGGTTTCCTTTTCTAAGAATCGCGGAGATCACACCCTTACCGATAAAGAGGGAAGCGATTTTGATTTTATCGTCCGCAATCTTACCTAAGAACCGATCCGCGATCATAAATTCTTTTTGTCCTAGGGCCATAAACCCGATTCGAACGTTGGCTTCCGGATTTTCCGGATCGACCGTAACGGTATCCAAATAATGAAACAGAGCTTCTTCGAATAAATCCTGTTGGTAGTAGATATCCGCGATTCGGTTGGAAACGGCGACCTGGTTGATTCCCTTTTCGTAAGTCCCGATCTTTTTGATTTTCTCAAGATGACGGGCCTCGTTGATCGTATCCCCTTCCATCGCGTAGATTTTTGCGATCACATAATGGGCCCGGACGTTCGAGGGAGAATTGTCCAAAACATCCCGAATGACCGCTCGGGCGTCGACGTAATTTCCCATCGCGGCCAGGGCTAGGGCCTTTTCATAAGAGTCTTTCTTGGTCTGAATCAGAAAGGATCCAAACGCAACGATCAGAATGATTCCAATGGCAACAAGAATGACGAAGATCATTTTTTTTGTTTTTCTTTCAGGTTCCGGTTGGTAAATGGATAAAATCCTGGAAATTGGTCCGGGCAGGATCCAATTTTAGGATAAAATCAATCCTTTTGTAGAAACAAAAACCAGATGGGAAAACTTACCTACTTCAGATTTGCGTACTCCATTGTAAAACGCGATATTACGATCAGTGTACTTCATATAGGATTTTCCGCTTTATTTTGTTTTTTTCTGATTTTCGGGATCTTTCTACTCAGGATGGATAAGGCCCCTTCCAACTCTTCTAGTATCGAACTCTTCCGGAATTATCCTCAGTTGGTTTTATGGCTCAGCTCCGCCGGATTGATATTTATGGCGATTACGAGAACCCTCCTCAGAACTTCGGATGCCGGAATTATGATGGCTGTCGGGGGAAATCGAGTCGGAACGATTCGCCTTTTAGTCGCCGAACTCTGGATTTTACACGGAATCGGATTTTTCTTGAGTATGCTCACAACCGTTTTTTTTCCTCCCTGGGTGGCCGAAGGTTCGAGTTTATTCGATTATGCGAAAGCGTTTTCGATTTGTATCGCTCTCATCTCCGGAATCGGATCGATTCTGTCCTTGATTCTCACCTATTTGGATCCGTACCGATCGATTCGGAGGGGAAAATGATTCTTCGCATCAACGATCTTTCCCGAGAATACGGAAAATCGAGGGCCGTAAACGGAGTCTCCTTCGACATGAATCAATCCGACTACGTCGCGATCGTAGGTCCTTCCGGCTCCGGAAAAACGACATTACTTTCCATGATCACCGGAATGCTTTCCAGCACCTCGGGAGAAGTTTACTTCGACACGACCAAGGTCAGCGATATGAGCAACGGAGAACTCGCAAACTTCCGCGCGAGAAACATCGGTCTCATCTTTCAGTTTTCGGAATTACTTCCTCACTTGGACGTCGAGGAAAATATTCTGCTCCCCGCGCTTCTCGTGGGAAAATTCAGTCAAAAAGAATATCAAGAAAAATGCGAATACCTGATTCAAAGTCTTCATCTCGAATCCATTCGCAAAAGTTATCCGAGTAAACTTTCCGGCGGTCAGATTCAGATGACCGCGATCGCCAGGTCGCTTATCAACGAACCCGAACTTCTACTCGCGGACGAACCTTCCGGGGATTTGGATCCGGAAAACAGCGAACTCGTACGCAACCTACTCTACGATTTCAATTCGAGAGGACTTACGATTCTATTAGTAACTCATGA
Organism: Leptospira weilii serovar Ranarum str. ICFT; assembly: GCF_000332415.1. Lineage (GTDB taxonomy): Bacteria > Spirochaetota > Leptospiria > Leptospirales > Leptospiraceae > Leptospira > Leptospira weilii_A. The sequence continues at coordinate 91,445 of NZ_AOHC02000026.1, forward strand.
TATGAATTTGGCATTCGACGCAAAAACGATCTATGAAATGAGAGAGGGAGAATTTACCCGGGTGGTAAAGTGAAATCCTATCTGGGAATCGATATCGGAGCCGGAAGTATCAAAGCAAATCTCGTAGATCCCGACGGAACCGTTTTGAAAAGCGCTTCTCGGACTACGGGAGTGGAAACGAACGAACAACAATTTTTGGATTCTCTTTGTGACATCGTCGTCGAGATGAAAGATTCTTCTCTCGCCGCGATTGGGATCGGTAGCCCCGGACCGATCGATTCCGAAAACGGAATTTTGATCCAATCGGCCAATCTTCCCCTACTCAAGAATGTTGCGTTAGTCGCTCCTTTAAAAAGGAACTTTCAAATTCCAGTATATTACAATAACGACGCGAACCTCGCCGCGTTAGGCGAATATCGTTTCGGTCTCGGAAAGGGATCTCCCAGTTTGGTGATTTTGACTTTGGGAACGGGACTCGGAGGCGGTTGGGTCTATCAAGGAAAATTGTTCCAGGGTTACAAAGGAAGCGGAATGGAAGCGGGACACGTTACGTATCTTCCCAACGGTTCCCTCTGCGGCTGCGGACAAAGAGGTTGCACCGAAGCGTATTTTAGCGCGAGCGGATTTTTAAATCGATACCGGGAAAAAACGGGAACCGGTTTGAGTTCCGCGGAAGAATTTTTTGATAAAAATCGAAAAGGAGAATCCGCCGCCTCGACTTTGTTAAACGAAGGAATCGAAGCCCTCGCTCAACTTTGTAGAGGACTGATCCATACGATCAATCCCGAAAAGATCGTGTTCACGGGCGGACTTGTAAAGTCCTGGGATCTTTTCGGAAATCCTTTGAAAGAAAGAATCCGGGAAATCATCTTTCCGATTTTCAGAACTTATACACAAATTCTGCCCGGAGGTAACGTTTCCGGGACGTTAGGCGCGGCTGCGTTTTGTATGGAGAATCAAGAATGAGCGAACACAATTGTATTTTCTGCAAGATCGTCCGTAAGGAAATCCCCTCTAAGATCGCGTTTGAAAACGATGAAATATTAGCGTTTCATGATATTTCTCCTCAGGCTCCGGTCCATATCGTATTTATTCCCAAAAAACACATAACGTCTCTCGCCGAAATCGGAAACGAAGATTCCTCTTTGCTCGGAAACGTTCTGCTTCAAATCAGAGACACCGCAAAGAATCTCGGATTTTCCGATAACGGATACAGGGTCGTGAACAACACGGGAAAAAACGGAGGACAAACCGTCTTTCACATTCACTTTCATCTTTTAGCGGAACGCCAACTGCGTTGGCCGCCGGGTTGAACCAGGAGTTTTTCATTGAAACGAATTTTATTCGGAACCGTAGTCAGCGTAGCCGCCCTCGGATTTTTATTTTCAAAATTGGATCTGAGCGAGTTCGCACGGATTCGGGAACGTTGGGAACCCGTCTATCTCATTCCGTTTTGTCTCTCTTCCGCTTGGGGTTTGATCCTTTTTTCCTGGAGATGGCATCTTCTTATGGGAAAACAAATCCGCTTCCGTTATGCGCTCCTTTCCTCCTTTATCGGAGTGGGAGCGAATATGTTTCTTCCCGCGAGAGGCGGAGACATCTTCCGTTTATACTTTTGTAAAAAAGAATCGTCGCTTCCATATCCCACGCTCGTTACGGCGCTTTTTATCGAAAAAGTATTGGATTTTTCTTTTATATTTTCCGCGGGAATCTGCGCTCTGATGTTTTTGGGAATCAAGGACGAAAGCAGCGATTCTTTCCTGATCGTGTCCTCTCTTGTGCTCGCCGGAATTTTTTTAGGGTTGATCGCCGTTCGATTTTTAAACGATACGATCATTTCCATTCTTGCTTGGGCCGCGGGTCTTTTCGGTAAAAAAGAATGGTTCTTGCACAAACTTTCGCATTATATCCGCGACCTCGGAAGTTTTTTAGTTCTCAAAAGATTCATTCTTCCCGCCGTTCTGACCGCGTTTACTTGGTCGATCGGATACGCTCTCAGTTACGGAATTCTACTCAAGTTAGTCGGCATTGAGATGAGTTACGCCGGGATCGTACTCATCATGTTTGCGGGCGCGGTCGGCGTGATGGTTCCTTCCGCTCCTTCGGGCGCGGGTGTGTTTCACGCTTCGGTCACTTCTTCCTTCGTTCTCATGGGTAGAAAAGCCTCCGAAGGTTTGTTCTATGCGACGACCGTACATCTCGCGCAGTTCATTTTACAGAGTGTGTTTGCCGTGATTCTTTATTTATACTGGATCGTGGACAGAAGAAAACGCGGATTAAGTAAAGCGGAATTTTCTCTCAAAGAATCGGAAGTGATCGAAGAGGAAAGTTCCGGAGAAGAGACGACGTAACGATTTCTCATAAACGTGAGACTCAACTTGCAACGATCCCGGTTCGGATATCCCGAGCGATTTCATCGATCCGTTAAAGATTTTTGTAATTCGTACGGTCTCGTATGATGAAGTGAGCGAATCCAAATCCAGTGGAACCCGCTCGCATTCGATGAAGTTCGTTCTTAATTCCGATTCAGTTTTTCGGAACCTTGCCTACAAACGTTTTCGTATCCAATTTTCCGGTTGAGGATGGAACGCTCACCGAATACCGAATCGATTCAAAACTAAATGTCACCGTTTCCAACGGCTGATCGCCGCCCCCGCCTGTGCTAAAGCTCGACACGATTACGTTCGTGAGATGAACCTCCATCGCTTTGTAATTCGTCGCAGCCTTATTTCTTCGATAGTAGGTTAAAATGACTTCGGGAATCAAACCGCCGCCCGCACAACGTTCCATCCAATAGGCGGAGTGTAGATCCAAATACTTTGTAAGAGTGTAATCTTGGTAAACCGGACGGTAACTAGGTCCGTCCGAAGTAAGGGGCATGGATACTCCATGGCTAAACGATAGAGCTTCAAACTGTATCTTATCACCTTCCTTTTGTTGCGAGGGATCCACAACTTTTACGATCATCTTATTGGTCTGGTCGATATCTTCCGCATACAACGGTAGAATCAAGAGGATCGCGATTAGGAAACAAAATTTCTTGAACATTTTTTTCTCCAAAAAAGTTATTCTTTTATAGATTTGAAGAGAAGAGAAAGATTCGCTCTCGAACGTTTTTTACGTCTGTCCTTTTAGCAATCGGAGTTTCCGACAAAATCTCGAAACCACGATCTTATTCCCGGTCGGTTTCGCAATTTGATTTTTCAAACGAACTTTTAAAATAAAACCAATCTTGGAATGAAATCAGAGCCTGTCCCAAAACTCAAAACAATCGCAGAGATTCGCGGCCATTCCGATAAAATCGGACGGTTGGCGGACAAACTCTAAACATCTTTAGAATTATCGGAAAATTAATTTTTTACGATTCCTATTTCATTCAAACGATTTGATAATAAAAATTGTAAATTTTTTCAACAAGTCTATTTACGATTTCGTACGTTTAAAAAACTTCCGTCTTTAAAAAGCTTGATTCAATGAATTTATTTGGCAATTTGAAAGAATGAAACTTCGTTTGATCCTCTGGGTTTTAATTTTCAATTCCTGTTTTAGTTACGGAATTATCAAGAGGATAACTTCTGTTTCGGATACGAAAGAAACGGAAGTTTGTAGATTCAATCCGCGTCAATGGTCCTATCAAAATTCGACTCTAATACTGCATGCGGAGTTCGATTTCTGTAACGGAGAAATGATTGCGAAAACGTATTGTTTTCAGGATCCGTTTGAAAATTCTTATGAACATAAGGTTTTAGAATTAAAAGATACCTGCGAATTAGAGAAAGATAAAATATTCAAGAAGATTCCGATTATAAGATCCGTTCTTAAAAGTTATTTTCTCGTTTACGATAAAGAATTACAAAAAAAATATTCGCCTAAATACGATTACCTGGATTTACAAAATTCTTTTTTAGAAAACCTAACATCAAAAAGAAATGAAGGAAACTTAATATTCAGCGACTATCATTTCGATCCCTACTACTCAAAAAAATCGTTCGAAGAAAAGATTCTCAAGAATTTTGACAGGTTTTCGTATTTTGAATCGGACAATCAATCCATCTTAGTTTATCTGGGAGAAGAACTCATTACGGAATTTTTCTACGCTCAAGAAAAAAGAAACTTTCAATGGACGGGCGTTAACTCCGCCAATTCAAAACCGATCAGAAAACTAAATAAAATACCATTCAATTCGGAAAGGATTGTAGAAGTAAATTTGAACGGCGGCGCTCGCCCCGTTTTTCTTACGGACTTTACTCCTTTATTTATGAATCAAAATTCAAAACTCAGAGAGATTGAATTGCATACGAAAGAAAAAAAAATTTATTATCCTTCTCGGTTTTTATTCAACGGCGGGCTTGTTTTACTGATTCCTCCCGCTTTGATTCTAGATGTCCTTACGTTTCCGTTTCAAATGTTCGGAAATTTTTCTAAAAATCTTGCCTGCGCCTACTACGAAGGACCGAATTGTAAAAACCCTTGGTACGATCCTTAATATTCTTTTTCCTTCCATAATCCCCGATAGCGCCGTAGCAAAAATTCCTAAGAACTTTCGGCTTTCAATGCGATGTTATAACCTTATCCACAAGTTCTTTAAAAGTGAGAACTATCACAGACCTTGAGTTCTTCCGTAAAATATGGGAACTATCACAAAACTTGAATTGCACATTGTAGAAAAGCTCCCTGCAAACTTTCCAAATCAAAAGTGCAAACGCAGAGTTCCATCTTCGCTAAAAAATAATTCTCCAATTTTAGTTTGCAGGGATCCTCCGTCCGATTGCAATTTAATTTAACGCGAGTTCGGCGTAACCAATGCGAAAGCGATTGTTATTTGTGACCCGCAGAGCGACCTGCAACGAGATCCTTTGTGAAAGCGCTCACAGTAACGATGACTTGAGAATCAACCTATAACTTGAAATAAATTCGCAACGGATTTTATTCAATCCAATCCTACTTTTGAGCCAACGGCAAGATTCAATCGCTAAAAATTTTTAAATCTATCAGTATAGTAGAATTTACTAAATTCGTAATTTTTACTTTTCGAAAATTCATATATTCTATTTTTTAATTATTTCCTTCAGTAAAATCCAATCCAAGTCGATTTCAATCTCGATATACGGAAGACGGAAAAAGTCAATGAGCCGACGTCGATTTGCAATTTTATTAATGTTCTAAATATATTTCTGCGAATTTGCGGGGGAAGGAAATTGTGACTTTTCAATTCTCCGATTCTTTGCAAAGTTCAATATCACTCGGAAAGAATTACGGAAATGGAATGAGATTTTACTACAGTGAAAAAACTATGATTAAAAAACCGGGAACCATCCGACAGGCAGACAAAAGAAACCCCGCGTATGTGGGGAAAATGAGTTTTCGAGCATTTCTGGTACAGCCACACTCGGTCCAACCCCCCTAAAATGAGGGAAAATATATTGCCCAACCCTGTCGGATTCCCTGAACCCAACTTAAAAAACAATCCAATGGAAGCAGCCTTCTTTTATTTTTCAAATTAATATTAAAATTTTGGCACAGCTACACTCTTTGTTTTTATTGACGAAGAAATCTTACTCCATATATTTGGTCCAATGGAGGTCATATGACCAAAAAAATTACGAAAACCAAAAAAGGCAGCAGCAATGGAGAAATCCTGGGGCCCTGCAATCCGAATGATAACTGGTCGTCGCCGAACGCAACTTCAGAGGTCATTGAGGAGATGGTTCTGGAATGTCAATTTACGTTAAAACGTCGAGTATCGTATCGTTCGGATTCACATCGTGTGTAACCGTATATTAACGTGAGTTCGGTATAACCAATGCGAAAGCGATTGTAGTGGAAATTCCGAAGGAATTGGAGCGAAAAGCGCGGTCCAGCCCTGGCATGCAAGGGCTGGATTCGCCCAAATTTTCTTACATCAAACTCACGTTATATTACGAATCGATTCGAATCAAACGACAACAAACAAGCGTGGTTAGAAAGCCAGATGGAGTAACCACCTGGCTTTTACGAATATGCGAAAAATTGTATTGGCGGTCCGCACGACCGTCAATACGTGCATGGGTAAAAGAAATATCTTATAAATGAAAATTTCAAGAATAAAAGAAAGGTTAGAATGGAAATTCCTCTTTGAAGCAATGCCCGTTCGTAGGATAGAAACGAAAAATATGAGCACAATGAAAAACGATTTCTTCCAAAAGATCGTATGACAAATTCTTTTCCGCATCTACAACTCTGGGGAAAAGCGGCGAGGCGCGACGCATCCGACTGGCATCCTTTGGCATATCATATGTTGGATGTCGCCGCGGTGGCGGAAGAGGTTTTAGAACGAGAACCGGAAAGAACACGACAACTTTATGCGGAGGATTACTGTCTTTCGTGGGAAGATGCAAAAAGATGGATTCTATTTTTTGTCGGCCTTCATGATTTAGGAAAAGCGACTCCGGCTTTTCAGTATAAAGTTGAAGAACGATTACCTCAACTGGAGAAAATAAATTTAACAATCGGTAAAAATACTCTACTAAGATGGAAAACAAAATCTCCGATCTCACATGGTGAATTATCTGTAAAATTACTTAAAGAGACTTTGTTAAATTATGGTTGGAAGTTTGAAGCCGCTAAATTGATTGCGGAGGCCGTCGGTATCCATCATGGTCATAGAACAAACGCAAATAAACTACGCGGAATTTCCCTTGAAGAAGAAGGTGAAGCAAACTGGCTGGAAATTAGAAACGTTTTAATTCAATCTTTATTGGATGTGTTCCAAGTAAATTTGGATTCCATACCGGCGCTTGAATCCTTACATCCGGGCGGTTTTATGCGATTAGCCGGGTTAGCCTGTTTTTCGGACTGGATCGGTTCCAATACGGACTATTTTAAGTACGATAGAAGTTCGGATAAAAGTTTAAGTGAATACTATGCGAATGCACGAATAGAGAAAGTCAAAACGGCATTGGACTCCATTGGTTGGCACAACAGAGTTTCTTTACAAAAGACGACGATAAAATTTGAAGATGTTTTTTCTTTTCCGCCTCGTCCGCTCCAATCGCTAATGGCGACTATCGTAGATAACGTAAAAAAACCGATTCTCATTTTGATCGAAGCTCCTATGGGCGAAGGAAAAACGGAAGCTGCGTTATACGCACATCTAAGATTACAAGAGCAACTCCAACATAGAGGTTTATATGTTGCTCTTCCTACACAAGCCACAGGCAATTCCATGTTCAGGAGGGTTTCGGAATTTTTAGAAAGTATGAAACATCCACATCCTTTGGATCTACAACTGCTACATGGCGCATCGTTTTTAAATGATAACTTCACAAAATTAAAAATGAGAGGTATTTATTCTACAAATTCTAAGTCGGCTAATGTTTTGGCAGAGGAATGGTTTACTCATAAAAAACGCGCGCTGCTTTCCGATTACGGCGTCGGCACCGTCGACCAAGCTTTATTATCCGTAATGAATGTTAAACATCAATTTGTCAGAATTTGGGGTTTAGGAAATCGGATAATTGTTTTAGACGAAATTCACGCCTACGATATGTACACCTCAACTCTAATTGAAGCTTTAATCGAATGGTTTTTTGCATTAGGTTCTTCTGTTATTCTTATGAGCGCCACGCTGCCAAAGAATAAAAAGGATTCTTTGTTACGCTCTTTCGGAGCGGAGAATATGAATTATGCGGAATATCCAAGAATAACTTATCTGAATAACGGAGAAACCGAATCCCATTCCATCTCTATCCCCAAAAACCCGGATCGAAAAATGGAACTGCAACTTAAATCGGCGCCTACCGATATAAACGATTTATCCGACCTTTTATTAAAACTTGTCGGAGACGGGGGTTGTGCCGTGTGTATTGTAAATACAGTTCAACGAGCACAGGATATCTACTCATGTTTAAGTGAAATGAAATCATCCGATATCGAGCTATTTTTATTCCACGCGCGATTTCCGGCAGAGGAAAGAACAGGAAAAGAAAACGATATTTTAAAAAACTTCGGGAAGGATTCATTCGAACAAAGACCAAAGAAAGCGATACTGATAGCAACACAGGTAGTTGAACAAAGTTTGGATATAGATTTCGATGTAATGGTTTCCGATCTTGCGCCCATCGATTTAATTTTACAACGTGCCGGTAGATTGCATAGACACAAAAGAGAGAATAGATTTTCACATTCTATCCCGACTCTTTATATTTCCGGACTAAACATTCAAATAGGCTCACTTGGTTTCGGAAAACCTTTATATTGGGATTACGTTTACGAAAGACACATCCTTTTGAAAACTTGGTGGATTTTGCAGAACGAAACAACGATTCATTTACCGGATGAAATAGATTCGTTAGTGGAAACCGTTTATGGTGAAACATTGGAATTCAAAGTTCCCAAAGAACTTTTAAATGAATTAGAAAAAAGTAAAGAGAAAATGAATAAAACTTCGGACGAGGACAAATCAAATGCCATTCACACGGTCATCGGTTCTCCTTTTGACGGTTCCTGGAAAACTCCACCACAATTGAAACAAGAAGAAGACGATGATTTAAACGTTCATCCTCTATTTATCGCAAAGACGCGAAAAGGTGATCGGAGTATAACGGTGATTCCGATTTTTCAGAAAGAAAATAAAATCCATTTAGATTACAAAACGGAAATCGATTTTATTTCTGAAATTCAATCTGATTTAGCTAAGAAAATATTTATGCGCTCTTTGAATTTAAGCAGAAAAGATATCGTAAAAGAAATATCAAATAAAAAGATCCCCGAGAATTGGAAGGAAAACGCACTTCTTAGAAATTGTTATCCATTAATCTTAGAAAATAATAAAACTACGATCGGTTCGTTAGAAATTAGTTATCATAAAGAACTTGGAATTGTGTATAAAAGTAATACTTAGGAGAACTCATGTTCAGCTTTAATCTAATCACTGAAAAATGGATTCCAGTAAAAACAGTATCCGGCGATATCAAAGAAGTCAGTTTAACCGACGCTCTTCTAAAAGCGAGGGACTATAAAAAAATTGAAGATCCTTCTCCTTTGGTTGTCGCCTCGTTATACCGATTCCTGCTAGCCGTTTTACACCGAGCCTTAAAAGGTCCCACGGAAGTGAGTCAAAATGTAAATTGGTTCGAAAACGGATTTCCTGAAAAAGAAATCCTAGACTATCTCGAAAAGTGGAAAGATCGATTTGATTTGTTTCATCCGAAGTATCCGTTCTATCAGGTTGCGGATTTACCGAATGAGTTTATGAAACATTGGCACATTCTTACCGCCGAATCCGGAAGCGGTTCGACGAGTACATTATATAATCATAATAATAGAAAGAATTTTGCGGAATGCGAAGAAATAGCCTCCCCCTCGTTAATCGTTAAGAAAATTTTAGAACATCAGAACTTCACTTTAGGCGGTCTCATCCGTAAAATACAATATTCTCAGGGTAGCGCACCTTCCGCTACTTCCGCAATTATGATTTCTAAAGGAAAGGATTTACATGAGACCTTTTGTCTAAACCTTGTGACTTACAATAACAAAGAAGCGGACATTGATACGCCTGTTTGGGAACGAGATAGTCAAAAAATGAATTTAAAATATATGAAAGGAAAAGTCACAATAACAAAAGGAAAAAAAGGAGAAGAGAAAGAGGATTGTCAGGGAGCCAAAGAATCCATTCTTGGATTCACAAATTTATATACTTGGATAAGCCGTTCTATAAAAGTCCTACCTGAAAAAGTCGATGATCGAATCATAATTAAAAATATTTTGTATGCTTCCGGAATTTCAATTAACAGAGAAACGAACATTCTCTTTGATCCGATGGTTTCCTATAAAAAAAGCATTAAGAAAGGGTTAATAAGTATTAACCTAAATAAAGATAAGGCGTTATGGAGGGACTTTAACTCCATTCTCCCTCAAGCGAATAACGGCGATTTAGTCTCAAAAGTATTAAACCATTCATCCGAGTTGGTATCGGATATACAAAGTAAAGAACCTATAAAATTATCATTTTATGGTCAAGTTTCAAATAAAGGAAAAATTGAATTATACAGAAGCGAACATTATAATATATCAAATATAATCATAAAGAACCGCAGATATGTCGAATCTCTCAATAAAATATTAATAGATTCGGAAAAAACGTTCTCCTTTCTTAAAAAGGCAACCTTTGATTTATTGATATTAACTGAGCCTTTATTAAAAGATGAAAAAGAAAATAAAAAAAATCTTTTATGGAAGAAAGTATCAAATCCTCCGCCTCCTAAAGAACAACCGCTCATAACTAAATTAAGAGCGACTATCCAAAAACTTCCATCTACGATAACTTATTGGTCTACGCTAGAATCTCAATTCTCAACTTTCCTTTCGCAGTTCACCCATTTAACTCCTGAGGACAATGAAAACTGGTGGTTACAAAAACTTATCGAGACGGTCAATATCTCTTGGCAAAAAACTTGCGATAGCATTGGTATTAACGTCGATTCGATGAAAGCGATAGCAATCGCCCAACGAACAATCGACATACATTGTTTGTATCTAAGCAAATTAATCAATGGAGAAGAAAATGTCTGAGGAAAAATTTGAAAATGAAATAAAATTTATCAAAGTGTTACAAAAGCTTTCCGAAGAAAACACAAAGGCAATGGCTGAACTGAGAAGAAGTCTTTCCTACGATTTGACTACTTATCCGAAGTCGTATCCTTACGTTGAATGGGCTGTTGAAAATTTAGGAGAATGGAAAAGAAAAGCTTACTACCTAGTAGCCGGCCTTTTTGCACTTCACAAGATTGAAGACGGTAGCCTCTCAACCAAACGGAATTTAGGCGCTACAATCTTTCAGCTGTATAAAGAAAACGACGAATCCAAAAGTATCGAACAAAGATTCATTAACCTTTTAGAGAGCGACGAAGAAGAATTAGCTTATAGACTTCGACAAATGATTTCTCTACTCAAGGGAAAATCAATCAACTGGACTTTACTGTTGTACCACGTCAAGTATTGGAACCGGACGGATAAATGGGTTCAACAAAAATGGAGTAGAAGTTTTTACAAAAACTTTTCAATGACAAAATCAGAATCATAAGATAATCAAAGGAGATGAGAATGAAAAATTTATTAGAGATTCATATATTACAAAACTTTGCACCGGCAAATTTGAATAGGGACGATACGGGCGCACCGAAGGACACAATGTTCGGAGAATTCCTCCGAGGGCGAGTAAGCAGTCAATCTTGGAAAAGATCGGTTAGAAAATATATAAGCGAGTTTCAGTTATTATCTAAGGAAGAACTTGCTACCCGAACGAAAAGACTTTCCAAAATCGTTGAAGACTGTCTGGTAGATAATTATTCTTTTAAGCGGGAAGAAGCGATTCCGATGGGTCAACTTGCGATTAATTGTATTCTAAAATCCGATCCTAAAAAACCCCACCTTTCGAAAACTCTTGTTTTTATTTCTCAAAACGAAGGCCGGGAATTTGCAAGGATTTGTAACGAAAATAAGGATCAATTGACCGAGTTTGCTTCCGAAACAAAACTAAAAGCTATGAATGAAATTCAAGAAGTAGAAGAAAGAATTGAAGATATTAAAAAAGAAAGCGAAAATGCGGAAGATGAAAAAGAGAAAGAAAAACTAAAAAAAGATTTAAAAGAGTTACAAGAAGAATTAAAGAAAAAAAAGAAAGACGCGGGAAAAACCGAAGTCCCGGCTGAAATTAAGAAAGAATTTAGTAAAGTAATTGGATCGGCAAGAAGATCGGTGGATATAGCCCTTTTTGGTAGAATGCTTGCCGAACTGAAACCGGAGAATGCGGATCGAGACAATGCGGCCTGCCAGGTGTCTCACGCTATTTCAACTAACGCAATTAAAAGAGAGTTTGATTTTTTTACGGCAGTCGATGAATTGAATCAAGACGACAGCGGCGCAGGTATGATGGGTACGGTCGAATTCAATTCATCGTGTTATTACCGTTATTCGTCGCTTGATATCGATAAATTATTCTACAATCTCAACCACGAAAAAGACGACGACCTTCCGATTCGAGGTATCGAAGCATTTCTAAAAGCTTTCGTTAAATCAAAGCCTACGGGCAAACAAAACACATTCGCAGCGCATAATGATCCGGACTACGTTGTGTTTACCGTTCGTCAAAATGCCGATCCGCGAAATTTGGCTAATGCTTTTGAAAAACCGATTGGGAAAAACGATTTAACGGATAAGTCTTTAACGGAGGTCTCTATTAACAGGTTTGAAACTAAGTGGGAAAAACTCGACAAAGCTTACGGGCAAGCAGGCAAAACATTTATTCTCAATTTAGCCGATGATACAAAATCAAAAGTGGGGACATCGGTAGATAGTCTTGATCATCTAATCCAACAGACCATTGCAGAAGTTAAGAAAAATATAAGAGGATAAGAATGTCGACACTTCTATTGAGACTTGCCGGTCCCTTACAATCCTGGGGAACACGAAGTCGTTTTGATGAAAGAGACACGGACTTAGAACCTTCCAAGTCCGGCGTTCTTGGATTAGTCAGTGCGTCGTTAGGTATTGAAAGAACGGATTGGGAAAAAAATTTAGAACCTCTTACCAAATTACGAATGGGGGTTCGTATTGATAAACCGGGCATCCTGCGCTATGATTATCATACGGCACAAGAAATCATTTCCGCCGACGAATCTAAAATTCATAGTACGGCTGTGACTAAGAGGTATTATCTGGCCGATGCTATGTTTTTAGTCGGCTTGGAAGGAGACGATAGTTTACTAGAAAAGATTCATCATTCTTTCTTAAATCCTGTATGGACTTTATCTTTAGGCAGAAAAGCATTTGTGCCTTCACCCGGAGTTTATTTAAAAGATGGCTTGGTCAAAAATAAATCACTGGAAGAAGCATTGGCGGCATATCCCTATTTACCAACGATCGAGAGTGATGAAAAAGACAAAATTAAAATCCCGGAAAGATTTCGTTATGTGTTAGAGGCGAAAACAATGGAAGGCTCAATTAGGATGGATCAATTAATATCTTCTTTTGCCGAAAGAAAGTTCGCTTCCAGATACGTGCAATTTGATTCTAAAAAATTAGGAGATCTACCTAAATGTTCCTGACCAAACTCGAGCTGAACGTCAAATCCCGAAAAACCGCCGACTGGCTCCGAAACCCTTATAATGTACATAAAGATTTATGGAAAGCTTTCCCGAGCGACCCGGCACAAAAACAAGAAGCCCCTTTTTTGTACAGATTCGATCTGAATCGAAATGAAACGTCGATCCAACCTAGAATATTAGTATTTTCTAAAATAAAACCCGACTGGAACGACGCGTTTGCAGATCGACCGGTTTTATTAGGTATTCCGCAAGTAAAAGATAATATTGATCCGAATTCTTTTATTCAAGAAGGTGCGATTTTCCGTTTTTCTCTGATTGCAAATCCTACTAAAAAAATTCTCAACTATCGGGCGCTTTTTGAAGAGGAACTCAAAGATTATCCCAAAGAATATTCCCGAGCCAAACATAAGGAATATATGGTAGGTAAGAGAAAATTAGAAGAATTGGTCGCCGCACTTCCTCAAGAAAAGAAAGACTCATTCCGTTTGGAAAAGAAAAAGAAACAGTTAAAAAATATGAAAAAAGTAGGAATTTATGAGGAACAAGAGCAGATCGAATGGCTGAAAAGACAGGGAAACAATCCGCGCTCGGCGGACTATAGCGCCGGTTTCGAACTCATTCAGACTGAAGTCAAAAATCAAAAGGGAGAAACCGATTATTGGAATTCGGCGTTTACCCACGGTCAAGAAATTTCGCGGTTTCAGATAACGCAAAAAAAAGACGAAGCCGGAATCATACACGATATCAAAATTCATACGGTCGCTTTTTCGGGCGTTTTACGAGTCACAAATCCGGGCGACTTTAAAAGAGCCTACGCCCAAGGGATCGGTTCGGGTAAGGCGTTCGGTTGCGGGATGTTACTTTTGGCGAGAGTCTAAGAGCTTGTTTCAAAATTATCCGATTTTATCAGAATCGCTGCGATTGTTTTGAGTTTTAGGGCAGACTCTGATTTTCCAATGGATTCAACGGGGCGTGTAGTTTAGAGGCGAGTTCATAATTTTCCTCCCGTAGTTCCGTTGATAAATGAACTTTTCTCTTTTGGTAAACGAATCGAATCGTTTTTGCTTTTGATCTATTGGATTTTTATGAATTGGTTGAATTGAATCCAATCGTTTTTTAGGGGTAAACATCATCGAAGACACGGTGCCGAATCGGCTTAGATCCGGCTCCTCGGAAACTTGTACTATTTCCTCGAATTCGTTTTCTTGTTTTTGTAATGCGGTTAATTGTTTGTCAATTTTTGCAATATCGTTTAGCTGCGGCATTCTTTGGATTTAACATTCCGAACACAGAAATTCGGTTTTTTTTCGTAAGTAAGAATTGAGATAATAGTCGATTGTATCTTGTTGCAATTTGAACATTTCATTTTTATCTCTTTCAAAGTAGAAAATTATAATTTTTTAATTTAACTTGAATTCTGCGTAACCAATGCGAAAGCGATTGAAGCGGAGTCAATAAATTGAAACTGAAGACGATATATCGTATAACGTTTCTTTCATGCAATTTATTGACTATAGCTGAAAGCGCGGTCCGGCCTGCCAAGGCCGGATTCGCCCAAACTTTCTTATACCGAATTCACGTTAATTTAATATTTTGCCAAATGAATCCTATGGTTCGATTTGTAAAAAAGTAAAAGCAAGTTTGTTTGGCGGAGTTAAATTTTATCCGAAGATGAAATTTTCGAATTATCTCTGAAAAATAAAAACGATTTTGAAATACATTTTTTTCTAATATTCCGATCTCTCAGTCCCGATTTTATACATGTTATGCGAAACCGAAATCTCCAAGAATTATCCAATTCGGTAGACAATCGTCTTCTTTTATTAGGTCCGGGAACCAACATTACATATTGGGTATTAAAAGAATTTTGGACAGTCGATGCTCCTTGTTTGGACCGGGGAAACGAAGTATGTTTTGATTTGGAACCCGATAACGGCGCTTGTCCCTTCCTAAACTTCGATTTTTTTTTGCGAAAAACAAAATCATTCCTAAGGAAAATGGATCAAACGACAATATTCCTTAGACATAATATTCAATTTTACTATACAAGTCTTTAGCCTATTCCCCACACACGTGGGGTTGAACCGTTCTCAGACGATTGAGTATCAGAGTTGACCTCCTATTCCCCACACACGTGGGGTTGAACCGACCAAATGCAGAAACGAAAAGTAAACTTAGAACTATTCCCCACACACGTGGGGTTGAACCGTGGTTTTCGCCTTGCATTATAACCCAACGATTCTATTCCCCACACACGTGGGGTTGAACCGATCCGGCTTGCTTCGGACCGAATGAGGATGTTCTATTCCCCACACACGTGGGGTTGAACCGTATTATAGGACCTTTTCGATTCATTTTAGGAACTATTCCCCACACACGTGGGGTTGAACCGAACGCTGATTCTTCCAAACAGTCGAATAAAAACTATTCCCCACACACGTGGGGTTGAACCGATTTGCCGTTGTCGCACTCGCTGTCAGAAAGCCTATTCCCCACACACGTGGGGTTGAACCGGTTTTGAATGGCGTGGACATTTTCACGGGCGCCTATTCCCCACACACGTGGGGTTGAACCGAGTGGGGGGAATATGATCATACTCCTAAAAGACTATTCCCCACACACGTGGGGTTGAACCGGACAATAACCGTGCGTATCGGATTGGTCACAACTATTCCCCACACACGTGGGGTTGAACCGAAAATCCTTCCGCGCTGTAGCTCACCTCGTTCTATTCCCCACACACGTGGGGTTGAACCGTCCAAATGATCCGAAACCAAGTTTCGGAAGTTCTATTCCCCACACACGTGGGGTTGAACCGCCAATGGCGCCGCAGTGCTCACGATGCTGCGACTATTCCCCACACACGTGGGGTTGAACCGTGATTTGAATCCGCTCCGAACTGCGGGTCTGACTATTCCCCACACACGTGGGGTTGAACCGGATCCTATGCGAGTAACACCTTCTCCGAGATCCTATTCCCCACACACGTGGGGTTGAACCGTGCCAATTTTTACCCCCGTTCGATAGTTAATACTATTCCCCACACACGTGGGGTTGAACCGGCAGATTGCGTATTTTTGACCAAACCTTTCTGCTATTCCCCACACACGTGGGGTTGAACCGCAGTGGGGAATTTTCCAACCAGACCCATTCTGCTATTCCCCACACACGTGGGGTTGAACCAAATCAAACCGCGGCGCGCTTCACAGATTATTCCTATTCCCCACACACGTGGGGTTGAACCGATCGAAGAAGACTGTTCTTGTTTTGTTTCCTCCTATTCCCCACACACGTGGGGTTGAACCGGGAAAAAAGCCGATTCTGATTATTCCAACAACTATTCCCCACCCACGTGGGGTTGAACCGACGATCTGCGTAGAGGTCACTTGGATAACCGGCTATTCCCCACACGTGGGGTTGAACCGACTATGGGGATGTCCAGATCGGAAGTCGAAAACTATTCCCCACACACGTGGGGTCGGATGGAAAACAGGATAGATTTTGATTTAAAAACCTAACCGCTAATTCCTAATTGCTAATCCCTAAAACGCACACGTGGGGTTGAACCGACAGAATGACAAAATTTTGCCGGTTTTTCCTACTATTCCCCACACACGTGGGGTTGAACCGGAAACATCCGGTCAAAACGTTTATCTTTTTCACTATTCCCCACACACGTGGGGTTGAACCGAAACATGCTTCCGAATGGATTGCAATCTATCACTATTCCCCACACACGTGGGGTTGAACCGTGAACCTGCACTATTCGCGGTATCAGACATTTCTATTCCCCACACACGTGGGGTTGAACCGTTTTGTTACGATAAAATAAATCGTTCCGTTAGCTATTCCCCACACACGTGGGGTTGAACCGAACCTTGCAAGCTCTTGCATCAGCAATCCAGACTATTCCCCACACACGTGGGGTTGAACCGATGAATTTCTGGGAGTAGGTGGTGAGGAAATCCTATTCCCCACACACGTGGGGTTGAACCGAGATTTGTCAGTCCGGGAGGCCGGACTGGTTACTATTCCCCACACACGTGGGGTTGAACCGTTCGTTTAAGGTATTGTCGAAAGTCTTCGGGTCTATTCCCCACACACGTGGGGTTGAACCGTTTTTACCGTGCGCGCCCGCCGTATGTCCGCCTATTCCCCACACACGTGGGGTTGAACCGCTGGGCGATCAAATTCGAACCGGTGAATCTTACTATTCCCCACACACGTGGGGTTGAACCGCATCGTAGGCTCTTTCACGTTCACTAAGATTTCTATTCCCCACACACGTGGGGTTGAACCGGCGAAGAAGTCCTCTACGGGGAAGTAGTTTTACTATTCCCCACACACGTGGGGTTGAACCGGTCGGGGAAGGCGGCCCGCGCTATTCCCCACACACGTGGGGTTGAACCGGACGGTGATCCTACGAAAGTTCGCGAACATTCCTATTCCCCACACACGTGGGGTTGAACCGAGTGGAAAAAGCTCGATTCTCAGATTAAAAAACTATTCCCCACACACGTGGGGTTGAACCATAATGAACCGAAGCGCCGCCTACGTTCTTGCCCTATTCCCCACACACGTGGGGTTGAACCGCGAAGGCCGCGAAAGATTCCGGCGCAATCTCCGCTATTCCCCACACACGTGGGGTTGAACCGAGCCGAAGAAATTTATCACGAAATCGCGGGAACTATTCCCCACACACGTGGGGTTGAACCGCTCTTGAATCGAATTATAACGAATCTTATCTCCTATTTTCCCCACACACGTGGGGTTGAACCGACGGACTTTTACACATCTCTCCACTTGATCCTCTATTCCCCACACACGTGGGGTTGAACCGAAAATCCTTCCGCGCTGTAGCTCACCTCGTTCTATTCCCCACACACGTGGGGTTGAACCGTCTGAAACAAATACAAGAAAACACCGTAATAGCTATTCCCCACACACGTGGGGGTTGAACCGTATTAAATTGGCTTAAACCACAAATTCAGGAACTATTCCCCACACACGTAGGGTCAGATGGAAAATAGGATAGATTTTGATTTAAAAACCTAACCCCTAACCCCTTGAAACCGTGGGGTCGGATGGAAAACAGGATAGATTTTGATTTAAAAACCTAACCGCTAATTCCTAATTGCTAATCCCTAAAACGTACACGTGGGGTTGAACCGTAGTTGGCGCGAATCGGGAGAAGAATATCTGCTATTCCCCACACACGTGGGGTTGAACCGCAATTGATGTTGCCTCCCAGGGTTACAAAAATCTATTCCCCACACACGTGGGGTTGAACCGACTGGTAAACCCGTTTTTAGTATGCCGACATTCTATTCCCCACACACGTGGGGTTGAACCGCGATAACACAATTCGTGCAAAAAGGCGAGCTTCTATTCCCCACACACGTGGGGTTGAACCGAATGCTGCCCTTGCGGCTGTGTAAGAAGATTGCTATTCCCCACACACGTGGGGTTGAACCGCTCGCGCGGATTCCTATTTCTATATCCATGCTCTATTCCCCACACACGTGGGGTTGAACCGAACACGTTCTTGGATTTGTCGAGCACTTCTTGCTATTCCCCACACACGTGGGGTTGAACCGTATTGCCCGAACAATCGCTCGATCCGCGGATTCTATTCCCCACACACGTGGGGTTGAACCGTAGAAGGGAAAGCTACTCGTGCGATCATAGGCTATTCCCCACACACGTGGGGTTGAACCGCTAAGGTTAGTTTATGTTTGCCTTCGAAGCCCCTATTCCCCACACACGTGGGGTTGAACCGTTTGATCTCCGCATTCGCCGCATCCAGCGCACCTATTCCCCACACACGTGGGGTTGAACCGTCTTGTGTTTTTGGTGTTACAGATCCAGTCGACTATTCCCCACACACGTGGGGTTGAACCGTCTTAAATTGGCTTAAACCACAAATTCAGGAACTATTCCCCACACACGTAGGGTCAGATGGAAAATAGGATAGATTTTGATTTAAAAACCTAACCCCTAGTTCCTAACCCCTAATCCCTTGAAACACACACGTAGGGTCGGATGGAAAACAGGATAGATTTTGATTTAAAAACCTAACCGCTAATTTCTAATCCCTAACCCCTTGAAACCGTGGGGTCGGATGGAAAACAGGATGGATTTTGATTTAAAAACCTAACCCCTAATTCCTAATCCCTAACCCCTTGAAACACACACGTAGGGTCGGATGGAAAACAGGATAGATTTTGATTTAAAAACCTAACCCCTAATTCCTAATCCCTAACCCCTTGAAACCGTGGGGTCGGATGGAAAACAGGATAGATTTTGATTTAAAAACCTAACCCCTAATTCCTAATCCCTAACCCCTTGAAACCGTGGGGTCAGATGGAAAATAGGATAGATTTTGATTTAAAAACCTAACCCCCTAGTTCCTAATCCCTAACCCCTTGAAACACACACGTAGGGTCAGATGGAAAATAGGATAGATTTTGATTTAAAAACCTAACTGCTAATTCCTAATTGCTAATCCCTTGAAACACACACGTGGGGTTGAACCGAATAAAACGGAAGCCGAATCCGAGTCGGCAAGCTATTCCCCACACACGTGGGGTTGAACCGAGAAAGTTTCGTTTTCTTATCAGTAGTTTGATCTATTCCCCACACACGTGGGGTTGAACCGAGCGTGACGCGCCTTTGTGTGTTCCATGCGTACTATTCCCCACACACGTGGGGTTGAACCGGCGAGTATTTGTAAGGAAAAATTTAGTGAGTGCTATTCCCCACACACGTGGGGTTGAACCGTCAAGCTCCTGATGGAAATCAAGGCGATCGGTCTATTCCCCACACACGTGGGGTTGAACCGGATTACTTCAGCGAGTTCGGGTGTAATATCTTCTATTCCCCACACACGTGGGGTTGAACCGTGATTAATGGTTATATCCCTCTGCACCGCGTCCTATTCCCCACACACGTGGGGTCAGATGGAAAATAGGATAGATTTTGATTTAAAAACCTAACCACTAATTCCTAATTGCTAACCCCTTGAAACGCACACGTGGGGTTGAACCGAAATGTTCACCTGATAGACGCATGGTCTCGGGCTATTCCCCACACACGTGGGGTTGAACCGAAATCCAACTTCGTTTGTGGCTTGCTGTTCTACTATTCCCCACACACGTGGGGTTGAACCGCCCCAGAGGTTATAAAAATGGACACTCCAAAACTATTCCCCACACACGTGGGGTCGGATGGAAAACAGGATAGATTTTGATTTAAAAACCTAACCGCTAATTCCTAATTGCTAATCCCTAAAACACACACGTGGGGTTGAACCGCGACAAGTGCGTTATGCTCCTATCTCGTGAAACTATTCCCCACACACGTAGGGTCGGATGGAAAACAGGATGGATTTTGATTTAAAAACCTAACCCCTAGTTCCTAATCCCTAACCCCTTGAAACACACACGTGGGGTTGAACCGAGCCGACGTTTAGAGACGCACAACTCGAACGTCTATTCCCCACACACGTGGGGTCGGATGGAAAACAGGATAGATTTTGATTTAAAAACCTAACCGCTAATTCCTAATTGCTAATCCCTAAAACGCACACGTGGGGTTGAACCGATGGCCGAGGAATTAATCAAACCAGAGGGATCCTATTCCCCACACACGTGGGGTTGAACCGCCGTGTCCGTTCTAATCCGCGACGCAGCGAACCTATTCCCCACACACGTGGGGTTGAACCGTGAGCGAAAAAAAGATATATTTTTAAAGCGTCCTATTCCCCACACACGTGGGGTCAGATGGAAAACCTCTCACGAAAAAAATCGAGGTTCGTTCTATTCCCCACACACGTAGGGTCAGATGGAAAATAGGATGGATTTTGATTTAAAAACCTAACCCCTAATTCCTAATTGCTAATCCCTAAAACACACACGTGGGGTTGAACCGAGCCGACGTTTAGAGACGCACAACTCGAACGTCTATTCCCCACACACGTGGGGTCGGATGGAAAACAGGATAGATTTTGATTTAAAAACCTAACCGCTAATTCCTAATTGCTAATCCCTAAAACGCACACGTGGGGTTGAACCGAGATTAGAAAAGTTGCAAATCCAAACTATGCACTATTCCCCACACACGTGGGGTTGAACCGTTGTTCTATAGGAGAGAACAAACTAAACGTTCCCTATTCCCCACACACGTGGGGTCGGATGGAAAACAGGATAGATTTTGATTTAAAAACCTAACCCCTAATTCCTAATCCCTAACCCCTTGAAACACACACGTGGGTCGGATGGAAAACAGGATAGATTTTGATTTAAAAACCTAACCCCCTAGTTCCTAATCCCTAACCCCTTGAAACAGTAGGGTCGGATGGAAAACAGGATAGATTTTGATTTAAAAACCTAATCCCTAATCCCTAACTCCTAGCCACTTGAAACCCCTAACCCCTTGAAACGCGAATTCATTTTTTGAATTTTATTCGTCTATTGAATGGATAAGAGTTCTTTGGAACTCGCACTTCCATTCGTTTTAACAAAAAAGCTAAAACGAAATCAATCGGATATAAACGCTGGTTTGCGGTCGTAGAATCGAATCGTAAAAGAAAAATAGGCAGAAATCATGAGTTCAAAAAAACCGTTCTTTCTGGGAATGAACTTTAATTTTCTAAAAATAGAAACTCGTATCTTTCTACCTTTTCTTTTGGGCTGCATCTTACTGATCCTTCTCCTCGGAATTTTACTCTTCTACTATCAAAAAAAGAATACGGATACGACCGCGATACGAAACGTAAAAACCGTCGCCGAACAGATGTTGGCGCTTCGGATTTATTATTCGGATAACATCGTAAACAAAGCGTTACAGGAAGGAACGGAAGTCACTTACAAATACAAAACCGTACCGAAAAGCATTCCTCTCCCGGCGACGATCGTGAAAGAATTCGGAGAACACCTAACGCATCAATTTGCGGGAATCCGAGTCGAGTTATACAGCGACTATCCGTTTCCCACTCGAGGCAAAAAAGGAGGTCTCGACGATTTTCAAAAAGAAGCCCTGATCCGTTTGCAAAAGGACCCGGAAATTCCCTACTACACGTTTCAAACGATCGATTCGATTCCTTACGTTCGATACGCGCTTGCGGATCGAATGCAAACCTCTTGTATTCAATGTCACAACACACATCCCGAATCTCCGAAAAAGGATTGGAAGGTCGGAGACGTCAGGGGAATTCTCGAAATCGGTATGCCGGTCAAAAAAACCGAAAGCGGCGCAGACATGATCTTATTTTCCACAGTAGCGATTCTGATCGGACTCGGAACGATTTTCATCGTCAATCATACGAGAAACAAAGAAAACGAAACCATGATCCTGGAACTCAATGCAAACTTGGAACAAAAAGTGAAGACTAGAACGGCGGAACTTGCAAAATCAAACGAGGATCTCGTAAACGCGGTGGATAGTCTCGAAAAATTAATGCGAAATCTCCGGGATACTCAAAATCAGCTTGTGTTTTCCGAAAAATTAGCCGCCTTAGGTCAGTTAGCTGCCGGAGTCAGCCACGAGTTGAACACTCCTCTCGGTGCGATTTCTTCGTCCTCAAGAACCGTATCGGAAGTAGTAAATCACGAATTGAAAAACGTTCCTTCCTTACTTTCGAGTTTAAGCCCGGAAGATTCGGAACGTTTCACTACGATCTTGGAAGAAAGTTTGAAACACATATCCGAATCTTCAATTCTTTCCAATCGAGGAATTTGGCGGGAGTTGGCGGCCGATCTGGAAAAGTCCGGAATTAAAAATCCGAACCTGATCTCTCGTACGGTAACGGATCTGGGTATACACAAATTAGGAGATGATTTGATTCCTTTATTACAATCGGAAAAAATCGCCGAAATTCTCACGGCGGTAACTTCCTTTATCACCATCGTTCGAGTAAACAACGTAATTGGAATCGCGACGGATAAGGCTTCCAGAGTCGTAAGCGCTCTTAAGAGTTATCTGCGTCCGGAAACGGAAACCACGGACGGAGAACTTTCCGCCGTCGACATTCGGACCGAAATCGAAAACATCCTCATACTGTACCATCATAAATTGCACTACGGAATCGAGGTCGTAAAAAATTACGGAACCGACAAACGATGTTTAGGCGAAGCGGACAAATTGAATCAAGTATGGATCAATCTTCTCAACAACGCCCTTCAATCCATGAACTACAAGGGAAAAATAGAAATTACGACGGAAGAACGGGACTCTTGGATCGTGGTTTCCTGGACGGACTCGGGAGCGGGAATTCCGGAAGCGATTCAAGACAAAATTTTCGATCCTTTTTTTACGACCAAAAAACACGGAGAAGGTATGGGGCTCGGACTTGACATTTGTAAAAAAATCATCGAAAATTTCGGCGGCAAAATCGAGTTCCAATCCGCACCCGGTCGAACAAAATTCAGCGTATGGCTTAGAGCCGCATAACACGTGTTAGGGGAAGATACGGAATTGGATTTAACAAACGAACCGAACGTGATCCTCTGTGTGGACGACGAACCGATCATTTTGATTTCATTGGTGCAGGAATTGAAAAATAAACTCGGTCACGAGTTTATTTTCGAAACGGCCCAGGACGCGATCGAAGGTTTGGAAGTGATAGACGAGTTGTTTTCAAACGGAACGAAAGTGGTCTTAATCGTTTCGGACTGGCTGATGCCGATTACGAACGGAGACGAGTTCTTAATCAAGGTGCATAAAAAATATCCCGGAATCCCTTCCATCCTCGTTACGGGGCATATCGAAGAGGGAATTTTCGATAAGGTTCAAAAAGAAGCGGGGACGTTCGCCGTCCTCCACAAACCTTGGAACTCGGAGGAATTATTAAAAGTCGTCCGTAAACTCTGTTACCATTCGACCGATTGAGTGGCGGTTTCATCACTTAACGTTCTTGGGTACAAAAAATACCGCGGAATTATTTTCCACCGAACGAGTTCTTATGGGATATAACAACGATTACTCGAGCCACATTTTCAAAAAGAAAACAATCGTATTTTAGAATATTCTCGGATTCTCCATCTACGAACCTCCGATTTTGAAAACGAAAGATCTTAAAAAAATATAAAAACGATCCGTTTCGTTTTTTTGATTTGATTTTTATCGTCCAACTTCTTACTTAAAATTATCTTCTTAAATCGAATCAAAAAACGGTATTCGGAGTTTCTTATAAACTCCAAATTTCGGGCGAATCGTTCTTTCCATCTTCGCAAAAGCCGAACTCCGCTGCGGAAAACCGAATATCCGAATATATTTTTTTCAGTGGACGTTTTGTCTAAAGAAGTAAAAGTAAATTCGTAATGAAATTATAATTCCGTTATAAGAAGGATAAAAACCACAAAAAGAAAAATACACGTTATTCGCGCTTGATTGCAAACGAGCCGTAAGATCAAAAAAGTATGGATAAACCTAAAACCAATCACAATTCGAGAGTCGTAATAACCGGAATCGGAGTCATTCTTCCGAACACGTATTCGGTGGATACGTTTTGGAAAAATCTTTCCGAAGGGAACTCGCAGATAAATACGATCACTCGGTTTCAAACCGACGACATGCCCGTAAAAGTCGCGGCGGAGATGAACGACTTTGAATGGAAAAAGTTCCTACCCGATTTGGACGAAAAATACGCAAAACATTACAATCTCGAAACGTTCGCGATTATGGCCGCGATGGAAGAAGCGAGGAAAGACGCAAAATTGGAAAAGGATTCCGTGGATCCTTCCAAGGTCGGCTTTATCGATTCCTCTTCGAGGTCTTCTCTCGCATGGTGGGAACACGCTTGGGAAATCTATCACGAAGAAAAAAATCTAAACGTCTTCGATCGTTATTCCGTTCTCACTTCGATGTCTTCCAATCCGACCAACCTTACCGCAATCTACGCGAACATACAAGGATTTGTGACTACGATCACCGCGGCCTGCGTCGGCGGTCATCACGCGATCAGTCTTTGTTATCAAGCGATTCGTAAAGGAAGAGCGGAAGTCATGTATGCGGGAGGTCACGAGTTTCCTCTCATCAAACCTCTGATGATGATGTATTCCGATCCCGCGAGTTCGGTTATGTCCTCCGAAAAGGACAATCCGAAATCGGCGATCAAACCATACGATAGAAATCGGGACGGATTTATATTAGGAGAAGGAGCCGCCGTTCTCTGTTTGGAAAGAATGGATCACGCGATCGCAAGAGGCGCGAAAATTTACGCGGAAGTTTTGGGAACCTTCAGTTACAACGAAGCGGATCACGCGATGAGAATGGATCTTTCCGGTAAAAAGGCCGCGACCGGTTTAAACCGACTTATGAAAATCAGCGGCCTCAAACTCGGAGATATCGATTATTTCTGCGGACACGGAACCGCGACGGTTAACAACGATATGGCGGAAAGTCGCGCTCTTAAAATTTTATACAACGGACTTGCTCGGAATAAATGGGCGCCCCTCGGTTCCATCAAACCGATCTTCGGCCATACGTTCGGAGCGGCGGGAATCATCAATGTCGCCGCAACGGCTTTGATGCTCGAAAAACAAATCATCTGTCCCACGATCAATCTCAAGGACGTGGACCCGGAATGCGATCACGATCATATTACGGAAGGTGCAAGAAAGGTTCGACTTCGAAACGCGATTTCGATGGCCTTTGCGATCGGAAGTCAGTCTTCCTTCGTAAGCCTAACCGCGCCGGATCTTCTATAAGGAAAACAAAATGGAATTCGACAAACTGTTTAGACAATACGATTATTTAAAAAAGTTAAGATCGGTTCTCTATTATCAGGGTGCGGTGACTCACGAAATTCTCGGAAATCTTACCGAAATTCTCAAAGATAGAATTGCAAACGAAAAGAGGAAGAATAAGATCCTTAACGTGTTTGTGGAAATGGCTCAAAACGTAAGCCACTATTCTTTGGAAAAGGAAGCGGGTTACGGAGTCGGTTTGATTTTAGTCAAAGAAAAAAATCATATCCTAAAACTTTCCACCGCAAACTTTCTGAGCGCGGAAACGGCGTCCTCGCTTCGGACAAAATTGGATCATTTTTTAACCCTCACCGAAGAGGAAGTGAAGGAATTGTATCTGGAAAAAATCAAGGGAGAAAGACCCGAGTACAGCAAGGGCGCCGGTTTGGGTTTTTTGGAAATATTAAGAAAATCTGATTTTCCGTTTCGTTCGTCCTTCGAAAAAACTCCGAACGGAAATTTCTTTTTTACTCTTACGGTTTTCTTTCGTTTGGGATAAATTTCCAAGGTTCGGAAAGGGAAAGCGGCATTTCCCGGACTTCGATCACGATTACGGAAGTATTGTCCTTGGTCATTCTTAGGTTCGCCTCTTCCGAAAGATGATAACAAGCCTCTTTCACGTTGGACGAATTTTTTAAGATCTCCTCCAGATCGTCTATTTTGATGACGTCCGTCAAACCGTCCGTACAAAGTAAAATCCGATCTCCGGCGCTTAACGAATTCGTAATATCGAAAAGATCCATCTGAAGATCGGCCGTTCCCCCGCCGATACAACTCGTGATGTAACTTCTCGAATTCTGATTTCCCCCGATCGGACCCGCAAAGGAATGATCGACCGTAATTTTGCGAATTCCCTTATGGGAAAAATGATACGCCCTGCTGTCTCCCATGTTGAAAACAAGAGCCTTTCTTTTTCCGAATAGAATGCCGACTAACGTGGCTCCCATTCCCAGTTTTCCGGTCGCCTTGGCGTGATCGTTGATTTCGTGATTGATGATGCCGAACAAACTCTGCCAACCGGAGCGGGACAATTCTTCCAAAGGCTGAATGGCCCTTTCCGTCCACGCGAGTTTTTCAAGCGTCATACGACTTGCGATTTCTCCGGAGATATGTCCGCCCATTCCGTCCGCAAGCGCGAGGATCAGAGGAGACTCCCGAACGCCGGAAGAGGAAAAAGAACCCGAAACCGTTCCGGCTACGATCTCTCCGGATACATACATCGAATCCTCGTTATGCGAACGAAAATTTCCCTTTTCCGTAATGCCAAAATAGTTGATAATCATGGAGAAATGTTTGGAATTGAAATAAACTCCGAAATTATATTATAAAAATGTCATTGACTGACTTCAAGAACAAATCCGGATTCCCTTCTTTTTTAAGATAAACCGTTTTTTCATCCCGATCGTATGAGCACTCCGATTGCATTCAAAAATCCGAATCCTTTCGGTAAAATTTCCATTCAAATTACCGAATGAAGAGATCGATTCTAGGGCGTATTTTAAAATCGAACCGCGTCCTTTCCGTTCCTGTTTTCCATCCAAAGATTTTTCTTCTTTCATTTCGCGGAATATCCTCCGTCCACAGGAATCGCCGTTCCCGTGATAAAGGAAGAATCCTCGCCGCAAAGCCAAACCACCGTCTTTGCAATTTCTTCCGGAGTAGCGATCCGATGCAGAGGATGCAGTTTTACGAGTTGTTGTTCCGCTTCCGCCGGATCCTTGGCGAGATGAAAAAGTTCGTCTAAAATTTCGGTCTTAACCGCACCCGGACAAATCGCGTTGACCCTAATATTTTTTTTTGCGTATTCCAAAGCCGCGCTTTTTGTAAGTCCGACAACTCCGTGTTTTGCGGCCGCATAAGGATTGATTCCTACAACTCCGTTGATTCCGGAAATCGAAGAAACGTTCACAACCGCTCCTCCTCCCACCTTGATCATTTCGGGAATTTGATACTTCATCGAAAGCCAGATCCCTTTGAGATTCACGTTAACCACATTGTCCCACACATTCTCCGGATATTCGTGTAAGGGATGATTGAGTCCCATGATTCCGGCGTTGTTGATCCCGAAATCCAGTCTCCCGAATTTTTCCAAAGCGGTGTCGACCACCTTTTTGACCTGTTCCCCCGAAGTTACGTCGCAGACCACAAAATACGCTTCTCCGCCTTGAATCCGAACCGCGGATTCCAACTTTTTTCCCTCTTCGACTCTACGACCGCAAAACACGACTTTGACGCCCTTCGAAACGAATTCGTTTACGACCGCTTTTCCGATTCCGGTGCTTCCTCCGGTCACTACGGCGACCTTGTTTTTCATCGTATTCTCCGATTAGTATATTATAATTTTAGAATTTACTCTAAATCAGTTTTCTCGTCTTTCCGTTTCGGACCCGGACCAGATATTTTTTTAAATGTCCGTTGATGGATT
This sequence comes from Leptospira weilii serovar Ranarum str. ICFT, assembly GCF_000332415.1. Taxonomy (GTDB): domain Bacteria; phylum Spirochaetota; class Leptospiria; order Leptospirales; family Leptospiraceae; genus Leptospira; species Leptospira weilii_A. Next base: position 119,701 of record NZ_AOHC02000026.1, read on the forward strand.
CCAAATCGGATAATTCCGTTTCGACGGAACCGATTCCCAAATCCTGCGTGAGGATCAAAAGATATCTGAGCTCTTCGAGATGCACTTTGGCCTTTAAAATATTTTTGATCTTTTCCGACGGAATTCTGCTTCCCCAAGCTCCCGCAATGGAAACGGGTAAAAGAATCCCGACGGAACGGATATGTTCGAGAAGGGCCCCGTGTTCTTTCATTCCGGGTTTTTTCTCTTTGTTTTCAAAAGAGTATAACTTAAGGATGAGACCGTGAGCCAGTCGCAAAACTTCCAGCCGATCGAAGTGAGTCGAACGTTGTTGTCCGCGTTCCTCCGTACTTCCGACTTTAGGAGACGGATACGTAGGAATTTTTCTTTCGCTGAAAATTTTTCGAAAACCTTCGGGAACGGGTATTACTCTACGGATAGAATAATCGAAAAATAGAACGCGGATTTTTACGAGCGCTACTTTCTCCCTTCTTTGATCCTTGGAAAGACGGAACGTGAGATCGAAAGATTTTTCCTCCAGGTTGTCCAATACGACGTCTATCTTGACCCGATCGTTATAGAGTAATTCCCCTTGATAGAGAATTTTGGCATTGGCGAAGATGATACTCTTTCCGTAAATATCCGTTACCGAAAAACCGAGATATTGAAAGAACTGAAGATGCGCTTCCATCACGATATCGAGAATGGACGCAAAAGATACGTGAATGTCCAGAGCGAGGTCCGTTTTGCGTATGGATAACTCCGTTGAAAAATGATAGTTCTCCGGAAATTCAATCTGTATATCTGTCATTGTTTATGGACTGAACCTCTGAATCGGGACATAAAAACCTTTCCTTTTGTTTTGCGAAGAAACATCCCTCAAGAGTTACGCGTTTCCGTTATCCGATCCGGCCGGCCATCTCTAAAAGATCACTCGGGAAACTCAAAACATCTTATAAAATCATTTCATACTATTCGAATCTTCTTTTCGACTTCAAAAACAAAGTCATATGAAAAATGCGGAACCGTCCCGTTTCTTCTCATTCTTAATTTCGGTTTTTAGAATATCCGTCTTAAATCGATTCCGAGTTTTGTTTCAATTTATAAAAAAGTTCTTGCTATAACATTCTTAAAAGTAAATCTTTTTACAGTTACGACGGGCTTCAATCCATTCGGCGTTTGCCGAAGCAAGAATTGTATAAAAAATATTTACAAATTCTTAAAAAAGAAATTTTTTTATAACGAACCTTTTTCCGGTAAACGCTTTAGCAAGAAAGATTCGGTAGGAAATGTCCGTCATATCCATACAGATCGGGAAACATAGAATCATTGGAAAAAAGCGCGAAGATCTTTAAAAATCCCGATGATATGATTCGAGAAACGGTAAGTCCGGGAATGTATCTGCATCTTTCGGCGACTATGTCCAGACCCAACGCGCTCATCTATTCCCTCGCCCGTTGTTTTCAATATTCAAATCCGGAATTCGTCATCAGCATGGCGGGAATTCATTCCAGCGCGCACGCGCTTACGATCTCAAAAATCGTAAAAAGAATGATCACGGGTTTTGCGGGAGACAATTATCCGAAACCCTCGCCTAATTCATTATATTCTAATTTACTGGAAGGTAAACCGTTCGAACTCGAACTCTGGTCCCTTCTCAGCATCGTTCAAAGGTTGATGGCGGGTGCGATGCGGCTTCCGGGTTTTATCACCAACTCCCTTTTGGGAAGCGATCTGATTTTGGACAAGTTGGGCAACACCGCATTTTTATTTCCCGATCCCAAACATCGCGGCACGAACGGCTCTCATCCTCCGAATTATAAAGGTAAAAAAGGCGTGGATCTGGTTTACATTCTCCCCTTAAATCCGGACCTCACTCTTTTACACGCGGTCGTGGGAGACGAGGAAGGAAATCTGGTTCTCTGCCCTCCGAGCGGGGAAAGAGATTGGGGAGCGCTCGCCGCCAAACAAGGAGTGATCGCGACGGTGGAAAAAATCGTTCCCAGAGGTTCCCTTCCTGCCGAACTCGTTACGATCCCGGGCAATCGTGTCAAAGCGATTTCCGTGGCGGAATTCGGCGCCCATCCCCAATCCCTGCGCGTCCACAATTTGAAGGGAGTTTCCGCTTTCGAGGGGCTTTCCACCTATCTGGACGACTACGAATTTCAAATCGAAGCCAACGAAGCGGCTAACGCACCTTCTCGTGCGGAAAAATGGTATGCAGATTTTGTAAACTTACAAGGCGGTCACTCGGAATATCTGGAACGTCTGGGAAACGTTCGTCTTAAGAAATTAAAAAACATTCCCGAAGAAAACAAAGCCGTCCGTCCGGAAGATCCGAAAACCGTGAACGACTCGGAGCAAATGATCATTCTCGCCGCAAGAGCGATTCAAGAATACGTCAAAACCAAAGGTTATAAAACGATTCTCGCGGGTATCGGAGCCGCTCATATCTCGGCTTGGACCGCGGCCCGATTTTTGGAGCAAGAAGGAATTTCAGTCAAGGTCATCACGGAACTCGGTTTTTTTTCGATGAAGCCGCACACGGGAGACGTTTTTCTTTTCAGCCAACTGCATACCAAAGATTGCACGATGCTTTCCGACATCACGGGTATTTTGGGAACCGTGGTTCCCGATCACTGCCTAGGTGTTTTAGGCGCGGCGGAAGTGGATTGGTTCGGCAATATCAACTCCACAAAAACTTCCAAAGGAAAATTTCTTGTGGGTTCGGGCGGAGCCAACGACATCGCGGCGGTCGCGGATTGTATCGTGGTCGCAAAGGCAAATCGGGGAAGATTTGTGAAACACGTTAGTTACATTACTTCGGTGGGAGACAGAGTGATGGAAGCGGTCTGTCAATTCGGTAGATTTCAAAGAACTCCCAACTCGGATCACGTTTTCGAGTTTTCCCATTGGATCTCGCCTCCTTCCGACGAAGAAATGGAACCGGAGGAAGCGGTATTACGTTATACGTCTTGGCTCCCTCCGGACGAGGACATTCCTCTCAAACGGGAACCTCCGGTTACCTCGGAAGAACTGACCGTTTTACGCGAATTGGATCCGGAAAAGATCTACATAGAACAATTTATGGTATATACAAGACTTCCGTAATAAAATGAAATTTGAATTTACTAGAGGCCCTTTATGAGCGGAAAGAATTTATCGTCGAACGGAATCGGTATCGCCGGTTTCGGTCATTATTTTCCGGAAAAAATCGTTACCAACGACGAGATCCGCTCCCGTCTGAAATTTCCGGAAATGCATCCCGCGGAAAAAGCGGTGATCGGTAACATAGGAGTCAACGAAAGAAGAAGAGCCGGCGAAACGGAAACCGTTATGTTTATGGCCGCAAAGGTCGCGGAGATGGCTCTGAAAGACGCCGGAAAAAAACCGGAAGACGTGGATCTTTACATTCTCGCAAACTGGACGGATCGTTATTATCTCCCCGATCTAGCTCCGCAAGCGTCCAAACTTTCGGGGACTACAAACGCGCTCGCTTTCGACGTTAGCACCGCTTGCACCGGATTTGTTCACGGAGTTCAAACCGCATCCGCGTATTTGGGAACTGGAAAATTTAAAAACGCTCTTGTAATCGGAAGCGAACGTTTTTCCGTCAGAACAAGAATGGGAGGTTACGGAGAATTTACGGCGGGAGACGCGGCTGCGGGAGTTTTTTTGGAGCACACGGGCGATAAAAATTCCGGAATCATCGATTGCTTTTTACAAGACGACGGAGACTTGGCGGGAATCATCGTAACCGGTCCCCCTCCTTCGAGTTACGTGAAAAGTTATCCGGAACTCGTTACGAACGCGGCCGATCTCACTCTCAAGTCCATGGATCTACTTTTGGAAAAAAACGGTCTTACCGTTGACGACGTGGATTGGGTCGTTCCTCATCCCGGTACGGACGTGGTCGTTCAGGACGTTCTCAAAAGGACGAAGTTCCCGAGGGAAAAAATTCTTATGAACTTCGAAAGAATGGGAAACACTTCCGCGGCCTCGATCCCCGTTGTTTTATCAGAATATTATTATAAAGGAAAATTCAAAAAAGGAGATGTATTCCTCACCCCCGCCGTAGGAGGCGGGTTTTATTGGGGAGGACTCTTATTTCGTCTTTGAACGAATATAAGAAAACCGATATATATGAAAATAGATGGTTACGAAATCAAAGAGAGAATGAACACCGACTCGTCTACGGAGGTTTATAAAGCGGTACGATCCAAGGACGGAACCGAAGTCGTAGTCAAATACATTCCGATTTTGGACGAATTGCACCCTGCGGTGGTCAATCTTAGAAACGAATACGAAATTCTAAGTTATCTCGCCTCCGAAAAAATGATTCACGCGTTCGGAATGGAAAAAATTCCGGAAGGTTTTATACTGATCTTGGAATTCGTTCCCGGAGATTCCCTCAAACATTTTTCCGGGAAAAAACCGGGCAACTTAAACGACTTCTTCAAAATCGCGATCGACCTCGCGGAAAAACTCGGAGAAATCCATAATAAAAAAGTAATACACAAGGATCTTAAACCGGACAATATCATATTCAATCCGGTTACGGAAGTTTTAAGAATCGTGGACTTCGGAATTTCCACCCGACTTTCCAAGGAAGAAACTTCCTGGTCCAATCCGAACCGCCTCGAAGGAAGTATCCACTACGTTTCTCCGGAACAAACGGGTAGAATGAACCGTTCCGTGGATTACAGAAGCGATTTTTATTCTCTCGGAGTCACTTTCTACGAACTTCTCACCGGAAAACTTCCTTTTGAAAGCGAGGACCTTTTGGAACTCGTTCACTTCCATCTCGCAAAATCTCCGGTCGATCCTCGTAAAGTCCGAGGCGAAATTCCGGAAGCCCTTTCTCATGTCGTATTAAAACTTCTCTCAAAAACCGCGGAGGAAAGATACCAAACGTCGGAAGGACTCAAATCGGACTTGGAGATCATTCGGGACCAATGGTTGGAGTCCGGGGACGCTCCCGCTTTTCCTCTGGGCGCCAGGGATTATTCCCACGAATTCAAAATCCCTCAAAAACTCTACGGAAGAGAGGGATACATTCAAGCGTTGTTAAACGAATTCAAACGTATGACGGAAACCGGAAGGACGAGTGTCGTTCTGATCGCGGGTTATTCCGGCGTAGGCAAATCCTCCCTTGTCAAAGAGATCAACAAACCGCTCACCGAATCGAAAGGATATTCCATTTCCGGAAAATTCGATCAGTACAACCGTAACGTTCCCTTCAGCGCTATCATTCAAGTATTCTCCAATTTGATCGAACAAATTCTGACGGAATCCCCTGAAAGAATCGAAGACTGGAAAAACAAAATCAAAACCGCCTTAGGCGCGAACGGAAAAGTTATAACCGACGTTTTGCCCGAACTCGAGTTCATCATCGGGGAACAACCCCCCGTCGCGGAGTTGGGACCTCAGGAAAACGCGAACCGTTTTTATTTGGTATTTCAGAATTTTATCAAGATCTTCGCCGATCAGGATCATCCGCTCGCGATCTTTTTGGACGATTTACAATGGGCGGACACACCTTCTTTGGAGCTTGTCAAAAATCTGATCGAAGACGCTTCCGTAAATTATATTTTCTTAATATTAGCTTACAGAGACAACGAAGTGGATTCCACACATCCTTTCTCAGCCCTGATTACGGGTTTGGAAAGGGAAGGATTTCGTCCGGATAAAATCCTTCTCAAACCCCTAAGTCTGGAAAACGTGAACGAACTTTTATCGGACAGTTTACGCAGACCCGCCGAAGAAACCATAAATTTCGCGGAGGTTGTATTTTCCAAAACGAGAGGGAATCCGTTTTTTATCAACGAACTGTTAAAACAATTGTCCAAAGAGGAAATCATCTTTTATCAAAAGGGAAATTCCACGATTTTGGGAAGATGGATCTGGAATCTTGAAAAAATCAAAGAGACGGAAATTTCGGATAACGTGGTAGATCTTCTCGTCAAAAGGATCAAAAAACTTTCTCCCCGCACCCAAGAGACCTTAAAACTCGCTTCTTGTATCGGAAGTAATTTCGATCTCGCAATCCAATCCAAAATTTTAGGCGTAACGTTAAAGGAAACCGCGGCGGCGCTTATGGAAACCATGGAAGAGGAATTGATCGTTCCGATCGGAGACAACTATCGTCTCGTAGATTCGATGGTCGAAATCGAAAAAAATAAGGATAAGAATTTTCAGACCGCAAAGTCGATTCAATTCCGATTTCAACACGACCGTGTGCAACAAGCGAGTTACGAACTTCTAAACGAGGATCAAAAAAAGTCCTTACGACTTCAGATCGGAAGAATCCTTCTCGAAAACTTAAACGAAAAGGCTTTGGAGGATTCGATCTTCGACGTGGTAAACCACTTGAACACGGGCTCCGCACTCATCGTCGAAAATTCCGAAAAAAGAAAATTACTAGAATTGAATATTCAAGCCGCTCAAAAAGCGAAACTTTCCGCCGCTTACAAACCCGCAATGTTGTATTCCGAAAAAGCGAAAGAACTTCTATTTTCCCTTTCTAAAACGAAAAAAGACGACAAGGAACTTTGGGAAAAGGAATACGAGATCACGTATTCGGTTTACAAAGAACTCGCAGAAATTCTTTATCTCAACGGTAACTTCGAAGAATCCCAGGAGACGATTCAAAATATTTTAAAACAGGCAAAAACTCCCGTGGAACAAGCGGAAGCCTACAACTTGCTGATGATCGAATATTCGGCCCAAGGTAAATACGACCTCGCCATGCCGACCGTGATTAAGGCCCTAAAACCTTTGGGGATTGAACTTCCCGTTTCCGGTTTCGACAAGGTTGTAAAAAAAGAAATCGAAGAGGCGAAAAAAAATCTAAAAGGTCGAAGCGTAACATCGTTGTTAGACGCTCCTTTGATGAAGGACCTCCATCATATCTGGGCCGTAAATCTTTTAATCAGCGCGATCCCGATGGCTTACAACAAGGAACCCGCTCTTTTTCCGGTGATCTGTTTGAAGATGGCGAACCTTTTGTTGAAATACGGAAACCTTTCCGACTCGTACGGTTATTCCTGTTACGGTATGGTCCTCGTCAGTCAGTTAAACGACTACAAAGGCGCGTATGATTTTTGCGAACTCGCGGTTAAACTCAGCGAAAAATATTTAAACTCGGGCGGATATACAAAAGCCGCGAACATCCTCGCCAACTATTCGTCCTCTTTCGTAAAACACCTGAAATTTTCGGAAGATATCAACATCAAATGCGTTCAATCCGCTTTGGATTCGGGGGAGTTTTTACACGGAAGTTACGCCGCTATGAACGATGCGTCTAACGTAATGTTCCAAGGAAAAAATCTGGAAATCCTAAAACCCAAGATCAATCAACTTCTCAAGTTCGTCAGAAAGGTAAAAAACAATCTTGCGATCGATACGATCCTCGGAACCACTCTCATTCTTTCCAACCTTAGAGGGGAAACCGGAAGTCATCTCGACTTCTCCTCCGCCGAGTATCTTGAAAAAGAATACATCGATCTGTGCAACGATCATCAAAGTTTGGCTCCGATCTGTACCTTTAAGGTGATGAAGGTTCGTTCGCTTTTGATGTACGGAGAATATCAACTCGCGCTTCAGGAAGCGGAAGAAACAAACGGAATGATTCTCTATTTGGGAGGTCAGTACGGTCCGCTCGAACATAACTTCTTATATTCACTCGCTTTAGCCGCGAACTACAAAAAAGTTTCCCCCGATCTTAAGAAGGAATATCTTAAAAAGATTCGGGAAAATCAAAAACATCTTCTGACTCTGGCCGAAAGTTGTCCCGAAAACTTTTATCACAAATATCTTCTCGTGGACGCCGAACTCGCGAGACTGGAATACAAAAATTGGAAGGCGGCCAGGACCTACGAAGCGGCGATCCGAGAGGCGAGAAAGAACGAATTTCAAAACGACGAAGCGCTCGCCTGCGAGAACGCAGCGATGTTCTGGCTCTCCAAAGGTAGCGTTAAAATCGCGGGAGAATTTATCAACGAAGCGTTTCATCGTTACGGCCTTTGGGGAGCCAACCTCAAACAAAGTATGCTCAAGTCCAAGTTTCCGGAATTTATTCGGGAAAGGGGAACCGGAATTTTACGCACCCACCGAACGATTTCCAGTACGACCGCCACCGCAACCGAAATGTATTCGGGTCAAACGCTGGATCTTCAATCCGTATTAAAAAGTTCCACCGCGATTTCCGGAGAGATTAAACTGGAAAATCTCCTGGACAAATTGATGAAGATCGTGATCGAAAACGCGGGAGCACAACGCGGAGTTTTGATCTTGAAAAAAGAGGGAAAACTTTATGTGGAAGCCGAGGGTTCGATTTCCAAAGACGACGTCGAAGTATTGACGGGTATTCCCCTCGGTAGCAGCAAAAATCTTCCGATCTCTCTCATCTACTACGTGGAAAGAACCAAGGAAAATCTTGTCTTAAGAAACGCGCACCAGGACGAGAAGTTTAACAAAGACGAATATATTAAAAATTCCAAAACGAAATCGATCCTCTGCGCGCCCGTGATCAAACAGGGGGAAATTTCCGGAATTCTCTATCTCGAAAATAATCTTTCGGAAGGCGCTTTCACTTCGGATCGACTTCAGATCATGAACATTCTTGCCTCTCAAGCCGCGATCTCCATCGACAACGCGTTACTCTACGCGAACATGGAAGAGAAGGTCAGGGAAAGAACCAGGGAATTGGCTCAAGCGAACGCGGATCTGGAACTCAAGAATCAGCGTATCACGGATAGTATTACATATTCTTTGAATATTCAACAGGCGATTCTTCCTTCGAACGACACTCTCGCGAAAAACTTACGCGAACAGTTCGTTCTTTTCAGACCGAAAGACATCGTATCGGGAGACTTCTACTGGTTCAGTAAAAAAGAAGGATCGATTTTTCTCGCGGCGGTCGATTGTACTGGACACGGAGTTCCCGGCGCGTTAATGTCAATGATAGGCAATACGTTGCTGAACCAAATCGTAAACGAAGCGGGAATCAAAGATCCGGGTAAGGTTTTGGAACACCTAAACCGAAACGTTCGACAAGCATTAAAACAAGACACGTTAGGCGCAAACTCTTTGGACGGAATGGATATCTGTTTCTGTAGAATCGACGAGGATAAAGTTCTGTTTGCAGGCGCCAAAAGACCGCTCTATTTCTCAAAGGGTGATAAGATCGAAGAAATTAAAGGCGATAGACATTCGATCGGCGGAAGACAAAAAGAGGATTCCAGAACGTATTCCACTCACGAAGTGAAATTGGAAAAGGGAAAGTCCGTCATGTTCTATCTCACGACGGACGGTTATATGGATCAACCGAATCCACAAAGACAAAGGATCACGAGTAAGGGACTGATCTCCCATTTGCAAAACGTCCTTACCCTATCCGCACACGAACAAAAGGAACGACTATCCTCCTTTTTGGACGAATACCAAGCGGGAGAGGCTCAGAGAGACGATATAACTTTGATCGGATTTAGAATCTGACCAAGCGAACAAAATATAGGAGTATGTTAAAACGAAATGATGGAAAATAAGTCCCTAAATCTGTTTAAACAATATACGGACGCCTACGATTATCAATTCATTGTTTCCTTTAAAGGTCGTCTATCGCAGGAAGTTCTGACTGAATTCGGTTCGATGATCCGAACGTCTCTAAGTACGGAATCGAAAATTAAAAAAATCTTCGCGGTTTTTATAGAACTCGCTCAAAACATGTTACACTATTCTGCGGAAAGAAAGGCTCTCGAAGACGGAAGGGAAAGCGGAGTCGGCATCATTCGAGTCGATGAAAAATCGATTGGCTATAATGTTTCCGCCGGAAATCTTGTACTAAATGAAAAAATAGAATCGTTGAAAACTAAATGCGAGAAAATCAATTCGATGTCAAGGGATGAGTTAAAAATTTATTACCAACGACAGTTACGCTCGAACAGACCCGAAGACAGCAAAGGTGCGGGAGTCGGTTTGATCGATATTGCGAGGAAGTCGGACGGGCCTCTTTCTTACGATATCGCGCCGGTGGACGATAAATATTCGTTCTTTACACTTTCTGCATACTTTACGAAGGAAAATTGAGAATGGAATCTCTACATATACAACAGACCAAAACCTCTCCCGAAGTTATCTTGGATACGGAACACGGATCGGTCGAAATTATCGGCGAATCTTATCCTGAAAATGCGATCGCATTTTACAAACCCGTATTCGATTGGCTGAATGCCGCGATGAATTCCAAATCGCAGATCCAAGTAAAATTTCAGTTGGATTATTTCAATACGAGTTCGTCTAAAGTTATCATGGACATTTTGGATTCTCTTCAGAAATACCACGATCAAAGCGGCAAGGTTAAGATACTCTGGTTATACAAAGAGGACGACGACGATATGCAGGAAACGGGAGAGGAATTTTCATCCGATCTTTCCCTTCCGTTCGAACTTAAATCCTACAAATAAAACGGCCCGGTATTAGAACTTTTCATGGAACCCGCTTCGACCCAAAAGGACTTCAATTCGTTTTTCGAAAACGAATTCCAATTGTTAAACGAAGTCAACGGAACCCTGGATAAGAAAGATTCCCTCGAAAAAGAGGAACTTTTCCAAGAGCTGAGTAAACTCGGAGACGCCTACGAGTCCCTTCTAAAACAATCCTCCAAACTCATGAAAATCGGGGATTCCACTCAAAACCGTTTGATGAAAGTTCAGACGGAACTTCAGGATTCCAATCAAAGACTCGTCTCTTCCTATCAGAACTTAAAACAACTGAGCGAGATCGGACAGATGATCACCGCCAGTCTCGAACCTAAGATCATACTGACTTCCGTTTATGAAAACACGAAGTCCATGATTTCTATGGATATTCTCGCGTTCGGAATCATCGAAGAAGGAAAAAACGAAATCAAATATAAGTTCAGTCTGATCGAAGGACGTTACACTCCCGCTCCTTCGGTGGATTCTCTTACCGAAGACAACCCTTCGTCTTTTTGTTATCATAACAATCGGGAACTGATTACGAACGATCTCGAAAAGGATTTTCCCCGATATGTTTCCGCCATTCAGAAACATTTCGGCGAAAAGACCAAGTCGGCCGTCTATCTTTCCTTAAAAGTCGAAGAAAGATTCATCGGAATTCTTACGATCCAAAGTTATAGTAAGAACGCATTCAACGAAAACCAACTCAGCATTTTAAGAACCCTCGCCAATTACGTCGCTATCGGCGTGGATAACGCGGACGCATACAAAAACCTTTCCAAAAGAAACCGCGAACTCAAAGACTCTTTAGAAAAAATTAATATTCTAAACATCGGTTTGGAGAAGGAAAGACAAAAGTCGGAAAGTCTTTTGCTCAACATCCTTCCCAAGTCGACCGCCGAAAGATTAAAAGCGGGCGAAGTTGTGATCGCGGATTATATCAAAAAGTCCACGGTTTTATTCGCCGACATAGTCGGTTTTTCCAAACTTTCCACCCAAATCCCGACGCCAAATCTACTCGTGGAAATTCTGAATCAGATTTTCACTTGTTTCGACGACATTGCGAGCAAATACCAACTCGAAAAGATCAAAACCATCGGAGATTGTTATATGATGGCGGGCGGAATTCCGATCGCAACCGAGGACCACGCGGAAAAAATCGCGTTAGCCGCAATCGATATGATTTCCGGTCTTAAGGATCTTCAAAAATCCTGGAAATACGAGTTCAATATTCGAATTGGAATCCATACGGGAGACGTCGTCGCCGGTGTGATCGGTAAGAATAAATTCGTTTACGATCTTTGGGGCGATTCCGTAAACACCGCTTCCAGAATGGAATCGCACGGCGAACCCGGTAAAATCCATTGTTCCGAAGCGGTTTACGAATCTCTTAAAGACTTATTCGTATTTGAAGACCGGGGTATTATCGAGGTCAAAGGGAAAGGCCCGATGCGAACTTTTTTTCTTTTGGGTAATCAGTAAGTCCGTTCGTTTACCGGCGCGTTTGTCGTTCGATACAACTTTTTATAGAACGCGACCCCTCTAAGAACGTTTAACCGAGAGCTTTGATTACGTCTGCGGGCGCCTGCACGAGTTCCACAAGCACACCTTCGGACGAGTACGGAAATTCTTCGTTTCCTTTCGGATGAATAAAACATACCTCGTATCCGGCGGCGCCCTTGCGAATTCCACCCGGTGTAAAACGAACTCCTTTTGCGGTCAGCCATTCCACGGCTTTGTGAATGTCGTCCACCCAAAGTCCGATATGATTGAGTTTCGGTTCGTGAACCTTCGGACTTTTATTCGCATCGATCGGTTGCATAATATCGACCTCGACCGCATACGCGCCCTTTCCGATTCTGAGTATGTCCTCGTCTACGTTTTCTTTTTCACTTTGAAACGTTCCGGTTTTTTCAAGCCCCAAAATATCCACCCAAAAAGTTTCGAGTTTCTTTTTGTCTTCGCCGCCAACGGCAACTTGTTGAATTCCTAATATTCTAAAAGGTCTCATGATTCTCCTTCCAACTGAGTCGATTGAATCTTCATCCAAAAAATTCCTTTCCTTCGGATTGGCAACTTCAATCTTTCGAACGATGCGCAGCGGGAGAACAACGAAAATCCGACATTGGAAGCGGATCCTTTTATTTAACGTGAATTCGGGATAACAAAGTTTGGGCGAAGAGCATATTCGCTCCCAGCCATAACCGACCCACAAGTTGGCTTCAAGTGGCGAGGGTTCAGAGGTCGGCGATTTTACAGAATAGAAAAATTATACTTTGATAAAGTCCAATGACTCTGTTGGGAAAGGTCACTCTGATTTCTCCTAAGAAACAATTAGGATGAATTTACGGGGTTGATTATAACACCGGTAGTTGTAATCGCCGAGAATCCGGAGCCGACTAACATACGCGCACTTCCTGCGTCCCATGCATTCGGCATAATGAAAGTACCCCGCTCGTGCAAACTGCGGAAGGTTTCAGCTTTTTTACTTTGTGATGTAGCCGTCGGATTTTCAATATCGCGATGACGAAGTTAGACGAAGGCTGATTATCACAATTCAAATTCCTTTAATTTTGCAAAATACCAAGGAACGGGTTCACAACCGTTTTTTTCATCATTTGCATATTCAATAAGTTTTTCCCAATGTTCCTCATTTTTAATCAATCCAAAATCATTAAATTCAACTTTAAATTCCTTCTTGAACACGCCTTCCAAATCGTGACATTGAAACGAATGAAAGCTCCCCGACATTTCGACGCCAATTAAATCAAACCCCACTATTTTTCCGAGTTCGGATTCAATCTCTTCCTGCCTAATTATTTTTCTTATGCCGATTTCTCCGCATTGAGGACTATCCGGATTAAAATCTTCAATTAGTTTTTTCGCCTCTGATTCGGGTAAATACATTCCAAGTAAATGTATTCGATTCAGATGTGCGAAAAAGGTATTCTTATATTCTCTTGCAGCTTCTTTAGAACTAAAAACTTCGATATATTGTGTTTGCCCTTCGATGTCTTTCAAATCGGTCCAACTTTGAATTTCATTAACGGTTTGAGAATCAATCGTGAATGATTGACAAGCATTCATTATGTCTTCCTTACTGCAAGTCCAGGAACGAGCGAAATTATCCATTAAGCTACTATTTAAACAAGTACTACATGTATAAATTTCTCTATTTACTAATGAACCAAAGTTTATTTTTTTTAATTGAATCAGGTAATAACCGAGTAAGTGATATTTCATAATTTAACTAATAATTTACGGACTTCCGTCTAACTAAGTTTAGACGATTCATACAATTTTGGAAATGCGGAAACACTCCAATTTTATAAAATTCTAAACTTGCAACTCTGTTGGAATCAAGAACAACTTGCACTCCCTGCCGAATGATCCGTAGAGAATGAGACGCCTATTTCAATAAATCGGTCTTAGAAGTAAGTGAAACGCTCTCTACGGATCGTGTTACTGAGTCGTTCATCTTTGCTTCGCAAAGAACCTTCGTTCACGCTTCGCTAACTCCGGCTATCTCACTCACTATGAGTCGTTCGATAATTTCCGATTTGAGGGAAATGATCCGAAACGGTCCAAAGAACCGCCTTCTGATCCACCTTGTATCCGGATTGTTTTAAATTGGAAGAATAAAAGATATAATCGATCGTCCGATCCGGTTTGCCGATCGCGGGATCGTTTGTATAATACGTGTAATATTTTTCTCTTTCAGGTCCATTCAAAATATTGAATGGAACGGCGGAACTCCATCGATCAAAGAGAGGTTTGATTTCCTGTTCGTCCGAATAAAAGAAAGCGCCGTTAGGATGCATGGCCTTTCGATCGAAACCGGGGGGAAGTAAATTAAAATCCCCGCCCAGTACCCAGTAGTGACCGGCAAGATCCAATTCTTTTAAAAGCCCTGTAATCGTCTCCACCTGTCTGTGCATCGTGTCCGTTCCTTGGGAGAATGCGTCGAGATGGGTATTCAGCACCGTGAACTTATCTCCTCCATCGATCGGAAAATCGTTCTGAAGAATCGCCCTTTTCAAATTAAACTGGGTTGAAATCGGATCCGCGGGTATAAGAGGTAAGGAATGTCGGATCCCGTCCGAAATTTTATATTTACTGATTGTCGCGAGTTTCATTCCCACACTTCCCCAAATTTTAGGATGCGGAACAAAAAGGGATTTCCAGTAAAAGGTTTCGCTTCTACACACATACGAAGATCCGATTTGCGAAAGAACTCTTTCCAATTGATCTTCTCCAAACGTATTCTTAGCTCCGTCATGAAGCTCCTGCAAAAGAATCACATCCGGATCTTCCGAACGAATATAGTCCGTTACTTTTTTGAGAGTCTCTTCGATTTCCTCTCTGGAAGGTCCGAGATCCGGACCGTCGCCGTTCGGTAAGTCGTACCAAAAAACTCTTTTTTTACCGGCGAGATATTGAACGTTCCACACCAAAACTTTGATCTTAAAATCCGCTTTTAAGATCGGAGCGCTTTCGTCACAGACAACGTCGGCGGGTTGTTCCTGATCCGGATGATATGTAATCGAGTAGATCAAAATCAAAAAGGATCCGAAAAGAATCCCGAATATAGCCGCAATTTTTCTCAACCAACCCATCGTTATCTCCTAAGAAACTTTCTAAACGGAAAATATATGTTTCAAAGAGAATACAAGTCGGGATAGAAAAGCGAGTGTAAAGGATTTTCTTTTTGAAGGGCTAAAATAAAACTGGCGAGAGAGAGCTTAAGATGAAAATATTCTCTACGATTCTATTCTTTCTTTTCCTAATACAAACATCCGCCTATTCCGAGGAACTCGAACTTAAAATCCGCATCAAAAACGGAACCACGGGTAAGGACGGCAACATAGAATCGCTTCGGATTATCGCCCTTCAACAAGGGATGATTCCTATCCGGGAAATCGGACCTTCCAAGGGTTCTTTTGTCGTATCGAAACTCACCGTTTCGGACGGGACTCCGATTCTTCTTCAGGCCAATTACGCGGGCGTCAATTACAATAAGATGGTTCCTCCGGTACCCGTTCTTCGTTCCGGCGTTCAGGAAATCGTAGTCTACGAAAAGACCCGAGAAAAATCCCTCGTGAGAACTAGATCCGCCATGCAAGTTTCCAGAGGCAGGGACTTCCTGAAAGTATTTAAGATTTATCTAATATCAAACAATACGATTCCCCCTAAAAGTTATCAGGACGAACAAAATCCTTTCGAAATTTTCGTTCCTTCCGAAGCGACCGAAGTAGTCGGCCAACTGACTCAGGGAGAATCCAGAATGGCGATCCCTCTTCAACTGAAGGACGGACCGAACGGAAAAATATTGGAAAGGGCGATTCTTCCCGGAAGTTCTGAATTACAAATTTCTTATACGATTCCCGCGAGTAATCTTTCCACGGTAACGTTTAAAGATAGGATGTTCGCCGAAAAAGGGGAAGGTTTTAGAGCCGTTTTTTCAAAACCCCAGGACATGGAAATTTCCTTTATCGGCGCCTCCAAACAGGAAAGAATTCAGGAAGACGTACCTTCCGACATGAAGGCGTTTAAGATCGGTTATCCTTCCCCTAAATACGAGATTTCCATTTCGGTCTCGGGTGGGGCGCCGGTAGCGGATATGGAAACGGAAAAGGTCAATCGGAAAATAGAAAACGGAACCTGGTTTCCGACAACGGAACGTTCTCTTATAGGATTGGTGGCTATATTAGGATTTCTTTTTACTCTTTCTTTTATTTTCGTTTTTAGAAAAAATCCATAGTTTGTTTCAAAACGATATTTTGATTTAACGTGAGTTCGGCGGTTGAAATCTGGGCGAATCAGAAATGTCTTTGCCTGAAATACGTTGACCTTTTTTTTCGACTGAAAAAAGGAAAAATGAACACTTAGTTGAGCTCAGAGGACTTTAAACCTAAAACATAAACGGGGGAGAATCCGCCGCCCGGTGTTCTAAAATTTGTAGTTTGACCTTGATACAAACGCGCGGATAAAAGTAGGATCTCCTCTTTGTAAACATAAATCCTTAGATCCATTTTATAAGGAACCTTTTCTCCATCCTTGAGAAGAATTCGTTCCGAAGGCAAAATCATTTCTTGAAAGATATTCTCCCCTTTCAAAATTTCCTGAAAGGTTCCTTTGGTGAGTTTGTCTCCGCGGTACACGGCCTTACTTCCATAACCCGAAGCGGGTTTAAAAAAGAATTTTTTTCTTTCGGACCAAAGTTGTTCGGAATTCATATCTCCGACAAAACCGGTAAAAGGAATCGATTGAGACAAAATCATTCGATCTTCTTCTTCGATCCCTGCGTTTTGTAGGAACTCCTCATTCTTCCATAAAATCAGATTTGTCTTCTTTGCATAGAGTTCGTAATCGATCGGGTTCGGAGTTACGACCACATTCTCCCGTTCCCAAGCGGAACGAATCTTTTCGTTCTGCGAATCGGAAAGATAAAAATCGGTGAGACGATTGTATATAAGATCGATCTTTCTACCTGCAAAGGAAATAGAACCGTTCGAAGCGGATTTTAAGGATTCAGGAGAAACGATTTCACAGTCAATTCCGTGTTTCAAAAATAAGGAACGGAACAAAAGAAATTCAGGATAAAGAAACTGATCCGTAGGATTTTTATCCACGATCACGATGAACTTCGGCAGGTTTTCTTTTCCTGCAGACTTCCATTCTTCCAGGAACGTTTGAAAGAATCGGGTTTCCAGTTCTTCAATCTCTTCCTGTTTGGGTAAAATGCCTTTCACTTCAGGACAACATTCTTTCTGAGCTTCTACGAGTTTCATTTGCAGAAACGCACCGCCCGCGTTCGTGTTGATCTCGATCAACTTCGGTCCTGAATCAGTGAGATGAAAATCGAAACTTAAAAAAACTCCGCCTTCGGAAAAACGACTTTTCAGTCGTTCGGGAAATTCTTTGAGAAGTTCGTTTCTTACTTTTTCATACTTAAGAATTTTCTGAATTACCGAAATTGTCTTTTTCATCGAATCCAAATCATGCGGATCGAGAAAGGAAGCGCTCGGAGAAAAGAAACGATCGGATAAAGAATCTAAATCCAACGTCTCTGCGCCGGGTGTTTCTAAAATTTTAGAATAAAACGTCTTTTCCAGCGCACTCTTTTCTAAAGTAACACACTGACATTCACGGTTGAGTAGTTTTGAAATCGTAGTCATCGTTATTATTCCGTAAAATTTTCATCGTTATCCGTAATCTTTTCCGCCTAGGAATTCAGATTTAACTTTTTTATAAACTCTTCCGAATAGGTTCGAATCATGCCTCTTACGTTTCTAAATTCATTCATCACTTTCGTCTCGTCCCCAACCGCCTTTGCGGGATCGGGAAAGTTATGATGAAAACGAATCGCCTTGGAAGGTAAGTAAGGACAGTTTTCTTTTGCATGATCGCATACGGTAAGAATATAAGAAAAATCTAAATTACGATATTCGTCTATATGGTTGGAAGTGTGTTTTGAAATGTCGATCCCCACTTCCTTCATCACCTGAATCGCTTTTGGATTTACTCCGTGAGTTTCAATTCCGGCGCTGTAAATATGAGCGCGGTTTCCCGCATAAAAACGGAGCCAGCCTTCCGCGATCTGACTTCGGCAACTATTTCCGGTACAGAGAACGAGTATGTTTGGAGTTTCCATCAGCGACAATTTTCCCTTGAATTCTGCGAAACCTTGAACGCAGTCTTTTTAGATTTTATTTTAGACGATCCGTTGAATATAAAATTGCGGAAACTGAATCATTTCAGACTAAACTTAAAGATCGTCAATTTTTCCAACTTCAAAAAAACTAACAGATTGTGTTTACACCGCGTCCCAAAACTTTATTATACTTTATCAGAAAGATCAAGCAGCAATAACCCATCCCCATCGAACGCCCCTTAGGAAGTGAGGTACTGAGTTTCTCGCGATGCGATCCATAGAATGCAGTGCCATTGAGTTTCTTTTGGGATAGATTATAAAGAAAAATCCATTCTTTGAACCTAATATTAACGTGAGTTCGGCCTAAGGAGCGAGAAAGAACTGGCAATTGTCTTTAGATTTCAAATTCAGAGACGGTTTTTTTGGGAAAAAAGAATATGCAACTAAACCGCTTAAAAGATTAACAGCCCAATTGAAAAAGCTGCGATGTCTGGTATGTTGAATCTGGCATATATTTTTAAGCTCATCATTAACCGATTCGATGATAGCTCTTTTTCTTAAAAGAATTTTGTCGACTAAGGGCATTAATTTATTCTTCATATTCTTTTTTAATTTTGTAATGAGTTGAATTCCTTTTTCATAAAGACTTTCAAAAAGAGATTGGCTAATGTAACCTCTATCTCCGAAAAGTTTACCGAAAATATTTTTAGAAAGTGGGAAAATTACTTTGGAGTTTCTGTCGTCGACATTTCCAGGAGTAAACATAAATGATAATAATTCACCGCGATCATTTACGATTAAATGCAATTTAAAGCCATAGAACCAGCCTGTGCTCGATTTTCCTCGCTGTGCAATATTTTTAAATACTTTATGAGAATGAATTCTTCGATTGTCACATACTTTGAGAATCGTAGAATCGATGAATGAAATTCCGGAACATTTTTCCAGGCAAGAATTCGATAGAAACGAAGCTATGACGCCTAACGCATTGGGCATCAATTCAACAAAACGATTGTAACTTACTGCTTTTGGAAATTCGGATTTCATATTCTTTTTTATTTCTATCAAATAAAAATTCTTAAATTCTCTGTAATGAGAAAGATGAAAGTAAACTACGATCGTTGCTACTTCACTCAGGCTGAGCTGTAATTTCCGATTTCTTTTTCGAACAACAGAACTCAATTTTTTTCCGTACCAGTTTATTTTTTGGTGTGTACAAAAATCATCTATTGCACAATATATTGTTGTCAGATCCATATTTTACCCTCTTTTTGCTGAAGATTCGGTTTAATATGCGATCTGGCGCTTTTGAGTACAAGTTTTTTACTCTTTTTTCTCCTTACGTCGAACTCACGTTAATATTAACGTGAGTTCGGTATAACAAATGCGAAAGCGATTGTAGTGGAAATTCCGAAGGAATTGGAACGAAAACGAACAACTCAGCGTCTCGCTTCTACGGTCGCTCGACGGGTCGCGAGCCCATTTTAGCTATGAAATTCGCGAGCTGCGGAGCGACCCATCGGGAGCGAACGCATTGAGTTTCTTATTCGCCCAAGATTTCTTACGTCGAACTCACGTTAATATTAAAAAATTTAAAGGTGATCTAGGCGGTCTTTATAGATATCGAATTGGAAAATATCGATGATTCTATAATTCGGTTCGCGCACATTACATTCAATAATTATGTTCTACTCGTATGATTTTAAAGTCGTCCGTCTTTTTCAAAGATCGAAAGGAATCTTTTTGTTTTAAGATTTCCAAAATTTCATTCATTGCAATTGCGTATGCGGTCGTTTTTTGAGTTTCATCATCTGCATCGTAGTGTCCTTCATATAGATCGTCGTCGAAAGGACCTTGATAAAATCCTTCTTCGTCTTGAATGCTCAGATCTCCAAAATCCGCAAAACCCTGATACTTCCAATCTCCGGTATTGTATTTCATTTCATCGATCTTTTCTTTCGTATCGTATTGTTTCGGCCATCTTGTAGAATATTCTTTCAAAGATCCTTCAAAACGTTCGAGTGAATTGAGACAAAGCAAACTTGTGTCGATTGCAAACGCGTAAAACGTTTCGTCTTGGTATACTTTGGAGAATTTTTCGATCTGTTCGATCGCGAAGTCGGCCAATTTCCTTGTATCAAACATGGAACCATCCTGCTTTAGTTCTGTTGTTTTCTACAAGCGGG
>NZ_AOHC02000026.1:145000-220567 GCF_000332415.1 Leptospira weilii serovar Ranarum str. ICFT
CGTTTAATAAAATTCTGTTTTCATTTCCCGCAGAAAACTCGCAAAAAATCCGAACCTCGGACAAACTTTTTTCCGCGGGAGAAGTTTGTACCCATTCCGCAAACGAAGCCGTGTTAGGCGAACCGCCGTGCAGCCGAAACAGATATAGGGTCAATGCCCTGTAAAACGCTCCCGTATCCAAATAATTGAAACCGATCCTTTCGGCGATTTGCCGAGCCACGGTGCTTTTGCCCGAACCGGCCGGACCGTCCAAGGCGATTACGTTTTCATTCATACAAACAACTCTCCAGTAAGGTTTCAAAACCGGGAAAAGAAGTTTCGATCCAGGAAGTTTCGTCGATTTCGAGGGAGAATCCGGAAAGCGCTTTGAAGATCAAAAAACTCATAGCGATTCGATGATCCATATACGAAAGAACGGGGATTTTTTTTCCGGAAGAAAGGGATTTCCAAACCTCCGAAGAATGAGGCGATGTTCCGTCTAACGCGTATCCGTCCGGATATTCCTCCACTTCGATTCCGAGCGCTCGGAAATTGGAAACCATCGTATGAATCCGATCCGATTCCTTGGCGCGCAACTCCTCGGCGTGACGGATCTCGAAACCGCCTTCGGCAAAAAGTCCCGCGACCGACAGAACCGGGATCTCGTCGATGATCGCAGGAATTAAAGATTCCGGAATATTCGATTTTTTTAAAGTAGAAGGATAGGTTTTGAGATCCCCCACCGGTTCCCCGCATTCGATTCTTTGATTGAGGATTTCGATCTTGGCGCCCATCAGTTCGAGCGCGGTCAAAATCCCCGTCCGGGCCGGATTGAGTCCTATGTTCCGAATCAATAGGTTTCCTTCCTTTGCCAAAACTCCAAGCGCCAAAAAAAACGCCGCGGAGGAAATGTCTCCGGGAACCTTAAACTCACCCCCGTTCAAAACGTAGGGAGGTTTGATTTTAAAATGAAGCGGCGTCAAACGTTCGATCTTGTTTCCGAGAAATCGAAACATATTTTCCGTGTGATCGCGGGATAGGTTGTTTTCCGAATATTCCAAATCCGTTTCGGACGCGATGGCCGCAAGCATCAGACAGGATTTGATCTGCGCGCTGGCGATCGGGCTTTCGTAACGGAAACTTTTCAGTTTTTTTCCTTCGATTTTCAGAGGGGCTGTTTCTTTTTCCCCCAGGCCCACGATCGACGCCCCCATTGCGTTTAAGGGATTGATAATTCTACCCATCGGACGTTTTTTTAGGGAATCGTCTCCCGTCAAAACCGCGTTCACTCTATCAAGTCCGCAGATCAGTCCGGCGGACAATCGAATCCCCGTCCCCGCGTTTCCGAAATCGAGTTCCACGTTAGGCGAAACGAGTGCGTCTTTGCCGGGACTTGTAAATTCATATTCTCCCGGTTTGATCTTTTTAAACTTTAAACCGAGTTTGGAGAACGCGGACATGGTGTTGAGCGGATCTTCCGCTTCGAGAAAGCCGGTCACCTTGGAATTGCCCTTGGAAAGTGCGGCAAACAAAACGGATCGATGGGAAAGGGATTTGTCTCCGGGGACCGTGATTTCCCTGGATTTGAGTTTAACTTTTTTTGGAATCATCCTGGTTCTTCAAAATAAAATCCCTGGATCTGCGGGAAGTTTCCATAAAACCTTCCCACTCTTGACGATTCAGAGTGTTTTTTGGATTCAATTTTTCTAATATAATATCGAGCCGCTCCCGAAAGTCCATAAGGGATTTGTAAATCTCGTTCTGGTTTGAGGAAAAAATCGCCGCCCACATCTTAGGGTTGGAACCCGCGATCCGGGTCATATCCCGAAAACCTCCTCCGTTCAAAGGAATGGGGGAAAGATCCGTGTATCGTTTTACGATTTTTTGATTGGCCGCCCAGTCCGCCATGATCGAAGAAAGTATATGAGGAGAATGTGATAGATACGACAATATCGAATCGTGTTCCTCGGCGGAAATTTCGATCGTTTCGGCTCCGATCGTTTTCCAAAAAAGTTCCAGCCTATCTTTGATTTCCGGTTTTGCGTTTTTGGGAGAAGTCAAAATACAAAGCCGTCCTTCATACAAGGAAACGTTTGCGAACTCGAGCCCGGATTCCTCCGAGCCGCACATCGGATGCGAAGAAACATAATTGTGGGCCTGCGGAAAATGTGTTTCCACGGCCCGGATGATCTCTTTTTTAGTCGAACCTACGTCCGTGATGATCCCCGAAAAATCCGAGGGCAGCTCGGAGATCAACCTTGCCGTAAGATCGACCGGCACCCCGAATATGATAA
Source organism: Leptospira weilii serovar Ranarum str. ICFT (assembly GCF_000332415.1). GTDB lineage: Bacteria > Spirochaetota > Leptospiria > Leptospirales > Leptospiraceae > Leptospira > Leptospira weilii_A. Next base: position 147,274 of record NZ_AOHC02000026.1, read on the forward strand.
AATCGTAATCCTTCCATTGTTTTGTGGAATGAAATTCCTCCGCCGTCAAAATCGTATCCGCGGATTTCAAGGATTCCCCCTTGGACTTGCTCGCGGAGGAACTTACCACCCCAGTGACGTGTGTTAAAATTCCTTTTTTTTTGAGGGCCAGGGAGAGCGAGGCCCCCATGAGCCCCAATCCGTATATGAGAATATTCGAAAATTCTAATTTCACAGGCTTTGCGGGGACATCGGATAAGACCCGAGCACTCTCATAAAAATCGTATTCTCCTTCAAACTTGCGAGGACGTTTTGGATCGATTCGTCCTTTTGATGACCGTGAAAGTCGATGAAGAAGTTGTATTCCCAGGAATTTCTTCTCGTGGGTCTGGATTCGATTTTGGTCAAATTCAACCGATGATCGAAAAAAGGTTTTAACACACGGTACAAGGCTCCCGGTTTATCGGGACAAGAGAAAACAACGGATGTTTTGTCGTTTCCGGTGGGAGGACATTGATTTTTTCCTAGGATCAAAAATCGGGTCGTATTGTCCGCGAGATCTTCGATGGATTCCCGAATCAGACTCAGGCCGTAAATTTCGGCGGCGATGGAAGAAGCGACGGCCGCACAAGCTTCCTTTTTTTCCGCTACGATCTGAGCCGCTTTGGCGGTGGAGGAAGTCTCCACAATCTCTACGTGAGGCAGATTGGCCGCGAGCCAATTTTTGCATTGGGAATTGGCGATCTTAATTCCGTATAACGTTTTGATCTTGGAAAGATCGTGTTCGAAACCTAAGAGACTGATGTTGATACGAAGATAATGTTCCGAATAGATGAGAAGATCCGAGATCAAAAACTGATCGAGTGTGGAGTTGACCAATCCTTCGCTGGAATTTTCCACCGGGACGACTCCGTAGTCGATCTTATCGGTTTCCACCGCGCGGAACACATCCGGGATCGAATTGAATTCCAACGCGTTGATGGAAGCTCCGAAACGGGCGCGGACCGCCTGATTGGAAAAAGAACCCGCAGGCCCGAGATAACCCACTTCCAATCCTTTTTCCACGGAGATGGAACCGGACATGATCTCTCGATAGATCGCGAGCAACACTTTGTCGGGAAGCGGTCCCTCACTCAAAGACTTTATCTTTTCGTAAACTTCCTTTTCTCGGTCCGGCCTAAAAACGGGTTCGTTTCGTTCTCGTTTGATTTCTCCGATCTTGGACGCAAATTCGGCGCGGGTCTGGATCGACTTTACGATTTCCCGATCCAAAGAATCGATCTGATCCCGAAAAATTTTCAGTTGTTGATCCAAGTCACTCATCTTCGAGCAAATCGTCCAGGTTTTCAAATTTCAGCTCTTTAACTTCCACGGGAGCCGGAAGATCCGATAGTTTATTCAAACCGAAATGAATCAAGAATTCTTTGGTGGTTCCGTACAAGGCCGGTCTTCCCGGAACCTCTTTGTTCCCGATCGGTTTGATCAGCTTTTTAGAAATCAAAGAAGTGACCATCGCGCGGGAAGAAACTCCCCGGATCTCGTCGATCTCCGGAAGTGTGATGGGTTGTTTGTAAGCGACGATGGCGAGTGTATCCAAGCTGGACTTGGAAAGTTGTTCTCTTCTTTTTTCCTTAAAGATATTTCCGAGTAATTCCGCAAAACTTCCGTTGGTTACGAATTGATACGCTCCTGCGATTTCTTTCAGAAGAAATCCCCCGTTTTTTTCGGAGTAATCCAGAACGAGTTCGTCCAGAATTTCGCGAGCTTCGGTTTTTTCGATTTCCGCAGATTTGGCGATACTCGCCAATTTTAAGGGTTCACCGGAAACGAAAAGTAAGGCTTCGATCAATCCTTTGATTGCTGTTCTGTCCCGTTCCAATGTCCCTCGTTCAGAAATAAACGGATTTCCCCGAACAGTTTATGCTGTTTGGCGCGGAGAATCCTCTGCTTACTTAGTTCCAGCAATGCCAGAAAAGTGGCAACGATTTCCGCTTTTTCAGGCCGTTCCCGTTGGAATAATTCCGGAAAAGAGACTTCCTTTTTTTCCCGGAGAGAAGAAAGGATTTTTTCCATTTTTTCCTCCACGGTGAAACGATGCGGCGCGGTGAGTAAGGTCGGAATTTCGGGCTCCTCCGATTGGGATTCCAAAATTTCATGAAAGGCGGAAATCAGATCCAGAAGGGAAACGTCGAGCCAATTCTCGTCTTCGTCCAGAGTGGCGTTGGATTCTCTTCTAAAAACTCCGGTTTGGTTCTGATCCATTTCCGAAAGTTTTTTGGCGGTGAGTTGAAACTTCTTATGTTCTAAAAGTTTTTCTACAAGTTCGGGAGGGAGAGGAGGTTCGTAGTCTTCTTCCTCAAATCCGGGGTCAGGTAACAAGGCCTTGGATTTGAGATAGATCAGATTGGCGGCCATCAAGGCGTATTCCGCGCTCAGTTCCAAAGAGAGAGTTTCGGAAATGCGCAGGAAACTTAAAAAATCCCGGGTGATGCGAGAGAGAGAAACATCAAAGATATCGACTTTGTAACTTTCAATCAAACTCCAGAGGACGGACAGAGGCCCTTCCGACAAACCGCCTTCGCCATTGTTCCATTGAACTACAAAGGACTTACCGGGTTCTTCATTCTCCATTCAAAAGAAATCTACCTTTAGGAATTGAGGGCTTTGTCCGCCGCTTGTTGCAGTCTTTCCGGAGAAAACGGTTTTACGACAAAATCCTTCACTCCCATTTTGATCGCTTTTGCGAGCAGGTCTTCCTGTCCGAGCGCGGTTACCATGATGATTCTCGCCTTCGCGTCCAACTTAAATATTTCCTGAGCGGCTTCGATTCCGTCCTTTTCACGCATGGTAATGTCCATCGTGACCAGGTCCGGTTTCAGAGATTTGTATTGCTCTATCGCGATATTACCGTTTTCCGCTTCTCCCACGATCTCGTGACCGGTTTGGGTAAGGGCGTCTTTTACCATGGTTCTCATAAATTTGGCATCATCCACAACGAGAATTCTGGCCATATTAAATTCCTCTCTCTTTCAAAATGATTTGGATCCTATTGATGATTTCAGTGACAGGCTCGATATATTCGACGCCTCCCATTTCAACTGCCTGACGGTTCATTCCATAAATTACGGAAGTTTGTTCGTCCTGCGCGATGGTAGAGCCGCCTACTTCTTTGACTTTTACCATGGCCGCCGAGCCGTCCTTACCCATGCCGGTCATAATAACGCCGATCATTCCGCTTTTATATTCTTCAACCGCACTGTTTAGGAGAACTTCAATGGAAGGCCTGTGTCCATTTACAGGGGCTTCCCTGTTCAGGGCAATCCATTTCCTCCCGCCTCGGGATTGAATGGACAGATGCGCGTCACCCGGAGCCACATAACCCGTGTTTGGTTCAATCGGCTCGCCGTCTTCGGCTTCCTTAACTTTGATTTTTGCGTGATCGTTAAGTCGCATCGCAAACGCTTTGGTAAAACCCGCAGGCATATGTTGTACGACAAAAATAGGTACGGAAATATCCCCCGGAATTCTGGAGAATACCTCCTGAAGAGCCCGGGGTCCGCCTGTGGAAGTGCCGATACAAATCGCCTGAATCGGAGATTTTTTTATATGTGTTTCTCCCGCAGGAACCTTGGAACGAACGGGAACTTTTTTTAAAAGGTCTCGGGAAGGAATTCGAATTCTACTTTCAAAGTACGCGAGAATTTTGAATTTCAAAATGTTTCCGATTTCTTCCGGATCAAATTGAAACACGCTGGAAGGTTTGGGTACGAAGTCGATGGCTCCGTATTCCAGGGCTTTGAAGGTCGCTTCGGCGCCGTTCTGAGTGAGCACCGAAAGCATAATCACCGGAATTCCCAGTTTCTTTTTTTGAAGTTCGTGAAGTGCGGTAAGACCGTCCATAACCGGCATTTCCACGTCGAGAATGATCACGTCGGGGTTCATCTTTTGCGCGAGATCGATACAATCCAATCCGGTTTTCCCAGTTGCCACCACTTGAATATTGGAATCTTTTTGGATCTGATCGGAGATGATATTTCTGACTAATAGAGAATCATCGATAATAACGGCTCGAACCGGATTGGGAACCATCGAAATCAAAACCTCGGAATCAGTTGGAGTAATTCGTCAAAATCCGGAAGGAATAATAAAACTCCTAAGAGATCGTTGCCCTCGTGATTGAATTCGGTTAACATACTTAAAAACTTGGTCCGTTCCGGTTTGACGACGTCCAAGACCTGCATGAAGGTTCCTTCCAAAAATTCGGGAACGGAAGGTGTCACACTCGCTTTCGCCTTGTTGGATATCGAGTTCATCACGGAAGAACAAACGATGTTGGAAATTTCGCTTAACACCGATTTGGCGTCGTCCGTTAATTGTTCGCCGAGAACGGTTTCCGAACCCAGAAGTTCCTTGGCGAGATTGGCCGCGTTCTCACGGGAGAACATCATCAAAAGGTTTCCGTTCAAATCCCCGTTCATTCGGATCCTCAAACCGTAAAAATGATTTTCGGAAAAACGAATTTCTTCCGCAAGACCGTCCCGGTCGTTCATGATGATTTCCGGAATAAAAAGATCGATGTTCTTTTTCAAAAGTTGGGAAAGAACCATACCGGCGTTCATCATACCGGTGTTGACTACGTTCTCCAGTTTTTTGAGTTCCTCTTTGGACAACGCCCCTTTAAAATCCTTGGAAGGAGTGACCGACATTGTACGTTCTTTCTTTTGAGTTAAAAAACTTTCTATGATCGCCTTCGCGCGTTTTTGTTCCTCTTCACTCGCAGTTTGATCCAATGCGATATCCGTGATATGAGAACGGTATTCCTCTTCGGAAGATACGAACGGTTTTTTAGGACCTTCGGAGGAATACGAAGTAATCGAAGGCGGAAGATTTGTAATTTGCGGATCCTGCGTTGTAGGTTCCGTAGATTCCGGAAGTTGAATTTCCTTAGGAGCTTTCATCTCCAGGGCTACGGCTGCGGCCAATTCTTTTTCTTCTCGGAAAACCTCTTCTTTTTCCACGACGATTCGTTTTGTATCGCGGGTTCGATCGACCTTTTTCTTTTTGAGACGTTCCCGATTCGTGATGTCGTGCAGTTTATAGTTGTAGACGTTCGTAGGATTCGTCGTTTTTTGAATATAAAGTTCTTCTTCCCTTTCTGCGGAATGGATGGAACCGATTCTTTTCATCGTTTCGAGATGGTAGTGTACGACTGCGTCCGCATCCTCGAGTTCGGAGGCGATTTCCACAATGCCGGGGATGTCCAAAACCATGATGATGGTTCCGTCTCCCATAATGGAAGCTCCGGTAAGACCTCGTATATTTTTAAAGTTCTTTTCCAAAGATTTGATCACCGTCTCGTGTTTGCCCACGAGTTCATCGACCATAAATCCGATCTTACGTCCTTTGTACTGAACGATGACGACCGGAAATTCATCTCGATCCGTTTTGTCCTGAAGACCGATGATTCGGTTGAGTCTGTAGATCGGAAGCACCTCGCCTCGGAGATTGATGATCTCGTTTCCTTCGAGAGTCGTGATCTGATCGTTGTGGATTTTAATCGTTTCGTTGACTTCGGAAAGAGGAAAGGCGTACACTTCTTCTTCCATAAGAACCAGAATGGAAGGAATGATCGCAAGAGCTTGAGGAAAAGAAAGAATAAAAGAAGTTCCCTGACCTCTGGCGCTGTTGATGATGATCTTACCTTTGAATTCCTGGATCAGATTGTTTACGACGTTCATTCCCACGCCGCGGCCGGAAATATCGGTGATTTTTTCCGCGGTGGAAAATCCGGCTTGAAAGATGAATTGAAAAATCTCCTGCTCGGAAAGATTGGACGCCTCGGTCGCGTTCACGAGACCTTTTTCGATCGCCTTATTTAGGATTTTATCGGAGTCCAGACCGCGTCCGTCGTCGCGGATCTCGACCATGATATTACTTCCACCTTGATAAGAATTCAGTTCCAAAGTTCCGGTTTCCGGTTTTCCGGCGCTCAATCTTTCCGCGGGGGTTTCGATTCCATGATCCACGGAGTTGCGAATGAGATGAAGCAGAGGTTCGCCTAACGCGTCTATGACTTTTTTATCGAGCTCGGTCGATTCTCCCAAGAGAACCAGATTCACCTTTTTACCGGTTTCCAAGGAAAGATCTCTCACGAGTCTGGAAAATCTTCGGAACACGGTCGAAATTTGTACCATCCGGATGTTCATGATTCCGGATTGAAGTTCTTTGGAGATCCGATTGATGAGATCGATTCTGGATTTGAGATCGTTAAATAACTGATCCTCTCCGAAAATCCGAACGAGGTCGTCGTAAATTCTTTGAAAGCCCGAGTTCGTGATGATGAGTTCCCCCACGTTGTTCATCAACTGATCCAGTTTATCGGAGGATACTTTAATACTTTTTAATGTAACCCTGGATTCGGACGCCGTCATATCGTCTTCGATCTTGAAATTCTCGGCGGCCGTTTCGTGGACGACGGGAACGTATTCGTCAACGTCCAAGGACTCCACCATATCGACGTTAGCCGCGGTGCGGATTTGTTCGAAAGACTCGGAGGAAACGAATAACAAAGCGATGGAAGTCGCATCGACTCCTTTTTCCAATTCGTCCAGATCCGGAACGGACTTAAATACGATCCCTAAGTTCTTTAGGTTTTGAAGAATTAAGGAAAAACGAAGCCCTTTCATCGGAGAATCCTTACCAAGAGTCACCGAAATTTTCCAACACCGGCCGCCCGACTTACGGATTTCATCTTCGAGTTCTTTGACTTCATCCGCTTCGAGACGAATTTCCAATCCGCTTGCCCGAACCGGAGTTTGCGCCGGTTTTGTCGCGGAAGCCGCTTTGGCTGAGGTTTCCTCCGATTTCGTCGCGGGAGCCGACGTTGTGGGAACCGCTTTGGACGAGGTTTCCTCCGATTTTGTCGCGGGAGCCGACGTTGTGGGAACCGTTTTGGCTACGGGAACTGTAGGCGGGGGAGAAGCCGCTGCGCCGGAAAAAGAAGATGGATCCTTTTCGTAAACATCCAACTTTTGAATCATCTCCGTAAACGGAGTATCGATTTTTTTTCCTTCGCCCACGTTTCGAATCACGTATTTGATCAAATCGAAACATTGAAAGAGAAGATTGACTAAAGGAAGTCTAACGTCAAGTTTACCGTCCCTCGTCATCTGAAGCAGATTCTCCATTTTATGAGCGAGATCGGAAAGGTTGTATAAACCTACGAAGGCGGCGGAACTTTTTAAGGAATGCGCCGCGCGAAAGATATCGTTGATGATCGAAAGATTTTTATGATCGGTTTCGAGTCTGAGGAGATTGGCGTTTAACTCCTCGATTTGATCTTCCGACTCTTCCAAAAAGAGGTCGGTATACTCTCCGAGAATTCCGGCCATTTAGATCACCTCCTGTTCAAAGTTGATCAGGACGGATAAGTTTAAATTGAGTATCAACGTTTCGTCCGCTTGGCTGACCGACTCTATCAAAGAACTATAATTAAGAGTGAGATCGTCGGTAGCCTTACTGATTTTGTCGAATTGAATTTTGATCACTTGTCTTACCGTATCTACGAGAATTCCCGCGCGTTTTTCGTCGTGTACAACGACGATAATCCTCGTGGAAGGAATGATCTCGCTATAACCGATTCCGAAAACCTGCTTCAGATCTAATATCGGAATAATCTCTCCTCTAAGATTAATAACTCCTAAAATATAATCGTCTCCGTTCGGAATTCTTGTAATCGGTACGGGTTTGAGAATTTCGTGGATTTTCAGGATGTCGATTCCGAAAATTTCCTCGTTCACGTTGAAAGTTAAATATTCCTTCTGAGACTCCGTAGTTTTATCCGCTTCCAGGGATTCAAGATATTGTCGATTATCGAATGAGGCCATGATTATTACCTAACGGTGCTCCATAAAATCCGGGATCAATCTATAGAACAAATTGTAATTTGTTTTTCAAGAACAATAGAATGAAAGAATTTCCCAAATCTAAAAATTCTCGCACTTTTCCAAAGAGAAACCTTTTTTCGATCCGATCAAAGTTACATATCCACAAACCGCACGAATGGATTCCGAAATAAAATCGACGGTTTTGTATCGGTCTTCAATTTCTGTTACGGACCTAACAACCACAAATAACGCGCGTGTAAATTCTATCGCACGATCCTTGCTGGATTGTGTTTGAATTTAGGAACGAAACATTGAGTTTTTGAGACTTACAACTTTAGAATCCGCTCTGAAGTAACCATTCCGACAAAACGTACACACAGATCGCTCGCTATTTCAAATAGACAGTATTTTAACGTTTTTTCAGACGATTCGATAAATTTTTTTCTCCGTAATGATTCGGCCTACTCTTATGTCGTGCTTTTCCTTTGGAAAGCTGGCGGGAAAAAGTTCCTCGTAAGTAAGTCCGATCAAACGAGTCGGATCCGCTTCGGAAAGAGTTCTGTCATAAAAACCTCCACCGCGTCCGAGACGATAACCGAACTCGTCGTAACCTAAAGCAGGCACGACAATCCATTCCGCATCGTGAAAATTCAAGGTTTTTGTTCCCTTGGGTTCCAAAATCCCAAACGGGCCCTCTTCCCAGGCTTCCGGAAAAATAAACTCCAATTTCCGATCTATGATCTTCGGGAAATAAATTTCCTTATCTGAATCGGTCCAACCCAAAACTTTCGGATCGATCTTTACTTCCCATTTATCGGGAGAGTATGCGATCATCTTTCGTGCGCCGATCGTGATTTCTTTTAAAAATTCGAGAATAGCGAGGTCTTTTTTTTTCCTTTCTTCTAAAAGGGTAAGCAGAGTTCTGAGTGCGTTTCTAGACTGAAGTTTCAACGAGATTACTAAAAGGGTCCAATTTTAAACAAAGTGCTTATCCCAAAACTTAAAAACGATCGCAGAGATTTGCGGCCATTCCGATAAAACCGGATGGTTGGCGGACAGATTCAAAAAAAATCAAAGTTCTCCGATAATTCCTTCTTCCAACATCGTAATTAGCTTGCGGGTTTTTTCTTCCATTTCTCCGGTTTTTATAGAAACGGGCGACGGTTCGTTTTTGATTTCTTTCGCTTGTTGTAGTTCGTCGGCAAAGTTGAGCGCGGCTAAGATAGCCAGTTTTTGTCTGGAAGCTCCGGGCATTCCGACTCCGAGCTCCCTGAGTTTACGATCCACGTCTTCCGCCAGGGAATGGATGTAATCGGCCCCCGCTTCGCTGAGAATCGTATATTCCTCTCCGAGGATTCGGACTTTTACCCTACGGAGATCCATCTGAAATTCAAGATTTAGGATCGTCCTCGATGATTAGGAAATCATCGTCTTCATCCGCGTCGAATACGCTAATTGAGTCCTCGTCGTCTTCGATGATAATATCGTCATCGTCCAGGGCCAAATCTTCCGCAATTTCACTTTCATCCGCAATTTCGATGATGTCTTCGTCTTTTTCAGGAACCTCTGTAATCAGGGATATATCGTCGTCGTCCTCGTCCAGAAGAATGATCTCATCGTCTTCTCCGAATTCGTCTTCCGCAGAAGCGTTTTCTTTAACAACGTTAGACGCCGTTGACGCAGCGGCCGCCGGGCCGGAAGGAGATGCAGATGCAGAAGACGACACAGCGGGGCCTCCGCTTACGGGAAGAGAATCCAATCTTCCCAGAAGCTGGTTGATTTTCCCTTCGAGTTTCCGTTCTCTTTCTTTGAGTTCGTTCAGTTCGTTCGTGGTTTTTTGCAGTTGATCGCGGAGAGAGGAAAGTTCTTTTTCCTTCTCTTCCATCGCCAGTTTCATCTGGTCGTTTTCCGCTCGGAGAGTTTCGTTTTCGGATTCTAAGCGACCATTTTCTGCGCGAAGATCTGTGATGAGTTCGAGGGCTTTTACGACCTTGCTTTCTAATTCCTCAATGGTCTCCATCGTGAGCATATCTGATTCTCCCTTAAAAACATTCTCGAAAAACGAAAAAAAGCCCTGTAGCACAATGCACAGGGCTGTCGATTTGAGTCAGGTTGGATGTTTATCCCGCTACTTTGATTTTTTCAACCAGAGCGTTAAACACTTCCTTATCGTTGAAAGCCAAATCTGCCAGGGATTTACGATCCATATGGATTCCCAATTTCTTAAGAGAATTCATAAATACGGAATAAGACAAACCATTTTCTCTTGCAGCGGCGTTAATTCTAATGATCCAAAGTTTACGAAAATCTCTTTTTTTCGCTCTACGATCGCGGTAAGCCCACTGCCCCGCTTTCATCACCGCACTTTTTGCCGTTCTGTAAAGTTTAGAACGAGCTCCGCGGAATCCCTTTGCGTCTTTGAGGACTCTTCTTCTTCTATTTTTGTGGATGGTTCCGTTGACCGCTCTCGGCATTATCTTACTCCATAAGGCATTAATCTAACGATGGATTTCCAATCAGAATTGTTGACCAGGGTCAAACCGCGAAGACGTCTTCTTCTTTTCGGTCCCTTTTTGGTCAAGATGTGACGGGTATTCATACTCTTGCGTTTGATTTTATTGTTCTTTGTGAACTTAAAACGTTTTGCAGCGGCTCTGTTCGTTTTCAACTTTGGCATCTTATCTACCTTTAAGGTTCTATTTCCGGAAATTATTTCGGATTAATAATTACAACGATCTGTTTTCCGTCTTGAACCGGATCTCTTTCCGCCGATCCGTATTCTTTCAGGTCTTCCACCATTCTATACACGACTTTCATCCCGAGATCCGAATGCATCATTTCTCGACCGCGGAACCGGAGACTTACTTTTACTTTGTCTCCCTTGCCTAGAAACTCCTGTGCGTGTTTCTTTTTGATATCGTAATCGTGACTTTCGATTCGAGGTCGAATCTTAATTTCTTTAACGTTGATTACGTGTTGTTTCTTCTTTGCTTCTTTGCTCTTTTTGAGCAGCTCGAATTTATACTTACCGTAGTCGATGATCTTACAAACATGAAGTTCCTGATCTCCGGACACTTCCACAAGATCCAGATTTTCTTCTCTTGCTTTTCTGAGGGCTTCTTCAAAAGGTACGATTGCCACTCCGTCATCCGAAACGAGGCGAACTCTGGAAACGCCCGTAATTTTCTCATTGATTCGATGATTAAAAAGCTTGTCCGTTGCTGATTTTTGACTCGGTTTCCTCTGCATTCATTCTCCGGCTAGATTTCCAAGATTTTATTCTTAAGTGTGTTTTCAAGTGATTTTTGACTCTATTCCGGCGGAATCGGTCTTTTATTTCAAGTCCATTTTCAGGTGGGAAAGAAATCCTCTGAATTTTCCCTCGATACGAGCTATGCTCTACTCGCTCGAGGTAAGCCCGGATGTAGTTACGACCTGCGCAAAATCTCATCGAGGTTTTTCAAAAATGTGGGAGTTCCTACGCTTCGAGTGACTAGGAGTTAGTGGATAAGAGTGGGACTTTACATACAAGGTCAACGTCGGGCAGGCAAGGTCACCTGAAATCTGATTTCCGATCCCTATCCACCAAAACGCGGGAGTTCCCACAGTCGGATCAACTCGCCTTAATTTCTTCCTGAAGATTGGAAATGAATCCGTTTCGGGTCAAAGTTTTTGTGTCTTCCTGACCTCGCATCCTCACCGCAATCGTTCCGGACTCCATTTCTTTTTCACCCAATATCAAAAGATAATTCGTCTTTTTTAATATAGAATCCCGAATTTTCGCTCCGATTTTTTCATTCCGAGTATCCAATTCCACTCGAAAGCCCGCGTCGACTAACTCCCGATAGACGATTTTCGCATAATCGGTTACCTTTTCGGTTACGGTCAAAATTCTTATCTGATTGGGGGAAATCCAAAGAGGAAATTTTCCCTCGTAGTGTTCGATTAAAATTCCGATGAATCGCTCCAGAGAACCGTAAATCGCTCTGTGAATCATAACCGGTCTTTTTTTCTGACCGTCGCTGTCCGTATAATCCAGATCAAAACGTTCGGGCATAGAAAAATCCACTTGGATCGTTCCACATTGCCAGAGTCTACCGATCGAATCCTGAATGTTGAATTCTATCTTGGGTCCGTAAAAAGCGCCCTCGCCTTCTTTGATTCCGTACGGAATTCCTTTTTTTTCGAGAGAAAGTTTTAAAGTGTTCGTCGCAAATTCCCAATCCTCGTCCTTGCCTTGCGATTTTTCGGGACGGGTTGCGATGAACGTTTTGAATTCGGAAAATCCAAATTTCTTATATACGGTAAACGTAAAGTCGATGATGTCCGTCACCTCGGATTCCAAGTGATCCAAAGGAGCGTAGATATGAGAATCGTCTTGTGTGAACGCTCTCACTCGAAAGAGCCCGTGCAGAACTCCGTGCAACTCGTGACGATGAACGCTTCCGAATTCCGCAAAACGTAAAGGAAGTTCCCGATACGAATGCAAATGATGTTTGTAGATTAAGGAACATCCCGGACAGTTCATCGGCTTAAGAGCGTAGTCCTCTTCGTCGATGTCCGTAAAATACATGTTCTCGTGAAAGTTGTCCCAGTGTCCGGATTTTTTCCAAAGTTCGGAGGAAAGGACGGCGGGGGTTTTGATTTCCTGATAGCCTCTTTTGTTACATTCCGATCTGAGATAATCCGCGAGTGAATTCCAGAGAATGGTTCCTTTCGGATGCCAAAACGGAAAACCGGGACCTTCCTTTTGAAAGGAAAACAGATCCATTTCTTTTCCGATCTTTCTGTGATCTCTTTTTTTCGCTTCTTCGATTTGAAAAAGATACTGATCCAATTCTTTTTTAGTGGGAAACGCGACCCCGTAAATCCGAGTGAGCATCGAGTTGTTTTTATCGGCCTTCCAATACGCGCCCGATATCGCCGTTAGTTTAAAAGATTTTAATATTCCCGAATTCGGAACGTGTGGTCCTCTACAAAGATCGAACCATTCCCCCATTCCGTAGATGGAAACTTCTTCGCCCGGAATTCCGCTGATGATTTCGATCTTATATTTTTCTCCGAGTTTTTGAAACGTTTCGATCGCCTCTTTTTTAGATACGACCTTTCTCCAAACCGAGTAATCGGCTTTTACGATCTTCTCCATCTCCGCTTCTATCTTGGGAAAATCATCCGGAGTGATCACGGTTCCGGTAAAGTCGATGTCGTAATAAAAAAATCCCGGTCCGTTATCGATCACGGGACCCACGGTGAGATTTGCGTTTTTATATAAATTCTGAACCGCCATTCCGAGCAAATGCGCCGCGGAATGTTGAAACGTCTCCCAACCGTCTTTTTCGGAGTATGTCAATACTTCTATGTTTGCATCGGCTTCCACCGTTCGAGATAAGTCCCGGATATCCGTGCCGTCGAGACGTACGGCGAGGGCCTTATTTTTTAAAAAGGGTAATTCTTTTTCGATGAAGTCGCGGAAAGTGGAGCCTTGTGCGACTTCCTTTACGGATTTGTCCGGCAATGTAAGCCTATGCATATTGTATTGTTTTCCAGGAACTAAATTGGGTTTTCCGCTTTCCATTCGCAAAAATCGGACATATTTTTCAATCGATTTGTATTGACCAGAGAAAAACCTGAGCCAACTCCAATCGTTGTCCATTCCTCTTTGTCCGCTTTTCTACATCCGTTTAGTGTTGACTCTAGCCAACACCTCATCATCTTTGCAGAAGATGAAAGCGTTTTTAGTTTTTGATAACGGCACGATCTTAGAGGGAGAATCTTTCGGATATGAAACGGAATCCGTCGGAGAAGTCGTTTTTAATACTTCCATGGCGGGTTATCAAGAAATCCTAACGGATCCTTCCTATTGCAATCAAATCATAACACTGACTTATCCGATGATCGGGAACTACGGAATCCATCCGGACAATATGGAATCTTCCAAGATCCAAGCGAGCGGACTGATCGTTAAAGAATACGTGGATCGGCCGTCCAACTTCAAATCTCAAAAGACCTTATCACAATTTTTAAAAGAATATAAGATTCCCGCGATCCAGGGAATCGATACGCGCAAACTGACTCGGTATATCCGCACGAACGGTTCTCCGAACGGTGGGATCTTTGTGGCTCCGGAATATTCTCCTAAATTTTTGGAGAAGGTAAAAACATTTCCGGGGATCGTCAATGCGGATCTTGCAAAGGTCGTAACTACATCCGCGAAATATATCTTCGGAACCCATACCGGTAAAAAATACAAACTCGCCGTCTACGATTACGGAGTGAAGACCAACATACTCCGTCTTTTGGACGCGACCGGTTTTGCGGTCACGGTTTATCCGGCGGAAACCCCCGCGGAGGAAATTATGAAAGAAGGAATCGACGCATTTTTTCTTTCCAACGGTCCCGGGGATCCGGCGCCTTTAAACTACGCAATCTCCGCGACCCGGAAAATTATGGAAAAAGGATATCCGCTTTTCGGGATCTGTCTCGGTCATCAGATCATCGGACTTACTTTAGGAAAAAAAACGGAGAAGATGAAGTTCGGTCATCGAGGCGGAAATCAACCGGTTCAGAATTTATCAACCGGACAAGTGGAAATCACTTCGCAAAACCACGGTTTTGCGGTGATCGACGACGCCAATCCGAACGAACCGGTTTCTTTTATCAACTTAAACGACAACACCGTGGAAGGAATTTTAAAATCCGGTTATCCTTTATTGACCGTTCAGTATCATCCCGAAAGCGCGCCGGGGCCGAACGATTCCCGTTATCTATTTCAAAAATTTTACGATCTGGTTGAAAAAACAAAAAGAGGTGAATGAACATGACTGAATTTCCGCAACTCCCCGATAGAATTCTGGGTCTCCCCGTTGGAAAGGATTTTTCCGTAGAGGCTCTCGTTAAAGACGTTTGGAATCCGGAAACCGACGATCTGTTTCCGCCTAAAAATTTTCTCGGTCTCGGCTACGGAGTAAACTTCTACGCGATCGCGAGGAAGACCGGACTTCTTTAAAACCAAACAATCCTCGACTTTCGGAGAAGTAAATTTTTACTTCGATCCCGGAACTCGATCCAAGGATTACAAACGTTTCCTTAGGGCGAACTCACGTTAGAATATTCAAATATTCTAACGTGTTAAATTTCGGGGCGATTCGCTCGCGAAGTTCTTCCGAAACGACCGCGAGCGACCGCGCTTTTCACTTCAATTCTCGCCGAAAAACGATTCCGACACAATTCAATCCTGCTATGATTCTACCGAATACCTCCGTAAAGTTCGGCGAGAATTTCCGTTACAATCGCTATCGCGGGGATTTTTTAGAAACGCGGGTTCCGAGAACGAGGCCGTTTGTCTCGCGTTAAGCGCCGATCGGGCATTTTTATTTTGAAAAATCTTTTTCTTAAAGTTTTTTTCTTCCAATGATTCCGAAATGATAAGGTTCAAGCAATATCTTATTTTCTTCTATTTCGAAACCGTTGTTTACAAGTAGAAATTCAATAAATTCGGGTTTGGGCCTTATATCTAAAGAAGGACCGCGAGGAGTCGTAATGTCGGATCTCCAGTGAATAATGCCGCAAAGAGCTCCCGGTTTCAATACTCTAAAAGCTTCCTTTAAGAATTGTTCCGGATGTTCGTGATGCATTATATTAAAAAGCGCGAAATAATCAACGTCCGAGTCGCCCAGTCCCGTTCCCTGCGTTAAGACGTCTTGAATTTTATATTCCGTATTTTTTATATTATTTGAATTTAATCTTTTGGAGAAGTTTTCCGACAATTCGCCTTCTATGTCAAAGGCAAATAATTTACCTTTAATCATTTTAGCCATAGGCACGGTAAACGTTCCGTAACCGAATCCGATTTCCACCAAATTGAAAATTTCCGAGTTTATTCTCATTTTGTGTATGATATCGTCCACGGAAAAAAGCGATTCCCAATATTCTTCGCCGGGCATTCCGCTATCTCTGACTTTTGACATTAAAGTCATTGAATATTCCTCGGTATTTTTAGGAAGTTAATTATTACTCATAACTATATAATAAACACCGACTATTTTGCATGGAATCGGTGTTTTGCGATAAAAATTAACGGTACTCGATTTTATAGGGATCAGTGGAATCGTTGAAATATTCCATAGTGGGTTTAACAAAACTGCTTCAATCGTAAATTTTAATGAAACAGAAACGGATGGAAAATTAATTTTTCGGGCAACTCTTTGTTCGTATATTCCGTTGAATCACTTTGCAAAACCGGGGGCGAGACAATCTTAGCAAAACGTCTTGCACACTACGGAGACAAAGTAAGACATTTTATTTTTTTCGTCCGACAAACCTGATTACCGAACCTTTTCCGTTATGGAACAAACCTTCGCTCAATTCAATTTCCTTTTCCACTAACTCTATAATTTCATAATTTACAAAGTCCGATTTTAATTCGTCGATTGAGAATAACATCGCAATTTCTCTTGGTCCGCCGACACTTTCGTTTTTAGAGACGTAGTCGATGTGTCTTTTACTAAACGCTTCAAAGATAACGAATCCGTTCTTTCGCAAATATCGATCCAATGTTTTATGGTATGATGATTTAATATCCGCCGGGAAGTGCGCATAAATCAGCGCAATGACGTCGAATTGTTCGGCGTTATAATTCAACGCCTGCAATTCACCTACTTGATAGTCAATTGCCACTTGATTCACTTCCGCCAGCCGAAAGGCTTTCTTTTTTCCCTCAACACTGATGTCAAACGCCGAAACTTTCCAACCAAGTTTAGCCGCAAAAACCGCATTCCGTCCTTCGCCTTCCGCCGGAAAAAGTATCGTTCCAACATTCAACTTCTCTAATTGTTCTTTTAAATAGTTGTTAGGTTTTTCACCGAAAGCAAACTCATCTTTACTATATCTATCATTCCATCTGTCAATCCATGATTCATTCATATTTTCTCCCGATTTGTTGTCCTGGCTAAATTACTCCTAACAACCGATGTTGCGAAACCCGAAGCGAGTATAAATGACGCACAAAACGAGAAGTCGAAGTCAGGCTGCGGCGTTAAAAATCGTTGTTTCTTTTTTGTTTTCTTAAGTAATTTTCAATTTCTTTTCCAATATTTTTATCCCACGTTACTCGCAAATAATCGATATAAGACAAATGTAATTTCGCGAATCGATTCATTTCAGAATTAAAAAAAGTCTTTGCAGTCGGCTCATCGCAGATATTACTTTGAACACAATGAATTAAAGAAGTGTAAAATCCGATTAAAACGTCTATGTCTTTTCCGGCCTTATTTTCCCTAATAATCGAAAGCGACGTTAATTTGTAAGCATGATCCAATTTGTTCGGGTCGTCTTTATTTGATTCCAAAGCGGCTTCTAAAATCGAATAATCCTTTTCCCACATCTCAAAAAGCCGTTGATTTGAAACCGAAACTTGACCCGTAGAATAATTCGTTACATACTCTAAGGTTGATTTTATTCTCTCCGCCCTTCTTCCTTCTCGGTATTCATTCAAACTAAAGAGTCCGCCGACAATTCCGGCGGTAAGGCTAGTTACTAACGTTAGTCCCGTAAGCTTTTCATTTATGTCTTTCCAATTAAACTTCATTTTTGTTTCTCCAAACCTTCGTTATCCGGATTCACTGTAAATCTTGTACAAATCGATAAGTTGAGATATTTTTCACATAAATCCGGATCGGACCTCTTAATAGAATCATTATGTTTTGTCTTATTGTCGGATTTGGTTCCTTTCTCTTTAAGCTTTTTCAAATATCGATCCAATTCTGAAAAAGGCTTACCTGACAATACAACATTAAAGCTTAATATATTAATAATGATTGTCGCATAAAGGATTTTAGTTATTTGATTTTTCATATGAGTCCTCTCTTCCGATGAATATTTGTGAACAATTTCGCCTAACGAAAGATAATCGTCGACGTTAGGCGAAGTGCGGGATCCGTTTTAACGTTCTCTTAATTTTCCAGTTACATACCGATGTAATATGCTTGAAACTAAAGTCCGATATGGAATTCCAATTTCTAAAGCCTTTGTTTTCAATAATTGAATATCTTTGCCGGCAATTCCAATATTCATCCTTTTATCTTTTAACAGCGTATTCTTTGCGGCAGATTTAAATTTCTTTAAATATTGTGCTTTGTTATCAACCGGCTTCCATTCATTTTTTTTAATAGAGGATTCTAAACTTTTCTCTTCTTGACTAAGTTTATATTTCATAGATTTACCTCCGGTAAATCAGAGCCTGTCCCAAAACTCAAAACAATCGCAGAGATTGACGGCCATTCCGATAAAATCGGACGGTTGGCGGACAAACTCTAAATACTCGTATATTTTCTTGATGGATACGCGGTTTTAAAAAAAATACGTATCTTTCCTTTCAATTGCAGGTACAACCGAAACGTAATCGTCAATTTCAATTATAATCAAAATTTGATTTCGATATTTTTCCCTGTTCGGATGTTTTAGAACTTCTAAGACGGAGTGTAAAGTCCTAAAATCAGGTTGACGGAAATCATGATGCTCGAAGAACGAATTCAGGAGTTAAAAAACCTAAATGTCGGTGAAGCCTAACTTTGTTGTAAAGAGAAACGACTCGTTTGACGGCGACTATGGCTTCTTTAAAAGAAGCAAAAGAATTGACGAACCCGAATTCGTATTTAAGAGTTTTATTAACTCTTTCAGCGACAGCATTTTCATAACAATGATTTTCTTCGGTCATACTGATCCTGTGGCCTGCGTTAAGTAAAATGTCCGTGTAATCCTTCGAACAAAATTGAATGCCTCAATCCGAATGATGGATGATCTTTTTGTCTTTTGGAATCTGATCCAGAGCCATATTCAAAGCATGGATATAACATTTTCCATAGAAACAAAAATAAAAAAGCCCAAGTGTAACCCGGCCTTTTTTGTAAGTCGTTCTCGATTCTTCGTGCGACCCTTTCGTAAATGTGGGAACTGCCGCATTCGAATTCACAATGGCGTGAGTCATATTTCGGCATACGTGTGAATGCGAATCCTACTTGACCCAATCCTATCCTACATTCTTATATCTCCCTGAAATCCAATGAGAAAAGGGCCATCTTTGTGAGTCATAAATTCCAAGTCAATTTACGCGGAATCATCCATTTACTTTCGCAACATCTTTACAGCGGGCCTCAAGTATTCGTTCGCGAACTTTTACAAAACGGAGTGGATGCGATCCAAGCTCGAGCGTATCTCGAACCGGAAAACAACGGGGAAATCCATCTTGAAATCATTCCCGGAAAAGACGGAACACCTCCGACTCTGATCTTTACGGACAACGGAGTCGGCTTGATGGAATCCGAAATCCATGAATTCCTGGCGACCATCGGGCAAAGTTCGAAACGGGGAGAGTTCCAACCTCCGGGAGGATTTATCGGTCAATTCGGAGTCGGTTTACTCGCGTGTTTTATCGTCAGCGATGAAGTCGTAGTCGTCACTCGTTCCGCCAAAGACAGAACACAACCCGCATTCGAATGGCGCGGAAAACAGGACGGAACCTACGCCGTCAAAACCCTCGGAAGCGATTTGCCCTTCGGGACTCAGGTCTATCTTCTCTGTAAACCGGGCTTTGAAGAATACTTTGAACGAGAAATCCTTTGTAACCTTGTAAAAAAATTCGGAGGTCTGTTACCCGTCCCTCTTCGGTTTTTAGAAGGAGAATCCGCCGAACTTTTGAATCCGGAACCCGCACCCTGGAACCGGACCTACCGCAGTAAAGCGCAGGAACGTAAGGCGTATCTTGATTTCGGTAAAGGTTTATTTGAAACTTCTTTTTTCGACGCGATTCCTTTGATTTCCGACGCAGGAAAAGTACAGGGGATCGCCTTCGTCTTACCCTATTCTCCGAGCCTCGCTCAGAAAAACGTACATCGCGTTTATCTCAAGAATATGCTTTTATCCGAGTCGGCCGAATTACTTCTACCGGATTGGGCCTTCTTCGTCAAATGTGTAGTCAACGCGGACGAACTCAGACCGACCGCATCCCGGGAAGATTTTTACGAAGACGAGTCCCTAGAAAAAGCGAGAGAAACATTGGGGCAATGCCTTCGAGATTATTTGATCGCACTCTCCGAAGACGAGCCGGAACGTCTTCGTCATCTGATCGGTCTTCATCACCTATCCATGAAAGCGCTCTCGCGGTTCAGGATGCCGATTTTTTCCGATTGATCATCGACTTTCTTCCGTTTGAAACCACGTTCGGAAGAATGACGTTGAAAGAATTTCGGAAAAAAAATCCGGTCCTGCGTTACGTATCCAGTCACGATCAATACCGACAGATTTCAGGAGTTGCGGCGGCACAAGGAGAAGCGATCATCAACGGTGGATATGTGTACGACAGCGAACTACTCGAACGTTTTAGCGAACTCAATCCAAATGTTTTCGTGGAACCGGTGGATGCGGCCGGATTCGCACAAACATTCCAAGATATCACTCTCGAAGAACGAGAATCCACATTCGATCTTTTGAGAGCGGCGGATCAAGTTCTACGCACTTTTCAGTGTGCGACCGACATAAAAAAATTTCTTCCGATCGAAATGCCTATGTTGTATCACCTGAGTCAAGAAGGAGACTTTCTACGTTCCGTGGAACATTCCAAAGAAATTGCGAACAAGATGTGGTCCGACATTTTGAGCAATCTCTCGGATTCCGATTCGAACGGAATCAACGCGCATCTTTTTTTCAATCTACGCAATCCTTTGATTCAAAAACTCGTGAAACTAAAAGACGGCCGATTGTTAAGTCGAGCCGTTCAGATGCTTTACATACAAGCGCTATTGATGGGACACCATCCGCTTCACAGTAAGGAGTTGTCTCTGCTCACGGAGGGACTTTCCGATTTAATCGAAGGATGTATAAACGATCATCTATAACACGATAGATACGATTTTACTTTTTTGCAAAATTCTATTTTCAGATGGGAATCGGAGCGCCGGGAGAAAACAATGATGAACTTAGATACGAACACTGAAGATTTATTTCCCGCATTGTGGGAAACAGAATTCATGAAAGACGATTCCGCAAAGTGTGCGGTTTTAGAAGAAATCATCCGTTTGGCGGATATACGGAAAAATAAAAAATTAGGTTTCGAAGCTCGACTTGCTTTAGTCCAAGCGGGAATTTTTTCCGGGGCGATCGATAAGGCGTTGGTATCCTTCTCTTGGTGCCTTTCTCAGGCGGATCAAGATCCCGAAAAATTCAACGAAGCCGACTTGATGTGGGAATACAAATGGATCGTAGACTTTCTTCCTTCGTTTCCTCAAATCAAAAAAGAACAGATCCAGGGAATGCTCGAGGACTTGGAGAAACGTTATGAAAAAAACGGCGGAAGCAAATATCCCGTTTTGATGCTCCAGCGCAGTATCACAATCCGAATGGGGAATCAGGAAGAAAGTAAAAAGTATCACTCGTTACTCAAACAAACACAAAGGGGACACCTTTCGGATTGTGCGGCCTGTGTGCAAAATTCGGAAGTAGACTATGCGTATCGATTGGGTCAGTATGAAACCGTACTCGAAAAAGCCAAGCCGATCGTCTCGGGCAAATTGCGCTGCGCCAAAGTACCACATCTAACCTATGGTTATCTCTTATTGCCTCTCCTCCGTCTCAACCAACCGGAAGAAGCGGCCCGACTTCATACGATCGGATACAAATTGGCCGCGAAATCGGCCGCCTTGCTCGGGACGGTCGCGGACCATCTCTTATTTTTAGGCGTAACCGGAGAAATTGCCAAAGCAATCAAACTGTTGGAAAAACATTTCGGATCGGCTTTCGGGACTCCCGATCTGGATAATCGTTTTCAATTTTATAAAGCCGCCAAATTCTTAACGGAACGGCTTCTGCTATTGAACTTAGAATCGGTAAAAATCAGATTGCCTAAAACGTTTCCAAACTACAAAGAAAAGGGGAACTACGCCGTTTCCGAATTGGATTTTTGGTTCGGCAAAGAAGTGTCTCAACTGGCATCCAGATTTGATAGCCGAAACGGAAACGATTCGTACTCAGAAAATCTCAAAGACCTAAAAGCTCTTCATGAACTGGCGCAAGAAAGACAAAAACATTCTCAGGAAAATAATTAGAATATGGAACGTGAGTTCGACGTAATTTGTATCGCGAAAAAAAAGTAGGAACTCATACAAAATCCCAATCGGGTTTATACAAAGAAATTCCGTCTTAGGAAGCCCATTATTATACAGAGCATACTTCTTTCGGTACGAGCGAAACGTTCAGTTCTTAAATTCTCTATCGATTCTAACTCGAACATTTTTAAGTCAAACTCACGTTAATAAAAAAAACCCGGATCCGATCCGGGTTTTTTGTAAGTCGTTCTTGATTCTTCACTGAAAAAGAATCAAAGATAATTTTTCCGCTCTTGAAAACTTTCTGCCGAAAGAATTTTTCAAAAAAAATCCTACGCCTGAAACGCCTCCAGAACGAGTTGGTCCTGTTCTTGAAGATGTAGTTTCATGTGACCGGCGGCGGGGCTCGGAGACTCGTGTCTTCCCGCGTAAAAAAGACGCGCGTTTCCGGGGAGAATCTCTTCGATCCTTTCCCGAACAAAAAACCAAGCTCCTTGGTTTTTGGGTTCTTCCTGACACCATACAAACTGCTTCGCGTTTTTGAAAGTTTTGACCACATTCTCGAATTCTTTCGAAGCAAACGGATAGATCTGTTCCACTCGAACGAGAGCGACGTTTTTGACCTTATTCTCGTCTCGGTATTTCATTAAATCGTAATATACTTTACCGGCGGAAAAAATCACCTTGTCGATCTTATCCGGTTTGGAACCGCTGTCGTCGATCAAAAGTTCCTTAAACGCTCCCTGCAAAATGTCTTCCACAGGAGAAAGAGACGCCGGAAAACGAAGTAAACTTTTCGGAGTTACGATCACGAGAGGTTTGCGATAATTTCTAAGCATCTGCCTTCTTAACAAATGGAAATACTGAGCCGCGGTCGTGAGGTTACAAACCTGCATGTTATCGAGCGCACTGAGTT
The DNA here is from genome assembly GCF_000332415.1 of Leptospira weilii serovar Ranarum str. ICFT. Taxonomy (GTDB): domain Bacteria; phylum Spirochaetota; class Leptospiria; order Leptospirales; family Leptospiraceae; genus Leptospira; species Leptospira weilii_A. The sequence goes on from NZ_AOHC02000026.1 coordinate 170,151, forward strand.
GTAAAAATCTTTCCAATCTCGCGGAAGAATGTTCCGGACCCTGACCTTCGTATCCGTGCGGAAGAAGCATCGTAAGTCCGGAAAGTCTTTGCCATTTCACTTCCGAACTGGAAATGAACTGATCAAAGATCACCTGCGCGCTGTTCGCAAAATCTCCGAACTGAGCCTCCCACATCACGAGCGCGTTCGGATCCGCGAGCGAATATCCGTATTCAAAACCCAAAACCGAAAACTCGGAAAGGGAAGAATTGATGATCTCCGCCTTTGCCTGTTTAGACGAGATGTGATTGAGCGGAACGTATTTCTCGTTCGTATTCGTATCCACAAGCACCGCGTGACGGTGGGAAAAAGTGCCTCTCTGAGAATCCTGACCGGAAAGACGGATTCTAAATCCGCTTTCCAAAATCGATCCGAAAGAAAGAGCTTCCGCAAAACCCCAATCCACCGGAATTTTTCCCTCGGCCATTTCCTTTCGGCTCTGTAGAAGTTTTACGAGTTTGGAATTCGGAGTAAATCCTTTTGGAACGGAAGTCAAAGCCTGAACGATTCCGTGCATCTGTTCCGCGAGAAGTTTTGTGGCGGGTTCCGAATCCAAGGACATCTTGGAAAACTTGGACCAAACTCCCTGCATGGTATCGACACGGATCTTTACGTCCTGTTCCTTGGCTCTTTGAAAAGAATCTTCCAGTCCGTGCATCGAACCGTTTTTGATAAAGTCGATGTCTTCCTGTGCGAGATCGCCTTCTTCTATGAGTCTTTTCTCATATAGATTCACGGTCGGAGGATGGGTTTTAATCGTAGAATACATCTTCGGTTGTGTGAACGCGGGTTCGTCGGTTTCGTTGTGACCGAGTCTCCTATAACATACGAGATCGATGATAAAATCTTTTTTGAACTTTTGGCGGTATTCCATCCCGAGTTTTACGACTCGGTACACAGCTTCGGGATCGTCTCCGTTTACGTGGATGATCGGAATTTGAAATCCTTTTGCAAGATCGGTTGCATACAATGTGGATCTGGATTCGTCCGGAAGAGTGGTGAAACCGATTTGGTTGTTGACCACGATATGAAACGTTCCACCGGTTGTATAACCTTCGAGGTTCATCAGGTTGAGAGTTTCCGCGACCACACCCTGACCCGCAAACGCCGCGTCCCCGTGAATCAGAATCGGCATGTATTTTGCGCGATCCTTATCCCCGATGAGTTCCTGGCGTGCGCGAACCGAACCCGTTACAACCGGACCCACACATTCCAAGTGACTCGGATTGAACGCGAGAGAAAGTTTTACTTCCTTGCCCGCGGTTGTCATTCTGCTATTGGAATAACCCAAGTGATACTTAACGTCCGCATAACTCAGGTTATCCTTGTCGGTTTTTTCTTCGAACTCGGCAAAGATGAGTGACGCGGGTTTTTCGATGATGTTCACGAGAACGTTGAGTCTTCCTCTGTGCGCCATCGCGATCACGAGTCCGTCCATCAGATGATGACCGGCTTCTTCCACGATCGTGTCGAGAAGCGGAATGAAGGATTCTCCCCCTTCGAGAGAGAATCTTTTTTTACCCACGTATTTTTTTGCGAGGAAGGTTTCGAAATAATCGGCTTGGAATAATTTTTCAAAAAGTCTGAGTTTGATTCCTCTCGGTAGAGGCGCCAAAAACTCGGGAGACTCCATCTTTTTCTGCAACCATTCCCTTTCCACGTCGTCCACGAGATAGAAATGTTCCGCTCCGATCGTGTTGCAGTAAACCTTTTCGAAAAGATCCACGATCTCCCGGAGTTTCACTCTTCCCAAAGTATCGCTGTCTACGATCGTTTCCAAATCGGAGGGAGAAATACTATGCAGTTTGGAATCGATGAACGTGCGATTCGGTTTTTGAATTCCGAGAGGATCCAATTTTGCGGCGAGGTGACCCTGCCTTCTGTAGGCGTTGAGAAGGTTGATGACCCCCATCTCTCGGATGGAACCCGCTTGTGCGTCCGTAAAAGAAGTCGCAACCGCAGACTTACTTCCATTGCCGTTTGTATATCCGTTCCCATTTGCGAGACCGTTGGTGTCCACTTCCTGAAAGAATAATTTCCACTCCCCGTTTACCGCATCCGGATTGAGTTTGTATTGATTATAAAGTTCTTCGAGGAGAGCGCCGTTCTCTCCGTAAAGCGCCATGAGTTTTTCTATTTTCATTATCTAAAACCTACCTATACGATTCACGCGTGAATCGCCCATTTATCCACCGCCATTGCCGCTTCTTTGATCACTTCCGCCAAGGTCGGATGCGCGTGGAAACTTCTCGCGATGTCTTCCGACGAGGCTCCGAATTCCATCGCAACCGCCAACTCGGCCACCATATCGGAAGCCCTTGGTCCAAATACAAAGGCGCCCAAGAGTTTATCCGTTTTTTTATCCGCTAATATTTTGACTTGTCCTTCGGCTTCGTTCATCGCTTTGGCGCGAGCGTTCGGACGAAAGAGCGATTTTCCGGTTTTATATTCGATTCCGGCTGCTTTCAATTCTTCTTCGCCTTTTCCCACCCAAGCCATTTCCGGCCAAGTGTAGATAACGTAAGGAACCGCGTCGTAATTGACGTGCCCCGATTGTCCCGCGAGAAGTTCGGCGAGCGCCACACCTTCTTCTTCCGCTTTGTGCGCGAGCATCGGCCCATCCACCGCGTCTCCGATCGCATAGATGCCCGGAACCGACGTTTTAAAATGTCCGTCCACTTGAATTCGTTTGCGAGGAGTCAAAACAACTCCCGCCTCTTCCAAACCGACACCTTCGATAAAAGGTCTTCTACCGACAGCGACAAGCACTACGTCTGCTTCCAGTTCTTTGGATTCTCCCTTAGAATCTTCGATCTGAACTTTGACTCCGCCCTTTGCGGTCGTAGCGCCTTTTACTTTGTGTTCGAATAAGAATTCCATTCCTTGAGAAGTGAGAGAACGTTCCAACAACGCGCCCATCTGACGGTCTACGTTGGAAATGAGTCCGGGTAAAAATTCGACGACGGTCACCGCGGTTCCGAGCCTCGACCAAACGGATCCGAGTTCGAGTCCGATCACTCCGGCTCCGATGATGATCATCTTTTTAGGAATTTTGCGAAGATCGATCGCGTGATCGGAGGTGATGATATTTTTACCGTCCACGGTCAAACCGGGAATGTCGATCGGAACCGATCCGGTGGCGACTACGATATGTTTGGCCTGGATGGTTTCTTTGTTTCCGTCCGTCAATGCGACTTCCACTTTTCCCGCGGATAAAACCTTTCCGAAACCTTCGTATCGTTGGATCTTATTTTTGTTCATGAGGAAGTCCACGCCGTCGGTGACTTCCTTTACGATTTTGTCCTTTCGGTTCATGAGTTTGTTGATATCAACTTCGACTTTACCGACGGTAATCCCGTGGACTTCGAGTTTGTGTTGGGTTTTGTGATATTCTTCGGAGGAATCCAGAAGCGCTTTGGAGGGAATACAACCCACGTTGAGACAGGCGCCTCCGAGGGTTTTTCTTTTTTCGATGATTGCGGTTTTGAAACCGAGTTGTGCGGCCCGGATGGCACAAACGTAGCCCCCAGGTCCCGCCCCGATCACGACTACGTCATATTCTGCTGACATGATATCTTTTTCCTTAAAGTTCGAGTAAAAGTCGGGCCGGATCTTCGATCGCTTCCTTCACCTTCACGAGAAACGTAACCGCTTCCTTTCCGTCCACGATCCTGTGATCGTAGGAAAGAGCGAGATACATCATCGGACGGATTACGATTTGATCGTTTACCACCACCGCACGTTTTACTATATTATGAAGTCCTAAAATTCCACTCTGAGGAGGATTTAGAATCGGAGTCGACATCATGGAACCGTAAACCCCGCCGTTGGAAATCGTAAACGTTCCACCTTCCATTTCGGAAAGTTCGATCTTTCCGTCTTTGACTCGGTTCGCAAGTCTTCCGATTTCCTGTTCGATTCCCGCAAAACTCAAAAGATCCGCGTCTCTGAGGATCGGAACCACAAGTCCCTTCGGTCCTCCGACGGCGACACCGATATCGAAGTAATTTTTATAAACGATATCGTTTCCACGGATCTCCGCGTTGATCGCGGGAATCGTTTTGAGTGCGTGGATGGCGGCCTTTGTGAAAAAACTCATAAAACCGAGACCCACGTTATGCGTCTCTTTGAACTTATCCTTGTAGCGGTTTCTGAGTTCCATCACGTAACTCATGTCCACTTCGTTGAACGTGGTTAAGATGGCCGCGTTGTGTTGTGCGGACACGAGACGTTCCGCGATCACTTTGCGTAGACGAGACATCGGAACCGTGTTCTCTCTGGAAAGATCGGTTCTTCTCGCCGCGGGAATCGCTTTTGGAATTTCCGGAGAAGGTGCGGCTTTGGCCGCAACCGCCGTCGCTGCGGACATCGCAGGCGTTGAAGTTTTGGATTCGATCGCTTTTAATACGTCTTCTTTTGTGATCTGACCGTTCTTACCGGAACCGGAAATGGAAGCTGGATTGAGACCGTTGTCGTCGATCAACTTACGAACCGCAGGTGGAAGAGTATCGTTGCTATTGCCGTTTCCGGAGATTTGAGTTGTTTGGGTTGAAGTTGTCGGTGACGAAGAGGAAGGTGAGGGAGCTGAGGCGGTTGCGCTTGAGTCGATGAGACCGATGATCTCTTTCACCTTGACTGTGTCTCCGGCTTTCTTATGAATTTTTTGAAGAACACCGGAGGAAGGAGCCGGAACTTCCATGGTGGCCTTGTCGGTTTCCAGTTCCAGCAGGATCTCGTCTTGTTTTACTGCGTCCCCTTCTTTCTTAACCCAATTGGCAATGGTAGCTTCCGTAATCGATTCTCCCATTTCGGGGACCTTAATTTCTACAGACATGAATGATTCCTTTCGAGAGGTTTAGGATGCGCATTCGCGCGGACCTCGGTTTCAATCCTTCCAAACGAAAAAATTCTGTAAACGAAATTCTCCAAAACGCGATTATTCCGTTCTTGGTTTGAACTTCCGATCCGTTTTACCCAATTCCTCGTCGCTGATCTGATATTCCTTTTGTAAGAACTCTCTAAAATCCATAGACTTATGATGATCCCTTTCTCCGTCACACTGACGATTTCCCATCACTGCCTTGGTCACTCCGGCTACGGTGATCGGTTTGAGAGACAGGTTCTGTGTTACGGGACATACTCCCGGTTTTGGAGAAAGTCCGTTGTAAGCGCAGGTGCCTCCCCCTTGCACTTCTTCGGGCATTCCGTCGACACCGAAGGAAGGATAATTCTGACCTCCGTAAAATCGATTGTACATTCTTCCCCAAATCGGAACCGCAAGAACCGAAGCCGCCTGTCCTCTTCCCAATGAAATCGAACTTTTATCAAAACCCAACCAGATGACGGTCGTATAATTCGGATCGAATCCGCAGTACCACGCGTTTGTGAACGAAGAAGTAGAACCCGTTTTTCCGGCGGCGGTTCCTCTGTAATTTCCTTTGTCTGGATCTCTGAGTCCCATGGCCGCAGTTCCGGCCATCGCCACGTTGGTCAGCATTTTTTTGAGAATGTAGGCGGTTCCTTCGGAGATCACCTGGATACTTCCGTCCTTGGCCTGTTTTTGCAGTTCTTCTTGGATCTTCACTTCTTCGTTGTAGATCACGTTTCCGCTCTGATCGATCACATAACGAACTCCAAACGGGATCACCCTTCTCCCATTGTTGGCGATGGTCGCGTAACCGAGCGCCATCTCCAGAGGGGTCAGTTCCGCGATCCCGAGTGCGAGCGCGGGGCTCGGAGGAAAACGAGTCGGAACGACTCCGAGAAGTCTGGAGGAAAAATCGATAACCGCGTCGGGTCCGGTTCGGAGGAAAACCTGCACCGAAACGATGTTAAGCGACAAGGAAAGGGCCCGCGACAAAGGAACCATTCCCAAAAAGTCTCCGTCAAAATCCTGAGGCGACCAACCCTCTCCTTCTTCCGTAAGAGTTGTGAGAGGCGCGTCCATGATTCCGGTTCCACTTCCAACAACTCTTTCCTGAATGGCGGCCCCGTAGACAAACGGTTTGAACGCGGAACCGGTCTGACGTCTCGCCATCGTAGCTCGGTTGAACTGATTCTTCGGAGTGAACTCATATCCACCGACCATGGTTTGGATATAACCGGTGGAAGGTTCGATCGTGATCGCCGCCCCTTCTACGTGTAGGTTTTTACCGAAAACCGCGGTCTGTTTTTGAAATTCGGAAATCGCGGAGGACTCGTTTTCTCCCGGGGTTAAAATCGTAAGAATATCCGCGGCGTCTATGAGTTCTCTTTCGAGTGCGACTCTGTAATTGGCCTTATCGTCCAGTTTGCTCACGTAAGGCATTCCGATGGGAAAGACGGAACCCATTAAATAATACAAACCGACCAGGCCCCGATCGGCTCCTCCGGAATAATTGACCGTGATTCCGGAAACGAGGTCGTCGTGTTTTTTGATCGCCTTGGACAATTCTTCCTGAGCGATCTCCTGTTTGCGGGCGTCGAGAGTCGTATAAACTTTCAAACCGCCCGTATAAACCTTGTCTTCTCCGAGTTCCTTTTCGAGTTTTTGACGAACGTATTCGGTAAAGTGAGGAGCCTTGTTCAGACGATTTCCCCAAGTCGATTGAGAAGGAGACTGTGTGATGACGACCGGCCAGTATTTATTCCAGAAATCGTCGTGAAGGGACTGAACCTTGTCCGCGGGAATATATCCTTGTTCCGCCATGAGTCTCAGAACGCTCAGGTGCGCTCCTTTGGAAATCGCGGGATTTTTAAACGGAGAATACTTTACGGGAGCCTTGGGAAGTCTGGCAAGAAGCGCGGCTTCGGCGACGTCCAAATCGCTCACGTCTTTTTGAAAATACACGTCCGCCGCGGAAGCGAGCCCCGTGGTTCCGTGTCCGAGGTAGATAAGATTAAAATAAATTTCTAATATTTCTTCTTTTGAATATTCTTGTTCGATCTGAAGCGTGAACAACGCCTCGATGAACTTTCTCGCAAAGGAACGTTTTCTGTTTTGTAAAACGGTTTTGGCGAGCTGCTGCGTGAGAGTGGAACCCCCCTGTTTGATTCTACCCGAAATTACGTTTACGATCCCCGCGCGGACGATCGCCATAAAATCGATTCCGAAGTGATTGAAAAAGTTGTTGTCCTCGACGGATAAAAACGCCTGCACCACGTGAGGAGGAATGTCCTGGTATTTCAGAAGTTGTTGTTTGTGTTTGTAGAGTTCCGCGAATACGGTTCCGTTGATATCGTAGAGTCTTGTCGGAGTTGTAGGTTGGTAAGAAGCGAGCATCGCGAGTTCTCCGCCTTCGTCCACTTCCGAAAGGATATAACCGAAAAAAAGACCTCCTAAGAGGGCGATGACGAGCAAGGTTTTGGAGGTTCTATGAAGTCCGATACTTTTCATGATAGTTTATATACGTTCCCTTCGACGGCGAGTTCGATCCGGATGGACGAATTGCCGAGCGAAACCGCGTGCGCCCGAGCTTCCTCAAGAATGATGTCCAACACGTCGTCCGCGTAAACGGGTTCGTGATGGGTCAGAACGAGTTGTTTAACGTTCCAGGCGATCGCACAGTTTACGGCCATCGTGTAGGATGTGTGTCCCCAGTCAAATTTTTGGAAGGATTCATCCAAGGTATATTGAGCGTCCAAAACGAGCAGGTCCGCATTTTCAAAGAAAGGTTTCATTTCCGAGATGGAATCGAAATCCTCTCCCGTAAACTCGGCGTCCGTGGCAAATATAAAAACCTTTCCGTTCTCTTCCACCCTGTAAGCAAACGATCCGCCGGGATGTTTGAGAGGGTAAACGCCGATCTTACAACCTCCTTCCCAATCCAAAGTTTCGCCGGGTTTCAGGCAGGTAAAGAGTTTCGTGGAGGCAAGGGCGGAAAACGGAATGGGGAAAAACTCGGAAGTCTGTTGTTTTTCAAGGCGCGCCTCCAAATCCGGATAGGGAGAATAAAAATGGAGTTCGTTTCCGGGTATATAGATGGGTTTGAAAAAAGGAATTCCTTGGATATGATCCCAATGTGTATGAGAAAAGAATAACGCGATTTTTCCCGAACCGTTTTGAAATTCTTTCCGCATCAACTCGTCTCCGAGGATTCTGAGACCGGTTCCGCCGTCGAAAACCATTCTTCTTCCGGTGGAAGCGGTCACGGAAACGCAGGTCGTATTCCCGCCGACAACCTGGTTGAGGTAGGGAGGAAGTTTGGAAATAAATTTTTGAATATCCGTAAGGGCGTTCGGACCCGCGTCCCGAACGAGTTCCAAAATTTGAGTCACTTTCTGAATGTATTCCCGGGTGCGTAGAGGGGAAGGAACCGAACCCCGGGTTCCGTATAACTGAACGATCATCTTGAAACAAAGATTTTACCTTTGAAACTTTCTGTCAAAGAGAAGAGAAAAAAGAAAAATCGTTTTACGGTTGTCGTCGGATTCTAAAGAGAAATCATGTTCTCCTATGACAGGCATCTACAATCGGATCGGTCCGGAGCTGACTCCCGTAGTCCGCACCTTATTGATTTTAAACGGGGGAATCTTTGCGGTTCAACTCCTACTTTCCTGGACGATCGGAGATTACCTAACTCTTTATTTAGGAATGACGCCGGATTTAATCACACATCGTTTTTTTGTCTGGCAATTTATAACCTATTCATTCTTACATTCGGTTCAGAATATCTTTCACATTCTATTCAATATGTTTTCTCTTTGGATGTTCGGTTCCACTTTGGAGAGTTACTGGGGAGGAAGGAATTTTCTGAAGTTCTATTTGTTCTCTTGTTTTATGGGAGGATTTTTCCCTTGGATTCTGCATAACGTGGGTTTTCACCAAGGCACGATCATCGGAGCTTCCGGAGGAATTTACGGTCTTTTGATCGCGTTCGCTTTGATCTGGCCCAATCAGGAACTTTTGTTTATGGGATTTTTTCCTCTCAAAGCGAAGTATATGGTGGTGATTCTCATGCTCATCATCGCTTTTTCCGGCCCGGGCGGGAACGTCGCTCACATGGCGCATTTGGGCGGAGCGATCGGTGGAGGACTTTATTTTCTATATTATAATAAACTAAAGTCTAAAATTCCGGCTTCGTTTTCTCTCAATCGTTTTTTTCAAAAAAGAAAAATGAGAAAATGGCAGGAAGAAATGAATCGTAAGATTTACGTACGGGAAGAAGTCGATCAACTTCTGGATAAGATTTCGAAATCGGGAATGGATTCCCTTTCGAAAAAGGAAAGGAAATTTCTAAAGGACGCTTCGAGTAAGTATTATTCGGAAGAATGAAAATAAAGTTTTATCAATAATTTAAGAATAAAACAACCTACAGTTTACCCAGAGCGAAAGTATTTAAAATAGAAATAGCATGAAGAACTTTTTAAGAATTTTACAAATAGTAAAACCTAATGCAAATCGATAGCTTAAAAATAGAAAATTTTCGAAGATTCGCAAATCAAAATTTTTCATTCAACAATCGTTTCAACTTAATCGTTGGTGAAAACGGAGCGGGAAAAACATCTCTTTTAGATGCAATCGCCGTAGCCACTGGAAGCTGGTTTTTAGGAATTCAAGGATACGATTCTCGTTCCATTAAACAAGATGAAGTTCGAGTTTTACGCAATGAATTTGAAGGCGTAATCACTTACGAAGGACAGTATCCCGTATCAATCAAAGCGGAAGGTATCATTCAATCTTCCAAAGTAGAGTGGACTCGTACTTTAAATGGTCCTGGTGGAAGAACGACAAGAACTGGTGCACAAAGCGCCAAAGATATTTCAGAACAAACCGCTCAAGCCGTATCACAAGGCGAACCTTGCCTTCTTCCTTTAATCGCTCATTACGGTGCCGGAAGACTTTGGGTCCAACCTCGAGATATGAATGACTTTTACAATCAAAAGCAGACTCACAATTCCAGGCTTGACGGTTATCTATACAGTCTTGACCCAAGGATTAACTTTTCCGACCTTTTTCAATGGATACGAAAAGAAAAATACATCTCACTCCAAGACGGAAAAGAGCGAAAACAATATGTCGCGGTTAAGAATGCGATTCTTAGCTGTTTAGATCATGGAAAATCGATCGATTATAGTGTGAAAGAAGAAGACATTATGGTAGAAATCGATCCACAAGGAATTCTTCCCTTTCGTTTGTTAAGCGATGGTCAGAGAAATATGATCGCATTGGCCGCCGATATCGGTTTTAAAGCGGCCCAATTAAATCCACAATTGGGAGAAAATGTTCTTCAAGAAACTCCGGGAATCGTTCTCATTGATGAAATTGATTTACTGTTGCACCCTAAGTGGCAAAGACATGTGATCAATGATTTAAAGAAAACTTTCCCCAAAATTCAATTTTTTGCGTCTACTCATTCCCCGCAAATCATTGGTGAAACTCCGATTGAGGAAGTTATCTTACTAACGGAAAATGGTCCAGTTCATCCTAGTATTGCTTACGGTGCGGACTCAAAGGGAAATTGGCCAAAACCGAGCGAAAGTAATTTGTTCATTAGTCCAACGGATGGAAATTGTGAAACTGCTTTTGATTTTCGCCAAGACGGTAGTATGGTGGCCGTCGATGGTATCAATAGCGAAAAGGCCGCGAAATTAACGATCGAAAAATTACAACTAAACGATCCTGAATTAAAAGATCTTCGGAAATCGAGCATTCAAGGATTTTTAGACGGACTATCAAGAGAAAATCTCCTAAAATTATTAAACAGGCTCAAAGAGGATGAAAGCAAAATCCAAAATGGGCATCCTATAAAACTCTTAGACTATTGTTTCGTATATTCTAAGATCATCGAAAAACTGCTAAATCAATGGTATATAATCGATAAAGATAAAATTCCTTGTCTGAACATTTGAATATAGCGCTTCAGCTTGCGTGTGTAAACGACTTGTGAATGAACTAAAAGTAACAAGGAAAAAGCCGAGATTGTTTTGACTTTTTTTAAGCCCTCGTCCGGAAGAGGATCGTAAAATTTCGTTTTTATCGACCGGATTTTACGGAAGGATTCATCTTCGATCGGACGACTTCCCATCGGTTCATTAGAAATTTTTCATATTCTGTTTTATAACAACGTTCGAAAGGAAGCCATCTTTGTTCGTCGATCAGGGATTCGAAATTTTGAAAGGACGCAAACTCGGACCAAATTTCCTTAAAAACGCCGATGAGCAACTTTCGATAATACGTACGATCCAAGTGGATTTTTTGATTTTTCCGTTTTAAAACTCGGATCATTTCTTCGGGAAGATACCACCGATCCTTGCTCTTGCCCTTTCGATTGAGGACCAAGTAACGGATCTTTTCTCCCGCTTGGACCGTAATTCCCATTTCTTTGAGATTATGAAGAGAAACCGCGGTGGGACCGGCGACCTCGTATTCCTCCAGTTCTTTGGAAGTGGATTTGCGAATGAGAAGTTCTTCCCAAGGAGCTTTTTCCGATTTGAGATCGGAATCGTAACGTTCGTATATTCGTAAAATTTCATATTCCGAGTTTTTCAGATCGGCGATCGTAATCCGATTCTGCATCCACTCCAACATTTCTTTTTGAGCGTTTCTGATAAAAATAGGCAGGTCCTTTCTTCTGGCTCCGATTCCTCTGCATTTTAATTTTCCGGTTGTAAATCTTCCCATATAACGATTGGCGACGGGCATTTGCGGATCCTGACTCGAAGCCGGAAACAAAAGCCAGGTATAAATACCGTCCACGTCGATTTTAACGTTCGTATTTTTTCCGATCTCGGAACAAAGAGATTCCAATTCCTCTTCGGAAAACGAGGAAGAATTTTCTTTGCGGATAAAGATGCTGTCCGTGATCGCGTGAATAAAAACGTATCCTCTTTCTTCCGCGATTTCTTTAGCCGTGAGAAGTTTTTCTCTAGCAAACGCGTTTACGCTTTCGTGGCTTTCCAATCTACCGAACTTCGCGTTTCTATAACCGAGATAACCGAAAGAAGTGACGAGCATCCATTTTAAGCTGGATTGTTTGAGATCGTATTCGGAAAGTTTTTTTGCGTAAGAGACGTCCTTACCCAGGTTCGCTTTTTCGATTTCTTTCGTCTTATCCTTGTAATACGCTCTGCGATCCAATACGTGTTGCAAGGCTTCGGATACGATTCCTTTACGTTTTTTGCATATTTTATATCCGAGTCCGGGAACGGTCGGCGCGTCCGGATCGTCCGCACAACAAAGACAGTTCACACATTCGGGAGAGATATTATGAATCACCATAGTACTCGGATACATCTGCGCGAAATCGAGTTGAGCCACATTTTCCGCAGTCATCCCGAAAGAAATATCCGGTTGAAATACGAGCCCTCCTTTGTCCGCTTCCAAAAGTTGAAGAGCGGTTTTAGGAGATTCGATCGCGCTCTTTTGCCAAGGAACGAGATAACCTCTTCGAAGCGCGACGTCGGTTTCGATACTCGTCAAAGCTTTTCCCGTGGAAGCCCTAGCCATCTTCTGAATGGGAAGTCTGGAAAGTCGGGCCAACTCCACGATGCCCAAAAGATCCGCTTCCTTGTGAACGAAACTATTTTCCGCGTCGATATGCCATCTTCCGAAAAGTGGATACGAAGGCGCACGATACACGATGGTTCCATACGTATTAAAACTGGTTCCTTTGGTTTGAATGTTTCTTCGGATCAAAGAACTTCTGTCCCTGTCAAAGGCTGGAAAAATTTTCAGCTTCTGAGCCTGAGTGAACAGATACGGAAAGATCACCTGATCTCCGAAAGAGGAAAGAATGACGTCCGGGTCTTCGGTTTTGAGAAGTCGATCGATCCCGATCAGAAGGTCTTTCGGATTTTTTCCCGAAAATTCCCAAAAACGATCTCCGTTATGGAACAGAATGGAATTGTTTTTCATCTCGATTCGATGGCTTTCTACGAGTTTCATCGAAAGGATCCTGAAGTCCGGAACCTCGTACTCCAACTTTTCGATTTTGTCGCCTTTATCGGTCTCGATTGTACGGATTTTTTTGCCGAACTTCCCTTCCGTATAAGAAATCCTTAATTTACACAAAGGGAATATTTTCTTTTCCACCATGTAACTCGTGGAAACCTCTATATCGGAATGATAGATGTCGAATTTTCCGTAGAGCGCGTATAATTTTCTGGAAACCCTGGAGAGTATGGAAGGACGGGAAATTTTAAGTTTTAAAACCGAAACGGAAACGTTTTCGTAAAACAGAGTTTTCGGAACGTAAACCGGAATGTCGGCTAACGCGTCCAGTTCGTAGAATCTTTGAACGAGTTTTTTGAGAACGGATTCTTCTCCCCTTGCATAGATGACGGGTTGATAAAAATCGTGAAAAAGAACCGATTCTCCGTTTTGAGTTCGTAACCATAGATGGATCTTGTCTTCAATATGATAAATATCGAATAGACTCCCTTCTATGAAAATCGGTTCGGACATATCGTTTTAAACCTTTGTCGCTCGGCGGCGTTCGTTCTCGAAATCTCGTTTTCATTTTGGCAAGATCTTATTTTTAATAATTGTTCCGACAAACCGTTCGACTGAAAAAACGCTTGAAAGGGAAATTTCGATCCCAACGTTACGCGGGGTTTGGCCCTGTTTTTAGAAATAATTTTTTTACCTTTCCGTATGAGTGGTTTCATAATTTCAGTTCGATACGTTTTCAGTTCGTTCCGATTTCGTTCGGCTTGGTTTTAGACAGTGGAGTTCCCTTGAGTTCGTTTATCTCCCGGCTCAGTTTACGTATTTCTTTTTTGAGATCGATCATCATCGTCAAGAGCATCGTATCGATCGGATACGGACCCGATGCCATTACTCCCGCTTGCACTTGCAGCTTTGCGGTTCGAATCAGATCGTCGAAAATGTCTTGATCCGGTTTTCGAAGTCCGCGTCGAAATTCCAATAGACCGGATTCTACTTGTTGCATCTGTCTGGAATAAGGTGTGACGGTTCTTCCCATATTCTTACCTTTATATTTCCCCTCTTTCATTGATTGCGTGGACGGAAGAGGAGGATTTCTTTCTCACTTTGAGATACGAGAACTTGTTTTCGATTTTGAGTTCCCAGAGATCGGCGGAAGTTTCGATCAACCTCGGAAAAAATGCCTGGAAAGTAGGGTGTGTGTATTTCATCGATTCGATGACGAGAACCGGCATTTCCATCGCGTGAAGACGTTCCAGTATCAAGAGCATCTTATCCAATAGAAATCTTCCCTCGTCTTCCTGAACGTCCCCGTCAAAGAATTGTTTGCAAGGCGCCAAAAGAAAAAAAATCATCTCTGTTTCTTTGCGAAGCGCGATCGATTGCAATGCGTCCAGGATTTGATACGGAGTGAAGGCTCTTTGAACGAAGATGTTTTCGAGTAAGGTTTCGGGAGGAACTCTTCTCCTCCTCGTTTCTTCGGTGATCACAAACGGATTGAATCGGATCGCGCAGTCCAAGTTGAAAATTTTGAATCCCGAGACGGCGAAGGCGTATTCCCAATGCAGCGCCAAGTTGTAGATTCCGGACATTCCCGTGAGCATTCCCAGACCTTTTCTTTCCCAACTCAAGATCGGATTGTAGAGATTGTCGCTTCCTGTTGTTGCCGTTGAAAGGGTTTGGAATTCCATGATTACTTATTATATGATATGTATATAAATGTAAAGTATTTTCTTATCAAATGCCTCATCGGTGATCGACGCTTCGAGGAGTTAGGAGTTAGTGTAGCGTCCTAGAAAAAGGCGCCGTCAAACAGAGGAATTCGTTTGAGGACGCCTTTTTGAAAATCGAAGTCGGTTTAAAAAATTTCAATCTAAACGGAAATGATCCATCGGAAACTTTTGAGTGATTTCTTTCACTCCGCCTTTGACCTTCGTTCTGTTTTTTTCGTCGTTCGGATTGTCGAGGAAGTCGCAGATCAGATTTCCAACCAAATTTATATCCGCCGGTTTTAGACCGCGGGTCGTAAGTGCGGGAGTTCCCAGACGGATTCCGGAAGCGACAGCCGGAGGATTTTTATCAAACGGAATCGTGTTTTTGTTTACGGTCACTCCGACCTCGTCGAGACCGTCGGCCGCTTGCGCGCCCGTAAGTCCTTTAACGGAAACGTCCAAAAGAACCAAGTGATTGTCCGTTCCACCGCTCACAACTCTGTAACCTCGTTTTACAAATACCTCCGCGAGAGTTTTCGCGTTTGCGAGAACGGTCTCGATGTATGTTTTGTATTCCGGTTGAAGAGCCTCTTTGAACGCCACGGCTTTTGCGGCGATCACGTGCATCAAAGGTCCGCCTTGGATTCCCGGGAACACGCGAGAGTTGAGTACTTTCTCATTTTCTAATGTAGATAAAATCAGTCCGCCTCTCGGTCCTCTCAGAGTTTTGTGAGTGGTCGTAGTCACGTAGTCGAAAAGACCGATCGGAGACGGATGATAACCCGTGGAAACGAGACCGGAGATATGCGCGATATCCGCCATGAGTTTGGCGCCTACTTCTTTTGCGATTTCGGCAAACTTGGAAAAGTCGATCGTTCTCGCATAAGCGGATGCACCGGCAACGATCAGTTTCGGTTTGTGTTCTCTTGCGAGTTTTGCGATCTCGTCGTAGTTGATGGTTTCCGTTTTTGGATCCACGCCGTAAGGAATCGGTTTATAAATACGGCCGCTTATGTTGACGGGAGAACCGTGGGTCAAGTGACCTCCGTGTGCGAGATTCATTCCCAAAAAAGAATCTCCCGGTTCCAAACAAGCCAGAAAGACCGCCATGTTTGCTTGAGCGCCGGAATGCGGTTGAACGTTTGCGTACTCCGCTCCGAAGAGTTGTTTCGCTCTTTCGATGGCGAGGGTTTCCACAACGTCCGCGTTATGACATCCGTTGTAATATCTTTTTCCCGGATAACCTTCCGCGTATTTGTTTGTGAGTGTGGAGGTGTAGGCTTCCAGAACGGATCTGGAAACAAAATTTTCGGAGGCGATCATTTCCAGGTTATTTTCCTGTCTTTCGTCCTCTTTTTTTATCGCTGCGAATATCTCTGGATCCGCTTTCGGAAGAAACTGCATCTGGCCCTTCTTTTTGATGATTCCGAGTAGAAGTCCGATTAATCTCTGAAGATGAAATCCATCCTCGAATATTTGTTTTCCAAGAGCTGCTTTGCTTCTTGGAAGACCGTTTTCGTAAACCGGAGATCTGGCTCTGTGTCCATTCTGGAAAGGCCCAAAGATTCGGCAAATACATGAGATAAGTCCCGACCGAATTTTAGGGAAGAAAAATCGTCTGGAAGAGAGGTTACAAAATCGGAATGTTTTCGATTCTTTCTGTATTCGGGTTCTTCCGGCGGATGTTTGAGAAGTCCGGAAACCCTTTCAATGAGGGAAGGTTTTAAAATCAACGTTCCGTGATGCACTACGGCGCCTCTTTTTCGAAACTGTGCATTCCCCGAGATTTTTTTTTCGAGTCCCTTTTCTAAAATTGCGAGATCGGATTTTCCTCGGAAAGAAGCGTCTAACGTTTGTCGCTTTAACGCGGCTACTACCAAACTCAAAAAGTAATCGTAAGATTCTTTGACTTTATAGAGTTCCGGTTTTACGTCCAAGGATATGAAGAATGTAAAGTTTAGATTCTCCTCCGGATGATGAACGACCGTGCCTCCTCCGCTGGCTCTTCGAACGATGGAGGGAAATTCATCGTCCAAAATTTTTTGATCTTCGCCGCCTCGTGCAAAATCGGAGTTTTTATCGTTTTGGAAAGAATCTTCTCTTTTGTTTTCCCATCCGGAATTTTTTTTCGGATCTTTTTCGGGTTCGAGAGTTACCTTTGTCGAATTTTTTCGGACGAAGTTCCGACCTTGAATCTCGTTTTGATTTTCGTCTCTCGCAGTTTCTTTAAAACGCTGCAGCACTTCCGGCAATACCGTATCCTCCGCTTTTTCGGAAAGTCCGAGTACGATGGAGAATGGATTGTTCCAGATTCTAAGTCCGGCCCCGTATCCGGAGGATACAAGATGGAGTCCGATCGCTTCTTCGATGGCGAGGTTGTACGCGGCCGATCGTTTTGAGTTTTGAAAGAAGGAGAATGTGCGCATGGTTTCTGAATGATTGGATGAATGTTAAACTTTTGCGGAAGAAATAGACTCAAGCCTCGCTCTCGCTCGATTAACAAGGATGTTTCCGTAAAATCCTAAATGTATAACTTCCTACATTTCCCGCAGTTTAAACAGAAGATGACTTTTAACCGTCGGCCATTCACTCGAGATAATGCTGTAAACCACGGTGTCTCTCAGAGTTCCGTTCTGCATGATTCTGTGATTTCGAAGGATGCCGTCTTGTAGCGCGCCCAATCTTTCGATCGCTCTTCTCGAATTTTCGTTGAGTCGGTGCGTTCTGAATTCGACGGCGATACATTCTAAATTCTCAAACGCGTGTTCCAAAAGAAGAAGTTTGCATTCGGTGTTTGCGGAAGTTTTTTGAAATTCTTTGGAATACCAAGTAGAACCGATTTCAAGACGATTGGCGAAATTCTCGATGTTCATATAACGAGTGCTTCCGATGACTTTTTGATCGCTTTTGCGTTTTACGACAAAGGGCAGAGACAGTTTTTCTTTTTCTTCCAAGAGGGCTTTTTGGATCCACGCTTCCATTTCTTCGGGAGAAGGGACCATGGTAAACCAGAGTTTCCACAATTCTCCGTCTAACACCGCTTTGGTTAAATCGTCCAGGTGTTCCGTCCGAAGCGGATGGAGTTCTACGCGATTTCCGATTAACGAGATCGGTTGGGGAGGATAAGAATATTTCATTCTTCTAAAACATTCCTTTTCGAGATACGATTGTTTTTGAATAAGAGTTTCATTTGTGGAGTGGATTTTTTGTATGAGTTCCTACAATTTCGGATTTAAGACGGGGACTTACAAAGGTTCTCCGTAAAATCCGGACTCCTACGTTTTATTCGGTCAAAAATCATCTTCTTATTTTGTTCTTCAAGTTCAAATGAGGAATTTTTTGAAAAGTTACTTTCAAAAAATTCAAAGAAAGAAAATAAATCTTAAAATCGAGTCGAGCTTGTGCGGATCGAAAAAGTTTCGATCAAAACTTGCTGAAAATTTATCAAATTTTAGAGGATAATGGGAAACGAGATATGGCTAAAATCCGCGATTTTGTCGATCAAGACAGACCGATACAAATGGAATATTTCGACTTTTTGGATGCATTGGAAACCTTAAGTGAAATACAAATCGAAAAAAAATTACGGAAAATGATTTTGAAAGATCCGTATTTTTTCGATCCCTACATGAATCTTTATCAATTATTACAAGAACAGGATCAGTACGAGGAAGCCGAAATACTTCTCGATTATGGATTCGGTCTTGCGTTGAATTTGATTTTGGATGACGACGGCTCTTGGCCCGACGAGTTTTTATGGGGTTTTACGGAAAATCGACATATTCTTCGTATCGTATATAAAAAAGCCATCGGTTTATGGATCAAACTTGAATTCGTTATGGCATTGGATCTGTTTCGGAAATTGTTTTCCTGCAATCCCGAAGATCAACTCGGAGCCCGGTATCTAATTCTGGCCATCCGAAAGAATATGACATTTGAGGAATACGATAACAAATTCGACTCGGATTCCGGCGGTTTGCAAGAGGAGAAGTGGTTCCAAAAGTTTCGAAAAGAATTTCCCGAAGAATTTGAGGAATAAACCGAGGATCTCGGAGTTACTTTTCAAATCCCTCCGGACTAACTAAGGCTTTTCGGTATTTAAGAAAATTCGTACATTCCCGTTTTTGAATTCGAATGACTGGATATTCGCAAGAAACGAAATCATCATTCGAATTGTTGAAAAATCAATTCTCCATTGGTTTCCGTTTCATTGAAGGGGACGATTGAAGCCGTTTTGTGAATCGCGACGATTGAATTTTTCAACAACTCTATTTTACTTCTAAAAGAACACCTAACGTCTTAAATTCATCGGCGGCTCGAAAAAGATCCCCTGCCCTTTTTTTGAAACGGAGTGTTGAACTAGATTTTTTTTTCAGACCTTTTTCCAATAATAACCACGATCCAAAATCGAATTTCGCAAACAAAGTTTCCTCGGATTTGTTAAACGACATTCCAATTTAGGAGGATCCGATTTCACATAACGACCGTAATGCTAAAATGATCCTCCTTACTTGTTTTTGAATTGACCGAGAATGAATTGGAAGAATAAACTTAAACGAGAACTTTTTGGGACGGTTTTATGGAAATCAATCTGGTTACGATCGCAATTCCATTTTTCTTTTTACTGATCTTTCTGGAAATGGGATTTTCCGCGTATCACAAACGCAAATTCTATCGACTGAACGATTCGATCAACGATCTTTCGGCCGGAATCGCGAGCCAGGTTGTGGGAATTTTCTTGAAAACGGTTACTTTAGCCGCTTACATCTACATCTATCATAACTTTCGTATTTTCAATCTCCCTTCTTGGCCGGGTGAGGCTCTTTCCATCGTTCCCGCCGGTTTGTTGGGTCTGAGCGCTTCGTCTTGGGCCTGGATCCTTGTCGTAGGAATTTGGGTTCTTTGTTTTACCGGTTACGACCTGGCTTATTACTGGAATCATCGTCTCAGTCACGAGGTAAATTTTCTTTGGGCGGGACACGTTGTGCACCATCAAAGCGAAGAATACAACCTCACCGTTGCCTTAAGACAGGCGAGTTTTCACGGAATTTTTACCTGGGTGTTTTATCTTCCTTTGGCTCTGATCGGTTTTTCTCCGATCGTAATGATTTTGAACAGCCAACTCAATCTGATCTACCAATTCTGGATTCACACAAAGGCGATCGATAAACTTCCTCGTTGGTTCGAAG
This sequence comes from Leptospira weilii serovar Ranarum str. ICFT, assembly GCF_000332415.1. Lineage (GTDB taxonomy): Bacteria > Spirochaetota > Leptospiria > Leptospirales > Leptospiraceae > Leptospira > Leptospira weilii_A. The sequence goes on from NZ_AOHC02000026.1 coordinate 189,956, forward strand.
CGATCTTCAACACTCCTTCTCATCATAGGGTTCATCACGGAATCAATCCGAAATACATCGACAGAAATCACGGCGGAACCTTGATCGTTTTCGACAAATGGTTCGGCACGTTCGAACCGGAAACGGAAGAGCCGGTTTACGGAACCGTAAAACCCCTGCAAAGTTTCAATCCGATTTGGGCCAATCTTCATTATTGGTGGGAAATGATCGAACTCGCGTGGAGTTGTCCTCGTTGGTCGGATAAGATCAAGGTTTTTTTCGCCGTTCCCGGTTGGAGACCGAAGGAACTCGGAGGTCAATATCCGATTCCGGAAGTTTCCCCAAAAACATTCCATAAATTTGATATAGATCTTCCCAAAGGTTTAAGTCTTTACTCTTTCGTGTGGTTTATTCTTTCCTTAGTATTGGCGTTCGGTATGCTCGTAAAAGTAAAGTCCCTTCCCTGGTTCAATATCGGAGTCATCAGCGCGGTCACTTTGATTTCCCTCCTGACGATAGGAGGAATTTTGGAAAAAAAACGCTGGGTCCTTTTTGCGGAGCCGATCCGTTTGGCGATCCTCATAGCCGGAGCCTACGCGCTTTCGGGTGAAATGAATGTAACGTTAGGTACGCTTGTTCTGGCTGTGATTTCCACGTTCTGGTTTTTGAGTTACAGAAATTTCTTCGCTTCCACTCAGGAAATCGATCCGGTTCGGGAAATTTTCAGAAGGACCGCTTAGTTTTTTAGTTCAACAACAATTCGATCCGGTCCCGCTTCGAACTTTTCAAGGGGTTTCAAGTCGCTAGGGGTTTCAAGTCGATAGGGGTTAGGGGTTAGATATTAGGAGATTTTCTGAATATGCAGGTTTCATTGTGTTTCAACAAAACCAGGTCCGGGGGTTTCAAGTCGCTAGGGATTAGGAGCTAGGGGTTAGGAGATTTTCTGAATATGCAGGTTTCATTGTGTTTCAACAAGATTTCCCAACTTCGCCCGAGAGCCACTCGCAACGCTCTGCTGCTCGTTGGCAATCTCGCTCGCTATGGATCGCGAGATTGGGTCCGGGGTTTCTTACAAAAAAATTCCCCGGCGAAGGGGTGAGCGGAGACCTTGGCTCCGCTCAGGGGAAGGCTTTCCCCTGAGCTCTGATTTCTAATATTAACCAAACATCCATTACGGAACGTTGGCGAAATTGACGGTGATCGAATCTATATAAGCTTTTGTTAAAGTGTCCCAACTGGAACTTGCGGGACTTGTGGTCGCAGCCGACTTTCCGACGGTTCCCACTCGATCATACAACCCGTCCACCCGTGTCGCTTGCACAAAGTCCGTAGGAATTGCGCTTGCAGCCACCCCTTCCGCTACAAATCCGTTGAAGTTAAAAAGACCGTAGGCCGGAGTAAAGTTTATGAACTGATTGACGGTCGAGTTACAAGTAATCGCTTGTCCGGAAGTAATCGAGGTTTGTTCCAATCCCGCCTTTGCGGTCACGTTCAAACTTCCGTCGAGTTTTTGACTGTACGCAAGTTTGTAATATTCCCTTCCCGCTCCCGGACAAAGCCCTTGGTTATGCGCGTAACCGAGAGTCTGTGTTCCGGCGTTGATCGGCACAAGATCGGTGGTTCCGTTAAAACTTATCACCGACTTAAAACAAAACACGGTGCGATCGTCCATTTCTTCCAGAATCACCCTACCCGTATCCGCATCCTGCCCGATCGCATCGGAGCCGAGTGTTCCCTTCCAAGAATACGTTTGTATCAATCCTTGGTTTGGAAATCCGGTGATCACCGGTTGAACCACGTAACTTTCGATAATCGCCGTCGCTCCCGCCCAACGAGTCGGATCCAATCGACTCAATTGATACACAAGAACCGCCCCGTCTCCGGAAACGTTTCTCGGATCATCGTCGAAGAAAAGTTGCAACGCCGGTTGATTGTCGGAAGTGGATCGAAGTTCGAAAAAGTTCGTGTAAGATGCGGGACTTGCCAAAGTGCTCGGTTGATACGAAACGTTACCCGAGTTCAGTTTCAAACGCAACGTATAAGACTGTCCGTTGAAATTTTGATTGGCAAGTGTGATGTTCGCCGTCGTTCCCAGGGGAAAAGATTTTCGAATCCCGGCGATCAAATCGTCCATAAAAAGTGAATTCCCTCTCGCCCAGGTCGCGGACTGACGCACAAATCCCCAGCTGTCCGCGTTCGCCTTCAAAGGTTGTAATAACTCCAAACGAACCGGAAACGGTTTGGGTGAATCCTCTCTCACAAAAAAAGGAACTCTGTCCGAACGAAAACTAAGTCCCGCGCCTAAAAAAACGAATAACACAAAAAGAAAAAGGCTCCATGATTTTTTCATTTGAATTCTCCTCACTCGGCGATCCCTTTGGGAACGATGATAAAAAAACCGGTCTTACTCTGTTCCACATACGGTTGCTGAGTCGCCAACCAGAGTAGAACCGCGTTGGTTGTGTCGTCGTTATTCTCTTTCTTCTTACAAGCTCCGACTATCAACACGCTCATAAGCACGACCGCAAGGATCCCCGCAGAAAACAAATTTCGAAATACTTTCATACATTCCCTCCCTCAAAATCCGAGGTTTTTTTAATATTCAATGGATCATTTTTTAAAACTCAAACACCCTTGACTTCCCGACAACCCGCTTTCATACGAATCTAACGCGCACAACTCTCGGGAGACTTTCTATACCATAAGATCCTACTTTTGCAAGTAAAAAGTTCGAGTTATAGCGGTCAGCGGATAGATTTCAGATTTCAGAGATTTTACGGAATTGGAAAATCAGTCTTTGTTAAAACACAATCCATCTAGTAGAAAAATTTATCTGCCCCTTTAACTTCCATTCTTCCCCAAAAAAGAGTCGTAACCTAAATCTCGAAAATAATTTCATCCTATCATCGGGATATCGTTTCGAACTCGCCCTAAACTTTAAAATACTTTGATGAATACTCTCGTTCTTTTTTTAAAAAACCCGATATCCGGCCAAGTAAAAACCAGACTGGCCCGAACCGTGGGGGACAAGGCGGCGCTCCACGTTTACGAGCAACTAATCGAAATCACACGTAAACAAGTCAGCATTTTGAATATTCCAATTCGATTGTATTTCGATTCCATCCCCGAATCGTTTTCCTCTCCGTGGGGAAATCAAGTCAGCTCCCATCTCCAAACCGGAGAAAACCTGGGAATCAAAATGTGCCGCGCCTTTTCGGAAACCTTCTCGGCGGGAGCTAAAAAAACGATCGTCATCGGAAGCGATTGCCCCGATCTGAAAACCGAACATATCTTAGAAGCCTTCTCGGTTTTGGATCGTTCCGACGCGGTTGTAGGTCCCGCCTTCGACGGAGGTTATTATCTTTTGGGATTGAAATCTCATTTTCCGGAAATTTTTTACGGAATTCCTTGGAGCACGGATCGTGTGTTCGAAATTACATTAGAAAAGCTGCAACTATCCGGCAAAAACGTTCGGATTCTGCCCAAACTAAACGACATAGACGATGCCTCCGATCTGGAACCGTATTTACGTTCGGGAAAGTTATATCTCTGATTTTTGATTTTTTTTGGAACGTAAATTTTTAATTTTGGAGTTAGGCGATCTTTCCAAACGGCACAATCGATTCTTGATCGAAATCAATTCAAGGTTTTAGCCGACTTTCCAAAATTCAAAGATGATTCCCGCAAATCCTATAAATCGGTTTCGGAATGAACGGCGCGACTTCCCTCTACGCAATTTTATTCCGTTGACTTCCCCCTACAGATTCGAAAAATTGTATGAGTTCCGACTTATTCCTTAAGACATAAGACACAAACTTCGGATCGATTTAAATTACAGGTACGTGTTGTGAAAAAAATAATTTTCATCCTTTTCCTTTTATCTTTGATATCCCCTTCCTTTTTAACGGCGCAAACGGAAACGTCCAATCCTCCTTCGTCTGAAACTGCAAGTAGTCCTACAACTGCCGAAAACGTTCCTTCGGACGAAGAACAAATCGTCTCTACCGTCAAAAAACTCATCGGTTTTATTCGTTATAAAAAGAACGATAAGGCGATCGCGATCATACACGTAAAACAGTTCAGCAATCAACTCTTGAAAACCGCGGGTAAAATCGGCGACTCCGATCGGAAAGATTTCGAGGAAGCGATCGGAGAGTTTATCGTTCACCGTAGTTTTCCGATCGCACACAAATACTTCGACAAGATCGACATCAACTACGAAAAACCGGCCATCAAGGGAGATAACGCGACTCTTGCTTCCTCCATCATTTGGAGCGGTTCGGAAAGAATCACATTCTCTTGGATCCTTTCCAAGATCGAAGGAACCTGGTATGTCACGGATTTTTTAAGCGAAGGGAAATACGCCTCCGAAACCAACCGAGTGAAATCGGTGGACCCTTCCATCAAAAAGAACGGGATCAAACAAACGATCGCCCTGATCAAAAAAGAAGCAAAAAATTAAACATCGATGAGACAACTTCTATCCGGACTTACCGACTCCATTCTCTTAAACCCGATCCGTTCTTGTAGCGTACTTGCCGTTGTTCTTTGCCTTTCCTTCTGGCAAGCGTCCAAACTTACGGTAAACAGCAACAACCTCGACCTACTTCCGAAAGACAACCCTTCGGTCGTCAAAACTCAGAAAGTGATCGAGATGATCGGCGGAAACGGATTCTACATCCTCAGCATCAAGTTCAAAGACGAGAAGGGAATGACGGATCATCTGGTTAGGGCCTTTGCCGCAAAGAAAAAAGGACAAACGTCGATCGTCGAAAACGAACTGAAAGAAGCCGAAAAGGTCAAACAACAAAACGTTTCCTACTATAAAGAAAGAGAGAATGCGATCAAAAAAGCTTCGGACGTTTTGAACGAAAGACTTTTGAAAGAAAAGGAATTCGTTCAATACATCTCCTATCGTTATAACGTTTCCTTTTTACAGGACAGACTTCCCTTATTCTTAAAAACCGAGGACTTGATCGAAGTCCGCAAACGGGTCAAAAGAAAAATCGACGAGGAAGTGGAAAGGGCCAATCCGTTTTTTATCAAACTCTCGAACGAAGAATACAACCCCGACTTCAACGATATCCTTTCCAAGTATCAGAAACTTGCAAAAAGAGATATATTCGACGAATATAATATTTCTCCCGATAAGGGAATGTTGATCTTTCTGATCAAACCGGCGGGATCCTTCACGAATATAGAATTCAACATCGCCCTCGACAAAAAAATCAAGGAAATCGTGGCAGAACTCGAACTCGACAAAAAGGGAATCCAAGTCGGTTATACGGGAACCTACAGATTGCATTTGGACGACTACGAAACCTTGATGGCGGCGCTCAAACCGATCGCGATCGCTTCGTTTATCGGTATCGCGTTACTTTTACTTTTCTTTTTCAGAAATCCTCTGTTTATCCTGATCCTTCTCGTTTCTCTTCTTTCGGGAATTTTATTCTCTTTCGGGTTGACTACGATCGTGATCGGTCAGCTCAACTCGGTGACGAGTATCATCGCGTCCATTTGATGGGTCTCGGGATCGACTATGGGATTCAATTTTTATATCGTTTCCGAGAAGAGTTCACCCGCAGTCAGGATACGCTTCGTTCCATCAAGGACACGATCTATCACACCGGAATCGCTTCCTTTATCTCGGCGCTGACTACCACCTCCGCTTTCGTCGTACTTGCGTTCTCGGAGTTCCGCGGTTTCAGCGAGTTCGGAATCATCGCGACGTACGGAATTTTGATCATTGCGGTTTCGATGTACGGGGTGACCGCTCTTCAAATCACGCTTCTTTTCCGTTTGTTCCCTTCCATCAAAAGTAAATTTCTTCTTTCGGCAAAGGAACAGAAAACTTCTCCCCTTTTATACCGCTTTTATAAAAAACCCGGCCTATTGACGTTAGTCGTCCTTGTCATCGTATTCGTGATTTCCATTTTCAATTTCAGTCCGGGTATCCAGTTCAATTACAACGGACGGGATCTGATGGTGGACAACCTGGATTCGGTCAACCTCTACGACGAGATCGGAGACAGATTCGACATCAGCTCCGATCCTCAAGTTATCGTCGTGGATACTCTGGAAGAATCGGAGGCCGTTTTCGATTATATGACGCCCGTTCCCGACGAAATCGCCGGTTCCGTGGATCAAGTGGTTTCTCTCTGGAACTTCCTTCCTCCCAAGGGACAACAAAGAGCGAACTTAAAAGTTTTAAAACAACTACAGTCGGATATGAAACCGGTCAAAGCGGGTTTTTTAAAACCGGAGCAGAGAAAGTATCTTCCGGTGGTCAAAAAATATCTGAACGTGAAAGAATATTCACTTTCGGAAGTTCCCGTGTATTTCAGTTCCCAGTTTAAGGAAGTGAAAGGCTCCAAGGAAAAAGGGCATTTGGTTTTTATCTATCCTAAGGTCGCCCTCTGGCACGGACAAAAACTTCTCAAGTTTTTCGACGCCGTGGGAGAATTACATTATCCTAAACTATCCAGAAGGGTTTTGAACACTTTGCTTTACGACGGAAACGGACACAAAGCCGTCGATCCGATCCGAGACAAATGGAATCCGTCCGAGGAACGTCTCATCGTAAAAGCGCTTAACACGTATTCCACTTCTCAATTTAAGAATCTGGGCCTTCTGGACGGAACGATCTCTTTCATTTTAAAAACGAGACCGTTTTCGGATTTGAATCAGGCAAGATCCCATAAATACGTTTCCAACACGGCCGGAAGTTTGATCCTTTTTGCGAACCTCATCAAAATCGTTCAAAGAGAAGGTGTGGTGGCTTTCCTTAGCACTTTGGTTCTTGTAGTCGTCGTACTCATTCTTTTCTTTAGGGGAATCGTACCCGCTTTGATCTCTTTGATTCCGCTCGTTCTCGGGATTTTTGTCACACTCGGAATCATGGCTCTGTTTCGGATTCAACTGAACTTTATGAACGTTCTCGTGTTTCCGGTAATCGTAGGGTACGGAATTCAGAACGGAATTTATATCTATTATCGATTCAGAGAGGATCACGACGTGATCCGCGCCATGTCCATGGTCGGACCGGCGATCATCGCATCCACGTTAACCACTCTTGTAGGTTGGAGTTCTCTTTTGATCGCGGATCAAAAAGGACTCAAATCGATCGGGGTTGTGGCTTCTATCGGAATCGCTTCTTCCTTGATCATCGCGCTCACTCTCGTCCCTGCGGTTCTTGAAATCGTTTATCGTTCCAGAAAAGAAGAAGAACAGGAATCCAAACCGATCGGTTTCGGCGAGGAAGAATCCGATCGGGACGTTTTCGAAACGTCAGCGACCTCGTCGTCCAATCCGAAAACGACCGAAAACTCGCGGAACGTTTCTCCCAAAAAGAAAACCGCCGATAAAAAAGCGGCCGTTTCCAAAAAAGCCGCCCCCAAAAAGAAAAAAGGATCCCATTAGAATGTTACGATATTCTTTACTACTCTTCTCTTTGATTTTCACAATTGCGAATTGTACGATCAAATACGTAAAGACGGGACCGACCTGGGAAAAGGAACTGACCGCCTTCAAACGATTGGCCGTATCCGTTGGGATAGAAAGCGAAGCCGGTAACTCCGAGAAAAAACTGGCTTCAAAAATCGCGGAGAATTACCTTTCTCATCATAAGGAATTTATAATATATCCGTTTCGCTCCGGAAACGGAACCTGCGGGGGTTCCGATAAAAAAGTGCAGGGAGTTTTTCAGTTAAAAATTCGTGAAAAAGAAACGGCCGATCAGGTGGAGTTAAGCGCGCTCGGAAAAGTGATTCACTGCACAAAGGGCGAAACTCTCTGGGAAGGTTTGGCGGAAAATTCTTATTCCAAAAACACGGAAGAAAACCAATCTCTCATCAACACTTATACCCAACTTTACGGAAAAGAAATCGCTCCGAAAGTGAACGCGTATTTTTTCCTGCTCCAGAGTCTTTTGGATAAATTGGACAGCCCGATTTTGACGGAAGAGGAAAAAGACGAAAAAATCGAAGTGGAAGCGAGATGATTTTTTTCGTCATTTGATCCGAACACAATTCCGGTTTGATTTTTCGTCCAAAACTCGCAAAGAGGTAATTTACCGAATTCGGTTAATCCATTAGAAATTACTAATTTACAAAAACATAAAATCCGGAATTCAAAAATTACTTTAAAATCTCGTCCTGTCGTCCCATCAGTTTGATCCCGAGCCTCGGACCGATTTCTTGGACGATCCTCGAAGCGATGTAATTACCCCAGCGAGCGGACTTCTCCAAACTGAAACCGTGAGTGAGTCCGTAGAGAACTCCCGCCGCAAAACAATCTCCCGCGCCGGTCGTATCGATCGGTTTTACCGGAAATCCGTCCACGTGAGAAACGTTTCCGTTCTCCGCAAAATACGCTCCGTTTGCGGAATCGGTCATAAACACAAGAGGGGACAGAGCCGCGATGAACTTCAGAGCTTCGAGTTTGTCTTCTTTTTGAGAAAGGGCTTTGGCCTCTTCCACGTTGCAGAATACGATATCGAAGAAATCTTTTGTTAAACGAACAAAGTCTTCGCGCGAACGATTCACACAAAACGGATCGCTGTATGTGTAAGCCACTTTGACCCCGTTCTTTTTGGATTCTTCCATCGTCAAAAGAGAAGCCTCTTTGGTTCCCGGTCCGTCCCAGAGATAACCTTCGATATAGGAAATGCCGGAAGCCTTGAGCTTGGGCAAATCTATATCCGATTTTTGTAATGTGATGGAAATTCCCAAGTGAGTGAGCATCGTTCTTTCGGCGTCGGGTGTGGTGAGAACCACGCAGGTTCCCGTATGACCCTGATCTTCCGGAGCCACTTCAAAGAGAATACCCGAGTTCTCCATATCTTGTTTATAAAATTCTCCGTAAGTATCTTTCGATACTTTTCCGGTATAAGTTCCGGTTCCTCCGGAATTGGCGAGTGCGATCATCGTGTTCGCCGCGCTTCCTCCGGAACGAAGTTCTTTTTTGCGCCCTTCCAATGCGGTTAAAACTTCGCCTTGTTTTTCCGCGTCGACCAAGGTCATGATTCCCTTTTCAAATCCCAAACGTTTGATCAATCCGTCTTCCGTCGGGACTAAAATATCCACGAGTGCGTTGCCGACTCCGAATACGTCGTAGTGTTTCATCGATTTATCCTTTTCTTTTCCATTCGATCAATTCCCAGCCGGTGTCTTCCCTAAAAAAAACGCATTCTCCACCCAACGCGTTTTTCAGAAGTTCCAAAAATTCTTCCAACCGTTCGGTGATAACTCCGCTGAATAAAAAATGATCGGTTTTAATAGATGCAATTTTTTGAATATTCGCTTTTAATACCGCGAATGTGATGTTGGCGATCAAAAGATCCCAGGTTCGCTCCTGAACCTTCTCGTGATCGAAACCGCCCTCTTCCACGACCAAAACATCGGAGGAAATATCGTTTTCGTCCCGATTGAAGGAAGCCGATCGTACGCTGTTCGGATCCACGTCCACCGCAAGGACCAAAGTCGCTCCCGACTTCGCGGCTGCGACGCTCAAAATCCCGGAGCCGGTACCGACGTCCGCGACTCTTTTTCCGGAAAGTCCGAGGTTTCCCATTCTTCCCAAAACGAGTCGGGTCGTTTCGTGATGCCCCGTTCCGAACGCAAGCCCCGGATTGATGAGCAAGGGAAAAATCCCTTCCGGTGTTGTGCCTAACGCGGTTTCCTTTTCCCAAGTGGGTATAACTCGGTACGAACCTACGATAAAAGGTTTATAAAATTCTTTATACGCTTCTTCGTACTCTTTGGTTTCGATCCATCTGGATTCCGAAAAAAAGGTTTCGCCCGCGTTTGCTTTTAGATAGATGAGAATTTTGGTTTCGTTTTCGCGATCTTCTTCCGCGAGATAAACGCGGAACTTCGTATCGTCCGAGATGATTTCTTCGTGAGGGGCGCGCGGCACCTCTCGGTCAAACAGGATTTCGTAATATCCAGCAACTCCCAACTCGTCCAAAAAAGAAGTGAAGTCCTCCGAGATTTCTTTCGGAATGTTTAATATGATTTCTCTGTATCTCAAATCGGCTCTCGGGTCTGATCCAAAATTTCCGCGTCAACGGGTACGTCATCTCTGATTTCATTCGTTAGGACGTAAGTCCGAAAGTCCTTTACGATCCAAACCCAGATTCCCACAAAAAGCGCCGTGGAAAGCCAGCCGCCGAACCTCGACTGCGGAAGAACGAAAAAGTTAAATAACCCGTGTTGAGAGACCGCGAGTAAAAACGCTAAAAACAAAACAAGAGGTCTGTCCTTCGGTTCCTTTCGATTGGATTTTACAAACGCGAGTGCGAAACATAAATTGATGAGGAAGTGCGCGTTCGAAGACCGAATCGTCCTTCCCACAAACATCGCGATTCGATCCTCTTCCTTGGCGTTAAAGATGTAGTTTGCGTTTTCGATTCCGGCAAATCCGAGCGCTACAAATCCTCCGATGAGAACCATTTCTTTTTTGAACGTATAAGTCTTCCAATCAAAGGCAAAAAGAAGTCCGCATAAAAGAATCAAGATCCCCTTGCAAAACTCTTCCATCATCCCCGCTTGGATGAACGCGATATGCGCCGTTTGTGTGAGAATGTGTCCGCTGCGTTTGGGCGCCGCGATTTTTACGTCCGGCCAAAAGATCGGATGTAATTTCAAAACGATCTCCGTGGAAAGATAACCCAAAAAAAGAGCGAGAAGTATGAGAAAGATCCTTTGCCTCGTATTCTTTTCCGGAAAGAGTAGGATCAAAAAAAATCCCCAAGGCAAAACGGAGAGAAATCCGAGTAACGCTACGTCGAAACTCATAACTCCTCCATATAACGCCCGTCATACATCGTTACGAGTTCTTTCTGCAACGAAGTCGGCATCGCTTCCGGATCGATACTTCCGTTCCAAAAAAGTTCCGTCACTCGAACATAACCTTTCGTTCCGGGTGGAGGCATGAGCGGTGAAAGGCTTTCGATGAGTTCCAAAGTCATCTGATCCTGTTCGGGATATCCGGAGGCTTCGACCAAATCCACGTCCACAACCTCTCCGTCCGGAGTCACCGTATACGCGACCACGGAGGAATAATTGCGAGGCGCCCGCCTCCAATATTCCATAAAGGACTCGGGGCCGCGCATCTTTGCGGAGATATAATTCGAATACGTGGAAGGTAATTTTTTTCCTCTGACCTGTTTGACTTCTCCCTTCACCCTTCCTTCTTCCGCGGGTTTATCGTCGGGGACTTTCTCTCCTTCTTTTTGAGTCGGAGTTTCCGTTCCGGATACAACGCCTCCGTTTAGGCCCTCCACTTCGTTGGGAAGATTGGGATCTATAAAATAAAATTCCAAATTCTCCGGAGTAAAATGAGTTCTTTGTCTTTCCATTTCCTTTTGTTTATTTTTTCTCTGAAGAGTTACCGGTATGATCAGGATCAAAGAAAGTAAAATGAAATGGAGAAGAATACTATATGATAAATTACTAATAAATGTATTTCTAGGAGTGGAGTCGTCCGGTTCCGAACGAAAGGTTCTACCGAGAAGAAACTTGGAAATGATGTGAATTCCGATCATTCCGCCCAAGAACACAAGAATCGGAACGACACTCGAAGTGATCGCAAAGAATTTTTTATCGGCGATTCCGGGTTTGAGTCCCATCGACATGAGAAAACGAATTCCATCCGCGGGTTCGAGCCAGGAAAAAAACGAAGTGGCGAAGAAGAGCAAAAGAAGAAGGTATAAAAATAGAATCGAAAATCCTTTCCATAAATTTCCGAGATAGATATATCCCCATCCCGGAAGGATCCAATCTCTGACTTTTGTGTATTTCTGTTTGTGTCGGCCCCATTCTCCTTGAAAACCGGAATGACGCGCGACCCGAGCCTGACGTTCAAAAAGTTTCCAAGGTCTTCTAAAAAGAAAGAATTGTTTTCCTCTGCTTAAAAGCGTATCCCCCGCGATCAAAACGGAAAAGAAATACAAAAAACTGTCCTCTAAGATCCCGAGTTGTCCGTATTCCAACCGATAGGCATCTTGAAAGACGAGCCTCGACGTCAGATAACCCGCGACGAGTAGGACGAGAATCTTATAATGAATTCTTTCGATCTTTTCTTCCGGAACAAAAACGTTAAAGCGAAGCGTCGACTTACGTTTCCTTTGTTTTCTAAGATAAACGGAATGCGCTACAAGAATCAAAAGCCCGACAAGAACGTAAAATCCGATCAGCCATTCTCCCAAGTCCATAACGAGCGCGCGGACAAAGGCTTCCACTACCGGAAATAAAATGACGGAGACTTCCAAAGGATACAGAATACCCCAACAAAAAATTTGAAAGAGCAGGGAACCGAAAGCGGAGGAACGAACCTCTCTGCCTTTGGGAAAGGCAAAGAGTACGCCGAGTGGGAAAAAAATTCCCAGACCCAGGAAAGGAGAACTCCAGGATAAAAAATTGATTCCGAAGATGACTAGTTTCTTTTTCAGGCAAGGTCTCCTTGGACGTTGCAAAACGGATTTCTATCAACCATTGGACCCGAACAAGGAGCGTAGGCAAACAAGAAATCCTTCGAAGTGAAGAATTAAAATACTTTATTCCGAAGTCCCGAACGAAATTCTGGACGCATGGAAAAGAAAGAAAGCCTCGATTCCTCTTTGAAGGAAATTGTATCCGTCTGTAAACGCAGAGGGTTCGTTTATCCCGGCTCCGAAATTTACGGAGGACTTTCCAATACATTCGACTACGGTCCTTACGGCGTCGAACTTCTCCAAAATCTGAAACAACTCTGGTGGAAATTTTTTGTCCATCTCCGCGAAGACGTGGTCGGTCTCGACTCTTCCATTCTCCTCAACCCGAAAGTTTGGGAAGCCTCCGGTCACGTTTCCAACTTTACGGATCCTTTGATCGATTGTAAAAACTGTAAGACCCGAATCCGCGCCGATAAGTTCCTGGAAGACCAAAAGGGAGAAGGGTTTGCAACCGGACTGACTCTTGTAAAGATGAATCAAGTCATACAAGAAAACAACTTCGCCTGTCCGAACTGCGGTCAAAGAGGAACTTTCACCGAAGCGCGGGACTTCAATCTCATGTTCAAAACCTCTCACGGCGCGAGCGCGGAAGACGCGTTAGACATCTATCTCAGACCGGAAACCGCTCAAGGAATCTTTTTAAATTTTAAGAATGTGGTCTCGACAACGAGAAGAAAAATTCCGTTCGGAATCGCTCAGATCGGTAAATCTTTCCGAAACGAAATCATGGCCCGTCAGTTCGTTTTCAGAACGAGGGAATTCGAACAAATGGAAATGGAATTCTTTTGCGAACCCGGAACACAGAAGGAATGGTTCTCTCATTGGGTGGATTATTGTATGCGATGGCTGACCGAACAGGTCGGAATCAAAAAGGAAAACCTGAGAATCAGAGAACACGAAAAGGAAGAATTGTCTTTTTACAGCGAAGGCACTTCGGACATAGAATTCAAATACAACTTCGGCTGGGGAGAACTCTGGGGTATCGCTTCTCGAACCGATTACGATCTCAATCAACACCAAAAATTTTCCGGCGAAGATCTGAAATACCAGGATCAGGTTCAAAATAAAAAATACGTTCCGTTCGTCGTCGAACCCGCGTTAGGCGTAAACCGTCTTTTTCTCGCGGTTGTCGCCGACGCTTACGAAGAAGAAAAACTTCCGGACGGGGAAACCAGAACCGTTCTTCGTTTTTCTCCTAAGATCGCTCCCGTAAAAGCCGCGGTTTTTCCTTTGATGAAAAAGGACGGCCTGCCCGAAAAGTCCAGAGAGATTTTTGCGGACCTCGCCAAACTCGGAAACATAGAATACGACGACGGCGGAGCGATCGGGAAACGATACCGCAGACAAGACGAAATCGGAACTCCTTTTTGTATAACAGTAGATTATGATACTCTAAAGGACGATACGGTTACGGTAAGAGAAAGAGACAGCATGTCTCAGGAAAGAGTTCCCGTAAGCGGGTTGAGATCCTGGCTTTTGGAAAGATTGTAAGTTTCATTAACCTGAGTTCGAAATTCGACGAAACGGGTTCGACTTTTAAGATATCTCCACGACGACCAGAGTGAGATCGTCCTGGATGGGAGCCCCTTGCAAAAACAGATTCAAATCCTTTTGTATTTTGGAAACCTGATCTTCGGGACTTAAAAAAGAGGAATCGCAGATCGAACTCAACAAACGGGTTTCTCCGAACTCGTCCTTAGCCGCGTTGAATTGTTCGTAAATCCCGTCCGTAAAAAGATAAATTCGATCCCCCGTTTTCAGTTTCACTTTTTCGGTATAATATACGAAGTCCTTCTTAAGTCCCAAAATCGCCCCGGTTTTATGCAAAAGATCCGTTTTCCCTTCCCTCAAAAGAACCTGGGGAGGATGACCCGCGGAGGAATATTCCATCGTATGATTTTTTACGTTGATATCCGCCACTACGCTCGTGATATACAACGTCTTAAATTTTTCGAGAATGACAATATTCAATTCTTTTAATAAAGAAGACGGAGTTTTTTGGCTCTTTTTCAAATGTTCGTATTCGCTTTTGATCGCCATCGTGATCAGGGCGGCCTGCACTCCGTGTCCCGTGGCATCCGCCACGAAAAATCTGTAAACTCCGGGACGAATCTCGAAAAGATCGTAAAAGTCCCCGCCGACCTCGTCCATCGGTTGGTAGGAAACCGAATAAAGAATCCCCGGAAGAACGGGATGTTCCGGGAGAATACTACGTTGGATTTTTTTGGAATACAGAAGATCCTTTCGTATAATTTTCAAGGATTGCATCAATTCCTCGGTGCGAAGTTCCACCTTTTTTTCCAGTTCGGCGTTTAGGCTCGTGATGTCTTCGTATAGTTTAGCGTTTTCTAATGAAATCGCCGCCTGCGAAGAAAGAATTTCCAGGATTTCCAACCGATGTTCGTCGAACACGTCGTAGGTGAGACGGTTTTCCAGATAAAGGACGCTCAAAATTTTTCCCTGTTTTGTGATCGGCAGACAAAGCAACGACTTCGGTTGTTTGGTTACGACGTAGGAATTTAAGGAATGCACGGACTCTTTGGAGGACGTATTGTTCAAAAGTATTCTTTGTCCGGAACGATAACAATAATAAACGATTTCGACAGGCAACAACTCCGGCGCGTGATCCAAAATCAAGGATCCGGGAAGAATATCCTCCTCCTCTATATCCTGTCCAGTCTCCACGTACAACCCGCCCTTTCTGGGAAGGATCAAAAACCCGCGAGTCGCTCCCGCGTTTTCCATGATCGTTCGCATTAATTTTTTTAGAAGTTCGTCCTGTTCTATGATTTCGGAAATGGATTGGGAGGACTTTAAAACGCTCCTAAGATCCAAATTTTCGGCCGACTTTAGGATCGTATCCAAAAGGGCTTCCTCTCTCGTATGCAAAAAAATTCCGACGTCCTCCTCGTGTTGTCTCATTTCCTGGATCCGATTCGCCTTATCGGAGGCGCCCCAGGTTCGGTACTGTTTTTCCGCGATTTTCAAAAGATAATTCGCGTATTGTTTTCTTCCCCTTCTCAGTTCCCATGCGCCCGCGTGTTCGTGGACGATCGCCTTTCTCAGATTACTTTCGTTCTTTTGAAGGGAAGATAAGGCCAGCTCGTAGAAAGTGTCCGCTTTTGCAAAGTCCTTTCGATATTCATTATATTCCGCTTTTAGAATGCAATAATAGGATTTAAAATTTTCCGGAAACGTTTCCGACCAGGTTTTGAACAGGGAGACGGATCTTTTGATAAAGAATAAATCCGACCAAGTTAGTTTTCCTTTCGTTTGAGCCGAACGGATCAAGTGAAGGGATTTGTAAAATCTGTATTCCGAATATACGAAAATCGTTCTGGACCTTTCCAGATCGGTCGCAAATTTCGAAAAAATTCTCAAACCCTCTTCCCATTCCCCTCGAAGATACGTTTCCTTTCCTCTCAGGACCGCATACCAGGTGTTCGCCGTTCCGTTGGCGTTCGGAATCAGGACTTCCCGTTCGAAAGTTTCCGTGGACATTTCCTTGTCCTTATAAATCACGTTCTGCCCGGAAAGGTTTCCCAGACTTCGGATTAAAAAATCGGAGCTGGCGGCGACTACGTAAACCGTCTCGTAACCCAATCGTTCCGCCCGTTTTGCGTCCTTAATTAGAATTTCATGATACGATTCCGAATTGTCCGAGGAATAAAGTTGATAAATCGAATGTGCGATCAGGGAAAACGCCGCCCAAAGATAATCCCCGTATTGAATACACTTTTCGTACGCTTCTTCCGCGAGTAAGGGCAGCTTGGCAAACGGATGTCTGTAAAAATCGAGAAGCATATTTTTTCCGAATAGATATCTACCTCGAACGCGGTCCGCATTGAAGATCTGAAGGACATGTTCCCCGAGATCCCAGTATCTAAGCGTCGTCTTAAAATTTCCGGTCGTCACAAAAAGAAGGGAACCGAATCCGGCGTAACCGAAAAAACTGACCGGAGAATTTCCTTCCCTGAGAGTGATGTTCATCAGTTTTAAAAATAAGAATACGAACAACTTACTATCGGAATGTTTTCCGTAGTTCAACATATTCGTAAGAATGTTGATGGTTTCTATCTTATGAGGATCCTGATTTTTTTTCGCTTCCCGCAATTTTTCCGGACTTCTTCCCCTTTGATAGTAAACCATCTTTAAAAATTCCAGGATGAGAACCCAAACTCCGGGTTTTTCCGGAAATTCGACGTTCAAGGAACCGAGCGCTTTTAGACCGATCCGATACGCTCCTTCCAAATCGTTTTTTGCGTTCATCACTTCCAATTGCATGAGATAAACGTCCGCGATTTCCATCCGATCCTTCAGTCTCGAAAGCAAAACTTGAACCGCATTCTCCGCTTCGAAAGTTTTGGAAAGAAAATAAGCGGACTCGGCAAAGGACTTATAAATCTGAACGCATTGATCCTTCTTTTCCTTCCAGGATTCATCCGTGATCTTTTTTTTGAGAAGAGTGAAAAGGTTATAAGCGTTGTTAAACGCCGCCGAATGTTTCGCCGAATTTCCGGCGAGGATAACGTAATGATTGAAGGTTTCTATCTCTTCCTTTGAGTTCAGGATTTTTTGGGACTTGATGAGGTGGTTTGCGATCTCGGGAATTCGTTCCTGTTTGGGGGAAAGCCGATCCGATTCGATCAAAAGACGAGCGAGATCCTTATGAATTTCGGCCATTTCCTCGGGAGCGATCGATTCCCAGATCACCTGGTTGATCTTATCGTGCGAAAAACGAAACGCGATTCCGTCAAAGACCCTATTCTTGTCCGGCACTTCCGTATTCTCTTTTTTTAATATTTGCAAAACCGGATAAAGACTTACCTGCGATTCCTGATAGATGATGATTCCCTGTTTTATACATTCCCGAATTCCGGTTTCGATGACTTCCGGACGATCCTGAAAATATCGATACAAAATTCCCAGATCGAAAAGGTTCCCCACACAGGCCGCCACTTTCAGGAATTTTTGCGTATCTTCCGGAAGTCTCGTGATCTCTTCGGTGAGAAGATCCAAAACGTTTTCGGTCACGGTTTTTTTGACGATTCGATCCCAGTCGAGACTCCAAATTCCCGGACCCTTTTGATATCGTATAAAGGATTCCGTATATAAGGTATTGAAAAACTGATTGAGAAAGAAAGGATTTCCGTTCGTCTTTTGATATAAAATTTCGGTGAGTTTTTTGGTGTCCTCCTCTTTCAAATCCAAACTGTCGGTCACGTAACTTCGGATCATCGTTTGATCCAGGGAATTCAAGGAAATTTCCTGAAGAAGAATTTCCGAATTCAATATTCTTTCCCGAAAAGAGTTTAGAAAATCGGAATGTTCTTCCTCGTTTCTGCAGATAAATACGAACAACATCCCTTCCCAGTCCGTCTGCCCGGTTATGAACTCGATCAGAGCGAGCGACGCAGGATCGGCCCACTGGATATCGTCTAATATCAGTAAGGCGGGATTGCGCCGATTGAAACAGACGGATAAAAATCTTAGGATTACGATGAATAAAAACCGATCGTCCTTTTGGCTCCGGTGTTCCGACAAAACGGGAGAGATTCCGATCAGATTGCCGATCTCCGGTATGAATTGGGTCATAAGACGTACGTTGTCTCCGAGTTTTTCCCCGATCTCTTTCCGGAAGGATTGGATTTCGTATTCGGGTTGGGTCAAAAGGTGATTGGACAATTCGACTAAGATCTGTCTGAGAGCGAAGTACGGAATTTCCCTTTTGTCTTCCTCGAACTTTCCTTTAAAACTTCGTAATGTGTTCAGTTCTTTGGAAAGAATCGTATCCTGGATCAAAAAAGTTTTTCCGGTCCCGGATTTTCCCTTGATCAGAATGGCCGCCTTTACCCCGGAATAAACGGACGAAATCGCCTCTTCTATAATTTCCTTTTCCTTATCTCTTCCGTATAATTTTTCGGAGATTCGAAACTTATCTTTTTTTTCGGTAAAACCGGGAATGAATTCCAATACGCTTTTTTGAGATCGGATAAAATCGTAGAGAGTTTTCAGATCGTACAAAAGGGAATCGAGCGAAAAATATCTTTCCTCGGGCATCTTGGAAAGAAGTTTCATTACGAGATTCGAGATCGGAACCGGTATTTCTTTTCTTTTTTCGAATACCGGAATCGGAACTCGGGCGATATGCGAATGTATGATTTCCAACGGATCGTCGGATTCGAAAGGAGGTTTACCCGTCAAAAACAGATAAAACAAAGCGCCGACGGAATAACCGTCGGATCGAAAGTCCACAGAACGATTGAGCCTTCCGGTTCGTTCCGGAGAGCAATAAGCGAGTAACGTAGGAGAGATCTGTAAGGGCGCGGGATTTCCTTTTTCTCCTATGAGCAAAGAAGAGGAACCGAGCCACGCGAGAACGGAGGTTTTCGTATCGGCGTTGTAAAAAAAGGAATTCGGACCGATCTGATTGTGAAGAATACCCTGTGAATGAAGACGAACCAGATTTTCCGTAACCAAAAGCGCAATTTGAAGAAATTCCTCCACGGACAAAGGACCGACCTTGGAGATATGATCCGATAAAAGGGCGCTTTCCAGATTTTCATAAACGAGGCAGTACTTATCTTGAATTCTTAATATACGTTCCGGTTTTAGAATATGATTATCGGAGATCAACTTTCCGATTTCATATTCGTTTAAAAAATAAAAAGAATCCTCCTCTTTCGTTTTTTCCTTTTGAATTCTAAGAATTTTTGTTTTGGATTCTCCCCTTAAAACCCCTCTGTAAACCGTCGAGACGTGATCCTCCAAAAGGATTTCCTTTGTGTGAAAGGAAGTCGGGTTGGAATTCGTTCGAATCGACATCTGTAATCGTTTATTTTCCGGTTTTTGCAAATAGATAAACGTAATACGCGTCCGCTATAAAAACCAATACCCCCAGACACAAAACGAAGTATTCCTTAGGGAAATAGAGAAACAAAAAGATCGTAAAAAACGCGGTCCCCAAAAATTTACACCACGCGATCGGATAGGAAAAAAGTTTGTTGTCGTTCATCGAAAGAAACAAAACCGGATACATTGCGGAAATGAATAAGTTCAGAATGTACGCGGAATTGGAACCGGTGAACAGATCGTAACGATTGACGTAATACGTATAGATCAACGCTCCCCAGGAGACCAATAAGACCAACAGTAAAATTCTATATTCTGATGTACTAATGGATATTTTGAACTGCTTTTGTCCGTATCTGTATACGTTGTAAAAAATCAAAACGTCCAAAAGAAACGCGATCTTATAACCCCAATTCAAAACGATTCCCATGTCTTCCTGGATGACAAACCCCCAGAGAAATTCCCAGACGATGTTTCCGCAGGCGATAAAAACCGGCATTTCCACGAATTGTTTTCGGGTCGAGTCCACGATCAACGCGAAGTAGACGTAGGCCCAGAAGATCACTCCCGTAAATAAAAATATGTTTTCAAGAAGAGTGAATTTTCCCAAATAATAAGGGTCGGTTAAGAATTTTTCCCAGAATCCCATCTTTATACTCCCCAGTTTCCCTTCAGCGAAGGAGGAATTTCGAATTTCGCCTTCTTACCCTTGTAATAAAAATTGTCCATACCTAAGATCAGTTTGGATGAAAAGTGAGAGGCAAGTTTTTGAAAATGATCGTTTTTACTTAAGGTCTGATCGAAGTCAGACATGATTTTTTCGATGATTTCTCCTAGGATTTCCTTCTCTTCCCAGGGTAGTTCCAGAATCTCACAGTTTTCTTTTCCTAAGTATTTCTGAAGAAAGTACAAAGGAACCCCGTCCAATAAATTTCCGGGAACCATGTATTCCATAAAATCCAAAAGAGACTGAGCGAGAATTTTTCCGGCCTCCGATTTTCTTCTTTGATCTTCAAAGATGGAAAGTCCGAGCGCGTAAGCCTCTTCGTAATTGTCCGGTGATAATTCGGGAAGTACTCCGAGGATATGACCTACTACTTTCCAGAGATGAATGTATGCGTCTTTTTCTTCTTCATCCAAAGTGATTCCCGAGAAGTTCAGTCCTTCCAAGATCAAACTCGAAAAGGATTGTAAGGTTCCAGCCATGTCTTGTTGATTGATCGGTTCCCCCCATTCCTCGTTCCATCTTTTCGATTCGATTATAAAGTGACGAATCGATGCGTGCATAAGCCTTACCTTTTGTGCGACTCGAATGCCTTCTCCTCCTTGCGAAAGTCCTCCCGCTTGTAAGATGGATACTACGAATTGAGTCGTTTCCATCAGTCTTCTAAAAACTTTTTGTGTGGAGCCGTTCTCTTCCACGAGTCTTCCCGTATGGACGAGAACTTCCGCTCCGTTGCCGCATGTATAGGCCATAGGTAACGACTTACAACAGAGAATCATGAGGATCTGCGGGCCGAATGTCGCGAAGATCCGTTCGGCGATTTGAATTTTTTTAAAATCGGTCCATTCGGGAAGGACGCTCGTTTTTTCAAAGTATTCCTTAAAGTAGGAAGGGAGTTCCGCGGGGATGAATCCGAAGTTCTGCGTTAGAATATTGAATAAAGCTAAACTTTTCAGTTTATCGTTTTTGTCGGATTGGAAATACTCTAGGATTACCCGATCCGCGTATACGTCGGTTATGGATCTATACTTTGTAAAATTTTGCATTCAACTTTCCTCATTCGAGTCACAAACTTTACGAAACCGCCGAAATGTGAAAAGAAAAATAACTTTTCAGAATTCCAAATCTACAAAGAGTTTACCCATGCACAAAGCGATAAACCTTTCGCGGTTCGGTCTTAAAATTTTACTCTTCGTCGGATTCGCAAATTCGTTGTTCGGCGTGGGAATCTTTCAACCTTCCCATAACACTCGATATGCGGGAATGGCGGGAGTCAATCTTGCGATCGGAGGTTCTCCGATGGACATCGCTACCAATCCCGCAAATCTGACTCGAAATCAAAAAGGCGGCCTCGAATTCGGGTTGGGTCTTCCCTACATTCGTTCCCAATATAAGGATCGACTTGCGGATACTAATCAGGAAATTGCATATAATAATTCTCAAAATTATAATATTCTTGCGCCCTTACCTTATTTCGGTCTGAACCTTCCGATCACGGATCGTTTGAACTACGGAGCGGGAATTTACGTTCCGGGCGGAGGGAGCGGTCACGTGGACGGAATTCTCAGAGTGACTCCTAACGGACAATCTTTCAGAGATTGGTCCGGCCTGGACGTTCCCGGACCGTTCGGCGATACGAGGAAGATCAAAGAAGATTTGTCGACCACCTTTTATGTCGTAAAAATGACGAACGCTCTCGCGTATCGATTCGGAAATTTTTCGGCGGGTTTCGGAATCGAAACGATTTATTCCAAACAAATCGCCTATCAAAAATTTTACGATCTCACTCACACGCTGGAAATTCCGGGTCAGGGTTTCGATTATAGGAGCCGGAACGCGTATTCGATGGGGGCTATATTCGGACTTTCTTATACGTTTACGGAACGGTTTCGGGCCGCGTATTCCTACCAGGCCAGAAACATCCTTCCTTTGGACGGTGGAATGCAGATAGGAATCGGAAACGTAAACAATTACAGAAGGACCGGAGTTTCGGCTACCTTCAATCTTCCCGAAAAACACGGTCTCGGTTTTTCTTTCGGAGGAGATTCGCTACGAGTCGGTATCGATTTTCTTTACTACAATTACAATTCCTACAATCAAACTTTTAAACAGACATTGGAAGATCCTTGGTTTCCTACTCCATTCGGAAAAACGAATACGATCTCTCAAAACATCGCCTATCATGATTCCTGGGCGGGTGCGATCGGTTTCGAATACAAGACGGATTCTTTTGTGTATAGGAGCGGTTATCGTTACAATACAGGTGTGGTTCGTTCGGAAGGGATCAGCGCCTTGCAGGCGGGAATTATGGTCCAACAACTTGCGACCGTGGGTTTCAGTTTTCTTTCCGGAAGGTGGAGTTTTGATTTTGCGATCAATTATCTGTTCTCCAGGAAAATCGTCGCGACTCAAGGAAACGATTGGGCGGTATTTCATTCCGTGTTCGGTCCCAATGACATTCGAATTTTAAACTATTCTCAATCTTTGCAATCGGACGTACCCGCGATTTTATTCGGCGCTTCTTATGCGCTGTTCTAGGCGTTAGGCGTTAGGGGTTAGGCGTTAGGGTTTCAAGGCGCTAGGGGTTAGGGGTTAGGGTTTCAAGGCGTTAGGGGTTAGAGGTTAGGCGTTAGGGTTTCAAGGCGCTAGGGGTTCAAGGCGCTAGGGGTTAGGAGCTAGGGGTTAGGGGATTTTCCGAAAAGAGCGATCAGACTTTAAAAAAGGCTGATTTTCAAATTCTGTAGAATTTCTAATTTCTAAACTCTAATTTCTAATTTCTAAACTCTAAACTCTAATTTCTAAACTCTAAACTCTAAACTCTAATTTCTAAACTCTAATTTCTAAACTCTAATTAGAGCTTTGTCCCAAAACCTACAAGGAAATTTGCAGGAGTTCCCACATTTTAGATGTTAGGGGATAGGCGTTAGAGGTTAGGGGGCTCCGCCTTCTAAACGCTCGTTTATTTTTGCTCGAAGCGGGAGTTGTCGCCTAACGTCTAATCCCTCGCCCCTAACGCCTCGAAGTAGTAGTTCCCACATTTCAGGTTTTGGGACAATCTCTAAAGCGCCTACTTATATTATTGATATCATGCGATAAGATGAGTTGTTTTATCAAATTCTAAAGTTATACTGAATAGAGATCGATCCGTTTCCATCCGAAATTCTAAGGTTCGGTTATGGTAGAATTTTTATGAACCAAAAATCCGCTTTATTGTTTTTTTCCCTCCTTCTTACGACATCACAATGTATCGTTCATCCTCCTGACAAACCCGGGCCCCCGTTTGCAATGCTTCGGTACTTTTTCAATCCCGCTACGGATGAAAACCAGGAATCACAAACTCCTACCGGTAACGTATCCGCCCCCACTCCAGCCCCTGTTTTCAATTTGAGTGCAATCAGCGATACGGGACAAACCCAATGTTGGACTGCGGCCGGAGTGGTAACCGCGTGTGCAGGTACCGGACAAGACGGAGAATTTCCAAATACACCGAGCCCGCGCTCCTTTACGGGACCGACGCAACACTCTCAATATACGACAAATTACACGACCTTGGACAACGTACGCGGACTTGTTTGGAAAAGTTGCCCCGAAGGCCAAAGCGGGCCGACTTGCGCCATTGGCGCGGCTACTGCAATGGATTGGAACACCGCGACGATTGTGGGAGGACCCGGAAGTTGTTCCGACTTAAACGCACAAAATGGAGGAAACGGTTACGCGGGCAGAACCAATTGGAGGATTCCCGAAGCCAAAGAATTACTTAGCCTCTACCATTATTCGAATGCCCCGACCCATATGGAAAACGTACAGTTTCCCAATACGGATACGACCAATCTTTATATGACCAATACGACTGATCCGCTTAACGCCGCTATGGTCTGGGTCATTGATTTTTTAACGATAGGACTTCCGATGCAGCCCTTTGTAAAAGTCGGCGGGAACGCATTTTTACGCTGTGTTTCCGGAAACCCTACGCCCGCGTTTTCGTTCTTAGACAACGGAAACGGAACCGTAACGGACCAAAATACGAAACTACTCTGGTCGAAATGTGCATTAGGAAAATCGAATACAACTTGTGCCGTCGGAGTTTTGTTTAGCGGAAACCGACAAGCCGCAATCAATGGGTGCGGTAACTTAAACGTCGCAGTATTTGCCGGACGGAACGACTGGAGATTGCCTAACGTCAACGAACTTTTGAGTATAGTGGATCATTCTGGCGCCGGAAATCCTGCCATTCCCGCGGCCTTTCCCAATTTTCCAGCCAACACCACATTTTGGACCTCCACGAACGACGAAACAACTCTCACACAGAGTTTAGCGATCAATTTCAACGGAGGTACTTCGATCAGTATCCCGAAAGCCGGAGCAGCGAGCGGAATTTGCGTTACAAATCTCTAATTAGAGATTAGAGATTAGAGATTAGGAGTTAGGGGTTAGGAGTTAGGGTTTCAAGGCGCTAGGAGTTAGGAGTTAGGGTTTCAAGGCGTTAGGGGTTAGAGGTTAGGGTTTCAAGGCGTTAGGGTTTCAAGGCGCTAGGGGTTAGGAGCTAGGGGTTAGGGGATTTTCCGAAAAGAACGATCGGACTTTAAAAAAGTACAATGTCCCCGACCTGAATCGATCAGATTGTGTAATCTTCAACGTAGACTTTTATCTTTTTGAAACGGATATACACGATTTCGCCGGGAAGCAGATTGAGAGATTGAAACTCCGAAGAATTGAGTTGTGATT
Organism: Leptospira weilii serovar Ranarum str. ICFT; assembly: GCF_000332415.1. Lineage (GTDB taxonomy): Bacteria > Spirochaetota > Leptospiria > Leptospirales > Leptospiraceae > Leptospira > Leptospira weilii_A. Next base: position 214,729 of record NZ_AOHC02000026.1, read on the forward strand.
CCAAAATCGCACCCGTATCCAAACGTTTGAGATCGATCTTTACGGTTCTTCCGGTCGAGTGGATGTATTGAATTTCCGCGGGAATCGTTTGCCCTTCGATCGGCGCTCTCAAAATTTCCACGTCGTAAGGGCGCACGTAACCGACCGCGGATGCGTTTTCGATTTCGGAATGTTCGGGTGCGTCCACCTTGATTTCTCCGAGTTGTGTTTGCCCGCCTTGAACCCTTCCGTGAAACAAATTGACGTCGCCTAAGAAATGAAATACGAAAGAATTTTTAGGATGATTGTAAACCTCGTCCGGAGTTCCGACCTGTTCGATCCTACCCGATTTTAAAATGACCACCCGATCGGAAACTTCCAAAGCTTCTTCCTGATCGTGAGTCACGAACACGCTCGTGATATGAATTTCGTCGTGAAGACGTCTGAGCCAGTTTCTCAGTTCCTTTCTGACCTTTGCGTCCAGGGCCCCGAACGGTTCGTCTAACAGTAAAAAACGAGGTTCGATGGCGAGCGCTCTTGCGAGGGCGATCCTTTGTCTTTGACCGCCGGAAAGTTCGGAAGGATAACGGCCGTGAAAATTCTCAAGTTGAACGAGTTTCAAAAGACTCATTACCTTTTCGTAAATCGCTTCCTTGTTCGGTCTTTCCGATCTTTTTCTCACTTCGAGACCAAAGGCGATATTTTCAAAAATCGTCATATGCCTGAAAAGCGCGTAGTGTTGGAATACGAAACCGACCCCTCTGTCTTTCGCGTTTTTTTTACCGACTTCCCGACCTTCAAAGATCACCTGACCTTCGTCGGCGTCTTCGAGCCCCGCGATGATCCTAAGCAAAGTGGTTTTACCCGAGCCGGAAGGACCGAGAAGAGCGACTAACTCTCCCGAAGGAACCTCCAAAGAAAGACGATCGATGGCGGTAAAATTGTCGAATCGTTTTACAAGATTCTTAACTTCGATTCCCATAACTATACCTCCCCTTGGAGTGACGTTTCTTTTTTTACGATTTTGATCTTTCTGTCCAAGATCCGTTTCGCAACCAGAGTGATTAAGGATAAAAAAACGAGAAGAGAGGCGGCGGAAAAAGCGGCCACCGAATTGTATTCGTTGTAAAGAACTTCGATTTGTAAAGGCAACGTGTTCGTTTGTCCTCGGATATGTCCGGAAAGAACGGAAACGGCCCCGAATTCTCCCATGGCTCTTGCGTTGCAAAGAACGATTCCGTATAACAACCCGTATTTGATTCCGGGCGCTACGATTTTAAAAAACACTTGGATCGGAGAAGCTCCTAAAAGAAGTCCGGCTTCCTCTTCTTCGATTCCGGTCGAATCGAGTAAAGGAATGAGTTCTCTCGAAACGAAAGGAAGAGTGATAAAAACCGTCGCGATCACAAGCCCCGGAGTGTTGAATACGATTTTGATGTCCATTTTTTCCAACCAAGGTCCCAACCAACCTTGTCTTCCAAAAAGAAGAATGAAAATCAAACCGGAGATCACGGGCGAAACGGAAAACGGAGAATCTATGATCGTAAGAAGCCAACTTTTTCCCGGAAACTCGAAACGCGTCAACGAAAACGCGGAAACGATTCCGAAGATCGTATTCAAAGGCACCGCGATCGAGACCACTATAAGCGTCAGTTTGAGAGCGGACACGGTATCGGGTTCCCGAATCGCTTCCCAATACGCGTCAAAACCTTTCGAAAACGCCTCGTGCAAAACCGTATAAATGGGAAGAATCAAAATTAGTCCGGTCAATAAAAAGACCGTTCCGATCAGAATACTTCGAACGAATAAGGATTCCCGTCTCATCCCTTTCTCCTTGCGGCTACCGTTTGAAATATATTAATACTTAATAATATACTAAAGGAAATTACGAGCATGATGAATGCGATTCCGGTCGCCTCTTCGTATTCGTACTGTTCTAGTTTGGTGACGATGAGCAAAGGAAGAATTTCGGTTTTACCCGGTAGGTTTCCGGAAATGAATACGACCGATCCGTATTCTCCGATCCCTCTCGCAAACGCCATCGCAGCTCCCGTGATCAACGGCGGAAGGAGTTCCGGAAAGATCACCCTTCTGAAAATCTGCCAACGATTGGCCCCCAAACAATAGGCGGATTCTTCGAGTTCTTTCGGAAATTCCTCCAAGACGGGTTGAACCGTTCTCACAACAAAAGGAAAACCGATGAATACGAGAGCGATCACGATTCCGGCCGGAGTATATGCGATTTTGATCCCGTAAGGATCCAAAAGTTTTCCGATGATTCCGTTCGGAGTATAAATCGTAGTGAGAGCGATTCCCGCAACCGCGGTCGGCAACGTAAACGGAAGATCCACGAGAGAATCGAGCAAGGATCGTCCGGGAAAACGGTAACGAACCAAAACCCAAGCGAACAAAAATCCGATCATAAGATTAACGATCGCGGCCACCGCTCCGGCTCCGAAACTTAAATAAAGAGCGGCTAAAATTCTTTCGTTTGTGAGAAGTTTCCAAAAACCTTCCCAACCGATTCCGGAACTTTTCAGAAAAAGAGCGCCTAACGGTATGACGACGATCAAACTCAGATACGTTATCGTTACGCCTAACGTGAGACCGAAGGCCGTCTTTCCGTAGGGTTTGGTTCTAAAATTCAAAGTGGACACTATTTTTTCTATTTAAAGTTAAGAATTTTTATTTAGCGGTGATCTGATCGAAAATCGCTCCGTCCGAAAAATGTTTTTCCTGGGCGTTTTTCCAGGAACCGGCGACGTCTCGGATCGTAAACAGTTTCAAATTCTTGAATAAACTTTTATATTTGGATGCGATACTCTTATCGACGGGGCGATAGAAATTTTTCGCGATCGTTTCCTGACCTTCGGGAGTATATAAGAATTTCAGATAACTCTCCGCGACTTTGAGCGTATTGTGTTTCTCCGCATTTTTTGCGACAACCGCGACGGAAGGTTCGGCCAAAATACTCACGGACGGAAATACGATTTCAACTCCGTTGTTCGAATCCTTTGCGGTTTCGCGTAACGCGAGATGAGCCTCGTTTTCCCAAGAGATCAGTACGTCTCCGATTCCTCTCTGAACGAACGTTGTCAAAGAACCCCTCGCGCCCGAGTCCAACACGAGAACGTTCGCATAAAGATTTTTCACAAACGCTTTCGCTTTTTCTTCCGACCCGTATTTTCCTTTTGCGTAACCCCAGGCTGCAAGATAATTCCAACGCGCCCCTCCCCCTGTTTTTGGGTTCGGAGTGACGACCCCGACCCCGGGTTTTACGAGATCGTCCCAGTCTTTGATTCCTTTCGGATTTCCTTTTCTGACCAAAAATACGATCGTAGATGTGTAAGGAGAACTTTGATGCGGCAGTAAATTTTCCCAATCGGTGGAAAGAAGTTTCGCTTTTTCGGCGATCGCTTCGATATCGTGTGCGAGCGCGAGAGTTACTACATCCGCCTCGAGTCCGTCGATGACGGCCCTTGCTTGTTTGCCGGAACCTCCGTGAGATTGGTTGACGACTAAGTCTTCTCCGGTTTGTTTTTTCCAATGGGCCACGAAGAGTTTGTTGATCTGAGAATACAATTCCCGAGTGGGATCATAGGAAACGTTCAGGAGTTTGGTCTCCGAATACAATGAAAACGAAACCGAGAACCATAAAATCGTGAATAAAGAAATTCTTAAAGACTTGGATTTCATTGGACCCTTCCTGGATAAATCTTACAACAAAACGGACAAAAATCTAATTTATTAGATAATTGGGTCCAATATCTTGGGGGCTTGTTTAAAAGTAAAGAAATTTGTGCGCCGAATGGATAGTGCGACTGCACACGGTCCATAACCAAAAACCCGAGCGAGCGGCGCTCCGGATCGCAGCGCCAGGGAGTGAGATTGAGTTACGAACGACCCAGGAAACTCAGTGAACGCCTTCCTATGGGTTGGCGTTCAGGGAGCGAACGCACTCGAGTTTCTGATTCGCCCAAGATTTCAACCGTCGAACTCACGTTAGGTAAGTTTTTGAGATAGAGCCGATTGAAAATACGATTTGAGCGAATTTTACCTAACCGGGAATTTGAAGTCCGGTTTCAACCAATTTTTAACGAACGCAACCGATTTTGAGATGACTCTCAATCATTTGTTTCACAAACTATCTATATTTTTTCACAAATTGTGATTGACATGTTCTATAGTAATCACAATTTGTAACGCTGTGACAAATCCAAATCCGAATCCGAATCCGAATCCGGAACGGAAAAGGACCGGAACGATGGTCTTTTACCGAAACCGGAATTCAGATTTGTTACGGCCAAGGCTCCAAGAAAAGATGAAGGGAAAAGATACACAAGGCAAGACGCAATTAGTCCGCGGTGTAACGATCTTTGTAATGGCTCTGATCGTCACTTTTGTATGGTCACGCCCAAATCTCATCCCGGACCCTCTAAAACAAATCTCAGAAACCGTAAAGGGCAACTTAAACCAAGAACTCATACAAGAAACCGGAAATACCAGGACGATCCCAATCCAAGAAAGTGCGAACGGCACAAATCAATGGGAATTGGCGGTTGCAGCGTTAGAAAAGGCGCGTGAGAAAAACGGGGAAACCGTAGTAGCGGCGATGGAAAACCCGAACGCCAAAGAATTCAATTCCATCGATTCTTTCCATGAAGAAACGATCGTTCGGGAATTAAATCCGAAACCCATTCGTGAAGCAGAATATGAATTATATAAATCGAATATTCCAATTCTGGAATCTAATCATAAATTTATTCATAGCGATACAACCGCCAACTTAAACCAAGAACCCATACAAGAAGCCGCATACGAATTAGATAAATCGAATATTCAAATCCTGGAATTATCGAATTCGGAATCCATACAAGAAACCGCAAATTGGGAATGGGCCGAAGATTCGTATCGGATACGACTGCAAGAAAACGTGAACATCGAAAGATGGGCCTGGGAAAACATCCAAAAAAAACAAAACGAACTCCATAGGGGCGGAAACATTCGGAATCATCCGCCGTGTCTTGTGGCAAACGAAACCGCGCGCCTGTTGTATCCTCCGAGCAGAGAAGAACAAAGAAAGAACAAGGACCGGAAGAAACAGAACGTTACCCGAATGTTTCAGCAGGAAAACCGGAATCGCCCGGAGCTGCATCAGAATTTCATAATATTCCAATCTCCAAGAACCGATCGAAAACTAATGCATTATTACGCGATCCGTATGAACGGACCGCCCCCGACAATCCACAAACAGGTGTAAAAACATGAGACTGAGCAGAACCACAGAAATCCAGCCGACAACGGATAAAGTCCAACGCGTAGCGCTTCGAGGCGTTAGGGGCGAGGGATTAGACGATGGAACAACCGCGCTTCGAGGCGTTAGGGGCGAGAAATTAGGCGTTAGGGAACAACTCCCTCTTCGAGCAAAAATAAACGAGCGTTTAGAAGGCGGAGTATACCCCCCTAACCTCTAACCCCTACTCCCTAACATCTAAAATGTGGGAACTCCCGCTTCGAGCGCTAAAACCGATCTGTTTTGGAACAAACTAGTTCCAAAAAGTAGTCAGTGGTCTCACGATCCTCGCCTTCTATATGTCGTCTTTATCCTACCGATAACACTTTTAACGGACTTGAACGCGCAGAGTGTGCCGGTCCTTGGATCGACCAAACAATTTGCAAGCGACGAATTAAAACCATACGTGGACGCGGCCAAAGCGAGCGCAACGGATTCGGGAACATACATGAACGCGGTAACGGGCGGGGAACAAGTCTTAGAAGCGACCTGGGAAGCGAACGTGAACGCGGAGATCGAAGCGATCGTGGGCGGAGTGACAAACTCGGACACAGTCAATAACGTAAA
>NZ_AOHC02000025.1 GCF_000332415.1 Leptospira weilii serovar Ranarum str. ICFT
TGATTTTTTACACAGCCAAAATCTTTCACGAACTCCTTCGTTTTAGGTAGGCTTATTCCTGTCGCGTCGCAAGCTGCAACTATATAACCTTTATGCGTTTTGCAATTCGTTACATTTTTGTAGTAGCTGTTTACTAATATTTCGTTTAATGATTCAAACACTTGCGGATTTAATTTCTCCCGCGCTAAGGAAAACGCTTGTTTCGTCACAGCTTTCTTTCCTAAATTCTTAAAATATCTATATAACTCGACCGCTAAGCTTTTGTTTAATAAGTTTATCATGGCTATAAGCAACCTCGGTAGGGTTAGTTGACGATTCCGAGTAAAAGCACTCGGTTTCATTCGCGCGATTTCCAGAATCTTTCTGGAATATATCCAAGCTTCTAATTCGCCTATGACTGTTATTCTTTCTTGCCCATGTCTTCTTGTCGTACTAAATTCTTTAATCTTTAGTCTTTTTTCTTAAATTGACAGCATTGTCCTATGGGTCGCTCTATTTCTTTGCTACGCAAAGAGCCAACGGTTTAACTCAATCTCACTCCCTAAGGGTCGTTCGATAATGCTCCGCTGCCTTATGACTAACTCGCTTCCTATGGGGCGCTCTATTTCTTTGCTACGCAAAGAGCCAACGGCAACGCTCCGCTGCCTTATGACTAACTCGCTTCCTATGGGGCGCTCTATTTCTTTGCTACGCAAAGAGCCAACGGCAACGCTCCGCTGCCTTATGACTAACTCGCTTCCTATGGGGCGCTCGTTATGTTCTTTTTAGTAAATGGGCGGTGATCGTTTGTCCGATTAAATTTAAAATCTGAACGCTCAAAAAACTGATCATCAGAATCTCTTTTTCCAAATCGAGAACTTGGAAAGAATTTCTCCACCAACGAAACACGATAAACGCGAAAAGCAAAATCACAAACAAAATCATTCTTGCGGAATACCAAAAAAGAAGATCTTCAGACAAAAGGTTCAATTTAGAATACAAGCCCAATTCCGGAATTTTACGAGCGGCGAGAAACAAACCGATCGCCCAAATCGTTTGTCCAAGTGTCGCTACCAGAAGAGAAACGGTAAGAGAATGAATCCCGAAGATATGAAAAGGACCGATCGCAATGATCCCCGTAAAGTAACCGAAAATCGTAATCGCCCAGCCGATCCAAAAAAACGTAAAACCTGTATAATAAAAAAGCTGTTGGGAATGAATGAGAATTTGCAAAAGATGTCTCATTCCGTCCCTCCAAGTTCTTAAATGAGGAATCCTGCCCGCTACGTCCGGACGCAAACTAATCGGAACGTGAGAAAGTTTGATTCCGCTTCGAAGCGCTTTCACAAGCATCTCGGAAGCGAATTCCATTCCGGTACTTTCGATCTCCCATTCTAGATATTTTTTCTTCAAAAAACAACGAAAACCGGAATTTGCGTCTTTGACACGGTTTCCTTTTTTTGAATATAATAAATTGATAATCCAGTTGATCACTGGTGTTCCCAAATAACGATGTAAAAAAGGCATCGCTCCCCGATGTATCGTCCCGTCCAATCGGGAACCGATCACGAACTCCGCGCCTTTTTCCATCTCCGCAAGAAGCGCGGGAGATTCCAAGAAATCGTAAGTATCGTCCGCGTCGGCAAATAATACGATTTCTCCGCCTGCGTTTATGATCCCGAAATTCAACGCGGCTCCGTATCCTCTTTCTTTACAATGAACGACCTTAGCGCCGAACTTCTTTGCGATCGATACGGATTTATCCTCGCTTCCGTTGTCGGACACGAGAATTTCCACGTTGTATTGTTTTAATTCTTTCTTGAGTCGAACGAGTTTTTCCAAAACGAGTGGAAGTGTTTTTTCCTCGTTCAAACAGGGAATTACGTAGGTGATGTTTTTTTTCTTCATGGTTTAAAATTCCGGAAATTATTTTTTACGGATGGTAATGACTCTCATTCCGTAAAACAACTGATCCTTTCGATCGAATGTTTTTTTCGTAAATAACGAATCCACTTCCTTTGAATTTAATTTCTCCCAAGAAGTTTCCAAAATCACGAGATATTTTCTCGCAGGATCGTGAATAAAAAGATCCGCCTCTTTTTTGGCGTAGATCTTGGGCGTCACACCCGTAATCTTTGCCGTCTTTAAAAAGTATTCCATATTATAGGTATGAGAAGAACAAAGAAGTGTGAACTCTTGAGGACGATCCTGAATCGTAGAGATGATGTACCGAGAACTTTCTCTCCACTGCTCCTTATACGGTTTATAGTAATGACGCGTAAAATAATAAAGCGACACAAGAGATATCAAAATCAGAATCGATTCGAGCCTTCTCCCCTTGTAAATCGGAAACAAGGAAAAACCGGTCGCGATCAAAAAATACAAGGCGGGCGCCGTAACCAAAAGATTTCTCGCGGTGATCAAAGGTTGAACGGAAGAAAGAATTCCGAGAACGACTGAGAATATGAGAAGGATGATTCCGAACAAAACGGCCGACTTTTTATGAGAGGGTTCTAGAACGACGAATTCCGTTTGACTCTTTTGAAAATAAAGGGAAACAAATCCGACGAGCAAAGCCAGAGAAGCCACGATTCCGGGGACGAACTTCTTTAGAATTCCGGAATGAAAGATCAGATCGAAAAATACGATAAACGCCGTGATTCCCGCTTCCGGAATCCAAGAAGCGATTCCTATCTTATCCGAATTGAATAACAGATAAAGCGCCGGAAGAAATAGAATTCCGAAGACGATACCGAAAACCAATTCCATTTTGGGAATTTTTTTTGTATAGATCCATTCTCCGATAAAAATCCCGAGAAAAACGGATGCGGACCAAATAAATCCGAAAAAATGAGTATAAGATGCTAATAAAGAAATTCCTAATAAACTCAAGTAGAAACGGAAATTCTTCTTTTCTCCGTTTTCGTAGACGAGTTTCAAAACGAACGCAAGCTGAATCGTACAAAACAAAACCAAAAGACTATAAGACCTGAGTTCCTGGGAATAATAGATAAGCCCCGTGGATAAACTTAAAAGAGCCGAGACGGAAACCTTGATTCTCCCGCCTAATGCGCGAGGTGAAAAGTAGTAAAACGCAAAAGGAACGAGTAACCCCGCGATCGCGCTGAACAACCTACCGACAAAAACGCTGGGTTGAAACCATTGGAACCAAAAATACAAAAGGGTTTGATACAACGGAGGATGAGGATCGTTTTTCATCCAATCCCAGAGATTACGTAAGGAAGTTTCCGAGGAAGCTCGAATCGAAAAGAGTTCGTCTTCCCAAGGACTTTGCAGATCCAAACGAAAAAGTCGAAAGAACGCGCCTAACGCAAATATAAATAGGAAAACTTTTAGATCCTTATTTCTTTTGATTTCCGTTAATAACGAGTTCCAACGACTCATAAATCACCAGATCCCCATGATTCTTCTATAAAGATCGGTTTCCAAAATTCCCTTCGGATCGTATTTCTTTTTCAAAGCAAAAAACTTCTCCAAATTCTTTTTAGGAAACGCGCGTTGTACGATTTCCGGTCTGAGTGTGCTGTCCTTTGCGAAGTAAAACCTTCCTCCGAACTTTAAGACGGTTTCGTCCAACTCTCCCGCGAGTTCCCAAAGTCTTTTTTTGTTTCCGGAAGTTACAGGAAAATCCATCGCCATCGAATAACCGTCCAACGCGTGTGTGAGTAAAAACGGATCCGGTTTATGTTTTTTGAATACAGCCAACCAGGTTACGATTCCCCGTTTCTGACAGATTTTTAGAATTTCAGAGAAAGCATCCACCGCATTTTCCTTGGGAATAAAACTCTGGTACTGAATCATGGAACCGGGTTTATACATAAACTTCCAATTCGGAACGTAATCCAGTAAAAACGCATATTCGGCGTGTCCTTGAAAATAAGGTTTGTTGTTCGTCAAATAACCGGAAATGAATTTCGCAAAGTTGACGAGCCTCATTCCTAAGTTATTAGCAAACGGAAGCATAAACAACCACATCCAAGACTTCGGAACGATTCCGAGAAATGTGCTCGGTAAATTCTGTTTTTCTAATTTACAATTTTCAGGGAAGTCGGGGTCTTCTCCTTTTTTCAAATGAACGGCCTTGTGAATCTGCCCCCTTCCGAGCGAACTTCCGGAAGCGAACGCATCCACCCAACCCACAAGATAATCCGAATTCTTATATTCCTTTTCGAAGTAATCGAACATATCCTGAAGATTTTCACTGACCACGGGCCAGACCTTCATCTTTCCCGCGTAGATCCGTTTCAATTGGATCGTTACGGTCAAAAAAGCTCCGAGCATTCCAAAACCCGAAATCGCCGCAAAAAAAAGTTCCTGATTTTTTTTACGGGAACAAACAAGAACCTTTCCGTCCGGAGTCATAAACGTAAATTCAAGAACGTGATCTCCGATCGGACCCACGGCAAAGTTATTCTTTCCGTGAATGTTCATAGAAAGCGCGCCGCCGAGCGTCGGAAACATCGTTCCGCTTACCACCGAAGGCCAGTAACCTTTTTCGATTCCGAATTCCCAGAGTTGTTTGATCGTGACTCCGGACTCCGCTTTGATGATTCCCGTTTTGGAATCGAATTCCAAAATTCGATTGTATTTGGAAATATCGATCACCGCGCCCTTTGTATTGGTGGCCGCGTCTCCGTAGCTGCAACCTCCGCCGCGAAAAGTCAGCTTCAATCCTTTCTCGTTCGCATAAGAAAAGATGTTTCTAAAGTCTTCTTCCTTTTCCGGAAATAGTACCGGTGAGATGGAATGATGATTCATTCCCCACGCTTCCACCTTGTTAGGCTCAGGAAGTTGAATTTCAATCGATGATTTTTTTGCCTTCGATTGTTTCGAAGTTTTTGCGGAAGACTTCTTTTTAGGAGAAGACTTGGTTGCGGTTGCCATAGTGTTTACCCTTTCAATCGTTTCCGGTTCATTCAAATAGAAAGACGTTTGAAGAGGAAAGACGGAATCGAACGGATTATCAAACCCACAAGTCCCCAACGCGCCGGAACATAGATACATTCTTTACCGGAATCCGCCGCCTTGACGATGATCGTCGCCGCTTCTTTTGCGGAGATGAGCCAGAAAACGCCTTTCATTCCTTGTGTCATCACCGTATCGATAAAACCCGGTTTTACCGTGAGAACTTGAACGCCTAACACGCCCAGACGATTTCGAAGCGCTTCGAGATAGGTGTTCATTCCCGCCTTGGAAGTATTGTAAACCGGATTGCCTCTTCTTCCTCGATCGCCCGCAATCGAAGAGATTCCGATAATCTTTCCGCTTTTTTGTTTTTGAAACAAACTCGCGGCGGGATTGAGCCACGCCACACAACCCAAAAGATTGGTGTTCAACATGGCGATATCTTTTTCAACGTCGAACTCGTCCGGTTTGATGTTGTACATAATTCCGGAAGCGTAATAAATCTCGTCCAGACCTTTCATGGATTTGACCGCTTTTTGAAAAAGGGAATCCGCCTGATCGAAGTTTGTCACGTCGTGTTTGATGATCAATGTTTTCGTTTTGTCAAACGGAGCCGCAATCGCCTTCAATTCCTTATCGCGACGAGCCACGAGAGTGACCGTATTTCCCTGCTCCAAAAGAAGAGTCGCTAATTCCTTTCCTATTCCGCTAGAGGCGCCGACGACGATGATTTTTTTTGCCATATGGATCCGTTCTACGGGAAGAAACGGAACTGACAAGTATGATTTAAAGGGAGAATGTTTCCGAAATTTGTTTCAATTCCATTTTGAAACTAGAAGAATTGAAAGAGTCCGAAAGCCATAATGTTTTAGTGGAAAGGCGACGGAGGACCTTCGAGTTTATTTTTGATAAAACAAAATGAATTTTTGGATCTACCGTAAAATGAAATGAAGGTTTTACTTCTCCGTTTTGCGACGCTCTACCAAGAAAAGTCCGTGTGCCGCTTTTGAAATTCTTCGAAACGAATCCAATGATTCGTATCCGGTTCTCGAATCTCCCCGGGGGTCCAATACTTTTTATAATCCATATCCGGATGTCCCGGAAGGAAATAACCGAGGTGATAGAATTTCATTCCCATTTCCTTCGCGTAAAGAATGGAACAAAGGATCGCAAAACTTCCCAAACTTCGATCCGTATAATCCGGATCATAAACGGAATAAACCGCGGAAAGAGAATCGGAGGCGCGGTCCAAGATCATAAAACCGAGAAGCTTCTCATCCAAAACGAGAGTCATCTCCAAAGAATTTTCGGGATACGCGAAAAGATTCCAACACATTCCTTCCAGAAGTTCCCGATCCGATTCTCCGATCACAAAACTTTCGTAACGAGATCTTTGATAACGCAGGTAAAGAATTTCTTTTTCAGCGGTCAAAGCGGGAAATCCGAATCGAACCGTAAGATCGGCGTTCTTTTTTAAAAGTCTCTTTCGATTTCTACTCGGAACAAAATCGTCCAAAGGAATCCGATAACTCAGACAATCACTGCAACCGTTACAAGAAGCCCGGTAGAGAACGTTTCCGGTTCTTCGAAAACCCGCGTCGAAAAAAAACTGCATGGCTTCCTTTGCGATCTCTTCCGGAAACGGAAAATATTGAATCCGACTCAAACGATCCGAGTAATACGAACAGCTCTTCTCCGGACTGATGGGAAGGGAATCCACGAGGTTTTGGAGTTTATGCCGAATCATCTTAGGAAACTTTGACGGATCGTACCGGACTCGTAAAGTTTTTTAGGGAAAACTCGACGAAAGAGACGACTGTTTTCAGTATGGTTTTTAATACGAATCACGTGTAAGGATCCAAAAACTTTCAGATGCACAAACTCTTTATGAACTTCGAAGTAAAAAAACGCGGCCTTCGAATCGCCTTATTTTTTACGATCGCCAGTCTGATTTGTTTTTGGATGGAAAATACAATCCTCCAATTCACTCTTCTCGGACTCGGACTCATTTCTTTCGTGTTCACTCTGGTACATCCGGAGGCATTTTATTCTTTTACCAATCGGCTTCTGGAGTGGACCTTAACCTTTCTAAGCGGGATCGCAAAAGGCGGCCTATTATTCTCCTATCTGATTTTTTGGAAACCGATTCGGCTTGGGATCGATCTCTTTCGGGGAGAAAAAAATTCTTGATCACCATCTTTTGCGACGGAGCGTCCAAGGGAAACCCGGGACCGTCCTCGATCGGAGTTGTGGCCTATATCTCCGAAAAGGAAGAATTCAAAATCTCCGAACGTATCGGAGAAACCACAAATAACGTAGCGGAATGGGCCTCGCTGAAAAAAGGTCTGGAAGAATGTATTCGAAGAAAGTTCGATTCCGTCCACGCTCACATGGACTCGGAACTCGTGGTCCGACAAGTCACCGGAAGGTATAAGGTAAAACATCCCAATCTTTTGGAGTATAAAAAGGAAGTGGACAAACTCGTTTCTTCCTTACAAAGTTTCCAGATCACTCATGTTCCCCGTGAAAAAAATTCGGTCGCAGATAAACTCGCAAACGAAGCCTTTCAGAAGTAAGGACTTTTCCGAAGGAAAACTCGATCCGGAAAATTTGACTTTTCGGAAAAACTCTAATCGGAATCGGTTCGAAAATACGTTTGTTCTTTTGCGGAGAATTTCGTTCTGCATCGTTTTGTTTTATACCTCGTTCGGTTGCGGCCGATCTCTGAAGGACAAACTGATCGTTCTTCAAAAAGAAGAAAAGTTCGAAGAGATGTTTTTGCTCTGTCTTTCCGAAAAGGAAACGGCGGACACGAAAGAACTCTGCGACCTCGCCGCGGAAAAAACGGCTACGGGAATCGATAAGATCCTATCCGAAAAAACGGAACTTCCTTTCAGTCAAATCACTGTGGATCCGGAATGGAAAAAGAAAATCGAGACCATTCTCCGGAACAACGAAACGTTTCGAAACCGATACGGAAATCTTTGGAAAAAAACGATACAAGATGACTAACGTGGATCCGGTCGTACTGATCGAAAAAATCCCCGAAGTTTTTCGGGAAGACATGATCCATATCACACAAACCGTTCTTAAAGAAGGCGGAGAATGTTATCTGATCGGAGGTTCCGTACGGGATCTTGTACTTTCGAAAGTTCCCGAAGAATTCGATCTGGCGACTTCTCTTTCACCCGAAAAAATTCTTTCCATCTTCAAAAGAACCGTTCCCACGGGTATCAAACACGGAACGGTAACCGTTCTGATCCAAGACCGCGCTTATGAAATCACTACTTTTCGGAAGGACGCGGACTACGTGGACGGAAGAAGACCCGAAACCGTGGAATTCGGAGTTTCGTTAGGCGAAGATCTCAAACGAAGAGATTTTACGATGAACGCTCTGGCCCTGGATCTGGAGACAAAACGTTTCATCGACGAACACTCGGGGCTTTCGGACATTCGGAACAAGATCATTCGAACGATCGGCGATCCGATTCAAAGATTTACCGAGGACGGTCTGAGACCGATCCGTGCGATTCGTTTTGTAAGCAGCCTGGGTTTTACCTTGGAACCGAACACCGCAAAGGCGATCGTCGCATGCAGAAACGTTACCGCAAAGGTTTCCAGAGAAAGAGTTCACGACGAGCTGAACAAAACTCTGAAAAGCAAAAACCCGACTCCGTCCTTAAAGTTATTTAAGGAATTTCAGATCTTGGAATTATTTACGAATCTCCAACTATATCCGACTGAAAACAGGATCGTGGAAGAAAAAATTCAAGAAGTTCCCGCGTTTCCTCCGAGTCTCAGGCTTTCTTTTTTACAAGCTTGGCTGTTCGGAAACTTTCCCAACGAAAACGTCGCAAAACAGTTTATGAAAGACCTCCGTTATTCCAATCAAAACACAAAGGATTCGGTTTTCTTCTCGACTATGTTGGTTATCCTATTGAATCGGAAACAAAACGCCGCTTTGACGACGGACTCTGAAATTCGAAGGATTCTTTTACATCCGGTTTGTGTACATGCGGGAAGGGAAAATCTCCGGATCGTAACGGAACATATTCTCAATCTTGCATATACGTACGAGCCGGTTCTCAGAGATGTTTTCGATTTTCGGAAAATTTTAGATCTGATCGAACGATCTCAGGCCCTTCTTGTTACCGAATTGGCTCTTAGGGGAGAAGACGTTCTCAAGGCTTGTCCAAATCTGCCCCCCAAGGAAATCGGGTCCGTTCTCGAAAAACTTCTGTCCCACGTCCTCGAAAACCCGGACGAAAATCGAAAAGATTCCCTGCTTCCGCTTCTTCCTAAACCCTGACCTTGTAAAGTCCTTCTAACTCCCTAACCACTAAATCCTCGGTACTCCAAGCGTGGGAACGCCTACATTGCAAGGGGGCTAGGGACGAGTGGATAGGAATTAGGAATCGCTGATTTAAATGCATCCTTTCTACAATAATGCTTAATTACTAGGCAAACATATTAATAAAAGTAATATTATGTCATTCTTATTTATTTAATAAGCATTCATTTTCTTATTTCCAATCGATATATGCCGCTTTTTTAACCAAATTTTAATTTTTAAGCGTTGGCATATATTTTGCATAATTTGGGCATAGGAGATTTAGGAAAATGATGAGAATAAAAACAATCACCCTCGTTGCTTCAGTTCTCTGCTGGTTCGCTTCTTCCCAGGTCTTTGCTCAGACCGGGAAAAAGCCGGCAGCGGACGCTTCCGTTGTGCCAGCGCCGGTTTCCCAAACGGCCGAGCAGGAAGATAAAAAATGGTATGATCAAGTTGAATTTTCCGGGTTCGCAGATGTGTATTACATGTACAATCTCAATCCTAAACAAGGGAGCGATGTGGACGCCACCCGCGCTTTCGAAACGAGTAATAAAAACTTTGCGGTGAACGCCGTAGCTCTTACGATCCAGAAAGCAGCCGAAAAAAGTTCCCCCTGGGGTTTCAGGATCGACATCCAAAACGGTCAAAACAATGCGTTTCAGGAAGCTCCTTATTCCCAAAGCAACAGCATCTATAATTACAATATGCTCAAACAAGGATACGTAAGTTTGTACTTCCCGGTTTTAAAAGGTATGACGTTGGACGTCGGTAAAATGGCGACACATATCGGTTATGAGGTTCTCGAATCGATGAGTAATCCGAACTACTCGATAGGCGCGATCTTCCAAAATACGATCCCCTTTATTCATACCGGCGCCCGTCTGACCACGCAGTTCACGGATAAATGGGCCGGAACCTTTTATATCTACAACAGCGGCGGTGGTACCGGTTATAACTCTCCCGCAACTACAACCACGGCTCCTTTGAACGTTATCACCGATCCGGCTTACAGCGGGAATGCGGCGGGAAAAAGTTATTTTGTGGAAGGTCAAACGGAAAGGAAAGCGATCGGAACACAGCTCAAAGGCCAGTTGATCGAAGACAAATTGTCGATCACTTGGAACACGTTGTATTCGGCCGATGGAGCCTACGCTCGTGTCGATCCGTCCAAAGCGGCTATGGCTACGGAACTGGCCAACTCTTCGGGAGATTCTAAGATCGGCTTATACAACGTTGCAAATCCGCAAAGAGCAAAATACAACAAGGACTACTGGTTCATGAATCACGCGATTCTTTCCATCACTCCTACCGATAAAATCACGATCGACTTGGATTACACTTGGAGTGAAAAAGCCGGCGGCGCGGTTACCAACGGAAGTTTAGATCAAAGAAAATACAATGTAGACGGAACCGGAGCCGAAGTTTTCAACAAAGACACTCTTTTCCTGGGTCTGAATAACAAACGAGATATCAAAACCACTTACAAAGCTTACGCTATCTTTGCGAAGTTTAAAATCAACGAAGCCTGGGGAGTAAACGTTCGCGCCGAGTATATAGACGACAAACACAACAACGGCGCATTGACTACTTTCAATCCTTTTATGGGTCCGAACGCTTACGTCGGTGAATTCAAAAAAACCTCGGATGTTGCAATCGCAGACGCGGTGGCTACGGCCCTTGCCGCGGATCCCACTTTCGGATCCTTTGGAGTTACCAAAGAACAAATTCTCGAAGCGATGAGCGACGATTATAAAAACTACGGTGGAACCAGAAACGCAGGTCAGTACAAAACCTTTACCGTTACACCCGTTTGGAATTTTACCGAAAACCTGTTAATCAAACTGGATCTTCGTAGAGACTGGGCGACCGGAAAACAATTCGTAAATCAAAGCGGTGAGAAATCGGATCACCAAAACGGTTTGACCCTAGGGGTGGTTGCGAAGTTCTGAGGGAAACGGATCCGCTCCTCAAACTAGGAAGCTTTCCTAAACTTAAAGTGAAGGCTTCCTAAGGGAATACAATCCAGGGCGCTCTTTTGCAAAAGGCGCCTTTTTTTAAGAGAGAAAGACATTGTGAGACCTGAGTGAATTTTTTACAAAGAACAAAAAATACGGAAATCAAAGGCCCCACGTTTCATATCGGCTCGAAAGATTCCGGACAAACCTTCAATAGAAATTAAAAACCGTAGGTTAACCAACCGTCTTTCCGAACGACAACTTCTATATATCTACGATCTCGCCGCTCGGGAAAATTAGAATATTCGAAAATACGAAAGGAGTTCGTTCGATCCCTCGAACCCACTCCCATTTTTATTTCTTCTTGGACTTCTTAGCGGCCCCGGAAGACTTTCCTTTTTTCGGTTTTACCGAAGACTTTTCGGTTTCCGTTTCTGCTACTTTAGAAGAATCTAATTCCTCGTTTTCATATTCCTCCAAAGGATATTGATCCAAATAAGAGTAAGGCTCGAAAGCGGGCTCTTTTTGTTTTTTATGAAGGTTATACTTTCTTTCTCCGACAAGAATCAAATATAAGGACGGAAGAACCGTTAGAACGAGTAAAAGCGCGGAGAACAATCCTCCCACGATTACGGTTGCAAGCGGTCTCTGAACATCGGAACCGACACCCGAGGCAAGGGTCGCGGGGATGAGCCCTAAAAGCGCCAAAAGCATCGTCATGAGCATCGGTCTGAGCTGAATCACCGCGGCTTTTTTCACCGCTTCTCTTACGCTGATTTCGTCGTCTTCGTGTAATAAGTGATTGGTTCTTGATACGAAAAGAACTCCCGCCATCGTCGCGATTCCGAAAAGGGAAATAAATCCTACTCCGCCCGAAACGTTGAAATAATAACCGCGCATCAAAAGCGCGTAAATCCCTCCAACGAGAGACAAAGGAATACAGGCAAGAGCCACATAGACATACTTTAGGTTTTTATAAAGTAGATATAAAGCGCCGAAGATAATCGCGATCGTCAAAGGGATCACCATCGCCAAACGTGTCCCTACTCTCGCAAGATTTTCGTATTGCCCGCCGTAACGTATTTCGTAACCTTCCGGCAATTTCACTTTTTCCTGGACCTTTTTTCTAAGCTCGGCTACGAACCCGCCCTGATCCCTTCCTCGGATATTGGTTCGAACGGTTACGGTCCTTCTTCCTTCCTGACGAAAGATCATCGTAGGCCCGTCTTCCAAAGTGACCTTCGCCAGCTCCGACAAAGGAATTCTTTCTCCTTTGGGAGAAATGATCGGCATGTTTTCGATCGCTCTTTGAGACGTTCGATAGTCTTTAGAGAATCGAACCACGATCCCGAATCGAGCCGGAGTTTTCGGAGGGATGTCGGAAGGACCTTCGTAGAGAGTGTCGATTCTCTGCATCCCGATCGCGGCTTCCACCATCTGTTGAATGTCGCTAACGTTGATTCCAAAACGCGCAGCAGCTTCTCGATCGATTCGAACGGTAAGCTGCGGACTGTCCGCTTCTTGCTCGATTCCGTATTCGCTGGCCCCTTTCATTTCTTTTACGATTTCAAGAATTTCGTTCCCGATCTGTCTCATAACCTTGAGATCGTTCCCGGATACGAACACGGCCAAGTCAGCGATCGTTCCCATGATCGCTTCGGATAAGTTATCCATGATCGGTTGAGAAAAACTCACTCGGGCTCCGGGGAGTCCCGCTTCAAGATCGTTTCGCATTCTAAGCAATAATTCCGTCTTGGTGATTTTTTCCTTCCAGTCGTCGTAGTCTTTCAAACCTACGAGAACTTCCAAGCGGTTCGGAGGAAGCGGATCCGTCCCGTCGTCGTTTCTTCCCAACTGGGAAAGTACGACGTTGACCTGTTCGTTTTTATAGATGAGTTGTCTGATTCTCGGAATAAATTTTTTAGACTCGGGTAATGAAATTCCCACGGGAAAGAAAATTCTTAGGTTAAAACCGCCCTCGTCCATCTCGGGTAAGAATTCCGTTCCCAAGGACAAACCGCCTACTACCAACAAACTTCCCACGACGGAAAAACAAATCGTTACAACTCTTTTCGATCTTTCTACGAGCCACTCGATAAGCCTTTCGTATTTTCTTTCCAACCATTCGTAAAACGGATTATGCCATTCGATCGGACCCGGATTGGCCGACTCGAAATAGTTGCGGTAGATGTAGGACATCATCACCGGAATTGCGGTCATCGAAAAGATGAGCGCCCCTATAATCGCAAAGGAAATCGTAAACGCCATCGGCTTGAAAAGTCTTCCCTCGATTCTTTCAAAGGAAAAGATCGGAAGATAGGCAAGCACGATGATGAGAATGGAAAAAATGATTTCAGTCCCCACTTCGGACGCGGAGTCCACGGTAAAACGGATGATTCCTTTTTTCTTATCGATCGCAGAAGCGTCTCTATAACGACGCATAACGTTCTCCACCATCACAACCGCTCCGTCCACGATGATCCCGAAGTCGATGGCGCCTAATGACAGTAAGCTGGCCGGAATTCCGGTGATATTCATCAATAAAAATGCGAACAACATCGCGAAAGGAATCGTCGCAACGACCACCATAGAAGCCTTGACGCTTCCTATAAAAAAAATCAAAACCAAACTGACAACGACCACACCTTCCACAAGTGTCTTACCGATCGTTCTAAGCGTATAGTTTACGAGATCGGTTCTATCGTACGTCGTTCTGATCCGAACGCCGTCCGGAAGATAATTCTCGTTGATCTCTTTTACCTTGGCCCCAATTCGTTCTCCCATGATGTTCGGATCTCCCCAACGTCGGATCGCAACCAAACCTTGTACGGAAGAATCCACGTCGATCAAACCTTCTTGATCGTTTTGGATCGTATAACCGAGAACCCCGCTCGGAATCGGGTGGGAAATTTCCACACTTCCCAAATCTCTAATGAAAACCGGAACTCCGTTTACCGTTTTGACTACGATATTTTCGATATGTTTCGGATCTCGGATCGCCCCCAGGGATCGGATCGGAAAACCCTGTTCTCCTTGTAAGAGTAAATTACCGCCGGTGTTGAGATTGTTTCGTTGGATCGCCTCGATTACGTCGTTGATCGTAAGTTTATATCGAATCAACTTATCCGGGGTAGTCACTACGTGATATTGTTTGGGCAATCCTCCAAAAGTTACGACATCGGCAATTCCGGGAATCCCGAGCATCTTGGGCATGATGACCCAGTCCTGGATCGTTCTGAGCTCCATCGAAGTGTGATTGGCTTTTGACTCGACGATGTATCTGTAAATTTCTCCCACGGGAGAACTCATCGGTCCGAGAGTCGGTTGTATTTCTGCGGGAATATCCGCGTCTCGAACTCTTTCCAAAAGACGGGTCCGCGCAAAGTAATCGTCCGTCCCGTCCTCGAACACGAATTGAAATACGACAAGACCGTTGATCGTTCTGGATCGTCTGACCGCAACCTTAGGAATTGCGTTCAACACCCTTTCGATGGGAATCGTAACCCGCTCTTCCACTTCCACGGCGGCCTTGCCGGGAAACTTTGCGATCAATCTTACTTGGGTATCGGCAATATCGGAATATGCTTCTTTTCTAATATCAATCCAAGCCCAAATTCCGAATACGACGGTCGCGGCCGATGCGATCAAAGTTGCAAGACGAAAACGAAGTACACCTTCGAGTATAGTACGAATCATGATTCAATTCCTCAATGTAGGTCGATTAAGATCGGGATTGATTTAAAGCAGGCGCTTAGTGCGAATCGAATTCACACTTGATTTTAGCTCGGAGAATTTGTTAGGAAAGATTGCGACTTGGAACCGAAACCTCGTACTCGTTCGGAATACAAAGATCGGAGAAGAGAATCACTCGAATTCAAACGACCCAAAAGCAAAATACACACAAACCGCCCGCAATCAACGTCAAACAGGATCCAATTACGTATAAATGTATCCTCGCCAAAAAGACATTGCAAAGGCAAAATTCCCGAAAACTTTTTGGTCGTCTATCATTCAAAGTATCCGATTGATTGCTTAAGAAAGATGGGAAACCCTAACAAGACGGCAAGCATTTTTTTAAAACGCCGGAAGATACTCCGTAGACGGCGCTTCGAATGTTTTTTCCAAAAATTATCCGACCGCAGGAGCCACACTATAGTTCAAGCGCGGTCCAGCTCTTGGAATCCAAGGGCTGGACTGGATTCGCCCAGATTTTCTTATACCGAACCCACGTTAAATAAAACCGACTCAACTCTTTTTGGGTTTCTTCATTTTGGTCGTCCCTTTTTTCCCGTTCTTCTCATTTCGAGACGCAGCGGGTTCCTCTGGGTCGTACTCAATCAAAGAATCAGTTTCCGTTCCGTACGTTTCGCTCGAACCTTTGGATGTATCGGAGGAAACCCCGCTTTGTTTGTTTTTTTCACCCATTACCAAAATATAAAAACTTAGCATCACGGTTAACACTAAGAGTAACGCGGAGGCAAGCCCCCACCATCACGGTAGCGAGAGGTCTTTGTACATCCGAACCGACTCCGGACGCCATCGTCGCAGGGATGAGTCCGAGTAATGCGAGTAACATCGTCATCAAACGAGGTCGAAGCTGAGTGACCGCCGAAGCAATGGCAGCCTCTCTTACGGTTACCCGATAATCCTCGTCCCGAAGGTGATTCGCTTTGGAAACGAATAAAATTCCGGCCATGGTCGCGATCCCGAATCAGGAAATAAAACCCACACCCGCCGAGACGTTGAAGTAATATCCCCTTGCGAGTAACGCGTAAATTCCTCCTAAAAGAGAAAGAGGAATACAAGAAAGTGCAACGATCACAGACTTCAGATCTCGATAGAGCATAAACAGAAGCCCGAAGATAATTCCGATCGTAACCGGAATCACGATCGCGAGTTGTTTGCCGACCCTTGCGAGGTTTTCATACTGACCGCCGTATTTGATTTCAAACCCTTCCGGAATTCGAACTTCCTTCTTTAGAGCCGGTCTCAAAACTTTGATAGAACTTGAGATAAGCTGGAATTGAGAAACAATCTACCAGTTTTGAGACCGGCTCTTACTCTCTGTTGAAGCTCGGCTACGAAACCGCCTTGATCTCGCCCTCGGACGTTCAATCGAACGGTAAGGGTTCGTTTACCGTCCTGTCTAAAGATCATCGTGGGAGAATCTTCTTGAGTGATATCCGCCAATTCGGACAGAGGAATTCTTTCTCCCTTAGGTGAGATAATTGGAATATTCGCAATTTCTCTTGCAGATTGACGATAGTCTTTTGAAAAACGAACCGCGATCCCGAAGAGTGCGCGCTCCTTGGGAGGATTGTCCATCGGTCCTTCATACAAATAACCGATGGGTTCCATCCCTACCGCGGCTTCGATTAGATTTTGAATGTCTTTGATATTGATTCCGTAACGAGCGGCCACCGCTCTTTTAATACGAATTACAAGTTGAGGCGCGGGACCTTCTTGTTCGATTCCGTACTCGCTCGCGCCTTTCATGTCGGCGACGATATCTAAAATTTGTTGTGAGATTTGCCTCATCACTTTCAGATCCTGACCGGAAACGAAAACCGCCAAGTCCGCGATCGTTCCCATGATCGCCTCGGAAAGATTATCCATAATCGGTTGCGAGAAGCTGACCTTTACGCCGGGTAATCCGGCTTCCAATTCGTTTCTCATACGAATCAGAAGTTGTTCTTTGGTGATCTTCTCATTCCAATTTTTGTAGTCTTTCAAACCTACATAAACTTCCAATCGGTTCGGAGGAAGAGGATCGGTTCCGTCGTCGTTTCTTCCATATTGAGAAAGAATCATACTCACCTGTTCGTTCTTATAGATGAGAGCGCGAACCTTAGGAACGAATTTTTTTGCTTCGGGAAGGGAAATCCCAACGGGAAAGTAAAGCCTGAGAGTGAACCCCCCTTCATCCAAGGAAGGTAAGAATTCGGTTCCGAGAGACATCGCACCTACGATCAAAAGTCCGGTCACACCGGTAAACGCGATCGTCACGACTCGCTTTGATCTTGCAACGAGATAGTGAACGACCTTTTCATACGATCTTTCCATCCATTCGTAAACGGGGTTATGCCATTCGATCGGTCCCGGATTTTTGGATTCAAAATATCTTCTGTAGAAAAAAGACATGAGCACCGGCACGACCGTCATCGTAAAGAGAAGCGCTCCGAAAATTGCAAACGAAAGAGTAAAGGCCATCGGTTTGAAAAGTCGCCCTTCGATTCTTTCAAAAGAAAAAATCGGAAGATAGGCCAAGATGATGATCAAAATCGCGAATAAAACTTCGGTTCCCACTTCGGTCGCGCAGTCGTATGTAAATCGAACGATTCCTTTTTGTTTATCCGCCGGCGAAGCGTTCTTGTATCTTCGCATGATATTCTCGACCATCACGACGGCGCTATCCACTACGATCCCGAAGTCCACCGCTCCGAGTGACAAAAGACTCGCGGAAATGCCGGAAGAATTCATCATCGTAAACGAGAATAAAAGCGCGAACGGAATCGTCGCGACTACGACGATGGAAGCTCGTAAACTTCCGATAAAGAAAATCACGACTAAGCTGACTACGGCGATCCCTTCCAAGAGAGTGGTTCCTACCGTTCTCAGAGTGTATTTTACCAAGTCGCCCCGATCGTATGTGTTTCTGAGTCGGGTTCCTTCCGGCATATAACGATCGTTGATCTCGGCTACTTTTGCGCGGACCCTTTCCCCGAAGGCGTTCGGCTCCACCCAACGTCTCATAGCGACTAATCCTTGTACGGCGGAGTCCACATCGATCAGACCTTCCTGATCGTTTTGAACCGTATAACCCAGAACCCCGCTCGGGATCGGATGCGAAATTTCAACGCTACCGATATCTCTCACGAAAACCGGAACCCCGTTGACTACCTTGATTACGATATCCTCTATGTCCTCCGGAGTACGAATCGAACCCAGAGATCGGATCGGTAAAGACTGTTCCCCTTGTAAGAGAAAGTTTCCACCTGTGTTCAAGTTGTTGTCTTGAATCGCTTCGATTAAATCGGAAACGGTTACGCTGTATCGAATTAACTTTTCCGGCGAGGTCACCACGTGAAATTGTTTCGGCAAACCCCCGAAAGTAACCACGTCCGCGATTCCGGAAACCTGAAGCAGTTTGGGAATTACGATCCAATCTTGGATGGTTCTCAGTTCCATCGGAGTATGATTGCCTGTGGAAGATTCAACGACATATCGATAGACTTCTCCGACAGGCGAACTCATGGGCGCGAGAGTGGGAGTCACCTCTTCCGGAATGACTGCGTCCCTGACTTTTTCCATCAGACGCATCCGCGCGAAATAATCATCCGTACCTTCTTCAAACACGAATTGAAACACGACCAGACCGTTGATCGTTCTGGATCTTCTTACGATTAAGTTCGGAGTGGAATGGAGAACTCTTTCGATCGGCATTGTCACCCTTTCTTCCACTTCCAGAGTGGCCTTACCCGGAAACTTTGCTACGATACGAACCTGAGTATCGGCGATATCCGAATAGGCCTCCTTACGAATGTCGAACCAGGACCAAACCCCGATCATCAAAGAAACGACCGCTGCGGCTAACGTAAAATATCTGTATCGTAACGCGGATTCAATGATTAAGTTCAATATTTTCATGAAGTTTATCTCGTATCGAACAAGTAACCCAACTGTATCAGTAGCTGAGGATTTTTATAATCTCCTTTGCCAACTCCTGCGCCGACTTGAAGGAAAAAATTTCCGAGTAAAAAGTCGTACGTTAAACCGACGTATTGTTGATTCAAATGAACTTTCTGCCTGTCTCGGCTTTCGTGTTCTAGATAAAGCGCCAAGTCGGGACTCTGTTCGGTAACGTAAGAACGTATGAGTAAATCCTCATACGTCGGATCTCTGTGCCGGTATCCAGGAAACGAAGAACCGGACGGATACGAATTTTGACCGCCTCGACCGATTTCCGGTTGAAACGGATCTACTTCAAATCTTCCGAATACAAGAGAAACGCTATGTGCGATTACGGGGGTTTTCCAAAAACTATAACCGATATCGACCTGTCCCCCCCACCAATGCGGATTCCATTTCCCGCCGGAAACTCGGACAACCACGTCCTTGTAGTAATAACCTAGATTGAGATTGATACTTCCCGGAGATCCGATGCTCGCGCCGTAAACGAGAAAGTTTGTGGACTTAGGAAGAGGTTTTCCTTTGAGAATATCTTGGTTCTCCTCGTCTTTTCCAAATCGGGTTTTGCCTTCCGTATCCGGACTCCAGTCCGGCGCCTTTGTTTCTTCGTTCTTACCGTTTGTTTTGTCGGAATCCTGCGCGACTTGTTCGTCCTTTGCATTCGTACTTTTTTGATAGGAATCCTGAGCGAACGCGGCCGAAACATAAGAAAAACAGAATATACTAATCAGAGCGACTCTGATGAAACGATTCATTCTCATTAGAAACCGAAACTCAAGCCTTTCAAAAGAATCGAACCTTGAACGACCACTCTGTCGCCCTTAGTCAACCCTTCGATAACGTTTACACGATCCATTGAGGAAATACCCAACGTCACTTCGCGCCTGGTAAACTCATGCGGAGATTCTTCCACAAAAACGTAGTTCTGCCCTTCGACGGTAACGATCGAATTGAACGGAACCACAACCGTATCTCCCTCCGTATCTTCCGGAAATTTAACGTTCGCAAACATCCCCGGTTTCAATTTGTATCCGGTATTGTTGATGAGAATCCGAACCTTAACGGTTCTTGTCATCGGGTCTACGTTATCGCCTAACGCTTCCGCGGTGCCGCTCCATTCTTCGCTTGGAAAGGAAGAAAAACGAACCTTAACGCGTTTTCCTTTTTTCAATTTGGAAAGTTGGGATTCGGGAACGTCGCTGATAATCCAAGCGCTCTGCGCTCCCGATTTACCTAGAAACGCGGGATTGAGTCCCACGGCTCTGAGTTTACCTTCGTATTCCGCGAGTTCCGCTTCGTCGTTGTTCTGTTGTGTATCGGCTTCGACCAGGTCCTTTTCGGTCGCGACCCTGTGTTTGAACATATCCTTGATCCGCTCGTGATTTTTAACGGAGCGGTTTAGGCTGTTTCGAGAATGAACGTAACCGACATAGAGATCGTTGAGTTCCGCGGATTCAAAAAGAATGATTCTTTCCCCGCCGCTCACGGAAGGAGAAGTCGAGGCGATCAATCTCGCCGGAGCGTCCACGTTGATGAACTCTCCGTCCTTTCCGATCTCTTTGATTTTGATGATCTCAAGACCGGGACTGTTCTCTTTGAACTCGATTTTTTCTCCGTTGTCGGAAATGATCGGTTTGCTTGGAGGAAGTTTCGTTTTTTTATCGCCTCGGTTGGATAGGCTTAAAATCGCGAAGGAAACGATGGCGATGATTGCGGCCGATCCCGTGATCAAAATGGTTTTTTTACTAAAATGTATCTTCATGTCAATATCCTCACTTATCTTCCGTCGTTGGTGCGGAGAGTTTCGGAATGAGAACTCCCTGCCCCACGGAAAAATTAACTCCTTCGATTGCGTCCATCCGATCGGTCTGTAGTTTTAGCATTTCCACAACGCTGGAACGATAGGTTTCAAAAAAATCCGTAAATTCCAAAATCGTAATATAACGTTTTTCGTAACTGAGAATCATATCCTTGGAAAGATCGGTGTATTCTTTCGTATACGTATTTCTGAATTTTTTATAGAGTTCGTCTTTGATCTTAGCGGTTTGGATGGAAACCGCCACCTCGTTTTCGACTTCCAAAAGAGTGTTTTTCAACTCCTGCTTTTTGGACAGAATCGCTTTTTCGGACGCTTTGATGTTTCCCTGATTTCTATCAAAGATAGGAATGTTCAACTGAGCGGTGATCCCCCAATAGTTCTGGAAGGCCGTTCCCCCTCTGTTGTACATCGGACCGAAGGCGAGATCCGGAATCGCGTTCGCGTGTTGCAATTCCAAGTTCGCTTCCTCAAAACGAAGGGCTTGGATCGCTTTTTTGAGATCCGGTCTTTTATTACGAGCCAGTTCCAGCAAGTCGTCTCGTTTTAATCTTCCCGGTTCGAGAAGATCCAGTTGAGTTTCTACGAGCATCGGAACGATTTTTATATCCGAACTTCGAAAGGAATCGTCGTTTAACAAAACTCGGAGGTCCGCTTCTCTTTCCAAAATTCGAATATTCAATTCTTCTCTTTCTTTTTTAAGAAAGAAATACAATGCCTTCAAACGAAGCACTTCGGCTTGCAAAATCGCCCTTCGTTTGTATCCCATTTCCGCCGATGTAACGGTTCGGCCTAACGCTTCCAAACTCTGATCGTAAAAAGAGATCGCTTGTCTGTAGTAGTAAATCGCATAGAATAATTTTCTAAGTTTACTTACGAGTTCCCGAGCGAGATCGTAAAACTCCTGCTCTCCCATTCTCGCGTTCAGTTCGGCCACTCGAACTCTTTTACCGATTTTTCCGCCTAACAAGAAAAGCTGCTGGATCTGAACCACGGTTTGTCCCGAACGAGAAAAGTCGAAGTAACGTTGAGTCGGTTCCGCAAAAATACTCTGGTCGATAAAAATGTTCGGATTGGCGTAGAGTCCCGCTTGTTCGATCCCCGCCTTGCGCGCATCGATGTTAAAACGAGACGCGAGCAAGAGTAAATTGTTTCTCCAGAGTTTCTCTTCCGCAGTCTTGAGATCCAAAGTTCTCTCTATATCCGGAGAAACTTCGGGAACCTCGCGTAGAATCGGATTTGTCGATTGTGTCGGGGATTCCGGGATACCGAGTCCGGGAACCTGATACGAAGAGGAATCTTTGGATTCCTCCGACAAGATCGGATGAATCCAAAGAAGAAGTAATAGCGTGAAAATCTTTCTCATAAGTTTTCCAAGTTTGTATGTTTGCGTATCAAAATGTAAGATTCTCCGGGATCGTTTTCTTTGTCTTTCGCTTCGGATTAGTGCTTTGCACCAAAACGACAAAATCTAAACCTAAGCGTTTCAAAAGCCGAGTTTAGAAAGATGTATCAAACGATCGGTGGAGGTAAGTTTAAGAGCAGTGAAGATAATAAATAGCTGAAGTGTGTTTTAGGTGCATTGAACTTTCCGAAAAAGAAATGATTTTCCGTTTTAGAAAGTTCGAAAAAACCGGAGAATACGAGATCTAAAAAATCGTAACGTCCTCTTGGACAAACGGCGAGATCTCTGGTTTCGATGCCGGATTGAATTTCGGAACGCGTTTTAGAATGTGATTGACTGTGAATCCTTTTCGCAAAAGCGGAGTGAACTTCATCACCTCGAAGGTCTAAAAATGCGAGATCAAAGGTTCCATCTTCCTCACACGGTAATACGACCACCGCCGTCAGAACCAGAATCAGCAATCGATGGATCCAATGGACCTTCATTCAATCCACGATTCTAAGGCAGGATAAGGCTTACAAATGTTTTTCGTTTTTTAATGCTTAAAAAAACGGCATCCATACTATTTTTTGGGTTTTCATTCGATCAAGGAGCCACGTGCTCCACGCGAACCACCGTTCCATTTCGCATTAAAACACGGATTTCCAAATCCGGTTTTGCACCCGGTTTGTGTCTGCTGATCGGTCTCGTATAAATAAACGCCTCGATGCTATTGGTTCTAAACTGAATTTGATCCGGATTTCCTAAGAACTCTTTCACAAAGATCCTATTTTGTCCCTGCAATGTATCCTTGATCTCGGACCGAAGCCTAAGGCTCTTTTCGATCTCCGGATCCAGAAGGGCCGGTTGTGGTTCCGAGATCGTTCGGTTCTCTTCCGTTTGCGTTTGAGAATTCGTTTCCGTTTTGTCGGAACCGAGCATTTGTTTGAGAACCAACTTTTCGCATTTTTCCCGATCGCCGAAGGTTTCCATACAATCGGAGTAGATCTGTTTTGCGGAACCTTTGGGCGGCGGAGTTGTAACACAGGAAACGAGAATTCCCGATCCGCAAACGAGAACCAATTTGAAAAGACAAAACCTCAGTGTTTCCGTCTCCGACTCGTTTTTCTTTCCGTCCCACCGCCGGAACTGGTCGTAACCGTTACGGCCGATCCGTTGGAACGAGATCGATTGGAAGTTCCGCCAGTAAGTTCTTGAAATCCTCCGGTCACTTCCCGACCCACTTTTTTATATTCCCGTTTTTCTTCGGGTGGTTTGGAATTTTCCGATACTTCCACGCGAAATAGAAAGTTTACGACTTCGTTTTTTAGGTTCTCGATCGCAACGTCGAACATTCTAAAACCTTGAAGTTTGTATTCCACGAGAGGGTTTCTTTCGCTGTAACCTACGGTCCAGATTCCTTCTCTCAGATGATCCATGGAATAGAGATGTTCCTTCCAACGATGATCTAAGATATCTAGGAAAATATTTCTTTCGAGAAGTTTCCAAATATCCTTACCGATACTTGTCGCTCTGCCTTCGTATCTTTGTTTTGCGGCCGCATGGATCGTATCAAACAGGGCCAATTGCGGATTTTTTGTTTTCTTAAAATCTTCTTCTTTAATTTTAACGCCTAGGTCTAAAGTTTCCAACCATTCGTTGAGAGCTTCCAAATTCCAAGCGGAAGGATTGTTTCCTTCGCAGAAGGAAACGATTTGATTTTCCACGGCCTCTTCGATAAAACCGCCGATCAGAGGAGCAATATCCTCGTTTTCAAGGACCTCGTTTCTCATTTTGTAGATTACGATTCTTTGACGGTTCATCACGTCGTCGTATTCCAGAAGGTGTTTCCGGATATCGAAGTTATGACCTTCCACCCTTTTCTGCGCTCTGGCGATCGCGTTACTCACCATCTTACTTTCGATCTCTTGACCTTCGGGCATGTTGGCCCATTTCATGAGACCCGAAATCCGATCCGAACCGAAGATCCGCATCAGATCGTCTTGAAGAGATAAATAAAAACGGCTGGAACCCGGATCTCCCTGACGACCCGAACGGCCCCGAAGCTGGTTGTCGATCCGTCTCGCTTCGTGCCTTTCCGTTCCAAGAATATGAAGACCACCGGCAGCGATCACGTCTTCGTGATTCTTTTTCCAAATTTTTATGGACTGAAGAATTTCATTCGCCCTTTTTTGTTTCGCTCCGGAATCCATTTTCTGAGCCACGGATTCCGCGTTTTCCAATTCTTGTTTTAAAATCGATTTCTTAAACTCCCTGATAAGATCGTCTTCGTCTTTCCAGGTTTCCAAGTTCTCTTTATAAGGTTGCGCACCGCCGAGAACGATATCGGTTCCCCTTCCCGCCATGTTGGTCGCGATCGTGACCGCACCCGGTTTCCCTGCGTTAGCGACAATCTCCGCTTCTTTTTCGTGGAACTTAGCGTTCAAGACGCTATGTTGGATCCCCGCGGAGGCGAGCATCTTAGAAAGAACTTCGGATTTTTCGATGGAGATCGTTCCTACGAGAACCGGTTGTTTTTTGGATTGGAGATCCCGAATTTCGGCGAGGATCGCGTCGAACTTTTCCTTTTCGGTCCTGTAAACGCGGTCCGGAAAATCTTTTCTCTGAACCGTCACGTTTGGCGGAATTACGATGACGTCTAGATTGTAGATTTTCTTAAATTCCTCCGCCTCTGTGTCCGCGGTTCCGGTCATACCCGCAAGTTTATCGTACATTCTGAAATAATTTTGGAAAGTGATGGAAGCGAGGGTCTGAGATTCTTTCGCGATCGTCACACTTTCCTTGGCTTCAAGAGCTTGGTGAAGTCCGTCCGAATATCTTCTACCTTCCATCGGACGACCCGTAAATTCGTCGATGATCACAACTTCGCCGTTTCGAACGATGTAATCCACATCCTGCTGAAATATTTTATGCGCCTTCAGAGCTTGGTGAACGTGATGCACCAGATCCACGTTTTCGGGGGCGTAGAGGTTATCAATCCCCAGGATCTCTTCCACGTGAGAAACTCCTCTTTCGGAAAGAAGCACGTTACGCGCCTTTTCGTCCACCTCGAAGTCTTCCGTTGCGATCAATTTGGGAATGATCTTATTGATACGAACGTATTTGTCGGTCGCCTCGTCCGAAGAACCGGAAATGATCAGAGGGGTTCTCGCTTCGTCGATCAAAATCGAATCCACCTCGTCCACGATCGCAAAAAAATGCGACCTCTGAACCTTATGATCCCTGTGAGAAACCATGTTGTCTCTCAGATAATCAAAACCGAATTCATTGTTGGTTCCGTACGTGATGTCCGCCCCATAAGCGGCCTTTCTTTGTTCGTGATCCATATCGTGTTGAATCACTCCTACGGAAATTCCGAGAAAGTCGTAGATCGGCCTCATCCAGTTCGCGTCCCGTTTTGCGAGATAATCGTTTACGGTAACGACGTGAACTCCCTTTCCCGCAAGTGCGTTCAGATAAACGGCGAGAGTCGAAGTCAGGGTTTTTCCTTCTCCGGTTTTCATCTCCGCGATATTACCGCCGTGGAGGGCGATCCCTCCCATCATCTGAACGTCGAAGTGCCTCATTCCCATCGTACGAAGGGAAACCTCTCTCACAGTGGCAAACGCTTCGGGAAGAATGGAGTCCAAGGATTCTCCCTGAACGATCCTCTCTCGAAATCCAACCGTTTGAGAAGAAAGCTGGGAATCGTTCATCCCTTTCATTCTTTCTTCCAAAGAATTGATCTGTACGACGATTGGGATGAGTTTTTTTAAGTCTCGTTCGAATTTACTTCCGAGAATCACCCGGAGAATGTTTTGAATCATATTCATTTTTCCGTATATTCTATCATTTGAATCATTTCTTTTAAGATCATCAAGTCGAAATTCCATTCATGTCCGAGGTTCGAAAAGGTCGTATTTCCGAACCTTCGCGGCTCCCGAACTTCGACAAGTTCCATCATTTGTTTCCGGCCTCGGCGTTTTGCGGAGTGAGAACGGACCGATAGGTTGCAGAGCCCGGTGTAAGATCGAGAATTTTTCCGAAAATTCTACGTCCAACGTTCTCCATTTGAGACCTCAAAACCTCCGTTTCCGGTCCGGGAATCCAACCGGCGGAACGGATAAAATCCGAGTGTATCGTCCGCCAGACCTTGAGCATCGGAGCCGTAACTTCCAGATGACACTGAATTCCGAAAAGTCGATCCTGAAAGGAAAACATTTGATTGGGATACATCTCGCTCGTCAAAAGATGTTCGGCTCCTTGTGGGATCGAAAACACGTCTTCGTGCAGATGAAACGCGGGAAAGGAAGCCGCTCCGTCGAATGGGAAATGAAAAGGTTCCCGAACCTGAACGTCGTAAAAACCTACCTCGGGGCCTTTCTCGCCTCGTTTGACTTCCCCGCCAAGCGCCTTGGAAATGATTTGCGAACCAAGACAAACTCCGATCACCTTACGATTGGGCATCGATGCCGCATAACGCACCAAGTTGAGCCAAGGTTCGAAAAAACGAGAAAGTGTAGGATCTTCGACGGACTGGGGTCCGCCCAAAAGAACGATCAGATCAAAAACCAAATGTGCATCCGGTAGCGGTTGCACTTTCGGATCGTACGCGTTGTGATAGGTGATTCTATAATTTCTTTCCTTTAAGGAATCGAGTAAAATTCCGGGCCCTTCACAATCCTTAAATCGAACGATCAAACTTCTCATGAAGATCCGGCCATCCTTTTGAAAAAAAGAACCTTCTGATCCACGCTCAACCTTTGCGGATTGGACTCCTCGCTGATCGGTCCGATAAAATTATAATAGAGCAACAAAGGTTTCGTTTTAAAAAGAAGCGTCTCGGGAGTCCCCGTGACGATAGAATCCGTTCTACTCACTCGAAACGGTTTTTTCATCAGAAGTGTAGGAACTTGAATTCCGTATTTCCGAATTTCCTCTTTTACCAAGGGAACCGCCTTGGTCAATAACTCGTCTTCCGACATCGTTTCCGGTTCGTCAAAGAAAAGCGCCGGATCCACCGCCATATAGAATTGAATCTTCGGGTCTTTTTGCAATTCCTGATAGAGATAGTTGAGCGCCGGAATTTCTTTGATACAAGGAATACAATTCGGTCCGTATACGTTTAAAACCAACCGAGACGCAGACATCTCGGAAAGTCGAACCGGCTTTCCGTCCAGGGTCATTCCTTGAAATTCCTGAATTCCCAGATTGGGTTGTTCCGACAACGCACAATGGATTTCCAGTAGGCTTACAATGAGGCAAAGAAAAATTCGGTTCATTCAAGTTACACACAGCTTCCGGTAGTAGAAAGAGGAAAAATAATACGGAAATGGGGTTCCGAATTCATGGATAATACCAAAAGAAAGCCTGACAGATGGAAATTCAAGGAATAAAAACGAAAGGGCCTTTCCGCCGAATCGAGACCTTTTACTGAAAATCGGATGGGAACGGTCCCGATCAAAAACCAGGCACACAACATAAAAATAAATCGGTCGGAACTACGACAATCCTCGTGAAAAGATCGTTCCCACAACACGATCCGTAAATGAGTATGATTCTTGGACGTAAGACAGTTCGAAGTGTGATTCTTGATTCTACGGAGTCAAGATGACCGGTTCCGTTTTGCTTTATTTTTCCGGAGGAAGTACAGTGTAACTCAGATTGATTTTTGTTTTTTCTCCGCCTTCAAAAAGAGAGGAGTTAAATTTGAATTCCACTTCCGCCGGAAAAATCGAGTTCGTATAAGGAAACGAACCGAGGCGATTTTCTTTTTTCAGTTTGTCCTTGATGATCGAACCCAGATATTGAAACGAACCCACCCAATCCTCTCCCATTTCAAAACCTTCCATCCTTTCTACGGTTCCGGAAAAACTCATCGTCGCATAATAAGAATCCCGGATCGCTCTGGACTCGGAAGGAGTTAATTTTCGATTGAATCGAATTAGGAAACCCGGAGTTTCCCGAGCGTGAAAGTAGAGATAGTTTGCGAACTTTTCCCAGGTATCGGGTTTTCTGTGGTTCGGAATTTCCACTTTGTAGTGATGATTTTTTTCGACGGGTTCTAGACATTCTCCGGCTCGATTGAAATGATCGCAAAGAGTAATCGTCTCGATTTCGAGCCGGGTCTGCGCGCAGGTTCCGAATAAGGATA
Source organism: Leptospira weilii serovar Ranarum str. ICFT (assembly GCF_000332415.1). GTDB lineage: Bacteria > Spirochaetota > Leptospiria > Leptospirales > Leptospiraceae > Leptospira > Leptospira weilii_A. The sequence continues at coordinate 28,237 of NZ_AOHC02000025.1, forward strand.
AGCAGATTCCGGAAACGCAGAAAAGTAGTTTAGGTTTTATGAATGTTTTGAACATAGGATTCTCTCAGACTTGTAAAAAAATAAACCGCTTCGGGAGTTTTAAAAAACGGAGGAGCCGTTTCCCGAAAGACCATCTTTTGTTTTTGATAGTTATAAACCGTTTCGGCATAAACGCCGTTAAAAAGATAAATCCTGTGAAAGTCGTCTCGGACGCTCGAAATTATCACGGAGTGATTGCAAAGATATCCCGGAAAAATACGAACCCCGTCGTCCTTTTCGATTGCGAAGTTTTGGATCGAAAGACATTCTTTCTGGATGGAAGGAAGTTCTTCCCTATGAATTCTTCTTTTAAAGGAAAGAATTTTCGTATTTCTTCCCGGAAATCGATTCCAGAGATCCGCGTCCGGATCCTTCCAAGTAGGCATAAAATTACTTTCATACAAGGTCGCTGAGAACTTTTTTTCGGTTTTGGTTTTGATGGAATAAAACATTTCTGCGTCTTCGAAGGCGACTACGATAAAAAAGGAAGCGCCGGTAGGTTTGGTAAGTTTTTCTTTTTCGGGAGGTTTTTTTTTGGGGGAATTCATCGGATGAAAAGATCGCTTATTTACTCTGGATCGTCACGATCGTTTTTCCCCCCATATATGGGGGATAAAAAATCAGTTTCCAGGGTTTCGTTTCGAATCGAAATAATCCAGAATTATTTTATTCAACCATCTTCCGTCCGGAATTTCAGGAGTTGGGTCCGTTAAAAATCCGACATGCCCTCCTTTGGGACTGAGAATCGTACGAATATGAGGAAGTTTGTTCCATTCTATTTTTTCCCAATCAAAAGGAGGAACCACCGGATCGTCTTCGGAATGAATTACGATTCCGGGATGACGGATATCGGGAATGTATCGAATGCTCGAACAATCTTGATAGTACTGAGTCGCGTCCTTGTAACCGAAAAAAGGAGCCGTGACACGGTCGTCGAACTCAAAAAAAGTCTTGGTTTGAAACGCGTTCTTTTCCAGTGGAGGCGGAAGTTGTATGATTTTGTTTTTGATCTTTTTGCGAAATCCGGATAGGAACCGATCTCTGTAAAATTTTCCTTCGCTCGAATCGATATGCTCGCAACCTTTAAACAGATCCAAGGGAGGGTTTGTGGAAGAAAAGGCTTCCACTTTGTGATTTCTTCCTTCTCCGAAATATTTTAAAACCAAACTCGCCGAAAGGGAAAATCCGGAGAGAAAAATTCTGTGGGAAAGTTTTTTCCAAACGAAGTCGATCACGTCTTGAACGTCCTTCGTCTGACCGATGTTATACGTTCCTTTCGAAAATCCCTGACCTCGACCGCAGTTTCTGAGATTCATCCGAATACATCCGTATCCTCGAAGAAGTGCGTTCTGCGCCAGTGTAACAAGATACGAGCTGTCCGAAGTTCCTTCCATACCGTGAATCATCACGATATAAATTCCGTTCCAGACCGGAGCGGAAGACGAATATAAGGAAAGAGGCGGATTGTGTTCCAACCAAAGAGCGTCCCCCGATCCGTCGGAAAGTTGCAGAAGAACGTCTTCGAAGTAATACGAACTTCTGAGACGATTTTCGGGAGGAAATAGCGTATTATAAACGGTCTGAAGGTGTTTGCCCTGAAAGAATCGTTTCGGTTTGAAGGGTTCTGAACTCATGCGAAGTACGCCTAACGTGAATATTAGAGTTCTTTAAAGAATCCGTCCCAGTCTTCCAGTTGTTCTTTGTTCAAGTGAGGGGATTTTTTTGCGAACTTATGGAGCCTTCTTAAAAAATCCACACCTCGTTTTACGATCGCCGGGTCGTCCGGGTGCATATCGGAAAGATAAAAATTTACAAACTCGTCGAGTTCAAAAGAACCGATGTCCTTCAAAAGAACTTCTTCCCGGGTTTCTTCGTCTTCTCCTTCCAAAAAAAGAAGAGAAGAGAACTCCAGGAAAAGTTCGCTTAAGTTTTGATCCTCTTGCGGATTTCTACCTTTTTGTCCCGAAGAGACTAAAAATTCTTTTAAGAATTCTTCTAAGGAAACCGTCTTAGACAAGAAAGTCGTCCCCGATCAGTTAACGTCGATTTTTGAAGCGAGTTTGTCTACGATTCCGTACTTCAACGCCTCTTCCGCGTCCATGTAATAGTCGCGATCCGTGTCCTCTTCCAATTTGGAAACCGGATGTCCGCAGGCGTCCGCGAGAATTTGATTTAACTTTGCTTTTGTTTTGAGAATTTCTTCCGCATGAATTTTCAGATCCGTTGCGGGCGCGACGATTTGTCCGCCGATGCTCGGTTGGTGAATCATCACCTTTCCGTTCGGCCAAATGGAACGTTCTCCTTTTTTACCGGCTGCGAGAAGGACCGAACCCATGGACGCCGCCATTCCCATACAAACCGTATGGACCGGAGATGAAATCATCTTGATCGTATCAAAAACGGTCATACCCGAAGTTACGACACCGCCGGGACTATTGATAAAAAACGTAATCGGTTTTCCCGGATCTTTCATTTCCAGGTAGAGGAGTTTTCCGACCAAGTCCTTGGAAGATTCGTCGGTGACCGGACCCCAGAGAAAAATCTTTCTGTGGTCGAGGAAATTTTTGGAAATTTTACTTCCTGTGAGTTCTTCGAATACTTCCGCGATTTTTTCTGTTTCTGGCATTCCTGAACCTTTCCTTTATTCGTTGTTCAGGTCCAGTTTCTTCTTCCTCATTTTTATGAAAACTCCAATACAAATAAAACTAGAGAAGATTGTGTAGAAAATCCGAATAAAATGGATGGGTGGAACCGGAAATTGTTTTCCCGGACGAAACGCATTCAATCTGGATGCAAGAACCGGTTTGACTTCGGATGTATTTTCGGTTTCTCTAAATTTAACGATATGAGCGTTTTCACTCAAAAGGTAAAATCTCCTCGCCTCCCTTTCCAGAGCTGCTTGGTCGTTCTTTAGGATTTTTTGTTTCTCTTCCAACTGTCTGTTTTCATAGGAAAGTCTTTCCACATCCAACTGTAAGGACGCGAGCGATTCTTCCAGTTGGGAACGTACAACGATCCCGGATTCTCCCAGGACTACAAAATAAAAGAGTCCCGCGAGAAAACAAGAGAACCAAAAGACTTTAGTCGAAAGAGAAATCATAAATTGATGGCGTTTCTTAAATTCCTTTTTTGTTTTTTGAATCTTTAGAATTTCAAATCACTCTAACTTTAAATAGGATTCTACGCGAAATTTCCGACACGATGCGCTCGTTAGAAAACGCATCGTTTTTCTTTGCAAAAAGAATTCTTATAAATTATAAAAAGTTTCCCTGCCTTTGTAGATCGCGGACTTTCCGAGTTCTTCTTCGATTCTGAGAAGTTCGTTGTACTTCGCGATCCGATCCGTTCTGGAAAGAGATCCCGTTTTGATCTGGCCCGCGTTAGTCGCAACCGCGATGTGAGAGATCGTAACGTCTTCGGTTTCCCCGCTTCTATGACTTACAACGTTCGTGTATTTCGCTTTTTTTGCCATTTCGATCGAAGCTAAAGTTTCCGAAAGAGAGCCGATTTGATTTACTTTGATCAAAATCGAATTTCCCACTCCGGAAGAGATTCCTTTGGAGAGTTTCTCGATGTTCGTCACAAAAAGATCGTCTCCCACGAGCTGAACTTTCTTTCCTAATTTTTCGGAAAGAAGTTTCCAACCGTCCCAGTCGTTTTCATCCAGCCCGTCCTCAATCGTGATGATCGGATACTTGGAAACCAAGTTCGCATAATAATCCACGAGTTCCGCGCTTGAGAATTCCTTATTATTTTCGGCACCGAGTACGTATTTCTTTTTGCTTTTGTCATAAAACTCGGAAGAAGCGGCGTCCAAACCCAATAAAACGTCTTTTTCGGGTTTATAACCCGCCTTTTCGATCGCTTCGAGGATAACTTCGATCGCTTCCACGTTGCTCGTAAGGTCCGGGGCAAAACCGCCTTCGTCTCCGACCGCCGTGTTCAATTTTTTTCCTTTGAGGACGGATTTCAAAGAATGGAATACTTCCGCTCCCATTCGAAGCCCCTCGCGGAAATTTTTCGCTCCGACCGGAAGAATCATAAATTCTTGAAAGTCCACGTTGTTGTCCGCGTGCGCCCCGCCGTTGATGATGTTCATCATCGGAACCGGAAGTTCTCGGGCGAAGTTTCCGCCGATATAACGGTAAAGAGGAAGTTTAGAATGAGCAGCAGCAGCCTTTGCCACCGCGAGTGACGTTCCGAGGATTGCGTTGGCCCCGAGTTTGCCTTTGTTCTTCGTACCGTCCGCGTCAAGCATCCGTTGATCGATTCTGTTTTGATCCAGCCCGTCTTCCCCTTGGAGCGCCTCTTGGATTTTTACGTTTACGTGTTCGACCGCTTTGAGAACGCCTTTTCCTAAGTAACGATGTTTGTCACCGTCTCTGAGTTCCACGGCCTCGTATTCTCCGGTCGATGCGCCGGAAGGAACGGCGGCCCTGCCAAAGGAACCGTCGACGAGGGTTACGTCCACTTCTACGGTCGGATTTCCACGGGAGTCGATGATTTCCCGAGCCTGTATTTTTTGAATTTGAGAGTTATGAGACATTTTACTTCCTAAGATTCTCTAGGTTTGATACGTGGATTATGAAACGGCCCGTATCCAAGAAATCAAGCGGGAAACGAAAAATGAATTCCCTGGCCCACCGATTCCCGATCGGAAACATTGAATTTCTAAAATCTAGGAACTCCTAGTCCGCTTGTTCGAATCGCGGAAGTTCCCGCACTTCAAAGGACGAGCGCTTAGGATTCGTAAGTTAACTGTTAGTTGTGGGAGGAGCGTAAACTCGAGCCTATTCCGAAAATCTAGGAACTCCTAGTTTTAGTCGCCGCTCGAAAACGCCGTCGATTTCCAGATCAAGAATCGAATCAAGTAAAAAAAGACGTTTCTTCGAAATTGAAGCGAGAAGCAATTGACATCTCACTTTCCACTGATTTCGTGGTATTTTGAAGTTTCTTTCCAATCTATTCAGGGAATCCGAATGAACCAAAATTCTGAATTTGACATCGTAACTCTTATCGAATTAGCAAAACGCAACAAATATGAAAAAGCTGTTGCCGGGTTTCATACCTTGGATCGAATCGAAAGGCTCGAATTGCCCAAAAAAATCAAAGCTAGAAAATTAGCGGTTCAAGCAATGTTCGCACTTGCCAGCGAAGAAGTTCAATACCAATATTTCACAAAAGAAGAAAGAATCAAACTCGATCAAGAGGCGAATCTCAGTAACGAATCCTACTCAAAATTCAACGGACTTTTCGAAGCTCCACAAGCCCCGATCGCGGAAGAGGATACGGAAGAAGACTTCATTCCGGAAGAAGCGCCTCGCCCGATTCTTGACGGAGATGAAGAGGAAGACTCTCTCGACGAAGAGGATGACGAGGACGATGATGATGACGACGATGAGGATGAAGAAGAAGATGACCTCGAAGACGATGAGGATGAAGAAGAGAGCGAAGATTCCGAAAAGGAAAAGGATTAGAGGTTCCTTAAAACTATCTACCGCCTTGTTTCCAATCCAAACGGCACATTAAATTTAGAGGAAACCCAATCGGGTTTCCTTTTTCATTCCCGCTTTAACCCTATTTCCGAAGGAGAAAGAATCGCCGAACAGATTCCGATTCCACAATCCGGAAGAGAAACGATTCTGATCTTCGGCTTCGGCCTAGGTTATCACGTAGAATCCTATCTTCAAAAAGCGACCGAACCCGTAAATTTACTCATACTCGAACCCATTGTCGCATTAAAACCGATCGCGAAAAAATTTTCCGAGAGAATCTCAAAATCATACGAAACGAAAGGACATCGTGTCGGAATCATTTTCGGTCTGGATGAATTTCTATCCAAACCGCTTTCTTCCTGGCTTTCCGAAAAAACGAACAAGGTCTCCCCTTTTTTACACCCGGTTTATTCCAGGAAGTTTTCCGATCTTACGTTGAACTTTTTGGATTCTCTCAAACAAAACTCGCAAAACGAAGCGGCAAAGGATTATTTTCAAAAAATCTGGACCCGTAACTACGTTCGAAATCTTACGAGTATATTCAAAAACATTAATTCTTATCGGATTCTTTCGGGAACGAAGGAACATTTTTTCAAAGATCAAACTCTTCTTTTTACCGGGGCAAGCCCTTCTCTCGAAGAGGAAACGGATTGGATTCTTAAAAACAGAAACCGATTTCATCTGCTCGTTTCCGACACTTCCTTAGGTTGGATTTTAAATTTCGGAATCGTACCCGACGCGGTTTTAAGTTTGGACTCGTCCAGAGGAACTATATTCCATTTTCGGAATATTCTTCCCGAATACGTTCCGATCCTTACCTGGTTCGGCGGTTCAACTTATCTTTTCGATCTCCCGAACCCGAAATGGATTTATTTTTCCACCTATCCTTTGGATCAAATTCTCAGGTCCCTTTTTTTTCCAAAGGCTCCGATCCTGGAAAATCCCTCCTTGAACATGGCCGGAATCGCCCTATCCTTCGCCAAACATCTACAATACGATCGACTGATTTTAAAAGGTGTGGATTTCCGAAGAAGCGGAGGTCAAACGCATTGTAGATCGAGCGGTTACGAGGTTTATGATCGATCCTTCCTTTCCAGAAAGGAAAGTCTGTTCAAGACCCGATTTCAAAAATCGAAGTCCTGGGAAAAAAGATTCTCCGTTTTAGAAATCTTAAAAAAACAATCCCCGGAACTTTTCAGGCCCGATCCGTTGTCTAATTCTCCGGCAAGGGCGATAACCAAAAAACTCGGAGAGGGTTTGATCTGGGAAGACCCGAAAAAGATCCAGTTGGAAAAGTGGATTCGATTCTGCATCGCACATCCGGATTTGGATCTAAAGAATCACTTTTCTCCTCGGATTTTGCACATCCCTTCGGTAATTGAACTTTAATTTCTAAGGTGTAATTCTCAAAGAAATCGTTATATCCTCTTGACATTTCCACGGAAACGGAAGCAATTCTCTTTCTGAAGATACTTTGGATCCAGGATTATGAATAAAGGTTATATCATTTGTGTCGATGATGAAATATCGGTGCTGGAAACGATCCAGCAGCAACTTCGAAATGAATTCGGAGAAAGCCACGAAATCGAAATCGCAGGGAGCGCCGAGGAAGGACTCGCGTTGATGGAAGAAATTCAAAATTCCGGATACGTGATCGAAGTTGTGATCGCGGATCAAGTGATGCCCGGCATGAAAGGTTCCCAGTTTTTAGAGGAAGTTCACAAAAAACTTCCGGACTCGATCAAGATCATGCTCACGGGTCAGGCGGGACTCGACTCGGCGATTCACGCGATCAACTACGGCGGTTTAAGTCGTTACGTGGAAAAACCTTGGAACATCGAAGAACTGACCGGAGATATACGCTTTTTGATAGAAAAATTCCGCCAAAATTTAGAGAACCAACATTTAATCAATGAACTCAGTAGAAAGATCCAAGAGCTGGAAGAACAAAATCAAAAATTCCAGCAAGAAACCTGAACAAACATCCCACAATTGCGTGAAATACATTCTTTTTTTTGCATATACAATCCTTTTTGTTTTTGCGGAAGCTCCCGTCTTTTCCGTACCCGGTCAAACGAAACCCGCTAAATTTTCCGAAGAACAACTCTTAAAGAAAAAAGACGTACTTCTTCAGGTTTTAAAATTCGGGACCACAAAAGAAAGGGCGATGGCCCTTCGAGAACTCCAAGACTTTCCCCCCGAACATTCCGGAGCTTTGATCGATCAACTCGGAAAAATTTTGGATAAGGACCCGGATTGGATGATGAGGGTCTATACAATTCGGGCCGTCGCCGAATTAAAACTGATTCAATACGGAGAATCCATTCTCAAACTTTTAAAAAGCGACCAGCCCGATATCCAAAAAGAATCCATCTACGCGACCAAAAAGTTAAAACTCGAAAAGGCCGCTCCGATTCTTTTTGAAATCCTAAAATCCCAGGACTTTACCAAAAATTCCAATCTTACCGTCGGACTTTTGGATACTCTGGGAGAATTCCCTCCACAGGAAGAGGCGTCCTCTTTTTTACTCGCGAGGCTGAACGAAAACTTCAATGATCCCGAAATCAGAGCGCAAATCGCTCTGTTCTTCGGAAAAAGCAAAGACAAAAAAGCGGAAGGCGCGTTACTCGAAATCTATAAGGACTCCAAAGAACCGGTTACTCTCAGAAGTTTTTCCGTAAGCGCTCTGGGTAAGATGAAATCCTTTTCCTCGATGTCTACGATCAAGGAAGAATTGGAAAAAATTCGGAATCTCAAAAATAAAGAGGAAGTTAAAAACTTTCAACCCCTAAAAATCCATTCCGTCACGGCTCTTGTTTCCATGGGCGACAAGGATATATTAGAAGAATTGTATGCGTATGCGAGAGACGACGATCCGATCGTGAGACTGAGAGCGATCAAACATCTTACCGATACGGGGGATATGTCCGTTCTTGAAATCTTAGAATACAAGGCTCAACGCGATCCGAGCGAAAAGGTCAAAAAGGCCGCAAAGACGGCGATCGAAAAATTAAAAAAAGGAGAATCCGGAAACGAGTTGGACGACAAAATACCCGGTTCGCCTAAGTTCAAGTCCGGAAACAAAGAAAGGCCGATTCGTTCGGGTGATCCTTCTCCGTTACCCGGAACCTCGCCCGATTCAGGAACGTCCCCACCTTCCGGCGGAGGAGGATCTTCCTCTCCGGGAAACGGCGGCGGCAGATCCGAGTCCGAGGATTTAGAGGACTGATTTCTTGTTACGTTTTTTGAACATTCAAAAAATGTTATGGATTGTTTTTTTTATTTTTGAAATTCCGATTCGATCCTTTTCCGCTCAGGAAGTTCACAGGGCAGCCGCGACGTATCGGAGTTCTATTTCTTTTTCGGAACCTCGAATTTCCGACATTAAAGAATCCTTATCCTCCCAATCTCCCGATTTTCCGAATTCGTTTAAACTTTTTTTTCAAGAACTCAAAGGAAACTACGCGATTTTTTACGACTGGAACGGCGAAACGGTATATTATAAATATAGAATTAACAAATTCGACAAGTCCAGACTTAGGCAAGTTCGTAAACTCGCGGAAGGCGGCGCCTACGAAGTGCGCGGAAACTGGGAAGGTTTGATCGTGTTTCAAGTTTCCACCGTTCCACTTTTTAAAAAAGCTTCCGAAATCAGTCTCGATGAAAAAAAGGAAAGATTTTCGATTCCCGTTTTTGATCTGGTTGAATTCAGGGAACTGACTCTGGATGAAATTATTTATTAAGAAAATTTTAAAACGAACTTTCGAAAGAAAGAATCTCTACGTTTCTTCGATCCTACTTTATTTTTTACTTCATTTCTCCTTCAAACAACTGTATGCCTTAGATCCTCTGGATCCGAATCTTTTTTATCAAACCCCGAACACACCTTTTGTTTTGAATCTTATCAAGATTCGTTTTCCGGAAAAGTGCGAAGTAAGACGCCTGGGAACGGGAAGTCATTGGAAGGTGGTTCCAAGAGAAGGAAGAGCTTGGATGATGATTCTCCGAGAATGGGAGGGGACTCCTTCCGACGAAGAATCTCTCAAATCCTTTTTGAAAAATTTATTTCCGGACTCTAAGAACTTAACTCTTCCGCAGTTCCAAGGTTTAAAAACGATCGGAGCTGAAAGAAAAGAAATCGTTTCCGGAACCCCACTCACCGTACGTTATTTTCTTTTGGAAAAAAATGGGCGGATCGTCTCGATCTATTTCGCTTTCGATTCCGAAAACAAAACCGTTTCCCTTTTTTTTCAAGATCCAAATCGGTTTCTCATCCCCTCGGATTCTTTTTAATCCTTTTCAAGAAATTCACTTGAAGAACGAGACTTCCTGAAAATATTGGAAACACTCCGGGCCTATAGCTCAGTTGGTTAGAGCGGCAGACTCATAATCTGCGGGTCGAAGGTTCAAGTCCTTCTGGGCCCAACGGAGTAAACTTCCTCCAAACAAGATTCAACTCACAAATCAAACAAAGTTCCCAGAAGACTTGAAGCTTTTTCGTGAGAGCATTTGCAGCGATCCTTAGAGAGCGTCGCAAATGCGACTCGAGCCATGGAAGGCGAGAGCATGAAAAAGACGCCGTGGAGCTTAGTCGAGCACGATGCGAGACTGCGTAACGGCAAGTCCTTCTGGGCCCAACGGAGTAAACTTCCTCCAAACAAGATTCAACTCACAAATCAAACAAAGTTCCCAGAAGACTTGAAGCTTTTTCGTGAGAGCATTTGCAGCGATCCTTAGAGAGCGTCGTAAATGCGACTCGAGCCATGATATCGAGCGATCCATGGAGAGCGAGATAGCCAAAAGTCGCGAAGCGAAAGCGTTGGCTTTCAGCGAAGCTGAAATAGCTCGCGACCCAACGTTGCGACAGCAGGCAGCAACGTTTTGAGTTTCCCGAGCGACCGTAGAAACGAGACGCTGAGTTGTTCGCTTGAACTAAAGTGTTGCTCTCGATGGATCGCAACCTATAATCGCTTTCGCATTCGTTATACCGAACTCACGTTAATTTAAATCATACACAAAGACTGTATCCCCGTCCTTTCCTCTGAGCCACATGGCTGTACGAGGCGTCTCCTACAATTCTGTCTAACAAAAAACATACGAATTCTACAATTCAAAAAGGACTTCGCTCAGGCGGTTTTTTTATCATATTTTAAAATAATTTTCATATTATATTATTGTAATTCATTTCCCTTTCCAAAATTCAAACCATCGACTATAAAACGGAACCTTGAAAAGCTGAAAAAAAATATCGCTCCTATCACCAGTCCATCCGCTAAACTATCCTTACGACCGCAACGATTCGGTTTTAATACGAACTTCAAAACATCTGTCAAACCAATATTCATTTCTTCTAATTTAAAGCATTTGATTATAATAAGTTATAAGATCTTTTTTATAATTATAATTTAGGAAAAGTGTCGCCGCCTAAAATCGATTTTCGTATTGAAATTCTAAATTTAAATCCGATTGTGATCCTATGAAAAAACAAAGTATGTTCATATTTACCGCAACGATTGGTTGCATCTTCCTTTTGGCATCCGGGTGCAAACAAGATCCCGTGGACTATAATAACAAAATTATGGAAGTCTTAAACGGTTCTACGGACGACCTAGACACCTTGAACGCGGCCATGGAAAAAGAAGATTATACGACTGCGGAAAATGTAAGAAAAGCGTGGGAAGGAAAACTGAATCAGTCTTCCGATAAATTAAAAGGACTCAGCGACTTTAAAGGCGATTCTAACTTTAAAAATGCAAGCGTTCAAGCGATCGAAACTTATAAAAACATAGTGAGCAAAGACTACAAACGTTTGATCGAACTTCGTAGTATGGGAGCCAAAGCGGATCAGAATGAAGTAAACGATATCCTAAATCGAATCAATCAAGATTTCGAAAAAGCGGCTACGTCTTTAAACGTTGCTTCCGAAAAGTTTTCGAAAGAATACGCTCAATAGTCCTTTCCAGGTTTTTTCCTAAAAACAAAAACCGGCAAATTTATTGATAGCGGCGCTCTCTATCGGTGCCGCTATTTTAAAAACGAGTTCCCGTTCTTTACAATGAAATCCATATTGATTCTATTCTCATTCTTCCCGATGCTTATTTACACGGATTGTAGAAAGTTAGATCGCTCAACAAGAAATGATCTGGCAGAAAAAAAATAGAATTCACGGAAGATTGCAATGTCCGTTCCTTATGGTAGCGGACAAAATAAAAATCCATTCGAGTCGATAAACGTTGTTAGCGTCAAAACCGGATTCGCCCAAACTTTTTCTACGAATTCACGTTATTTACACTTGTCTTAAAGGCGAATTCCGATTTCCTTTAGATCCGTATGGAATCCAATCTTTTGAACTCCCGTTTGCTAAAAAAAATCGATCGAAGCCGACCGGACCTATCCAAAATCAAAACTTATTTGAACGAAGGCGCCGACGTAAATTGTCGAAGCGGCCAAATAGGTGCCCCATGGAGCGGAGTTTCTTGTTCTTCGGTCGATGAATTTGGATCTAAATTGTTTTGAAGAAGGTATTGGATGACGGGAACGTTGTCGTTTAGAGCTGCGTAATGAAGCAAAGAGGCTCCGGTATTGGTTGTGTCTTGAAGGTTCGCTCCGTATTTTTGCAGAAGTTGCAATATTTCTAATCCTTCCTTTCTGCCCATGGGATTTTAAAAACGGGAGTAAACCCTTTCGTGTTTTTTGCGTGGATATCGGCCCCGTGTTCTACAAGTAAATCGATGATTTCTAATCCTTCATTGGCAACGTGAAGTGGAGTGTTTCTTCAATTGTCTCTACCGTCGCACGAGAACTGCGTGAAGAACGCCAAAGTTTTGCTCCCCGCGGGTTGCAAAGTGAATCTTCAAAATGCGAAAGGACGTACCGTTTTACACGAAGCGTTTAAAGGAATCGATGAAATTTTAGAATCCGCCGATTCCAAAGAATATTGGGTCGTAAAAAATCTTTACAATCGGTTTTTAACGATTTTGTTAAACGAAGTCTTTACGGATGTTTTTCCACAGGAATCCGATGATGATTGGTATATTTTCGGCTCGGAACACGATCAAGATCCTTTTTTGATCTACCCATCTTGAAAAAAACGGAAATTGACTTCAGATTGACAAGTATGATTCTTGCGAAAGTATATAATAAAAATTGAATGGATAGGATATATTAAGAATTGAAAGATTCGTATCAACTCGGCGCAGTGATCGCAGAACGAGAACTTTTAATCGAAATTGGAAATCAGAAACACGAGGTTCGCATCAAAATCGGTAAACCGGAAATTCATCCCGAACCGGACATAGGCTGGTATTGCCCACTGCAAATCCTCGGAATCGGCCCCGAAAAAGTTCACGCTTCCCTTGGATTCGATTCTTTAGATTCCATTCAAATGGGATTGAAAATGATCGGCGGGCTTCTCGTCCTTTACTTGCAAAAATTATATCCGACGGATTTGACCTGGCTCAATTCGGAGTATCTCGGCTTCCCTGTTATAGAAACTCCGGAGAATATTGCAAAAGTAGAAACGGATCTCGATTCCAAAAACATAAAGTTCAAATTCAATGGAAACACAAAACGGTAAATTCCGAAAATTGGATTTGAATGAAGAATTAAATCGACGGAACCGCTCTTACAACGGAACGTTAAAATCTTGTGAAAACACAAAACAAAAAACTCGACTTTTCAAAGAATCAATTGATCCGGCCTTCGCTTAACAAAATCGATGCGTGAGCGGCTCGGAAAGCGCGTAAGCGTCCCGTAGGGACGAGCGCAAATGCGCGAGCTTGGAGAAGACGCGACCCTGCGATTTTAAAAAATAAAATCTCGCAGGGGCACGCCCGAACGTTTTCATAAAAACAGACTTTGCATACAATAGTATTTTATAATTTTTGAATCTATTTTTTAAAAGAAAATATTTTCCGGAGTATAAAATTTTTTTTCCGATTTATTGTTTTTCTTTCAAATTTCAACTCGTTTGAACCGAAAGCTTTTCAGAAATAATTCGCTTAAAAGACTAAAAAATCGTTTAAATCCAGGTTGGCACAAAAGTTTTCACCGACAATTCTGGCCGTAGTATGGCTGGACTTCTAGAAAAAAAAACCACATCTCGTAAAAGAAGAGGTAAAAGCGGACTTAACGTTGCGGCTGACGACATTTTTATTTTTCCGATCCCAAATCAGACGTATAAGTTTTTGGAAAAAGTTTGGTCCTCCTTTGTAAATAAAATTGTCGCCTTAACTTTTACAAACAACCAACCCATGTTCAACTATGCGGTCTTTGAAGCGATCCAAGACAAAAATCTTAAAATCGTCGCTTCCGCGACTCATTTTAAAATGAAAGAGATCGCAACCCGAATCGGACTTAAGGACATTCAGGAATTTATTAACAGAACGCTTCCCGTTTCGATTCAGGATCAGGACAATCTTTCCGCCAACTTTATCCGAGAAGCGATCATCTCGGTGGAAACCAAAAAACGTCCCGAAGTGGTTTTCAGCAGTCTCAAGGACGATAAAATTCACCCGAATTTAAGACATCTTCTTTCCGGAACCATGAACTACGCCGCGGGAATTCCTCTCTTCGTGAAAGGAAATCCGATCGGTATGATCTGGGGAATTCGAAGAGATAGAATGAGCGACGAACAAAGGGAGGAAGTCCGGGAACAATTGAGCTCCTTTTACGACGTAGTGGACTTCGTAGTCGCCAGAGAGATGGACAACAAAGCGGACCCTTACATCGCAAAAAAGAATATAGAAAAAGCGGATCTTCACTCCTATGCAAAACATCTCTACTACACAAGAACGGGCGGACAACAACATCCCGTCACTTCGATCATATTCGATTGTCATACTTACAATTGTTCCTATCGTCTGGATGCGAGTTATATCATTCCGTCTAACAACGGTTTTTCGGTCAGTTTAAAACGATTCGAGCCGGAAAAAACGAACGGAGGCGGTAAAATTCTTCTTTTGATCCCCGGTTTTTTCTGTAGGAGATCGGTAATGGACAAGGTCGCCAGAGAGATGGCCCTCAAATACGGTTACCGAGTTTTTTCCATGGACATGCGGGGTCGCTCCAGACAGACCCTTCCTTACAACGGGATCAAAGAAGGTTGGACGATCGACGACTTCATCCAAGAGGACTTTCCGGCCGTCTTAAACTGGATTCGGGAAAGTTTCCCCAAGGAAAAAATCGTAGTGATGGGCCACAGTATGGGAGGAATGATTCCTCGTTACTACGTATCCGCTTACGAAACTTTTATCGCGAAATATCCGCAGAACAAGGTTTCGCTTCCCGATCCCAAAGAAGTGATTTCCGGAATCATCTCCGTGACTTCGCCTAACTTCGTTTCGGTGGGAACCAATATTCCGGGAATGAACGCTCTCAAAACGGGACTCAGCCTGCTTCCCGCAAAATCGATTTCCGATTTTATATTCGATCTTACCACATTCTCTCTTCAATCCACTCTTCCGACCGTGGACCTCAATAAATTCTTTAAGTTCTTATTGGGACTTCATTCTTCTTTGAGAACGGTTTCTTTCGAACTCAGCACAAAAGTCGTCAACCTCAGGGACTTTGTCGGCTACAGACAAATCTCTCCTCCGGAATGGTATTTTTTGATCGAGGATATTTTTTGCGAGGAATCGACGAAGGTCATTCTGCAATTCATCCGCTCCCAATTGAGTAAGGATCACGCGTTTTTCTCTTTCGACGGTTCGATCAATTACACGGAACTGCAAAGAAACTTCCAACTTCCGATTTATTCCGTTTTGGGCACGTTGGATAAAATCGTTCCGGTCGATTCGGTGGAAGAAGAATTAAGGTCGCTCCCTTCTCCCAACAATCAAATTGTAAAATTCGATCAGGGACATTTGGGAATTCTATTTCACATGCCTACGGTTCGGGAAATGTGCGCGGGCTTTCACGATTGGATTCAGAAACTGGACTGATTTCCTCGGGAAAGCATTTGACACCATAGGTTTGCAGGGATAGCCTCCAAGGGAATGGATCTTGTAGAAGCAAAAATTTCCGATATTTCTCTAACGAACGTAGGATTCGCCGTCTTTCTAAAAACGAAGGACGATTCCGATTCCAGAGTGGTTCCGATTTTTATCGGACCCTTGGAAACCCATTCCATCACTTCCGTTTTGGACGGAACCAAACCTCCCAGACCGATGACTCACGACTTGATGACCGTACTACTCGGAACTTTAAACGTGAGCATCCTGAAAATTTCGATCGAAGAAATCATAGACAATACCTTTTACGCGAAAATCACTCTTCGTAAGGACGAAGACGTAATCGTTCTGGACGCAAGACCCAGCGATTCCATCGCACTTGCACTGCGTGCAAACGCCCCGATTTATCTCGCCAAAAAAGTGATCGAAGAAGCCGGAATCGAAATGAAAGACGAGGAAATTCCGGGAGAGTCCATCGCGAGAGAAAAAATTTCCCAACTTCCGAAAACTCAATTGGAAATCCTGCAAGAATCCTTAAACAATGCGCTGAGAACCGAAGATTACGAAACAGCCGCCAGAATCCGAGACCAGATCAAAAAGTTAATAGAGAATTCTTAATTTTCCAGATACAATTTTAAAAAAGAGACGACTTAGAGTCGGTGTAAGTTCTACAATCATCGATCGAACTCAATGGGTAGATCGAAAGGAGAAGCAGATTGGAAAGGTTATTGATGGATATTCTAAACGCGGGAATCGCCCTGTTTCAAAACGGAGAGGAAAAAATCAAACAGTCCTTGGTTGAATTGGATAAGATCTACCAAGAACTGAGAGAAAAAGGAGAAGTGAATCAAAGTATAAAGGCCAATCAGGTTCGAGAACTTCTCAATAAAACGGTTCAGGATGCGACCGAAATTCTTTCCAAAGGTGAGGAGAGCAGCCAACAAGCGTTCGCTAAACTTCAGGAAAATTTTATTCGTCTTTCCGCCGAAATCGAATCGTCCATTCCGGAACCGTTCAAAGCGGCGGCGAAAAACACATTCGAAGAACTGAAACACCTCTTAAGTAAAAAACAATAACTCCCGTTTTTCGAAAATGTTAGGACAAGGCGGGTGGCTTGAAAGACTGTTGTTTTCAGGCCATTCTACCTCGCATGAATAAAATCTCTTTTGTACTTTTTTTTACCGTATTTATCGATATGATGGGATTTTCCGTAATCTTTCCCATCTTCCCGGAAACACTCAAGATCTTTCTCTCTCAATCCGGAGACCCGGTCCTGGATAAGTTTACCGATTTTACAAGGATTTTGATAGAAGCTTCAGGGGGAGATTGGTATTTGTTCGTCGCTCTTTTCGGTGGAATCGTCGCCAGTCTCTATTCCCTTTTACAATTCGCATTCGCGCCTATCTGGGGAAGAATTTCAGATCGTGTGGGCCGAAAGCCGGTGCTGGTTCTTACGAGTTTCGGAAGTTTTTTCGGTTATGCGGTTTGGTTATTTTCCGGAAGTTTTTCTCTATTCGTTCTTTCCAGAGTCATTACGGGAATGATGGGAGGAAACATCTCCGTAGCCTCCGCAGCGATGGCGGATATTACCAGCGAAAAAGATCGCGCGAAGGGAATGGGACTCATCGGAGCGGGTGTGGGTTTGGGATTTATCGCGGGTCCACCGACGGGGGGATTGTTTGCGAAAGTGGACCTGAGCTTTTTAGAACTCGCGTTTCCGGATATTACGTTTACCGTTTTTCCTGCGTCGGCCTTGGCCGCTGCCACGATCGCTTTGGTCAATCTACTTATGATCGCTTTTTGGTTTCGGGAAACCCTGAATTTAGAAGATCGAGCCTCGTCGGAAACGAAAAAGATACATCCGATCATCGGAGTTTTCACTTCCAAAAATAAGGAAGTCGTAATGTATTCTCTGCTTTATTTTGTCTTCGTTTTCGCATTTTCGGGTTTTGAGTTTTCGATCAATTTTTATCTGAGTCAATTTTTGAACTATAGTCCGGTTGCGATCGGTTTTACTTTCGTTTATATCGGGATGATCATCGTTCTGATTCAGGGCGGGGTTTTTCGAAAACTTTCCGGCAAGGTTAAGGAAACGAGACTGATTCGAGCCGGAGGACTTTTTTTGCTCCTAGGTTTTTCACTTCTTTACTTCGTTTCCAATTCCTATCAGCTTTTTATCGCTCTTACGTTCCTGGCCGGCGGAAGCGCTTTACTTCACCCCGCCCTGTCCACGTTAGTCTCTCTTGTATCCGGCAAGGAAACACAAGGAACCAATCTGGGAATGTTTCGAAGCCTCGCTTCCTTGGGAAGAGGACTTGCCCCATTCGTATTCTGTTTGATCTATTTCAGCAGAGGTCCGGCGATTTCGTTTTTGACTTCGGGGATTATTTGTTTTCTATTTTTGCTTTTTATTTGGAAATTGAAACAACCGGGACGCGTTCATTCGTAAATAACGTGAGTTCGGTATAGCGAAAGCGATTTAGGTTGCGATCCATCGAGAGCAACACTTTAGTTTAATTCCGAAGGAATTGTATCAGTATGTTGCGAACGCACCTGAGTTTCTTATTCGCCCAAGATTTCAACCGTCGAACTCACGTTAAATTATTTTTATAAAATCGTCTTCAAAGCGACGGCCAATCTTTCAAAGTGAAGAATCTCGTCGAGTTTACTTCCGTTTTCCAATCGGAGTAAAAACGTATCCCGAACTCCGCCGGAATCCGTAACCGCCTTGAAAGAAAGAATATCGATCCCGTAGAGAAACAAAAGTTGTGAAATTTCAAAGATGATCCCGGGTCTGTCCTTCATTCTCAAATCCATCACGGTGCAGTCGCTTCCTTGAGAATTGAATAAGAACAATTCGATCGGATATCTTTCCTTATTTTTGAGGTATTCCGCTTTTTCCGGAAACTTTTCGAGGTAGCTCAGAACGGAAACACCTTGAAAGAACATTTCCTTCAAATCGGTCTGAATGACCTGAAGCATCTCTTCGGTCATCGGAAGATTTTCCAAATTCCTAACGATGAATATATCGCTGATATAACCGTCTTGAGAGGTTTCGGCCACGGCTTCTTCGATCGTCCAACCTCTTACAAAAAGCGCCGCCGTTACTCTATAGATGATTCCAATTTCGTTATTGGAAATATTCACTTTCAACGCATAGGAACCGTCTCTCGGAATACAGGAAATATGAACGGAAGATTCTGTGGGCGTTTGGATCATAACGGTTTCCTTAAATACATTCTGTTTATTTCTAATACACTCTTCACAAAAAACGAATCTTTATGGAAGAGATATCAATTAGAATGCAAAAAACGTGCCGCTCTTCAAAGCGCGAACTTCACACCCAAGTTCGCCGAATAAATCTTGTCGGAAACCATACCTTCCACCAAAATCTTAAAGGCGAGAAGATTGATTTCCACGCCTCCCAAAAGATAATTAAAACTGTCCTTCGCCTTTGCGTCTCCGTGACTCCGAATCACTAAGTTTCCCGCAGCCGTTGCGGATTGTCCTTTTAAAAAATCATAAGGTAAACCGGCCGCCGCCGCTTCTAGGGTCAGAGCCACCGGACCGCTTACCGCAAGTTGTATATTGGAATTTCCCGAATTTTGGCTCATCCCGGCTCCGGCAAAGATCGTAAGAAAATAAAATAAACGAACTCCGGTGCGAATATCGATCGGTAAGGATTCGGATTTAGATCTGTAACCCAAGGCAAAGTCTGCATCCCATCGCCCGGTTGCAGGACCGAAAGATATCTTTGGAATCGAAGTCGGTGAGTAGCCCAGATCCATCTCTTCGGTCTTACGATGAAATCCGAGTCCCAAACTGAGACCGGTAAAACCGAAAAAGTCCAAACGTGTATAACGTTCTTTGATCAATTGAAAACGAACCGTAGCGCCAAAGGAATTATAGTTACCCGAAAATTTATACTGTTCCGACTGGTCGTTCAGACCTTTCAAATCTCCCTGATCCAATTTTCCTTGAAAACCGTGGACATAAAGATTGATTCTATGAAGAAAGGACCTTCCTTCCCTGTCATTTTCATTCTCTTTTTCTTTCTGATCGGCAGGTCCGTTTCCGGTCAACCAACCCAAATTGAAACCTGCCATCAAAGTAGGCGCCAGGGACGCTCCTCCATTCGGCAAATTGGGGAGCGTAATTCCCCCATATTGGATTTGGATGTCTTCATTTTTAACACCCGCTGCGGATACCCCGGCGCCGATCTGAAATCGATTGATCGTTCCGGTGCCCATCATGGAAGAATTGATCGTAGTAAGCAAAGCCGCGTCCCCCATCGAGTCGACGACTTCGTTTAGATATTTAGTCCGAATTTCGTTTTCCAACCCGTTGAACTGGGAAGAAATATTGCTCGGAATCATCGCACAAGCAGCCCCCGTACACTCGACTTGCGCCAGCAGAGGATTAGCCGGAACGAGTCCGGCAAAAGAAAGTATCAAAATAGGAAAAATTTTTCCTACACTAAAGTTGTGGTAGGTAGACATCATTACCCCGTTTTCATTGGACGGAAATCGTTGGAAATTTCTTTCAGAGCCCTAGACTTCTGCCTATGATCTCTTTCATAATTTCCGTCGTTCCCGCGTAAATTGTCTGGATTCTCGCGTCCAGATA
This sequence comes from Leptospira weilii serovar Ranarum str. ICFT, assembly GCF_000332415.1. Taxonomy (GTDB): domain Bacteria; phylum Spirochaetota; class Leptospiria; order Leptospirales; family Leptospiraceae; genus Leptospira; species Leptospira weilii_A. Next base: position 48,347 of record NZ_AOHC02000025.1, read on the forward strand.
CGCTCTGGCGATCGGATACTCCATCATATAACCGTAACCGCCGAAGAACTGCAAACATTCATCCGTATGACGTTTTTGCATTTCGGTGGAATACCACTTTGCCATCGAAGCTTCCGCAGTATTCGATCTTCCGGCCATCGTTTCCAGAGTAATCTTATCGACAAAAAGACGACACATCTCCAGCTCCGTCGCCATTTCAGCCATCTTAAATTTGATGCTCTGAAAGGTTCCGATTTTCTTTCCGAAGGCCTGTCTTTCCTTAATGTATTGAAGGGTAATTCTTTGTACGAGTGCGGTCGCTTCCACGGCTGCGATGGAAAGTACCAATCGCTCCGTAGCCAACTTTTGCATCAGATATCGAAATCCTTGGCCTTGTTTTCCGATCAGGTTTTCCTTAGGAACGATCACGTCGTTGTAATACAATTCCGAAGTATCCTGAGCTTTCAGACCGATTTTTTCTAATCTTCTACCTCTTTCAAAACCCTTCATTCCCTCTTCTACCATAAGGAGAGACATCGTGCCGTTGTCATGTTTAACAGCCGTGATGATTAAATTTGCCAACTGTCCGTTGGAAATGAAGGTTTTTTGTCCGTTTACGACGTAATGATCGCTTTTTTCAATCGCGGAAGTTCTGATATTTTTCAAATCGGAACCGGCTCCCGGCTCCGTCATCGCAACGGCAAGAATACTGTCTCCGCTCGCGCAACCCGGCAGCCAACGTTTCTTTTGCTCCTCGTTTGCGTAAGTCGAAATATAGGGTGCAATTACGTCGTTGTGTAAGGAAATGAAAAATCCGCTGTTCCCTACTCTCGAAGACTCTTCTATTATGATTACATTATATAGAAAATCTGCGTCCGCCCCACCGTACTCCACCGGAATATTCGGACAAAGTAAACCGTTGGCTCCGGCTTTTTTCCAAACTTCTTTAGGAACAATCCCGACTTTTTCCCAGGATTCGTGATTCGGAGCGACTTCCGTCTCAAAAAATTTTCTAGCCATAACACGGAACGTCTCGTGTTCTTCCGTGAATTGAAGGATTCTATCCATTCATTATTTCTCCCTACGTCTACGAATAGACCGTGTTCATTCTCATGTAAACGCCGGGATTCTTCTTTACGTAATCGATCAGATCATTCTGCTGAATGGAATACAACTCTGTATCGACTTCTGCTTTAAACGTATAATTCGATACGAAGCTTTTGGAGATATTGTATATCTCTCCAACGAAGTCCCCATCCGTTAGTTCGGCTAACAAATTACCGTCCTGATAGACGTTCACTTTTCCATTGCGAATGATGTAGGCATCTCCGTAAAATTCTTTTTCTTTCACGAGTATTGAACCTGCGTTCACTTTATGCAAAGTCATGATCAACTCTAACTGAGTGATTTGATGACTGGTCAATCCTCGAAAGTGTCTGGATTCCGCCAATGCCTTCCACGAATTCGAATCTCGGATTTCATTCAACCTCGTTAGGTTGTTTTTAAGATCCGAATTCCGTATAAATTGTAAGAACTTATTTTTTTCGATCGTAAGTGCGAGCACGTCCGTTTCCGCATAAACGTCGGCCGCTCTCGGGAGATCCAATACGAGAGAGGCTTCTCCAAAATACTCGTAAGTTCCGTAACGTTTGATCGGTCCTTGACCCGATTCGTCCTGATTAAGTCCTTCGAACTTCACGTTTCCGGATGCGATGATATAAAACTTATCTCCGGGAGTTCCTTTACGGATGATCTGATCTCCGCGTTTGTATCTTTCTTCATTTACGATGAGTAAAAATTCCTTGGCCTTTTCGATCGGAAATCCGTGAAAAATATCAATCTGAGTCAATACGTCCAAAAGGTTGTAGGCTTCGATATGTTTAGGAGGTGTGATCTCCGGATAGAGTGTGTTCTCAATTCCGAATTTTGCAAGTTTGAGTTTGGTTCCCTCGGGCATATCCTTTCTTGCGATATGATATACCGTAATCTTTCCCTGAACGTCTTCCGGCAGAGATGCAAGATAACTGATTCGAGTATGCAGTGGAGGAATTCCGGCCTCGTGATAAATGATTCTTCTTTCCCAAGGAAACTCTTTGAAAAATTTCCATCTGGATTCGGGAAGAATTCCCTGCGCGTACATTTTATCGTGAATTTCAGGCTCGTTCAAATGATCCGACGTATAAATAAAAGACTGGTCTTGAAAGAAAAACTCGAAACCCACCGAAGGAATCGAATGCAACGCATAATGAAAACTGAATTCTCCTCCGTTGATCATAGTCGCCTTTCCGATGATGATCGGCTGGAAATGAAAAAGTTCCTGCAATTCCTTTTTGGGAATTTTCGTCAGCGCGGAGTATTTTCTTAAAAAACTGTCCATCACCGTTTCGGTCGCGTGAATCGTGATTTTGTTTTCTTCCAAAATTTTTTGAAACGTACCCGCGTCGTGATCGGCGTGACAGTGCGTTAAAATGACGTTATTGATGAGTTTCGGGTTTACGTTCGACTGACGCAACCACTCCGTGGAATTTACCGGAGGATCCACCATGATTCCCTGGTGATTCAGCCAGATGATAAATCCGGAAGTGTTGTCTTCCGGATCGAATCCGTGCGAAGGTCCGAGGCACGTAATCCCGATGATCGGCGCTTGAAACGGTTCGGTCGGCCTTTCCCCGATATCATACTTGATGTTGAATCCGACTTCTCCCGGAACCTCGATCTTTCTTTCTCCGTCCTGAATGAGAAAGTCTCCGTTTTCCAGTTTAAGAATAATTACATTTCCGTAATATACTTTGTTGGCCGCGTCGAATACCTTGAAGTCCACGACGTCGTCGAGTCCTTTGTATCCGCGGAAGTAAGCCATCTCCGCTTTCATATCCGGAAATCCGAAGGATTCTTCCCCGTTGAGATACTCGCTCTTGAGACTGATATTGTCGGGTCCCATTAAGGATTCTTTGAGTACGGTAATAAGCTGGGTTCTTTGTTCTTCCGTACAAACGATGAATGTTTTTTTCTGTCTTAAAAAGAAGTTATAATAGATCGGGAATTCCAATTCCGCCGTGCTAATCCCCTTTTCCACATGAAAGAATTTATTGGGTAAAATAAAGACCAACGGGGACTTTTTCTCCAACCCCATCGTGTCTTTGATCGTTTCCGGCGGAGAGCCGATTTGAAGATATCCCTCGGAGGTATCTATGAGATAACCTCCTCTAGGCAATTCCGTATAACCTTTGTATGTTTCTTTCAGCATAGTACGTAATGGAAGAAAAAGAATTATTTATGTCTTTCGATAAAATTCTTAATTTGGGCTTTCGGAAGAGCTCCGATTACTTTATCCACGAGTTGTCCGTCTTTGTAAAGCAACAATGTCGGAATGGAGGAAATTCCCAAACTTTGCGCCGTGTCTTGGTTATCGTCTACATTCAGTTTTTTGATTTTTACCGTACCGTTCAATTCTCCGGAAAGTTCTTCGAGAACCGGGGCTACCATTCTACAAGGGCCGCACCACTCCGCCCAACAATCGATGAGAACCAATCCTCCGGATGTCTCACTCTTAAAATTTGAATCGTTGATTTCTGCTAATGCCATCTTTGATTCAGTCTCCTTTTTTCCTATAATATATATCAGACTCGTCGGGTCTATTTTTTCTTTTTCTTTTTCTCCTTCTCCGCTTCTATTGATTCGACTTTATCTTTGAGGGATTCGATCAATGTTTTTGTTTTTTCCAAATCCTCCGTTTCTTCACCGGTGGTCTGGAGAATTTTGCGGTTTACTTCGAGCAAGGAGATGGATTTTTTCAGATCCCCCACGTCCTGGGTGGAAAGATCGAATTTAGCGCGGTATTCCTGTGCGGCGTAGTTAGACAGTTCGAGAATCAAATTAAAATGTTCCTGTCGAATGTAATAGTGCGGATTTTCCAAATCCCTTTCTTTTTCAAAAGCCCGAAAATCGAAAATGTTTTTACATAGAACGGCGATCTTAAAATGAATTTCCGGAAAACTCCATTTCCATTTGCTGTTGGTTCCAAAAGCGTCTATCGTTTTGTGAGTCACCTGGCGAATCGCTTTGATAAAATTCAATCTCTGAACGGGAATGAATTCCGGAATTTTCACGAGGAGATCCTTATTTTCCGCCAAACCTCCTTCGAAATCGGCTCCTACCACTTTCTCCATTACGGAAATTGCATTGTATATCTCCTTCCTTCCCGTATTTAAGTAGGTATCGCTTTTGATATCTAAAATCGCGACGCTCAAATCATTTACCAAAAGACAGGTATTGATCGTCTTAATCGCGTTTACGGACAACGCAATCTGGTAGTAAGGTTCGACCCTCGGATCCTTTCTCAACTGAGACTTAAAGAGATTACTCTCCTTTTTAAGGTCTTCCAAATAAACCTTGAAGTCCGTCAACTTCTCCGCAAAGTCCTGTTTTTGCTCTTTGGTTAGTGCCATCTAAAACGGTTTTTTCCCAACTGATATACTTAGAATATCGGTAATTTTCATTTTAAAAAGGACGGAACCGACCGGAATCGTCCCTTTTTTGGTGAAATTTCATTCCTAAAATTTATGTCCTCCTAAGAAACAATTCGGGATGAATTGTCGGAACTCAAAAGAAGATATTTCCATAAAGAGGAGTTTTGCCATCCATTACCTTAAGGGGAACCTTTTTCCGATAAAGACAAACGATCCTTGGATCCTCGTGTTCGGCCTTCGCCGCATTACTTACTATTTGACAGATAAAAGCGAAGGGAAAGTCTAACGAAGGGACGTCGTCCAATTTGTAGAATTTTTTAATGTGCAAATCGGACTTTTAAGTCGGCTTAAAGTCGTATAAACTTTTTTCGTGTGCGGCTTTCGCACCTAAACACCGGTTGAGGTATTTTTTATGTTTGCACCACTTGCAGTTTTCGGATCACTCGGATGGACTGAAATTCTTCTCATTTTATTCATCGCTCTCCTTCTCTTCGGAGGAAAGAGACTTCCTTCTCTGGCAAAAGATTTGGGAGACGGAATCAGGTCGTTTCGTAAATCCTTAACGGGAGAATCGGACGACTCTTCCCAACAAATCGGCCAGGATCAAGAGCCGTCCGAATCGAAAACGAAAGCTTCCAAATCCAAAAAATCCAAATCCGTTTGACGAAACCCGTTCGCGGAATGGCCGTAAAGAAAAAGCTACAACCCCCTCTCCCTCCGGAAGCGTCCAAAGAATCCGTATCGAGAGATCGGGAAAAGTATATGACGCTCGGGGACCATCTGGAAGAACTCCGGACGGTTCTCATACGTTCCCTGCTCGTGGTCGCAGTGATCATGGGAATCTCCTTGTTTTTCGGTGAAGAGATTCACAAGATTCTGGCACAACCTTATAAGAATGTTTTGGGTCCGCAGGCGACCTTCTATCAGATCAAACTGATGGCTCCGTTTATGATCTATTTGAAGAGTTCTTTTATGATCTCGATTCTTTTAGGTCTTCCTTTTGTTCTTTTTTTTCTCTGGGGTTTTGTTTCCCCGGCTCTCGATCCCCGAACGGATCGTTACGGTAAATTTCTCATTCTTTTCAGTACGCTTCTTTTCTGGTTCGGGGTTTGGCTTTGTTGGACCGAGGCTTTCGAAAATCTTTTAAGAATCTTTCTCGTCAACTTTCGTCCTCCGGATATCGAATCCAAACTTCCGATCGACGAATATTACGAAATTTTTTTTAACATCCATTTGATTTTCGGTTTATCTTTTCAGCTTCCTATTGTACTCATTCTTCTTGGCAGTTTGGGAATCGTCCGTTCTTCTTTTCTGCTTTCGAAATGGAGAGAAGCGATCATCGTTCTTGCGATTGCGGCCGCCGTTCTTTCTCCGGGACCGGATTTGATTTCAATGTTGTTCCTATTCGTTCCATTGACGATTTTGTTCGCGGTCTCGATCGTTCTGATGAAAGTGATAGAGAGAGAATAACTTGTTCATAAAAATTCCTTCTAAATTCAAATTATCAATCGCCGTTTTCGTTCTGAGCTTTTTATTCTTTCTCGTTTACACGGTTACGGACGATATCATTCTCAAATCACCCTTAGGACAACAAAAGGCGATTTCACTTTCCATCCGGCTCGCGCTTTCGATTTCCTTTTCCACCCTGCTCGCGTCTCTTGTGTTCTATTCAGTAAAGCTCATATACTCTTCGATGCGTTCTCTGGTTACTCTCGTTCAGGACTGGGGAAACGACGTCTACGAGGAAACCCCAGTTGCGGAAAGAGACGACGAGATCGGTGAGTTAGTCCGGGCCTTTCGTCTGAAATTCTTTCAACAAAAAGAATCGGAAGGCAATCCTTCCGAAGAAACGTTAGGCGAAAGATCCAAAGAGATCGCCGACTCGATTCAAAGAGCTTTTTATAGAATCCAATTGCCTAAGATTCGAAACTTGGACGTTTCACTCTTTCCAAGAATGAGTGGAAACTCTAACTGCGATTATGTGAGCGTCATCCCGAGCACGGACGGTTGTGTGGGAATTTTGGCCGGATTTTCAAGTCCCGGCGTTTTAGAATCCGCGTTCAAAGCGAGGCTGGAAGGAATTTTTTCCTTAGCCAACGAAACCGGCACAATTCCCGGAGAAGAACTAGTCTTTAAAATCGGTAAAATTCTTTCCAAAATGCCGGTTCCGTTTTTAAACCTTTCCATCTTTTATCTCAAAACCAAAACCGGGGAACTCGGTTCCGTTCACTTCCAAGAACTTCCCGCATTCGTTTACAAAAACGAAAAATTAAACGTTTTGGAAAAAACGAAAGTCCGTTTCTTCGATTACAAAACGATCGATTTAGACGTGAAAAAAATCTTTCTGAAAATGGGAGAATATTGGATCCTAATTTCGGATCGAACCTTAGCTAGCGTCGCTTCTTCCGAATTCACAAAACAACTGCAAAACGATTTAGCGGGTAAGAATTTCCAAAATTCCAGGGACCTGATTTTAGACTGCGGAAGAATCTTGGAAAAAAAATACGGAAAAAATATTTTGGAAACGACCGCTCTTCTTGCCGTTACGAGAAAACAGTAAAACCGCGCCGCGATCCGGAGAGAGCCATAACGTCCCAAATACATTCATGATTTATAATGCATTTTGCAATTAAATGATTTTCTAAAACAAATCGAATCCTAAGTCGACTATCTCCCGTTTTACGATTCGTTTAACGACCGATCTTTTATATCAATAACGGGAAATAAATTCTTACCGAAGCGAAACCAAGTCGCCCAAGAGCGAACAACTTTATAAATTCCAGCTTTGATAAAGGATCGGGCCGAACGCGGTTACAATCAACGTTAGGAACAACACGACGATCGGAACGATCAACCTTTCGTATTTGGCGAAAAAATCGGTGGGATGTAAGTCGGATTCCTTTTCCAAATGTTCTCTCACGACGTGTTTGGTCAAAAGATGATTTAAGGCGACCGGAGGAGTTAAATATCCCAACTCGAAGGAAACCAGAGCGGCCATCCAGAAGTTCAACGGATGAATCCCGTTCGCCTTTGCGATCGGAGAAAGCGTCACGGAAACGAAAATCTCGGCGCCGTACGGATCCATAAGCATACCGATAATGACGAGAGCGATCGTTAACACGAACATCGCCGACAGAGGAGATCCCAACTTTGTAGGAAATAGATTTATAATATTCGAACGTTCGAATACTCCTCCCATACAAGCGGAAAGCCCCATCAGAATCAAAAGAGCTCCTAAATGAGATCCCGTATCGTAAGAAGTTTTGGAGATCCTGACCGCTTCTCTCGTTACGGACTGTTCTTTCCGATTTTGTCCGTGTTCCCAGTAAATCAAAACGAGCAGAACAATCGGTAGTATATAAGGAGCCGTGTGTTCGTCGAAACGAGTTCCAAGCCCGAGTACAACCATTAGAACGATCCCAACGGAAATCAGAATGTAAAAACTGAAAGGTTTAAAAGCGGACCAGGTGGATTGAAGCGCGTTTTTTTCCGGTTGGATCTTCCAGGAATTTTTCCGGAGAAACCAACTTACGAGTAAAAAGATCGTACTGGAAACCGCAAAAACCCTCCATCCCCAATGGAAAAGTTCGTCCGTAGTCACATCCAGATTTAAGGAAGCGACGATCACGACTAAAAGACAAGGAGGTAGGACCACTCCCAAACTTCCGCTCATTGCGGTTGCGGCTAACGCTCTTTGTTGCGAGGCGCCGGCCCTTCTAAGTTCCACGAATACGATGGCCCCGAGTGCGAGAACTACGATCCCCGAAGCTCCGCTATAGGCTTTTTCGCTCCGTGGGGTTGAACCGGGAACAGTATGAACTTCCGATTGAAAAACCTAACGCCTAGTTCCTAATCCCTAACCCCTTGAAACGCCAGCAATGAACTTTTTGCGGAACCAATGCGAAAGCGATTGAAGCGGGATCAACAAATTGAAGTCGGGAAAGAATTTCGTTTTTCGATCGATCCGTCAATTTGTTGATCAGAGCATTATGTTGCGACCGCAGGCAGCAACATTGAGTTCAAGCGCGGTTCTGCCATTGACTTGACAATGGCAGAATTCGCCCAAACTTTAAACCGCCTAACACGCGTTAAAGTACGGAATCTTTGAAACGAGCAGAAGTTCGATTCGCCGATCCGGATCGGATTCTGTCGATTAAATCGAGTGTTGCCGATTCCGGTTCGACGCCGAGTTCCTTCTTCAGAGATTTTTTGAATTCTTCATACTTACGAAGCGCTTCGTTTTTACGATCCAATTGAAGAAGCGCCTCAAAGTGAAATCTCCAAGCTCTTTCATCCAAATCGTCCATACAAATCCAACTTGCGGAATCTTCCAATAGCTCTTCCATTTCCCTTTTTTCCAAATCCTTATCGCACAAAAACCGAAAGATTCCGATCAAACTTTTTCGCACGTATTCTCTTCGAATTTCGGATTCCGGAAAATACAAATCGAATTCGAAAAAATCGCCGCGGTAGAAAACCCTTGCAAATCGAAATTCCTGAATCGCAAGGTCCGTTTCTCCTTTGCGCAACGCCCTTGCCCCTTCTTCATAGTGTTTTTCAAAAAGTTGAAAATCCGTTCGTACCAAATCCTGTCGAAAAAATAATCGGTCTTCCAAAAAAACAAGAGCTTCCGGATTCCCGATAATTTTTCTCAAACGAAAACAAAGAGCGTGTAAACTATTGAGTGCGTTCTTCTCCGTCATTCCCGGCCAAAGAAGTTCCAGCAACTCTTCTCTATGAATTCCTTTTTCAAAACGAATGAGAAGGATTTTTACGAGTTTTAACATTTTCCTTTTACTGGAAATTTCCGTCTGAGGTATTCGCACCCCTCCTCTTTCCAATTCCAAACCGCCGAGTGTGCGGATAAAAATTCGATCCTCTTCAGATACGAACGAACCGACTCCGGAAATCTTAGGCTGACTTTCTTCTTTATTACTTTTCGTTTCCCCGTTTTGTTTTTCCGAGGCAAGAGCAAAAACGTTTTTTTTCGGAGATACAAGAACCTGTTTTAATTCATCTCGAATTTCCCTTACCGATCGATTCAAAGTGAGAAACGAATCCACCGAAAAAATAAGAATCAAAAAACTGAAATGAGAAGTATACGGTAACGGAACTAAATTCATCGCAACCAGTATGTCTAAGAATACGTTCGCACAAAATAAAACGAGTCCCACGAATAGAAATAAATTATTGAATAAATTGCGAAAAAATTGTGCGATCACCTTAAACAAAATCCAGAGAATCATCAAAATTCCGGAGAGATATAAATAGTGAACCAAAAGAGGCTGATCGGTTTCGTAGATCACGATTCCGAGTAGCGGAAACTTTCTTTCACGCGCAAGTCCGATATGATAAGAATTCGGATCCGTCAAAATCACCGCAGACAAGAGCACATTAAGAAGAATATACAGGTAAACAAAATCCTTACTGAAAATCCTACGATAGCCGTTTACAAACAATATCAAAAACGTTCCGAATATGGGAAGTACCGTATTTTCCAACCTTTCCCAAATCAAGGCGTCCCCGGCGTCGGCCACATTGATGGTTTTTGTAAAAAACAAAAGATATAAACCGTAAGAAACCTGTAAAAAAGCAAAATGTAAGAGATAAACCTGTTTTCGATTTTTATAATATAGAAATATATTATGAAACGTCCTGTAAGTAAGCACGGTAGTCACTAAGTAACAAGAGGCTTGATAGAATGTTATATCCATTGATTTTCGAATTCCTTTTTTATCTTGAAGGCTTTCTAACTCGTTCGTGAATAAAAGCGAACGATTTTTTATCAATGAAAATTCTTTTGTACGAATTGGAATATAAGCACCACGATTTTGAAATCGTTTTTTATACGAAGGCGATGATCGAAATGGAAGGGATTATTGAATTTCTCCCGGAATGTTTAAATATTAAATAATACGACTTAAATTTTTCAGTACTGATATAATTCGTTTCCACTCCTTAAGGACACGATCAGAGATCTCGGATCGTTTGTGTCCTCTCCTATCAATTTTATTCCGCCTAACAGATACGGATCGAAAGTCCTTTCCGTGGTAAGCGTGAAAAACCTTTTCCGAACTTTCCGTCGATAAGATCGCCTAAAGAGCATTCAAATTTCTTAATTCAGAGTCGTTGTTCGGCTTTGGAAAGCGAGATAAACTTAAATTCCGCGTCCGCCGCAAAACCGATTCTAACGGCGTCTAACGTGTATCGGCGTCCGTTGGGGCTCGTATCTTTTCCGCATTCGATCGATTCGGATCCCTATAATTTCCTATTTCCGACGAGTTATGCGGCGCCAAGTGTATAATACTTTTCTAAATTAACCGCCAGATCCTTGAGAACCGTATCGGAGGATTTGAAATCGTTGAAACCGGATGTTTGTCGGAAAAAGTTTCCTAATTCGGCAAACAAATCGAACATCCGATTTTTCAAGGCCATATCGGCTCCCGCGTCGGATCGATCATTCTTTTGTGAAAAGATTCCCGCACTTTAGTTTTCGATTTTAAAAATATGTCCGAAAAAACTCTCAAAAAACCGGCACGATCCTTACGCGCGGGTTTACGTACGGAGCCGTCCAAACGAAGATTGATCGGTTCCGATTTGAGACTTTGAAAACCGGCTTTGAGGGACCAAGAGATTGAATAAACAAAGGCTTCCTTCGGCGGCGATAGGATCGAGCGCATCGAATTTACGATCCTCCGGTTTACAGGAAAAAAGTTCGAGCGCCGTCAGAAAAATTACGATTCGTTTCCTAACAAATTGTTTCATTCTCAATTCTCCCTTTCCAATCCGAAAGGAAAGGATACGGTTCTTTGGATATCGCTCTCTTACTTCAGGATTATATTTTTAGGGAATCGGTAAAAAAAATTTAAAAAAGACGAGTTCGGGAAACGACTTCTTCTACTTGAGAGAATCAGAAAATTCTTATGTTCAAAAAGGATCTCTCCAAATCGAAAAAACTCGGAAAATTTTCTTCGGAAAAAGGAAACCCGAAAATAGAGAGACATAGATTCGATTTCAAAAGATCGATACAAGGTTAAAAATCCCACTCGGTTTTTTCAGTGAGTCATTCGCAAAATATGAGATTTTCTTGACAATTTTTTGACCATGATTACCCTAAGCGCGACTGGAATCTTTAGCTGCCTTTTCCCAGGTCAGTTGAGGACTTTTAAACAATAGAGCACCAGGATCTCTCTCGAATCCCGCCGATTGATTGGTCTCCCTTGCATTCTATTTGAATTTAGAAGCCAGTAATTTTTTGTAAGGACCCTTTCTCATGAACATTTATATAGGCAACCTCGCCTATCAGGCAACCGAAGACGATCTCCGTAAAGCATTTGAATCTTTTGGAGAAGTAACCTCTGTACGCATCATCACTGATAAACTTTCCGGCAAATCCCGGGGATTGGCATTTGTGGAAATGGCGAACAAAGACGAAGGAAATGCGGCCATTGACGGCTTAAACGGAACTCAAATCCGTGGAAGAGAAATTAAAGTCAACGAAGCGCTTCCTAAAAAACCGTTTCCGGAAAAATCTCGATCCAGATATTGATCTTTTTCAAAGGGAGAAGACGTTCGTTTTCCTCCCTTAACGAAACAAGTCCGCTTTATAACATCCTCTTTTCGAGAGGATGTTTTTCTTTTCACTCCTCAAAGTTCGAATTGTCTGTATTTACTCTGATGATATAAAAAGTTCTCTATTAAACCCTTAAGCTTTCCTATCCATAACCGACCCCACAAGTTGGCTTCGAGTGGTTAGGATTCAGATTTCAGAAATTTTACAGAAGAGAAAAATCATACTTTGTTAAAGTCTAATGGCTCTGTTACTCTTAACTATATAATAAACTAACGTGAGTTCGACCCAAGGAGCTTTTTACTTGCAAAAAGTATGATTTTCTGATAGAGAAAAACCTTCCGTGGCTTTTGGCCGCAACACTCTCTAAGGATCGCATCTAAGCTCTGCTAAGAGCCGACATTATGTTTCGACCCCATTGTTTGATCGTTTCGGCCCTAGTATCCTAGGATTTTCAAATTTACCGCCAAACGGACTTTTTTTGAATCGTTTCCAAAAATGCCGCATGACGTTCTGAAACGGGATTTTAATACAAATCCTAGTAAGAGCCTGTCTCAAAACAATCGCAGAGATTTGCGGCCATTCCGATAAAATCGGACGGTTGGCGGACAAACTCAAAGTTGTTTTGAAAACAAGTTTATAGATCCGCCAAACGTTTCCCATGTTTACTCTTTCTAAAAAAATCCGAAGCTTATGTCTAAAGACCTATGAAAATATTTTCCCGAAAGAGAAAGACGTAGAATTGTTAGATCGAATTCGGTTTCATCCTTTTTTGAGAGGTCTTCCTTTATTTCTAAAACAAAAAGACGATCCAATGTTCCTGATTTATCAATCGCCAAAGGGATTACACCTGTAAGTTCATAAAAGAATTGAGTTTGACAGATTCCGCCTTGATAAATAAAATTTTGGTTATGTTTGTAAGTGCGAACGTTTTTATTTCGTATTCAAAAAATATGATCTTCTTGAAACAAATTCTAAACTCGATTTCGAAAAAAGTCCGTTCGATTGGAGTTTTCCGCAATACTTTTCCGGGAGTTATGTTCCTTATCCTTTTTCTCGCCGTACAATGTTCTTCCGGAGACAAAAAAATACCGCCTAACGAACCTACAGGTGAAGCCGTTCCTTACGAAAGTGAAAAAACGGAACCGGGCGAACAAACCTCTGACACGGCCGCGTCTGTCTCCGACCGTTCGGCGCCCGCGCAATCCGATACGATCCGAGGTTGTATCCAAGGAGATTGTTTTTCCGGGACGGGAACTTATGTGTACGATAACGACGACGAATATATCGGTTCCTTTTCAAACGATCTTAGAAACGGCCCCGGACGGATCAAATACAAGAACGGGGATAGATTTGAAGGAAGTTTCAAAAACGATTTGAGGGACGGAAAAGGAACCTATATCTTTAAAAACGGAGCGATGCTGGAAGGGACGTTTCTAATGGGACAAATGATCGGTCCGGGAAAGGTTCGTTTCCCCGATACGAGCATCTATGAGGGGGAATTTCAGGACGAAAAAAATTCATCCGAAGGTGTGTTGTACTCATCCTTTGACCATTCCAAAAGACATTGTAAAATCGAAGACAAAGTAGTTCTCTGCGGAGGGCCTATTCTCGAATCGGGAGACATCAAACCTCTTCACTGAAGCCGAACCTTATCGATCTTCCGCAAAATAACGTTCTTCCATAAACGTAAAGTAACGTGAGTATCGGTATAAAAAAGTTGGGGCGAATCGGAAAGATGATCGAGATATCCGAGTACTAACGCCTTAGTCCTCGTTCGAGACGGTTCCGATTCTTTTTTGATAGAGTTGAATTCTCGCCTCGTCCATTCCCACAAGTGTATGAGTAATTTTTAATTCTTTTCCCATAACTTCCCCTCCCGTTCTTAACTCGACCACCCTGTACCAAGTTTCTCCGGGAGGAATGTAAAAAGCGTGATTGATACAAAGACATTTGAATTTGAATCCCAAGGAACCTTCTGCGGGAACCATGGAATGCGGGGCCGCAAAAAAATAAAAATCCCGGTTTGTTGTGTTTTTTACAACGAGCACAAATCTTTTTTTAGAACCCGGTTTGAGATAAAGATCGTTTTCTTCCATCTTTACTGAAACCGGGGCTTCCGATAAATCCTTTACGGTCCCCGTGGCCCAAAGGTCTACGGGCCTTTGAGAAGCTCCTTCGTAGAGTTCCATTTCCAAAGGAAAATTTTTTTTCTCCCAGAGAATTTGAACCCGAACTTGCCGGTTGGGATCGGAGGAAAGAGGTTCCAGATTTTCCGCCGCCGAATTGGAAATTTCTTTCTTACATTCGAACAAACAAAAAAGAAGAAGAAAAATTCCGATATTACGTTGTTTGTTTTTCAAGAGAGAATCGTTCCTTAAATTGCAAATCGGATTCCCGATATTACGTCGTATGTTTTTCATCTTCAATAAAAAGTAATTCCTTAGATTGCAAATCGGATTCTTTTTTTTGAATGTTTCATTCGAGAGTCATTTCCAGGATTTGAAAATCCAATTTCCGACTCGGGCTCGTGTTTTGAACATACACGTTTCCGTTTAACTTTTTGATCGTAATGAAATCCTGGAAGATGATTTCTTTTTTATCCGGATCCTTGTCCGCCATATTACAATCTCGACCGCAACCGTTGCAGTCCATGTCCTTACTATACTGTTTTTCATTGATTTCATGGGAAGACGAATATCTTCTCATAAAACCGAATACCCTTAATTTCAATCCTTCCGCAGAGGCTTCCTTTACTTCATAATTTCCGATTGCGTAGAACTTACTCGTTTTATAAATCCATCTTTCATCACCGACGGAACTTTGATCATGGGCATCCCCTTCCATAAAAAAAGACCCGTCCGAACGCATTCGCAGAGACCAATTGGATTTCACTCTCTGTTGATTTGATTCTTCTGTGGAAGAAACTTCCGTCGCGGTCTTTTCGTCCGCTTGCCCGTTCTCTACGTTTTCCGGACTTTCAATCGTCTCCGTACTTTGCATTTCCACAGGCAGGTGAGATCTTTCGGATCCTTTGAGACCGCGATTTAAGATTATATCCAGATCCGAAACGGTAAATTGAAGGTGATTGGACTGGGCGATACTTTGAGAGCGTGTGATCGGATTGATGAGAACCCAATTCTTATCCTTTCCAAAACGAACCTCACTCAACACAAATCCCTTATACATCTTTCCCGCATAGATATCGTCCACGGTCAGACGCAAAGAAGTTCCTTCGAATGTTTTTTCGAGTGCGATCTCTTGAGGTCCGAGAATGTCCTGGAGTTGAATCTTTTGACTATAACCGTTGTCACCCGTAAGAGTCGCCGACTTCAATCTTCCGTTGGAATAACAGTGTTGATCCGATCTCTGATAACCGTTCCAGATTTTGATCGTATTAAACTTTTGTAATTCCTTGAATTTAAAATCCAAGGTAACTCCCTTTCCTTTTTTATCCGAGGCCCAAGCGTATTCGTAACGAGAATCGAAAAGATTCATCGCGTCGTAGGATTGTATCGGAGCCGCGGTCTCCGAAGCCGTAACGGAACCTTCCACGATCTTGGGAAGTTTTAGGGAGAATTGTTTTTCTTTCTCGTCGTAAAAACGAATTTCTCCGATACAAAGATCCTTGTTCTTTCTAAAATTGATCGTTACGGATCTTGCATAAACCGGTTTTTCAAAACTCACCCAAGCCTTTTTCGCGGAAAGATCCGCCGCCGCACTTAACTCGTCAAAGTTGATATAAGCAGTGACTGCGTCCGTAAATTCTCCCTTACAAGAATCCACTTCCACCTTTTTCAATTGGAACCCTTCGTCCGGATAAAAATGAAGTTTTACGAACTCGGCGCCCTCTTCCGGTTTCCAATCGCCGCCTCCGAGTGCAGCGAACGCGAGTTTGTCGCTCAACGAAGTGGACGTGGCCATGGAAACACTCAATTCCTTTTTACAGTTTCCAAAGGTTAAGATTAGGAAAAAAAGTATAAACAAAAAACGGATTGTACGACTCAAACGGAAATCCTCCGAGAAAGAATTTCGACGATCCTACGTACAAAACTCCGCTTGTCAAATACAAAGAATTTAGGAACTCACGCTCCTTTATTTTTCAAAAGCAATAGGGTCATATCGTCGCTCTGGACCTTTTCAAAATCCGTTACCTTTGAAAAAATTTCGGTTCCGACTTGTCTGAGAGGAAGTTTCGCGTTGGACTCGAGTAATTTTATCAGTCTTTCCTCTCCAAAAAGTTCATCGGATAGATTGCGCGCCTCCGTGATTCCGTCCGTGTATAAAAGTACAATATCTCCCACGGACATGGGAACTCGACGATCGTCCAGAACGTCCCCTAAATCATCCACGATACCTAACCAAGATCCGCTCGTAGGAATGACTTCCACTTTTTTTTCCTGCGCGCGATAGACCATCAAATCCATATGTTTTCCGGACACGAGCAAATGATCGTCTTCCAGTTTAAAGAGCATCATCGTCATATAACGATCCGTTCCCAGTCGTGCGATATTCTCCTTAATGACCCGATTGGCCTCGTTCAACACCTCGGAAGGTGTGAGCATCGTCTTCTGTTGAACGATCGCTTGGATCGCGGTCTGAGCCATCATCATGATCAGTCCCGATTCCACTCCGTGACCGGATACGTCCCCGATTCCCACCCACTTTTCTCCGTTAGGCGCGTCGATGATATCGTAATAATCCCCTCCGACCGAATCTGCAGGAACCATGAGAGCCGCCACTTCGTAGTGTCCTATTTTAGTTTTACGCGGAAGAAGAGCCGTCTGTATCATCTTAGCCAATTGCATCTCGCCCCAGAGCGCGTCTCTGGCTTTAAGAACTTCCGCCCGGGAGTTATCCAGATCCTTATTTGCGCCCACGAGTTCGGCTCTCAAAAGAAATTCGGATCGGACGAGTTTGAATCTCACCCAGGAAATCGCGGAGGTGATGACGATCGTGGATCCGAGAAAGAATAGATTATTGACGATAATCCTCGGATCGAAAGGTTGATTGTCGACCGCGTTGAAACCAAGATAAAGAGACAATATAAGAATTCCGTTGAGCAGAGAATGAATCGGTCTCCACGAAAGAAGAATGTTCACGGCCATAAGCACGAGCATCAAACCGGCATAATAACTCGAATTGAATCCTCCCAAGTCGACGGTCATCAAAACGATCATCAGACTGATCATGGAAGAGATGATGTATCCGTGTACGGGATAGGAACGATTCGGACGCGTAAAACGAATCAAAAGATATTCGATGATTACGAGTACGGTTGTCGCTCCTCTGTAAATCGCAAATCGAAGATGCAAATGCGGAGGTTGTGTATAATAATCCAAAAGCAGGAAGAATGGAATGAGAATGATACAAAGCATCGTGAGTACTTGCATCCATTCGCGAACGATTCCCTGAAGGTATATTTCAAAATCATCACTCACCTTCGAACCCATGATTACGTTGTCTTTAAGTTTGAACTGCATATCTTTTAAACCGTTTTTAACCGTTAGGCGCCCGCGTCTCCAAAAACATCTGGCATCCGGTTTCCTCGAAAAAGATGCGACTGTGTCCCGGAAGTGTGGAAGCCAATTCGAGCATTTCTTCCTCCGTTCTATGATACAAAACCCAGTCCAGCCAATATTCCATAAACGCTTTATTAGGATTACTTACGTGAAAGTTTCCTACGATCAATTTACCGCCGGGCCTGAGCATTTCGAAAAGTCTTGCCAATACCGCTCTTGCAACGGGAGGCGTAAGATAATCGAAAAGTCCCATCGAATAGATGAAGTCGAACCTTCCCCAAGCGGCGGGAAGATCCCGAATACGAAGCATGGAACGTACCGAATCGTTGATGTACTTGACGTGAATCAAATAACCCTTTTCCAGTTGCAGTTGGTTGACGGTGTTCATCGCCACTCGAAGCGCTTCCATATCCTGATCGAGTAAGGTAAAGTGAACCTTCTTGAACTCGCTCATCTCGCTGAACGCTTCTCCGATTTCATCCGCGGGACCGCAGGCCACGGACATGGCTCGAAAGTCGGCGCTAGGATGATTTTCTACGGCTTCCCGTATTTGATCCGCGATCATTCTGCGCCGGTTGCGTACGGCGTTTGCTGCGGGAATTTGAAGCGGATAACTGTGCAACAATCTGGCAAAAAGGGACTTACCCATGATTTCATTTTCATAAATCATCTTCATCATTTCATAATCTCCCGCGTATCCGCGGGGTTTTAAATTCGTACGGAGCATAAAAGCGGAATGAAGAATAAAATCCCAAACCTGTTTTCTGAAAAAAAATCCGTGCGCCTCGTTTTCGTCCTTTGAAAAATTTTTCGTTTGTTCCTGAAGTTCCTGCACCTTGGATTCGAAAAATTCCATAAACGTCTGTCCTTCCCGTTCCAGGATCATCTGGTGCAAATGTTCCTGAACCGGTCCCGGTTCTTTTAAAAATTTCCGATCCAAATCGTCGAAAAATTGTTTGTACACGTTCAATTCGAAAGTGAGATTCGAACTGTATTCTTTAAACCGTTGATTCACTTTTTCTTTCTGATTGAGTATAAGTTGTAAATTAAAAAGCCCCGTATCGTATACGGTGAATCTCTTTTTGCCGATCAGATCCGCAACGTCCACGGCGTCGTCGAGAAGTAATACCAGATACTGAGGAGTGGTGGCGTTTTTAACGGGAAGCATTCTACACCTACCCAGTTCTATTTTTTTTCCGTCCAACTCTATGATAAATCCGTCCGCGTTAAACGGAACGATGTACGGAGGCGTTTCGGGAAGTCGAATTTGAAATGAATAACGCGTATGTCCGCACACTTCCACATTCGTAACACTCCCGTTCGATCGGAGCAGGCCCGCGATAGTATGTTCAACAATCATAAACTTATTGTCCTATGACCTGAATTCTTCCGTCTTTGGTCTCGAAGATCCGTAAGGCGGAGAAACTTAAGTCCTGCCATTTTTTTGTTTTGTTGTAAATGAGTTTGACCTTGCCGCTTCCTTTCTTAATCATTTCCAAAGTTTTAATCACGGGAGTGATTGTGGAGGAATTCATATATTCAAGTTGTCTAAAGTCCCAGATCACCGCTTTATGCTGGTCGTCGCCCCGTTTCATTACGTCCGACAACGTAGGTATGATAAACTGGCTCGGATTTCTCTGAACACTTTTTCCGAGCCAACGAATTAGAATCTCGTCGCCGTCCACAACTTCCAACTGAAGCTGTTCTTCCGAAAAAATCTGATTGTTTAAGCTCATGTTAAACCACCTGCTCCCTATCTAGTTTCGGTTGTAGGGCCGAGACGTAGAGAATATCATCTTCGTTTACATAGAAATCAAGAATTGCTTCCCCTTCGTAAGCGATACGAATGAGTCCCAACCCGCTCTCGTTGTCTTCCAACGGTTGTCCGGCGACTAATTTCAATCTTTCTAAATAAGCCTGAAACGGAGATTGAAAACTTCGAATCCACTGAACGATAGAATCAAGACGACGTAGATTTTCTACGATTCCCACGGAAGGAAGCGGACTCCAAGCTTGTACAAGGATTCCATCCTTACCGGATTCCAACTTAAACGTAAACTCTTGGTTTTCGCTCGTAAAGTGACCGTATTTGATCGCGTTCTCCAAAATTTCCGATGCGATCATACAGAGTGCGTCCCTCGTTTCGTCCGAAGAACCCAACTCTTCCAAAAACGTGCGGCATTTTTCTCTTGCCCGCTCTATCTCCGCCCAAATAGGACGAAGTTTCATTTCGAGTAATTTGCCTTCGTTACTACTTTTCATCCAAATCCTCCGGCCCGTTAGGGCCAAAAACGTTTCTCACGAGCGCCGGACGAAAACCCCGTGACTTTTCATAACATACCGACAGGAAAGAATACTTCTTGCGGCTCCTTTTTACCTCGAAGCAAAAACATACCGACTGCTTCGACGTTAACTTCATGACGAATATAATCGGAAGTGGGAGAATCCAAAAGTATATCGCGTCCCGTCGTTTTTGTAAGCGCCTCCAATCTGCTCGCCGTATTGACCGCGTCGCCTAACACGGTGTATTCCAAATGTCGTGAGGAACCGATGTTTCCCGCAAATACGTTCCCGGTCGAAATCCCGATTCCCATCGCCACGGGAGCGACAATTTTCGGATTTCGGTTATCATTGAAAGCGCGAAGATACTCTCGAATTTGTAGGGCCAATCGAACGCAGTTGATTGTATCCTCGTCTTCCGGAAAAGGACAACCAAAAGTGATCAAAAGCCCGTCTCCGAGTAATTTATTTACGGAACCTCCGTTCGCATACGTAAGATCCATAAGCCCCGTAAACAACTCGCTCAAAAAAGCCGCGAACTCGTCCGGATTCAACAGTTCCGCAATTCCGGTGGAATTTCGAACGTCGCAGAATAACATCGTAGCCTGAACGTTCTTTCCTTCGAGTTCCGTTTGCCGTTTTTCATCTACAAGATAATCCACCAAATTCTCAGGGAAGTATTTCTCTAATAGACGTTTGGCTTGTTCCACATCCTCCATACGTTTGCTGAGTTCTTCCGATTTTGCGTGTAGTTCGCTGATATCCCGTAAGGTGAAAACACAACCCTGTGACGTTCCTTTCGTATCGTGAATCGGAGCGACCGTACAGATTACGGGAGTACTTTTTCCATTGGAACCGGAAAGAAGTACGTTTTCAAAAACCGAAGGGGATTGGTTGATCGTGGCGTAAGAAATTAAATTTTGAATGAGCGTCCCTTCGTTGTCTCTTAAATGCATTATATCGTCCACAATCCGACCTCGAGCCGCTTTCTGCTCGATACCCAAAAGTTCCTCGGCGACCGGATTTAAGAACTTGACTCTGGAAATTGAATCGGTTGCGATCACTCCGTCTCCTATGGAACTTAAAGTAGTATTCAACCAACTTGCATCTTCTCGAAAACGTTTTTCCATTTTGTGTCGATAGAGACACATTTCAACCGTGACTTCCAATTCTCGGACATTCACCGGTTTGATAATATAGCCGAACGGTTCCGTAACTCGCGCCCTTCGAAGTGTAGCCTCGTCGCTGTGTTCGGTAACGTAGATCACCGGAACATCCAACAATTCTTTCAACTTGACCACCGTTTCAACCCCGTCGATAAATCCCGTGCCGAGTATGATATCAATCAATACAAGATCGGGATGAATCGCTCGAGCCATTTGGATCGCCTTTTCTCCGTTAGTCGCAAGCCCGACGGAAGTGTAGCCGAATTTCTGGAGAATTTCTTGAATATCGCGCGCTACGGTTCGTTCATCCTCGACGATGAGAATCCGGGAAGCTTGCGAAGCTCTATTAGAAAATTCTAACATTTTAACACCGACCCGTCGACTTCAAAGAAATCTCGTTCAGGCGTTTATGGTAAAAAAAATAAAGTTGCTCATTGAACGTTTCAGTTCCTGTTCCGTTACGCATAATCAAAACCTACGTGTTCGTTCGTTTGTTAAGACTGAAGACGTTTATAATCGTTCTTAAAAAACATCTCAGCCGCCTGGAACCCTGAATTGGCAAATTCGAAACTAAAAGTCCGGATGACCTCTTTCACATAGGAATTGATCGCGATTCGCTCCGGCTAAATTTACATTTAGAAGGGTTTTATATAGGGATGCGGGGCGCACGAGCGAATCCGGGAACTTCCTAGGAAAATCGTCTACTTTCGAACTAATTTTGTGAGAAGGAAACATAGTACTCCTTTCACCGTAATTTTCTCACATCGAAACCCATGGAAACGGATTTCGATCCGGGGAGCAAAGGAACCTTTTAAGGCCTCGGTTGATCGTTGCGGTAAATCGTCTGTACGGACTAACAGATTTTTTGACTTTAGTCAACTAGTTATTTCCAACATTCAAAAAACTGAAAGCAAACAATTGAATAGAATCATTCTATTCTAAAATTCAAAGTAAACTATAAAAGAGGAGACCTCTTTCAAAATGGAGAATCGTCTCTTATATTGTAAATCGGAACTGTTTTTGAACCACAATTCCGTCTCCGAAGGCGTCGGATCCAAGTTTATAACTTTGGAGACCGAACCAATACGCGGTCTTTAAGAACGAAAATCTTCTCGAAAAAAAAGGGAGGTTTCGGGAAGATTTCAAACCGACATTATCTGCAACCGGAGATTCCAAACCAAGATGATTCATTTTGAACATAGTCCAGCCCTGAAAAAATCCAAAACGTATTCCGAAAACAACCCTCCCATTCTCTTTGCACACGGTGCGTGGCACGGGGCTTGGTGTTGGGAGGAAAATTTTATTCCCTACTTTCAAAAAGCGGGTTACGACGTATATTCGATGGATATGAGAGGCCACGGAAAAAGTTCGAACCGGGGCGGAAATTTTCGTTGGCATTCGATCCGAAATTACGTTCAGGACGTTCAAGAAGTTTTAACCAAGTTACCCAGACCCCCGATCCTAATCGGGCATTCCATGGGAGGACTCGTGGTCCAAAAAATATTAGAAAATACGAATGTGCCCGGAGCCGTACTTCTTGCGAGTGTTCCTACTCACGGAGTGTTTAAGATCACATTGGAATTATTGCTCAAACATCCGATCAAATTTTTCAAGGCGATTCTCACGCTTTCTTTACTTCCGATCGTGGAAAACCCGAAAATAGGCCGTAAACTTTTTTTCTCCAAATTATTAAACGAAGAAAAAGCCCTTCATTACGCGTCCAAGATGCAGGACGAATCCTTTCTCGCATTTTTGGATATGCTGATCCTCCGCCTTCCCAAACCGAACAAGGTCAAAACTCCCCTTCTTGTGATCGGAGGAGAAAAGGATCGTTTTTTTGCGCCCTGGGAAGTGAAAAGAACGGCTAACGCGTATAAGGCGGAAAGCCAAATCTTTCCGGGAATGGGTCACAATCTGATGTTGGACGAAGGTTGGGAAAAAGTGGCGGAAAAAATCGATACATATCTTTCGGCGTCCGCAGCCTCGTCGGAGGAACCGAAAAAACAAAAATCGGTTCCCAAGAAAAAGGCAAAACCCAAAAAGAAGACCAAGAAAAAATGAAGGATTTAGAGGAGGATGATTCGAAACGTGGTTCCCTCATTCAACCGGCTTTCCACTTCGATTCTTCCTCCCATGGCTTCGACCTGATTTTTAGTGATGAACAATCCGATCCCTTTCGCGTCCCTGTTGTTGTGAAAGGTCTTATACATTCCGAAAAGTTTGTCCCCGTATTTATTCATATCGATCCCAAGGCCGTTGTCCGTAATGCTGAGAACCAATCGGTTGTTTTCATATTCGGCGCTGAGTGTGATCTCCGGTATTCGATCGGGGTGGCGGTATTTTACTGCATTTGTAAGAAAGTTGAGTAGAATACTTTCCATATACGAAGCGTTACAACGAACGTGTATCGAATCCGAAACCAAATTTTGAATCCGAACCTGATACTTTTGAATTTCCCCACCGATCGTCTGTGTGGCCTTTTCGATATAATCCCGAAGACCGATTTCCGTATTCTGAAGATTCTTGTTGGTTTGGATGGAAACGACTTCGTTCAGATTCCAAACGGTATCCATCAAACTATCTGAGGCTTTTATAATATACTGAATTACTTTTTCCCGTTCGGATTCGTTTTTAGATTCCTCCAAAATTTTAAGGAGCATCGTGATGTTCCCAGCGTGGGAACGAAGATTGTGGGAAACGATATGAGCGAAGTTTACGAGTCTTTCGTTCTGGTTGTTCAAAACATCCAAGGTTCGTTGAAGAGCCAATTCTCTCTGTTTTTGATCCTGGATGTTTTGAAACGTTCCGGAAATACGAATACACTTTCCGTTGAGATATTCCGGCTTTCCGATCGATCGAGTCCAAACCAAATTTCCTTTTGCCGTAACGATTTCCACTTCGAAATCAAACGGTTTGGTCGTTTGAATCGACTCTTCCAAAACGTCGTTGAATCGTTTTTTTTCTTTTTCACTCTTAAAAAAACGCGTGATTTCCTGTCCGTCGGGTTCGTAGTCCTCCGGCAATTCGAAAATCGATTTCGTCACCTTGCTCCAAATTCTGGTTTTCGTTTCCAAGTCCAATTCCCAGGACCCGATCTGCGCGGCCTCGTTCGTTCGAGTTAGAATCTCTTCCAACTTGCTTCTTTCAAATTCCTTTCGTTTGAGAATCGTGATGTCCGCCGTATACATCAAAATACCGCCGACCACGTTCGGAGAAGCATACCAAGGTCTCACTTCCCAGATGATCCATTGAACCGTTCCGTCCAAACGAGTAAAGGCTTCCTCCTCTCTTCTTAAAACCTTTCCTCGCAAACACTGCTGATGAATATCTTTCCATTCCTCTCCGATTTCCGGAAAAATTTCATAGTGCGAACGACCTATAATTTCGATTCCGTCCAAATAATAATCCACGAGCCATTGTTGAGAGGCGGCCATATAATTCATGTTCGTATCGAACATCGCAATCGCGGAAGGTGCGTTTTCGATAAAAACCTTCGTCAGTTCATAACTTTCTTTTAATGCGATTTCGGCGTTCTTATGTTTTGTGATATCCCAATTCGTTCCCAACATTCGAAACGGTTTACCCGAAGCCAATCTTTGAACGATCGCGATCGCCTTGATAAAGTGAACGGAACCGTCCGGCCAAACGACTCGAAACTGAGTATCGAATTCTTTCTCTCCGGAAACCGCCTGTTTATGTTCGAGTTTACATCGTTCTAGATCTTCCGGATGTAAACTCGATTCCCAATCGGCGGGGGTTTCCGAAAAATTCTCTCGTTTGATTCCATAGAGGTCAAACATCGTATCGTCCCAGGACACCTTCCCTGCGATCAAATCCAAGTCCCAAATTCCGACTCTCGCCGTTTGAGTCGCAAGCGCGAGACGATCGACTGCGTGTTGTAATTCGAACTCTATCTTTTTGGATTTTGTGACGT
This sequence comes from Leptospira weilii serovar Ranarum str. ICFT, assembly GCF_000332415.1. Taxonomy (GTDB): domain Bacteria; phylum Spirochaetota; class Leptospiria; order Leptospirales; family Leptospiraceae; genus Leptospira; species Leptospira weilii_A. Next base: position 73,267 of record NZ_AOHC02000025.1, read on the forward strand.
CGAAGTAAGTGCCGATCATCAGAACCGGTTTTCCTTTGGAATCCGTTTCTACGACCTTACAAGTGCATTTAAACCAAACGATATTTCCGTTCTTATGCAAAAAACGAACATCGGCTTCATAGGGTTGGCGAAGATCTGTCTTTAGATAGTCTTCGAATTCGTTTTGAATCGGATTCAAATCTTCCGGAACGATATAAGACTGCCAGGTTCGTATGGAATCTTCCAGTTCTTCGTCTTGATAACCCAACATGGATTTCCAAGCCGGACTTAAATAACTCGTATTTTCTACGAAATTTTTTTCCCAATATCCGGCGCGGGCCTGTTCAAGAATCGTTTTAAGAATGTGAATCATCGTATAGTTACGTTTTAAAAGCTTATCCCAAAACTTCGAAAAACTATTAAGAATAAAAGTTTGTCCCGAAACTTAAAACAATCGTAGAGATTTACGGCCATTCCGATGGTTGGCGGACAGACTTTAAGGTAATTTCCTAGGAACACAATTCGTTTTGAAACAACCTCTACTATTTATGATCAAAATAGAATGTATATCGCATTATATATCGGTCAAATCCGGCTTGTAGTCAAGCTCAAAAGCTGTCCGTAACAAGATAAGATTGCCAAAGAAGAAATCAAATCGCATCTTTGAGAAGAAATACCTCGATTTGACAATAACTCTTTTCATTTGTTTTAAGTCCGGAATGAATTCGATAAATTTCTTTCGGAAGGATTTGATAACAACCGGAAAGAAGGTATTTCGGGAGAAAATGTATGAAAAAAAGAGGGGCAAGAACGCGATTTCACTCTTTTCTACGTTTGATGAATGGATTGGAATTCGTTTTCAAAAAAATCGGCTCGCCGTCCTGAACCGTAACATGTTTTGACTTACGTACAAAGAAAGTTTTTGATTCATTAGAAAATCATACTTTTTGCAAGTAATCAGTCTCCATTCTTGTCGGAACACTTGCGGTTTTATTTGTTCTCCAATACTAACCCCTAAAACCTCGCCGCTCGAGGCCAACTTGTGGGGTTGGTTATGGGTCCCAACAAAATTCGCCAGTTCCTTCGAATTTCCACTTTTGCATTTTTTACGGCAAATCCACGTTAGGCGACAAAAAATTCCGCACGACTGATATTTGCAAGTTCGACTGCGCTTGTAAGATTTTTTGCAGGAAAATAGACGATCCGTTCTCCTATCATTTTACGATTACGATCCAATTCCACACGAGAACCGTCTTTAAGATGCAGGACAATATCGATCCCACGATAGTTAATGTATCTTTCTAACTGACTCTTAAACTTTGCACCCTGTTCCTGCATGAAAACATCCTTTAAAATTGTTGAAAGAATGTTCCGGAAGTAGGGATGAAAGTACAAGCTTTTTTTCGCAGGTTAGGCGTTTTTTTATTTCTTCCGATGTGCACCGTTGTTCGCTATCTATTTGAAAAAAACTTCCGAGAGATTTATAAAATTCACTCCCTCGTACAACCCCGGGAAACTAATACGGAAGCCTCTCTATGGGTCGGCGTGAAATAAAGCGGCGTCCTTTTACACGAGTTTCTTATTCACCCAAACTTCTTTATATCATTCCGCTGTCAGAGGAATCGTCTGCTGCAAAGTCCAAGTCGCAGCACTATCCATGGAAACGTAACGGCTCAAACCCGCCCCTTCCTTATTGACAAATAGATGAAGTTTTTCCGTACCGGAATTCGTAGCAAAAACGCCTAACGCAGCGGTATAACCGTCGGCGGAAGGAAACAAAACCCGAATGAAACTCTAAACACTTACTGGATCGAAAATACTTTCCTTAAACTTAGAGTTTGTCCCAAAACGTCTCGAGTTTTTTCGGCATCGCATTCATTTCCGCAATTTTCGTATGTTTTGGGACGAGTTCTTATAACGATTCAGAAGCGCCAATAACATTAAAATAGAATAATACCCTCTCATAAAGATTCCTTAAAAAAACCAATTGTAACGAACTTCCGCTATACTAGGTGTAACACCGGATCCGGAATGGAAAACATTGGATTCTCTCATGGAATCCAATTGGATTCCTTTTTGGAG
>NZ_AOHC02000024.1 GCF_000332415.1 Leptospira weilii serovar Ranarum str. ICFT
GAGAACGCTCTAAAGGATACTAAATACGATACGATTTTGAACGCCGATGTGACTCAGCGGACAAACGTGTTGATCCCTTTGAATTGTATTGAGATCCAAGGTTTTGCGTTTGATAGTTCTAAAATTGATAAGGAAGGCAAAAAATGAAGCGGATCCGATTTGCGATTTTAATTCTTTTGCCGATGATTTTTATCGGTTGTTCTTCGGGAACCGTAAAACGAATTTCTTATGTTTCCTTAGATAAACCCAAGGGTGGGATTCTTGCGAATGAAGGGAAAGCCGTCGAGTTCAGTGAATTTCTGTTCGGAATTTCCCAAACTCCCGCGGGAGTCTATCCCTATTTAAAGGAGGCGGAAATACGAAGTGGAAGTTCGGTCCTTAGAAACGTGGACGTCGTTATGCGGGCTGGGTTTTGTCTACTTCCTTTACCGCCGGTGTTTTGTGTTACTCGCTATTCCGTAGTTGTAGGAAATGATTCGATACAAACAGTTCCCTAAGAGCTTTCGGATGATTTGAAAATAGACATTTCCGTCTGTAAAAATATTCACTTGCAAGCAATTTTACTCGGGATATGACTTCGTTAGAATCAGAAAACATTATATTCAAATAAATTAACGTGAATTCGGTATAAGAAAGTTCTATCTGATAAGAACGAAATTTTGCTTAAAAAGGGAAAACTTTTGCGGGAACTCCCGATTTAACATGAGTTCGATGTGAGAAAATCCGAATGAATTATGTCTTGAGGAACTCCTCAAGATTATACCCTATTCGAGATTCGTGTGGGAACTCCTGCAAGTTTGCTTCACGGCGAATATTATGTCGTGAGGAACCCAACAGATGTCTCTGTGGATAGACCTTGGGGGAATGACAGGACGGAAAGAGAAACCGAGTATATCCCGAATTCCGAAATCATAAGAAAATCCATAAGCGTATTTTCCCACAAATACATATTTGTAAAATCAGTCTGGAGACGAACTTGAAAACTGGAAGTGAAATTCCTGAAAGAACAAAGTCGGAGCGAGTGCACCTTGTTGAATTTTAGATTTCTTCCAAGAGATAAGGGCGAGTGTATTCTCGAATGATCTCAACGACGAAACGTCCCCAACTTTTCGCATCGTTCTGCGAGATCTCGACTTGTTTGATTTTCGGAAAATAAGGAGTCGGCTTATAAAGAGTATGCGAGAGTTCGACCGCCCGAAGATAATTATCCACCCGTTTTACACGAACGAAATGCAACAATTCGGACTGAACCTGATTTTGCTGAATATAACCGACGATAATGAGTTTTGGAAAAAGGGATTTTTTCAATAGATCGATGAATTCCGCAAAACTATCCACACGATCGATAAATCCTTCGTAAGCCCCGCCGCCCAGGTTCATGATCTGAGTCACTATATCCATCGTAAGGGAAACTCCCTCTGCGGAAGTCATATCCGAAATGATAACAATTCCTTCGTCGGGTTGGAAGGTTTTAAACATCTGCGCGCCTTTGAAATGTCTTCTCAAAAGTTTTGCGGCCGATATGTCGATTTCGGCGGCCTTCGCGAGAATCGTTCTTCCGGAAGAATCAAGAACGGGTTCTCTCGTGATGATGTATCTTTTTTTGGTCGCACCCTGATTCATCACTCGGAACGCCTTGACCTTTTCTTCGATTTCGTCCAACGAACAATAACCGATTTTTAAAACGTTTTCCCTCGATCTCTTTTCTAACTCTGTATCTTCCATTTGAAGTTTTAAAGGGACAGTACGATTCGAATGATCGAAATCCGAACTGATTTCCCTGATCCTGTTTTATCATAACATTGAATTAATTTCGAACAAACTCGTTTCTCGATAAGCGAGAAACAAGATTAAAACACTTGCGCCTTATTTCCGGTTTTTCTGAATGGAATCATGAATCCGGAAACGGAAAACTTTTCCCGATTTCGCATCTTTTTACGGATTGCGAAGATTGTTTCCTTACTGATTCTACTTTCCACTCTTTTTTCTTGCGAGTCCATAGAATTTATTCCGGAAACGGTTTTGAGAGATGAATTCGGTTTTTCTCATAAAAGCTCTTGGAACGAAATCGAAATCCGAACTACTTCTCCTCCCAAACCGTATCGAACCTACGGAAAAATCATCATTCGTTCTTTTGCAAACGGAAGAATCCCCGATTACCTGATTATCGATCTCAAAAAAGAATTGTTTTCCAATCACATGGACGGTGTAATTTTTACAGGGAAAGGAATCGTAAACGTTCCTCCGACTCTCATCCAATCCGGCAACGGAGACGGCAACACGGTTGCGGTCGGTTATATGAACAACGAAATGGGAGTGATCGAAGGTGTCGCTTACCGTTATAAGGATCACCAAAGGTAAAAAAGGTGGAGTCGAAAAATCCAAATTCTCCCCGCAGATTCAACAGCGAAATTTTTGTGGATTCGCAGGACCGTTGGATCTTTCAAGGAAATCGAATCGATCAACAAGGAATCCTCTCTTACTTTCGTCAAAATCTTCGCGAGGACCGACTCGGAATCTACATCGACAATCGTTTCGGAGAACTGACGGAAAACGGTTATCTCGAACTGGAAGGTTATCCCATTCACTTAACCGCTTGTAAAGAATCGGAAGGCACGTTATTCTTCCTTGCGGAGTCCGAAGTAACTTATTCCTTGAACGACTTAATCTTCGCCTTGGACAAGGACGGTTGTCTTTTTGCAAGAACCGCAAATCATAAAAAACTAAAATTCAGACCGGATCGAAACTGCCTTTCCGATCTCAGTCCTTTTTTGGAAGAAACAAAAGAAGGAACGGAAATCCGTTTTCACGACAATAAAATCCTAATTCCCGAATCGGGCGAGTCTCCGCGAGTAGATCTTCCTGGAGAATTCAATTTCGCGAATATTCAGAAAAACTAAACTTTAAGAAAGTATTTTAACGCTGGTTCGACGTAATCAATGCGAAAGCGATTGAAGCGGAATCAACAAATTGGAATGACAAAAAAATTTCGTTTTTAGAACGATCTATCAATTTGTTGATTGAAGCATTATGTTGCGACCGCAGGCAGCAACACTTTAGTTCAAGCGCGTTCCGGCTCTTGGCTTTGCCAAGGCCGGATTCGCCCGATTTTTTTTTACGAATTCACGTCGTTTTAACGAAATTTCACCGATTTTATCATTTGCGAAACGCGGATTGAGTTTGTATAAAACTCACTATGTCCGTTTCAAATTTGGAACCTTGTTCTTGATATACGAACTTGGGCGGAGAAGTCACTTGTTTGAGGGCGTTACATCCCATTCTACGACATTCCTCGGGAACGGAAGAAGCCCAGACCGCGCCCAAAACGGAATAACCTTGATCGTATTTGATGGAAGTGAGTTGATTCAGATTTTTATCGTAGATTTTAATTTCGGTTTCGGCCTGCAAAGACGCATAACTTGGAATCAGTCCCAAGGTGATTACGGAAAAAATAGAAGAGAACAATTGAACCACGCTACTTCCGAAATGTTTCGAAGTTTGAAACGCCGGCGTATGAATTCCCAACACGTAATAATCCGCGCCGATATCCTTTAGTTTAAAAATCCGTCCCTCCCCTTTTTTCTCCACGCTTGTCACATATGTCAGCTCAAGAACTCCGCTTTCCTTGACTTCGTTCAAATAATCCTGGACGAACTTCTTTACCTTATCGGAAGAAACGTCCTTTCTATATCCCGCGGATTTTAGATCGGACGCGTAAGCTCCATTCTGAAATTTGAATATAGTTCGATCGGGATAGACGAGATTTGCGGTGTACACACGAGTCTCCGCGGATGACCGTGTCATTTCAGTCGTATACGGACGGAAGCCGATATAGGCGATTTTTACCTTGGATAAATTCGGGATCGCCGCATTTTCCGTTCCGCTTTTGTGCACGTAATAGTGATAATTGCAGTTGAAAAAAAACAGAATGATAAAAACAAAGAATTTGGATTTTTGATCGTGTCTCATAGGTTTTTCCGGAATGGAGCGGATTCGATCGAAATCAAATCCGTTTCTCGTATTAAATTCTCTTAAATGATTCCTCTTTGCAATCAAAAAGAAAACAAACCGATTCATTATTTTATAAATTCTTATTTTAGAATAAAATCGTTGAAAAATTCAATCTTCGCGATTCACAAAACCGCTTCAATCGTCCATTTCAATGAAACAGAAACAAATAGAAAATTAATTTTTCAACAACTCTAATTG
>NZ_AOHC02000023.1:0-72500 GCF_000332415.1 Leptospira weilii serovar Ranarum str. ICFT
CTGCAACTATATAACCTTTATGCGTTTTGCAATTCGTTACATTTTTGTAGTAGCTGTTTACTAATATTTCGTTTAATGATTCAAACACTTGCGGATTTAATTTCTCCCGCGCTAAGGAAAACGCTTGTTTCGTCACAGCTTTCTTTCCTAAATTCTTAAAATATCTATATAACTCGACCGCTAAGCTTTTGTTTAATAAGTTTATCATGGCTATAAGCAACCTCGGTAGGGTTAGTTGACGATTCCGAGTAAAAGCACTCGGTTTCATTCGCGCGATTTCCAGAATCTTTCTGGAATATATCCAAGCTTCTAATTCGCCTATGACTGTTATTCTTTCTTGCCCATGTCTTCTTGTCGTACTAAATTCTTTAATCTTGAGTCTTTTTTCTTAAATTGACAGCATTGTCCTATGGGTCGCGTTGCAGGTCGCAAATAATAATCGCTTTCGCATTTGTTATATCGAACTCACGTTAATTATTTTTCATCGACACAAGGATCCGAAATCTCTTTGTCGTCAACCGTTACGTCCGTTCTTAAATGCGTAGGACTTTTCAAAATTCTAAAACCTTTGAAAAATTCAATTCGTGTCGGTTGTCGCAAAGTTCCCGAATAATAGACAGAAATTTTATTTTTGATTCGGTTTGAATTCGAATCCATCTGAAGAAGCGCTAAGGAACCGTAACGAAGGCAACAGCAAGACGGAGTTTTGACTATAATAGTTGTGGATCGTAGCGAACGTTGAAAATCCACGACCATTCCTCCTCGTTCATGGAGCAAGTATGCCCACGATCGGTATTTAAGAAAATCCGTATAAAATCCTGGGTTGGAGATTCAGGATCGTAAATCAAATCCATTTTGCCATCCCGTTTATATCCACTTGGTGTAAGTTCTTAACACAATCTCTCCGAATACTTTCTCAAATACTTTCGATTCCAATCCCTTTTCGATTTTATTTTTGAGAAGATTAAAATCGATCTTGGTCTCTATGTTTTGCCAAGAGACTTTATGATCCTTTAGGACGTGTTTTAAAATTTCGTTTGTTTGGTTCCGATCGAGTTTCAAGTTCCCGCCGAAAATGCCTTGAGACCGAAAATAACGTTTCCACTTGCGGGAGATTTTAAAACGAGATCGTATTCGCGGACAACGGACCTTTCATCGTTTCTACAAATCGATTCGAGTTTAAAAAGTTCTTGTATTTTTTTAGAATCCTTTCCAGTCTGATATCGTATGCCCCACAATGTAACTCTACTACCGTTCGGTCTTGAACTTCTCCTCCTTAGTTAGGGGGAGCCGGTAGAGTTGTAAAAAAATACACGAGCCTGCTCCTCCTGGAGTGGGCTTTTTTGTTTCCGGACATTTCTCTCCTCTCGAAAAACCCCTCTCCTGGAACCGGCCGGTAAAAGGAAAAAACGATGAAACAAGATTCAAAACCGGAAAGCGCGTCTAACGTTGTCGACGTAACTTTCGAAAATCAAAAAGAGAACCGATCCTTTTCGGAAATTCTTAATAACCCTCTTCCCGAACATCCTCCGTTTTTTATGGACGTGACTTTGAGGGACGGCAACCAAGCTCTTCGCAAACCTTGGAATCTGGATCAAAAGGAAACGATCTTCAAACAACTTTTAAAATTAGGAGTACAAGGAATCGAAGTCGGATTCGCGTCTTCAAACGATCAAGAGTTCGAAACATGCAGTTATCTTTCTTCCATCGCGCCGGAAAACGTAGTGATCTCCTCTCTGTCCAGAGCGGTGGAAAAAGAAATAGAAATTTCCTGGAAGGCGATCCGACACGCGCCGAAACCTAGAATTCATATCGTATATCCCATCTCCGCGTTTACGATTCAAAACGTTTTGAAGATAAGTCCGGAAAAAGTTTTGGAAAGAATTTCCGATTCCGTCGCTTACGCAAAAAGCCTCGTCGGCTCCCGAGGAGAGGTTCAATTTTCGGGAGAACATTTCGGAGATTCTCTTGAAAATTTGGACTTTGCGGCGGAAGCGTTTCGAACCGCGTTGCGTTACGGAGCGGACGTCGTAAACCTACCGAACACGGTGGAACGTTATCGTCCTTGGCTTTTCGTTTCTATGGTGAAGGCGGTTGCGAACGTTTTGCCCGAGAACACAAAAATTTCGATTCATACTCATAACGACTTGGGTATGGCGACCGCAACCACGGTTGAATCTTACTTTTCGGGTGCGGTTCAATTGGAGACTGCGTTAAACGGTCTTGGAGAAAGAGCCGGAAACACGAACACTTACGAGGTTGCGATTGCTCTTCACAACTGCGGCGTGGATGTTCCTTTGAATTTTTCCGCGATCTATGAAACGTCTCGTTTGGTTTCTTATCTTTCGGAAATTCCCATCTATGAAAAGGCGCCCTTGATCGGCGAAGACGTGATCTCTCATAGATCCGGAATTCATCAAGACGGTGTCGCTAAAACCCGTCATCTGCAAAAGGGCGCCTATCGCGCGTTTGACGCGGCTTTGATCGGAAGACCCGAAGGTGATCGAATCGAATTTACCAATCAATCCGGAAAAAGCGCGGTCTTCTGCATCTTAAAGGATGCCGGTGAAAACATCACCTGGGAACAAGCGGGCCGGTTACAGCCGATCCTAAAAAAGATCTCGGAGGATTCCGGTAAAGGAGAACTGACTCTGAACGAAATTCGAATCGAATGGAACAAGATCAAACGTTTATGTTAGGCGGTAGGGAGTTAGGAAAGTTTGATTCCGATTATCCTGTCATCATGCGGGGTCGGTTACGACTGCCGTTTCAGGACCGTTCATGATTCCGTAAAAAAGAATTCCGTGGATTTCTCCCTGTAACTCCATCATGGAATACGGGGAATTTACGAGAAGCTCCGGAGTTGCGGTCATTTCGATCGCAGAATTGATCAGCGCGGCGAAGATCGTCGGATTCAAATCCTTACGAATCTCCCCCTTTTCGATTCCTTGTTTTATCAACGCCTGAATCGATTTGGAAACGGATTCCATTCTCACTTCTTTGATATAAGCGTAGTGATCGGGAGCCTGATCCCTGATTTCCAAAATGAACTCGTTCGCTCCGTGAGGGAACTGGCTCATCTTGAATTCATTGATCGCTTGGATTTTTTCATGCACCGACAGGGAATCGTCCTCGCTGATCTGCTCGAGTCTCGCGCTCATCACGTTGTGTTTTTGGGAGAGAATTTCGAAAAGAAGATGATTTTTGTTTTCGAAATGTTTATACAAAGTTTTACGGGAGATTTTCAGGATTCTTGCGATTTCTTCCATTTTGGTTTTCGCATAACCGTATTTTAGAAAAAGCTCAAGCGTTTTATCCATAATCCGATGTTTTACTTCATCCTGCTCCATAGCTCTCATTCCCGTTCACTCGCACGTACAATGCCGCTTACTCGCACGATTTATGAAACTTTTTTTGAATTTGAAAAGAATTCAAAAGGCCGAATTCATGAAACCGTGCGAGAAAACTGGAACTACTTTTGATTCCTCACGCGTCCGGATTCGGAGAATTTCTTCTCACGAGTTGATTCAATTTTTCGATATAAGAAAACGCCGCCGGAACGACGACCAAAGTAAGAATCGTCGAAGAAATCAAACCGCCTATGATCGCAACTCCCATACTCGTTCTTTGTTTGGAAGCCTCGTTGAGTCCGATCGCGATCGGCAACATACCCGCAATGAGAGCGAAAGAAGTCATCAAGATCGGCCTGAGTCTTTCTCTTCCCGCTTCGATGATCGCTTCCTTCATCTCTTTGCCCTGGCCCAAAAGCTGATTGGTAAAGTCCACAAGAAGGATCGAGTTTTTGGTCGCTACCCCGATCAACATGATCAGTCCGATCATGGAAAAAATATCCAAGGATTTTTGGGTCACAAAAAGAGCGATAAAGGCGCCGCAAAGCGCGAGTGGTAACACGAGCATAATCGCAATCGGAGTGATAAAACTTTCATAAAGCGAAGCGAGAACCATGTAGATGAATAGAACCCCGAGTCCCATTGCGATCGCCATCGAAACTCCCATCTCCTTAAAACTCTCCGCTTGTCCCGTATAACCGATCTTAATACCCGGAGGAAGAGGAATTTCCGTCTGGCCGATCTTTGCGACTTCTTCCATCGCCCCTCCCATTCCGGGGCCTTTCGGATTTACGTCCGCATAAATCTCAACGGATTTATTTCGGTTGAGACGATTGATCGTAGCCAGACCGGTTGTTTCTTCCACCCTTGCAACGTTTCGAATCGGAATCAGTCTGTTGTTGAAGTTCGGTACGAAAGAATCGTAAAAATTGTCCTTTAGATCCCTTTGAGAATCCTTCAGTCGAACTCGGATGTCGTACTCGACTCCGTTCTCTCTATAAACGGCCGGAGTTGTCCCTTCCACAAGAGTTCTCAGTTCCGTCCCGATGATCGTTCCCGGAACGCCGAGAAGAACTTCTTTTTCCCGATCCGGGACCACCCTAAATTCGGGAGCTCCCGTTCTGTAACTGATATCCACGTCCAAAAGTGCGGGAGATTTTTGAAGGCGCGCGAATAATTTTTTCGCGTAGTCTTCGACCACTTCCCCCTTTTGTCCGCTGACCGTAAGAACGAAAGGCCGTTGCCCTCCTCCTACGTTGTCTATGTCTTTTACGATCGGATTGGCATAAGAAAATTCGGAGAGTTCCTTCCTGAGAAACGCTTTGAACTGAGTCGTGTTCATCTTCCGATCGTGGGAAGGAACCATCTCCACGAACATACTCGAACTACGGTTGGTGTTGAACATGGAAACCAACTTGATTTCCTTAAACGAGCGGATCTTTTGATCCACTGCTTGCGCTACCTTACCCATTTTTTCCACGGAAGTTCCCGGAGGCATGTCCAAGGTTACGGAGAATTTACCCTCGTCCTGTGCGGGAAGAAACGTTTTAGGAATGAACTTGGTAAGAACCAAACTTACGACGAAAATGAGAACCGCGCCGGAAAGTATGAAAAAAGGTCTTTTTAGAGTGAACTTCAGAACGGACGCGTATTTGTCCTCCATCCAAGATTGAAAAACATTAAAAGTACTTAATATGGAATCCAAACCTCTTTCCAATACGCGGAGAACAAACGTAATCGGAGAAAAAATTACGGATAAAATTCCCCTAGAAGACTTGTTTTGCGAACGGATTTTGGAATAAGCGATCTCTTCCAGTGCGGTAGCTCCGGCGCCTTTTGTTTTCCCTTTGACGGCTTGAGTCGCGATGTCTGGAATCGAATCGGAAGTCGTTTTGTGTGCGTGATTTCCGACCTTACCTCCGAAGTAAGCCGATAACATCGGTGCGATCGTAAGAGCGTCGTAAAGGGAAATGAGAAGCGCAAAACATACGGTCAATCCGAATTCTCTTAAGAACTGTCCCACCACCCCGCTGACGAACGCAATCGGCATGAACACCGCGATGACGGTCATCGTAGTCGCGACCACCGCAAGTGTTACTTCTTTGGTTCCTTCGATGGAAGCTTCACGCGCCGTTTTACCCATCTCCCTATGTCTGAAAATATTTTCCCGAACTACGATCGCGTCGTCGATGAGAAGTCCGACCGCGAGACTGAGCGCCAGTAACGTCATCACGTTTACGGTAAAACCGGCGATCGCCATCAGGATAAACGCGCCCAATAAGGAGTTCGGAAGCGCCAGTCCCGTAATCAAAGTGGAACGAACGCTTCCTAAAAACAATAATACGACAATGATCGTGAGGATGATTCCGATGATGATGGTTTCTTTCACGTCGTAGATATTATTGTCGATCGTTATGGAAGAATCGTTCGTCGAGGTCAACACGGGAGAACCCTTTCGTTTTGCAAGATCTTGATTGATCTCGATCACTTTCTTTTTTACGTTTTGTGCGACCGCGACCGTGTTCGATCCGGATTGTTTATATACCATGAGAAAAATCGCTTTCTTACCGTTTAAGTAAGCTCTGGACGTTTCGTCTTCCAACGTGTCCTTGACTTCTCCCAATTGTCCGATTTTAATCGGAACCTCGTTTCCAAAAAGCGAGATCGGAGTATCTCTGATTTCTTGAGGAGATTGAAATTCGTTGATCGTTCTATATACGAGTTCCTTATCGGTCTTACTTACTTTTCCGGCGGGAATGTTCATCCCACCCGAAGCCAGTCGATTGCTTACGACGGAAGCGGGAATCATATGTTCTTTGAGTTTGTTTCGATCCAGTTCAACGTGAATCTCCCTTCTACGTCCTCCGGAAATGCTCACGTTTCCCACGTCCTTTGTCGAAAGAAGAATCTGTTTTACTTCTTCGTTTGCGATATCATACAGTTCCGCTTCCGGTAGTTCTTCGGCTCTGAGTGCGATGATTAAGATGGGTTGATCCGCCGGGTCGATTCTTCGGATAACCGGTTCCTTTGCATCGCTGGGCAACTTCGGTTTTACGCTCGATACCTTGTCTCGAACTTGTTGCTCCGCGTATTTTACGTCCGTTTCCAGAGTGAACTCCACAATGACTGTGCCCACACTTTCGTTACAAACCGACTTGACTCTTTTTACCCCTGAGATTGTGGAGAGTTCGTCCTCGACCGGCCTTGCCACTAGGGTTTCGATTTCGTTAGGAGCGGCTCCGGGATAAGGAATGGTCACGGTTACGACCGGGATCGTTACGTTGGGAAACAAGTCCACTCCCAACTTGTTCATGGAGAGATATCCCGCAATCAGGATGATTAAAACCGTACAAGTAACAAATATCGGTCGTTGAATCGAAATCGAAGCCAAGCTCATTTTTGAATCTCCTACTTTTCACCGGACGCAGGTTCCTATGAATTATCAAATACTTCCAGTTGGAAACAATTTTTGATTTATTTGTTTTTTGTCAATTGAGAATCTTCTGTGACTTTGGGGAGTTCCCACGTTTTAGGGATTAGGACTTTATAAATAAAACCGCAAGTGTTCCGACAAGAATGAGACTTTTTATTTGCAAAAACCTTCTCAACTTGTGGGTAACGTTATGCAAAATCAGGGTGGGACGATCTTTTCACAGAAGATTTGTCGCAACTCAAGACGGATTTATCTTCCGATCCAAGTAATTGGGGGGACTCCTTTGCCCCTCGCGACTAACATCGAAACGGAATTAGCGGGAATTACTCACGCAGCGAAGATAACCCGATACATTTTTTGCGGCGGTCGTATTCGTAAATCCCGTCGTAAAATTGACCTTCCAAGCGTAAACCGCATTCGAAGGATCGCTTGTACTGGTCCAAAATTCAATCAAGTTCCCCGTTGGATTGCCAGGAAACCAATCTTTTCGGATCGTAGGAACTTCAAAACTGGTTCCCGCTGCGGAGCAGGTCTTGGAATTATCCTTCGAATTGCCCAGATCCGTCCCGTTCGAACAAAAAACGAGCCCCTTCAATTCTGCATGTGTGGGAACTCTCCAAGTCATCGTCTTACCGGAAACGCTGAAAGTAGAACAAGAATCGAAAGCAGGACCCGACGTCAGCGTTCCTCCCAGAGCTCCATTACACTGGTTGTCGGAAGAGGAACAATATTGAGGAGAAACTAAAAATCCAATGCAAGAATCGGTAGCCGAATCGTACGTTTGGCCGCGGGAACATCGCATCCAAGTAAGACCGGTGGACGGAAAAAAAATAGTTTCCCCTTGAATTACCGGCGGAGCGGTCGCTCCCGCAATTAAGAGAAGCAGAATTGGAAGAGACGAATCTTTCTCTTTGTCGGGAGAAAGGAGATCCTTGAAAAGAGGGTTCAGATAACAGGCGGAATTCAAAAACAAAAAAGAAGAAAGAAAAATTCTTAAAAAAAGCGTTTGAAAGTTTGTCATATCCAATCGCCTTAATCTTGAAACTTAACTCTTTGAACATCCGACCGACGAAAGGTTCTCTCTTTTCCCTTGTAGAACAATTTAACTCCGTCTCCGTCCATTCGGGTCACAGTCCCTTTTACAATTTCACCCGACTTTAAAAACAGGATGGAAAGATTTTTGGATTGTTTCACCTCTCTGTTCCAAGAACTTTCCAGTTCCTCTCTTAAAGAAGAATGGATTTTCTCCTGCAACTCCTCTTTCCATTGTTTTTCATTCTGTTTGATAAAATCTTCTTTGATCTTTGCGGTGTCGATCTTGGAAACTTCTCTTTCCGGTTTTTCCGAAGAAGTCGAATTGTTCGAAACGGGAACTTTGGTTGCGGAAGTAATTTCCTTAGAATCACAACTTTCCACGTCGATGGTTTTACGCGTTACGGAAGCCGCGATCCCTAAGAACGTGCTGAGTATCGCGTCCAACCAGGTCGTTTTCAAGATCAATCGATACGTGCGATTTGGATCGGGAAGAATTTCCGAAACATCCACTCTATTGATCGGAACCGAACCGAAAAGAACATACCATTGGTATTTTTTACCGTTTAATTTACAATTGGAAGAAGAAACATTAGAATTCTTTTGAGAATCGAGGATCGATTTCGCCGAATCACCGCCTCTTACCGAATTCAATTCTAAGGTTGTACAAGAATATAAGAAAAATAACATTAAGGTAAAGAATCCGAACCGAAACAAAACCGAAAAAGAATTCAAAGGACTGTGTAGATTCTTCACTTTAAGGTGAACTCCTAAATTCATGAAATTATGCGCTGTTCGTATATTTTTTAAAAACTGTTCTAAAGACCAGTTTTTTTCTGTTACCATTCCGCGATAATTTAAGTGAAAAGAAATTTGCCTAAAACCGATCGTCTAAAAAACTTTTCCGGAAAACCGATGCTTTCAAAAACGTCTCACCCCAAAAATTTCAAAACCCCAAAGTTCAATCCGCCCGGGATTCTAAAATCCCCTTTTCTTCAGACGGCCCTGGCTTCTTTCGCTTGGAATTTACCGAAAGAAATGCCTTTTTTATCCGGTTCCGATAGAATCGTTTTAGACGCGGGCCAAGGTGTAAAACTGGAAGGCTCCTTGAGCCGACAAAAGAATCGGAAAGCCAAAGGATTTTTGATTCTTTTACACGGTTGGGAAGGAAGTATCGATTCAACTTATATCCTGAGAACTTCTCATTACTTCTATGAAAAAGGATACGATATTTTCCGTTTAAATTACAGGGATCACGGCGATACACATCATCTCAATCCGGAACCGTTCAACGGAAGTCTGATCGAAGAAACCTACGAAGCCGTTCGTAAAGCCACATTCTTTGCCGATAGGAATGTTCCGGTTTTTATCACGGGTTTTTCTTTGGGTGGAAACTTTACTCTGAGAATCGCGCGAGTCCATTCTCAGTCGGAAAAAAAATTAAATCAACTCAAAGAGTGTATCGCCGTCTCGCCCGCGATCCATCCGAAAGATGCAACAATTCTAATGGACGGTAAACTGATCATCGGTAATTATTTTCTTAACAAATGGAAAAAATCGATTCGGAAAAAACGAATACATTTTCCTACGTTGGTTCCTTATGACGAAATTCTTAAGGAAAGATCCGTTATGAAAATGACGAAGAAACTCATCGATTCAACCGACGAGTTTCAAGATTTGGATCATTACTTCGGAACTTATACTCTGGGTGAAAAAGAACTTTCTCAAATTTTAGTTTCGACCACGATTCTGACGGCAAAGGATGATCCGATCATTCGAGGCGAGTCTTTCCTTTCTCTTCATCCCAATAAGAACGTGAAAATCTCCATCC
Organism: Leptospira weilii serovar Ranarum str. ICFT; assembly: GCF_000332415.1. Classification (GTDB taxonomy): domain Bacteria; phylum Spirochaetota; class Leptospiria; order Leptospirales; family Leptospiraceae; genus Leptospira; species Leptospira weilii_A. Next base: position 9,647 of record NZ_AOHC02000023.1, read on the forward strand.
AAGATTTCGGCGGACACAACGGTTTTCTCGAAAACTGGAAAGGTTCTTGTTGGTATTTTCGTATTTTAGAGGAAATTTTTTGCTAATGGGCAGATTTTAGGGATCAGATTTCAGAAGAATTTACAGAAGAGAAAAATCACGCTTTATTAAAGTCTGATCCCTCTATTAGAAAAATGTAATTGAACTCTGAATTCTAGTGGATCAGATTTCAGAAGAATTTACAGAAGAGAAAAATCATGCTTTATTAAAGTCTGATCCATCTATTAGGAAAATCCCTCTGAAATCTTGTAAAGTCCTAAAATCAGGTTGACAGAAATCATGATGCTCAATGAACGAATTCAGGTGTAAAAAAACCTAAATGTTGGTGAAGCCTAACATTGTTGAGAAAAAAAACGGCTCGGATTTGATTTGAGAATCTATTCCGTCGTAGGAACCTGGGCAAATTTCGAAATATTTTTAGAGCTTGTTCCCAAACCTGAAAAGAAAAATGTAGGAGTTCCCACATTTCTCAGGTTTTAGGACAAACTTTCAGATGGAAGGAGGCCCTTTTGGAGCCTTTAGAGGATTTATCGGGAATGGAAGAAAATTCAATCGTTCCCTTGGACTCGATTTTACCGCCCGAACTGTTTTTAGTTCCGATCAAGTCCCGACCGGTTTTTCCGGGTATCATCACACCTTTGATCGTTCCAAGCGGCAAATTCGCTAAGGCCGTGGAAGAAACTCTCAAAGGAAATTCCTTCCTGGGTCTCGTTCTTTTAAAGGACGAAGAAAACGAAAAGGAAACTTCCGAAAACATCTACCCCTTCGGAGTTGTCGCTAAAATATTAAAAAAAGTGCATCTACCCGACGGGGCGATCAATATCCTCATCAATACGATCCGTCGTTTTAAAATCGAATCCTATGTCGGTAAAGATCCGTTGGTCGCAAAAGTTTCCTATCCGGAAGAAGAACCCGGAGCCCCGAAAAATACGATCAAAGCGATGATGAGAACGTTACTCGTCATGACGAGGGAACTCGCACAAAACAATCCACTGTTTACGGAAGAGATGAAACTCACGATGCTCAACGTAAACGAACCCGGAAAAATGGCGGACTTCGTCTGTTCCATTCTCAACCTGGAAAAGGAAGAATACCAATCCGTCATCGAATCCAATATTCTCAAGTCAAGAATCGAAAAGGTGCTTCTGTTTTTAAAAAAAGAAATCGAACTCGTATCCATCCAAAGGGAAATCTCCGATCAAATCCAAGACAAAATAGACAAACAACAAAGACAATTCTTCTTAAGAGAACAACTCAAAGCGATACAAAACGAACTCGGAATCAAAGACGATAAGTTCGAAAAGAAATACGAAAAATTTCTGGAACGACTGAAATCCATCGGCGCCGATCCGGAGGTCGTCGAAGAAGTCACGAGAGAATTGGATAAATTTTCCTACGCGGACCCGAATACCGGAGATTATAACGTTATCCGAAATTACTTGGACATTCTGGAATCCCTTCCCTGGGAACCCGCGCCCGTTAGAGAGATCGATTTGGATAAGGCCCAAAAAACCTTGGACAGGGATCACTACAAACTCGAAGACGTGAAGGATAGAATCCTGGAGTTTCTCGCCGTCAAAAAATTGAAAAACGACGAAAAAGGAACGATCCTTCTTTTGGTCGGACCTCCGGGTGTCGGAAAAACATCGATCGCAAGGTCGATCGCCGAAGCGATGGGCAGAAAATTTTTTAGATTTTCCGTCGGAGGAATGAGGGACGAAGCCGAAATCAAAGGACATCGAAGAACCTACATCGGCTCCATGCCCGGTAAAATCATTTCCGGACTTCGCATAACAAAAGAAAAAGACTGCGTCATTTTGCTCGACGAGATCGATAAACTCGCGATCGGCATCCAAGGGGATCCGGCTTCGGCTCTTCTGGAAGTTTTGGACCCGGAACAAAACAAAAACTTCAGGGATCACTACCTGGATCTTCCATTCGATATTTCGAATGTGTTTTTTATCGCGACCGCAAACACGTTGGATTCCATCTCCAGAATCCTTTTGGATAGAATGGAAATCATCAATCTTTCGGGTTATATCACGGACGAAAAGGTTCAAATCTTTCAGAAATATCTCTGGAAAAAAGTTCTCAATAAAAACGGAGTTACACCTTACGGAATCGAGTTTGATAAGAAAGCAATGGTCGCTTTGATCGATTCTTATTCGAGAGAATCCGGAGTTCGCGGTTTGGAAAAAGTCACCGATAAACTCGTTCGTAAAATCGCGATGAAAATCGTAAGAAAAGAACCTTTTCCGAAAATCATTCAGGAAAAAGATCTTGAAACGTTTTTGGGAGTTCCGAAGTTTACGGACGAAAGGATGATTCGTACATCCGTTGCGGGTACCGCCCTCGGCCTCGCTTGGACTTCCGTCGGAGGTGCGACTCTTCTCATCGAAGCCCTTTTTGTCAAAGGGAAAGGTGGAATTCTTCTGACCGGAATGATCGGAAAGACAATGGAAGAATCCTCGAACATCGCCTTGAGTTATATTAAGAATTTCATACATAAGGACGAATTGTTCAACGACCGAATGTTACATCTGCACGTTCCCGACGGAGCGACTCCTAAGGACGGACCCTCGGCGGGAATTACGATGGCGACCGCGATCCTTTCCCTCGCTTTGAATACGAAAGTGAAAGCGGGTTACGGAATGACGGGGGAACTCACTCTCACGGGAGAAGTCCTTGCGATCGGAGGTTTGCGCGAAAAGATCGTGGCCGCAAAAAGAGTCGGAATTTACAAAATCATCTATCCGAAGGACAATCTTCAACATCTGGAAGAGATTCCGGATTACGTGAAAAAGGGCATGTCCTTTTTTCCGATAAGTCGTTACGAGGAAGTCGCGGCGCTCATGTTCGACGAAAAAATTCTTTTGAAAGTGAATCCTTTCTTTAAGGAAAGTTTAAAGTCGATCGCCGCTTCGGCAAAAAAAACGAATCAAAAGTCGATCGGAATTTCGATGAAAAAAAAGGCGCCGAAAAAAAAGTCCGTTTCCAAAGTAAAAACGGCGTCTTTCAAACGTAAGGAAAATCATAAAAAAGAGAAATAGTATTTTAGAATATTCTTAAATATAAATTTAAAAATCAGGAGAGCCGAATGGGCGTTCCATTTATAGATATCAAAAGGTTTGAGCCGGGGTTACTGGAAGAATGGGAAGAAAAAGTCAAAATTCTCAGTAAAAACGCGAGTTTTATCGGAGGAGAGGAAATTTCCCTTTTAGAAAAGAATCTCGCTTTTCAGGCGGAAACGAAGTTTTCCGTTGCCTGTGCAAACGGAACGGATGCGCTTCAGCTCGCCTTACGCGCGTTAGGTGTGGGAAGGGGCGACGCCGTTTTACTTCCGGATTCGACTTTCTGGGCGACTTTCGAATCGGTTGTGAACGTAGGGGCCGATCCTTACACGATCGATACGGACCCGAACGATCTTCAAATGGACTTTGTGGAATTTGAAAAAGCTCTGGATAAGGTCAAACCCAAGGCGGCGATGATCGTTCATCTTTACGGCTGGGGTTCGTCTCGTATCGAAGATTTTCGTAAACTCTGTAAGTCTAAAGGAGTTCCTTTATTGGAAGACGGCGCTCAGTGTTACGGAGTCAAATACAAGGGAGCTTCCATCTACAAGGACGCGCTCGTCTCCACTACTTCCTTTTATCCCGCAAAAGTGTTAGGCGGCGCCGGAGACGGGGGCGCGGTTTTTACGAACGACGAGGAACTTGCAAACAAGGTGAGAATGCTCGCCAATCACGGTAGAATTTCTCATTACGCTTACGGAGACGTGGGTTGGAATTCCAGATTGGATACTTTACAAGCCGCCTTTCTCAACATCAACCTGAAACATCTGGAAGCGAGAATCGTTTCTCGTAGGTCGGCTGCACAAAAATATTATGATATACTCCCAAACCTCGGCATCCAAGCGATCCACCCTCCTAAGGATTACGAAGAAAACGGTTACTGCAACGTGACTCTTTCCACTCCCGAGGAGCGTCCGATCATTCAGGATGTTCTGAAAGAAAAAGGAATCGGTTTCGGTAATATTTATCCGGGCGCTATGAGCGATCAACCGGGCGCCAAACCGTTTATCAAAGGGAAATTCGGAGCTAAACATACAACGGGTAAAATTTGCGCTTCCGTCCTCAACTTTCCCTTGTTTCCTTACATGAAAGAAGAGGAATTGGAGGAAGTTTTTTCCGCAATTCGGGTATACAATTCCGGGAAAAAATAAATTTCACGATTTAAGAGCGGTAATCACCGCTCTTTTCCATTTTGAAAGGATATGATTCGGAAAAACTCAAAATAAAAACCTTCAAAACCCGGTCAAAGTTTTGTCACAAACGATCGGTTTTTTCTTGTTCTTTTATGCCTTTTGTCTAATATACGACGGAGGTTTGAATATGAAAGACATAGATATAGGAATATCCGAGAAAAACCGGGAAGCGATCAACTCGGGATTGCAAAAACTTTTAGCCGATACTTACATTCTCTACTTTAAGACTCACAGTTATCACTGGAACGTAACCGGTCCGCAATTCAACACTCTTCATCTGATGTTTCAAACCCAGTACAACGAACTCTGGCTTTCCATCGACCTGATCGCCGAAAGAATCCGCGCTCTGGGTTTTTACGCGCCTAGTTCGTCCCATCTATTGGGAAAACTAACTTCGATTCACGAAGAAGGCGGAGTTCCTCACGCGGAAGATATGGTTCGTCATCTCGTAAAAGGACATGAAACCGTGATTAGAACGGCGCGTTCTCTGATTCCCACCGCGGACGAGGGAGGAGACGAAGTGACGCTGGACCTTCTTACACAAAGGTTGGAAGTTCACGAAAAAACGGCGTGGATGCTTCGTAGTTTGCTGACAGTCGAAAACACCTAACAATCATTTAACGTAAGTTCGGCGGTTGAATCTTGGAATATTAAGTCGGGATTTGTTCCGAAACCCGGGTGACCCGGGACGAATAGTGGTTTGTCAAAGTCCTCAAAAACATCGGATTCATTTCGTTTAATGTAGTTTCGATCACGAGAAAGATAATGTAGAAAGAAAACTAGGTGGATTTACCGAGAGATTTTTATTTACATTGCATTTTAAATCTCTTCGGATAGTTTGCGCGATCGATATGAAGATGAAAATTATCGGTTCCGAAAATAAAGTCAACTACGGAGTCTTCGACGGTCCGGTCGAATTCAACTATAAAGAGTTTCAACTGCTCGACTTCTTCGGTAAAGAAATTCGCGGCTTGAAAAAACGTTTTGCATTTAAAAGATTCAATTACATGGGAATCATCACGGATGAGTTTTTGATCGGATTCGCCGCGGTCAGTCTAGGCTATGTGTATAACGTGTTCGCCTATCTCTATCATTATAAGGACGGACTTCTCTACGAGTTCGATACCAAGGGTTTGGATATAGGAAACGGTTTGCAGTTCCCGGCCGATCCGGACGAGTATAAGATTCGGTTTAAAAAAGGTTCTTCCTTTCTTTCCGTGGATAAATCGCATTCCAAAGGTAAACTTCATGTGGACGCCTTCTTGGGAAAAAAATTACGGATTCGGTTTAACGCGGACTTCGGTATCAAAAGTCATTCTCCTTTGCGGGTTTTAAATCCTTCCGAACCGACACATTGGACCTTCACGGAAAAATGTTCTCCTCTGATCCCGAGTTCGATCGAACTCGCTTATCAAAACAAACCCCTCGTGTTCGATCCCAAAAAAACAACGATCCTTTACGATTGGTCCGGAGGATATCTCAGAAGAGAGACCAATTGGTATTGGGCGGCGTTCAGCGCTATCCTTCCGAATCGAACTTCGATCGGAGCGAACTTCGCGGCGCTAGTGAACGAAACTTTCTTTTCGGAAAACGCGTTTTGGATCCATCGAAAGAGAAGAAGGGTTCCTCGGTTGATCTTCGATTTTTCACAAAAGGAACCCTCCAAACCTTGGAAAATTTACGACGAGGAAGGATTGGTAAAACTCGATTTCGTTCCCGAAGGGGAAAGAAAGGATCGGATGAATCTGATCGTATCCAAGTTGTATTTCAGACAATTTGTGGGAAGATTTTCGGGACAACTTCGTTCCGCCGACGGAAAGAAAGTCTCTTTTCGGGACGTCTACGGATTTACCGAGTTTCACCGATCCGTTTGGTAGAATATAACAGTTATTTAATATATTATAGCGGAAAGAATTTTACTTTTTCAAACGTGAAATGATTTTCGAGATAACTCTTTGCGTTCCGTTTAAACGAAGAGTCGACTACGATATCATAGGCGAAGTACGGGCTGGGAAGAATCAAACATAAGGACACCAAATACACATAACGGTAAATCTTTTTATCCACCGCCGGGTCCGCATATACGGTGCGATGGAATTTCAAATAACGCACAAAAATCAAAGTGCATAATGCGGGGCCGGAAAAATTAACTCCTCGTTTGATCGATTCGATGGTCCCCTCCTCGTCCGTATCATTTCTGATCTGAAACAACGAGTCGATGAACCGGGACAATGGACTCAATAGATCGCAAAAAGCGGGTTGTGAATCACGATACGTTTTTTTTGCATGGAATTTTTCTCCTACTACTGATGCCTATAGAATAAGCGCGCCATGACTTTTGAGAAGAATCCCCGTTTTAGAAGCAGAATTCCGGACACTCTATTTTATAGTTCTGAGTAAAAATAGACTAACAAAGATAAGGCGGCGGCTTGTCGCTCGCCGCCTTTCCGACGTATACTTGGTTCCCAAACTTCTTACCTAATATTACCGGAACCTTTCACAGTTTGGACTTTCCAGATTTTGTCGTCCGCCAAAAAGGGCATTCTAAAATGCTTGGGCCTAAAATAATCGATAGTTTTTAATCGCCCCGGCGGGTTGATATCTTTGATGAACCGAAATCCAAACGCGTTCCCTTTCTATGAATCGCTCTGCCTGTTTTAAAAAACTCTGTAAACCATTTTTGAATATTTTAATTTTTGAATATATTACTGATCTCTATAAAGTTGAGCACCTTGAATTTTTATCGAAAAATACGGTTTCAATACAAAATTATCAGGTACTTTATTATATAGTTATGAGTAAAAAGAAAGTATTACATAAAAAAGATGTATCCTTTTTCCGTAAATATCTCCTTTTATAAACTGAATTCATAATTCACAAAAGTTCCCGGAAAAATTGTCGATACTTTCAAACAAAGTCAAAAGGAATGAATATATATCATTTTGTTATTATATTCTAAATCAATACATTCGTAATCATTAGATTGGAAAGATCCAAAAACAGGTGCGGACGAAAGAAAAGTCTTATCATCCGTATGGAGGGAAAACAAACCAAGAGGGGAACTATCACCTTCTCGCCTATCACTGTTTGGACGTGGCCGCCGCTCTCTATGGATCGCAGCGCCGGGGCCGGATTCGCCCAAACTTCTCACATTGAAGTCATATTATAATTAACGAATTTATTTTTCGATCCATCATTTCTTTATATTCAATTTTAGACATATAAAACTCGATAATTAATACGTATGCCGAACAGAAACCTACAAGAGCTGCCCAAGTTTGAAGATAACTGGTCTCATTTATACTTTGAAAAGGGTAGAATCGACCAGTTCCAAAAATCCATCGGTTTTCATTATCTGGATAAAGTCGTCCCGATACCGATCGAAACGATCGGTCTTCTTTTACTGGGCCCCGGTACTTCGATTACACACGAGGCCATCAAAAGAATTTCCGACAGTCGATGTCTTCTTGCTTGGACGGGCGAAGGCGGAGTTCGTTTTTATTCGGCCGGTTATACCGGTACTTATTCCGCAAGAAATTTACTTCGTCAAGTGGAAGCCTACGGAGATTTGACGGAAAGAGATTCGGTCGTTCGAAGAATGTATCAGTTTCGTTTTTCGGATGTAATCCCGGTCAATTCGTCTATCGAACAAATTCGCGGTTTGGAAGGCGCCAGGGTTCGAAAAATTTATAAGGAATGGTCCGAAAAAACCGGGGTTCCTTGGAAGAGTAGATCTTACGATCAAAACAGTTGGGACTGGAGCGATCCAGTCAATCGTGCGCTCTCTTCGGCGAACGCTTGTCTCTACGGCGTGGTTCACGCGGCGATTTTACAATCCGGCTTTTCTCCCGCGATCGGTTTTGTTCATACCGGCAAACAATTGTCTTTCGTTTACGATATTGCGGATCTTTATAAAGCGGAAATCACGATCCCTTTGGCCTTCGAGATTACGGCCGAAGATGCGACTAACGTTGAAAGAAGGGTTCGTTTTGCATGCAGGGATAAATTCAAACAAAGTAAATTACTAAAAAGGATTATTCCGGACATCAAGGAGTTGATTTATGGTGGTTCTGATTTTAGAGAGAGTGAAGACTTCTCAGAGGGGCGAGATATCGCGGTTAGCCATTGAGCTTAAACCGGGTGTTTTTGTCGCGTCCGTTAACGCCAGAGTTCGAGATCAGCTTTGGAAAAAAATTTCCGAAGAATGGAAATCGGACGCGATCCTGTTGTACTCGAGCAACACCGAACAGGGTTATGGTATCCGTTCTCACGGCGATCCTTCTCGCGAGGTCGTGGACTTTGACGGTTTACTTTTAATGTCCAAACCCGATCCTAAAAGGGGGCAGAAAGACATTCCAGATGAATTCAATTTTTCTAATATTCCCGACGGGGACGAGTCCCCGTTTTCGAACCTCAAAGATTTTATGAATGAAAAAGCGACATCCTTACTTTTAGAAACCGATCCGTTTGAACCGACATAATTCTTAAGATTCCTATACAAGTTTTTAGCCTATTCCCCACACACGTGGGGTTGAACCAAAACCGGAATCAGGAGTTTCAACGCTGCGTTCCTATTCCCCACACACGTGGGGTTGAACCGAAGGGGCGCCGGGCGCGGGAATGTTTTCAACTCTATTCCCCACACACGTGGGGTTGAACCGGCGACTTGGGTTTAGAGCCTTCAGCGGGAATCCTATTCCCCACACACGTGGGGTTGAACCGAATTCGATCGAACCGAACACACAACCAGAAACTATTCCCCACACACGTGGGGTTGAACCGAAGTCCGGTCAAGGTTTCTACAATCGGAGCGGCTATTCCCCACACACGTGGGGTTGAACCGAGGGGGCCCTCCATTAGTGAGACAAATTAAACTATTCCCCACACACGTGGGGTTGAACCGTAATCATCTCCCCGGTTTGAGAAGACGTGAGGCTATTCCCCACACACGTGGGGTTGAACCGAAACAATTCAGCAAATGGGTAGAAAAGAAAAACTATTCCCCACACACGTGGGGTTGAACCGAGATTGCTTTCAACCGGATTGAATGGTATAACCTATTCCCCACACACGTGGGGTTGAACCGGGATGAACACGGGAAGGATAATAATAGTGAACTATTCCCCACACACGTGGGGTTGAACCGGAAAAATATTTGGAGAGTTTTAACTCAGTGGACTATTCCCCACACACGTGGGGTTGAACCGAAATCTTCAATTAAAAGGAGTGTCAATTAAGCCTATTCCCCACACACGTGGGGTTGAACCGAGTTAATGAATCTGTGCGAAGCAAACGCAACGTACTATTCCCCACACACGTGGGGTTGAACCGATTATCTATTCTCAGAAAATAAATTACCTATACTATTCCCCACACACGTGGGGTTGAACCGTTGAAGTCCCCTTTAACGAGGCACAGGAGATCATCTATTCCCCACACACGTGGGGTTGAACCGAGTTGGTTCCGTTTTGTGTTGTCGAACATTCTCTATTCCCCACACACGTGGGGTTGAACCGAAGTAGGGCTTCTTGGATTCGAAGTTGATTGACTATTCCCCACACACGTGGGGTTGAACCGTAGCTGAATTGATTGGAGTAAGAGACGGACTTCTATTCCCCACACACGTGGGGTCGGATGGAAAACAGGATAAATTTTGATTTAAAAACCTAACCCCTAGTTCCTAATCCCTAACCCCTTGAAACACACACGTGGGGGTCAGATGGAAAATAGGATGGATTTTGATTTAAAAACCTAACCACTAATTCCTAATTGCTAACCCCTTGAAACACACACGTGGGGTCGATGAAAAACAGGATGGATTTTGATTTAAAAACCTAACCACTAATTCCTAACCCCTTGAAACACACACGTGGGGTCGGATGGAAAACAGGATAGATTTTGATTTAAAAACCTAGCCACTAGTTCCTAATCCCTAACCTGTAAAGTCCTAAAATCAGGTTGAATCGTCATTTGCGTATGCAGGAGGAAATAAGTTATTTATTACCGATGGTTCGAAACATTCGTAAGGCGATTTACACTTTCAAGTGGCTAGGGTTTAGTGATTAGAAATTAGTTACATTTTCCTAATAGAACGATCTGACTTGAAACAGAGATTGATTTTCCTCTTCAGTAAATTTACTACCCCCTAATTCCTAACCACTCGCCGCTAGAGAATATAGGTCTAAGAAAAATCATCAACGGGGTTCGTTTCCTAACGACGAGGCAGCAGTCAAGCTTCTCTATTTAACCTTGAATCCTATTCTAAAAAATGGACCATGCCGATTCAAGACTGGGGAAAAGCGATGAACCAGTTTTCGATTATTTTCGGAGATCAATTGAAATTAGATTCGTTTTAAAGAAATGTCATTTACACAAGATTGCTGATAACGCCGTTAGCTACAATTGATGCCTTAATCGCTCAGCTTGCAATTACTCATAACCTCGTTCTTGCAACTTATGATAATGACTTTCTAAGACTTTCTGGAATTACAAAGTTAAAGACCTTCAATTTCGAAGGTTATAAAAAATCAAAGAGAAAACGCAACGTCGATTTGCCGCTTCGTTCGTCACTTACGGTTCCCGCCACAGCCTCGCTTGGTCTTCGACATATCGCCTCGGACATAGGACACTTGACTCACGTCGTCTTAAGGAACATTTTTAGTAAAAGTTCGTGTCCTCGCTTCGCTCGGGCCCGCAAACGTCGAGAAACCTACGACGTTAGGCGCAAAAGCCCTAAACTTAGTTTGATATTGAAGAAGAAATCAAAAGACAATTTGTCGGCTTATTTTCTAAATTTGGACTAAAAATCAGTCTATTTAAAAGTTGACATTGGTATGACCAGAGTTATACCAAGAATATGAAAACGGCAATTTCAATTCCTGATGAGTTATTTAAAACTGCCGAGAAAATAGCCAAAAAACTTGGAATACCACGTAGCCAATTATTTGCAAAAGCATTGGAAGAATTTATTCAATCTCATAGTAAGGAATCCGTAACTGAGAAATTAAATAAAATTTACACCAGCAAGTCCAAAGAAACTAAAAATAACATCACTGATTTAGCCGTAGAATCGCTTCGCAAGAGTTTAAAAAATGATTCGTGGTGAGATTTGGTGGGTAGACTTAGGAATTCCATTTGGCAGTGAATCTGGATTTAAACGTCCTGTTCTCATAATTCAAGATGATTCTTTTAATCAAAGTAATATTAACACAATAGTTTCAATCGCAATTACACCGAATCTGAATCTTTCGGAAGCACCAGGTAACGTTCTAATTAGCAAGAAAGACTCAAATTTGTCTAAGGACTCGGTAATCAATGTTTCACAAATTGTGACTTTAGATAGAGAAAGATTTCTAAACAAAGCGGGAAAACTTAAATCAAATAAACTAAACGAAGTTGAAGTAGGGCTTAAGCTAGTTATAGGCCTAGATTAAGAGCACGTCGCCTAACCTCGACTTCTCGCGGCGCTTCGGGGCCGCAAACTTCTGTCGTTAGGCGACATTTTTTAAAATTATTCCGTGTAGAAAATTATGCCGACTTCTATAACGCAAAAAGCAGTATCCCTTGTTTCTAAAAACTCTCATAAGAAATTAAGTGAGTTTAAGCGTTTAGGTAACCACTTATATAGAAATTCTAATGACTTAATTCATTGTATTCACTTTCAGTATAGCCAGTGGAATTCCGGAGAAAATGGTAAATTTACAATAAATTTGGCTATAGTATCCGAAAGTTTATATAAATTTTGGACAGGTAACTCGCTCCCAAAAAATCCAGCAACTGCACTATGGCCAATTCAAGTGAGATTAAGTAGTCTATTACCTGAAAAATTTGACAAATGGTGGACCGTTGACTTAAATACAAATTTGGTAATTCTTACAAAGGAAATTATTGAATGTTTACAAGCTTATGCTCTTCCCTTTTTTTCTAAGTATAGTTCCATTAATGAACTTTTCGATGAACTGAAATTTGACAAATCTATACCGGGAATATTTGAATCTCAAAGACCACTTTTATTAGCAATGATATATAAACTGAAACAGAATGAAAAAGAGTCTATCAAGCTAATTCAAAAGGCATTCCATGAATCCGAAGGTTCTCGTTTTCAAGAGACTGTGGTTCTTTTAGCAAATAGATTAGGTTTACATATAAATTTAATAACATGAATTTTATAGTGTTCATTTTTATGTGGAAAAAATCTAAGTGCCTGTCCCAAAATTTAAAACAATCGCGGAGATTTGCGGCCATTCCGATAAAATCGGACGGTTGGCGGACAAACTCTAAATAACTGCGGCTTCTCGCGGCGTTTCGAGATTGCTACGCAACTCTCGCTTGGACACGCAACGTCAAAGAGACTCTTTCGTTAGTTGCAATAGCCCAAAGATTTATGGAGAAAGTTGGGGCTTACCTTACAAATCTTAACGAAAGAAATTCATTTCTAAATCGTTAAATTCGATTCTAAAAAATTGCTGACAAATTTTAAACAGTATATACAATGTATATATAGGAAATTTATGGAATCAATTATTCAAAAATGGGGTAATAGCTTAGGAATTAGAATTCCAAAAGCGATGGCAACGGAATTAGAGTTAAATGACGGAAGTCACGTTGATTTACAATATGAAGGGGACAAGATTGTAATCTATCCAATGAGAAAAGCCTCATTGGAAGAAAAACTCTCTAAAATTACGAAACAAAATCTTCACTCTGAAATATCAACCGGTAACTCGATAGGCAAGGAAGCTTGGTAAAGAGTCGAAAATACACTCCTGAAAAAGGAGATATAGTTTGGCTGAACTTTACTCCTCAAGCAGGTCATGAACAGAAAGGCCGTAGACCCGCACTTGTTTTATCACCGAAGGAATACAATTCGAAGACTGGGCTAGCGATATTTTGTCCAGTTACGAGCAAAATTAAAGGTTATCCATTCGAAGTGTTGATTAAATCAAAGAAAATCGACGGTGTAATTCTTTCTGATCAAGTGAAAAACTTAGATTGGACGATTCGTGAAGCGGCGTTTATTGAATCGATAAATAAAGTTTCTTTGAAAGAAGTTTTAGATAATATTAAACTATTAGTATTTTAATAAATGGGCTTTTTCAACTAACCTCGACTTCTCGCGGCGCTTCGAGACCGCAAACTTCTGTCGTTATCCGCCATGCCGGGCCGGTTTACCATTCGTGCACAAATGACGGATGACCATAGAAACTCGGAGGGGCTTCAGGGCCGAACTCACGTTAATATAAACGCTGAAAATCTAATATTCGACGATCAAGTTCAAAGAACAAACAAATCAAACGGATTTGTTTTCGTAAACCTTGCAGATCGTATTGATTCTACAGGTTTCACAAAGTTCCCGGATATACATCGATTTACATTTTCTTAATATTCCCAATCGACTGAGAGCGAAGTCCCCTTTTACCGGATCGTTCGGAAAAATCGTACGAAAAAAATCGGTGATTTCCTCCGCTTTTTTCCAATCCGCCGTGCGGCGGGAGCCGATCCGCAATACACTTGCAATTCTTTGAATGTGAACGTCCAAGGGAAATTGTAATTCCTCGGGTGAAATCGCGGTGTAAATTCCGAAATCCGGATATTCTTTTCGAACCATCCATCGCAGATACATGGAATATCTCTTTAAGGACGTCGTTCGAACTCCTTGTCCGATTAAAAATTTATATCCGTAACTTTCAGTTTGTTTTGAGTCGATCTTTCCGGATTCCTCCAAAAATCGAAGTTGGAAAGAAAGGATTCTCCGTCTTAAAGTTCCGCCTTTTGCAAACGATTTTTGATCTTTGGGGGAAAGTTTAAATTCGCCCTCTTCGGGCAAAGAAAATAGGGACTCAAGTTTATGATCTTTCGTTTTCTTTAGTTTGTTTTGAATCGTTTGTAAAAAAAGATATGTGTCGGCGGGTTTTTGAAAACGATAGGAGCCTAATTCTTTCCGGATGAGTTTGAGATCTCCGTTTAAAAGAAATTGATGCGGGGAGTTCCCACAAAGTGCAAGCAGTCGCTTGAGATGCGCCTTGATTGCGGTTACGTTTCCGTAAGAGAACAATGCGGAAATCAAACCGGAAACTTCCCGGTCCTGATTATCCGAGTAGGAATGTGGGAACTCTATCGGATCGGTCTTGAGATACTGCGGTGTTCGGTATTCCAAAAAGATTCTTTCCAGAACCTGTTTGATTTTTTGAGAAGAAGGTTTCAAGGCTCCCTTTTCTTTTTGGTCGCCTGATACGTCCTCGATTGTAATTCTCTGGAGAGTGCGTTTTCCATAAAGGCCGACGCCTCCCACAAAAGAGCCGGATCGATTCCCGTGGGAACTCCCGATTTTTCGAGAAAATATACCAGATCCTCGGTGGCTAAATTTCCGGCGGCTCCTTTGGCGTAAGGGCAGCCTCCCAATCCTCCGGAGGAAGAATCAAAGGAACGAATTCCCATCGAAAAGGCTTTTTCCACGTTTGCGATCGCCATTCCGTAGGTATCGTGAAAATGTCCCGCAAGTCGATCGGCCGGAATTTCTTTGAGAAGATGTTCCAATAACCGTTCCACTTCTGTGGGAACTCCCGTGCCGATGGTTTCGCCGAGAGAAATTTCGTAAGCGCCCAAGTCCAAAAGAATCTTGGAAACTTCCAAAACCTTTTTCGGATCGATCATCCCTTCATACGGACAATCAATCACAGTGGAAACATAACCGCGAACCCGAATGCCGTCTCCTTTGGAAAGTCGAAAGATCTCCTTAAAACCGTCGATGGACTCGGCGATCGTTCGATTGATATTTTTTTTTGTGAAGGATTCCGAAGCGGCTGTAAAAACCGCAACTTCTTTGTAACCCGCGTTCTTGGCGAATTCGTAACCTTTTACGTTCGGAGTCAGCGCCGAATAATGAACGGAACCGTTCAGATCCAAAATCGCGGAAAGTTCCGCGGCATCGGCCAACTGGGGAATCGATTCTTTTTTTACAAAAGACGTCGCTTCTATATGTTTTAAACCCGATCGAACCAAACGCCGAATGTATTCCGCTTTGATCTCGGTCGACACCGGACGTTTTTCGTTTTGAAGCCCGTCGCGCGGACCGACTTCCGTGATTTTTACTTCCATTTCCTTCTCATTCGATTCAACCGCAAACAAACCGGCAAGTCAAATCGTACGATTTTTAGGGGCGGCTCCTCGCTTACGCGAGGACCGGGCTCTCGGCTCCAGTCAATAAATTGACGAATGAGAACGTTATGAAAAATATTCCCTTCCTTCCCAATTTATTGACTCCGCCTCGATCCCTGCAACGCGATCCATAGAGAGCGTTGCATGAGTTTCCTCAACGTCGTCAAAGAAATGTTTACCGTTGTTTGAATTGAACACATTTCTTGTCGATCTTATCTAACGTGAGTTCGGTATAACAAATGCGAAAGCGATTATATGTTGCGACCTATCGAACGACCCATCGGGAGTGAGATTGAGTTAAACCTCGAACGACCCATCGGGAGTGAGATTGAGTTAAACCCCGAACGACCCATCGGGAGTGAGATTGAGTTAAACCCCGAACGACCCATCGGGAGTGAGATTGAGTTAAACCTCGAACGACCCATCGGGAGTGAGATTGAGTTAAACCCCGAACGACCCATCGGGAGTGAGATTGAGTTAAACCTCGAACGACCCAGGTAACTCAGTGGCACTGCTCCCTAAGGGTCGCAGCGCCAGGGCTAGATTCGCCCAAATTTTCAACCGTCGAACTCACGTTATGTATGTAAAATCTTAACCCCTATTGACTAAATCCTCGCCACTTGAAACGTGGGAACTCCCGCACTTAGAGATGTTAGGTGGAAGACGAGAAGGGAAAAGCAGTCCCCGGTTTTACCCAGGGACCAAAACCAAACCAGGCTCACAATTTAGCCTAATTCATTTTTCGGGAGAAACGTAAAATTTCCCCGACTTTTTTTAAAAAACTCTCATTTTTTCCGAGAACTTCTTAAAGTAGCCTTCATCACAATCACCTTACCTACGATCCGATCCCTTTGCGCTTTTAGGAAAAACTTACCTTCGGGAGTTGCGACCTTGTAGGAAGGAAATTCTTGAACGGTTTCGAATTGAAGGTCGTTGCCGAAAAACTCGTCCATCTTCGGCAGCCACTTGTCCTGAACGACCAAATAACTTTCGCCGTCTTTTTTAACCGCCTCGATTAAAGTCGCGGGATCGAATAAGGTTCTGGAAATTCTCCGGGAATAATACGCATAGGATCTTTTAGAAGCGGGAACCCCGAACAGAAATAACTTTTCCTTATCCGGTTCGTTTTTACGAATCAAAGTTCCGATTTCTTTTGAAGGTTGATACGAAGTGAGCATCGGATATAGAAACAAACTCACAATCGAGAAAAAAAGAGAAACCGGGAAAATCCAAGACGCGAGCAACCTGCCCTCTCCGGAAGTCCGAAAAAATACCCAAAGAAAAATCCCAAGATAAACCAAAGGAAGAATCGGATAACTCCAACCGACTTGAATGCTGATCGAAGGTAGGATAAAAATCGCGGCTAAAAAAGCAGCCGCCGTAAACAAAAGAAGACTTTGATTGACCTTGTCGATAAAATGAATCTCTTTACGATCTTTGAGAGAAAGTAGAATCGATTCCAACACTCCCGATCCGATCACCGCTGCCGCAGGAAGACACCAATAGATATACTGCGGAAGTTGGTATCTGGAAAAACTAATCAAAAAAAGAAATAAAAACAGCCAAAACCCGGGGACAAAATCCAGATCCTTATATTCGTTTTTCAGAATATTCTTAAATACATCCTTTGCCTTCCCTTCCTTAAAGAAAA
The DNA here is from genome assembly GCF_000332415.1 of Leptospira weilii serovar Ranarum str. ICFT. Taxonomy (GTDB): domain Bacteria; phylum Spirochaetota; class Leptospiria; order Leptospirales; family Leptospiraceae; genus Leptospira; species Leptospira weilii_A. The sequence goes on from NZ_AOHC02000023.1 coordinate 26,758, forward strand.
ATCGAACTCGATCGAAAACGAATCCGGCAAAAGGCAGAATCAAAACTCCGAACGCCCAGGAGAAATTGGAATAAAAGAACAAAGGATTGAATTTCTGATTGTACATCTTCACATAAAAACGACCGAAGGACTGAATCCATAAAAAGAAATAAGGACCGTAAGTCTGAAATTCAAGATACAACGGAATCGACCACAAAAGAGGCGGAAAAATCGCAAGCAAAACGCCCGGAAACAGTTTCATTTCCGAGAGTCGTTTCCAATCCCTTCTAAATAAAATATCCCCTCCGATAGAAATACAGGGAATCACCGTCGCAATCGGCCCCTTGGTGATAAAACCCAACCCCATCGCAAAGTACATTAGATAATAATAATTTTTATTCTTTTTAAATCCCAAATAGTAAAAGGTATGGACCAATATCAGATAGGGAGTCAGATAAACGTCGATCTTAGGATCCACAACCATCGAATAAAGCCCCGGAGAAAGTGCGTACAAAAACACCGCGAGCCAAGCTCTAAAACGGCTTCCCGAATAAAGTTCCGTGAGTTTGAACATTCCCCAGAAAGAAAGAAAAGTAAACAAAAGCGCCGGAAGACGAAACGCAAAATTTTGATAACCGAACACGAGGAAAGAAAGGGAAATTTTCCAGAACGTAAGAATCGGTTTATCCAAATATCTTCTCCCGTTGTCCCTGATAAAAAAAGGATTTCCTCCTTCCACCATCTCCCTTGAAATTTCCGCGTATTGGGAGGAATCGATATCGATCACATCCAAAGGAAGCGTAAGAATCAAAGGAAGAACGGAGACGATCAGAAGAACAAAAAGAACTCGAACGGAAATCGGCTGCTTATCATCGGCGGATATTTGATTCATAAGAACTCCTTTTCAATCCATAAAGCCCGATTCCATCACGCAAGTATTAAAACCTTTGCATGTGGTTTCGGATTCGAAACAGGGTAGAACAAAACTTTGTTCGCGGATACAACCGCTCTCACAATCGATCGTCGTTTGATTTTTTTCGGCGTCCGTAACTTTTACGTCCTTAAACTCGGCCACCGCACACTGAACGAAAAACTTACAAGCGGAACTGCATTTTTGTTGAACGTATTCCTGACAGGAAACGAAAGAGGAAAGACATAAAAAAAGAATAAGAGTTCTTTTTAGATTCATTGCCCCATTTTTCAGAAACGAAATCGGAGGTCAACTTTTTGAGGCGAGCATTCCACAAGCGCCGAAGATATCTTTTCCGGGCGATCTTCGATTGAGAATCGGAACTCCCGCCGGTTCCAAAAGCGCGATGAATTCCGCGACCTCTTCTCTCGTCGGCCTTCTCCATCCGAAAAATTCGGTATTGAGAGGAATCACGTTGATCTTACAATCCAAAGACCTGGCGATTTTTACGAGTTTGTTCGCGTTCTCCGGTCCCATGTTGACCCCGGGGATCATCACGTATTCGAAAGTGATTCTTCTATTCAACTCTCTCGTAAAATCCTTCGCGGCTTGTAAAAGTTCGGAAAGGGCAAACTTCTCTTCGATGTCCATGATTTGTAATCTCCCGTTCGGATCCGGATGATTGAGAGAGATCGCAAAGTTATAAGGTTCCTTGTTTTCGATAAAACGTCTGATTCCGTTGACAACTCCGGACGTCGAAATCGTAATTCTTTTGGCTCCCAGATTGAGCGCTTCGGGATCGTGAAAAATGGAAGCCGCGCGTATCACGTTGAAGTAATTGTGTAACGGTTCTCCCATTCCCATAAAAACAACGTTAGTCGCCTTGTCTCCGACGATTTTTTCCACCTGTAGAATCTGATCCACGATTTCGTTTGCTTTTAGATTTCCTTGAAATTCCAACTTTGCAGTCGCGCAGAATTTACAATTGAGAGTACAACCTACCTGAGAAGAGATACAAATCGTTTTCCTTCCTCCGTCTCCGGACGGAATCCAAACGGCTTCGAATTCTTTTCCGGGTTCGGATGCGAACGTGAACTTTTGAGTTCCGTCCACGGACTTGAGATGTTTTACGATCTGAAGTCGAGTGAGTGAACAAAGTTCTTCGAGTTTTTCTTTGAGAGTTTTGGAGAATGTGGAAAATTGTTCCCAAGTTTCGTAACGGTTTACGTATAAACCGTGATAGATCTGTTTGGCTCGAAACGGTTTTTCTCCGAGTGAAACCATAATCTCGGAAAGTTCCTTTAAGGTCCTTCCTTTTAACGGAATTTTTCCCGTTTGAACTTCTCCGAGCGATTCTTGAGTCATAGTATGCCTTCTTTGTCGATTTTTTTTCAAAACACGGAGGAGGATACTCTTTTCAAAAGAGTCTTTTTTGGAATTCTTACCGATTTCTCTAAAATTGAGTTCCGTTTATTTTTATCGCAAAATTCCGTTTCCATACAAAATATTAGGTACTGATTATATGGTTCCGTTATTTTACGTGAGTTCGGTATAACCGATGCGAAAGCGATTGAAGCGGAATCAACAAATTGGAATGACGAGAGCGTTTCGTTTTTCGAGCAAACCTCAATTTGTTGATTGGAGCTGAAAGCGCGGCCCCTCGCCGGTTTTTTCTTACGGAAAAAACCGGCGAGGGGTTCGCCCAAACCTTCTTACGTAAAATTCGATTTATATATTCTATTTTTATAATTTAATTTTTAAAAGACATTATATTTTTTGCAAATAGTATAATCTCTATTTTGACTTCTTTGTCCGCAATGTTTCGCAAAATCGAACGTATTTTTTTGAAATCGAAACGGAGTATCTTTTGAAAAATTTAGAGTTTGTCCCAAAACGTCTCGAGTTTTTTCGGCATCGCATTCATTTCCGCAATTTTCGTAGGTTTTGGGACGAGTTCTTAAAATCTGTGAAAAATATTCCCTTTTTCGTTTTAAATAATCGTTTCATAAGCCCAGAATAAGCGGTTTGCTCGCCTTTCTTTTATCATTTCAAATCTACGAGTTTCTCCTTTCGGAGAAAGGCGAAAAATAATATAAGAGGTGAAAAAGTTTATGAAAAGAAAAATCATAATTCCATTCGGTTTTCTTCTACTGGGAACCGTTGGAAGTCTCTATGCGAGTAGTGCGAAGCCGAAGGAAAATCCGGTGGAAGTTTTCGAAAAATCGTCCGAGAATAAGGCTCTCGCCTTACAAAGAAAAACCCAAATCAACATGAACGTTCCGATCCATCGGACTCTTTTTTACGGAACCCACAATTCGTTTAACAGTACCGCTTATGCGAAATTCGCATCGGATCAGAAATATACTCTCAGCGATCAACTTCGTTTAGGCGCGCGATTTATCGAATTAGAGGTTCATTGGACGCTCGGCAAAAAAGGCAGCAACGAACTTCTTCTTTGTCGCGGAGAAAATGAAAAGGATCATAAAGGTTGTAGTATCAACGATCGTTCTTTTCGAGACGGATTGCAGGAAATTCGTCAATGGATGCTGAAATCCGAAAATCAAAACGAGATCCTGCTCCTTTACGTAAAAGATCGTCTTGACGGAAATTATCCCAAAGCTCTTCAGACCTTGACAAATGTTCTGGGTCGATGGTTATATAATCATTCCGGAAAGTGCACGGATAATTATTCCGCGGACGAAATGCCGAAGTTGGGTCGTATGGCGGAGACAGGAGCCCGAATTCTTCTCATGAGCGACACGTGTCAAAGCGGCACGGGTTCGGAAATATGGAGCTCTTACTTTAAAAAGAATTTCTTTTCCACGTTCCAACCGAAAAATTTTCGAGGGCACCCGGATTGTAACTTTTCGAGAGAGGTTTATAAAAATTCGTTCGTTCGTGTTTCTAACAATACTTCTTCGAAAAATACTCCCGACCCGAGCGATTCATTTACGAATAGCGGTATTCAATCCATGCTTGCCTGCGAAGTGAACGTTTTCGGAATCGATCAGTTTGATTCCGATTTGGCGAAACAAGCCCTTTGGTCTTGGGACAAATCCGAACCTCGCGACGAAGGAGGAAACTGCGCGCGGATCTGGTTGAACGGAAGATGGTCGGCCTTTGACTGTAACGCAAAGTTTCAATTTGCATGCAGAGATACGCGGACCGGAAACTGGGTTGTGACCTCCAATAGTAGCGGCGGTCCTTGGGGTCACGGAAGTAGCGCCTGCCTCTTTTACGGAATAAAAAGCGAGAACCAATCCGGTCTTGGTCGTTACCAATTCGTCGCTCCCGAAACTCCTTATGAAAACAAAAAACTTCAAGACGCCGTAAAATCAAACGGTAATAATCAGACCGTTTGGATCAATATAACCAAAAAGGGGGAAGGTGATTGGGGCCCGGACAATCGCGTGAGTGATTATTTTCCTACGCGTTGAAAAAGAACGGGAACGAGTTCAAATCTAAAGATCGAGTAAGTTTTAGGAGATTAAACTTATCCTAATTTAGAAAAATAGAATATACAAATCAAGAGGAGACATCCGCCTCCTCTTGAAAATGGGAAAAAATCTAACGATAGATCAGATCCTTGCTCCAATCTTTTTCCGGCGTCGTATTCAATTCAGCGTAAAAGATTTCTCTTGAACCGGTATACGTCTTCCAAAGATAGAGATATTCCTTCCAACTTCCCGTCTCCCAATTCGTAAGGAAAAAATACCCTCCGGAAAGAGTATCATAATCTCTGAATGCGATTGCGCTCCCCGATTCCAAACATTTTTCCTTGCCGATGATTTTGAGTTCGAGTCGATTGGAACCGTCGTTGAACTTGGGATAGTAAGCGTAGTTGCCTCCCCCTCCTCCGAGCCACCAAGTCCAATAAAAGTTTAAATACTGAGAAGGTTCGATTCGAATACTCCCGCTTACGATACAATTGGAATTCGAATCGGGATTGTTTTCCTGAAATAAATTGAACTTCGTAAAGTCCGTTTCATTCCGAGCGTTCACTTGTAACCATCCATCCGCTCTCTTAGGATCGGCCTGAATTCTTTTTCCGTTTTCTATGGACGAGAAGGAAACTTGATCGTATTTTCTTCTATGTGCGGACTTCGTCGGAGTGGAAGCGTCCGCATAAAAAAATCCGTAAACGGGATAGTGATCGGAAAATTCGTAACTCGTATATCCGAATTCTTGCCACGTAGTCGGGGAAATAGGATCATACGCCAAATTCTGCCAAACGGGAGGCTGAGAATGTCCTTTGGAAACCAGAATATACTCCGAATACTCGGGAGTTTTATCGCGACCGTCATAAGCGGCGATCGCATTCTTTTTTGGATCCCAGGTAAAAGGTATTCCCGCATAATTAGGTTCGTTTACTTCCAGAATAGTAAGCATATTATGATATTCTTCACTACCCTTTTCCACATTCAAACTTCCTACGATTAAAACCGTATCCGTTTTCGGTATTTGTTTGGAATCGACGAATTTTTTGATTTCGTAGAATTGATGTTTTCTTACGCCCCGTCCCGAATCCGTACACGATGAATTTTTCGATTGAACGTCGGTTCCTATGATATGAATTTTTTGCCCGTGTTTATTGATCCTTACATAAGCAAATCCTTTCTCGTAGCTATAATCGTTACCACATCCGTGATTGTTGAAGATATATTGTGTCTTTTCTTCGATGGGCCATTTGCTTAAGACAACAACTCCTCCGTTATAATCGTTTTCCGGCGGAAATGATCTTAAATCTCCGAGAGTATGGTCCCAACCGTATTTCACTCTTCCGATCACGTCGGTTTGATTCGGATATTGCGAGCGAAGTCCGTTTAAGAGATTGTTTTTGGCTTTCGTATAGAGAAGTCCCTCAAACACGATCACATCTTGATTCTTTACGTATTCGGAGCCCGCAAGCAGTTTTGCTCTTTTTTCCTGTCCCCACTTTCCCGTGTCCACAAGCCCTTTCTGAGATCCCGTCTGATGCATAAAAAGACTGTAACTCAGAACTTTGACGCCTTCGTTCGTAGAACCGGAACCTTCCGTTCCCATCCTCATGGATCCGGCGTTTGTTGGAGACTCGATGTTTTGGCTTTCCGGAGTCAAAAGAAGAGACATTAGCAAATTGTTATACAAAGCCTGTTTATCGGGCAGGCAGTTCAAAAAAAACAAGGAGAGCCAACAACCTACAAAAAATTTAAAGTTTTTGTTTTCATTCGATCTTTTCTTTTTTTCTTTTCGAAAAACATTTAGCATTGTTTTCATATATTATCTCCGTTCGTATTTTGTTACCGGATATTATGGTATATAATTTGAAAAAGATAGCACTTTATGAAAAAAATTTCCTAAAGGATGAATCAAACGTTCCATGATGAAATTCGACACGTCTCGTTAAAACGAATTGGTTTTGTTTTGCGCCAATTCAACTCGTAAGTCTTAAGTAATATCAAAATCCATTATGTGTTTTTCCGGCCTTAAATTTCCATTCGATAGTTTTGATCGTTTGTTTGCATCCTGATTCCATTTTGCGGCTCTATCCTTTAAATGGCGGCGCCGGATATATTAGAGTTTATACATTTTATATACTTTTAAAGTTCTAAAGAAAAATTCCATAGCAGCATTTGAGTAACGGTTTCTTTCGCATCGAACGACTTAAACTTCGTGCGCACTAGGAGTCAGTGAATAGAATTCAGAATCATTTACAGAAGAGAAAAATCATGCTTTGTTAAAGTCCGATCACCCTTTAAGGAAAAATCCCCCAACCCCGATCGCCCTAACCACTATTATACTTTTCCTTACCGATCAACTCGGCCGAAACCAATCCGGCAAAAACGATGGCACAACCGGCGATCCGGATCGGACCGGACGTTTCACCTAACAATAAAAATGCGATTAGGGAGGAAAAAACCGGCTCCAAGGAAAAGATGATTCCCACCCGAGTCGGTGACACATAACGCTGAAATTTGGTTTGTAAAAACGTGGTCAAAACCGAGGCGAAAATCGCGTTGTAGAAAACCCCCGGAATCAATCTCATACTCGGATTCAATCTCGCCTCTTCGATTCCGGTTATATGAAGACCGACCGCCGCAACCGAAGCGAAAAAACCCGCCACGAAGGATTGATAAAAAACGGAAACCCGAATCGGAATTTCCGCACCCACACGATCCATCTGGATGATGTACAAAGAGAAAAAAAGCGCGCCTCCGAGAGTGATCCAATCCCCGCTTGTGATCGTCAAAGAACCTTCCATTCCGATTTCACCCAAAAAGATCAGACAAATTCCGGTAAAAACAATAACGGCTCCCAAAAGATTTCCTTTTGCGGGCATTTTTCTTTTAAAAATCGCCTCTAAAAACGGAGTAATGACGACTAACGTTCCGATTAAAAAGGAAGACTTGGTCGCGGTCGTAGTCTTAAGACCTACGGTTTCGCAGGCAAATCCGAGATACAAAAACATTCCGAGTAAAAACGCGCCCGAGTACCAGACTTTACCGTTTCTGAATTCTTTCCAAACAAACGGGAAAAAAATCAAACTTGCGATCCCGAAACGCAACCCCAAAAATACGGAAGGAGACGCGTCCCTGAGTCCGAAGATCGTCATCGTAAACGTGCCTCCCCAGATCAGCGTACAGAGAATGAGATAAGCCTCGTTTCCGAATTGTCGAATGTGAAACATCTAGATTCTATTTTTCTTAAGTATGATTTTTAGAGGTTCCCAACTTCGACTCGGCTTGGACAAAATTTCCACGGGCTCGTAACCTTCTTTGGAAATTTTGATTTTTGTTTCCTTTCGATCCGGAAACAACTGAAAGAAAAATCCGTTGATCGGATTGGAAACCCGAACTTCTTCCTGGAAATATTTTACCCTTTCGATTTCGATTTTCGCTTCGAGAGGAACTCCGAATTCGTCGGCAACTTTCAGGAAAATTTTTATACCTTCCAAGACTTCGTTTAACAAAACGTTCCAAGATTCCCTCAAAGAAACGTTCACCTTCTCCACTTCCTTGTACTCTGGATTTAGATGTGTGGTTTCCAGAAGATACGCGAGGGTTCCGTGCGCAAAGTAAAGATAATCCTGATCGACTCCGTCGATGGGATAAATATTTTTTCTCGCTTCGAATTCCTTTTCGGGATTCAAACTGACGACCGAAGCGGCGATTTTTTTTCCCAATTCTCCCGCCATGTCCGGCTCCGGGTTGTTTAAGGAATCGATCGAATAAGGAATCAACAGACAATTTGCATATGCGTGAAAGCTAATAGAGGCCGCAAACCTTTCGCGATTGGCAAGGCCCATCATCGCCTTGGTTTCCGGTTCGGATCCGGGAGAAGGTCCTCTGTAAAAATAATTGGAAGGATTGGGAGAAGAATACCCCCCGCCCGTTTTTCCCCAGAAAAAAGGATAATTCCGATTGATATCCACGCCGGGATTGGACTTGTCGTTGACCGGACCGGTTCCGGGATAACCGTTTTTTCTCCCCATCAAATTGGACACGTGCCAAAAATGTCTGGCCCCGTCCGGATTGACGATCGGAACGACCCATATCTTCATCTTATTTAGAATTTCATCATATTCTTTCGGTTTGGAGAGAACCGAATGGACGATATCGTAACAGTGTTCGATCGAAATGACCTCGTTAGCGTGATGTGCACAATTGAAAAGGACGGAAATTTTCTCCTTATCCGGGACGTTCGTATTCGTAAGAAGCAACGCGGGGATTTCCCTTCCTCTTGCGGTCTTGCCGATCACTTCCATACGGGCCGATTTGGAATAAAGATTTGCGATCCCAAGTAAATAATGAATATTTAATATATTATCCTTATAACCTTTTTTGAGATCGTCAAGTCCGCCGAACGTTTCGTTGATAAGATCCTGATAGTTTCCGGAATAATATTTAAACGGAAAGTATTGTTTGACGACCGCGATTCCCGGAGAGGGAAATCCGAACTTGTCGACGTCCTCCTTACGCATCACGGAATAATAAGAATCGGATTCCTGATAACTGACGGAATACTTGCCTCCGGTTTTATCCTTAAATTCGCCCAAACGTCCGGGTTCGATCCGAACAAGAAGCATCTTTCTAGGATCGTTTAAGGGAGAACTCGGAATTTTTTTCCGAAAGATACCCGCGCAGGAAACCGAAAAGAACAGGCTCATACAAAGTACAAGAGGCGCGGCGCCGACTGGAAGAACGGAATACGATTTCATTCTTTTAAAATATTGGAACTAATTTGTTCCGATCGCTTTAAGAATCCAGAGATTTTTTTAAATACTTGATTTGTTCGTTTCCTTTTTCAGTCTATCCTCACCGTTAAAGATCCTTTTAAGGTAAGTTCATTAACGTAAGTTCAAATGCGAAAGCGATTGTAGTGGAATCAACAAATTGGAATGACGAAAAAAAACCGTTTTTCGAGCCAACCGTCAATTTGTTGATTGGAACGAAAAGCGCGGTCCGGCCCCAAAAACTAAAGTGGTTCTGCTCTCTACGGATCGCAGCTCCGGGGCCGGATTCGCCCAAACTTTCTCACGCCGAATTCACGTTTTTTTAAGTCGGAATCTTTTAGAACAGGAACCTTGTATGAAATCGAAAATTCGGAATCTTCTTCTTTGGACCGCGGTGATTTCGGTCGTCTGCTTGGGATGTATGTGCAAACTCCTTGCGGATTCGTCCTCTTGCGGCGGGAAAGAAATTACCGGAATGAAATGTATTCCCGCCGGAGAATTCATCCGAGGAAGTAACACACACGACGCCGACGAAAAACCCGAAGAGAAGGTTTACGTGAGCGACTTCTACATGGACATATACGAAGTCACGAACGAAGAATTCGATCAATGCAGAAACGCGGGCAAGTGCGGTGAATGTTTAAAAACCGGAAAGTGCAATTACATCGGGCCACGTTATGGTAAACCGTATTTAGGTCCCAAACAACCCGCGGCGGGTATCAGTTGGTATACGGCCAAAGAATTTTGCGAATGGGCGGGCAAGAGACTCCCGACCGAAGCGGAATGGGAAAAAGCGGCCAGAGGACCCAACGGAAATTTATTTCCCTGGGGAAACGAACCCGCAACCTGTGAAAGGGCCGTCATAGAAGTCGGAGACGTCAAAGGATGTGCGGCGAAAAAAACGCAAAAACCTCATCTTATGCCGACTGCAAACGTCGGAACAAAAGCTCCCGGAGTGTACGGATTGTATGATATGGCGGGAAATTCCTGGGAGTGGACCGCGGATTGGTATTCCCCTTCTTTCAAAGTTTGCGGGGACGCGTGCAGAGGAAAGGATCCCAAAGGGCCTTGCGATGGAAAAAATTCCTGTCCGGGTCACGCAAAAAAAGTTTTAAAAAGCGGTTCCTGGTGGTGGCCCGCAAGTTACGCGAGAGGTTCCAAAAGAAGATCTCATATTCCCGAAAATTTTCCGGAATACCATCATTTCGGATTTCGTTGTGCAAAGGACGCAAATAAATAGTATGTTCAATAATTCTAAATTAGGAATTTATTTCATTCTTACGATGTTCGTTTTCGTTTTTTCGTTTTGTTCCGGATCGGAAAAAATCGAAGAAAGCCAAGGCCGTTCCCTAAGCGAACGGGATCTCGTTTCCAAACTCGGTACTTTGAAGGAAACTCCTCAAGAAACGCTCGTTCCCACCAAATGGGACGTAGGCGATACCACCGTTTCCAACGAAGACCGTTTGGATCTTCTGATCCCTCACGTTCAAAACGTTGGCAACGCTTACGTGGGAGTCGGATCGGAACAGAACCTCACGATCGCAGCTTGGGCCAAATCGGATTTCATTTATCTAATGGACTTTACCCAGATCGTAGTTCACGCGAACACGATCACGATTCTTTTCCTAAAAAAAGGAGAGAAGAAGGAAGACTTCATCCGTCTTTGGGGAAAGGAAGGGGAAAAGGAAGCTCTCGAACTGATTCAAACCTCTCTTGCCGATCCCGAAGTTTACAAGAAGGTTTACAAACAGGCTTCTCCGTTTATCCGCAGGCGTCACAAAACCAACCTGATGCTTTCTAAAAAATACAACTACAAGATGTTCCAAACCGACGACGAACAATATTCTTATATTCGCAAGTTGGCGGTCGAGGAAAGAATTTTACCCGTTCGCGGAAACCTTCTCGGAAATACCACGTTAACCGGAATCGGAAACACTTTGAAAAAAGTGGGTCATAAAGTAGGAATCGTTTATTTCAGCAACGCGGAGGAATACTTCGCTTATCCTCGGGAATTTAAAAATTCCATTCTCAATCTTCCGATCGAAGAAAACTCTCTTATAGTAAGAACGATTTCCGTTCGTAAAGATCTCTTTCCTTGGTCCCCGGGTTCCGAAATTTCCACGGACAGAGGTTTTCACTACTGCGTTCAAAAAATTTCCAACTTCCAAAAATGGCTCGCGAGCGACAAACCGGGACTTCGCTCCTTACAAATTATGGTGGAAGGCGGAACCGTCGACAAGAAGAACGGGATCACCGTCGTGGATAAGGAACCGGTCGTAACTCCCGCGCCGACTTCGACGACTACCGCCGCAGACCGAACCAAAACGACTCAACCCGCACGGTAAAGGGGTTAGGGGTTGGCGTCCCCACGAAGAGCGCGAACTATTACTTGCAAAAAGTATGATTTTCTAATAGAGCTGAATCTTTCACGGCGGACCGGCTCGCTGTAGCATTTCTTATACCGAACTCACGTTCAAGTAAAAGGAACTCAACACTTCGCGCTCTAAGGATCGCTTGAGTAACGCAACAAATCGTTTTTTATTGGCGTTCTTCAAACTACGCCGTAAAGATAATTTCATTCGGAAATCCCCCGCCGACAAAATCCTAACAACTTCTTAACTTCGTTTTCCATTTGTTTAACCGGACGATCTTGACTCTACGACTACTCCGTGATCTACTTGGAACATGAAAATAACTTCTGCGACACTTTTTCCGTTCAAACCGAAAAGCCGTCCGACTAAAACCGTCTTTCCGAACCTATATTCAGGAAATTATATATTATGAATTTAGAGACAATTTTGGCTCTGGGAATGGGCGGAGTCTGCCTAACCTACTTGGCGTATTCGATTTTCAAACCGGAAAAATTCTAAGGAGCTTTTATGGCGACGGAATGGATTCAGCTCTCGATCTTCCTTTTTTCAATCGTGATCTTTTCTCCTTTGTTCGGCCTTTGGTTGTACAAGGTATACGTCTCTTCCAAGGTCTTAAGATTCGAGCTGATTTTATACAGGCTCTGCGGAATTGATCCGAAACGTAATATGGACTGGAAGGAATACACGATCTCCCTTTTGACATTCAATTTTTTAGGTTGTATTCTTTTATTTCTGATCTTGGTTTTTCAGAATTATCTTCCCCTCAATCCCGGAAATTTTCCCGGACTTGATATATACCTTGCATTCAACACCGCCGTCAGTTTCACAACAAACACGAACTGGCAGGCTTATAGCGGAGAAGCCGTACTGAGTTATTTTTCTCAGTCGGTAGGATTGACGGTTCAAAATTTCGTCAGCGCGGCGACCGGTCTTTGTGTTCTACTCGCGCTCGCAAGAGGTTTATCAGTAAATTCTAATGCTTTTGCGTTTGGAAATTTCTGGAAAGATTTAATCCGAGGAACGTTATACGTTCTTTTACCTCTTGCATTCGTTTTTTCCTTGATTTTGGTCGCCTCCGGAGTTGTGCAGACTTTTTCGGATTACATAACGGCGACAACTTTGGAAGGCGCACAACAGATCGTTCCTTTGGGGCCTGCGGCTTCTCAGATTGCAATCAAACAACTCGGAACCAACGGAGGAGGATTTTTCGGAGTCAACGGCGCGCACCCTTTCGAGAACCCAACCCCGCTTTCCAATTTCCTTCAGATGTTCTCCATCCTCATTCTTCCCGGAGCCTGCGTATTTTTATACGGAAGAATTACCGGAAATCTCAAACACGCTTGGGTGATTTTCGCCGCGATGTTCACGATCTTTTGCGCCGGAATACTCGTCGTTTGGACCTCCGAATCCTCGTGGAATCCGATATCCGGAACCCTCGGCTTTTGGGAAGGAAAAGAAACCAGATTTGGAATTCTAAACAGCTCGATTTGGGAAGTTGCAACCACGGTGGCGTCTAACGGATCGGTCAATTCCATGCACGACAGTTTTTCTCCGATCGGAGGTTTAGTAGGAATATTGAATATACAGTTGGGCGAAATCGTTTTCGGCGGAGTGGGAGCCGGAATGTACGGGATGGTTCTGTTCATTCTCCTTACCGTTTTTTTAAGCGGGATTATGGTAGGACGCAGCCCGGAATACTTGGGTAAAAAAATCGAAAAGAAGGAAATTCAAATGTCGATTTTAGGAATTCTTTTACCGTCCACGGTCATTCTTTTGTTTACGGCGATCTCCGTAAGTGTTCCGAACGCGTTATCCTCTCTTTCAAACGCCGGACCGCACGGACTTTCCGAAATTCTTTATGCGTTCTCTTCCGCAGCCGGAAACAACGGAAGTGCGTTTGCCGGTTTGAACGCGAACACACCGTATTACAATTCTATGATAGGACTTGTTATGTTGATCGGAAGGTTCGGAGTCATTTTGCCCGTTTTGGCGATTGCGGGAAACGTCGCGGTTAAAAAAAGATCCGAGATCGTATCGGAAGGTTCTTTTTCCGTCGAAGGCGGAACTTTTTACGTTTTACTCTTATCGGTGATCGTCATAGTGGGAGCGCTCACTTTTTTTCCGGTCCTTACGATCGGACCGATACTTGAGCATTTCCTAATGCTTCAAGGAAAAACGTTTTAAGGAGAATCCAATGAGTCGTAAATCGAAAGTTTTTTTCGAATCGGGAGTTTTAAAAGAAGCGGTAATTAATACATTCAAAAAGTTGAATCCTATTTCCCAGACAAAAAATCCGGTGATGTTTATCGTATTTTTGGGAGCCTTGCTCACGACTTGGATTTTTTTTAGGGATCTCCGTAACGGAACGTATTCTTCCTTTAATCTACAGATCGGTCTTTGGCTCTGGTTTACGGTACTTTTTGCGAACTTCGCCGAAGCGATCGCGGAAGGAAGAGGCAAAGCGAGAACCGACAGCCTCAAAAAAACGAGAAACAACATCGTCGCTAAAAAACTCGTAGAGGGCAAGATCGCACCCATTCCCGGAACTACATTAAAAATCGGTGATATAGTTTTATGCGAACCGGGAGACCTGATTCCCGGGGACGGAGAAATCATAGAAGGAATCGCAAGTGTGGACGAATCCGCGATCACGGGAGAATCCGCGCCCGTAGTCCGTGAAAGCGGCGGAGACAGAAGCGCGGTCACCGGCGGAACCAGAGTGTTAAGCGACAAGATCACGATTCGTATCACTGCGGAACAGGGAAACACCTTCTTGGACAAGATGATCGCTCTTGTAGAAGGAGCCAAACGTCAAAAAACTCCGAACGAGATCGCGCTTACGATGTTATTGTCCGGTTTATCTTTTATCTTTTTGATCGCCGTGATCAGTCTTCCGTTTTTTGCGGAGTTCGTCGCCAAACAAGGTGGCAAAGAGGCGGATCTTTCGATCCCGATTTTGATTTCTCTTTTAGTGTGTTTGATTCCGACCACGATCGCGGGTTTACTTTCCGCGATCGGAATTTCGGGAATGGAACGTCTCATTCGGTTTAACGTGATCTCAAAAAGCGGCAAAGCAATCGAAGCGGCGGGAGACATAGACATTCTTCTTTTGGATAAAACCGGAACGATCACGTTAGGCAACAGAGAGGCAAGAGCATTCTACCCCGCAAAAGGCGTGGAGGAAAAATATCTGGCCGATGTCGCACAACTTTCCTCTCTCGCGGACGAAACTCCCGAAGGAAGATCCATTGTCGTATTAGCAAAAGAGAGGTTCGGAATTCGGGAAAGGAATCTGACGGAGATGGAAGGAGAGTTCATTGCTTTCAGCGCCTCGACAAAGATGAGCGGACTGGATCTGAAAAAAGACGGCAAAACGATCCGAAAAATCCGCAAAGGCGCCGGGGACGCGATACGAACCTATCTCTATAACTTCAGTCAAAAAATTTCTCCCGATATGGAAGACGTTATTCAAAAAGTTTCCCAAAAAGGAAGTACGCCGATCCTCGTTGCGGAAGACAATAAACTCCTAGGAGTCATCGAACTCAAAGACATCGTCAAAGGCGGACTCAAGGAAAGATTTGCAAGCCTTCGTAAAATGGGAATCAGAACGGTCATGATCACGGGAGACAATCAACTCACGGCGGCGGCGATCGCAGCGGAAGCCGGAGTGGACGACTTTCTTGCGGAAGCGACCCCGGAAACCAAACTGAAAAAAATCAGGGAACAACAGAGCAAAGGGTATCTCGTCGCGATGATCGGAGACGGAACCAACGACGCCCCCGCTCTTGCACAATCCGACGTGGGTGTGGCGATGAATACCGGTACTCAAACCGCAAGAGAAGCGGGAAACATGATCGATCTGGACAGCAATCCGAGTAAACTCATCGAAATTGTGGAAATCGGAAAACAACTTCTGATGACAAGAGGCGCCTTGACCACGTTCAGCATCGCAAACGACGTCGCAAAATACTTCGCCATTCTTCCGGCGTTGTTCGGATCTTTTTACGCGACGTCCGATACGTTAGGCGGTCCTTTGTCCGTCTTAAATCTGATGCAGCTCGGCTCGCAGAAAAGCGCTGTGTTAAGCGCGATCATCTTCAACGCGTTAGTCATTCCGGCTTTGATTCCTCTCGCACTTAAGGGAGTCGCCTATAAACCGTTAGGCGCCGATAAAATTTTAAAGCGAAATCTTTTGATCTTCGGATTGGGAGGAATCGTCGCCCCTTTCTTAGGAATCAAAGGAATCGATATGATTTTAGTTCTATCCGGAATGAATTGAGGAGAATTTTATGATTTTCTTAAATACAGCGTCGATCGCAATCCGAGTTCTTTTGACCCTCGTTTTCGTCACCGGGATTTTTTATCCGATCGTGGTAACCGGATTTGCCGAACGTTTTTTCCCGTCGCAGGCAAACGGAAGCCTGATTTCCGTCCGCGATAAAATCGTGGGTTCCGAACTGCTCGCTCAGAAATTTACAAAAAATGAATATTTCTGGCCTAGACCTTCCGCGGGAGATCATACAACGGTAGCCTCGGGAGCGTCCAACGCGAGTGCGACTAACGCATCTTTAAAGGCGAGAGTCGACGAAAGAAAGAAGTTTCTTTTGGAAAAACATCCGGGACAAACGATCGTTCCACCCGATTTATTGTTCGCTTCGGGATCGGGGCTTGATCCTCATATCAGTCCGGCCGCGGTGCAATTCCAAATGAACCGCGTTATATCTGCGAGAAAACTTACACAAAAGCAGATTCTGCAATTCCAAAAAACCGTAGAACAATCAATCGAAAAACCTTCCCTCGGTTATATCGGTGAAAAACGGATCAACGTACTCCGATTGAACTTGAAATTGGATTCCGAATTTGGAAAAATATTAGAATGATTGAATGGAACGAAAAATCCAAATTGGACCCGGACGAACTTCTCCGTAAGATCCAAGCGGAAGAACAAAAAGCGATTTCCGGAAGACTCAAAGTTTTTTTCGGGATGGTGGCCGGAGTCGGCAAAACCTACGCGATGTTAAACGCCGCCCGTGCGCTCAAAAAAGAAGGTGTGGACGTAGTAGTCGGTTATATCGAAACACACGGACGTAAAGAAACCGAAGAATTACTGGAAGGATTGGAAATTCTACCGAGAAAAAACATAGAACATAGGGGAATCCAATTCGAAGAGATGGACATAGACGCCGTTCTCAAACGAAAACCGGAAGTCGTATTAGTAGACGAATTCGCTCACACCAATATCCCCGGAAGCAGACACGTCAAACGATACCAAGACGTAAGCGAAATATTAAACCACAGCATCAACGTATTCACAACTTTGAATGTTCAACATTTGGAAAGTCAAGTGGAGGCGGTCGAAAAAAATACTTCGGTAAAAATCAGGGAAACGATTCCCGACTCGGTTTTGGATATGGCCGACGAAATCCTGCTGATCGACCTTTCTCCCGACGATCTCAGAAAACGTCTTCAAGAAGGTAAGGTCTACGTTCCGGAAAAAGCGGATCTGGCCGGGGATCATTTTTTTAAAAAGGAAAATCTGACCTTTCTGCGCGAGACCGCGCTCAACTACACCGCAAGGCACGTCAACACTTCTCCGGACTCGACTCAGTTCAGGGAAAAAATCCTCGTTGCGATCGGCGCGAGTCCACATTCCTATTCCTTGTTACGTTATGCGAAACGTCTTGCATACGAACGGAACGGAGAATTGTTCGCGATCTACAATCAAACGAGGGAAAATCTTTCCAAAGAAAATTTAGGGCAGCTCGAAAAGAACCTGAGTTTTGCGAGAGAACTCGGATCCGAAATTCTCTACGCCGCGGACGAAGATCCGGTGGACGCGATCCTTAGGATCGCGGAGCAAAAGAACATAACGCGGGTTGTATTAGGAAAACCTCCGATGTCTTGGTGGAAAAAATGGAATTCACCCGCGTCCAAACTCGCGAGGACGACTTCCAACTTCGAACTCTGTTTAATCCCCTACGATCACACTTCCTTTGCCGGAGAAGAATCCGTACTCGATCGACTTCTCAAAACTTCTTCCGGCGGAAAACAATACGTAGCGTCCGTAACCTTGATTTTATCGGCGACTTGTATCAGTCTTTTCCTGGAACCGATCACGGGCTACTGGAGCATTTCCTTTTTATATCTTTTTTTCGTATCGGGAATCGGATCCTTCTTTTCCAAGGGTCCGACGATTTTAGCGGGATTATTATCCGGAATTTTCTGGGATTTTTTATTCATTCCTCCCAAATACACTTTTTTTATCGAAAAACTGGAAGACGTTCTGATGTTCGGTTCCTTTCTTTTTATATCCATCATCATCGGAAACGTAACTTCCAGACTGAGACAAAAAGAAAAAGCCCTGGTCAATCGGGAACTTCGTTTAACAACGTTATACGAGCTTTCCAAGGAATTGGGACACGCGAGAGAAATTCGCCAGATTTCACAAACCGGAGCCGAATATCTCAAAAAAGTTTTTCAGACCGACGTAACGATCCTTTTGGAAAATCAGGGCAGCATTGATTCCAATTCCTCTCGAGCCGGAAATTTTTTTCCGGACTCTAAAGAGACCGCCGTTGCAAACTGGGTTTATAAGAATAAGATCCCCGCCGGAAAATTTACGGATACTTTGTCCTTATCTTTAGGAACTTACTTTCCTATGGTCGCTCCCGGTAAATTGATCGGAGTTATGGGAATCCTGCTGAGCGAAAGACCGAACTTGGATCAGGAAAATCTTTTGTTAACGATGGGAAATCAGATCGCGCTCGCGCTCGAAAGAGAGTTATTGTCCGAAGAAACTCGAACGAGATATCTCGCCAATCAATCCGAAAGATTGTACACGATCATATTCAATTCTCTTTCACACGAATTGAAAACTCCGCTTTCCGCGATTCGAGGAGCGGTCACCGCTCTTCTGGAGCCGGAGATAAACGATTCCAAGGAAGCCCGCGTGGAATTGTTAAACGAAATCAACGAAAGTAGTATGATTCTCAATCTTCTTCTCGGCAATCTGCTGGACATGAGCCGTTATGAATCGGGTTTTTTGAAATTGAGAATGGATTGGCACGATCCGTCCGATTTGGTTCACGTAGTAGTAAGAAGACTCAGACAAACGGTGAAAAACAGTCGTTGTGTAATTCATCTTCCCGAAAATCCGATTCCTACTTGGATGGATTTTACTTTGATGGAACAGGCGCTTTTTAACGTGGTATTCAACGCGGTTCAGATATCCCCCGAAGGTTCTCCCGTTTCCATAGAACTTATAAGCAAAAAAGATAAAATGAAGTACACGGTGGAAGACGACGGCCCCGGAATTCCGGAAGAAGAACTGGAAAAGATATTCGAAAAATTTTATAGAAGTAAAAACCGAACTCACGTAGGGAGCGGACTCGGGCTTTCTATCAGCAAGTCCATCGTCGAAACACACGGTGGGACATTGATCGCGGAAAACCGAAAAGAAGGAGGCGCCAGATTTTGTATCGAGATTCCGGTAAAGTCGGGCTGAACGTATGAATCCTAAAATTCTGGTTGCGGACGACGACGATCGAATCCGAAAGATGATCCGGATCAGTTTAAACGCCTCTCACTACGACGTAATCGAATCGGCGACGATTCGGGAAACGATCCTCAAAGCGGCCAAGGAGTCTCCGGACGTGATTCTTTTGGATTTACAGTTTCCGGACGGAAACGGAATTACGGCTCTTCGCGAAATCCGAACCTGGAGCGAAACCCCCGTCATCGTTCTGACCGTTCTTTCCTCGGACCCTGAAAAAATTTCCCTGTTGGACGGCGGAGCCGACGACTATATTACAAAACCGTTTAGTATGGGAGAACTGCTCGCAAGAATTCGAGTCGCACTTCGAAATAAAACTCAGGAGCCCGGTTCGCCGATTTTTGTTTCGGGAAATTTATACGTGGACTTGGCAAATAGAAACGTTCAGGTTTCGGGTAAGACCGTGCATCTAACTCCGATCGAATATTCTTTTTTATCTCTTTTGATCCAACACGCCGGAAAGGTTTTAACCCAGGAGCAGATCATCCGTCACGTCTGGGGACCGTTTGCAAAAAACGAATCGGGGCCTCTACGAGTTCACGTCGCGAGTCTCAGAAAAAAGATAGAACCCGATCCTTCCAATCCGGAGTTACTTTTGACCGAACCCGGAGTCGGCTATAGACTATCCATAAATATATAATATTCTTTTTTTATAATATATCATTTAGAATTTTCGTTTAAATTCCGACTAAAACAAACGGCTCCTTTCTAACTTGGACTCCGACTTATTTTTGCTCTTCCGCCCTCGAGAGGGGTTTATCATCGGTCTTGGCAAGAATTTATTTTTAGCCGTTCCGCCTCTTCGAGAGGCGGGAATTTACAGTTTGGCCGTTCGAGACGATTTTATTTACAACTCTTCTGCCGCCGACATCAACAATCTCGTTTCCGGATTGAACAATCAAAACACGGAACTCGTTCCTCAGAAAAGCGTGAACTACTCGAACTCCATGTCCGGTTGGTCCAAAGGATTCGAGTTGATGATCAAAAAAGAAATCCCGGAGGACTCCGGATTTTTCGGTTGGATTTCCTATACGAACTCTTTGACAAAACGAAATAGAAATCAACCCCTTCTAAACGATACCGAACTCCAAGCCCATAACGAACTGGCTAAAAATCATAGGGTTTTGTACCAGGACGTATCCAAGGATTATTATACGAACGTCTACGACAACGGTAACGTCGAGGTTCTAAAGAAAAATTCCAAGGAAGAATATTACGATTTGGATCGAACACACATGTTCAGTTTAGTCGGCGGCTGGAAATACAAGGACCAATGGCAAATCGGAACGAGAATCATTCACTTAACGAATTATGCATATACTCCGATTGTCGGATCGGAACTGACTCCCGTTAATTCCGTAAATCTTTACACTCCCACATATTCAAACGATATCAGGTCCGCGCGACTTCCGTCTTACAATCAAATCGATATTCGATTCGATCGTTTTATATCTACGAGTTGGGCAAAATTGGATTTGTACCTTGAAATCGTCAATCTCACCGGAAATCGGATCGCGGTCACAAAAAATCTTTATAATACTCTGGCTCCTTATATCCCGAACGTAAACCCTGCTACGGGTTACATCAATCAAAACGGGCTGGAAGTCGGCAAAACTAAGATTCCGATGTTTAACTTCGGAATACAAATGCAGTTTTAAAGATATACGATTGCCGCGACATTAGAGTGGGTTTCCTCCGGACTTCGTTCGGCACACTGCGCATTTGAAATCGGAGGTCGGCCATTCAAAGCGGCTTTTCCATTCTCCAGCAATAATGAATCTTTTCGTTTCTGAAATCATCCGGAAGTGTCGTCTTCGTGATGTCTTTCGAATTTTCCCAGAGAACGGATTTTTCCGAAAATTCAAACTTTCTAAAGTTCGTTGAAAAATACAATACGGCTCCGGGAAGCGCAAACTCCCGATAGAGAACGTTTAAGATCTCGACGTGATCTTTTTGTATGTCGAAGACGTTAGTCATCTTTTTACTGTTGGAAAAGGTCGGAGGATCGACCACGATCAGATCGTATCTTTTCCGATTCGGATTTGTTCTTTCCTGATAAAGCCATTCCGTCACATCCGCTCTGAGTAAACGATGTTTTGTAAGGGAAAATCCGTTTAACTTCAAATTTTCTTCGGCCCAAGCCAGATACGTGTTGGAAAGATCCACGCTTAAACTTTCGGTGGCCCCGCCTGACACCGCGTAGACGGTAAACGATCCCGTATAAGAAAAAAGATTTAGAAATTTTTTTCCCTTTGCTTCTTTGCGAACGAGTTCCCTCGTGATTCTATGATCTAAAAACAATCCGGTATCGAGATAATCGGATAAGTTCACGTAAAATCGAAGTCCGTTCTCCCCCACTTCGAACAACTCCGCTTGTTCGGATTGTTTTTCGTACTGTTCTTTTCCTTTTTTGGGTTCTCTTTTTTTCCAAAAAATGCAATCGGGTTCGAGGTTCAACGTCTCGGAGACAATCCGACCGATTTCCGCGTTCTCCCTTTCTCTTTCTTCGTCCGAAATTTCGTAATCGTTTTTATACGCGGAGATTTGGCAATAAGGTCCGTAGAGATCCACGCTGACGGGAACCTGTGGGATGTCCCGATCGTAGATTCTAAAACATTCTATGTTTCTTTTACGCGCCCATTTTTTCCAATGTTTGGACATTCTCGTTATACGATTTCGAAACATCACCGTCGGATTTCCGGAATCGTTAAACGAATTGGTTTTATCGAATCGTTTTTCCGTCATAAAACCAGAATCCTAAAATCCCCGTCAAAATCCAATCAGAACAAAAATCGAAATTCCCTAAAAAGACTGGACGGTCGCGAAGATTGCGGAAAGTTTTCTTATTTTCCGAATCGAAGAAGCGAGTTGAAATTTTGAAATATACATACCTAGAAAATCAAAAAGTAAAATTATTTCTCTCTTATTCGGAAACGGATTCGAAGAACGTTATCTTGTTCCTGCACGGTTATCCCGACACACATAGGACCTGGGACTTACAGATCGATTCCTTAAAAGACAAATATCGTTTAGGCGCGATCGATCTGAGAGGTTCCGGAAGATCCTCCAAACCTTCGGAACAATCCGAGTACAACTACGCGGCGATTTTTCCCGATTTTTTGGAAGCGATCCGTTTTCTTTCCAAGGATAAGAAGGTTCACTTAGTCGGTCACGATTGGGGAGCGGCGCTCGGTTGGTTATTCATTAGCGATCCTGAATATTCAGGATATGTACGATCCTTTACGGCTATTTCCGGCCCGCATCCCTGGCTTGCGGGTAAACGTATGATCGACGATCTATTCAGCCTCAATCTCGATAACTGGGGAAAAGTGATCGATCAGGGTTTTCGCTCCTGGTATATCTGGTTTTTTCAGATTCCTATGTTGCCGGAATTCGTGTGGCAAAACTTCGGAGAATCGATTTACAAACGGATCATGGATCTAGGCGGAGTTCCCAAAAAAGATTCTCTGAGGAACGTAAACAAAAACGATATCTACGGCGCGACGATGGCGCCCATCAACCTGTTCCGAGAATTATTGTTCGGTCAAACGGTGATCTCGGCCCCTTCCAATATCAAAGTTCCGGTACAATTGATCGTTCCTCAAAAGGATTTTATCGTTTTACCGGAGGTTTATGAAAACGCGTACGACTACGTGGAAAAATTAGAAATTCATAAACTTGATTCCAATCACTGGGTTCATAGGGAACAACCCGATTTAGTGACCGATCTCATTCAAAAGTTTATCGTCAAACATTCCGCCTAACACCGATTAACGTGAGTTCCGTATAACCGATGCGAAAGCGATCGTAGCGGAAATCCTGCAATGCAACATGACTCCAAAAATGAATACTTTGGAATATACGAATATGATAACATGTTGCTTTGCAGATTGGAGCAAAGAGCGCGGTCCGGCCCCGTTTTTTCCGTAAGTAAAAACGGGGCCGGATTCGCCCAAACTTTTTCCCACGGGCTCACGCTAAAATAAGACACAATCACTTGACCGCGAGCCGGAGCCGTCGTTTAAAAATTCACTCCGCCGAAAACCACCAACTCTAAAAATCCGAAAGTTTGGCTGGCGCGATCTTTGGAACGTCCGTTTGTAAAAATATCCGATAGATCGATATATCCTCCCTTGGCGCCGAGTTCGAAAAAAACGGATCGATAAACGTCCGCACGACCGGCGACGTATCCGGAAACTCCGTAACCCGACGCGTGGAAGCGATTGTTTTTTCCTTCTCCGAAAAGGCGAACGTCGCTTTTGCAAATGATCGGTCCGCCGCCCACGGACGAAACGAGGCTGAACGCATTTTCTCCGTTAGACGAAACGAACAAAGGCTGAATCATTCCGACATCTATATAAAGAAAATTTAATCCGTCCGTGTGTTCGAATTTTAAAAAGTCTGGAGTTACGTTGATCGTTTCTCCGTTATGATATCCTTCCAATCTTTTATAGGCGTCCGGAAATAGATAAAGATAAATGGACGATTCGGGGGAAGTCGCAAGATGCGCTCTTTGAATCGCAAGCGGATCGATATAACCGTAAATGTTGGCGGCTTGTCCTCGGCTCATCACGTATTTCATGTGGTCCTGACCGAAAGCGACAAAAAATTTATCCGCAAAATAATACGTTAGACGAAAGTTATATTGCGGAATTTCCCAAAGGCTCGGGTTCAGATAAACGGACGGATCGAATTTTTCGGGTTTATCTTTTGCAACTACGTCTTTCAACGTGAAGTTATAACCGGGACCGTGAAAACTGATATCGCTTTGTGTATAAGAGTCGCGATTGTAGCCCCATTGAAAACTCCACTTCCCCTTTCTCTGATCCACTCTTTTGGAAGGTTCCTTCGTTTCCGTAAGCGCCGCTTGATTTGCGGGAATCGGTTCCGTTTTCGTTTCCGCGTTGATTTGAGCAAACGGAACGACATCTTGAGGATCCGCATTTTTCGTTTTGGATTGTGAAAACATGGAAAACGGAAAAAGGCAAAAAATAAAAACGGAAACGACGCGTTTGAAGGAGGTTTTACGATTTTGAGTTGGTTTAAAATTCATAAGAATATAGGAGTAAAAAAATTTTCAAGTTAGTACTCCAAAATACAAAGCTGGGAAGGAGCTCTCTCTGGCTATGTTTTTTTCCGTTGATAAAAATCCGAATCCGTTATTCGATACGGTTCCATTCTCATTCCGAATCCGCCTCAAAACCTCGTTTCTACTTTTGACAAGACCTTATTTTTAACGTGAGTTCGACGTTTCCCTCGGCGTAAAGTGTCCTAACGTCTAACCGCTAAAACGCGCAGGCTCGCCGATAATTTCTCCATAAAACGGAGTTTCCTTAATCTTCAGGTTATATCCTTTGACAAATAATATTTCAAGATTGACCGTGTCTTCCCGATTGTATCCTTCTAAAATTTTGAGCGCGTCCATATCGTCGTAATCCACGTATTGTTTCCAAAGATTCACCGCTTCGGCGCCGGTGATCGCGACCGCTTCCGGCCTATGGATGCCCAACGCCTTTTCGCATCCTTTGAGTCCGCCCTTGATCCCGAGAGATCTTAATAAAAACATAATATCGATGTGATTGTTTCTAAAACGAACGTTAAACTCCCTTTCCAAAAAGGGAACGTCGAACGCGATCCCGTTGTAGGAAACGAAAATCCGATCCTGACTGAGATTGTCTAAAAAAAAATCCAAATTGAATCCGCGAATATAAGAACGATATTCGATTCCGTCGAAAGTTCCGATCACCGTCGTTCTGTCCTCGTTTCCCAAACCGGTGGTTTCGATATCCATATAAAGAAGTTTTTTCCGAATCGTAGGAAAAAGTCTCCAGTAATGTTTGGCGGAAAGAACGTGAAAGAAGTAAAAAAAGTTCTCCCTTTCCAATTCTTTTTTAGAAAACTCTAATGCGTCTAAAATCAGATTTCGAATCGGAACGGGTTCGGTCTTTAGGTATTTTTCAAGATCCTTCCAATCGTAAATTCCCTTTTCCCAAAGATTTTTTTCCTCCTTGGAATCGATCCCGGGAAGATGACAAAACGTATGTTTCAACATCGATTTTTCCTTACGGATTTCAGTACGAGAATAAAACGGAAAATTAAAATCGAAACACAAAAGACCCACAGAAAAGAATTTCCGAATTCGGTATAAATCGTCGGCTGGAAAGAATCGAGTCGAATCGAAAACGTTCTGATTCCGGTTTCGTGAAATCCGATCGGAACGATCCGAGAAATTCCACGAGCGTCCCAGACTTCGGAAATCCCGGAAACGGCGGAACGGATCAAAGGCAGACCGGTTTCGATCGCCCTCAATCGAACGGCGCCGGAATGTTGATACGCTTCCAATTCCGAATCGAACCAGGAATCGTTGGTAAGGTTGATCAGAATTTCCGGTTTTTGTCCGGTTTGATAGTAGTCCAAAACGAGTTCCGTGAACATCGCTTCGTAACAAAGCAAAGGCAAAATCGAATAAGAATATTCTAAATTACTAATTTTTCTGGGTCGTTTATCCCGGGAGAAAAATTCAGATCTGTAAATTTCCGGCTCGTTCAACCGGGAAACTTCCTTTTCGCTCGGAGACAAAATCGGCTTTGGGTTCCGGATTTTATTTCCGATCAGAAGTTTGGGGATTTCTCCGGGAACGTAGCGGGAGGTTTCCTTGAAGATCGAACGTAAAAAAGGAAGTTCGTTTTCCATAGGAAGGTATTCGCCGAAAGCAAGAAGTTTCCTTTTATCGTATCGTTCGAAACTTCCGTCCGCGTTTTTAAACAAACCGACCTGATTCCTCAATTTACCCCCTTCCATATTCAATTCGTTGAATATAATATCGGCTCCGGTATGTTTGGAAAGATATAAAACGATCCCTTCCATCGTGGAAGAATAAATGTGTTCCTTTCGATTTTCCTGCGAATCGATCGTGCCGTGAAACGGAATCGCGGATTCCGGAATCACGATCAAGGACGGCGGATTTTCGGAAGTGATACTCCCCCTTAAGGCCAAAGAAAAAACCTTACTCATGGTCACGCTCAAAAAATTCGAGTCGGCTTTCAAGTCCTTCGTTCCGGGAGAAGTATCCGGTTGAATCATAAGTACGGAAAGGTCTTTCGATTTCCCTTCGTAAAACGAAGACTCCGCGTATCCGATTCGGTACAAACCGTAAAAATAAACGGAGGCGATTCCGATCCCGGCGACAACGGCGATTTTGAACTCCTCGGACTTTTTTTCTTTAAAATAATTTACGAATATTATAAAAACGGAAGATATAAACAACAAAAGAAAACTCAGCCCGTAAACTCCGCAAATCGAAGCGAACTGCTCGAACACGATCGAACCCGAAACCAAATTCCCCCAATACCACGGAAAGATCTGAATCGTTATCATATCCGCGACGGCTCCGGCGGCGGGAAATACCAAAAACGTCGAAGGTTGCGAAACGGATTCTACTTTAGAAAAACGGAATAAAGTATAAAACGGAAAGAACTTCAAATGCGAAACGAGTCCGTACAATAAGAAAAAAAGAACGGAAACGACCGGACCGGTTCCCGCAATTCGGGAAACGGCTCCCGGAATCCAATAAAACGCGACGCAGTTCAAAATCTGGGAAAGAATCAAAATCCACAACGAGGCTTTCCAAAACGGTTCTCGATTGAGGGAAAAAAACAAGAACATACAGGAAACGGCCGCAATCACTCCGGCCGAAAAAAATGAAAATGGGGAAAGCCCCAAAAGAGTTCCGCCGCCGACTCCGAAACAAAGTAGAAATCGATATACGAAAGAGTCTTTTGGAATGAAACGGTACGGCATCAATTTCGGTTTTTCTTCATCTCCTCTTCATACTTAAGTCTTCTTGAATATTCTTCCGCTTCTTCCTTTCCGAGATTTTTGATCCTAATTTCCGTAAACGCCTTTTCTCTCGCGTCTCCTTTTACGTTGGGATTTTTCCCGGCCCAATCGGACTCCTCTTGTGCGGTTTGTTTTTCCTTTTTTTCTTTTTCGTCCGCTTCCTTATAAACCGCTTCCATACGGTCCGCGCCGTCCTTACCGAAATATTTTTCGCGGATGTTTCTCGTTTTGCCGTTTCGATCGGACAAACTCAGTCGTTCCAATTCGTTTTCTCTCAGGAACATTTCGGTTTCATAGGTATTGTATTTCGGTTCTCTTGTTCTTAAGGTATTATAATATCCGCCGTAGACATTTTTTCTAAATTCCTCGTATCTTTGCATTCTTTGTTCGCCGTTTAAGGATTCCGTATCCTTTAAAAATCCGCTCAAGGATTCCCGGTAAGTTTCTTCCGCGTCTTCCATACCGAAGATGAGTTTAACGTCGTTATCGGAAAAAAATTCCTTTCTTTTCTTTTTAATAAGTTCGTATTTTTCGGTTCTACCGAGTTTATCGGGAAGTTCAAATTCCTTCATGGTCGTTTCATACCTCAAGTAACCCGAAAAAAGTTTCATTAGATATTCCGCATCTTTTCCGGAATAGTGATCGGCGATGAAGGCCCGGATAATTTCGTTACACTGTTCGTAACCCGCACTTTCGGGACATTGTCTTCTCAAAGCCCAAAGCTCGGAGACTAGATTGACTTCTCCGGTGGAAGCGTATCGAATCAAATCGTCGAAGGAGAGCCAGTTTCCGTTCTCATCGAAGATTTTGCGAGAAGTATCCACGATCGCTTGGTTTAAAATCCATTCGCCGGATTCCGAACGTTCGAGTGTGAACTCCGCGTCCGAGTTTCCCAAAACACTTTCGGAACCTACGCTTTTTTCACTTAAGAACACGAACCAGATCAATGCGATTAAAATCGTCGTAATCAAACCTAGGATTGTGGGAAATTTAATTCTTTCCTGAAGGGATTTCATGGACCGTGATTTTTAAAAAAATCTTTCCTAAGGCAAACCTTTTTTGTTTTTTCTGAACGAGCGGTTCGGATGAAATGACAAAGGAATGCGACAAAAAAAACCGATTCTCTATTACCCGGAAGGAACGGTAGGGGCCAAAGAAATTTTTTCAAGGTTCGAAAAGTTGGAGGTGAGATCTTATCCGTCCGATCGAATCGAAGAGACGGTCCGAGACGAACCCTCGATTCTGATCGCGAACACTAGATTCAAAGTGAATCGCGAAAACATCCGAAAATTTCCTTCCGTGAAAATTTTTGCTACCGTAAGTTCCGGAACGGACCACGTGGATTTTAACGTTCTCAAGGAATCGGGAAAGGTTTTTTTGAACGCACCCGGTTGTAACGCGGGTTCGGTCGCCGAATACTGTTACGCCGGTCTTTTGAGTCTATTTGACGAATCCGAACTGAAAAATAAAAAGATCGGCATGATCGGACACGGAAACACAGGAAAAGAATTTCATAAAATTCTAATGTTACAGGGAATCGATCGTATTTTTTACGACCCGTTTTATAAGACGGAATCCTCCTCTTTAAAGGAAGTTTTGGATTGTCCCGTCCTTAGTTATCACGTCTCTTTGACCAAAGAAGGCCCGGAGTCCACGTTTCATTTTGTGACGGCCTCTTTGATCGATTGTTTAAAACCGGGGACGGTATTTATCAATACAAGCCGGGGGGAAATCCTTACCCAAGCAGCGTTTGATCGTCTGATTGCAAGAAATGATATATTCAAAATTTTAGATGTTTTTGATCCCGAGCCGCCCTCGATTCAAACGGGCAAAAAACTCTCCGAAACGGATCATTCGATTTTCACTCCGCATATCGCCGGCTACAGTCAGTTGGGGAGAGTGAGCGGAACCTACAGAGTCGCCGAAAAGTTATCCGTCTTATTCGGGGACAATCCTTTGCCGCCCTTGGAATCTTTTTTGCAAACGGAAGGAGAATTTAAAACTTCCACTTTCTTAAAAGAAGAGGACCGCCTTTTACGAGAAGCCTGGGGAAAAGGAGATGGGGCTTATTTTGAAAAAAGAAGAAACTCGTATCCGGTAAGACTGGATTGGGGATTGATTTGATTTTTTACGGATCACGTTATATTAGACTTTCGTCAATCGTAAGGAAGAATTCCCCTTTGTAATCCGTATTTGGCGCATAACTCGGCCGTTTTATTACGAAGCGCCATTCGGTAGTTTTCCGGCATTCGATGACTTTTGGAAAAAAATTTTTGATACTTGGGGATAAGATGAGGATGATATTTTTCGATCGCTTTAAACACAAGAGATTTGTTATCCGAAGGATCGTTTCCGCCGAAAAGAGTCAGACTTGCCGGAAAAATATATCGGATTCCCGCGTCCTTAAACGTCTGAAATAGAAACTCCAAATTTTCACCGGTGTCCGAAATATGAGGAAGTAAAGGCATCAAACTCACTCCGCTGAAAAAACCGTTCGCTAAAGTAACCTTTAAAGCGGAAAGACGTAAACTCGGAGCGGTCGCCCCCGGTTCAAAAACTTTAGCGACGGAATCGTCGAGAACGGAAAAGGAAAACGTAATGAACGATTTACGACTCAGTCGACCGCGCAAATCCTCCGGAAGAATCGCCTCCTTTTCGATTTCGCTTAACAAATCCAGATCGCGCAAAATCAGATCCGATTTAGTGAGAATATGAACGGGAAATTTGTATTTTAGAATTATCTTAAGTAGCTCCCTCGTGAGACCGAGTTCTTTTTCGAATTGAAGATAAGGATCGGTTGCCGAGGAAAGAACGATGATTCCGTAACGGTTCTTTTTGACGCAGTTTCGGAGTTGTCGATCCAGAACTTCCACCGCGTTTTCCTTAAAGGAAAGTTTATCTTCGATGTTCAAGCCGTATTTGCTTCCGCCCACATAACAATATAAACATCGAAACGAACAACCGCTGTAAGGGTTGACGGTATAATCGTCCAAAAACCAAGGATCTCTTCGTTTGGTTTTATTTAAGACGTTTTTAATCCGGATACTTTGAGGCATATTTAGCGGATCGACTCAGTCCGATTTCGATTTTTGTTTTAAAGAACGGTTGAATCGATCCGTCCGTTTTCAAATGAGATTCAAATTTTTGAATGATATCTGGATGGAATTTGGAAACGGTTTTAAAGGCCCAGCCGATTCCTTTTTTCGAATGAAAGTCCTTTGTATCGGCTTTTGTTAAGAGAAGTCGAAACGTTTCCTCCACGTATTTTTTTCCGAGACCTTTTTTGACCGCGTAATGAGCGGCGACGCCGACGGAACGAACGACCCAAACGTTTTTATGATCGAGGTAGGTTTTTAAAATCGGAAGAGAACGTTCGGGTTGTTTGAGAAGAAAGTAACCCATAACCCTTTCTCCGACGATATCGCAAACATACCATTCGTTTCCCAAGACGATATAATCGACCGCCTTTTTTAAGGATTCTTCGAAATGATTTTCCCAACGAAGTTGAAGTAGGATCGCGGCGATAACGTAACCTCCCATATGTTTCAAATTTATGATTTGATCCGTAAAGGAGATCTGTTTTTTATTCGGAATTTTAAAATAGAGTTCCTTTCCCACAAACTCCAATAACGGGAATTTCACTTTTTTCCGCAAGAGATCCGATTCGATTTTGGAAACCCAAAAACTTTCATCCGCATCCGTAGAATCCCAAAGATCTGCGAGGATTGATTTAATTTCTTTTTTGGAACGAACCGAATCCATGGAAAACTCATTTTACAACGCGACTAACGCGGAAAATAAAAACGCGGTTCACGTTCAAGGCGCCATTTCGTAAGCGTCTTTGTAGGAATAAACCTTAGCACAAACGCGGTTGAAAAGTTCTTCGTCCTCCGAAGGTTTAAAAATCATAGCCGAACATTTTTCCATCTGCTCTTTCGTACTGCTTCTTTTGGAATAGAGTTGAAGCGCGTATTTGGAAAAGTCCCTCACCATAAAATCGAAAATCTGACTTAAGAGGTCGTCTTCCACCTTTTCGATCGAAGCGTTTTCGATCAAAAGTTGACCATAGGCGACTAACGTGAACAACTCACCGAGGATCAGCATAAAATCCAAATCCTTGGACTGTTTCGAATCCGGAGGTGTGGACTTTAAAAATTCCTTCAGGACCACAATCTGTTTTCTGAAAATCCTAACGTTCGGAAGGTCCACGCTCGCGTACACTTCGTCGTAATCACGGAAAGTGATCTTTTCAAAACCTTTCGTTGTGGTTCCTTGGTTGAATAAAAAGTCGTCGTTCTTAAACTCGTTGATTTTAGGAATTACCGGAAGCGCGGAATTCGGCTCGAAGAAATAATTGTTCATGAACTTGATGATCAAGGCCATGTTGACGTGTGCGGTTCCTTCGAGTTTGGGAAGTCCCCGGATGTCTTTGGCGGCCATTTCAAAATACATATTCTTTTCAAAACCTTTCGCCGCGATCACGTCCCAAAGAAGATTGATGACTTCCTCGCCCTGCATCGTAACTTTCATTTTGACCATCGGGTTAAAGAGCAGATAACGTCTGTCGGTCGCGGACGCGGATCTCATATAATCCTTGGCTCTCGAAGCGAAAAGTTTCATCGAAAAAAGCCTACAATACGCGTCGACGAACATCTGTTTGATCTGGGAGAAGTCGGTTACATTACGATTGAATAATCTTCTTTTGGAAGCATGATTAAGAGCCTCGTAAAAAGAATGAGTGCAGATTCCGATCGAAGCCCAACCTAGATTGTATTTACAAATCG
The DNA here is from genome assembly GCF_000332415.1 of Leptospira weilii serovar Ranarum str. ICFT. GTDB lineage: Bacteria > Spirochaetota > Leptospiria > Leptospirales > Leptospiraceae > Leptospira > Leptospira weilii_A. The sequence goes on from NZ_AOHC02000023.1 coordinate 58,406, forward strand.
CGATCGTACTCAAGGAAGCGTCCCAAGCCTCTCTGTCTTTGGAAAGAATGTCCTTTTCGGAAATCGGATAATCTTTTAACGCGTATTCTCCCACATAACTCTGAGAGTTGACGACGTTTTGGATCAACTCGTAATTCTTATGACGCGAGTCGACCGCAAAGAAAACGTAGTTCCCCGTGTCTTTCATTTTTCCGAAAGTGGAAACGATGGCGGCCTTGTTCGAATTTCCGATATAGTATTTTCGTCCGTTAGCGACGTAGTTTCCGTTGCCTTTGTTTTCCAAAGACATATCGCTGGAAATCAAATCCGCTCCGTGTTCTTTTTCGGAAAGACCGAAAGCGAAAATTTCTCCGTCTAACAACAGTTTTGCGGTTCTATGTTTGATCTCCTCGTTCCTGCTGTTCCAAATCGGACCGAGCCCCAACATGGAAACCTGCCACGTATACCAGTAACAAAGTCCGTAAAAACCCGCGATCTCGTTAAAGTCGCAGATCCGAGTCGTGTCCCATCTGGAATCGCTTTCCCCGTAACCCGCGGGAGTCATCAAGGTCGCAAAAATCTTTTCCTGTTTTTGAAACTCGAGAAAATCCGCATACCAAGTTTGATTTCGATCGTCTTCCTTTAACTTGTTCTTACCTTTCTTTTCGAAAAAGGCGATCGTACGTTTCATGATGTTTCCGGATTTCTCGTCCAGATGTTTAAATTCCGTTTTTTTAGGGTTCAATAGATCCATAGTTGTTTATCTCTTTATCGATATGTATTTCAAGCCGGGACTTTTCCAATTTTCAAGTCAAGAAACTGGGTTTCGGAAAAAAGCCCTAAAGAAGAATCAAACCGGAGGCGAGGATGTAAATCAGAAATTTACGCGTTTAGGACAAAGTTGTAGTTTAATCAAAAGGACAACTAAAACGTCGGGCGCTCGGGTAATTTCAAAAAAATTTTCTTTTTTATCGGAGAAATGCGAATGTTTTAGGGGTTAGGAATTAGGGGCTAGGAGTTAGGGATTCAAATAACGTTTATAAATAATGTTATTATTTTGGAATATTCTAAATTTATTTCCAGTGCCGATTAATTACATAAACATTGTCATTTTAGAATATTTTAAATTTTATATATTAAAAAAACTGTAATTTACACAACGCGACGACGCGCCAAATCCGGCACGGTCGTCGATTGAAAGGAATCTAAAAAAGGGAAAGAAAAAGGGACGGCTTGGAAAAAGGCGAATTGTGAACGGCCTCGGCGTCGGAAATCGTGATCGCATTCAAACCCGCTTTGAGATATTCTGCGAGCCCCTGAGTTTCCGATTGACTGAAAAATATGTCCTTATCCAGCCATATCACTTTGAGATTAAAGCCGTTCCATATATTCTGAGAAACGGACAATCGCGGAACGGCATTGGTCGTTTCGCCGGAAGGATCCAAACCGACGATGTTGGCCGCGGCCGGATACGGTTCCAGATTGCTCATAGTCTCCAATTGTGCCGCAGTGGGAGCGCCCGTAACCGGCACACCGTTCACAGCAAATTTCGTATTGATGTAAAAATCATCCGGCGTTTGCACAAAAAGGCCCAGTACTAAGTACGGCGGAAAAGGAAATGAGTCCAAAATCTTCAATAGCCTAAAGTTCCAAACAAAACTTTTTGCGGAACCGCACGAGATATCGTTTATCGGATCGCACATAGGAGCGTCCCCTCCATACCAAGGTAAGGGAGCAGGAATATCGCTCGCGATCAGGATCGTATTTTCGATACCGAATGCGGTCAAAAGACTGGAACCGGCTTTCTGAAATCGGCTCTGGATCGTCTGAATGACGAGACCGCCGATACTATGCCCGACGATAGTCTGGATCTTTTTATTTTCCGTAATCGTCATCCTACCGAGCAAAGCGCGTAGAGCGTCTCCGTAATTAAATACGGTCAAATCACTCGCGTAAGCCGGTTTTGCCGCGGTGCCGGGAGCGACCGTACTGGCTCCGTGTCCGGGAAGATCCATGATGTAAACGTGATGAGCCTTTCCTTGGTTGATCAATTCTTTGGCCAACGGTTCAAAGAGTGTGCTGTTATCTCCGAAACCGTGAACGAACAGAACCGATTTCGGATTCACAATGATCGGTCCCCCGCTAGGTCTTTTGTAATGAACGACATTGATCGTATAATAGGTGGTGTAAAAGGAATAATAACCTCGGCCAATCAAATCATACGTAAGAATTTCCCTTGTATACGCGGCGCTAATCGAATTCACGCCGAATAGAGAGATTAAAAAACATACAGTCAGACCGATCCTTCTGAATCGATTTTGAACTTTCCGAATACCCAATTCAATCTTCATCTAATGTTCTCCTTACTTGTTTTAAGGAAGAAAACTCGGTCTTCTATACCCCGATTTCTTTCTTCATTCGAGTCACAGGAAAGATCATTTAACGATGGGATTGTAAAGTAAATTTAGACTTTTAAGACATAAAATTGACTCTTTATTATAAATAAATTGTCATTTTCATTAAAAACGGGTTTAAAGCGTAAAAATGAAATAGATGTAGGGAGTCTGAGTTTGGTGCCAGGAAATTAGAAAGAATATATCGAAAAAGACGAAGAAGAAGTTAAGATGGAGACATTTTGATTTATAGACCCTTTTTAAAAAATGTGGGAACTCACACGTTCTAGGGACCAGTGGATAGAGGGCCAGGGTGCAAGGGATTTTCCTAATCGAGGTGATTAGACTTTAACAAAGTATAATTTCCTGATTCTGTAAAACCACTCGAAGCGTAGGTTGGTCACGACGTTTCAGAATTTAACGCCTTAAAGTAAGGGAACGAATTTCACTCCGCCCACCGATTCAAAAGACCAGCCGCCCCGGTTTCTTTTTGCGATCATCAAAAGCTGTTCTTGTTTTCCCATCGGAAAGATAAAAATCCCTCCCGGAACCAGGGAACGAAAGTAGGAACTCCCCGCGTCGGGAAGATCGGGAAGCGCCGCGCAGGAAATCATCTTATCGAACTGGAGATCCGGCTTGAGAATTTGAGTCGCATTTCCGCCGACAAAACGATTTACCTCGGTGCAACCCGGCTTCCAGCGTTCCAAATTTTGAATCGCAATTTTACGGAGGGAATCGAAAAACTCGACGGAGAATAACGTTGCTCCGAGAAAAATCAAAACCGCGCTTTGATAACCCGAGCCGGTTCCGATTTCAAAAACCCTATCCCCTTTTCGGATTTCAAGAAGCAGAGACATCCATGCGACCATAAACGGTTGTGAAATCGTCTGACGACATCCGATCGGTAACGGTCTATCGTCGTACGCTTGAAAGAAGTGGGAATCGGGTACAAAACATTCTCTTGGAACCGAACGCATTGCGGAGAGAACTTCACGATCGTGAATCCCTCGAGAGACGATTTGAAAATCGACCATATTCTTTCTCTCTTTTTCACGAAGAATTGGATTACAAATTTTAGATGAAGAAGACATTCCGTCTCTCCCAACCAACCATCCTAAGAGAACGAGCGTTGCCGATCTTTTTCGTTGACAGTGCGAGCCGCTTTTCTATTCTGTTCATGAGTTCGGCCTTGTAGCTCAGTCGGTAGAGCAGAGGACTGAAAATCCTTGTGTCGGGAGTTCGATTCTCTCCGAGGCCAGAGCTCACAACTTTTCATCGAGCCGCTTTTCTTTCTTCTCCCAACTTCCAAAGTTCCGAAAAAACGACTTCGTCGATCACCTTACAAAGTTCCGGTTTGTATAATTTTTTGACCGGAGGTTTCGGATAGATATGAATTTCGTCCGTGTCGGGAATATAAGTCATCATCTTTTGGATCTGATCCTCGCCTTCCACTTCGTACATCGTATAAGACATTCCTTTGGATGGAATGATCTGTTCCGTTTCTAAGTATTTCATTCTTTTCCTAAACCTTTTTCTCTTTCCCACTCTTCCAAAAACGAAAGATTTTTCTGCTGGATGTTTTCCTATAGGCTAATCAATTCAACGTATTTGTAAAGTAAAAGAAATGAACAAGTCCCTCGTCTTACTCAGAGGTATTCCGGGAGCCGGTAAAAGTACACTTGCCAAACTCTTGTCCGAAAACGGGAAATATCCCGTATTCAGCGTGGACGATTATTTTACGGATTCAAAGACGAAAGAATACGATTTCGATTTTAAGAAAAATCATCTCGCATACAAACACTGTGAAGAGCGCGTTCGAAAAGAAGCGGAGAAAGGAACCTCGAAAATTTTTACGGACAACACGTTTACTCTTTCTTGGGAAATGAAACCCTACTTTCAAATTGCATCCGAATTCGAATATGCGGTTTTTGTCGTCACGGTGGAAAACTATCATAACGGAAAAAACATTCACCACATCGACGACCAATCCTTGAAAAAGATGGCCTCAAAATACAAGGTTCGTCTCCTTCCGGAAAATCTTTAAACCGCAATTGGCCCGTTTGGAAGTCGTTTGAAAAATTTTCAAACCCAAACAACCCGCCTTTTCGTTTCCTTGTTTTGTCGCTCGGAACCGAAGTAGGATTTGATTAATCGCAAATTTAAAAATGAACTCGTAACCCCTAGAAACGTGGGAACTCCTGCATTTTTCAAAAAGGTTTTCCTTTTACAACCTCCCATCTATGTCTCTTAAGCAAACTGTTCGTATGTAAATGACCGAAACTCACCTTAATTGTATAAGATCGAATGACGCAGACGGGAAAGAAAATTCAAAATCAAATCCTAACCCCGACCCTTTCAGAAAGGATACGATTTTGTTTCCGTCAAAAGAAACGATTCTATAACTTGAGAATCCGCAAGATAAATTTTATATTTACCGAATTAACAATCCATTGCATTCTATACTAAGCGGTTATATTTTGTATCGAGTAGGGATTTTACAATGAGTTCAATGAATGGAATGAAGCTGGGCAATCGAGATTTAGACGTCATAAATTCTCCGGAACAAAGAAAACATATTATTGAAAAACATTTATTGAAACAAAGCCTAAGCGTAAGAGGGGACGTCGATAAGGAAACAGTTACCATTCAGAAATACGTGGATAACGGGGAAAAAATCGTCGTGGAAATATCGGGCGACAAGGCGCTTCCCGAAGACGAAGAAATCATATTGTATCGCATTCTCGCCAAGTACGTCCAATTGGAATGTAGTTTTTTGAAACACCTCAACTCAAAACTCGTAGAACTCAGCGTAAACAAAATCTCGATCGCCAAAACCAACCGTGCGTTTCCCCGTTATCCCGTTGCGGAAGACGCGGCTCACGTCACGAACATCAATTCTTCCAAAACGGTAATCGATGCGTCCTTGTTCAACATTCCCACTTTGGTCAAGGTATGTTTTGAAGACTACAAAACGAAATTAAAAACGGATCAACTCGGTTTGATCGAAATCGACGTTTTCAAATCCGATCAGGATGAAAAATTCGAATTGGTAAAACGAAGCAAAAAATACATTCACATTGAAAACACTTCCCTGGAAGAATCTTATAAGTCCAAAAACGAAAACCAAATCGATATCGAAGATCAGATCAACGAAGAAATCGATTCTATGATGAGGAAATACAAGGATGAAAAAATCATCACTGAAATCATCTATCCGATCGTTTATATCAATCACTCGAGACAATCCATTCCTCTCGGTTATATCTGGGTAAGAAACAAGGAAAAACCTCTCGGTAAGGACACGATCGAAAAATTAGCCGAACTTTCCAAAGAGATGGTCGCTCGTATCAAAGAATCCAACACCGTCATGACGACGGAAAAATTTCCGATCATCGACATTTCGAACAACGGCATCTGCGTCAAAATCACCGACGCGCATCTGATCCAAACCCTTCCCAAACACACGGGATTCGTTTTCGACATTTACATTCGTATGCAAGGTTATTTCAAAGTGTTCGGAGCGATCCGTTGGGTCACTTATGACGAAGTCGGAAATCTGATTTTGGGAATGGAACTGGTCGCGAAGTCCTCTTTTCCGGGAGAACGGGAAAAGTTCCACAGAAACGTAGAACTTTTGGGTCAGGGAAAATTTACGGGTCTAAAAACGCACGCGATCTAATTTTCGCTTAAGTAACGCAAATTCAGCGGCTGGAAAGTTTGGGCGAATCCAGCCCCGGCGCTGCGATTCATAGAGAGCGGTGCCGCTCCGGTTTTTGGGCTGGACCGCGCTCTTCGTTCCAATCTGCAAAGCAACATGTTATATTATTAGTATATTCCAAAGTATTCATGCTTTGAATCATGTTGCATTGCAGGATTTCCACTACGATCGCTTTCGCATCGGTTATACCGAACTCACATCAATGAGTATAGTATGTTTTTTGAATCCGTTGACCGGTGAAAATTCTTAGAATTCGGCCTTAAATTCTCGCCAACCTACCTTCCAACATCTCGATGATCTGATTCACATTCTTTTTGTTGATTACGATTTCGTAAGCGGCCGCAAGAATCGGCGTATTCTCCGCCGTGATCTGCATCAGATTCGGCATCACCTTGAGACCGTAAAATCCGTTCGACATTCTTTCGGACGGAGAACCGTATGCGATATCGTAACCGGTCTTCCTGTCTTTTGCTTCCGTTCCGAAACAAGAAAGCATAAAGTCGGTAAGTCCGGAAAGACCGAGGAAGGTTTCGGGCTGCCCTCCCATCTTCGTACCGATCGCGGTCATCTCCGTAAAAAAACGATTGGATAAATGAAACAGAGAATTGTCCACGTTGCCTCCGAGTGTCTGCGTGAAATACCCTTCCACGATTCCCATTGCAAGCGCGTAGATCGTTTTGAGAGCGCCCCCCAATTGGACGCCTTTGACGTCGGTCGGAATTCTCGCCGGTCTCGGAAAGATATAACCGGTGGTAAAAAGTTTTTGAACTCTCGGAATGAGGGACGCGTTAGACGCCGCTATCTCAAAGCCGGAAATTTTTCTCTCCATAATCTGATCCGGATAACAAGCTCCGGCGATCACCCCGAGACGATCGTCCTCAAGACCGAACGCGGTCTGGACCTCGTCCAAAATCAAACCCGCACTCGTAAAACCTTTGACCACGTTGAAAAAAGGAGCCTTGTTCCTGTTTAAGTAGGGTTGAATTTCGGGATAAACGTTGATCAGTTCCCAAGGGTTGGTTCCTTGAATGAATAAGGTCGCGGTTTTTAACACTTCCGGATCGGACGTAAAAATCAAATTCGGAGGAAGTTTGTAAAGAGGATAATATTTCAACTCCCTTCTTTCCGTATTACATTGTTCCGTATACGTTTGATCCGGATGATAAAGATAAACAACTACGTCCTTGTTTGCAAGAAGGGTCGCAACCGCAATCGACATGCTGCTCGCGCCGATCACTACGATTTTTTCTTCCGGTTCCTTGGGAAACTTGATGAGAATATTCTTACCGGAAACGTCCCCTTTGTAGAGATTTCTGTAAGTTCCGTGTTGGTGTTTGTTTAGATTGGAACCCACGAGAAGAGCGAGGTTGTCGATCAGGAATTGTTTTTTATCGCCGTGTTCCGGAAACTGAAGTTGTTCCACGTCCTTAGGAAAGGAATCCATCAGCTTACGGGAAAGTTCCCCGACTAACACGGGTTTGCCGATCACGAGTTTTCCGTTCACCTGATTGAAAAGCAGACTTGTAGTGGGGAGGATCTTGTCCGTCTTTTCCAGAGAGATAGGAATGATGACCTTGTTAGCGACGTAGTGATAAACCGTTTCGACAAACGGCATCAGCCTTCCGTCTCTGGAACGGGTTCCTTCCGGAAAAATCGCGACGATCTTACCTTCCGATTGCAGTTTTTGCGAATGACGAAAAGCCCTCATATTGATTTTGGTCATCACATCGGAAAGACTCGGATTGTCCGCCATATCCCTTTTGGAACAAACCAGAAGGGTTCCGAACATATAAAGACCGAGGCGGGTAAAATCGGGTTCGTAGGCAAGTCTACCCGCGATAAAAACGAGTTGTTCCGCGATCGACTTTCCTTCGGGAGAACAATTATAAAGCTGATGAAAGATCGCGGGCGCGTCCAAATGAGACAGGTGATTGGAAATCAGAGTGATCGGATATTTACCGATCAGAGGTTTGACCGCTTTTAGGTTGTCCACACCTTCCACGGTGAACTGCTTCATAATCGGAGAGAGGAACTCCATCATAAATTCTCTGGATCTTTGTTCGGGAGAAGTATAAACTCCGACCGTTTCCAGAAGATTCGGTTCTTTGAATACGTCCATCACCGGAGGCATAGGAGTAATCGATGAAAGATATAAAAATTTCTGGAGAATCTTTTTGGCTTCTTCCTCCGTCATTCCGGAACGTTTGAATAAATGAATGTTTTCAAAAAATTCCTTCTGCCACTTGCCTACGCTGGATTCCTTATCGACCATCGTATACCTTCCTAAGTACGTCCAAAAATAAATTCTTTAATAACCGTTTCTCAAAACGAGAAACCGGATTTTTTATATCCCGATACGATCAAGGAACGGAGTTTGAAATCGTTTTCGAAACTTCCGAACGAAAAGAAATTTTCGAACGGGTTCTCACCGCTTCGGAGATATCCCGGAAAAGCCTGTTGAAAGGACTTATCGATGTCATAGATAGAAATCTAACGATGAAAAGATCCTGGATCGGTTGATAATCATTCGTTTGCATGGGAATTGTCATTCTATTTTTTTAAAAAGGTTTGAAATCTAACGTCTTAGTATTGAACTGTATTCTGGCGTTGAAGTCTTTCAAAACATGAATCAGAATCTTCCAGAACCCAGCCAGAAAAAATGGATCCCGGACGGATTTCACTTTCTCGGACCCGAAGACAGCAAAGATAGAAGGATCTTATTGGAAACCGTATCCGGTGTTCTTAAAAAAAAAGGATACTCGGAAGTATTCTTACCGGCGTTCGATTATAGCTCCACGTTTCTTCAAACCGTTTCCGCGCCCGACTCTTCTTCTTTATTCAGAATTCGTGATCTTTCCGGCAACGAGATTTCTCCCAGCATCGATCTCACTGTTCAAGCGGTCAAAGGGATGGCCGGTTTTTCTCATCAAAGAGAAAATCAAAATATCTTTTATATCGGAAGAGTTTTTAGGGAAAGTATAAAGGGAAGCGCATCTCGTAAGGAAGTTTTGCAGATCGGCGCCGAATCGATCGGAGTTTCCGGAAAGGAAAACACATTCAAAATTTTGGAAGAATTGGACGAAATCGTTTCCTTACTTCCTCTCGAAAACAGACTAACGCTTATTTTAGGAAACGTGAATCTGTTTCAGTCCATCGTTCAAGAGTTCGAACTCGGTTCGAACGAAATCCAAATTCTTTCCACGTTACTCTATCAGAAAAACGGCAACGAGATCGAAAGAATTTTCGGAGAAAAAAAGAATCATTCCGATTTGATCCGCTTATTAAACGCGCTCGTATTGAACTTCGATCCGGATTCCTTGAGAAATTCTCTGAACATCGCTTCTCTTTCAAAAGATCTGCAAAAAAGTTTAAATTTCATTCTCGAAGAAACTTCCTGGATTTTTAAATCCTGGGAATCCAAAAAAAGAAAGATCGATCTTTGTATCGACTTTTCCCTTTTGAGAGATCTGAACTATTATACGGGTTTTGTCTTTCAAGGATATCTGCAAGGTTCTCCCGATCCGGTAGTAACGGGCGGGTCCTACGATCATCTCTACGAAATGTTTTCGGGAGTTCAAAAAGACGCGAGCGGTTATGCGCTTGTAGTGAACACATTGGAAGTTTCTCTTAGAAGCCCTGTTCCCGACTCCAAATCATGAAACGTAATCAAATATTTGAGGAAAAACTATGCCCGCATCGTTAGTAGTAGGAACCCAATGGGGTGATGAAGGAAAGGCGAAGGTTATCGACTTTCTTTCCAAGGACACGGACATCATCGTTCGTTATCAAGGCGGCGCGAATGCCGGACATACCGTCGTCGTTCACGGAAAAAAATACGTATTCCATTTGGTTCCTTCCGGAGTGATCTACGATCAAACGATTTGTGTGGTCGGAAACGGAGTTGTTCTGGATCCTCTTTTTTTCATAGAAGAATGTGATCGCCTTCAAAAGGAAGGATTTCCCGTTTACGACAAACTTTTGTTAAGCGACGCGTGCCATCTTCTTTTTTCGTATCATTCCCAAATCGATTCCGCCAGAGAAACTACGTTAAGCCAAGAACACAAGATCGGAACCACGAAAAAGGGAATCGGGATCTGTTATGCGGATAAAATGATGAGGACCGGACTACGAGTAGGAGATCTTTTGGACAATTCCTACGAGTCCCGCTTGAAACATTTGGTCGAGGAAAAAAATCGCGAACTCGACAAACTCTACGGAATGCCTTCCGTTTCCTATAACGATATCAACGAAGGTTTGAAATTTTTTCTTTCCAAAGTAAAAAAGAATATTATAAATACTGCATATTATTTGGATGCGGAACTCAAAAAAGGAAAACGGGTCTTATTGGAAGGCGCGCAAGGAACCGGCTTGGACGTGGACTTCGGAACGTATCCGTATGTTACGAGTTCCAACCCGACAACCGGAGGCGCGTTGATCGGAACCGGAATTTCGTTTCAACATCTCAAACACGTGATCGGGATCACGAAGGCATATACGACAAGAGTGGGAGAAGGTCCTTTTCCGACGGAACTTTTAGGAGAAGCCGGAGAAGCTCTTCGTCAAAAAGGCGGAGAATTCGGAGCGACCACCGGACGCCCGAGACGTTGCGGTTGGTTTGACGCGGAAATGTTGAAACATTCCGTTCGGATTAACGGAATTACTTCGATCGCATTGACGAAGATCGATATTCTTTCCGACTATGATAAGATTCCGGTTGCGGTCGGCTACAAACTGGGCGGGAAAACTCTGGATTGTTTTCCATCGCAAGGTTTGGAAAAAGTGGAAGTGATCTATGAAGAATTTCCAGGATGGAAATCGGATATTTCCGGCATTCGCGAATTTCAAAAACTTCCCGAGAAGTGTAAGGATTATATCTCTACCTTGGAAAGATTTATCGGAGTGAAAATCAATTTAGTATCCACCGGGCCGGACAGAAAAGATACCATTCATGGAGATTCTTTTTAAGAACCGGAGTTTTTTTCGACGTTTTTGATTGACCCATGACACTCGATAAATATCGTGTATTTCGTAACGCTTCGAGTCGTTAGCTCAGCTGGTAGAGCAATTCCCTTTTAAGGAATGGGTCCGGGGTTCGAATCCCCGACGACTCAAGGATCAGTTCTCATACGCCGCCATCGTCTAGTGGTTAGGACACAAGATTTTCATTCTTGGAACAGGGGTTCAATTCCCCTTGGCGGTACCACTTCTCTTTTTTCCCTACAATATTCACTTTTAGTAATTTGATTTTCTTCTCTTTGTATTCGATTTCTCAACTCGGATTTTCCCTTGGAGCTATCGAGTGGATAGATTTGATTTTTTGAATTCCCTCATTCGATGACTGAACTGAGTTTCTTTCGAATTCGATTTTTACGTTACCGTTGATTACTACTGCGGCCGGATTATACTTGTTGGAGAAGCAATTTCCCCGTCATTGTATGATAAAGCCGAAGAGAAGCGCGCCGATTCTATTTCTTTTTCGATTATTCTTACCGGTAATCTTCATTCCGGCTTGGTCGCCGCTGCTAGCGATTGTAAGTTAACGTGAATTCGACGGTTGAAATCTTGGGCGAATCAGAAACTCAGGTGCGTTCGCTCCCTGAGCGCCGACCCATAGGAAGGCGTTTCCTGGGTCGCTCCGCAGCTCGCGAATTTCATAGCTAATAGGCTCTAAACTAGTCCTTCGTCGATCTGTATGTAATACGGGTACGACTTTTTGCAATTGGTATAAGAATTTTTAAATCATAATGTTATACGCCGGTTTGATTCGGCGCGAAAACAATAAAAAACCCGGCAACACAATCGTGTATAACCGGGTTTTTCCGTGATTCCGAAAAGTTCGGGAAAACAAAGAACTCTATTTCTTTTCTATTCCTTTTTTCCTGATTAGAAGCCGCTTATTTTTTTGCGGGTGCCGGAGGAGCCCCGGCGGATTTCCTTGCGGTTCTTCTTTCTTCTCTTACTTTCTCCTGAGTATCTCGTTTTTCTTCTCTTTCTTTGAGAAGAATCGATCTTTCTTTTCTAGAAGTCAGCTCCAAAATTCCAACCTCCGAATTATCGGAAGCTCTGTTCACGAGTTTTAACACGCGGGTATAACCGCCATTTTTACTTTCGAAACGTTTCGCGATATCTTCGAAAAGTTTCACCACAACTTCGCGATCCTTGATTCTTTTCATCACTTCGCGTTTGTTGTGCAGTTGAACCTCGGGTTTCAGATCCACTACAAGATTTTTCTTAGCTCTTGTAATCAGTTTCTCCGCGTGAGAACGAATCACTTTCAATTTTGCTTGAGTAGATTCGATTCTTTCATACTTAAAAAGACTCGTAATCATGTTGTTGATCAACGCGTCTCTGTGACCTTTGTTTCGGTTTAAATGTTTTACTTTATTTCTTTTGTTCATTTTAGAAATCCCTCATTCCGAAGGAAAGACCCAGAGTGGAAAGTTTCACTTTCAACTCTTGCAGACACTGGTCGCTGTAGTGTTTGGATTTCGACATTTCTTCTTCCGATCTTTTTACGAGATCTCCGATAAAATCGATTTCCAAACTTCTCAGCACATTGAGAGAACGAACGGAAAGTTCCAATTCTTCCACGTGTTTTGACAAGGAAGCTTTGAGTTTTTCATCCGCTTCATCCAGTTCGTCGTCTTCTTCTTCCAGCTCTTCTTCGAAATTGATAAATACCGTAAGATGTTCTTTTAAAATTTTCGCAGCTTGAGCTACGGCGTCGTCAGCCGATACGGAACCGTCGGTCCATACTTCCAGAGTCAGTTTTTCGTAATCGGATCTCTGAGCCACACGGGTTTCAGAAACTTCGAAAACCACTTTTTGAACCGGAGAAAAGATAGAATCCACAGGAATCGTTCCGAGTACTTCGATATCTTTTTTCTTTTCTTCCGCAGGAACGTAACCTCTTCCTCTCTGAATTTCCAAATCCATCACCAGATTTGCATCTTCATTCAGAGTCGCGATATGAAGATCCGGGTTCATAATTTCAATGGAAGAATCCACGGCGAGATCTCCCGCTCTGAAATACCCGGCGCCTTTCAGTTCGAGATGAATGATCTTGCTCTGATCTTTTTCTTCAGGCTCGTATTTAATACGAACTTGTTTTAAGTTCAGAATGATTCTCGTTACGTCTTCCGCAACACCTTCGATGAAGGAAAACTCGTGGTTTACCCCTTCGATACGAATCGCAGAAATCGCAGCTCCCTCGATCGAGGACATAAGTGTCCTTCTGAGAGAGTTACCGATAGTTGTCGCAAAACCCCTTTCAAAAGGCTCTGCAACGAACTTCCCATAATTGGGAGCGTTCGCTTCCGTGTTGAATTCAATCTTCTTAGGACGTTTAAATCCTTTGAGTAAGCTTTTGAGAGACAATTTGAGACCCTTCTATCAGATTTTATTTCGAGTAAAGCTCTACGATTACCTGTTCTTTAACCGGTAAATCGATATGATGACGCTCCGGTAATGCCGTAACGTCCCCGCCAAAGTTTGTGTAATCCGCCGACAACCAGGATGGAACTCCCTGCAACGACTGAGACAAACGAATGTTATCAGCCACGAACGTAGAAGTTCTAAACTTCTCGCGGATTTCCACCTTATCCCCTACGTTCAGTCTGTAGGAAGGAATATCCACTCTTTCTCCGTTCACAAGAACGTGTCTGTGAGCGATAAAGTTTCTCGCTTGGCGGCGAGTCACCGCAAATCCAAGACGATAGATTACGTTATCCAATCTTCTTTCCAAAAGTTGTAGAAGAATTTCACCCGTCACACCGTGCGCGTGAGACGCCTCTTCGTAGTATCTGCGGAATTGTTTTTCTAAAAGTCCGTAAGCTCTTTTGAGTTTTTGTTTTTCACGGAGCTGAGCGCCGTATTCCGACACTTTCCCTTTCCGCTTTGTAGGCATCCCAGGAGGACCCTTGCGGTGAAATTTATCTTTATTAAAAGTATAACTGGACTTAAGGAAGAGATCAACTCCCTCCCTTCTCATGATTTTTACTACGGG
>NZ_AOHC02000023.1:95000-97500 GCF_000332415.1 Leptospira weilii serovar Ranarum str. ICFT
AACCGTTCCTTTCACGAGGATGTTTCCGATCTCATCCAACTTCTCACCGGTTACGATTTGTCCTGCGAGAGTGGTTCCTCGTTTTACTTCCTCACCGGAAGAAACGATCGGAGCATATTGTCTGCTTCCCACTTGGAGAATGTATTCTTTTACATCTCCGTTATCCCGTGTTACTTCGATTTTTTCTTTGGAAACTTTCGTAACCTTTCCGTTAAAATCGGAGTGAACCACACCCACGATCGGCTTCTGGTTGAAGCAGGTTCCTTGGTTGGTCTTTTTGAATTTAGTCAGTTCGTATTTGTCGGATTCTTTTCCGCCCTTTCTCTCCACGACGATTTGCTCCGCGTCCACGGAAACTACAACGCCGTCGTGTTTGTTTACGATACAAATTCTAGAATCGTAAGCGGCTCTGGTTTCCATACCGGTTCCGACAAACGGCGCTTCTTCCCGAAGAAGAGGAACCGCCTGACGTTGCATGTTGGAACCCATCAAGGCGCGGTTCGCGTCGTCGTGTTCCAAGAATGGAATGAGCGCGGTGGAAACCGAAACGACTTGAAGAGGAGCCAAGTCCATATACTGGATCTCGCTCGGGTTACGGAAAGGAAAGTCCCCTCTGTGACGAGTGGAGATCAGTTTGTTTTTCAACTCGCCTTTCTCGTCGATCACACCCGAAGCCTGAGCGATATAATGATATTCTTCTTTGTCTGCGGTAAGGTGTTCGATCTGACCGGTGACTTTTCCGTTTTTCACGGTTCTGTACGGAGTTTCCAAAAATCCGTAGTCGTTTACGCGAGCATACGAAGACATAGAAAGAATCAGACCGATGTTCGGACCTTCCGGAGTTTCAATCGGACACATTCTACCGTAGTGAGAATAGTGAACGTCCCGCACTTCCATACCGGCTCTGTCTCTCGAAAGACCTCCGGGACCGAGTGCGTTCAATCTTCGTTTGTGAGTCAGCTCCGCGAGAGGGTTTGTCTGATCCATAAACTGAGAAAGTTGAGAAGAACCGAAAAATTCATTGATCACCGCGGTGATCGGTTTGATCGAAATGAGAAGTTGAGGAGTTTGAGTTTCGATCTCCTGAACGGTCATTCTTTCTTTGATCACTCTTTCCACTCTGGAGAATCCGGTCTTGAGTTGGTTGGAGATCAACTCTCCCACGGAACGAATCCTTCTGTTACCGAGGTGATCGATATCGTCCGGATAGTAGTTTTCGGTTTCCGAGAAAAGGTTCAGAATGTAACGAACGGTTTCGATGATATCCGCCGGCCTTAGGACGCGCGCTTTTTCACCGGAAAATTCTTTCGGATTGTTGAATTCAAACTTAGAATTGATTTTGTAACGTCCCACGTCTCCGAGATCAAAAGTTTTCGGAGAGAAGAAAAGACGAGTCAATTCCGCGGTTGCGTTCTCGATCGTAGAAGGTTCGCCCTGACGCATGAGAGAATGAAACTTGAGGATCGCGTCCTCGTAGTCGTTCACTCCGTCTTTTTCCAAAGCGTTGATCAGGATCGGATTGTCTTTTCCTTTCGGGAATTCCATCAACTCGACTTCTTTCACCTTCATCTCTTTTAAGATGGAGATATTGTCTTCGTTGACTTTGGAACCGGCTTCGAGCATTACCTCTCCGGTTTCCATATTGATGATGTCGTTGATGGTTCTTCTTCCGAGAATTTTTTTGAGATCCTTGGAAGTAGCGCCCGCAATTTTTTCCTTTTTGGAACTATAAAACAAACGCAGAACTTCTTCGTTGGTTCCGTGGCCGAGTGATTTAATGAGAAGAGTGGCCGGAAATTTTTTCTTTCTATCGATCTTAGCGATCAGAATTCCCTTGTTGTCCATTTCGAATTCCAGCCAGGAACCTCTGTAAGGAATCACTCTGGCGGAGAAAACGTCTCTTTCCATATCATAAGAAAAGAATATACCGGGAGAACGGTGAAGCTGAGAAACCACCACACGTTCCGCTCCGTTGATGATAAACGTTCCCTGTTCGGTCATCACGGGAAGATCTCCCATGTAAACCGTTTGCTCCCGAATTTCTCCGGTTTCTTTGATGATCAACCGGATCACCGCTTTGAGCGGCATCGCGAACGTCGCGTCCGTGTCCTTACATTCCTGAGGAGAACGTTTCGGTTCCCCGAGAATATAATGACTGTATTCCATGATCATGTCGTTGTTGGGACTTTCAATGGGAAAGGTTTCCCGGAAAACAGCTTCTAATCCTTGGTGCTTTCTTTTGGTTTCGTCCTTAACGTCGGATTGGAGAAACCAATCAAAAGAACGCTTCTGAATTTGAATCAAGTTGGGAAGGTAATCCAGATTCGTAATTTTTCCGAAGTTTACCCGTTTTCTCTCTACTTGACCGTACATTCTGTGCTCCCTATCGATAAATGAAAAACAATGACCTGTATTAATAATCGTCGGAATTCGATCTCACCTACGCAAAATCGAGGAACTCCAACTCTCCCAGCCTAAGGTATTTTTTTGGAAATGATAC
>NZ_AOHC02000023.1:102500-120254 GCF_000332415.1 Leptospira weilii serovar Ranarum str. ICFT
AACCGATAGTGAACGGGAGAATTTTCGAGCACGGGATGATTCAAATCCGTAAGATTGCTATAAAGACCTATGTCTCTATGATGGTGGAGCTCCAACGTTTTACTTTGACTCATATTCTTTAATTCTTCCGATTTCTTTCTTTTGCTGTCAAGTGATCTGATATGGAAAATCTCGGAAAAAAATTTCCTTGCCAAGTTATCTGAAATCCTTTGTAGAGAATCCTTGAAAAAAAATTTCTAATCCCGTTTTTTCTTTAAAGCGGACTCCAAAATCCGACAAGGCCCTTTGCACGTTAGATGTCAGCAAGCGGAGATTGGCGTTGGATTTTAGGAGTTACCATGAGATCCATATAAAAAAATGCGAAAGCGATTGAAGCGAGATCAACAAATTGAATGACCGCGAAATTTTGCTTTTCGGAAGACCTTTCAATTTGTTGATCAGAGCAGAAAGCGCGGTCCGGCCGAAACTCAAGCGGATTATTCTTAGATCGGCGCGCCAAGGCCGGATTCGCCCCGCTTCTTACGCCAAACTTACGCTCATAAAAAGAATTGCTTTCGGATTCCACGCTGATAGAATGAGGCCGCCCGACTGATCGGGCCTTTCCCGAAAACAAATTCCCGAACGAGATGAGGAGCTAATTCCGATGCCAACTTTACAGGAATCTCCGGTAAAATTACCGAATTCTAACCCAATAACAACTGCAACCCTTCCTTCCGTGAACAAGACGGAGATAGAACGCGTTTTTAATCTCCAAAAACTACATTTCCATAAAGTAATGAAACTTACCACGGCGAGTCAGCGGATCCAACGTTTGAAAAAACTGAGAGATGCGATTTTTAAATACTCTCCCGAAATCGAAAAAGCGGTGAACGCCGATTTTCGTAAGAACGAAAGAGAAGTGGACATCACCGAAATTATGCCTTCCATTTCGGAAATCAACGACGCGATCAAACACGTTCGTAGATGGATGAAACCCGTGGACGTCAAAACTCCCCTGACCCTCTTCGGCTCCAAAAGCCAAATTCTCTACGAACCTCGCGGGGTCGTTTTGATTATCGGTCCTTGGAACTATCCTTTTTATCTTACATTCGCTCCTCTTGCGGCGGCGATCGCCGCGGGAAACACGGTTCTCATCAAACCTTCCGAGTTCACTCCGGTTACTTCCAATCTGATTCAAAAAATATTAACCGAAGTGTTTCCGAAAGAGGAAGTGGCCGTCTTTGAAGGAGACTATCAAGTCTCGGGCGCTCTCATGGAACTTCCTTTGGATCATATCTTTTTTACGGGAAGCACTCACGTCGGAAAGATCGTGATGACCGCGGCGGCCAAACATCTGACTTCCGTCACTTTGGAGTTAGGCGGTAAATCCCCCGCGATCCTAGATAAAAGCGCGGATATCAAAAAGGCCGCTAAAAAACTCGTTTGGGGAAAAGTGTTAAACGCCGGTCAAACCTGCGTCGCTCCCGATTATCTGCTCATCCCCAAGGATCTCATCCAACCTTTTGTGAAAGAGGCCAAAGCGGTCGTTAAGGAATTTTACGGATCGAAACCCCTCAAGGAAAATCCGGATTTCTGTAGAATCGTAAACGACAAAAACTTCAGCAGAGTTTCCGGTTATATCCACGAAGCCGTTGAAAAAGGGGCTAAGATAGAAATGGGAGGAGACACGGACGCTTCCCAAAATTATATCGAACCCACCCTTTTAAGCAACGTACCTGAAAATTCGAATATTATGGAAGATGAAATCTTCGGTCCGGTTCTTCCTATGATTCCTTATACGAACTTGGACGAGGCGATCGCAAGGATCAATTCCAAACCGAAACCTCTCGCGCTTTACGTCTTCGGTAAAAAGGAACGTGCAATCAAAAAGATTCTGAAGGAAACTTCTTCCGGCGGAGTTGCGGTCAACGACGTGATTCTTCACCTCGCGAATCCGAATCTTCCTTTCGGCGGAGTCAATCATTCCGGTCACGGTAGTTATCACGGTTTTTTCGGATTCAAAGCGTTTTCTCACGAACGTTCCGTTCTTCGTCAGGCGCTTTTGAGTTCGATCGATCTGATGTATCCGCCTTACACGAATTTTGTGAAACGTCTCGTTTCTTTAACGAAAAAGTTCCTCGTTTGAGTTTGAAGTCGTAAAGTACGTAGGACTATCGGGTTCGTTTTTTCGAAACGAAGCCGATTTCGTTTTAAAACATTACGATTTCTTGAAATCCTTTGGAGTTGTCGGGCGACTCCAAAGGATTTTTTTATTCGGTAGGGTCGATTTGTATTTCGTAGGAGAACTTTCGATTTTTAGAAGTTGTTGTTCCCGCGTTGGTCGGATCTTTTTCACCGTCGAACGGCTCCTTCGAAATCCTTTCCGCAATTTCTCGTAGTT
Organism: Leptospira weilii serovar Ranarum str. ICFT; assembly: GCF_000332415.1. Taxonomy (GTDB): domain Bacteria; phylum Spirochaetota; class Leptospiria; order Leptospirales; family Leptospiraceae; genus Leptospira; species Leptospira weilii_A. The sequence continues at coordinate 104,881 of NZ_AOHC02000023.1, forward strand.
CCTTTTCGTTCGGTCCGTACAAGTTCCACTGGATCACATCGGCGCCGAGTAAACGTTTCCAACGCCATTCCAAATCGGAAGCCGCTCGCCGCGGAGCAAAGTCGGTTAAATGAGCAAGTGAAGTTTCGCCTAACTTTGAATTTTCGGTAATCGAATACCACCAAAGAAGAATCGGTTTTTCTCCCGACGGACTTTTCAGTTCCGCCGTTTTTACTCCGTCCCACTCTCCTTGTTCCGTAAAAGAAAAACCGACCGCTTCAAAACAAATTCGAGGATCGTGTCCCGTTCCGATCGCGAACAAATCTCTTTTTAAAATGAGATAATTCTCCCTGGAACGATAAACGGCGATTCTGTGATCGCTTAACGTTGAATTTACGTCGAGATGAAACGTTTCGATCTTAGAAGGCCAGGTATAAGACTTTGCCGTGATAAAACGATTTATAGGCGCTAACGAAATCGCCGTTGATAAAGGAAGAATCAACCACAGAATTTTCGGAGGAGATCGCAAAACTAAATTCGAAAAATTGAATTCGTTTTGTTTCGATTTGGGGAACAACAAAGAGATGAACGCCAGCGGTACGACGATTCCACAAATAAAAAGTATGATTCCGATAAACTCGTGCCTCCAAGAGCCGGCGGGTATTTGAAAGAGAACCAAAACACAAACTCTGAAAAAGTTGGAAAAAAACCAAAACGGAAAAACGAAACAACCTATAAGAATCGCTCCGGTTCGATTGGAGCGAGATATAAACGCCGCCGCGATGAGAGTCGAAGCCAGTCCCATCTTCATTCCTTCACAAACTCGATCTACGACAAACCATTTTCCCTGAAAGAAAATTTGGTTTCCGATCGCATACGCGCTCGCATCCGCAATACGAATGATTTGTACGCTCATCTCGGTGACGATCAAACGAAGTTTGTATCCAAGAAAGAGAGAACCGAATCCGGTAACCGGCGGAATCGTAAAGATTATAAACGGAGCCGGCCAAGTCAATGTGATTCCGCTTATATGCAATACGGCGAGTGCATTCCAAAAGGAACCGATCCATACGAGACTGAGTCTTTGAAAGAAAATGCCGGAGATCACAAAGATGATTCCGGGTAACAACAGCCAATTTTTTTTTCGAATGTTTGTCCCCAAATCCGATCTTTTGGTTATAGAAGATTCCGAAATCTCGGAACCTTGGGTCACACTTTCAAGTTTTCTAATATTTTCTACGTCTTGTGTTTTTTTGTAAAACGGGTTCCGGTTGGAATTTTCACGATTACCCTCGAAACGAATCAAAAGAGGTAGAAACAAAATCGGATACAACTCAAAGACGGAACGAAGGCTGAGTAAGTTTTGTCCGACATGCAACATCGGAACCACACAAACTAAAACCAAAATCCCGACTAAAAAAATCGATTGATCGGACGGCTTCATAAAATCGGTGTTAGACGAATTGTTATGAGGCGAACCGCTTTCGCATTTTAAAGTAAACGACCAAACCGAAAACGATACAAACAAACAACAACCATTCGCCGGGTTCGGGAACCGCGCCCGGAGCTTCCAGTTTACTTTGGCCGAGCGCGGATGCGCCTGCTTTGATTCCGAATCGTTTGTAATCGTTTTCGGTTTCGAGCACGATCAATGTGGAAACGGGTGAAACAACCATCGCGTCTCGCGCTAAGTCTACCAAATCGCCGTTTTCCAGATCCCGATCCAAGAATCGTTTTCCAAGTTGTCGCATTATTTTTCTTTGAATCAACATTCGAACGAGCAGATCGGATCCCGGTCGCCTAACACTCGTTTGATTGGATTTTTCAAGAGTCAACTTCGCATACGGGAGAGAAATGACGTCTTCTTTTTCAAACGGCAATCGAATTCGTTTGTTTTTGAGGATCGTATAAAGTTCGTCTTCATTTTCCGCAACGGATACGACTTGGTTTAGATCGATGAGACTTGCAACGTATTCGGATCGTTTGCCGTTTACGATCGCGATTTTTACGGGTTCCTTTCGTTCTGCCGCGGAGATTTGCATTTTGTAGAAACGATCGGAACCGCGCAGTTCGCCTAACGGTATCGATTGATTTTCTCCCGCAACGATCCAGAGAGGCGTTTTCCCTCCTAATACTTCGGTCGTTGAAAACGTTTCATTGAAATGAAGCGGAAATAAATTGAAGGCAGGAATTTCACATTCGTCCAGGTAACGAATCGCTTTTTCGACGTCTTTTGTGCGAAACCATTCGTTGGTAAGGATCGTAACCGGAATTCCAAACCCGTACATTTTCTTTACTACATTCTTCCACTCCGAACGAGAAAGAGAAGTATTGAGTGCGACCACGATCGTATCGGGTTGAAATTCGACGACTTCCTTTCTTTCGGGAAGCACGTTGTATGTCACACCCGCGGCTGCAATCGTTCCTCCGGGCGGAGTCGCTGGAAAAGAAAAAGACCAACCTTTAAATCCTACGCTTCCGGTCCACTGACGCACTTGAGAATCGGAAACCACTTTTTCTTTGAGAGAAATTCCCGAAGTGGAAAGTTCCATCGGAGCTTTGGAAAACAAATCCACGTTTACGTTTTGATCGGCAAAATCGGCAATCGGGCCTTCGATACGAATTCTTTCGTAACTCAACGTTTCCGTCCCTTGTATCGTATCGTTGTCCGCTTTGAGAGGAGAAACGATTCCGATTCTTACCATCCTATAATTTTCGGGAGTTACGGGAAAAACACGAAGACGCAAACGATTTCCGTCCAGCCATTCGACATACGACGGATCGCGCCTTTCCCTTCCGACGATTTGTTCGTACGCGTTACGCGCCGTTGAACGAAACGTTAATCTTGCCGGCCTTTCCTCTCCGTCGATCCAAAGAGAAAGTTTTGTACAGATGCTTCCCGGTGGAACGGTGATCGTATAAATCGCTTCTTCCGGAGAAGAAGTCCAACGACCTACGCCGATCAACGAATGCGAAGAAGAATTTTCATTATAGATGGAGAGCGTCGTTTCCGTATAAGATACGCGAAGTTCCGGATGGATTTGAACGTGAGAATCGATATCCGTTGTAATGAGTGAATTTCCTCTCCACAATCGATCGAGATACGCATGCGATTTTCCGAATAGAAGGTGCAACATCTTTCCTGCGTCCTCTCCTGTAATGCGAGATTCCGGCTCCGAACGAAAGAGCGAGGAGAAAGTAAGAAATCCTTTTGAGGCAAAATAAGCGAGCGGATCAAACTGACTCTGAGCCGCAAACAAACTTATCTGAGATCTTCGATCGGGTTGCAGAACCATCTCGGTCACGTGATTGACTTTCAAACGAGACGCTTTTTGAACCCATTCCGGTAGATCCCCGTCGATCCGATTGTTTCCTTGGATCGCTTCGGGCTTGGTAAGAATTCGTTCCGCGTGATTCCATTGAATGAAGTAATCAGTGGAATAACCGACGAGCAAAATCGAGGCGGCCAGGATCAAACTCCACGACACTTTCTTTTTATTTTCATCCAGGGAAAAATGAATTTTATGAATCGCTCTTATAAACGCAGTGATCGCGAACAAAGGACCGTAAGGAAGAAACCCGAGACCGCCCATCCAAATTAGAGCCCAACCAAAAATCATAATAGGCGCTAAAACGAGTGCGAAAGAAAACGAAACAAAAATTCCTAAAATCAAAATCGGTTGAAAGAAGAGTAACGCGACTTGCGGCAATCGATCCATAAAAAGTGAAGCGGCAAGGATTGAGAATGAAATCCAAAGCGCCCAGACCGTTCTTTCCGTAAAAGGAGGAAATATCTCGTGATTGAGAACATACGAATTTGTTGCAAAACAAATCGCGGAGACGATCAGAGTAAAAATCAAAAACTGTTTGTAATTTGGAAAGAAAACATACAAGAGAACGGAAAACAATACAAAAAATATGAGCCCAACAAATCCAAAGAAGAAGAAAAATAGAAGCTCGTCATCGCCTCTTCTGAGATGATAACCATATGTAAAAATTTCATAAACGACCGCCGCAAGTAAAATGATTGCGCCGATCGCGGACAACATCCAAACCCACGCGGGTTTCTCGAATGTAAAAATTTTAACTCTGCGTTGAAAGTATTCTTGAATTTTAGTTTGTAGGGTCATGGTGGATCCTTATTTCCCATTCCGCTAAAAAATCTATCAAAATTTTTAGAACCAGTCGCCCTCTTGGGCGCTCATTCTAAAACACTCGGGCGTTTGACCGGATATTTTGTCCGTGCGTATGAAATACTTTTTGTTTTAACAAACGAGATCGGGTTTTTGTTTTTCGAAGCGGCGCAAAAAAGATCGAATGCAAAAAACGTCCGACTCCAAAATATTATAATTTAAGAATATTAAAATTTTTTCAAATTACCGATCCCTACATAATAGAGTATCATAAATTTCGAAACGAATTCCCGCTTTAAAGGCTGAACACTGCTTTAGGTGGTTCTTGAGTAGGAAAATATCAACTTAAAATTACGATCGATATCCCGAACGGGAAACATTTGTTAGCTGGTAAGTTCGCCGACCGGGTGGCCCGTTTCCAATTTTGCGATGAGGCGGATCTCTCTGTCTAAAAACGCGTCGATGAAAGGATTCAGATCCTTGATCTTACTGGACAACTCGTAACCCGCTTCCATCGTTTCCACCAGAGAAGTAGCGCCCACCATGGAAGCGGCGACCTTGATCGGAGCCATTACGAGTTTGATCATAGGAAGTTTGGAAAGCGAAAAAAAGAATTTAAGAGTATTACAGACCATTTGAATCTGAGTTTTTCTTTCGTTGAAACGATTCGCTTCGCCCATTGCGGCGTAAAGATTGTCTCTGGAGATTATACCGTCTTCCATAAGATTATTATCAATCACGACCTTGGCCGTGTCGTAATCCAAAGAGTCCGTTAGACGATTTAGGAGGATGATCTGATGGATGTTTTCGGTCATGGATTTACCCGCGACCGTTTTCAACTTATCATACAGACTTTCTAAGGCGTTATCTCTTTCTTCCTTGTTCGAAGGAGAATATAAATTGAACTCGAAAAAATCCGGGATGCCGTTGTATCCTTTGATGACAAGAAGATCCGAATAAGTTGTGCGAAGCCTCTCGATAGTCGCGCGAACAACCGCTTTACGGGTTAGCTCTAACACATGTTGATCCATTCTTAATTCAGAAACAGATTTCGTAGGCTACGCACCTTAGGTCAATATAAAAATCAATCCTTGACTACGATGACTCCGGATCTAAATTTCGCGGGCAAAAACTTTGTAAGACCTTCCGCCCCTTTTCTGGACGAATCGGCTCCGAATCGTACCGTATAATATCCGTTTCTGGATCTTTTGACGTTTGCTTTTAACTTTTTCGCCGTACCGGAAATTGATTTTGCCAATTCGTCGGCCTTTTCTTTTTCCTTAAACGCCGCTACTTGAAGCGAATATACGGCCGATTTTTCGTCGAATGAAGAAGTTCGTTTTGATTTTTTTTCTTCGTTTCGTTTCGATTTCTTGGAATTTTCGGAATTGTCCGGTTCCTTTACCGAAAGAGTTTCAGGCGCAGTTTTATTTTCCTTTTCAACGTTAGTCGCACTTGCTCCCGATTTTTTAAATTCCACAACTTCCGTAGCGGGTGGAATGTTTTTAAAAGTCACGGATTCCCGGGAGTTGCCGTTCGAGGGGGAATTTACGCTCGCGGCGGGTATTGACGCGGACTCGATCGTGTTATTGCGCTCGGAGAGAATTTGGCCCGGCTCCGAAAAAGGGATGGAACCTTGAACTTCCTGATTTTTGATTTCGTTTAACGTTAACGATTCTTCGCCGGAACCGCCCGCGCTCTTTTTACCGACCGAAACCCCCAAGAAAAAGAAAGAGCAAAGCAGTCCGATTAAGAACATGGAGAGAATTAGAATTCTCTTATTATCCAAATTGATCACATAAAAAATTTTTTCTTTCATAACATTTTTCCCAATAAAGTGGAGTAGAGGTTTTTACATTCTTCTCTGAGAGATTCCAAGTCCCCTCTGTTTCTAACGATATAATCGGCTCTTTTTAACTTTTCCGTAAGAGGAAGTTGGTTTTTGATTCTCGCCAAGACGTCTTCTTTTTTAATCCCGTCCCTCGAAATCGTCCTTAAAATCGATTCTTCCGGATCGGAATCCACGGTTACGGTCGCGTCGCAAAGTGTGTAGGCGTCGGTCTCGAACAACAGGGGAACTTCCCAAATCACCATTTTCCCCCTCGCAGTCGTTTCCAAAATTTTTTGAAAATCATTTCTAACCCTGGGATGAATCAGTCGATTGAGTCCCGCGAGTTTTTCGGGGTTTTTAAAAACGATCTCGGAAATTTTTTTCCGATCCGGTTTATTTTGGGAATCTAAAATTTCCTTTCCTAAAAGTTCCACCAGTTCCGGGAGAATGGGCGAGTCCGGTTCCGTATAACGTTTCGCTAAACGGTCCGCGCTGATCCCGAAACCTCCCAACTCTTCCAAAATTTTAGCGGCGGTGCTTTTGCCGCCTCCGATCATTCCGGTGATTCCAACCAAAAAGGTCTTTTTACCGGAGTCGGTACTCTGCATGGGTTGAGGATAGAGCGCCCGAACAAAAGTACAAGCAAAAAAGAAACTTCCTTCTCGTTTTATACCTGTTCGCTTAACAAAATATGTCTTTGGGCGTATTGTTCATCGTATTCATCCGTGAGACAATTGTATCCGTTATGGCATGTGCCGGAGGAGACAATGAGAAGTTATCGAACATTAGCGAGTGCGGTTGTAGTAGGGTTTCTACTTTTCGGAGTTAACGCCTGCACGAACTCGCAGGACCCCAATCTGCTCTGGCTTTTAAACGCCACACAACCGAACCCGCCTGCCGCGCCGGATGGAGAACAACCTTTTAGCATCGTCATCAACGACGAAACCGCTCCCGTGGATTTCGTTTTCGACACGACAAAAACGGTAAACGTAAACATACAGGTGCTCAGTCCCGAGTCCCCGATCTCCGGAAGTTTAGTACAAGTTTATAATATAGATAATACGGCTCAAAAGTCGATCTTCAGGGCGGTGACTTCGCCGAACGGAGAAGTAAAAGGAAGTTTTACGATCGACGAGGCGACTCATAAGGTTCTGCTCAAAGTGGAAGCCTTCGGCCAACTTTACGAAGCCGAAATACAAATCATCAATGCTTACAGCATTTCCAGAAGAATCACAATCGTGATCAAGGGAAATAACGTAATTCTTCCGGATACGGACAAGGACGGAATCGTGGATCGCGACGACACGTATCCCAACGATCCGACTCGAGCGTCTACGTTTCGTTATCCGACCGAAGGATATTATACGATTTCTTTCGAAGACTTATATCCGAATCAAGGAGACGCGGACTTTAACGACTACAACGTGAGGGTCGTGTTCGAGGAAGATTGGAACGCAAAGGGCGAAGTGGCGAGGGTGCGCGCAAACTTTCTTCACGTCGCCAAAGGGGCCGGATACAATCACACGCTTCATCTTACGATTCCGCAAATCATCGCATCCTCCTATTCCTTGACTCGATACGGATACGACGGTACTACGGTTGAGTCCAACGCGAGCGGGGGCAATTCCTCGATTTCTTCTCTGGAAATTCTTCCTAGATCCAACACAACGATTCCATCTTCGAACACTTCTAGATCCAACACTACTTTCAGAAAGGGAAAGTCCGCGAGTTTGGAAGTCATCTTGCAGAATGCGATCAATCGTGTGACCATAGGTCCCGCTCCGTACGATACTTTTGTAAAAGTGATCAATACGAGTAAGGAAATTCACTTTCCCAAAAGATACTTCGACGCGAGCGGTAAGGATATGTATCTGGATTCCACCGGATTTCCTTGGGCATTGTTGGTTCCCGGAAATTTCCTCTGGCCTTACGAAAGTACGGATATTCGCAAATCGTATCCTTCTTTCAAACCCTGGTACGAATCCCTTGGAAATACGAACCATAACTGGTATCTGACTCCGGTCCTTTCGGAAGTATTTCCGGCAACGAACTAAACTCATTTTCCCGGGATTTTCTTCCCGGGACTTCTTTTTTTCTTTTCTTTCTTCGAGGTCAAACGAAAGTGTTTTAACCTTTTATGCGGGATTTAAAACCTGAAAATCGAAAACGTTCTTCCACTTCGATAAGTTTAAAGTCGGGTCTTTCGCCTAAATTTTTTCTCAACCTTCTCAAGGAAATTTCTCCTATCGTCGCGATCGACGACACGAAAACGATTCTTTTTGCGAACGAATCGTTTCGGAAGGAATTCGCGGGGAGTTCCCGCAATTTGGTCGGTAAGAATCTGTTTCGGATCTTCGATCTGAATCCTGTGGATCAAGAGGAAATGGATTCGAACATTCATCTTTCCAAATGGGGAAAGGTTCAGAACCAAGAGTTCAAAAAACAAAAGATTTATTACGGTTATTCCGTCTTTCGTTTCGGGGAAAGTATCGGAATCATTCTCAAAAACATCACGGAAAACAAAAGGTTGGAAAGAAAAATTGCCAGCCTTCACAGTAAACTTTTACAATCTCAGGAAGAAGAGAGAATTCGGCTTTCCGGAGAATTACACGACGGGGTCGGCCAAACCATTCTCGCGGCCAAACTCAACTTCCAAGCATACAATCGAAATCCGAAAACCTACGAAGCTCAGTTCGATACGGGACTTCTTTTGATCGATAAGGCAAGTCAGGAACTGAGAGATATTTATACGAACTTACATCCTTCCACTCTGCGGGAAATCGGTTTGGAAGCGGCGATCCGCGCTTTGAGTTCGGATTTGTTTCCGTCGATGGACGTGGAGACCGATTTGGACCTCAACCTAAAATCGGATCTGCAACCCGCCGTAGCCAATCAGGTTTTTAGAATCGTTCAGGAAATCTTTCAGAATACGATCAAACATTCCCAAGCGAAAAAAATTCATCTCAAGGTTCATGTCAAAGGGAGGCAGTTGTTGCTGGACGCAAAGGACGACGGAATCGGTTTCCAGGAAAAAAAAGTAAGGGCCAGGTCTTCGGGTTTTGGACTTGAAAATATCCGAAGAAGAGTGGAAGATTTAAACGGTAAATTTAAGATTGATTCTTCAGCCGGGAAAGGAGCCAAGTTTATCATCCGAATTCCCTTAGAAAAAAACAAAAACACGTCCGTCAAAAAAACATGAACACAAAAATATTTTTAGTCGATGATCACGCCATCCTACGAGAAGGGTTGAAGATGATCCTCTCCGGACAACCCGGATTTGAAATCTGCGGCGAATCCGGAGACGCCGAAAAAGCTCTGGAGCAAATCGGTAAATTGAATCCCGACCTCGTTATCACGGATATTTCCATGCCCGGGTTAAGCGGAATCGATCTCGTAAAAAATTTACGAAAACATTATCCGAATATTCGAACCATCATCCTTTCCCGTCACGACAACAAAGAATACGTTCAAAAATTATTGGAACTCGGTATCAACGGTTACGTTTTGAAAGACGACGCCGGTAACGATCTTCTCCGCGCTATCGAGGCGGTTCATAAAGGAGAGACGTATTTAAGCCCCGGAATTACGGCTCATTTTTTGTCCGGTTTTGTGGGTTCCGGAAAACCGGGCGAGGATAACCAGGACGCCAAAAAAGCGTTTTCGGTTCTTTCGGATCGAGAAAGAGAGATTTTAAAACTCGTCGCCGAAGGGAATTCCAACGAATCCATCGGTAATATTCTAAGAATTTCTCCGGCCACCGTGAAAGTTCACCGCGCCAATATCATGAAAAAACTGGATCTTCATAAGGTTGCGGACTTGGTCATGTATGCAATCCGCGCGGGCCTGATCGAGTCGTGATTCGAAACGAAAACCGGCAGCCCCAAGGTTTCTTTTTCGAAAACGAAACGCCCAAACACATTAGAATATCATTCTTTTTTAATTAACATTCCGGATTCGATTTTAAAAAAATTGGATCCCAAGGAGTGGGACTTGCTTTCTCAATTTGAGAATGAGGAACAAAAAGAGATCGAGCCGATCGTGGCTGCATATCACAAACCGGTTCTTTTCTCGGAAATATTATCTTTTGCGGGAGTTCCCACATTTCAGGTTTTGGGACAGGCTTTTAGATTGATTTTTGTTTTGTAGGAACTCCTATTTGGGTTTGAATCTCTTCATTTTGCGGGAACTCCCCCGTTTTCTACTCGAAAAAAATAGGAACTCCTCCAAACTTCTTAAAAGTTTTTGAAGTCAACTGCAAAGTCCCCTAAAAAAGTAGATCCTACATTTCTCGATCCGATTTAGTTGTTACGACAAATTGTTCGGCTAAAAATCTGCTTGCGAGAATCCAAATTTCGTGCTTCGATAAGCGGCTAACGCTCCCTTCTTCAAAATGATGTTTACGTCCGAGTGTCATTTGTCCTAGTTTTTCGATAAAGAAACAACCTTTCGCTCAAATCCCAAATTCGCCAAAAGCCTTAATACATTAAAACATCAAGATATACTAATTAATGATTCATTTCCTTCCAAAGAAGAATAAACCTCTCATGATCCATCGAACCCTACTCGCAATTGTCGGATGCATTTTGATCTGGGTCGGTTGTTACGCAACCTACACCACAAACGCAATCGACGTTGATCCTCCGTTCTCGTTGCCCGTTTTTTTACCCATATTCATTTTAACGCTCTACAGAACCGCTTGGATCTATGACAAGGACATCAACGAACCTTGGGACCTATTGCAGGGATACGATATTTTTCTCGTAATATTGGTTCCCTTGTCATACTCGCTTTTCTTTTTGATTTCGATCAAACCTATTTTCCAAAAAGGCAATCTCTCTTTCTTGATTCCAAAACGTTCTTTGTTTTTACCGATTATCGTATTCCTTTTATCGTGCTTTTACCTGATCATCGCCTGGAAATCCGGAATTCAGTATCGCGGCCTTCCGTATCTGATTTTTATTCTGATCTCCAACGTTGTAGTGTGGGGAATATTACTATTTCTTTATATTTTCAATCGGAAGAATCGATCTTTAATTTCCAATTATTCCTTCCATCTATTGTTTTTCGTTTGGCTGGTCTGGAGATCCTTTCCTTGGCTCTGGGCAAACTTCTAATCAATCTTCTTTTTTAGTTTCAACGTCTCGACACTGGTGAGTAAAACTTGCCGAATCGTACGATTCTTCCCATAAAAATGCATTGACTTTGTTTTCAACTAGTTGTATATTACAACTATATGGGCGAGTTTCAAATCGAAAACACATTGGGCTATCGGATCAATCGTTGTGGAATCGTGATCAAACAGGAATTACGACGTCGTTTTAATAAAAGAGGATATTCCATTACTCCGGAAGAATGGATCATATTGAATCGACTTTGGGAAACGGACGGCCTGACACAAAACGAAATTTCACAAAAGACGATCAAAGATAAGACCACTGTTACTCGTTTCTTAAGTAAAATGGAAAAGGACGGTCTGATACGAAGAAAATCTTCGAACGAAGACCGCCGAGTGAATCATGTTCAACTTTCGACGAAAGGAAAAAAATTGAAGAATCAACTCATTCCTATCGCTCAAGAATTGCTGGAAGCTGCGACTGAGAAAATATCCCCCGAACACTTGCTGGTAACCATTGAGACATTGAAACAAATCGAATTGAATCTATCGAACCAAGGAGTCTTTCAAGAATTGAAGGAGTGAAAACAATGAATGATCAAAAAAGAATCGCGTTTATAAACGCGTTAGTCGCGCTTGTGTTTCTTATCTTTGCCTGCGTTATGGGGTATCGTAATATCGGATGGCCTCCGGTCATTATCATAGGCGGTTCGGGAACTATCGGATTCATCTTATGGTATCGCACGTATCTTTGGAATCCGATTGAACCAAAGGTAATACTGCCCTTATTCATCCTAACCGTCGCAGGTCTGCAAATTCATTTGGTGGAAGAATACTTTACCGGTTTCGGTCCTGCGATGAGCCGTTTGTTCGACATTCCTTGGTCTGAAAAGAGTTTTCTCATGGTTTTTGTTTTTATCGGACCGATCTTCTACACTTTAACAACTCTGGGATTATTTTACAAAGTCAGAATTGCCGGCTTCATCGCGTGGTTTATTTTTATCGGTCCCGGTTTTGCGGAATTCACACATTTCATTTTTCCATTGATCGCTCCTGCGATTCAGCCTGAAAATATCGCAAGTATCGATATGCTCGTCAAAGGAACACTAATAACCAACATGCCGAATTACTATTACGGAACCACGGGACATTATTATTTTTCCGGGATGTGGACCGCCATATTACCGATGATTCCCGGAAGTTACGCGATCTATCGTTTGATCCGTGAAAGTAAAATCGCAAAACCCTGGGGAAAGATCATAACCGAAAAATTAAAAAGTAATTGAGAATTGCTATCGGATTACGACGCCACCCTCCTTCGATGGAAGAAATCGATGGAGGGTAGAGACACATTACGAAAGAACATTAAATCCTCTTAATGTTCTTTTTATATAAAACAACCGGAATTTACAAACGCAGTTTCGCATTCACTCGTTTTGACCGGATGTATTTTGATCCGGTTCGGTTGTTGCGGAACTTATTCGACAAATATAACGATTCCGATCCGCCCCCGCCCTCCTTGTCTGCCTGCTTACCCATAATGACTTTACAAACCGTAAATTCGGAGTTTTTGATTTACATAGAGCCTGTCCCAAAACTCAAAACAATCGCAGAGATTTGCGGCCATTCCGATAAAATCGGACGGTTGGCGGACAAACTCATATGAATTTTCAGAGAGATATTGGCTTCATCCACACATTCATTTTTATTAATATTACTTTTATTAATACATTTACTTTTATTAATTCCGATTCCATTCGGCTTTCTTTTTGATTTCTATGAGACTGAACCTTTCTAAAAAAGATTCAGGTCAAAACTTCTCGATTCCTAAATTTTACTTAACGACGGCGGTCTTCGTTTCCCTTTTATCGGCCTTATATCCAATGGCCGCCCGGGCATCCGATACCGACGGATTCCATATATTACTTTTACGCCACTCTCAGGAACGACAACTTGAATTACATTCTTAATGTTTTATATTTTAAATATACACTTTTACTCGAAAATTATTTTTTTAATCAAATATCTTATTTTTCGCCTTATCCCTTGCAACAAATTCGACTTCTACAAGTAGAAAGGAGTTTCATTTCCTTCTAAACGCATCCATACCTCAAGGGACATTATATATTACTCAAGCATTATATACAGAGATGATATTTTTTGGAATTTTCCATTTTTTTATATGATTCATAGTATAATAACCGCATAAAAAGAACGGAGATATATTAACATGAAGATAAGGCGAAATGTTTTGCGAAAAGAAATTAGAAAAGAACCGAAGAGATTTAAAAAACAGATACTTCTTGTGAGTTATTGTTTGTTTTCATTTCTTCTTTTACGTTGTTTACCCGATAAACAAAACTATAATAATTTACTTATATTTTTGATTGCCACTTCGGATAACAAAAACGTAAATAACGAAAATGTTGACTCTCCGAACTCTAATTCTGCAGATTCAAGTTCGGAGTCTACAAAATCCGCCTCTGCAAGTTCAGAATCATCGAGTTTTGACTCCGCAAGATCCGCTTCTGCAAGTTCAGAATCATCGAGTTTTGACTCCGCAAGATCCGCCTCTGTTAGTTTAGAATCATCGAGTTTTGACTCCGCAAGATCCGCCTCTGTTAGTTTAGAATCATCGAGTTTTGACTCCGCAAGACCCGCCTCTGTTAGTTTAGAATCATCGAGTTTTGACTCCGCAAGCCCCGCCTCTGCAAGTTTAGAATCATCGAGTTTTGGCTCCGCAAGACCCGCCTCTGTTAGTTTAGAATCATCGAGTTTTGACTCCGCAAGACCCGCGCCTGTTGGTGGAGAATCCACAAATGTAGAAATCAAAATTCTAAGCCACAACGTCTCCATGATGTCAGCCGCACTTTCAGGTTGGAAATATTGGGGACAAAACGACAGGGCGGAACGAATCGCGAGTGCGAACTATATAAAAAATCAAGACGTCATCGTGTTTGAAAGGCTTTCCGATAATGAAGCGAGAAAAATTCTCTTAGACGAAATTCGTTTTGAGTATCCGTATCAAACCGATGTCATCGGAAAAACGAAAGATGGTTGGGATGCGACTTTCGGAATTTACAGAGATTCTACGTATGCAGACGGAGGAGTTGTCATCGTAAGTAAATGGCCCATCGAAGAAAGGATACAATACATCTTCAATCAACCCGGATGCGGTCAGGATCAGTATTATCATAAAGGATTCGCTTACGTGAGAATCAACAAAAACGGAAAGAGATTTCATATTATAGGTACTCAAGTTCAAACGGCGGGCGCCGACTGCGCCGATTCGGGAAAGTCCGTAAGAGCGAATCAATTCGACGATATCAGAAATTTTATCGACTCAAAAGGAATCCCGAAGAACGAAACCGTTTTGATCGCCGGAAATTTAAACGTGATCAAAGGTAGTAGCGAATATTCTGATATGCTTATTAGATTGAACACAAACGAACCTACATATGCGGGAGTTCCTTTTACATGGAACACAAAAACAAACGGATTGGCCGCTTTTAAATATCGGACCGAGGCGCCGGCTTATTTGGATTATATACTCGTTTCAAAATCTCACGCCCAACCGCCCGTTTGGCAAAATTTGGCTTACGATCCGATTTCCACAAAAACTTGGAAAAGATCCGACGGATATACAAGCTTCGAATTATCCGATTACTATCCCGTTTACGGTTTTACCTACGCCGATTCCTCCACTCCTACAAAGTCCGGACATAAAAGAAAATACGATCAAGTTTCCTTCGTGTCCACGGCCACCGGGAAAAGAATTCAAGTCGATTCTAAAAAATCGAACGGATGGTTGAAAGCGGATTCGGCGACGGAAACAGGTTTAACAAAATTTAATTTGTTACAGGAAAACAATTCGGATTCAAACCCCTCCTGCATGAAAAGCGGACACGTTCGAATCGAACCTTCGTATTATTTAAATTATTTTTGGAATTGGTGGTACGGCGGCGGAAGCGGTAACTATGGTTATTATCCCGAGTTCAAAAACGGTTCCAATAATATCGAAATCATTAACTTGGACGGAAGATGTCTACAAGACGGAAGTAGAATCGTATTCCAAGATTATGATACGTCTTCGGCAAAGTATTATTATCTCACGGTTTGGGGAAGTGGGAGTTGGAACAATTACCTGTTTCTTTGGAAAAGAACGGTCACTTCGAGAGAAATCTTTTATCTCCGATTGAATTCCTCTCCCGAAAGAGATTGGAGTGGGGATCTAATTTATCGTTAAATTTTCTGAATCCAATTAGGAGGCGTAAAAAATCGCCTCCTTCTTATTTTTGTTTTCTTTATTACTAGGTGT
>NZ_AOHC02000022.1 GCF_000332415.1 Leptospira weilii serovar Ranarum str. ICFT
AAACGGTTTATTCAACCAATACGAAACCAAATCGGGCATTCCACCCGTTCCGGTCGAGTTGATCAACTGATCCGGACAAGCCAAACAAAACGCTGGAAAATCAGTCGATGGCGTCTTTAGCTCATCCATCCAAAACATCTCACCCAAAAATTTACGTTCTTGTTTGAAAGTTACATCCGAAAAATTCTTAGAATAAAGATAAGCTTGATTGATTCCTTGGACAAGTTTGAGAGGATGATTTATGTCCGGGTTGATACCCGCAATCAGATCGACGTGAAGATCCGTAACCGATCCGGTTTTTACGGAAGTAGCTTGTTTTTCCTCCGTAACTTGTCCGTCCTTGATGTTGTTCGTGGAAATCCCTCTCCAAATTCTAAGATCCGTCCCGAGAGTTACAACTCCGGAAACGTTAGACGAAATAGATCGCAAGGGAATATCGCCGATTACGAGCGCGCCTTGTCTCGCTAAAATTTCAAAGGAATTATCTCTCCAAAGATTGGGACCGTCGCTCGGAAGATTGGAAGGACTATCATACTGGGTTTCTAAAAATTTATGACGAGCTACGAGAGTGCAACTAACGTTATTCGGAACCGAAATGCCGGTAACTGGCGCGACTTCGATTCTTTTACCTTCCACATCGTAAGCGACGAGCGTATCGATCAAGTCCACGTGATTCGGTCCGGAACCGACCACGATGGTTCCTCCACTCTGAACTCCGAATCCTAAAAGATCCAGATCCCTGTTGACGATCTCTTGACTTTTCGATTCCTGTTCTTTTTTCCAGTCTTCCGGAAAAACCCTTTTACCTACGTTCGGAAATTCGATTCCCGATAATTTATCCATTGGTAACTCCTTCAAAAGACGGAAAACTTACGGCGATGGCTTCCAATTCGTCATAAAGAACGTTTACGTTGGTCTTCGTATTATTCTCGACTTGAAAGATCAGTTCCCTTTTCAGCTTTTTACACGCGCCGCTGAACGATTCATACGCGTTAGACTTCGTTAGAATGGAACTTGCAAGTTCCATAATATCATCGTCTTCTTGACTTTTGGATTCGCTCACGAGCGAGATAAGATCGGATTTAAGATTCGCTCTTTCTTGAACGTTTGCGGAAACCCATCGTTTGGCTTGTGCGGCCAGGATCGGCCAAGAAAGAGGTTCCGCTTTAGGATATCGCGAAAGAATCTGATTCATCGCTTCGTCGAACTTAAAATGTATTTCTTGAATCTTTTTCTCTTTGTAAGAGGATATCGTTAAAAGACCGCATTGTAAAAGTTCGAGTTCGGTTTTAGGAACCAGTTTTTCCTCTTCGATTTTCATATCTCCGGGAATCGAAATCAAACCTCGATCCGCTTTTTCGGAAAGGGAAAATTCCTTCAACTCCCCGCCTTCAAACTTAAAACCTTCCGGTGGAAACGAATTTCCTTGATGGATCTTTTTTTTCTTCCCTTCCGATTTATCCCGATTGAAGAGTTCCACTTCCAATTCTATGGACGATAAGTTGGAACGGGAATATTCCTCCAAAAACTCGGAAGAATAAACGTAAATCTTTTCCATGATTGCTCCTTGATGGGAGCGACTGAGTAGTTCCGCGAATTTTAAATATTAAGCGGTTTTTATATTTAATAAATTGAATATTCTTTAATCTTTTCGGCTCTGCGCGGATGGAATCGACCGACGAGCGTTCCGCCCATTACGAACGGTTCGAAATCGCCTTGATCCTCCCATAATTCGCATACGTTCCCGCCGATGTTCACATTCTCGATGGATTGAACCAAAGCGGTTCGATTGAAAGAGTCGGCAAGTTTTGGAAATAAAAATCGATATCTGAATAGGACGTATTTCCTCGACATCATTCTTCGATCCAAAGCGCCGCCCATCACAAAACAATTCTTCGTTTCTTCGGCTTCGTAAACTTTAGAATAACGAATCTCTTCCGGATTCAATCCCGTAGAAAATTGAATGACTTGTTTTTTGGAAGATACCGAAGCGATCGACTTTTTGAAAAGTTTGGCAAGTAAAAGTCTGTTTCGATACGAATCGTCCGTTTCGCCCGGAAGTTTTTCGATCTTGTATCGGGCTCCCCATAAAATTAATCCGAAGCCGTCGCTTGTCTCCAGCCACATCTGTCGATACAACCAACTCAACCTTCCCGCCCTTTCATCAAGAATCGAAAGAATCGATTTTAAAACCTTGTACCAAAAACCGGAAGCCCCTAGTTTTCGTATTAAACTTCTTTGATTCTTCCAGACATAGGAATCAAAATCGAAAACAAATTTATCAGACATAAACCGCACCGAGTACTTGAAAACCGGGGCCTGCGTTCGCCAAAGAACCCGCAGGTACATCAACATTTCCTAATGGATTAAACTCCACATCGATACAATTCGGAAGCGTTTGATACAAAACCTTTAATTGAGCGTCCACAAAATCCTGACCTTCGCCAAGCGAAAGAAAGTATTCTTCTTTTATCTGATCCAGAACCGCCTGACTTGGAATCGTATCCGAAGAGGAAAACTTTACGGTCACGGTTTTATTCACCGCAGTTTCGGAAATATTCTCGATCAATACGTGAGCGACTCCGCCGGGATCGTTTTCCTCCGAATTAAAATGATCGCCCACTTGCGTCAGTTGGGAATTCGTAAGCGGACCAACCGTTCCTTGGAGAAGAATTTTTATTTCTCCGTCCGTTTTTAAATTTTTTGCACTTTTGAAAATCGCCCTTTTGACAAAGGAAAACGTTTCCGCTTCCCCGATATACCAAGCGGGAGTCCACTTTGAAGAAACTCCTTCCGCATTTTGTAAACGCGCTCGGACGGAAGTTCTCGTTTCTCTATATTGACCTTGTTGCACCGGATTGATTTCTACGTTGGAAACATAGTCGATTCCGTCCGGAGGATTTTCTATCGAATTGATCGAACCCGGTACTACGTTACCGATCGGACCGTCCACAACACATTGAACGAGAGCTTCCACGGTAAATTTTCCTTGAGCGTCGACGGCTATACCTGCGGGAAGAATTAAGGATTCCTGAAGAAAAAATCGGACCTTTTGATCCTCCCTCCCCGCAGTGGTCACGATCAAAGATTGTGGAATCTCGCGATCGAACGCGGACGAAACGGCGGAACCGATTCTCACTTTAATGATCGCCGGAAGTGCAGGTTTCCATTGCATCCCTCTACGGATCAAATGTTCGTGAAGCGCATCGTCTTCCGCCGTGTGAGGATGAATCGCTTTTTGAACGGATATAAGATCGTTATCGATGAATAAAAATACCGCATTCGAAACGGCGCGCAAAATCGAAAACGTTTTCGACGTCGGGCTGAACGTATGATTCTTAAATACTCCGGAAGCTTTAACGCTCTGGAGATGGTCCGTAAGAACCTGTTCTTTAGTTATATTCAAATTCACTGTTTACCTCCATCCTTAAGTCGAACTCCGAATTTTACACCGTCGCAAGACAACTCGAACGTTCTAAAAATCGATTCATCTTTCCTACGGTCGAGTCCGCTCGATTTTTTCTTATTAAAAAGAAAATCATAATTATTTAATATTATTTTCATAACTTATTTCATCAAAATCCCTTTGGCGGATTCTCCCGTTTTCAATCGGAAATCGACTACGATCCTGCTTTCCATATCAAGAGTAACGTCGATCGAATCGGAATCGATCGCAGGATGTAACTTTAGGATTCTTTCGGCGTCCCGAATCCTCGCCGCCTGATCGTAGTATTCCGTGGAATTCAAAACGATCCTTTGTCTACTGTAGATTTCGGGGTAATCGATATCGTCCCCTACGGCCATCTCGAACATCTCTCGAACTTCCGATAAAACGATTCTTACCGCGTTTGTGTCGCTTAACAAATCGTCGTCGGAAGCGTCCAACGCCAAATCCCCGAATCGGATGGGATCATTTGCAAAATCGATCATCAGGTTCCTGCCTTCGGTTTACTCGAAACGGAAGAACCGATCGGAGTGTCCACGTAATCGGTCAAGTGGGTCGATAAACCTACGGAATCGGAAGATTCCGCAAAAGCGGTGACTTCTTTTTTCGCTTCCACCTTTCCCGTGGTTTTAAAATCGCCGTCCTGTTCTATATTTCCCCGAATCTTAAACGGTTTACCGCCCAGATCCAAAAGAAACCCTTCGTCGTCGAGAGTTACCTTGATTAGATTATTATAATTTATAAAAGCCTTATTCTCATTAATTTCCACTTCCACCTTGTCCGCTACTTTCGTCTTAAGGGAATCTATCTTCTCGAAACCGAACGCGGTGTATCTCTTTTCGATGTTATCTCTTGCGATCAACAGACATTTGGAACCGACTCTAGGAACGATATGTTCGGTCCAAGTCACGTTATGGATAAAATCTTCGGCGACCTTTACGGTCAGAAGTTTTTTTTCGGAGTCCACCGAATCGACGATTCCCAACTTCGGAAAGAAGATGGGAAAACCGATTTTCCACGCTTGAACGATTGCTTGTATGATGGTCCTATCCGCCATTTTGCCTCTTTTATTTTTTGCGACTCGACTTTGACGATCCGGTTCTCGGAGGTTCGTGATACAAACCCGGATAAATTTCCTGACGATAACCCTTCGTATTAAACTTTTTAATAACACGATCAACGAACGCCTTCGCGCTTCTGGAAGAATCCTCCGGATCTTGGATGTCTACGATCTGCGAATGTGTGATCGAAGGATAACCGAAGGAAATAAATTTTCCTTTAAAACCCGAGCCGCATTTATCGTCGAAAATTTCTTTGGCTCTTTTTTCGGCGCCCTCGGAATCCAATCCGTCGATTTCGTAATAACGCGCTTCCCCTTCTCCATGAACTCCTCTGTACGTTTGTCCCGTTTTCGGATTTTCTCCGCGAACGATGATCTGAAACGGTTTACTTTCCTGCGGCGTAAGATCGTCTTCGATGATATTCCAAGTAAACCGAAAGATCGGAAATTTTTCCTTGGATTCGGACGTCTTTTGTTTTTGAGGTTTCGATTGATTTCCTTTCGAAGCGAAAGTTAGATTCGGATGTTTGAATGCCTTTTGAACGACCAACTTCCAATCATGAAAAAAAACGTCGACTCCGTGAGTTTTTTTCAACTCGGATAACGCATAACGTGCCGACTTCTTGGAACATCGAATATCGACCGTTCGTTTGATGTCTGCGTCTCGGACAACGATCGATATGTCCGACTTGATCCGAGGGTGAATACAATCGTTCAAAAAAGTCATCAACGGTTTTTGATGATAATCCTGAGTCATAATCTTACGCTGACAAAAAAAGAAAGGGTCCACACATTTTAATTCCAGCGGAACTTTAGGACTGATTTCCAACACATAACCGTTAAATTCCGAAAGAAGGCCGTATCGTGTGTATCCCGCTTTCCAAGTCACTTTTGAAAACTTAACGATCGAATCTTTTTTTAGATTCTTATACTTGGGAAGTTTGACCGTTAGTATATCCGTGGGAATCTCTCTCGAAGACTCCAACGTAACTTCCGTTACCGCCGGAAATTTCGTATTCGATATTTCTAATTCTTGATTTAGAGTCAGCATTAAACCGTCATCCTCCTTTTTGCGTTTTGTAGTTCGACCTTTGAAACGAGAGCTTCTATAAAAAGGATCGATCCTATGTTTTCATACGGTTGTATGTTCGAATTGTTCTCTCGAATTTTACCGGAAAAATGTTCCGTCCCGTAATGAAAAAAACTGATCGACTCGTATGTTTCTCCTTCCGCAATCGTATGCTGACGGTCTTCGGTCAGAGGGTCCGGAATCTCGATTAAAATTCCGGCTTTCGGATTTTTCCAATCTTCTATCTGAGGATTGTTATCGAATATCAATCTCCAAATTTCCCATCGGCCGTAATAACGGGCGGCAAGTCTCTGTAACGTATCGTTGTTTTTAAGAACGTAAAACCGACTCATAACGAAGACTCCACGGCGCTATTTTTGGATTCCAAAGAAGCGAGATCCAAATCGTATTCCTCGTCGGACAACAACGTAAGCGTGATCGTCTGACTGTACTGGATCGGTTCGGAAGGAAGATCGAAACTTTTACAAACTACATTCTTAATTCCTAATGCGTTTAACATCGAATGACTCAAATAAAGAGTTTCGTTTGTTTCCCAGATTTTTTTTAACTCTTTTATTTTTTGTATCATACTCTTTATAAGCGGATTGGAAGGAGCCGCCAAAAACCCCGCTCCGTAGGTCGAGGCGAGAATCGTAAACTCAACCGTAATCTCCCAATCCCCGTATCCCGTAAGTTCTTTTACGCTTCCTTTTCCGCCCGGTATAGAAGTGACTTCTATTTTCTTTTCCTGACTCGCTTTGATCTTAGTCGCGGAAGGAAATTCGTATTCGTTTGCAAAATCCGATCCTATCACTAAACGATCCGTATCTCCCGTTATGATTTCCAGCGGCATGTATCCCGCCGGAAGCGGAGGCGGCATCATGTATGCCGGATTAATGGGTATGATAAATTTTCCGCTCATGCCAATTCCATCTCCTCAAATCGATCTAGTTCTTGAAATATCGCATCGGTGATGATCTCTCCGATTTTTTTCTTATTTGTCGTCCTATCTCCTACAACCAACTGACCGATGATCGATCCGATGGAAACGTTCGCACCACCTTGTCTTCTCATAGACGTCGCTTCGGATATTTCCGCAACTTCCGAAGTTCTACGAACGACTTTTTTGGAATTCGAATCGACCGATTCGTTGAATCGTTTCAAAACAGGATTCCCTTTCGGTATATCGGATCTTATTCCTTGCATATTCGAATTTCCTAAAGAAGCAACGTTCCTTTTACTTGCGAGAGTCGTCGCCAAACCGTTCGCCTTGATTCCGGACTTATCGGCTGACAAACCTTGCGTTTTAGTCGCTTGCACTTTAATTTGTATGCCGGGCGCCGGCGCGGCTTTGATCGAACCGGAAGGTACGCGTATTTGTTGTGTTCCCGGAACGGGAATCTGATTTTGACCCGGATTCGGAACCGGCTTGAGTCCAAGTATTTTTGCAAACGGACCTTGTGTTTGTTTGGATCCGCCGGGCAAATAACTTCCGATAAAATCCAACACCGATTTGATTCCCGGAAACATAAAATTTAATCCGTTTATAATTGCGTTTCCTATCGTCATAATCAGATTCGAACCCGCACTACTCGCAAATTGCGAAATCGAATTCCAAATATTCACAAGTTCCTGAAGGACAAACGATCCGACTGCGGCAAACGGAGCCCATATTATATTCCAAATAGATAATACTGCGTTTCCGAAATTCGTTATACCGACCACAAGTAGATTCCAAAGATTCGAAACCTCCGTTGCGATCGTATCGACCAATTGAACTATATCGTCCCAATAGTTATAAATCGTAAGACCGATTGCCGCAAACAGACTTAACCATGGGCCGATCGAAACTAAAATGATACCTGCAATGACGGCGACGAGCCCCTTGGCCCAATCCGGCATTTCCATCCAAGCCCCTTTGACCGTGTCCCAAGCTGAAACTAAGAAATCGACGAACGAATTCCATTTTTCTAATATATAATTTACGGCTGCCATCGTCGCCGCTTTGATTTCATCCCAATAGGTGATGATAAGAGCGACTGCGGCAATCACTCCGACTATGATCAATCCGATCGGATTGCCGACAATCGCAGCCTTTAAGAAAGTAAAGAATGGTACGGCTGCCGCTTTGAGAAAAATAAATGCGCCTTTAAGCACTGAAAATGTCCCGGCGCCGGATAAAACCGCCGCTCCCAACATGACAAACGTAGCGGCAAATTCCAAGAGTTTGGGATTATTGATTAGGAAGACGTTTACGACTTCGATCCCATCCGCAATTGCTTTGAATACGTTCGTAAGAACGGATTCTAAAATTCCGAATTTTATAAGACCCGAGCCTTCGATTCCTTTTCCTAAGTGAATTTTGAAGTTCTTCCATGCCTCGGATGCTCGTTTGAATTGTGCGGGAAAATTGTCCAACGCTTTTAAGGCTAATTCAGAATCCTTTATATTCCCGAAACTTAATTGATTGATATCTCCGTTAAAGTTCTTAACCGATATCCCCGCTTCGATCAGTCGGTTCGTTAAATCTTCGAAACTTCCGCCGGTGGCTAAAGCGCCGTTCGCAACGGCATTAACCAACTTGTTCAGGTTCTCGGCATTCAGTTCCTTAAAAGAGGATTTGATTTTAAACGCACCGGAAAGGATTTTCTCAACGGGAATTCCAGTGTCGTCGGAAAGTTTAAACGCCGTATTCGAAACGGCGGCTACATCCTGTGCGGTCATGCCTAGAGTTTTAAAGTTGTTCTCCAACTTGGAACTCTCCATCCTTCCATCGTATAAGTATTTTATAATTTTCGCAATATCAATGCCGACTTTAAGCATCTTATTTCCCGAACCCGCTTTATCTAAAGCGACTTGCAACTTAGCGGCATGATTCGCGTCTTGTGCGATCACATTTTTTAATTTATCCCACTTATTGATGATCTCTTCGATTTTACCGGAGGCAAGATCCGCAATGGTAAAAACAATTTTCAGTTCGTTTGTATTTGTATCGGCCATATCCTGCCTCCCGTAATTTTCAATCTCCGTTAAACGCCTTAACGATTGCGCGTGTTAAAGTGTTGATCTCGATTTGCTGAACGAATTCCAATTCCGCAGCCAACTGAGTTTCATAACTTTCGCGTTCGTCTCCGTCTTCCGGATATTCCAACTTTCTTCCCGGAAAATAGTACATCAAAAGAACTTCCAATGCACCGTTTCCGGCTTTAAGAAACCTAAGTTTCTCTCCTATAACTTTTTTGCGGTCACCTCTTGGGTGGTCGCGGTCAGCTCGATCAGTTTATTACTGATCGGAATAAAGATACCCGGAGAATCTTGGGCCCAGCCGTTTACGACTTCGAAACTCGGATACAGACAACACTGACCCGTGAGACGTTGTGCGACATCGGTTTGTTTTTCTTTTCTCGCCTTTTCCAGAGTTTCATCCACTTGAGTTTTGTTAGGTACTCGGCAGATGATTTTTCTACCTTCTCCGGCATCCAAAACGTGAAGGCCCCCTTTATCGATAAAATGCGATTTGACCACATCGATCGCGTCTTTGTTGCGAGCGATAAAATCGTCGTCGATGTTTTGATAAGGCTGAGGAAGTTTTTCAAACGCTTCCTTAAGAGCGGGAATCGAACTGATTAATGGGTTCATGTTGTTTTCCTTATATTCTGATTATCGAATGGTTCTTAACTCGTCACGCAAACGTGATCACCGGAATCGATAACAAAGCGATTTCCAAAGGAACCGCGATTGCGCCCGAGTTCCCGCTTTTGATATCCGCGTTGTACTTCGTAATTTTGACCGCAGGTGCGATGTATTTGAAGTCCGGTCTTCCTTCCGCTTTCAAAACCGCAGTGAGAGGAGCAGGCGGAAGTTTTTCGATCAAACCCCCGTAAGGAGCCGCCAAAAGAGTCAAACGATCCAGCTCTTCGAAATAAATTTCAGCGCTGATGCTACGTTTGTAATTCTTCGTAGTGTATCCGACGATCTCTCCCGCCTTACCGTAAGTGAGTTCGATCTCGACTGCGTGGTCGAATGTGAACGAGGAGAAGTTCACCATATCGTAACCGAAAAGTTTCAGTTCGAGATTGGTAAAACTATAATTTTCCTTTACTACTTCCAATGTCATTGTTAACTCCTATTTAGGTGTGGCGAAAGAGGTTTCCCATTCGATCGCTTTGGTTCTGTTGCTTACGTACATCTTGCACTTCGCTTTCAAAATCCGATCCGTATTGAATGTTTTATTCGGATCCAAGACGATCTCATGACCGGAAATTTCCTTTCTACCGGGCGCTTCCATCTCGGCGGAAATTTTGGAATCGATGTAAGCCTTTAAGTAATCCAAACCGCCCGAACCCGAATCTACTTCCGTATCCATATTCAAAAACTGAAGGGACTCTCGATAAAGAATGCGATGCATCTTGTCCGCGCGCCTGCGTTCCGGAAGTTCCTTGAAATCGGACGCACTTGCGGCTTTGATCTTATCCCGAGCGATGAAAATTCCTTCATAGTCGTCGTATTCTTTCAGAACCATCAAACCCATATCGTGAAGCAGATCCATGTAGTTTCTATATCCTTCATCCCAATAACGGATTTCGGAAAATGTCAAAGAACGCATATCCTTCACGTAACCGATCGAAACGTTAACGGGAGCCGCCGCAATTTTAGAGGTAGCCATCGTCGCAAAGTTTCTCCATACCCCGATGGAATCGCCCGCGGACTTTACCGAAGAGTAACCGCCGGAAGCGTTGACTCCGCCTTTGATATAACGAGCCTCACCGACCGCGATAATCACCCTTCCCTTCGGCGAAGTAAAAGGTTCGAACTCGTCTTGGATATATTGAAAGTATTCGGGAAGAGTTTCCGACTGATCCTTACCTCTCGCTTCCAAAATCATGAACGAAGGAAGGTGATGTTCGGATTCCATCTCCTCCAAAATCACGTTACACGACATCGCAAACGCCCTGGAGGCCGGACCCAAAACATGAATCCAATACGAACCGTATTCTCTTTTTAAGGACTCGATCGCCGCCAGCCTTGACGCGTTAGACGCCGTTGGCCCGGAGATCGTAAAGGAATACGTATCACCGATTTTGAATGTATTTGCGGGAGTGGAAGCGTTCGTAAAAGTGGCGCTGACCCCGACGTCCAAAGAAATCGGAGAAGCGCTCGCGGGCGTGATCAAAGGAGTGGAGAAGTTCGCTCCACCGTCCACTGACTTACGATATTCCGCAACCCCGCAAGCGCCCGCCTTTGTGATTTTAAGTACTACAACTCTGCTTCCCGTCGCGGTTCCCGAGGTTGTCGGTAGAGCCGCTTCCCCGTCTCCCACTTTGATCGGAGTTCCGACCGTCCCTGCAACGTCGTTTTGCGGACGAACACAAAACACCGGCACCGGCTTTTGTCCCTTTGTTTCGTCGAATTCGTCGAAAAACTGTTCCAGAGCATCCACGAGTTCTCCTCTTCCAAAAACGTCCCTGGCTTGAGGTGTGTTATTGATGACATAAACCCTATTTGCATCTCCGGTTTCCGCAGTTCCAACCTTGGAACCCACACGATCCGGTTTCACGTCGTTGAAGTTGATCCCACCGTCTTGATGGTAGGTAGTCACGTCGCCTGTTGACATTGATACGCTCCTAATATTAAGAGCAACTGAGTAGAATGGCGGACGAGCCGCTCTTTATTTTAACGCGAATTCGGTCTAAGAAAGTTTGGGCGAATCCGGCCTTGGCAGGCCGGACCGCGCTTTCAGCTATAGTCAATAAATTGCATAAAAGAAACGTTATACGATATATCGCCTTTAATTTCAATTTATTGACTCCGCATCAATCGCTTTCGCATCCGTTATACCGAATCACGTTATATTATCACTTCTGAATTTCTGATTTCTGAATCGACTCGTTCATTTTTCCTCGAACGGAATTTTTTCTTCCGTGTATTCGGATTTCCGTTCTTGTATTACGCTTTTGTTTTTGTCGAGATCCTTTCCGGAAAATTCTTGATAGGCGTTTTTAAGAATCTCGTCCTTAACGTCCTCTTCCGGATCTCTTCGCAAATGATCCAAAAAACCGGCCGCTAAAGCCGGGGAAATTTCGTATTTTCTAATAAACTCAACTGCTTTCATTGTTCCTCCGATGTTTCGATATCCGTTGGCTCCTCGATTTGAAAGGTTCCCTGAGCCAGAGTAGGAACCGATTCCGTTTCAAAAAGTCCGTCGCTAAAAACGATTTCCGTCTTCAATTTATAGTATCCTAGGTTTTCCGAAACATCCGCGATTCTGTAAGAAACGCCGGGCTTTACCTCGACGGTAACGCCGCCGGAAGTCTTAAAATTCCGATGATTGGAAAGATAAATAAGAATCTGATCAATGACCCCAAGATCCCACGCATTCGGACCCGCATGTCCCGTAGACGGGACATCATCGGAAGAGTTTTGCATCCAAAAATCTATAACATATTTAAATTCTTGAATATAATGTCTTTTTAAAAAACGAATATTCTTAATTCCGTTGACGATCTCGGAGTTCAATCTTTGAAACCTTTTTCCGTCCGCAATCGAAACGAGAGGAGACTGGAAAATCACACAAAAAGGAAACAAATCCGGATAATCCGCAACGTACGGATTCGATAAAAAAATTTTACTTTCCGGAAACAGAGAAATCGGCTCCGTAGCGGGAAGTTCCGGCAAGGTTTTGATCGAAACGATCAAGGATTTTAAGTAATCGATATGGCTGATTCTCATGATTGAAATTTTTTAATTCTCCAAATTTATCCGTTATAACTTTCGATCCCGAAACGAGGCTTGCTTACTTGCTTACTTGCTTACTTGCTTACTTGCTTACTTGCTTACTTGCTTACTTGCTTACTTGCTTACTTGCTTACTTTCTTGCTTTTTCGAACCAGTTCCGGCTTCGAATCCGTTCCATAGAATACGAAATTTTTTCGTTTTTACAAGGCGCGAACTGCGTCGATTCGCCCCTAATTTCCGAATCCGTTCGATCGAAAATAATAGAGTTGTTGAAAAATTCAATAGTCGCGATTAACAAAACTGCTTCAATCGTCCATTTCAATGAAACAGAAACAAATGGAGAATTAATTTTTCAACAACCCCAATTAATGATTCCTTAAAACCTCTCCATCCATATTAAATTTTATGCAAGTATAATATACTCGGAACGCCCAAATCGAATAGAACGTCCAAATCGTATTGAATCATATGTCCGTAAGGATCGACATACCGCGGTCCGACTCCGTACGGATCGGAGGCTTTTAAAAATTTCCTACCGTCCTCGTTCACCACGATTCCGATACCCCGGATGATATGCCCTTTTTTAGTAAGATACGTTCCTAAACCGCAGGGAAAATTTCCGTTCTCGAAATAATCGCAAAGTTCGTCCTTATCCCCTTTTTTCTTAACGATTTCAAATGGAATTTCGTTTGAGTTCATTAGAATATTAAAATGTTCTGCGTGATCGAAAGAATCATAAACGTTCTTTTTATTCTTAACGACCCAGTCCTCGAAAAGAGCGTAATAATTATAGGTCGTAAGATGGATAAAATCGGGAATTTTATAAATCAATCCAATATAGATTATAAAATCCTGAAATACGTTCCCCATACACTGCTGATAGTCCTTCAGATAAAGACGAGGTGTAATCTCATCCTTTCTTTGCGGATTCCATGGAGCGATAGGATGAGAGATATGTGCGATCATTTCGTTCCTCCTTCGTTTAACAAATAGGTAGATTCGGTTTGAAATTTTGATTACAAACGTCCTGTTCTCACGAGGTTATATGACGCCCTTTGTCGATCCGAATCGTAAGCGAGCGACAAATCGATTTGGCGGACTTCATGTCGATCGCCTACCAAGCGTATTTTAAAAACCGAAACTCCGGATGCCGGTTAAAGACATTCAATTTTCAAATATTAAAGTTACATTGATCTTTTTTAAGATCCAAAAGATTCGGACAAAGTGGCGAAAATTCACAACTGCCTACTCTCAAGGCCCGATTGAGAAGTTTTGCTTGAACCCGTCGCTTGCGGAAATGAATCCAAAAAATCGCCTAAGATTTTTTTTTTAGAATTTAAATCCTCGTTGATTCTTTTTCCCAAATACAAACTCCCAACCGTTCCATAAAACACGATCAACCATTGAATGATATCGATGTGAAGCGGCCTTAACGAATCCGGAGAAAAAATCGAAAGAATACACAAAGCAATCAGATAAAAAATAGACAAAAAGAAAACGATCCAAGTGCGAAAAGTCGTATCGGAAGGTTTTCCGGTCCTATCGTCTCTAAATAAAAATTTCATTCCATTCTCCTTCCTTTGGCGGAGGTAAGTTTGATCAGGTCTTTGACGTCCGCCTTGATTTCCGCAAGATCCTTAGCGATAGAGGTCATTTCGGTTTCTATTTTAACAATCCGAATCTCGTGATCCTTATACATCGTATTGTATTGAATGGTTCCGGAAATGACAAAACCTAAGATGACGAGAAAGTCCTTGATCCCGAGTTTTATCTGACTTATTTTTGAACTCTCCATTCTTCCTCACAAAAAAACGACCCGCGCGCAAAGCGGCGGGTTCAGTGACTACTCAATCGCTTCCGATTGTGAACAAAGAATAACACGGATATTTTTTGAAACAAAGAACGGAACGGAATCGGATCCGTCCGTTCTGCCTCTAATTTTCAATTAGGCGGTTTACAATACGTTAGTCGCCTTTTGGGAAGAGAAAATGGAAATCAGTAGATTTGTTTTTTTGTTCTACGGGAAAGAGCTACCTTATCCAAATCTTCGATCATAAACCTTCGAACGCGAGGACTCCATTGTATAAAAGGAATCTCATGATTGATCACATACTGATTGAAAGTCCTAACGGAAAGATTTAAATACTGAGCGGCTTCTTTTGTTTTTAAAATTTGAGTTTTATCCTTTGCCGAAGAAAATTCCGGAACGTCTCGGAGTTGATTTCCCCTTTCCGAAACGGAAGACTGAATGTTTTTGAGCAAGGATCCTTTTCTTGTATTACCGTTGATTATAGACATGGTGTCAGGTTTGAACTAGGGGCATGTTTTTTGTCAAGCCCATTCCGATTTCGGAAACGTATTAGGGATCAGTAACAATAGAATACCGGAAATTCCGCCTTTAAAACGAGATTCGTTTCTAAATTCAAGATATTCTAATATAACGCGAGTTCGGTACAACGAATGCGATTGATGCGGAGTCAATAAATTGAAATTGAAGACGATATATTGCATTACGTTTCTTTCATGCAATTTATTGACTATAGCACTGTATTTCGACCCTTGGGGAGAAATACTGAGTTCGAGCGCGGCCCCTCGCTTTTTCGTAGAAAAAGACGAGGGGTTCGCCCAAACTTTCAACCGACGACTTCATCTCCGTTGCAAAATGAAATCGTTGTTAAGTTGGAGAGTTTTTCGATGCGGATTGACTTCTTAGAGTTCCGTTGCGTTGAACTTCCCACTAAACGAAGTTTTGCGAATGAGACATATCGAAATTATTGTCATTTAAAGCGTAAGAGTTTCGATTCGAAATAAATTTGAAAACCAAAGTGAATGCGGACAAAAAAGAGTCACATTTTCGGATTTAAGATGGATTTTGTCAGGGGTCAAAAATATACTAAACATATATATAGCTATTTTGTTGGAGCAAGAATTTGGAGACAACCGAAGAATTACGCGAATTTCTTTATTGGAAAGTGGAAGGAGCTTTGAAAAAGTTCGAATACGATTTTCAAGTTTCTCCGGAACCGATTCAGACGCTTAGACATACGTACGCTCAAGAAATCGTAAATTTCGTATTCGAATCTTTGAAGGAAAAGTAATCATTTTTTCTTACGAAATTTTTCTATGACCACAGCCAACGCTTCCAATTCCGAATCCGGAACTTCCAAAAGACTCTCCAGCAAATTTTCAATCCGCGGACGAGTTCTTATCTTTCTAAGAATCGCTCTGTAACGATCCGTTTCCAGATCCGTCTTTATTTCAATTTCAGCGATCAACATTTCTCCCTCGCCCGTTATCAACCAAAGAGGGTTTACATTGTGCACGGTTCTAAGTCGCAATAAGGATTCTTGAGAAAAACTTTTAGCCCTCTCATTGATAAGATCACTGATAAACGCAGGTTTCAGATCGATCGATCTTGCAAATTCAGCCTGAGAAAATCCCAAAGTTTCGATGAGTTTTTTCAAACGATCCGGAAATTTTTTATTTGCTTTATACATTTTAATCGTATTTTATGATTGACAATAATACATTTTTAACGTATGGTCATTTCAGGCGGGACAAAACTCGCCGTAATCAAAGTCGATTTCGAATCGGAATTCGGTCTTTCGCACGACCCAAGACTCGCAGATGGAAACGAAATCGCAATCACAAAAAGGAGGCCCGATGATCATCATTAACGGAGACGAATGCAAGGATTTCATTTGTATCACATTAAAAATGAAAACCCTCGCTAAGTTCGCAAGGGAAGCGGAAGTAAACTACGACTACCTATCGAAAAGTTTAAACGGACAACATTCCTACACCGAAGTCAGAGAAGCATTCAAAAAATGGAATGTTCCGTATCGTATGGGTCGTTCGACGCGATCTTACAACAAATCAAAAAACAGGAGAGTAGCTTAATGATACAACGAAATAGTGCGACCGCCGTCGCCGAAAAAAATCCGATCCCGGATAGGAACAATTTGGATCCGATCGTTCTTTCCGATATCGAGGAAAAAAAAATCGTTCAAATCGCCGAGTTTGTCAAAGAACAATTTACGACGTTTGATTGGAGATGGGACGACCACAGCGAAATGAGCGATAAAGCGGTTACTTCCCTTTTCCTCGTAAAAAACGATATCGCTCAAATTTGCGAAAAAAATCCGAGTAAAATTCAGGAGTTCATTAGTATTCTTGAATATATTTTGGAAGAGGAATTCGGCGAGTGATCGGAACTAAAAAAATGATTAAGGAGAATTTTACTATGACAGTTAATCCATGTGTTCAGTGCAATCAAAAAGAGTCCATGCGTCAAACCGATCTTTGCGAAGATTGCCTGATCCAAAGTTTTAAACCCTTGATTTCCCTTTCAGACAAAATCCGTTCTTTTCACGCAAACAAGGAAGTAACTTCGATGCCCGACAAACCCAAAGGAGCGGCATAGGATTAAAATTATGAATTCCGAAACAATAAAAAGATTTATCGTAAACGGAGAAATCGTTCACAAAGGAGAATTTTGGAGAAGAGGAAGAAAACTTTCCCAGAGATTGGAACAGATCGTCATCGAATCAAAATTAAATCTCAAGGATATAGCGTTCAAATATTCTCCGAATCCCGATAGTGATCGTTTGGATCAACCCGCTCCCCTTTACCGTGAACACCTCGCAGACGTAGTCAAAGGAACCCGTAACACGGCACGTTATGTGAAAGCTCTAGAAGATTCCTGGAAACTACCGATCGAAAAAATCCGTTCCATTTATCGAGAGGATAAGGAAGCGGAAAAAAGATCGGAAAAGTTGGATTCGAATTCGATTCAAGAATTTGCACATTGGTACAGAGATCTTTTACGTTCTAAAAAAGAAACTCCGAACGTTTTACAAATTCAGAATCAAAATATAAGGGATGTGGCCGTGTGAAAGGGAAAGCCGCAAAGTCAATTAGGAGAATCTAAAATGACAAAGAAAAAATCGATAAAAACAAAAGTTCAAAAGAACGGGAAAAAGCCGTCCGTAAAGAAGATTCCTTCCGTTCCGGTTCTATCTTCTTCGACGAACGGAATCGCAGTGAACATAACTCCGCAAAAAACGAAATCGTCCGAATAGGAGGAACGATGTTAAAATCAAAGAATTCGCTTAACAAAACGATCCGAACCGATTTACCCGATAATCGTTACGAAGGACGCTCCGATATCGCGCAAGCGATTCAACAACTCGGTGAATTCAAACGGGAAAGGGATAGGATCAAAGGTAAAACGGACGATCAAATCGCCAAACTACTGTTGGATCTTCAAAACGAAGTCGCGCCTTTGGATTTAAAGATACAACACATTGCATCGGGAATCAAGTTTTATGCCGATCACCATCTGGAAGAATTATTTCCGGACCCGGAGTACAAAACCTGCAAATTGACGACGGGAACATTAAGACTTCGTAAAGTTCCTCCTTCCGTAAAAACAAGAGGAACCGCAAAGTTCTATGAAAAAATTCTCACCGAACACGGTCTTTTGGCAAGGTTTAACGGTCTTGTTTCCAGATTCAACGGAGTTTATCTAAGAATAAAAATAGAACTCAATAAGGAACGAATTCTATCGGAACCGTTAAAAGCGATGAACAAGATCGGAATTCAACTGAGCGAAGAAGCGGAACGTTTGTACATCGCTCCTAACGAAACCGAACTGGAAATAGAGGTCTCCGAGGACGCCGCCTAATCGCAGTTAAATTTTAAAAGTTATCGGGTTCCCAAAAAGAAACAAAATAAGGAGGGATAAAATGGATTACATACTTTATAAAAATCTAAAAAACTATAAATACCAGCTTGTAAAACCCTACAATTTTCAAACGGAAATCAGAAATAATACGTCGCTTCGCATCGGAACTTCGGATGTAAAAGTTTTTGTAGACCTTGATCCGGAAGGTTTATTGAAGATCGACGCGGGATACGCCTGGGACGGTCCGAGCGGTCCGACAATGGACACAAAAAATTTCATGCGCGGTTCTCTCGTACACGACGCACTTTATCAGTTGATGCGCGAGGAAAAATTGGATCGGATAAAATATCGGGAAAATGCGGACCAACTTCTTAAAAAAATATGTTTGGAAGACGGAATGAATTCCTTTAGAGCCTCGTACGTCTATCGATTCGTTCGTTTATTCGGCGAACCTTCCGCAAAACCGAAAGATGAAAGTAAAGAATGGGAAGTTGCACCTTGAAAACTTTGGACATCTTCGTTTTAGTTTTCGGTTATACTTTCTTCTGGACTTTTTTGTTTTGGTTGTTTATCGGAATCGCAGCGGCGTGTTTCTGGTTTTCGTTATTATTTTTCCGAAACAAAGACGAACGTATCAATAAGAACGAAGTCGATAAATTCCAAATGAATCACGACGATTTAGAAAATTAGAATATTCTTTTCTATTGATTAACGTACGCTCGATATAACCGATGCAAAAGCGATTGAATATGAAAGATAGGCCATCCCTTGCATGCAAGGGATGGATTCGCCCAATCGTCTCCACGAACTAATGTTAATCTACGGAAGGATGGATCATCTTTTCGGGAAGCACCCACTGATCGAATTGTTCGCTTGTCAAAAGTCCCAATTCGATCCCGGACTCTTTCAGAGTCGTTCCTTTTTTATGAGCGTTCTTTGCGATCTTAGCCGCGTTGTCATAACCGATATGCGGATTCAAAGCGGTTACGAGCATCAAAGAATTATTCAAGTGTTCGTTCAATTTTTCTTTGTTCGGAGTGATTCCGCGCGCGCAGTGTTCCTCGAAAGAAACACAAGAATCGGATAATAAACGAATCGAATTCAAAACGTTGTGAATGATCAACGGCTTAAAAACGTTCAACTCGAAATTTCCGGAAGCGCCTCCGATGTTCACCGCAACGTCGTTTGCGATTACCTGAGCGGCGACCATCGTCATCTGCTCTGACTGAGTCGGGTTCACCTTTCCGGGCATGATGGAAGAACCCGGTTCGTTTTCCGGAATACTGATCTCGCCGATTCCACAACGAGGACCGGAAGAAAGCCAGCGTACGTCGTTTGCGATTTTCATCAAAGAAGCCGCAATCGTTTTCAGAACGCCGCTCGCTTCCACAAGGGAATCGTGAGCCGCAAGAGCTTCGAATTTATTTTCGGCGCTTACAAAAGGAAGTCCGGTTTCCTTTGCGATTTGAGCGGCGGCCTTTACCGCAAATTCGGGATGTGTGTTGAGTCCCGTTCCAACGGCAGTTCCGCCTAACGCAAGTCTGTAAACTGCGGGCAAAACCGCCTTCACTCTCGCGATATTGTAATCCAACTGCTGAACATAACCGGAAAATTCCTGGCCTAACGTCAACGGAGTCGCGTCCTGTAGATGGGTTCTTCCGATTTTTATAATATTCTGAAATTCATCGGTTTTCTTTTTGAGCGTATTCTTAAGTTGAGTTAACGCCGGAATCAGTTTTTGATTCAATTGTTCCGCCGCGGCGATGTGCATCGCGGTGGGAAAAGTATCGTTCGAGGACTGGGCCTTGTTTACGTCGTCGTTGGGATGGATCGGCTTTTTGGAACCTTTAACTCCGCCCGCGATTTCGATCGCACGGTTCGAAATCACTTCGTTGGAATTCATGTTTGTTTGTGTTCCGGAACCGGTCTGCCAAACGGAAAGGGGAAAATGTTCGTCCAACTTACCGGAAATCACTTCGTCGGCGGCTTGGACAATAAGTTTCTTCTTATCTTCGGTAAGAAGACCGAGTTCGGCGTTTACGATCGCGGCCGATTTTTTCAAAATCCCCAAAGCGCGAATCATTTCCCTCGGAAATCGATCGTTTCCGATATGAAAGTGATGCAAGGAACGTTCGGTTTGTGCTCCCCAATATTTGGAATCGTCTACGGCGATTTCGCCCATTGAATCCGTTTCGATTCTGGTTTTCATGAATCCTCCGAAAGGTTATAGTTTGATTGAAAGATAAGATTCTCCAAACAGAATATCAATATTCAATAAAATTCTAATATACTTAGAATTGAATTTTCATTCGTTTTGGAATCGTCTCAGAGTGTCCGCAAGCGCGGAAAACTCCGGTTTTTTAGCGGAAACATTGTCCAGATAATCCAGAGTGGTTTGGATCCAAGTTGGATCGGATTCCAATTCTCTCCGTATAAAAACGTGTCTGACCTGGTTCATCGTTCTGATTTCCAGATATCTCCGCTTCTGGTCATAGTATATGAGGTCGGCCACTTTGTCTTTTCCGAATTCCGGAGAGGACACGGCGGCGACAACTTCATCAAGCCAAATCAATCCGTTATTTTTACGGTCCACGTAGTCGATCGCCTTTTGAACGCGAGCGGGAACCATCATTTCTTTTTCTTTCGGACCTACGATCACACCGAGAGACATTTTCTTTTTCGGTTTAACGGACTCTTGGGGAGAATAATCCGTTTCGATATTTTTAATATCTTTTCTGACCTGGCCCTTGCTCGAAGTTTCTCGCGAAGAAAACTTGATCCCGAATAAACTTAGGATGAATTCGACGATTCTTTCGAAGATCGACTTGGATGCCCTTTCGGAACGGATCCTTTCTTTTTCCGTGTCTTCTTCCCATTCGGCGATCGCTTTACTTAAACGTATCTGTTCGTCGACGGCGGCTTGGCCGTCTTTCACGTCGGAAACTTCCTTTAAAAATTCATAGATCCCGCGAGGATATCCGTTTTGACGAATCAGATTGTGAATCGAAGTTCTTCTCGGACGAACCTCGATAAAAGCTCGCAGAATCATACTCTTCGCCAAAATCATAAGTCCGATCGTTTCGCCGCCGGCGCTTTTCCTTTCTTTTTTTAGAAAGTCTTCTCTTGTGCGAATTCGCTCCAAAACTTCGCGGAACAAATCGGTTCTATTCATTCCCACACTTTTGATCGCGGCGTCTTCCGCTTCAAAATTGGAAAGATCGAAATTTACCGGTTCTCTGGATTCTTTAAAACGAAACAGATTTTCCATCGTGATCAAATTGATCAGGGATTCTTTTTTAAGATGTTCGAGAGTTCTTACGGTTTGAAGTAATACTTCGTAAGATTTGATAAAATCTCCGCCGCCCATCCAACTTTTTCCGGATGTAAAGGCGGGATGTTTTTTCAATTCTTGCAGGTATCTTTCAGCTTGAGAGTTTCCGGTCAGCTCGATCCAGGAAGCCTCTTCTCCGGGAAGAATTTGAAGAAGTATCTTACGGGATATCACGGTAAACAAATCGAATATGATTTCCAATTCCGTAATTTTTCCCTGTTCGCCCTTTTCTTTCGAGGTGTGTCTAAAACTTAAAAGTTCGTCCAAAGAGGGTTGAAACAAATGAAAGCGCGCGTGCAATTGTAAAAGAGGGGACCTTGTTCCTCTTTTTTCAAGTACTTGTAAAACTTCCGGCTCCACCTTTATTAGAGAAATCTGATTTACTATTTCTGCGGGTTTTTGATTCAACACTTGAAAAATATTACTGAATAAATCTCCCCGAACCTGCAATCGACTCAAAAGAAATTCCAAAGAAAGAGATTCCAAATTTTGCATGGACTTTTCCAAAAATTTGGAATCCGATAAATTGATCGGCATTCCTTTGTCGTCCACGTTAAGATAATTCTGATGAACCCAGTTCTCAATATCGTTACTTTTGGAAACGTTCAAAATGAACTGATCCCTTGCGTACAACATTTCCAAGATCGCGGCCGCACTTTGAAGAAGACAACCGCGTTTTACTTTTACGATTTGATCGGCCTTTAAAGAAGCGGGACGAATGATGACGTTTGCGATTTGGAGTTCCCGAATTTCTTTTTGAAACTGAAGAAACTGATACGATTGAATCCCCTTTCGTTCCTCTAAAAATTTGAGATCCTGAAGTTTGAGGTGTTGGAGTTGTTCGATTTTTGTAAGAGCAAAAGGAGATTGGTTGAATAAGAAATAATTTTCCACTCCCTTCTCGATCAAATCGATATCCTTAAACGCACCCGGATTGAATTGAAGCATTAGAACTTTGAGTTCCTGGTCTCCGATCATATCCTGAGTATCCTCCGGATTAAAAACGAAGGTTTCGGGAGTTGGAACTTGATTATCGGATTTGGACATAACCCACCGCGCCCCAAAAGGTCATAACATTAGGGGACCGTAGAAAATTAGAAAAGTCTATTACTCTTTGTCTCAAAGTCGGATTTTTCATTCTTGAAAAAAGTCGGATAATAAATTTCCACCGCGATTCGATATTCATTCGAAACGTTTTTCGAGATACACTCGAAAAAGAATCTTATCTTTCTGAATATCGGGACTTTTCTCAAAATAACATAGAATCTTTTCCGGAAAATCGAATTATCCGATCGTGGGAGTTCCCACGTTTCAAGTGGTTAGGAATCAGATGTTGGAATCGGTGGATAGAACTTACCATAACCAACCCCGCAAATTACTTGGATCTAAAGATAACTTGTCGGAAGTACGACAATCCTCAGAGTAAGCGCGTAAAAAACTCAAACGACCGCGTTGGTGCGTTTCAGTCTCTGATCATTCCTTCGAGGAACGTGAGATATTTTTCTCTTCCCAAATAAGGAATTCGAGACGAACCGCTTGCGACCGCTGCCTCTGCGACTGCGGGAGCCACATGAAATAAAACTCGTTTATCGAACGGTTTAGGAATCAGATATTCCGGTCCGAACGTAAACTTCTCTCCGCCGTACGCCTTACTTACCGCATCGGGAACTTCGAGACGGGCCAATTCCGCCAAAGCGCGAGCCGCTGCGAGTTTCATCTCTAAAGTGATATGACGAGCTCTTACGTCGAGAGCGCCTCTGAAAATAAAAGGAAATCCTAATACGTTGTTAACCTGATTCGGATTATCGCTTCTTCCCGTTCCCATAATTAAATCGGAACGAACGGCCTTAGCGACTTGATACGGAATTTCAGGATCGGGATTTGCAAGTGCAAAAATCACGGGATCTTTTGCCATGGAACGAACCATATCTTCGTCCACCATATTTTCAACGGAAACTCCGATAAAAATATCCGAACCTTTCATCACTTCTCTCAGAGTTGTATATTCTGTTTTTTGAATGTATTTCTTTTTGGAATCGTTCAGATCGGTTCGATTGTGATGGATCACACCTTTTGTATCTACGAGAAAAATCCGTTCTTTTTTGATTCCGATGTGTTGGATGAGTTCCGCGATCGCGATTCCTGCGGCGCCCGCTCCACAAATCACGACCTTCGCTTCTCCCGGTTTTTTACCGGTCAGTTCGAAAGAATTTAAAAGTCCCGCAACGGTGATGATCGCGGTTCCGTGTTGATCGTCGTGAAAAACGGGAATGTTCATCTTTTCAATGAGTTGTTCTTCGATATAAAAACTTTCCGGAGCCTTAATATCTTCCAGATTGATTCCGCCGAAAGTCGGTTCGAGAAGTCGAACGGCATTGATGAATTCGTCCGGATCTTTCGTGTTGATCTCGATATCGAACACGTCTATACCCGCAAACTTTTTAAAAAGAACGGCCTTTCCTTCCATCACCGGTTTACCGGCAAGTGCGCCGATATCTCCAAGTCCAAGAATCGCGGTTCCGTTTGTGATGATACCTACGAGATTTCCTTTGTTCGTATATTCGTAAACCAAGTCGGGGACTTCTTTGATTTCCAAACAAGGATAAGCGACGCCGGGAGAATAGGCGAGGGAAAGATCGTAAGAATCCTGAGTTGGTTTGGTAGGAACGACTTCGGTTTTTCCCTTAGGATGAAGCGCGTGGTATTGTAATGATTTTTCCCTCATACGATTTTTCCCATGTTTTTCAAATTAAGCGGTGCGACGATAAAATTTCATTTGCCAACGCAGAACTTGCTGAAGATTCTCCCGAGAATCTCCTCCGTGTCCACTCTGCCGTTGACCTCTCCGATTTCGGAAAGGGCGTAATTGATTTCTTGAATATAAATTTCTGCGGGAGCTCCTTCCTCGATCCGATGGAGGGTATTGTCAAGATAACGAAGGATGGTTTCGAAGTGATATCTTTGACGTTCTTCCAAAAGGACATAATCTTCGGAATGTCCCATCGCACCGGCTTTTTCCTTAATCGCTCCCAGAAGAATCGAAATCCCCTCTTTTGTTTTACAGGAAATTTCGCAAACCGTTAAGTCTTTTACGTCCGCAAACAAATTCGGATCCCAAGAAGAATCATGAATGTCGATCTTGTTCGCGACAAGGATCGAACCTTGCAGTCGATCTTTGGCTCTGACGATAAACTCTTTCCATTCTTCCTTCTTAGAAGTGTCGATGAGAAAGAGCCTTATGTCTGCGGATTGAAATTCCTTCTCGCTCCTTTCGATTCCGAGTTTTTCGACGTGATCCGTCGTTTCTCGAACCCCGGCCGTGTCGACGAGTCTTACCGGAATACCTTCGAGTAAAATTTCTTCGCTGATATAATCCCGGGTGGTTCCGGGAATTTCGGAGATGATGGAACGATCTTTTCCGAGTAAAACATTCATCAAGCTCGACTTACCCGTGTTAGGTTCCCCGTAGAGAACGATTCTAAGTTGTTGAATTAATTTTTCCGCCGAATCCGATTTGGAAATCACGGTTTGACAAAGAGATTTCACTTTTTCGATACGAGCCTTTCTTTCTTCCAAGGATTCGTACGTGAGATCTTCGGTGGAAAAATCGATCTCCGCTTCACACTCCGCTTTGAGTGAAATGAGTTGGCTTCGGAGATTGGAAGTAAAACGAGAGACTTCACCGAAGACGTTTTTTTGAGCGAGTTCCAATTCAAAACGAGAACGCGCGGAGATCAGTCTTCCGATCGCCTCCGCTTCGGTAAGATCCAATTTTTCATTTAAGAACGCTCTGCGGGAAAATTCTCCCTGTTTGGCCGGACGAGCGCCCGCTCTGAAGATGGCGTCTAACGCTTCTCTTAACAAAATCGGATTTCCGTGAAAGTGAAATTCGCAGAGGTGTTCACCCGTATAAGAATTCGGAGCTTTAAAATAAAAGAATAGGATTTGATCTACTTTTCGATCGCCGATTTGAAAGACACATTGAATCGCGGTCCTCGGTAGTATATCGGATGAAGTAAGAAATTTATTTTTTGAAAAAAGAAACGAGGAAGAAATCGAGAGGGCTTCCGGCCCGGACATTCGGATGATTCCTATTGCCCCGGATCCGGAAGCTGTTGATACGGCTGCTATCGTATCATTCAAAGTTCGCTTCTTCGAGAAGGTCGTTGTTCGGACCTTTTTCGACAACGTCTTTGTATTTGTGTTTATCCTTCATCGGAATGATTCTTACTTTTTTGTAAGTGCCGTTTCCTTCCGATCTCGTAAAAACCTTTTCGTTTTCTTGAAGAGCCATGTGAATGATTCTTCTTTCGAAAGGATTCATCGGTTCCAACAGTTTTGATTTTCCGGTTTTGGCAACGGTCGCCGCAACGGATTTTCCGAGACGAACCAAAGAAAGTTCTCTTTTGTCCCTGTAAGATTCTATATCCAGAACGATTTTTCTTCCGTGTCTGATTTTGGAATCCACCATCAAGTTGAAGATGAACTGAAGAGCGTCTAACGTTGCTCCTCTTTTTCCGATCACGAGTCCGGATTCTTTGCTCGCTATCTCGACGTAAATCTTACCGTCGACGTCGCCCATACCGACGACTTCGGCTTATACTAGGTGT
>NZ_AOHC02000021.1 GCF_000332415.1 Leptospira weilii serovar Ranarum str. ICFT
GTCAATGATTTTTTTCGATAATTTGGCCAAAATGATTTTGAAACTGATAAATAGAGAAAAGTAGAAATTTTTGCTGACTTGCGCCTAACGAAAGAGGCTTCTCGACGTTGCGTCCGCAAGCGCTTGTGCGCGATGCGGTTGGCACAAGGTTCGAGGCGCCTTAGCGCCGTCCCGCGAACCGAAGTGGCAAAGCAATGTGCCGAAGGCCAAGCGAGAGTCGCGGAGCGATCTCGAAGCGCCGCGAGAAGTCGAAGTTAGACGAAGTGGCGATTCGTTCACGATGCCGTCCAATCCTCTAATTTTAATTCTTTTATTCTCTTAAATTCTTTTGTATTATTAGTTACAAAAATAAAATTATTTGAAATAGCTTGAGCGGCAAGAAGCATATCAATTGATCCAATAACAATTCCTCTTTTCTCTAATTCTGCTCTAATTATTCCGTATGATTCTGCGTCTTTATCTGTGAAAGAAATAATGTTGAAAATTGATAAAAATTCAATTAACGAAATTTTATTTTTCTCTTTGAATTCACTTTTTTGAATTCCAAATTCAAGTTCAGCAACTGTTAAGGAAGAAACAAATAAACCTTTATTCAATTTTTTTTTAAGATTTTCTAAAAGAGCTGTATTCTTTTTTTTAATAAGAAAAATACAAATGTTGGTATCTAAAAGATACATTAAAGTTTTTCTCTTTTATCGGATTTTGGTTGTTCTCGACCTGCCTCCATGAAATCATCTGAGAATCCATTAAGTCCGTCTAAAAATACATTCCAAGCCTTGTTCTTCGGGACTAATATTACCGCCTCCCCTACTTTTTGAATAAGAACGTCATCTCCTGAAAATTGAAATTCTTTCGGTAATCTAACGGCTTGACTTCTTCCATTTGTAAATAATTTCGCGGTTTGCATTTATATACCTCGAAAATAGTATATACCAAGATATATACTTGTCAAGGAGTTCTTTTAAGAATTGTTAAAAAGTACAATCAATTTATCGCCATTTCGTCTAACTCAAACTCGCCGCGTGTAATGAAAAAATCGCATAGCCGACTGTCGCCTAAACGCCCAAAAAAGCAGAATATCCGAATGTCGCAAAGTCAGGAATCAAATTTTAGTGTCCAGAGATCGAGGGGACTGGCAACTTCAGTGAGGCGAACCTGACTCACTCGAGTATAGATCTCGGTCGTCTTTACGCTTTTGTGACCGAGAAGAAACTGAATGTGTTTGATGTTCGTTCCCGCTTCGAGCAGATGAGTTGCGAACGCGTGACGAAGGCTGTGGATACTAACCTGTTTTTTGATACCGGCTTTCCGTTTGGCGATTTCAAAAATTCTTTCTGCGGATCGAATGTGTAAATGTTTGGAAGGATCCTGCCCCGGAAAGACCCAATCCTCGTATGGATAACGATTTCGAAATTCTTTCCAAAGGATGCCGCAGGTGTGGGACAACATCGTGAAACGATCCTTCTTACCCTTACCTTCTCTGACTTTGAGAGTTTTTCTCTTCTCATCAATATCTTCGGGTCGAAGTTTGACAAGTTCGCTTACTCGAAGACCGCTCGCGTAACAAAACGAAAGTAAAAGTTTATGTTTAGGATTCGGCATCGCATCTAGAATTTTAGAAACTTCGGACGTGGAAAGAATATCGGGAAGTCTCTGTTCTCTTTTAGGCCTTGGCAAATCTTTGAACCAAGGCTTACCGAGATGAACTCCGAAATAAGAATTGAGCGCCTGAATCCTCAAGGTAACGGTCGCCGGACTCAACTTCCTTTCAAGAAAAGAATTTTCTATAAAAGATTGAATGTCTTTTTTCTGAACGTCTTTCGGATCCTTTTGGATCCACTTTAAGAATGCGAGCGTATTGGAATAATAGGATAGAATCGTTTTCTTAGATGCGTTCTGCATCTTCAAATTTTTGACCCAATCCCGAAGCGCCAGTTCTCCCCGAAGAGAAACTTTAGAATTTTCTAATTTTCGAAACCATTCAAGCAGCTCTTCGGAAAAATGAAGAACCCATCGTTTTTTCTTAGAATCCCATTTCACTCCCGGAAGTTTTCGAACGAACTCATAGGCCTTGGGATCATAAGAATGCCTAACGAACAGAAACCTTCCCCTCTTCTCTAGAAAGAAATGCATGGGAAAAGAATATAAAATACTAATTATTTGTATAGTAATTTACTAATTGAGAAGAAGGTGCAGCTTCGCCGGGTCACTCACAGGGTTTAGAAAAAATAGATACACAGTAGTATACGTCAAGAGAATTCCGACATATTTATCGCCTATATTGCTTTCATTTTTCATAACTTGCAGATTCCAATTAGTTTTGAAGCAAGATAGACGTCAAAAGGGTTTAAGTAGTGGATTTTTTTCCGAATTGGACTTCTTGATCGTTTCGGAGACTTGCAGACAGGAGAATGAAATTTACTACTCAGTCGTATAAATAGGATACCGATTTAGCAAAAAAGAATGATCGAACGAGTTTAGCATCAGCTTTAATAGTATCAAGACACGCTCGAACAACATTTAAGATAGAATCATTGGACCCCAAGAATTTTTTTGGTAGTAGATTTGACTTTAAATGATTCCAGACAAACTCATCCGGATTTAAGTCAGGAGAATAACCGGGAAGAAAATAAAACTCTAATTTACCATTGAGAAGTTTTAAGAATTCTTTTACTACTTTTGCCTTGTGAGTGGGATGACCGTCCAAAATAAGAAAGACCTTCTTTTTTCTATATTTCATGAAATCTTTTAGCAGTTCAACAAACTTAGCTCCCGTAAACTTTCCGGTGTAAGTTTGAAACCAAAATGCGCCGGAAATATTCGCAGCCGAAATAGCATTTACTTTACTGTGAACTCCAATATCTTTTAAAACTACTTTATCACCTTTTTGACCCCAAGTTTTTCCAACCGTAGAATCCGAGCGAATTCCCGTTTCATCAATAAAATAACGTGAGTTCGATATAACAAATGCGAAAGCGATTGTAGTGGAAATTCCGAAGGAATTGGAACGAAAAGCGCGGTCGCGAGCCCATTTTAGCTATGAAATTCGCGAGCGATTCGCCCAAGATTTCTTACGTCGAATTCACGTTAAAATAGATCTCTGCCCCGGTTTTTTTCGCATTTTTGCGGATTAAAGGATAAGTTACTTTCATCCATTTTTTGATCGATTGTGGGTCTCGTTGGTAAGCTAATTTTAACGGTTTTTGCGGAGTTATATTCAAACTATG
The DNA here is from genome assembly GCF_000332415.1 of Leptospira weilii serovar Ranarum str. ICFT. GTDB lineage: Bacteria > Spirochaetota > Leptospiria > Leptospirales > Leptospiraceae > Leptospira > Leptospira weilii_A. Next base: position 3,228 of record NZ_AOHC02000021.1, read on the forward strand.
TAATAGTTCACCTACCACCGTTAAGCCGATTTTAATTCTAAACTCTTTCAAAATCAGTTCTGAAATCAATTTTCGAGTCCACAAGCCCGAACCAAAGGACCATTGTCGAGGATCTTTACCTATAATCATTCTACATAGCTTTTGTCTCTCCTTGGCATTCAGTAAAGGAGCTTTACCTTTTGCTTTACCTGGAATCAGTCCTTTTTCTCCATCCTTCTTATATTTTCTCAGCCAAACAAAAATTGTTTTGCTTCCTAATTTTAAACTCTCCGATACTGCTTTTGGCGATTCTCCATCCAATACTCGTTGAACTCCAAGACGGCGCAGTTTCTCTTGTCCTTTTCTGCCTATTTTCCTTGCATCTAGATCCATTAGACTATTATTATTTTCACATCTATTCTGGGTACTGTTTTTATACGTCCGAGTAATAAATCAATTAAGAATGGGAATTTCTTTTGCGGGTTTATCTGAAAGCGGCAACACAAATGGAGATAACGAAAGAACGTTAGTCCCCTTTTACCTCTGAATCATGAAATTCTCCCGCATTTCCAATGGAGAAATCTCACGACCCGCAAAGCCGTCTCTGGCTGAAAATAAATAAATTTAGAATATTCTAAAAAACGAATATTATTTGGATTTCAACGAAGAAACCGCTTTCGCCCAGTCCCTTTTAAGATATTCGAAAATTTTATCCTTGTTCAATCGAGCGTCTTGTTTGCCGAGTTCATACGCCTTTCTCACTCCGATCGGGTCGGTATAATCAAAAGAAGTGATCGGCAAGGGTTCGGAAGGTTTTTGTAAAAAACATCTTTCCAAAAGTTTTGGATCTTTCCCAATGATCGTTGTGGGTTCGTAATAAATACCGATCGTCTTTTTATCGGGCGGAAACGCTTCCAAAAGAAGATTGTTGGTAAGGCCCCCGTCGAGATAATATTCTTTGCCGTGACTCTGAACGGACACAACCGGGGGAACGGAAGAAGAATTGAGAATGATCTGTTCCACCGTTTTTTCGTCTTCAAAATCCTTTTCCGTAAATAATATTTCTCTCATATTCCAATTCCTGAGTACTCTTTGCATTCTTTCCGTATGCAAACCCCGACCCCGATCCCTTTCATCTTCTAAAAACGCTTTTGCGGTTTCCGCGATGAGCCTTGCGAGTCGAAATTTATTCTTCAAGGAATCTTCCTTAGGAATCGCCCTCAACGTATGAATAAAAACTTTCGTTCCGGACTTCATGATTTTCTGAAAATCCATTCCGAATCGAATCGTTTTTCGATACATCTCTTCGTGAGGAAACGCCCTTTCTCCTTTGAAAAGACGGCTCAGATAGAAGTTCTGAGGATTTTTTCTTACGATGTTTTCGAAGAAGGTCACACATTCTTCTTCGTCGCCGCAGATCAAACAAAGAACCATCGCGGCTCCGGCGGACACTCCGGAAACTTCCCTAAATTTTAACCCCCAGGATTTCAATTCATGACCGAAACCCAAACCGTAAAACGTCTTACAACCACCGCCCGCGATCGCAAAACAGATTTCGTTTTCGAGCCAAAGTCCTTGAAAGGTTTCGCTTAATTTGGATTGAGTTTCTTGGGTTCTTTCAAACGCAGTGGAATCGTCTAAAACGGGAGCCATTCATTTCTCCAAATTCATATTTTGTCAATATCAGACGCCTAACACTTCTTTGGAAAGAAATTATCGAAAACCGATGAATCATCGTTTAAACGTCCTTAAACAAACGAAAAAAATGTTTAAAACGTATTTCGAAAATATCCTACTCATAATTACAAAAATCGTATTCTAACCTCAATAAAAAAACCGATCCTAACAAACTAACTCGGATCGGGCGTTCCTGCGCTTGTATAAGACGTACAACAAAATCAAAATGAAAAAGCGCAGGCCGGGCTCTCCGCTTCGGTCAAGTTATTGCATTTAACCGAAAACATTCAATTTCCGTAATTCCAATAACTTGACCACGCATCGATCCCTAACGCTGCGCCCTGAAACGCGATTCATAGAGAGCGTTTCACTGAGTTCGGAGAATGATTGATTGAAATAGGCGCCTCACTCTCTACGGATCATTCGGCGGGAAGCAGCGTTATGAGTTTAACCGCCCTGCGCCCTGAAACGCGATTCATAAAGAGCGTTTCACTGAGTTTCAATTTTGTATATGCAAAATACTTTATGTTTTTTCTTTAAATCCGAAGCCGTGTTTTTCCAAAAAATCGCCGAACAACAACCCGAGCCAGCTCGATATCAACCCGGGAATCGAAGCCGGAACTTCCAAAGAAAGTATATTACAAAAAAACCATACGCCAAAACCCGTAACCATGGAAAAAACGGCTCCGGTCGAAGTGGAATCTTTTCGAAAAAGACCCGCCACAAGCGGAACGAATAGGGAAACGAGGCTCAAAGCGGAAGCCTGAGAAACAAGTTCGTAAATATTACTTTTAGTGTTCGCCATAAAAAGAGAGACTAACGTGATCATTACGACGGAAATTCTTAAGATTACAAGCAGCGTTTTCTCATTCGGATTTTTAACAAAAGGACGAATCACGTTCTCCCCCAAAACCGACGCGGAAGCGAGTATCGCCCCGCTCGCCGTACTCATCACTGCGGACAATAAGGCTCCGAAAAATAAGATCTGCGTAAAAAGCCCCGTATGAGCCAATACCGTTTTCGGAAGAATCATCTGCGCGTCTTCACTCGCAATTTCCGGATATATTTTTCTCGCACAAAGAACCGCGAGTAACGGTAAAAACGCCACACTTAAGTAAAAAAAAGAACTCAATAAAGAGGAATAAACCGCAACTTTTTCCGATTTGGAAGCCATCACTCTTTGAAAAATATCCTGCTGCGGAATCGATCCCAGACCAATCGTCATCCAAGCCGCGACGTATGTAAGAATACTTTTGGAATTCATCTCCGGGAAAAATCGAAAAAAACCCGGTTTTGCGGATGAAAGTACGACGCCAAGACCGCCGGCCTTGCCGCTTAGATCCCAAACTAAATAAGCAAGTCCTAATACGATTAAAATGGTTTGTAAAAAATCGGTGAGGGATATCGCCCACATTCCTCCGATCACAGTGTAGATCAAAACAACTCCGGCTCCGGCAAAAATTCCCGTCGCAACGGGAAGATCCGCTAAAGAATGAAAAATAATACCCAAAGCGACAAACTGCGCGGCGATCCATCCGAAATAAGAGGGAATCATAAAAACACTGGATAGGATCTCCGCTCGTCTTCCGAATCGATTCTTATAAAAATCTCCGAAGGTAAGAATGTTCATACGATAGAGAGGTCTTGCAAAAAAAAGACCTACAAGAAACAGACAAAGAGCCGCTCCAAACGGATCTTCAATAACTCCGAGAATTCCGTCCTCTACAAAACGGGAAGACGCACCGAGCAAAGTCTCCGAACCGAACCAAGTCGCAAACAAGGCGGAAGAAGCAAGAAACAAAGGTAATCTTCTACCCGCAAGAATGTAATCTTTAGAATCTCCTACAAATCGAGAAGCCGCGGCCCCGATGAGAATCGTCGTAAGCAAATAGAGAATAACAGATATTCCTAACATTCGATGTATCTTTTCTATGATTCTTTTAGAAAGGCAATTTAAATCCGAAAAGGACTTCCCTTCGGATCCGTAAATCGAACATTCTCCGAAAGGTTCGTTTCCTATTCAGGAATCCAAAAAATCAAAACCTTTTTTAAAATCAATACAAAGTCTCTTTTGCAATCAACGGTTAATGTAAGATAAAATTTCATTTGGAAATATATTATTTCTTAGATAAGTTTCGGCGAATCCGGCCCTGGTTTTGTCAAGAGCCGGACCGCGCTTAAACTCAATGTCGCTGCCTGCGGTCGCAACATAACGCTCCGATCAACAAATTGATGGACCGATCGAAAAACGAAATTTTTTCGTTATTCCAATTTGTTGATCTCGCTACAATCGCCTTCGCATTTGAACTCACGTTAGAATAAGATGTTAACTTCGATTTAAAATTCAGATTTAGAGCTTGTTCCAAAACTCAAAACAATCGCAGAGATTTGCGGCCATTCCGATAAAATCGGACGGTTGGCGGACAAACTCTTAAAGAAAAAATATTACCGTGTAAATTTCCTCTTCGAATGGTTAAAAAGATTCGCGTAAAAGCGCCAATCTGTTTGATCGTGTTTTTGTTGTTTTGAATTTTTATAAAAGTAAGTCGCACTCATCTTGCGTTAGTTGTATTCGTCTTTTACTTCTTCTTCCATAGAAATCGGAACACGATGGACGCGCTTGGCTTTCATAGTGGAAACAAAAATGCGTAGAACTTTTAGTACAAAGAAATTTTAATCATTACAAAAACGTTACAATCGGAAAGTTCATAAAAAAAATTTGCTTTGGTCAATCTGTCGAAACATGTATTTCCACTAATGCGTTAGATATATTACGAACTTAAAAAAGAATTTGTCGGAAACATTCTTCAACAGAATATTGCGGTTCTATGTCTTATCCGTCTTGTCAAAAACTTTTTTCTAATTTTGCAACGGTCGTGACGCAGGTCTTCCATTAGGGCTTCCGGAAACAAAACGATTCACTTTATAGTATGCAATGATTTTGCTCCATTAAAGAACGATAATCTATCTTGATCATGAAAAAATCCCTTCGACTACAGATTATCGTCATCTATACGATTTTAACCGTCGTGAATCTTACTTTTGTAGCGGTCATGATCTTTGAAAATCAAACCGACCTTCTCATTTCCAATTTTACTTTAGAATCGGATCGTGTTGCCCGCGAAATTCTTAAAAAAATAGAATCTTTCGGAAATATTAATTTTGAAGATTCCTCGCAAACCGAAGAATTTCAGACCAAACTCCTCAGTATCGGACTCACAAATTTTTCCGTAATCGCGGCAGAGGACAATTCATTAGAAAAAACCCGTATTCTTCTTTCAAACGGCGTCACGGCTTCCGTATCGGATCTCAAAACGAAACTTACAAATATGAGCAATGCAAAGGCGGCCTTGAACACTTCGTACGATATAGAACTCGACACTGATCATTTTATCGTAAACTTGATCTTTTATCTAAACCCAAAAACATTTTTAATCTCTCAGATTAAAATGAAAGAAATGGTGGATCGGCTCCGGTCCCTGTACATTCAGCTCGGCTTATTATTGGTCTGGGGTTTTGCGTTTCATATTCTTTTCGGAATTTTTCTCTATCGAAAAATCTTCGTTCGCCTTTTTCTTTTGAAAGAAGTCAGCGAAACGATGGCTACGGGAAACTTGAACGCGAGGATTTCGTGGAACGTTTCCGCTCAAGACGAACTGGACGCGTTAGGCAACACATTCAACGGAATGGCGGAACAAATCTCTTCCCAATTCGATACTCTCAAACTCAAAAACGCTCAAATCCAGACGGAGCTGGAAATCGGTAAAAACGTTCAGGAATGTTTTCTTCCGGAAAGGAGGAAAAAATTCAATTTGATCGACGTGGAAATTGTTTATCAACCGATGCGGGAAGTCAGCGGAGACATTTACGACATCATCGAGATCAACGATACAAGGACCGCATTCTTTTTAGCGGATGCGACCGGACACGGAGTTTCGGCCGCTCTGATTACTTCCATCATTCACTACAACGTGGAAAACATCATGAAAGAGACCGTGAACCCGGCGCATATTTTCAACCGGCTCAGCGATAATCTTTTTGAAACACTACAAGGAACTTTTTTTGCGACCGGAATTTTCATTCTTTTCGAAAAGGAAGGAGGATACGCTTACTTCTGTAGCGCCGGACACAATCCGATCTATTACTACCGAAAGGAACAAAATAAAATCGTTGTACTCGAGTCCACAGGATTCGTACTCGGAATCGGCATTCCGGACGAATACAGCGTTTTAAAAATCAAAACTTCACCGGGTGATAAGATTCTAGTTTACACCGACGGAGTTTTGGATGCAACCAGTGAAACGACCGAACAATTCGGAGACGATCGTCTTTTGGATACGTTTCAAAAATACGCGACCCTACCGACGTTAGAACTCACGGAAAAGATCCGAAATGAAATTCATTCTTTTGCAAACATTTTCCCGGACGACGTCACTTTCGGAATTTTAGAAATTACTTAAAATGAAAAAGAGCTTTTTCATCGCAATTCTAGGATTCCTATTGATCGTTTTTTTCGGACTGATCGTACTGGATACAAAACTCTACGAACTGAAAGTAACTCTTGAAAAAAGAAAACTCTTCAATTTTTCGTTTTCGAGTGAAATTCTAAGATCTAAGTTCGAAAGTATTTTATCCAACAAGGACAACATTCGAGCGGAAATGAATCTGAACAATCTACAGAGTTCTTTGATCGAAAGCAATCAACTGGAAACGTTCAGCGTGGGAGTTTTACAAAGTTTCGGATCGGTTTTAATCAATTCGGTTCGTTTTGTCACGGGTAAACCTCCGATCGACTTCGAGATCAATTCGGCTAAAATTCGTATTTTGGAACGCGCCTTCGCTTTGGAAAGAAATCAAGCCTATAAAGAAGCTTATCAAGCGTATGGAGAATCTTCGGATACGTTTACCAAAGGAACGGAAGAAAGCGGATTCATTCTTTTACACCAGGGTTTTTGTCTTGCGGTCCAGGGAGAATTCGATCACGCACTCAAAGATTTGGAATCCGTTTTGGAAAACAATCCCGGAACGGTGTTTGCAAACGACGCGGAGATTTTAATCGCGATCATACAAAGATCCAAACAAAGCGCCAAAGAAATCGAGGAAAATTTCGACAGTCCCGAATCGAGAGCGAAAGCGTATTTTGCAAAAGGAAATTATGCCAAGGTTTTGGAAGAATTCACAAAATCGAATATGACATCCGCGGAAATGAAATACATACAAGCGTATTCTCTCGAAAAAACAGGAAATCAAAGTTCGGCGATCACCGAATATGCAAAACTCGCCTTTTCCAAAACGGACAAAGAGATCGCGATCAAAGCGAATCGTAGATTGATGATGTTGGGTCATTACTACAACGCGGGAACTGAAATCGCGAAAATCTCCGATAAAAACGCGGAAAGACTCGGAGACGCAAGCGAGGCCGCGGAAATCAAGGCGTCGTCCGAAAAATTAAAACCTACGAATGCGGAAGAGAATTTATTGAATCTCAATAAATCCGGTCGCATCGACGAAAAGAAAAATCTTCTGAGCGCCGAACTCCAAGAAGTAGTCTCCAAGTCGGAAGCGTTTTTAAGAAAAGCGGAAGAGGAAGCCAAAGTCGAAGCAAAGAACTATATCGCCATTCAAGTTTCCGATTCTGTTCCCGTTTACGGGGATAAGATCGTCATAGACGGGGATGAGACCAAACTTTTTTCGGCTCATTTTCCGATTACCCTCGCCACTTACACAATCGAGTCGATCGGCCTTATGAAGAATTCCATCAAGAGTACTCACAAACTTTTATTCGTTCAAAACAAGGAAAAAATTCCGTTCCTAAAAGCGATTTTTGAAGACGATCAATCCATTACTTTGATCGAAAAAAATTCCAAAAAGAAAATCAGCCTGAATGCTCCGATTCAAATCGAGTTGTCGAAATGAAAAAAATTCTTATCTTCATTTTACTTTTTGCCTTTCTAACGGCGCATCTTCAGGCACATCGAGTGATTCTAAAGTCGGGAGAACAACTTTCTGGCGATTTGAAAGAAACCGAAGGAACGTCCGATCATATCATCATCACGACCGAAGGTGAGGACATAAAAATCCTCAAAAAAGATATCGCCGAAGTATTTTTTGAAGAACCGGGAAACCGTCTTTGTATCCGTTTCAAAGAACAGCCGGAATCGAAATGTAATCTGAAACTTATCAAACTGAACGTTAATACGGTTTATTACGTGGACGAAAACAATCGTTATCTCAGAGCCTCTTTCAAAGATTTGGAATCGATCAACATAGAAGAGCCGTCTACGAAAATTTTAGAACAACTTTCAAAAACCGGTTTTCCAATGCGGATCACTTCCAAGGATCAAAAGGAAATTTTATCTCCAATTCAAAGTGTAAACGAAGAATCGATTTCCGTTCAAAACGAATCGGATGTAAATCCGGTCCTCGTTGCGAGAGAAGAAATCGCATCTTTATTTTATAAGGCAGCCGAAGAAAAGAAACCCGATCCTCCGAAAGAAAAAGAAATTCAACCGATTACAATTCTGGATTATTTAATTCCGGGTTATTACATTAAAAATCAAGGACATACAAAAAGCGGATTTACTTTGATGGGGCTGACCGCATTGTTTGCAGCTGGGAGTATTTACGAATTTGTTGCGGCTAAAAGCGCGGAGGGGAAAACGCCTTTATTCGTTCCGCAAAGCGACGGATCTATCCTTTGGGTCGAGGAACCAAACGGAGAGTTTAATAAACACAAAAGTTTAAATCAGCTTTTTCTAATATCTTTGGTATGTACGTATTTGTTTAATACGGCGCTACTTACTTTTCCGGCAACATTTTCTTTTTTCTTTCAGGAAGTTCCCGTAAGCCCGGCAAGTCCAAACCTACATTCGGTTGAAAAGGACCAAAAAATCGAAATGAAAATTAACATTAACTTTTAGGAAAACAAAAATGGAAGCAACCAACAAATCAAAAGATGAGTTATCCGTTGAGGTCGTATCGAATTCTCACGTAAATCATTTATTAAAACCGCATATTACGATCGTAAAAACGAGCGGGGAAATAAATATTTTTTCTTCAAAGAAACTCAAAGACCTATTCAATTTGAAAGTCGACGAAGGGGCGAGAGTACTTCTATTGGACCTATCGGCTACGACCCATATCGATTCTTCGGGACTTGCGGTTCTCATCAGCACACAAGCCAAATTGATGAAACAACTCAAAGGCGCCTTGATCGTCTATTCGATTCCGAGTTCGATTGGTAAAATTTTCGAATTAACTCGGTTGGATAAACTCATTACGATATCGATTGACTTAGACGCAGCTCTCGATAAGGCAATGACGTATTGATCGAATGCGTCAGTCTAATTCCTCTGGACTCGAAAAAATTTCGAGTTCGGAAGAAAAGGATCACTCGGCAAGTTTTGGGACACTGTAAGTTTTTAATATCCGTCTTTGATTAGATAATCTAGATGCAATCGGATATCGGATTCATCGCTTCCGTCTTCCAAAAAAACGTCGTTTGCGATTTTTTCGTTTAAAATCTGAGTCAGTTCCGTATCGTTTTTAGCCAGATAAACCCCGTTAAAAACGGAATAATTTTCAATCCACAACTCCAATTTTTTACATTCAGACAATATAATACAATTGTGGTTCACGCGAATAGAATCCGAAATCATTTTTCTAAAGTTGGTTAGATTGATAAATTCCTCGTTCTCAATCTTGTTCAAATCTAAAATATAAACTCCTTTAAACTCGTCTAAAATCGACAAAATAATATCACGAACGTTCATGATGGGGCGATTATCGATAATTCCCGACAACTTGATCAACATCACTTTGGTAACCGTTCCATGTACATTAAATGTAACGAACTCATTACTAACCTGCATTTGCACCCTCATATTTTTAAATTTTACAGTCTTATAAATAAAATAGGATCGTTGATTTTTATATGTTCAGTTTTCCAACAAGCGCCTACTCCATTTGAAACTCAGAACTCAATTTTCGCTTTCGCGGTTCGGATTAAAATCTATGATGAGTTCCAGATTGATTTTTAAACTACCAGAAGAGTTAACACATTCTATTTTTTGAATATTTTGATTGAAAATCGATATCAATCGGCTTCGTTTACTCGCGCTTCACAAAAATCATTCCGACAAACGAAATCGATATGCGAAAAAATTTTTTGAGTCGAATTCTTGAAAATATAATTTCGAAAAATCTTTTAAACTGCAAGAGAAGATCTAGAACATTTGGCATATTCATAGTCTATAAAATCTATCGAACCATTCGCCGCATTCTATAAAAGGACCACTTTTTTATTATTGGCCCTTTTAAATTTACAAAACTACCCATTTATTTATGATTTTATGTTTTTCTAACTTATCAATTCGAACCCATAATTGGAATTTGAATACTTTCCTTTGATAATTTTGCAAAGTTACTATATCACACTTCGTGAAACTAAAAATTTTTGCTATTCTAACTTTCGCTGATAATTTGAACGGCAATATATTTGAATTTCGATGTTCTAAAATGAAAATTTGCGACAGTGATTAGATGTTAGGCGAAGACCTTATGGAAAAACGTAAGTTCGGCGTAACCAATGCGAAAACGATTGAAGCGAGATCAACAAATTGAAATGACGAAAGAAAACCGTTTTTCGATCGGTCCATCAATTTGTTGATCAGAGCAGAAAGTAAAAAACTCAAACTCGCTTCGCGAGATAGGTCCGGCCTGCCAAGGCCGGATTCGCCCAAACTTTTTTAGGCAGAACTCACGTTAAGTAACGTGAATTCGGTATAACAAATGCGAAAGCGATTGTAGTGGAAATTCCGAAGGAATTGGAACATTATGTTGCGACCGCAGGAGCAACATTGAGTTCAAGCGCGGTCGCGAGCTATTTTAGCTATGAAATTCGCGAGCGATTCGCCCAAGATTTCAACCGTCGAACTCACGTTAAGTATGGTGTTTATTTTTAGAATATAATTTAATACTAAAATTGGAAACAATCTTCGATCTTGATTATTTTCCTCAAACGGTTAATACAATGCGGATGATGAAATGTTTTCTTTTTAGAGCTGAAACTGAAAGGAAGAAAGATCCATAATTTGTGTCGGTTTACCGTAATGAAATCCTTGTAAAAAGTTCGCTCCATAATCGATTGCGATACGTTCCAGCTCCGCATTCTCGATTCCTTCGAAGACCGTTTTTTTTCCAAGGGATAAAAGAACCTGAGAAATAGCCTTTAAAACGCTTCTTTTACTTTGATTTGTATCTACGCCGATGATGAGGCTTTTATCCAGTTTTACGTAATCACATTCGATTTTTTCAATTCTGGAAAAGTTAGAATTTCCGATTCCAAAATCATCAATCGCAATCTGAAAACCGAAACGTTTCAGAATCACCATTTGCTCGATGATCGGAGCCGTTTCTTCATAACGGCTCTCCGTCATTTCAAGAATAATGGAACTCGGAACCAGATCCAATTTCGAAAAATAAGAAATCAAGTTGTCTGCGAATTCGGGATTTTTCAACTGAAACGGCGATACGTTGATCGAAATCAAAGGATTGGAAGATAAAAATTCGTTTTTCCGGATTTGAGATAAATCCAAAAGTGCGTTTTGAATGACCCAAGCTCCGATGGAACTGATCAAACCCGACTCTTCCGCCAAAGGGATAAAAATATCCGGACTAATCATTCCTTTGGCGGAATGATTCCAACGAGAAAGCGCCTCTAAAGAATGCAGACTTTTGGTTTCGGAATTGACGATCGGTTGATAATAAAGAAGCAGTTCTTTTTTGTGTACCGAATTTCTAAGAGATAAATACGTTGCAATCAAGTTGGAAGAATCGTTTTGGTTTTGAGTCGCGTACCGACTGAAAGGAGAATCGATCACCTTCCTAAGATTCGCTCTTAAACCTTTGAGAATATTGAGAGGACTCGTATCCGTTTCGGAAGTGTGAAATCCTCCGATGGAAAGTTTCAAATGAAACTCGTGGTTTTCGATTTGAATGGTATTCTTCATATAAGAAATCAAACTCGAAGGAATCCAATTGATATCCACATCCGGTTTATTGATTTGATACGCAAGAAAGATCTGATTTGTGGAAATACGAAGGCCGACGTTTTGACTATTTGTAATGGTTAAAAATTCAGTATGCAAATCTAAGAAAACGGCTTCGTAAATCTGAGTTTCGTATTTATGAAGAAACGGATGATTATAAATTTCAATATTAACAAGGTAGAAATATGTTTTTTCCAGTTTTAAAGTACGAACCAAATCGTGTTTTAAAGACCTAAATCTCTGAATTCGGCTTTTTTCGGAATCGGATAAATTCCGTGCGGTAGATTCGATATGAACGAACACATAACTACCCTTCGGATTGATTTCAAAGTTGACTTTGTAGATCCGATCATTTTCCGACCGAACCATCAGTTGAATGTTTCTATCATTTTTGAATCTTCGAAACGCCGAAATATTTGAGTGAATATTGCCGTAATCGATAAATCTTTCAACCGCCTTCTTGAGTTTTGGGTCCAAATTCAATAAGGAATTGTAATTCGGTTCCGAATAGAGTTGCTTTCCTTCAAGATTATAGAGCGAATAACTATATACATCCGACGAATGAGTTTTATTTTCAACGTAAAGATCGCTGTATTCAGAAATCATATACTCATTATATAATAGAAGTTAATTCTTTCTTTTCATCTTATAATCTAAAGTTCAAAAGAAGCTCGATGAAATTTTTAACGTACACAATCCGGAAAGAGAAGTTTACTGCCAATGTACGAACCTAGGAAATCTTTTAAGACTCTTATCTTTCAACTTTTACCATTCCATATCGTTTATTCTTTCGTTATTTATTGATCCTCAGTTGTAGATTTGATAAAATTTCGCAAAGCAGTTATTTTTACAGTCACTAAGTCAGAGCATTACTAAGCGCTACCTATGGAATGCGTGGCGAATTTTAACACAAGTACTCCTTTTAGGCACAGAATTTCCGGCACTCTATTTTTATTATGCTACGCTCAATCATACAAAGGAGGCAGAGTTTTCCTGAATGATGGCAAGATATTAGTTACATGAATTTACAACGTGTCTCAAAACACGAGATTTGCTTTGTCAAAAATACGAAATTGGTAGCTTAGTAAGAACACAGCACTACTTCCCTGAGTTCAATGTAACACGCACCAAGGCAAGCACTTTAAACGCGAGATAACAAATAAAGCCACTGTTCTTTTATTCAAAATAAAGGTGGGACAAATCTTACGCCAGTAGGAACAACATTTATCTTTCAAGCAATCTTTTAAATTAAAGTGAGTTGAGTTTTTCAGAGCGACCTGCAACGCGATTCCTTAGAACATCCACTGAGTTTCAGTCGCGAAAATTTTCAGCTTCGCTGAGAGCCACTCGTTAAACTCAATCTTGTTCCCTACGGATCGCAAGATAATGCTCCGCTACCGTTGGCTATTTCACACTCACTATGAGTCGCGAAATAGGAGGCGGGAAGACTCAAAGGTTTTTTTCTCTATCAGAAAATCATACTTTTTGTAAGTAAAATGCTCCATTCTTGTCGGAACAAGTAAAAATAAATTCTTAAAACACGATTTCCGTAAAGCTGGTATCCGATTGCTACCTAAATTGTAAAGAATTAAATCCGCCTACCACCTTTCACATATTTTTGAAAATTCACTTTGGTGGGAGTTCCCACATCCATAAGTCGATTTGATCTTTCCAACAAGCACAAAATGTTTTGACTGCAAATAAGAGAGAAGCCCCTTTCCATTCCAGAAAACTCCCAATCCATTTCTTTTTAATTTTATACGACTTACAAATTAAAAAGCTGATTGTGATTACTTCATCTACATTTGTATCTGATTAGATTCAGAAATGAATGAATCTTTGAGACTCAATGAATCTTACAAAGAATTTAATTCCTTTTTCTAAAAATCCACCTCCACACGATTCTTAGCAAAATATAAAATAGGATAATAAATTCTTTAATTAGACATGATTCTGTTTATTTCGTAGCATAGTGGTTTCAAATAAATGAAAATCATTCTTTTTGATTTCATTTAACGATATAACGTTATATACAATTTCATTTTCTTTTTTCATATTACAAATTATTTTCAAATTGAGCTTCGTTTAATACTTTAAAAAGTTCTAAAATAATTTTCAAGACGATAAAAATCAGATTCAACTCGTTTTGTTTTAATTATTTGAACATCAATTTAAAAATGAATTATTTTTTTTTACAATAAACATAACTCATTTTATAAAAAGTATAATCTAAGGGAAATTTAATGATAACTATCCAAATATTTTACATACAAAAGAAACTATTTATCGCCTGAAATGATCTTTATCTATAAAGTTGTTAACCGAAATAAAAGTATTAGTGAATATTCAAAATTTCTTTTACAATTTAAATGTCATTTTCACATTCGCATATAAAATGATTCGTTTACATTGAATTTGAATGGACCAAATTGGATTCAATTTAAAAATGAATCTATTGATTACAATCAGTGAGTTCGTTTAAACTTTAATTAGAGATGCCTTTTGGTTTTCTAAACAAACAAATTCAAGAAAACGGAAAAGCGAATAATGGATTATGATGAATATTTTAGATTCGATGTTAAATAAAGAAATCTTATTGAGTTTAATAAGGTTTGGAGCGGGCTTTGCTTTGGTTCTAGGAATTGGAAGTTGGATTCGCGCAAGAAAACAAATCGATTATTTGGTATCGTCGGTATTAATTCTCACTGCGATTTTTCAATCCGTGGATGAAACCAGTTTGAATATGATCTCCCAAACGTGGCTCCGCAAATTCGTCTTTTTAATCGATATCGTCGCCTTAGCCGCAAGTGGAACTCTTGTATTTTTAATCTCTACGATGAGTTTTAAGAAGTATTCGAAACTTCCTCTGATCTATTATTGGAATCTTTTAGGTCCGTTTATTTTGAGTTTACCGATCGCTACTTTTTACGAACAACCAGGTAGCAAAGAGCTCGAATTTTTCCTTTTTGCAGCCAATTTGTATGTTTTCGTTTACTTCGTGGTTGCGATCGCAAACGTCTTTATAGACAAAAAATACGAACCTTCCGGGATGAGTTTTAGAATGATTCTTTCCCTGATCACTCTAATTTCTCTGTGTATACCCCTGGAAATACTCGGAATCGTGTTTGAGAATAAGTCCTTAATCCTTCTTTCCAGCGTTCATACTACGTTTACGGTCATTTTCTATTATTTTCTGACCTTAATTCATCCCAATTTGTTGGATTTTATCTCGTCGGAACCGGGGAAAAACTTCGTAAAACGTTCCCTTTTGCACGATGTGGACATCAATGCGCTCGAAAAAAAACTGATTCATATCATCAAAGAAGAACGAATTTATTTAGACGAAGATATTCGCCTTCCGGACGTTTCTGAAGAACTTGGGATTTCCGTACATCAGCTTTCTTTCTTTTTGAATAACCATCTTGGGATGAATTTTAACAATTATATCAATCGATTTCGGGTCGAAGAAGCGAAATCGATGCTTATCAACGACCCTTCCCGCTCCGTCGTTTCCGTCGGAATCGCGGTCGGCTTCAATTCGAATTCTTCTTTTTATAAAGCTTTTCTTAAGGAGACCGGAATGTCTCCGAAACAATTTCGAGAAACTCAGACGAAAGTCATTCATTTCCAATCTTCGCCCGCGGATGTTCAATTCAGAAACTAAACTTTACCTAGGATTAAATCGAATCTAAGAGGACGGAGTTCTTTTCCGGTCAAACCCCGCCTCTTTTACGAATTATCTGTAATTTCACTTCAGATTAAAATAAATTCTAAAATGGGATATCTGATATTTATAATTTTCTCCTTTCTAAATTATATTTGCCGATGACCTCGTTCGAAATTGAAAGCTATAATGGAATAAATGGAAATAAAACGTCTTGTGAAACCCGATTGCCGTAAAAATTCCATAAAGTCGCTGCCCCATCGTCTACAAAAATTTTCTCGTATAAGGAATTAACTCAAATGTTCAACGTAAATATACTATCCGATATCACATTTTCTATATTCTCGGAAATGAATTTATTTTACGCTCACGCCGCCGGGGTCGGGATCGGAATCATAATGGCAATCGGCAAACTCTGCACTGGAAAAAGAGACGAATTCAACAAAGCCTACGGTACGATTCTTTTGAGCGTAAGCATTTTTTTGATGGCCAACAACAAAGTGATTTTTCCGCAAGAAACCGATCCTAGATTGATGAAAGATCCCATATTTTTAGGAATCTATTTTGGTTTGGTTCTTTACGCTTCGGCTGCGGTTTTGATTTGTATGATGTTCATACTGGATCGTCTGCAAAATCCTTGGTATTACTGCAAACGGCTGATCGCAATTATTCCAATGGCGCTGACGGCTGCGTTCTTTTTACCCGGTACAATTTACATTTATCTTTGCGATTCCGTGGCGATTTTATTCACTCTCTATACATCCGGTTGGTCCATTTATAAAATCCATTCTACTAAAAAAGCGAATGCCTTTTTCAACTTTCCGTTCATCACTCTTGCAATTACTTCTTCATTGGTCCTGGATTTAGTCGGAACCCTAATCCATTCCACAAAAATGCTCATGTTTTCAGAACTCATTCCCGGATTTATGATCGCTTACATTACTTTGATTGAACGTTTCTTTCCGTTTCTTTTCAGTAAAGCTCATGGAGAAGTCAATAAATCGCTCATGGATAGCCAAGCTTTTACGGATTTCCCTGTGGATAATTTAATCGAATCCGAAGAAGAGGAAGAAGGTCAGTCCGAATCCACTAGAAACATTTTGGAAGGTGTGGAACTGGAAAAGATCGAAGAAAGAATCAATTCTTTTCTTCAAGTGAGAGGTTATGCGGACGAAGAGCTTCGTTTACCGGACTTTGCTTCTTATCTGGGACTTTCCACACACCAGGCCTCTTACTATCTCAATAAACACATGTCCATGAAGTTCGCGGATTTCCTGAATATGAATCGAATTGAAGACGTAAAGCGGAACCTCCGAAATAAATCACACATGAATTTATTACAAATTGCTTTAGAATGCGGTTTTAACTCAGCCTCTTCGTTTCACAGAGCTTGTGTAAAATTTACGGGAAAATCTCCGAGGGAATTTAGAAAACTCATCAATTCCGAGAATTAAAATTCTCTGTTTTTCTAAAATAGAAAAAAAACACCACTCTCAAAAGAGCGGCAAATAGTTACGTTAGTCGACACTTTGCCTCATTGTTATACATCTGTTTCTAAGCGCCCATAGATTCTTTTCCATTCCATTATAAGCATTTTGTATTAGAACCTGCTTCAATCCTCTTTCTATAATTTGCGCACAATTTTCTTAGCAAAATACGCGAAATTCAATGACGCATGAAAAACTCTTCACGTTATAATGCGAGCGGAACTAATTTTAGTTTTCGGATAGATTTTCGTCCAAGAGAAAAAGATATTGATGTTGGATTGCGATCTACATTTCCAAGTAAGAACGGTAGATCGAAACGGATGGGTATGTGATCCTTCCGAAATGAAGCTCGGCAAACTCTGAGTTTTCGTTGAGAAAAAAATCGAAAGATTTTTTAGAACGTGGATCGCAGAAAATTCTTAACTCTATCGAGCGCAAACAATCCAACCACTGTTCTTTCTCTTTTTTTTGCGTAATGATTTTTAATTTTGTTTCATTCAGAGTTTTAAAAAGGTTGGGGATTTTTATGAAAAACGAGAACTATCGATTCAAAAAATCACAAAGATTGATTGGAGAATTTTCTTTCCGTACGAGAATGGAAAGGTTCGTTTTAAGCCGGTTTAGAAAATTTTTTACCGTTCTATTTACGTTTGTCGTCCTCTTAACGGTCGGGGATTGTATTGGAAATGGAAACGATTCTTTGAGTTTTAAAGGACTTTTCGGACCCATGAATCTGCTTCAATCCTCGTCTCCAAGCGATCCGATTTTTATCAATTACTCTTTGAGTCCTTACGTGCTTACCAAGGACGCTCCCGTTGCGCCGATACAACCGAGTGTAAACGGATTGATTGAGCAGTGTTCTTCCAATCCCACACTACCGACGGGACTTGCAATCAACGGAAAAACCTGCACGATTTCCGGAACCCCTACGGTAAACCAACCGGCTACGAATTATACGATTACCGCTTCGAATTCTTCACAAAGTAAGGATACTACGATTGTAATCACAGTAAATGCGAACCCGCCTGCGGCTTTGAATTTTGCAGCCCCCGCTTTTATATTTACTGCAAGTGCAGCTCCTGCGTTTGCTCCTATCGTTCCTTCTCATACGGGCACGATCACGAGTTGTGTTTCCGATGTTCCTCTTCCTGCAGGACTCTCCCTCGGGTCGAATTGTTCTATTTCCGGATCTCCGACAGTTGTCCAAGGTCCAACAAACTATACGATTACCGCAAGCAACGCATTTGGTAGTACAAGTACCGTTATCTCGATTACGGTTAACATGGCTCCTCCTGCCGCTCTGAATTACGCGGGAAGTCCTTATGTTTTTACACAAGGTGCGACGATCGCAACGATCAACCCGACTTATACGGGCACCGTGACTGCGTGTAATTCGGATATCCCTTTACCTACAGGGCTTTCTCTCAATGCAACTAACTGTGCTATTTCGGGAACACCGACCGTAATTCAACCGGCAACCAATTATACAATCACTGCTAGCAATGCTTCCGGCGGTATTACTTTTCCGATCACTATTACGGTTAACATGGCGCCTCCATCCGCTCTGAATTATGCGGGAAGCCCGTTTACTTTTACACAAGGAGCCACCATTACTACGGTTACCCCTTCCGTGACCGGAACCGTCACAAGTTGCACATCCGATATCCCCTTACCTACAGGTTTAGGAATCAATGGAGCTACTTGTGCGATTTCAGGAACGCCCACAACAACACAAACGGCGACCAGTTATACGATCACCGCAAGCAACGCGTTTGGAAACACAACTGCGACAATCTCGATTACGGTGAACTTAGCTCCTCCATCCGCTCTGAATTATGCAGGAAGCCCGTTTACGTTTACACAAGGAACCACCATTACTACGGCTACCCCTTCCGTGACCGGAACCGTCACAAGTTGCACATCCGATATCGCTCTTCCGTCCGGATTGGCGTTGAATGCTACTACTTGTGCGATTTCGGGAACACCCACAACAACACAGACTGCGACCAGTTATACGATCACCGCAAGCAACGCGTTTGGAAACACAACTGCGACAATCTCGATTACGGTGAACTTAGCTCCTCCTTCCGCTCTGAGTTATGCAGGAAGCCCGTTTACGTTTACACAAGGAACCACCATTACTACGGTTACCCCTTCCGTGACCGGAACCGTCACAAGTTGCACCTCCGATATCGCTCTTCCGTCCGGATTGGCGTTGAATGCTACTACTTGTGCGATTTCAGGAACACCCACAACAACACAAACGGCGACCAGTTATACGATCACCGCAAGCAACGCGTTTGGAAACACAACTGCGACAATCTCGATTACGGTGAACTTAGCTCCTCCTACAGGACTAGCCTACACGCCAAGCGCTTTGGTTTTCTACAGAGGAACCGCCGCCACTGCAACGCCTGCGGTCACGGGAACCGTCACGAGTTGTGCATCGGACGTAGCGCTACCGGGTGGACTCACTCTCAATGCTACAACTTGTGCAATCTCCGGAACTCCAACGGGATTTCAGGCCTCGGCAAATTACACGATCACCGCAAGTAACTCTTCCGGAAGCACAAATAATACTGTCAGTATTATGGTCTTTGGAAGGCCGCCCATGAAAACGATGCAAACCAATTGTTGGGCTACGGACGGAACATTGGATGCGACGTGTGCTCTATCCACATCCACCGGTCAAGACGGTCAGTTACAGAAAGGTTCAAACCCAAATTTTACGAGCACCGATGGCGGATTGACTGTAACGGATAATCTTACCGGCCTTGTTTGGAAAACATGCCATGAAGGACGATCAGGCGCTACTTGTGCGACAGGGGCCAACAGTTACTTAAGTTTGGCAACGGCCACTACAGCTTGTAACAACCTGAACGCAGGTGCGGGTTATGCAAGTCGGACAAACTGGAGATTACCGACCATTCCTGAAATCGAAACCTTAGTCGATTTCAATGTTGCCACATCTCCACGAACTTTCACTGCGTTTTTCCCAGGAGCAACAGCCAGTTATTACTACTGGAGTTCTACTTTATACAGTCCAGATACAACGAAAGCTTTGGTCCTCTATTTTTCGGATGGATCGACTACTTGGACAGACAAAACTGCAGCGGGATCGTTAGCACGTTGTGTATCTCCGGGACCGTAATCAATGGAAAGAATTCAGAAATACGAATATTATAATATTATCGAATTCCTGGGAAGATCCCCCTTCTTAGGAATCTTTCGAAATCTATTTAAGGAGCTAATATGACCGCAAAAATTACCAAAAAGAAAACTAAAAATTGGGAATCACTCTTTGCTTACAAATTGATTGTATTTTTTTTCGGATTCACAATTTCAGTAGCAGCGGCACCTTTTGTGGACAATAGCGACGGAACCGTCACAGATATAGGCAACGCATTAATTTGGCAAAAATGTACAAATAATCTTTCCGGTTCCACTTGCGGAACAGGCGGCACGAATCAACTGACATGGGCAAATGCTCTTACCTACTGTAATGGTCTTGTCTTGGCCGGCAAAACTTGGAGATTACCGAATGTCACTGAATTAAGAAGCATTGTAGATCATTCCTCGGGTACTGCGCCGGTCATTAATACTGCCATTTTTCCAGGTACGGTTTCCCAATACTATTGGACATCAAGTTCATACAGACTTGCGACAACTCAAGCTTGGGCAATTAACTTTCAATCAGGTTTCACTGCCGGTACAAGTTCAAAAACTACGACATACTATGTTCGATGTGTAGCTTCACCACCTTGAGACCAAACTGGGGAGGAATAACAGATTCCCCTCGACACAATTTTAAGAAATCGGGCTAAGAGTTCTCATTTTACTACGCTGAATTTAAGATGCAGAAGTGTGAGTAATAATCTCTTTTAAATTTTGAGAGACTTTTTTTGATCCTAGAAAACGGATCTAAGTTAACTCTCATCAAGAAAGATCATGGATCTGTAAATTTATAGGTCATTACAAAATTTCTTTTCAACGCCGTTATAAAACTCCTATTGATTTAGAAAGATTTTAAACGAAGTAGAATCTTATAAAGTTCTTTTTCCTATCATAAACTTATCCAAAGATGCGACAGAACCTTAATGTCGTATTAAAAAACACAATTACAACACAAACTAAATGTCGTTCTGACATGGGATAAGTCGATTGTCGATTTTTTAATTTACTTATAGCGCCCCTTACAGGACATGGCTAATAGAATCATTTCTTAAGAAACAGTCGGGATCATTTCTCTCGATTCAAATGATTCAAGTTATAGAGAACTATTCGTATTAATATGATTTCATTACGTTTTAGCGGAGCCCGTATTTTGCAAGAGCATGAGTTATTGTATCGAAATTTTACAATTCTAAATCGATTCTTAAATTATATATTTCACTCTTCCCAAACGAGCAAAATAAACCAAAAGCATTCCATCCAAATGAAAAAAATAAACAAAATGGAAAAAAAGCGAAACCAACGCAGAGGTTTCGGATTTAAAAATTCAAAATTCGGATCCCACAAAATTAGAGAGTTTGTCATTATGAATACACTGATTCAAAGTTTTTTAGACCTGGTTTATAATTCGAAAATTTTACCGAGTTTCGACGATAAAATCATTTCGAAATCCGGCGTACAAAGATGGATCGAAAAAAACATCTTTTTCACGTTTGTATTTTTCTTCGGCGTTTATTTAACGATCTGGAATCGAACAATTCCTGAAATAGCAACTTCCGGAGACTTATCTAAATTCAAATTGATTTCCCTGATCTGCGGAATTTCGGTTTATTCATTTCTACTACTCCGACTTGTCATACTTGCGATTCTTGGAATCCAAACATCTTACCAAACCATTCTTAGAAACGCTGCATCGGCGATCTTTTTCTCATTTTTATGCCTAATGTATTTTGAAAAATCGTTTTCCATGGCAGTTACGGGAGAAATTTTCTGTTTGGGAGTTTGCATTTACACTACAATAGAAACGGGCTGTCTGATTTATTTTCGTCGTTTAAAAAAGGAATATTATCTTTTGTTACCCGTCCTTGGCGGCGTCGGATTTGGAATTATGGGAAATTTAATCGGAACCGCTTTTTATAACGTTTATTGGAATAGCATTTCATACTATACTTATATATTTTTCATTTCCGTTCTCTATCTTTTAAAAAGGAAAATAAAAATCCTAAACGAAGAATACACACAAATATCGATTCTAAACACGGAAATTCAAGAAACCATAGAACAGTCGGATTCGAATTCTAAAGAGGAAATTTTTGAATCTAACGAAAATACGGAAGAAAAAAATCTTCTTAAAGAAGACGATTTAAAACGTGCGGAAGAAAGAATCGGAGGTTTTATCCAAGAAAAACTTTATGCAGACGAGAGTATTCGCCTAATTGATCTTTCGGCCTATTTGGGAATCAGTTTACATCAAGCTTCCTTTTATTTGAATAACTACAAAAATATGGGTTTTTCGGATTTTATCAATCAAAACAGAATGAACGACGCGATTCGCCTTCTCCTGGAAAAACGAAATATGAATTTGTTGGATATCGCTTTCGAATGTGGATTTAATTCTTATACGTCTTTTCACAGGGCTTGTAAAAAATGGACCGGTCATTCGCCAAAAGGACTCAGAAAAAATACTTATCTCACGAACGGCTCCAAAGACGAATATTTTAAAGTATCGATGAATTCTCAAAAAGCCGAGATATTGAGTAATCATTTGGAGTTGAATTGATACAATCGAAGGCCGAATCATCTTCCAACCTGATTGGAAGTAATCTCGGAATGACTATGTGCTTAACGTGAGTTCAATAAAACCAATGCGAATGCCATTATTATTTCGACCTATCTCACGACCCATCGGGAGTGAGATTGAGTTACTCGAACGACCCATCGGGAGTGAGATTGAGTTACTCGAACGACCCATCGGGAGTGAGATTGAGTTAGGAAAGCAACATTGAGTTTCTGATTCACCCAAACTTTCTTATACCAAAAACTCGCGTTGTTTATTTCTTTTCGCATATTTTGTTAAAACGAACGCGAAAGAAATTACAAAATATACAAAAGCGAATATTAAAAGATATGAATGTCCTTATCGGATAGCATGTAAATCGGATTTTTAAGTCGTACGTTATCTTTTTCGTTTTCTCAACATTCATCTTTTCAAGTTATGCGGTTTGACGAAACTCAATCATCAATGTATAAGAGGCAAAAAAAAAATCTATCTGGCCAATGAATGCAGATTAGCCAAATAGATTCAGTGTTTGTTTATGGAGATATAGGCGCGAATTTGATCAATCAGACAGTATCCATCCGTGAGAACTTTTATCTTTTTTAATATAACTGAATTTTAGTTCGGAATCTCCCTAGTTATAAACTGACTCAAGTTTTGAAAAACGAGAAGTAAATGGAGGATTGAGTATTCTTTCTTTATAAGCTGTTTTCTATTCTTGGGAAGAGCTACATTAGAATAACCTTATAAGGACTTGTCCCATCTATCCTTGCTTCGCGAAAACCGTCGCTGCGGCTATCTTGCTTTTAAAACGCCATTTCCTTCGAAAACGTTATGCTAAATTTCCTAAGTTGCTCGACAAGGACAACTCTGTGGCTTTGTCTTTCTGATAAAGTAAAATAGAACTCAGCGCTTTCGTTCACTAAGGCTCGCTCGGATGATAACTAAAGCGTCTCGCTGCTATGGCTGCTGACGGGTTTTGGAACGCGCTATAAGGAAAGGATTTTAAAATTGTCTACCTGGTTTGTTATTGCGAACAAACCCAGATAGACGAGTGTAATAGAGTGAGTTCCCTTCTACAAGAATGAGTATACCTTATTCTTCAAAAGGGCTCTCTTCAAAATATAAAATGAATAAAAATTATATTGAACCTTAAAAAAGTCTTCTATCTTTAAAATTCAAATTCTTGAATTAAAGAATCTAATTCCAAAGCTTCTTTAAGTTCTTCAAAGTTCATGACCGGATTGACTTCTTTCAATTTATTATAATTCATAATCCAATTGTAAATCTTTTGATCTTCCGTCATGATAAAGTATCGAGTAAATTTTTCAGAAATTACATGTAAAATTCCCGTAAAAGCACGCACAAACTCCGAATTCAGATTAGTCACTCTTCTTATATCCAATACTAACAATCCCTCCATCTCATAAAAAATAGAACTTAACTTAGCCGGAATTCCCTTCAAGGTTTCATGATTGATTATACCTGCAAATTCGATTACCAAAAGTTTATAACGAACTGCATTGACCTGTATTTCTTTCAATTCGTGTTCAATCATTATAGTCTGATTCATTTCTCGACTCCCCAAAACATAAAACGATTCTTCTAAAATGAATTTTAAAAAAGCGTCTCTTATTACTCAGAAAATTATATTTGAATCGATTACGAAAAGCTCATCAGCTTATAGCCTGGGAGGTAAAATTAAAATACGCCAACTTATCAAATTGTAAATTTTATTCGACATCCAAAATGCATCGATCGTGTTGTGAAAAGTTGGTTTGAAAAAAATTTAGATCTTATAATCCGAATCTTTACAAAGCGTCCCAAAACCTAATTCTACTTTATCGGAAAAATCAACCTTTGTTAAAGTCCGATCCCTCGCCTTACTAAAATTTACCCTAACCACTTTCCACTGATTCCTAACATCTAAGACGTGTCTTTTCTTTGATTAACTCATCGAGTAGCTCTTCCGCTTGATTTTTGGGTTTGCTCATGTTGTTTTTATCCTTGTTACTTTTGGTTTTTTCACAAGTCATTTACACAATCAAGCTGACACCCTTAAGAGCGATCAACTGCCACCGGCCTTCTTAACTCCGTCGAATAAAAAATGCTTCCCGGATTTAGAACTTCGAGAATTCTATCGTCCCTATGAAAATCTTAAGAACCCCGGATTCCGCTTTTGAAAATCTACCAGGCTACGATTTCCAAGCCAATTACGTAGAAGTCCGGAATCTGAGAATGCACTACTTGGATGAAGGGAATGCGGAAGGAAAAGAAACGATTCTTTTACTACACGGAGAACCGTCCTGGTCGTATTTATACAGAAAGATGATTCCTCCCTTGTCGGCTGTAGGTTACAGAGTGATCGCCCCCGATCTGATCGGTTTCGGAAAGTCCGATAAACCCGACGACCCCGATTTCTTTTCCTACCAGGCTCATATGGATTGGCTGAAAGAATTTGTGGAGAAGTTGAATCTTAGAAACGTCACTTTATTTTGTCAGGACTGGGGCGGTCTTTTGGGGCTGCGACTCGCTGCGGAAAGTCAGGAACGATTTTCCAGAATTGTAGCTGCGAATACGTTTCTTCCGACGGGCGACGTTCCTCCGAAAGAGGAATTTCTGAAGTGGCGACATTTCTCTCAAAACGTAAAACGATTTTCGATCGGAACCGTGGTCAAAAACGGATGTGTTTCCACGCTTTCTCCGGAAGTTATAGCGGCGTATGACGCTCCTTATCCGGACGAATCTTATAAAGCCGCGGCTCGTAAGTTTCCCGCGCTGGTTCCGATTACTCCCGACGATCCGGCGTCGGGGCCCAATCGAAAAGCTTGGGAAATTTTAAGGACTTGGAAAAAACCTTTTTTGACCGCGTTCAGCGACGGAGACCCGATTACCAAAGGCGGAGATATATTTTTCAGAAGATTGATTCCGGGCGCGAAAGGTCAAAAGCACGTTACGATTGCAAACGGCGGTCATTTTCTTCAAGAAGATAAAGGAGAAGAATTGGCGGAGGTTATCAAAACATTTATCGCGGCGAATCCGGAATAACTGAGGGCGCCGGCTCGAATGTGTTAAGGATGAATGAGTAATCTCAATTCCGGTACGGATTCACTCAGATAGTGGGAAAGCTATGAACCTATTTTCGGGGATCGATTGAATCTAGATTCGTTTTAAGAAACTTCATTTATGCCTAAGAAATTTCGGGCGAATCCAGTCTTTGCATAAAAGGGCTGGACCGTGCTTGAACTAAAGTGTTGCTGTTTGCGGTCGCAACATAATACTACATTCGCATTCGTTACACAGAACTCGCGTTAAATCGTTTTGATATATTAAATTTTCATATTATACAATTCAAGAAATTTGATCGATAAATTGTTAAAAATCTAAAAATTCAATTTTTGAATCAGAGTTGTTGAAAAATTGTGATTCCTTAAGAATCAAATTGTCTAAATCGTCCGATCCGCACAATACAAGTCGATTCAAGAATTTATTTTTCAACAACTCTAATGTATCTATTCGAATGAACTTTCCCCGGATTGATTGGATTAAAATCATCAAAGTTCGGAATATGATAAATATAAACTCTGCACATTTCCGGTCGTTATAAATTTACTCCCCGGAAACTTCTTATGAAAAAGTCAAAAACTATTCTTGCCGTACTTTGACCTTGAAATTATATGGAAACCCGAAATTTAAAGTTCAACGAACGATTGAGTTTTGGGACAAATCTCGATCCAAAAACAAAATTAGGACAATAGAATATGAATCCGATCATTCGAAACATATTAGCGGTTGTTGTAGGCGCCGTAATCGGCAGCGTCGTGAACATGGGAATCATCCTGATTAGCGGTCACATCATTCCTCCGCCGAACGGAGCCGATGTAACAACGATGGAAGGATTGAAAGTATCGATACATTTATTCCAGCCGAAACATTTTATACTGCCTTTTTTAGCTCATGCATTGGGGACGTTTGCCGGAGCGTTATTTACCGCAATCATAAGCGCAAATCATAAAATGAAGTTTGCGTTGGGGATTGCCTTCTTATTCTTAGCGGGAGGTATTGCAAATATAATAATGCTGCCTTCGCCGATTTGGTTTACCGGATTGGATTTGGTGGGAGCGTATATTCCGATGGGTTATCTTGCGGGTCGCCTAACGCAAAAATAATCTATGAATACAATGAATTTCTTAAATTAAAGGGAGAATGTATGAAAAAGATATCGATGATAATCGTCGTCGTTTGTATGTGCGGATTGGTTTTTGATTGTGGTAAAAGTCAAACGAGCCGAACCAAAGGAGCGATTGCGTTCGTAAAAGGGGACGTATCCGTTCAAAGAGGAGAACAACAATTAAAAGCGACCGTATCCCAGGAGATCTTAAGCGGAGATACAATCGTAACCGGAACAAAGTCGGTTGTGACGCTTGTTTTCGGGGAAAATTCGACCGTAATTGAAATTCAATCCGATTCCCGATTTCAAGTAAGGGAAGAATCCGATGAAAAATCCTTTTTTCAAGATAAAGGAAGTTCTTGGATCTTAACGAATAAGTTGTTAAAAGGGGAGAAGATGAGTCTTCATACGCCAACGACGACTGCGGGAGTGAGAGGAACGAAATTTTATACTTCGGTTTACGGAGATATGACGTTCACCTGTCATTGCGAGGGCCAAATAGAACTGGAAAACAGACAAAACCACGCAAAAAAAATCAACGACGCCGATTATTTATCCGTTGCAAAAGGGGAAAAGACGATTTATATCACACCGAGTGATTTCCAAAAATCGAATATTCCATACGTACACAATCACAGTGAGATCGAAAATTCTCCGTTAGGCGAACCAAACAAAATGACCGTCGAACAATTTCAAGTTATATACGAGTTGGCAAAAAAGAAATTGGAGTCTCCTTAATCCGTAGGAAATACGATTTAGGCTTTTGTCGCGTCCCCTCGGCTTGGATGGCTCGAGTTTCGTAACTTTACGTTTGACGAACCGTTTGAAACCTACTCTAACATGAATTCGTGGATAAAAATTGGACAATCCGGCTCTTGGCTTTGTCAAGAATCGGACCCGCGCTAAAGGAATTAAAGCGCGGGGCTTTCGCATGGGTTATACCGAACTTACGTTACTCTATCTCTTTTTTGTAATGTGTTTTTCCTAAGAAAACGATATTCCGGACTTTTTATAATTTTCTTTTTATAAATTGAGTCTTAAAATTTTTTCTTGCCTTTAAAGAAGCGAAGAAGTCAATTTTTTGCGTCTAAATTGACTTTCAAATCCTTGAAATGAATTCTTCAGAAGAAAGTTAGAAGTTCCAAACCCTGCCGGGCTAAGGAACAAACATTTTTTGTGTTTTTTTGTACGGTTTTTAACTCCTGTTATGAATTCCTAAAGATCTCATTTTATCATTTTCAAGGTTTAGCAACGGTACCTAAACCCGATAAAGTTCTCAAAATATAGAATCATATTCGATTCATCGGAATGAAATTCAATAAACATTTGCGGAGAAATAAATTCCATGCGATTCTGTACTTGCAAGGCAAATCAGGACCGAATGAGCGTATATCAAAACGAAACAAGATTACAAAGAAAAACGATTCTTATGGTTTTAGCCATCATACCGATTCTGATTATCGGGACGTTCGTTTACGAAGCGAAGAAGATACAAAATGAAATTTACCGCGTCGTTTGGATGAGAGCGAAAGTAACTCAGGATTATATTCAAAGAATCAGCAATCAAACCAGAGCCTTAGGGCTTTCGATCACGCATTCCATGACTTATTACGAGGATTCTGTTTTGAACACTCAGGTTCCGCGTAAGTTCAAAAATTATCCGAGCTTACAACTTTTCGGAATCAAAGACCAAAATCGGAAAAAAACGCATTCATCCGCGGCGCAATCTTTGGGTCCGGCTTTGACGTCTTTTTCAGTCACTCCGTTTTTTTTGAGGGAGGTCGAGGCGGCGCTGAATCTGAGCGGACAGTTCGATACATTGGTGGAAAGACAAAGCGAAGTGGTTTGGGTATATTATGTATCCGCACAAAAATTCCTTTATTTCGCTCCTCAATCGAAACCGTCTCGAGACGTTTTTAACGAAGGACTTTATAAAAGACCCTTTTGGGTTCAAGCAAAGCCGGAAGTAAATCCCGACCGCAAACAAATCATTACGGAACTTTATAACGATATCGGCGGACAAGGATTGATGATCACCGTATCCGAGCCCGTTTACTTTCGGGATCGATTCATCGGCGTCGTTTCCATCGACATCGGACTCGATACGATGCGAAGAGTTTTAGGAGTGGGAAATTGTATAGGGGAAAGTATTCTAATCGATGAAAATAAAAAGATCATCGCAAAAATTTCTCGGATCGATCTAAACGATTCCATGCCGCAGGTTCCGAACGGTCCCACGGAAAAATTCTTTTTACAAGGAGGATATTACTGGGCATTTTTCGATATCAAGGAAAACGAAGTTCGTTTGGTTCATCGAATTTCGGCGATTGAATTCGTTGTTTCCGTTGTCGTAAATCTACTTCCGTTTTGGGGGCTGATATGCGCTCTTGGGATCGTACTGATTCTTTATATAAAGTTGAAAATAACGATGGAGCATGTTTCTAAGTTGATTCACACCGATCCTTTGACTGGGATTGCCAATCGTCGCGGGTTTCTGAGACTCACTCAAAAATCTCTTGCGATCGGAAGTCGTCACGGACAACCCTGGACGATTCTGATGATTGATATCGATCATTTCAAACAGGTGAACGATAAGTTCGGACACGATATGGGAGATCGAATTTTGGTCAAAGTCTCACAGATACTCCACGCTAACATTCGTCAAACGGATGCGGTTTGTCGTTGGGGTGGAGAAGAGTTTGCGGTTTTTCTTTTTGGAGCGAATCCGGAAGACTCCGTTAATATCGCGGAACATCTTCGGAAAGAAATAGAAGGTAAAGTGATACTACAAGACGGAAAACCCGTGACTTTGAGTATCGGAATCTCGGAAGGTAGAGGAGGAAAAAACGGTTTAGAAAATACTTTTGCGCGCGCGGACCAAGCGTTGTATCAAGCTAAAACTTCTGGAAGAAATAGAGTGTGTGTATCCGACGTTACGGAAGAAATACTCTAACCAAACATTGGTCGTAGTTAGCTGATGTTTAATCTTTCCTTGTTATAAAGTGCAATTATTTCTGTTACGTTACTTCTGGAATATTATAAAAACTGTATGAAATTTCCTTTGTTATAAAAAAGTTTTTAGCGCCTGAGTTTCCCGAATCGATAGCCAGTTCCTTCCCAGAGTCTATTCTTGAATAATAAAACATTTCGTTTTTGTCAAATCTCCGCAATTTTTCCATTCTCTATTCTCGAACTCAATTAAAACGTTCGGATCGACTACGTTTTACAATATAGATTCTCAAGTTTGAATTTGGTAAGTGATAAAAAAGAATTTGGATTTCTTTTTCGAAGTAGTTCGTGTCATCTTTCCATTAGAGCGATCTTATCGATCCGATAATATCGAGGTGATCAAATTGCAATTAAAGACTCTCAGCGCACAAGTCGAAAATGTAAGGATCAAAAAGAGAACCGTCTTTTCGCTCTCGGCAATCATTTTGGTTTTAATGATCGTCTTTTTGATTTATGAAAATCTAAGAATGGAAAAAGAAATCGATCGAGTGGTTGGGATGAGAGCCCGCGCGATGAAGGATTATATCCGTAGAGTGGGATCACAAACGAGAGCGCTCGGATTGTCGATTTCGGATTATTTAACCTTTTACGAAGACGCTCCGGCAAATCCAAATCTCATTAAAAAATTCAAAGTTTATCCGAACTTGAATCGGTTCGGAATTCCTCATATCGGTCGAGAAAATAAGGACGGTGCGGATGCGGGAACTCTTACCGCAGTAGGTTCCATTTCTAGAGTAAATCCTTCCCTTTTGAAAGAGATCGAAGCCGCTCTGAGTTTAAGGGGGCAATTCGAGTCTTTGACTGAAAAACAAAGTGAAGTCGTCTGGGCTTACTATTTATCCGAACAGAAATTTCTTTATATCACTCCGAAGTTTAAGGATGAAAATTATTATTTTACCGACGACCTTTACACCGGTCCTTTTTGGACTCAGGCAAACCCTCTCGTCAATCCGACCGGACGTCAGATCGTAACCGATCTTTACGGGGACCTTGCGGGAAAAGGTTTGATGATTACGGTCTCCGAACCCGTTTATGTGAAAGGTAAATTCATCGGCGTAGCTTCGATCGACATAGGATTGGATGCGATGCGAAGAATTTTAGAGACTGGGGATTGTATCGGGAAAAGTATGTTAGTGGATGAAAACGGAAAGATCGTGGCAAAGTCCGGAAACTTCGGATTAAACGATAGGCTTCCTTATTCGGTCTTTTCCGGGATTATGATTCCGAAGGAGTTGTTTTTCCTCGAAAAAGGAAGTTTTTGGATCGGAATCAAAATTAAGAATGAAGAGCTCTGGCTCGTTCATGAGATTCAAATTCTTGAATATATTATTTATACGATAAAAACTCTTCTCCCCTTTTGGATGCTCGTATTTACGTTTTGTATCGTGCTGATATTGTATATTAAATTACGCTCTTCGATGAATCAAGTGTCCAAGTTGATACACACGGATCCTTTGACCGGGATTTGGAATCGGAGAGGTTTTTTAAAATTGACTCAGAGGTCTCTTGCCATCGGAAATCGGTGGACGATTTTAATGGTGGATATCGATCATTTCAAACAAGTGAACGATAAGTTCGGACATGATGTAGGGGATAAAACCCTGGTACAAGTCGCCCAAGTAATCAGCCGTTCTATTCGCCAAACCGATGCGGTTTGCCGATGGGGCGGGGAAGAATTTGCGATCTTTTTATTAGGAGCCGGTCAAGAAACCTCAGCCAACATCGCGGAAGGTCTGCGTAAAGAAGTGGAAAATCAGGTTCGTTTGGAGGATGGAAATCCGGTAACTTTAAGTATAGGAATCTCTCAAGGAAAACTCAATTTGGAAGAAGCATTTGCAAATGCGGATCAAGCGTTGTATCGAGCGAAAGCCTCCGGCAGAAATCAAGTCTGTACTTATGATCCGAACGTATGTTCCGATTTGAATTTGAAGAATTCGATTATGCCCGAATTTTAAATTTATTTTCAACTTTTCCAAATAATGATCTCAATTCAAATTATAACTCTACAAAAAATTAAGATGTCTGATTTCCTTTTAATTTGAAATCCGGAATTAAAAAATATTCTAAGTTTTTAATGCACAAACGATCAAAAAAGAATTTTTAAGTTCAATGTTAGTTGATAGAAACCTCTACACCATAAAAATTGCGCAATTAGGTCTGTGGTAACGACAAAAGACAAACTAATTCCTCTTAGAAAAAATCAGTTTGTTTTGGGTCGGAATTGTTGGATCTCTCACTGAAGAGAAAGAAATTTACAATAAAGATGAAATACGATGGGAAACAATGAATTTATCCAAAATTCAAATTTGAATGTCAAACCGGTCATACTGATCGTAGACGATGAAGTTATCATACTGGGAAGTATCAAATACGCGATTCAACTCAGTTTCGGAAATCGGTTTGACATCGAAATGGCGGAAGACGCGGATTCTGCGATGCAAATTTTGGAAAGATGCAAGTCCGAGCAGATTGACGTTCCTTTGGTCATTTGCGATCAAGTACTGCGCGGAAAAAGCGGAGACGAATTGCTGATTCAGATTCATCAAGAATATCCTCAAACCTATAAAGTTCTGCTCACGGGTTATGCCTCCGCGAGGACCCTTGGAAACGCGCTGAATAAGGCGAATCTTTATCGATATCTTTCCAAACCCTGGGATTCCGAGGATTTGATTTTAACCGTATCCGAAGCGGTAAAAGCCTACTTTCAAAATCGAAAAGTGGCGGAACTCAGTTCGAAGTTGGAGGAAACGTACTTATTCAATCGGGAAACACTTTTTCCGAATTTTGAAAATTTAAAACAAAAAATCGATCGAAGATTGATCGAGAGCGAAAATTCAACTCTCGCTCTCATTCGTATCGAATCCTTCGGTTCCATTGCTGAAAATTTCGGAATCGAAACCTATCGTAAAATGTTATCCGAATTTTTATCCGTGCTCAATTGTTTTGTAGGCGGGCATAACGGAGAGATCTTTCATATCTACGACAATATGATTGCGGTTCTTACAAAAATCGAAGAGGATCGATTTTATTCAATGCTGAGTGCGGTTCGAATCTTTCTCAGATCCGAATGTATCGAAGTGGACGGGATTTCGTTTCAGGTCAAAATTTCGATCGGGGTTTCATCGGATCAGTCTGACGTATATGATAAGGCGAGACTCGCAATGATGACTGCAAGTAACAATTCTTCCGTGGAATACGTACCCTATTCGGAAACGACAAACAAGGTGGATCGAATTTACGCGAACCTTAAACTGGGCAGAAAATTCAACGGGGCTTTGAATGCGGGAAATATCGTTCCTTACTTTCAGGGGATTTACGATAATAAACTCAATCGAATTACAAAATATGAATGTTTAGCGAGAATCATGGAAGGAGATCAGGTGTACAATCCTGCGATGTTTATTCCGATCGCAAAGTCGACCGGATTGATTCGATTACTTACTCCTTTGATGGTCGAGAAAACTTTTAAATATTTCTCGAAACATCCCGAATATTCTTTTTCCGTCAATATTTCCGAATCCGATTTGGATAAGAAAAGTTTTCCACTTTGGGTGATGAACCGGCTTTTACATTACAGAATATCTCCGGATCGGGTGATTTTTGAAATTTTGGAAAACGATCGTTGGAACGGATTGTCCAATTCTACCCGTTCTTTGCAAGAACTGAAAGAGATAGGTTGCAAAATAGCGATCGACGATTTTGGTGTGGAGTGGTCCAACTTTGAAAGACTGGTAGAAATTCAGCCGGATTTTATTAAAATAGACGGCAAATTTATACAAGGAATCCATGAAAACCAAACCTCGTACCAATTGGCGGCCGCGATAACGGAAATGGCTCATACGATCGGAGCAAAGGTAGTAGCCGAGTTCGTATCCAACGAAGAGGAATTGGAAGCTGTCAAATCTTTGAATATAGATTATTCCCAGGGATATTACTTGATGGAACCTTCCGATGAGATCCTTTATTCGGAGACGATTTTAAACTTGGTTTAAAAGTTTTAGCGCGTTTTCGATTAACGCGCGTTCGGTGCCTAAAGTTTCTTCACCACGCAGGAAATATAAGAATTCATAATCTTATTTGATAGTCGCTAAAGCTTGTTATTCTTTAAGAATCAAAGACGTCGTAACGTAGATTTTATTTTGTATTCTCGGATTTCTTCGGCCATTCCTTTCCTGTTATAGAAAAGTATTTCTCAAGCTTTTTATTTTTGACTTTGTTTCGAAACGTTGTTAACGTGAGTTCGGCCTTGAAAGTTTGGGTGAATCAGAAACTCAGACATCTGACTCCTAATACGAGCTACCGCGAATTTCCTTTGAGGTTTTTGGACAAGTTCTCTCAAAAATGGTAAACTTGAGAACTTTAAAATATTATGATTTAGGAAAATTCTCCAGAAGTTCCTTGTTTTTCAACTTCTGCTCCTTGAGCATCTGATAATTTTCGCCTTTGATAGCCTTGAAGTTTTGGATGACTTTCATCTTTTCTTTCATAAATTCTTTGAGCGGTTCCACCAACAATTCTTTCCCGTCCCAAACGGCCTGTTCCCCCGTCTTAAGATCCAAATCTTTTCCGGAAGAAGAGTGAACGGCAATCTCTCCTTCGTTTACAAAAATTCCGTCGGGTATATCGGAATCCTCGTTTTTAGGAGCCTTCGTTTTTTCTTCGGCGATCACAAACTGAGTTCCGCGAACTCCCGCCGTATAAGACGCCGAACTGATTTCCAATTCTTCTTTTTTACCGGACTTTTGAACGTTCGCAAATAGTTTGCCGGAAATTAAAGTAACCTTTGTCGTATTCTTGGATCCGTCCGAGAAAAGTTCGGCGATTTCGATTTTAGTAAAAGGCGCGAGTCGAACCACGGAGTTGGCGCCCAGTTGCAGATCCGCTTTTCCTTCTCCGGTTTCCACTTTCGCGGATTTTGTAAGGACGACGTTTTTCTTCAGCGCCTCGGTTTTGCCGGCTTGTATGGATTGGGCCTTTCCAGTTACAAAGAGTACAATTGCCACTTCCTCATCCGCAAAAACAATTTGAGGCGACAATATAAGAAAGGAACCAAAGAGTAAAATCTTACGAATCATATCGAAAGAACTTATACGAATTCTTTAATAAATCTACAACTAATTTATCCCGAACATCCAACTGAAAAAAGTTCAACTTTTACGATTGTTGATTCTTTTTTCAATGACCTCGTTCAGAAGATCCGCGAGTTCTTGAAACTCGTCTCCTTTTCGAATTTTGATCTTCTTGGCCGGCTCTTGACCCGCCGCTAATTTTTTAAGTTGGTTTTTGATATTATAAACCGGACCCGCCATTTTGTGAGAATAGACGATCGTAAAAATCGCCGTCATTCCCAAAAACAAACCGGATAAAAACAGAATTCCGTTCACCTGAATCGTAAACATATCGAGTTTATGATCGTAATCCGGAAGAAAAATTTCCCTTTCAACGAACTTTTCCTTTTCCACTCCGTTGTAATCTTCAAAACCTTTTTGATATACTCTGACCGGATCGTTTCTCAAACGAAAGACGACTCCCTTATCAAACTTAGTGTAGTTTATCCAGTACAAAAAACCCAAAGTTAAAACGAAACCCAAAACGATGAGTAAGGAATAATTCAATAAGAACTTGAATTGAAACTCCCGGTCTACGATGTAATTGCTGAAAATTCTTTTTTTACCGGGGTCTTCTTGTGCCATTGTTATGCGGATCCTCGAAGACTAGATTTCCCGATTTACCGATCGACTGTCAAAGAAAATTTGTTTTCAGCGGAGTTGAATCACTTCGGAGATCAATTCCTTCCGAATGACGATTTCTTTTTCAAGAGTCTGAACATACATCGCATTTTCATCCATGTCCACGATGACGCCCTCGATCTCTTTTCCGTCCGTCAAAACGATTTTCTCCAATCTTTGAAAGTCCGTTATGAGTTCTTGTCTACTTGAGTAAGCTCGGTCTTTATCCCGAGGAATGTTTTCGATCGGTAAACTTTCGAACTCAACCTCAAGTCGAGCCTTCTCGGAATCGTTCAAACGACTTCGAACAAAACCCTTTTGATTTACGAAAATTCCCTGATTGGGTTCCAGCACTTGCTCACCTTCCGGCGCCGTTTTTTGAGATTCCACACGAGCGCTGATCGCCACTCGACCTTCCAAAACCCGCACACTGGTCCCTTCTCCCGGAACGTTTTGAAAACTAAAACTCGTACCCCGAACTTCCGCGCTTACATTTTCGGAACGAACGATGAATTCTTCTTTTTTAAGATTTTTATGAATATGGGCCAGAAGTTCTCCCTTTTCCAAATCGATTCCGATCTTGTAATGTGTGGAAAGGTCGATCAAACGAAACGAAACTTGGGAATCGGAGAGAATCCTCACTACAATTCCATCGGACACTTTCAGATTCAGAATAGCCCCCGAACCCGTAACCACTCTCTGACCTTCTTGGATTCTAACTCCGGGTTTTAAAAGAATTTTGTCCTTCGGATCGGAAGAAGTGAGGTATGCGTCCCCTTCCACCTGTGAAATTTCGACTCCTCCTTTTTCGACTCTGGGAGAAGGCCAATCCTTAAGAATAGAATAATATCCTAATGTAACTGCGAAAAGAAAAATTGCGGCCGCTGAAAATCCCCAAACGAATTTGTTTTTCGTAATATCGGATAAAAAAAGTATTTTTGAGGAACCGGAATTAGCGCGTGTATAGAGAGATTCGAAATCGGATTCTTTGAAGGAATATTCCACCCAAGAACCGCTCAAACCTTTAGCCAGCCATTCTACGGAAGGACTTAGATCGTTTTGTTTTCCTTCGAACAGAATTTCTTGAATCTTCTCTTCGTTATTCATTCCCGATTCTTCCATGTTTTATCTATACTCTTAATCAGGGTCTTAAATTCTTTTGTTCCGCGATCTCGACCACTTTCGCCGTCGCCTTGACGATCAGACGAGAAGCGGTGGAAACCGATATGTCCATAATTTCCGCAATGGTCGTCAGATTGTAATCTTCCATAAACCGGAGAATCAACGCATATTTTTCGTCTTCTTCGAGTTCATCCAAACAAAGTAGAAGGCGCTCTTCCAAATCTTTGAGTTCCGCCTTTCTGACAAAAGAAAGTTTTTGTTCCTGAAACTCCTGCATTTCCGGATTTCCGCTTTCTTTTACCGTGGAAAATTTCCGAGAATGATTGATGGACCTGTTTCGAGCGATCGTATAAAGCAAACGAATCGCCTGTTCCCGGTCGATATTCGAGTCCGAATATTTCCTGAAAAAATTCAGGAACGTATCCTGCATCAGATCCATCGCGACTTCAGGATTCCCGGAACTATATTTATAGAGGAAATCAAAGATCCTTCCGCTATACTCTCGATAGAGAGCGTCCATAAAATCTTTCCGGGAGGTCATTGGAACTACGTTGAAATTGGGAAAGCCGATTTCAAGTAAATTCCTTTGTCGCTCTTGCCTTCTATTTTTAAGTTAACAGAACGATTCCGGATTTTTTTCAGAATCGAGTTTTTTTTCGAAAAGGAACAAAATTATTTTCGATACAATAGAGGATGGCTCCGGACTCCGAAAATTCTTTTGAACACGATCCAATGAGACAAAAAGAGTTTCTACATCCGGGAAAAGGCGCCCTCAAATCCGGAAAAACATTCTCCGTCTTGGCGGTTTTGTTATACGGAGCCTTTTTAGAATTCCCGCATCCCGCGTTCTCTCAAAACGTTTCACAAAACGAATCCGCAAATCCACACGAACAAGCCGAGACAAAACCCCTCCTTCGGGTTTTTCCTTCTTATCGTAAGGAGGAATGTGATTGGGCGATCCGCCCCGACATTTGTGTCGGCTGTCTCAAAATCGGTAGAAGATACGCGCAGAAGATCCATTTTTATCCGTCGGGTTTGTATCGGGAACACGGGTGTTATTCGGAGGAAGAAGGATTTTTTCTTTTGGAAACATCGAAGTAAAATCGACATTCCCTTTTTAATGAGACGATGCGTTAAACGCGCGTTTCCATTTCTTCAAAAGACACAACTGCATCATCCGTCATTTGACACTCAAACATTCGTACGATTGTTTCCTGATTTCAAGAAAGTAGTTGTCGTGGATCCGGAAACGATTCCGATGTTTGAAAATAAACTTTTAAAAGGCGCGTCTTCTATAAAATGGAATTACAAATGTTTCCAATTCGTTTTTTTAAAATCAAGTTCGCTTTCTTTTTCTTTATCGTTTGGACGTTCCAATGCGCCACAACCGGTAGTAATTCTCCGGAATCGGTGATCGTAGATTTTAATAAAAATAAAAAAAGTTATAGAATCGGAGTCTTAGATTTTATTCATTCCGAAAAACAAACCGGCAAATACGATTCCATGATTTCCGATCGGTTGATCGTGGAATTATCGAAAAATTCCTCCAATGTTCTGGTCGAAAGAACAAAACTTGCAGAATTATTATCGGAACATTCATTACAATACGCCGGATTGCTTGACTCCGATAAAGCCAGGGAGCTGGGAAAAATAATTCCTATCGACCTCATCCTTACCGGCTCTTACACAATCAAAAAAACACAAACGCAGGAAAACATTCAGATATCGGGACGTTTTATTCACGTAGTAACGGGAGAAATCGTTTACGCTTTCAATACGACAATGACTCAGGAAAATCAGGATTTTACCCCGAATCAAAATATTTCTCAAGGAAAGTCGGAAAAAAAATGTCCCGGAAATTCCAACATTGAGGAACTTTTAAAAGATTTATCCTCGGAATCTAAGATTCAAGAATTGGTGGAAAGAGCTCGCAAGATTCCCTTTGAAGACGAGTGTGGAAAAATCCACAGCCTAGTATTATCCAATTTTATTCGATATAAAATCGATTCAAAAAACTATAAGACGTTTTTAACCGATTCTTTAAAAAAATTTCAGAATCCGAATGAAGACTATCGAGTTTTAGATAGTTTACGATATTTCCAATCGGATAAGATCATTGACGAAGAAGAATGGTCGGCCGGAAAGGATGTGATTCAGAGAGTTACGATCGGCAATCTGACAAGATACATAACGTATTTATTGAATGTACAATCCGAAACGAATAAGAATCTGATCTTAAAAAGAGCGGAAGAAATCATGGAATTGGGTATTCAACAAAAAATAGGAAGACCCGTAGCCATACGTAAGCAGGAGATCTTACTTTCCGTCTTATACGCGTTACAGGATTCAAAAGCGTTTCTGGATTCCGATTTGATCGCCCTTATCTTTTTTGATAAATATAAAAACATCGTATTCGAACCTTCCGCGGAAACGAATCGGGTCTTTTCCGTTTTTGATTTCTTATCCAATCACTATTTTAAAGAAACGGACAAAAATAAAAAGGAAGCCGTCTTTTTAAGAATTAAAGAATTCTTAAGTTCCGTAGTCGGCTCGGAACAAAAAGAGAAAAAGTTGGACGATTTTTTTGGAAAATTAATTTCCGCAACGGAGAGAGCGAAGGAAACCGATGCAAAATTATATAAGTTACATTTTACGAATCTTTTTCGTTCCCTATCCAAAGAAATTTGCGAGGTAACGGATAAAAACCCGTATCCGATGCAAAAATCCTCCAGAATCCAGTTTCTTTCCGAAAACGAATGTGTATGTAAGTGAGGAACGTACAATCGATCTAATCTTAGTTTTTTCCGTAAGAATCAAACTAAGATTAGATGGGGAACTAATTTATTTCTTACAAGCTTGGATTGCAGGAATACTTTTTGCCGACTTAAGACAAGTAAGATCGAATTTTCCGGACATACATTCTTTTTGTAATACGGGAACCAAAGTCGCTTTCATTGTCGCGACGTTTGCCGCATCTTCCGCTTTTTGTCCCGCAGTCAGATTGGTTAACATTTCGTCTACGATCGGAGCGCATTCTTCCGCCGAATGTTTAGAACCGGGACAATTTACAGTCAATGAAAGAACCGCAAGAACACCTAGGGAAATCATGAGAGCCTTTTTCATCTAATCTTCCTCTTTTGAATATTGGGGACCACTTTGGCCCGATCTGGTTCCGTGAAAAGTGATTTTTTGGACGGGTGAACGGTTATTCCATAGTGTTGAATTCCTTTTTCTCCCTTAAATTTTAATACTTTGACGCGGGAATCGTATTGATAAGTCCCGGCGTTGACCAATACTTCAAACCCGTTTTTATAATGAATGAAGGGGATAAAAATTTCCGTTTCCGGAAACAAATCCCCGTCTTGTTGAAAGGAATATTTGAACAAAGAACGTTCCATATCAAAGGACAAGGCTACCGGCAATCCCTTGGTGCGGATCGGATACGGGCGGCTGAAAGCCCTCGTCGCCCTGCCCCCGTCCTCGTCATACGAAACGGGTGTGTCCGCGGAATAAATCGATAAGTCTTCCTCATTCCATCTGTCTCCCAAACTGTGAGTATGATCGGGCGTATAATTCCATAACGCGAGATTTACGAAATTTTTTTCCACGGCCTTCATCACTCGATCGAGGGCTTTTTCCAAAACTCCGTAATCGTTTTTAAGATAGGCGACTTTTTGATTCAGGTCCATGGGGATTCCGGTTTCTCCGATTACGGTCGGACAATTCCCCATGTTTTTTTCGGACATATCTCGGATCATTCGAATCGTTTCTTCGTAGACCTTATCTATATTATTTTTTCCGAATATTATCTTTTGTTTGAATACGTGAACCCCGAACCAAGGCAAATAACGTTTGAGCATCAGCACGGAGATATCGTACCAGTGTGTCGCATTGATTACGGAACCGTGATTTTTCTTCGGCGTTTCTTTCCATTCCAGTTCGAGTCTCGAAGGATCGCTTTCGACAAAGATATGAAATCGGCTTTCCACCTTCTGCACTCTCTCTTTGAACTTCTTGATAAAAGGCCGCATGAAATCGTTATAAAATTCGTATTTTCTTCCGTTCTTTTTGTAGAAATATTCCGGCTTTAACATCATCGGCGCTCCGTTCGGATCGTAGTCCCAGACTCCGTGATTTCTCCAGATACACTGATGCCCTCGTTTCCAGAGCGGAACCCCGCCTCCGTTCATTCGAACTTTTCCAAAAGGAAAACTCCAGAACCCGAGCATATAAGCTTGTTCCGCTGAAACGGCTCGTCCTTCGGAAAGATACATTTCTTTAAACGGAGAAGTTTTTACGACCTTGCCGAATCCGAATCCGTCGAATTCTCCCAGATTTTTTTTTCCGATCCATCCGGGCGAAGGTTCGTTCAAGGTGTCAAAACCGATTACGTTTTTATACTTCTTGAGTTTGCGTACGATCTTGAGCACGGAATCAATGTAGTGATCCTGTAAAAAATCCTGCGCGTTTTTGGCGTCGATTTTCGTCTCCGGTGCGAATTCTCTTCCACCGAAAAACAAGGAGAACATCGTTCCACATGCGTATTTTTGATAATTGAGAGGCCAGGACATTCTTCTATAATTTCTTCCCTGGTGATGATGAACGATCGCCGTTTCCGAATCCCGAATTTTGGAGATATCCATTCCTAATTCTTCCAAAGTCCAACCCGGAGCTCCGTCCCCTCCCGTAAATCGGGACCATACGTCCTGATGAGGATCGATAAAAAGATAGAGCCCCTTTTGCGCGGCGAGAGAGGCCATTCTTTCCACGTAGTCTACGTATTCCGTATCGTATTTTCCGGGGCCTTTGTGTTCGATCGCTTC
Organism: Leptospira weilii serovar Ranarum str. ICFT; assembly: GCF_000332415.1. Classification (GTDB taxonomy): domain Bacteria; phylum Spirochaetota; class Leptospiria; order Leptospirales; family Leptospiraceae; genus Leptospira; species Leptospira weilii_A. The sequence continues at coordinate 44,666 of NZ_AOHC02000021.1, forward strand.
CCACGTTATGAGAAACCGCAGAAAATTGAATCCCCATTTTTTCAGCCTATCAAAATGTTCGGCCGCCCGGTTTTCCTCCAAAGGTCTTCCTACAAAAGACACGTCCCTATGATTGACAAATGTGAGATTCTGATCGAAATGTGTGGTCCCGTCGGGTTTGAAAGGAAGTTTTGCGGAACCGGAAAGATTAACTCCGCGCAGTTGATAGATCGCTCCGGCTTTGTCGGCGAAATGTCCGTTTTTAACGAATAACTCTTCCATAATATTCTAATATTCTCCGAACTGAATTCTTGCGTCCTCGTATCCTCTGCTGATCAGATAATCCGCCTGCACTTGGGAGAAATTCAAGATGCTTCCGAATCCGAGAGAGGTTCTGGGACCGATCGTTCGTATCTTGAGTTCGGGCCGATCCGCGCTCGGAATGGATAACAAAGAAGAGAGTCTGGACTTTTTTCCTTTTTTCTTTTTTTTCTCGAAGTTTAAATTGGACATGACGGTTTGATACGAACCGATCAACGAAAGTTCGAATACTCTTTCCAACCCTTCCCTTCTCGTTTTCGGTAAACCCATATCGATTCCCCCGACGGGAGATAGTAATACTACGACGATATCGGTCGCGCCGCGTTCGACTGCGGGAAGGATCGGAGTATTGGCCATCACTCCTCCGTCCCAATGCGGTTTGCCGTCCACATACTGCCAAGGAAAGAACATGGGAATCGCGGAAGATGCCATCACGTGTTCTATGTCGATTTCCTTGTTTCTAAAAAATACAAGTTCTGCGGTGAGGATGTTGACCGCGGTGATGATGACTTCGACCGGATTTTTTCTCAGTTTGCGAAAGTCCAGATGTGAATAGAGTAAATTCTTGAGAGGGGTCGTATCGGTTAAGGGAGAATAACTTTTTACGAAGATGTCGACCAGATCGCTCCAGATCGAATAACGCATCACCTTCTTCGCTTCGATGGATTTCCATAACTTCGTGATTTCCGCCGCGTTCATCCCGCATCCCATCGCGGTCGCCGTAATGGCGCCTACGGAAGTGCCGCAGATGATATCCGGTTTGAATTGGATCTCCTCCAAATATCGGAGAACTCCCGCTTGGTAAGCGCCTCGGGCTCCCCCTCCGGATAAAATAAGAGCTCGTTTCATTCTACCTGAATCTCAAGGGGTCGGAAAAAAGAGAAGAATTTTCAGTTTGTTCGCAGGAACTCAATGGGAAAGGTCTTTGAAAAACGGGAAACCTTCCGAGCGACTGCATCGTCTCGTCGACATCCGTCTGTCGAGATCGGAAGCTCGAGAATGACCAGCTCTCGAAACTCGGAAAGGTCAGCGGTCTGATTGGATTGCAATGCCCCGATTTCGGCCGTATTGCAAGTGAAACCCCGGCTATTGCTCAGCCACCTCACAGGTCAATTGTTTACAACAACTTTCATTCACTAAGACCACCTCCTTTTCGTGTGGCAGCAAAATATTCTGTCTCATTAAAATGTCAAGAACAGAGCGGTTTTTTTGGAAGATCCTTCTCGAACTTCGTGTTGTAAAGCCTACAACCTCGTTACTGGAAACAAATATAAAAGTTCCCTCATTGAAGATGATTGAGGAGCGTTCAAGAAACCGCTTTCACCCTGGAAATCAATATCAGGGCGAGCCCATTGAAACCCATCGCCAGATAACCGGCCACTTCGTAATTTTGGTACGGAGCCGTCGGACTCGCCGCCACCAAAATGCTTCCTCCGATCGTGGCCCCAAGTCCGGACGCGAGATTCTGTAACGCGGAGATCACCGTCATAAAACTGCCTCGATCCTTCGGTTCGGTCGTGGAAGTAATCAACGCCAAGGCCGGAATCCATCTTCCGGATACGATCACCATAAAAACTGTCGTGAGAATCAAAACGTTTACGAGCGTGGTTTGACCGAGATTCGTCATGATAAAGATAGGAATACAAGATAAGGGAACTAGAATATAGAATACCTTGTGTTTTCCGATCTTATCCGAAATGATCCCGATCGCCCTGGAAGAGAAAAACGTAACCAACCCTCCGAAGAAATAAATCCAAGGAATGTCTTCCTTAGGTATTCCCACGTTTCTTTCCATATAAGGCGCGATAAACGGAATGACCGTAAACCCTCCGAGGATCACAAACATAATGAGCAAATAAGAAGCCATGTATCTTTTATAAGTGAGAATCCGAAAAAAATTCTCGATCGGATCTTTTCCCGTAGATTGAAACGGCGGAATACTCGGAAGATGATAATACATCAAAACCAAAATCGGAAGACTCAAAAGTACGATCCCTGCAAAGGACATGTTCCATCCGTAATACTTCGCGACTTCCAATCCCAAGGGAATTCCGATCACGGAAGAAACGGAAAAAGCTCCCATAATAGCGCCGGTCGCCCTTCCCCTCCGATCCATCGCAATCACGTCTCCTACGATCGCAAAGGTGACGGAACTCAAAATTCCTCCGAAGGCGCCGGAAAGGATTCTCGCAGACAAAAGAAAAAAGTAAGAATTTGCCACCGCACAACACGCGGTTCCCAGAATAAATCCGGCGTATAAAAAAATCGCGGCGGACTTTCGATTGAAACGATCGATAAAAAGCGCGCCTACGATTCCGGCCAAAAACGCGCTGTAAGTATATGCAGAAATCAGAAAGGAGAATTCTCTGGGATTGATATGAAACGCTTCTTGGAAATAACTTCCCAAAGGCATCATGATTACGAAGTCGAGTATATGCGTGAATTGAACGGCGGCCAAAACAAAGATCAACATCGCTTCGGATTTTACGTGAATGCTGCGGGTAGGATGGGAAGACATATGGATAAACTGGCGAAATGCCGTTTCTTTGTAGATAGAAAAACGTGAAAAACGGACGGAACGTCTTGATTTTCGAAAATCCTTTCAAAAAAGTTCCGATCCTAGATAGGAACCGGTTCGTTTCACAGGTCGTCAAACGACGGGCTTGCGGATTTGAGTTTCAAAGCCGATAATTTAGGAGTGGGAAATTTGAGTTTTAAAACCGACAGTCAATTGATTTCCGCAGAGGCCGCTCTTTCCTCGGTCCAATCGGGTCAAAGGGTTTTCGTCCACAGCGTCGCCGCCGCACCCTCGCTTCTTATCGAAGCTTTGACGGCTCGAGCCAACGAGTTGACCGATGTGGAAATGGTCCATCTTCACACCGAAGGTAAGGCTCCTTATACGGAGTCGGGTCTGGAAGGAAAATTCTTTACGAACTCGCTTTTTGTAGCGGCTAACACCCGAAAGGCGGTAGAGGATGGAAGAGGAGACTATATTCCGATTTTCTTAAGTGAATGTCCTTCCCTATTTCGAAACGGAATCCTTCCCCTGGACGTCGCTCTTATACAAGTTTCTCCTCCCGACAAACACGGCTTTTGTTCTCTCGGTGTTTCGGTCGATATCAGCAAGGCCGCCGTCGAAACCGCAAAAATCGTAATCGCCCAAGTCAACGTAAACATGCCTCGCACTCACGGGGACGGAATCATCCACGTTGATAAAATCCATTCCCTTGTGGAAGGAAATCTTCCCTTATACGAACACGTTTCCGAACGACCTTCGGACGTCGAACTTGCAATCGGTAAAAACGTGGCCTCTCTCGTGGAAGACGGCGCGACCTTGCAGATGGGAATCGGAGCGATCCCCAATGCAGTCCTAACGTGTCTGACTTCCCACAAGGATTTGGGAATTCACACCGAAATGTTTTCGGACGGTGTGATGGAACTCGTTCAAAAGGGAATCATCACCGGTATCCATAAAAAGAAACATCCGGGTAAAATCGTTTCCGGTTTTGTGATGGGAACCGCCAAACTTTACGACTTTATCGACGACAACCCGGAAGTCGCGATGCTCGACATCGGTTATATCAACGATCCGCACGTGATTCGAAAAAATCCGAAAGTGACCGCGATCAATTCGGCGGTGGAAGTGGACTTAACGGGACAGGTCTGCGCGGACTCGATCGGAACCAGACAATATTCCGGAGTCGGAGGTCAGATGGACTTTATCCGAGGCGCGTCCCTTTCACCGGGAGGCAAACCCATCATCGCTCTTCCTTCCACCACATCCAAAGGAGAATCCAGAATCGTTTCCTTGTTAAAACCGGGAGCGAACGTCGTGACAACTCGGGCTCACGTTCATTTCGTAGTGACCGAATACGGGTTCGCCGATTTATACGGAAAAAATCTGAGACAAAGAGCCAAGGCCCTAATCGCAATCGCACATCCCCGTCACAGGGAAAAACTAGAACGAGAAGCCCTGGATCGGTTTAAGGTTCTTTCATAAAACTACGATGAAATTTAAGAAAGACAAAGTCTATGAAGGAATTTTTCTTTCGGACGTTCACTACCTTATCGACAAAAAAATAAAATCCCACAAACACAAAGAACTCTTTCAGTTCCTGGATCATTTGAAAAAGAAAAACGTTCGTTTCCGGAACGTCTATCTCGTGGGAGACATCCTGGAAAATTGGTTTTTCAGCGCCTCGCGTAAACTCAAAAGAAGTAGGAAAAAATTCAACAAACTCTTCGACAGGCTCGATTCCTTATCCGCACCCGAAGGAGATAAGATATACATCGTCGGGAATCACGACTCCACTTCCTATCTGATGAACCTTCCTCCCAAGATCGAAGGATATCTTCGGGAAAGGAATTGGAAAGTCTGCGATAAAACGGAAAACGAAACGTTAATCGCGGTTCACGGTCACCAAGGTCAGTACAATCGTTTCACTTGGATCGGTTCGATTTTTATATTACGCTTTTTGCATGCGATCGCGCTTCTCGTTCCGAACTTATTCCGTTTTTCGGAAACGTTTTATCAAAAACATCTGAACAGACAGGATCCGACCACCACCGAAGAGATTCTCGGATATTACAAACGGCTTTCCAAAATCACTCACCAAGGAGACAGGGTTTTGATCTCCGGTCACACACACGACTTTCTCTGCATTCCTCATTTAAAAATCATCAACACGGGCGACTGGGTAAAAAGTAATAGTTTCGTAATCCGGGACGGCTCGCGTTTTATCGGGGCCAAGATGAATCAACGAGGAAAATTCTCCAAACAATTCGTCTACAAACACAAATAAGAATCCTTTCCCTTAAGTAAAAATATTTCTTGCGGAACGTTTTCAAAAGGTAGAGAATTGCCCGATGCAAATTCCAGATATCTTGCGGTTTATTTCGGAAAATCCTTGGTCTTCCGTGTTTTATACGATCGGCATTTATACGATCATCGCTCTTCTGCATGATATCTTCCAAAGAAAACATACGATCAAACATAACTTCCCTCTCGTGGGAAGGCTCCGTTATCTTTTTGAAACGATCGGTCCCGAACTGCGCCAGTACTGGGTTGCTAATGATAAGGAGGAGATGCCTTTCAGTCGGGCGGAACGTTCTTGGGTTTACGCGACCGCGAAAAAACAAAACAACAACTTCGGTTTCGGAACCACGGAACTTCTCTACGAGGCCGGTTATCCGATCATCAAACACAGCGCGTTTCCGTTTCCCGAATCCAAAGTAAAACATCTCAAAAACGACACTTCCATGATTCCCTGCCTCAAGGTCATCGGAGAATTTCACAATCGTAAAAAACCCTTTCGCCCTCCGTCCGTGGTGAACATCTCCGCGATGTCTTACGGATCTCTCGGTAAAAACGCGGTCTCCGCTCTCAACAAGGGAGCGATGATGGCGCACTGTTATCAAAATACGGGAGAAGGTGGAATCAGCCCCTATCACAAGTTAGGCGGAGATATCGTTTGGCAGATCGGAACGGGATATTTCGGGACGAGAGACGAAAAAGGAAATTTTTCCCTGGATCTGTTCGGTCAGAAAATTCAAGAGAATCCTCAAGTAAGAATGATAGAAATCAAACTTTCCCAAGGAGCCAAACCCGGCAAGGGAGGAATTCTTCCCGGAAAAAAAGTGACCAAACAAATCGCGAGTATCCGGGGAGTTCCCTTAGGTCAAGACTGTGTTTCGCCTAACGCACATTCCGAGTTCGGAACCGTAAGCGAACTGATCGACTTTATAGAAAGACTTCACTCCGCAAGCGGACTTCCGGTCGGGATCAAAAGTGCGATCGGTGAAATTCATTTTTGGAACGAACTTGCGGAAAGAATGAAACAAAGCGGCAAGGGTCCGGACTTTATCACGATCGACGGAGGAGAAGGAGGAACCGGAGCGGCTCCGTTGGCCTTTGCGGATCACGTTTCCCTTCCGTTCAAAGTGGGATTTGCGAGAGTTTACCAGATTTTTCAGAAGGAAAAACTTTCCGAAAGAATGGCTTGGATCGGAAGCGGTAAATTAGGATTTCCTGATAGAGCTATCGTAGCGTTTGCGATGGGTTGCGACCTCATCAACATCGCCAGAGAAGCGATGATGTCCATCGGTTGTATCCAAGCCCAACGTTGTCATACGGATCACTGCCCCACCGGAGTCGCGACTCAAAACCGTTGGTTACAGGCCGGGCTCGATATCGAACTCAAAGCGGAACGGAACGCGAACTATATCAAGGGACTTCGAAGGGAAGTCCTTTCGGTAACACACGCCGCCGGATACGAACACCCGCTACAGTTCCGGGGAAGCGACATTGAGATCAGCGCGGGCCTCAATATTTTCAAACCCTTGGAAGTTGTCTTGGGTTACGAAAGGGATCACGTTCATTTTACGAAAATGTTGGATTATACGGATCATACTTACTTGGAAGAATATATGCAAGGTAAAGGTACTACCAAACGAGAACATCCCGCCGTCTAAAAGTTCGTTTTGTTTTAAATCGGAATTCGGATTCTTTTCCTCTTGCCACGTAAGTTTTTAGAAAAAACCTGTGTGAAATAATCCAATGTTCAAGTTTTCCTTTTCTTTTACGAACGCAATCGAAGAAGCCCGTGCGGTTCTCATACAACCGGCTTCCTTTTTTAAGGATCTTTCCAAAGCTCCCGAAGAACCCCTGATCTCCTTATATCTTCGTTGTTTAGTCTACATGGGTTTCTTATACGCGGTCGCGGTCATCGGAATGACCTTATTCGCTCCGAGCGGAGTTTCCAGTCCGCCTTTGACTTTGTTATTTTTCGAAATGCCGGTCGCGTATTTTCTCGCGAGTTTTATCGTTTTTCCTACTTTAGGTTTTCTTTATATGTTTTTTTCCTGGATCGCGGGCGGAAATACCGACTGGAAAAAAAATTTCAGAGCGAGTACGGCCGTCTTAAGCGTATTTTGGGCGGCGTTACTGCTCCAAAGTTTCGGCGGATTGATTCATATTTATCTGGGTATCGGAATCGGAGTCGCGTTTACCGCATACATTCCGTTTTTATTCTATCTTGTTCTGACTTCCTATCTGCAAGCTCCGGCAAAAAGGACGGCGATCCTTCTGTTCGGATTCGCCTCCGTTCTTTTGTATCTTCAATATTCGAAAATGGATTCGTATAAGAAGAATTACGAAACCGTTGAGAACGTCAATTCTCATAAACCTCTTCCCATAGAAGAGGAAAAACAAAAACATCCGGAACGGGAGACCGCGGAAATCATCCGAAAGGCGATGGAAAAAGCGGAAGCCGAAGGACGTAAAAAATAATGATGACCGACATCGCGGCCGGAGATTTCAATCCAAAAGACTTAAGGAACTCATAATTTAGATCTTATCTACCGAAAACCCGACATCCGAGCTTTAAAACGTTCGTTTGACCCGTCTATAGTATAGAGAGCATGGATTTTAGAAGGAATATTGTTAAAACCGGTACCGGGGGCCTCCCGGGAATCTCCTATACATGAAAAGCCCCCGTAAAAAACTGGCTTATCAGCTATACTCGAGGGTTTTTCTATGAAACGCACCGAACTGGAAAGAAGAGAAAGAGACCTCCGCAAGGCAGAAAAAAAAGTTCAACTTCAAGAAAAGAGGTTCGCCTCCGGAAAAGGAAGTAGCGTCGGAGTGTACATCGACGAGTTGTCGGCGCTCTTTCGTTATGACGCGAACGAAATCTTCAATACGGGAGACGACATCGCCATCTTGGAACTTTTAGAAGACATCCAAGCCAATCTTCCCGCAAAACAATGGGAAAACGTACTTCGCAAGGCCATCAAAAAGACCGGGGTTCAGGAAAAGGAAAAAGCCTACAACGAACTCAAGGAATTGATGAACGAAGAAGAAGCCGAAGAAGAAATCGGGGTTTAAACCCCGATTTTCCTTTTCCCACATTTCAGTAACTCGCCTACTTTTAAAAAAATCCTTTTATAAACTTTTATATTCCTAACAATCTGTCCCGAAACTTGTCCGGGAGAATTTTTTATGGATATCAAACGAACACATTACGATCTTATCGTCATCGGTTCCGGAATCGGCGGTCTGACCGTCGCCTCTCTGATGGCGCAGTATAAAGATAAAAAAGTTTTAGTCCTGGAACAACACTTCAAGGCCGGGGGTTTCACACACGTATTCAAAAGGGAAGGTAAATTTCTCTGGGACGTGGGAATCCATTACATAGGAGACATGGATGAGAATTCCATGCTTCGAAAAATTTTCGATCTGATCACTGGTAATCAGGTGGAATGGAATAAGATGCCTCAAATTTTCGAGAAGTTCGTATATCCCGGATTTACATTCGGAGAAAACAGCGACCCGGAACAATATCAGAAAGATCTAATATCCTTATTTCCGGAAGAATCGGAATCCATTCGCAATTATTTCAACGACGTTCAGAAAGTGGCGGGTTGGCACGGAAGGCATATGATGCTCAAGGCTCTTCCTCCGTTCTTGGACAAGTTCGGGCATACGATCGACTTGATAGGGTCCTCCTCCGCCTTAATCACCACAAAAGAATATCTGGACGGAAATTTTAAATCCCCGCAACTCAAAGCCGTTCTCGCGTCCCAATGGGGAGATTACGGACTTCCTCCTTCTCTCAGTGCGTTTGCGATCCACGCGCTCATCGTCGCACATTATTTAAAAGGCGGTTATTATCCGATAGGAGGTTCGGGAGTTATCTCCCAATCGATTCAAAAAATCATTCAAGAAAAGGAAGGAAGAATTCTACTTTCCAGAGAAGTTCAAGAAATTCTAATACAGGACGGAAAAGCGACGGGAGTTCGAGTTAAAAATCGGAAAAAATCGGAGGAAACCGGAAAGGAAGTGATCGAGGAATATACCGCAGACGCAATCGTGTCTAACGCGGGCGCTTACAACACTTACACGAAATTGATTCCTTCCCGGTATAAAATTCCGTTTTCCGAAAAACTCAAAAACTTTGCCGAAGGTCATCCCCTGACTACGAACGTCACGCTCTACATCGGATTCAAAGACGACCCGAAAAAGTTGGGATTTTTAGGAGAGAATTACTGGATCTACGACTCCTTAGATCACGATCGGAATTTTCAGGAAGGAATGGATTGGATCCTTGGAAGTCGGATTCCGGGCGCCTATCTTTCCTTCCCGTCTCTCAAGGATCCGCACGCTCACGCTCATACGGCCGAAGTCATCGCATTCAGCGGCTACGCTCCGTTCTTAAAATGGAAGGACCAACCTTGGAAGGAAAGGGATCAAGAATATAAAAATCTGAAAGATTCCATCCGGGACAGACTTTTGAATTTTATAGAGGATCGTTTTCCCGGATTTAAAAACATTGTGGAATATACGGAAGTTTCCACTCCTCTGACCACGGAACATTTTACCCTTCATAAAAACGGAACGATCTACGGTCTTCCCTGCGTTCCCGACCGTTTTAGAGAAGAGGCGGCCCCATGGTTTTCTCCGATCACTCCGATCAAAAATTTATTTCTTACCGGAGCGGATGCCGCCTCGCCGGGAATGAGCGGTGCGATGATGGGAGGGATCAGCACCGTAGCACATCTCACAGATGGAATTAAGATGATTCAGATCTTTCGGGAAGCCGGAAAGAAAAAGGAAAACCGAATATGAGGGAAAGCTCGCATTTCGGTAATTTTGTTTGAACTTAAAAAACCGAAAGAACCAAAGAATTAAAATTATGCTTGATCTCTCTCTGGCAGATAGTATCTAAAAGATATACTTCCCATTTTATAGCTTGAGGTATATAACTCTTTGTCTTTATGAGTTTATCGTAATCATTTCATTTGTAAGCGTGATTCATTCCGTATCGATAAAAAAAATCAAGGTTTAGAACCTCTTTTCAATGGCTCGTATCAATAAAACGCGTTATGCACTCTTAGGTATTTTGGGACAAGGTCCTAAAAATGCCTACGAAATTAAAAAAACGATCGAACAATCCATCGGCTTTTTTTGGCAGGAGAGTTTCGGACAAATTTATCCGATTCTGAAACAACTGGAAAGGGAAGAATGTCTCAAATCTTCCAAAGAAAAAAAAAGTTCCGGTCCCGAATCTACGATCTATAAGATCACGCCCAAGGGGAAAAAAGAACTCAAAGACTGGTTGGAAAAACCCGTGGAAAAATTTCCGTATCGGAACGAACTTCTTCTCAAAATTTTTTTCGGCAATCACGTAAACAAAGAGGTCCTGATCCGACATCTTCAGGATACGAAAGAAGAAGCCCTGCGTCTGACGGAAATCTACGAAAATATTCGCGCCTTTATAGCAAGTTCCGAAAATTCGAATCCTAACAAAACGTTATGCCTGATCACTCTCGATTTCGGAATCGCGTCCGCAAATAGTTTTTTAGAATGGGCGAAAGTATCTAGGGACAAAATAAAAAATTCCAATTTTTAAAACGACTTCGTTTTCTACTTTTCACTTCGATCGATTTCGCTTAGGCTACAAACCGATTCGAAAAAATCATTCTTCGATATGATCCCGAAGTGGAGCGCCAATGAATCTGCCGCCTCTCCAAGAAAACATGCAACTCGTCTGGTCTCCTTTCGCCTTTTATTCGTGTTTCTCTTTTGCGATTTTCGGAATCAATTCCTATATAACGTATAAAAACCGGAGAGTTCAAGGTAGTAAGGAATTCCTACTCGTAATCTGCGGGTTGGCCCTTTATTCGTTCGGGAGTTTTTTTGAAATTCTTTCCAAAAACGAAAGATGGATTCTTTTTTGGGACGATTTTCAATTTATCGGAAAGGACATAATGGTAATCGGAATCTCATTTTTGATTCCCAGAATTACTTCTCTCACATTCGTCTATCGATTTCCTCTGATCGGTTTCCTCTTACTATTTCCGATTTCCAACGAACTTTTTATCTGGTCCGGATATAAACCCGAATTAATACGAACAAACATTCAATTTCTTGCAAATACTCCTTGGAAAGCTCTTACCTACGATTACGGGCCTTGGATGAGGTTGTTCGTATCCTATTATTTCGCCGCTCAAGCGATTATCATAGTGATCCTAATCTGGAAATTTTTAACCTTCAAGGGGTTTAAAAAGGGTCAGATGTTCATGCTTTTAATCGGAATTTTATTTCCGTTTTTGGGAGGATTGATGACGGTCGCCGGACTTTTTCCGTTTATCAATCCGCATCTGGACGTATTTCCGATCACCGGTTGTGTAACCTCCCTCGTCTGGGCTTACGGTATTTTTTATTTTAAGATGATGGATTTGATCCCGGTCGCGCGGGATAAGGTATTCAACCTGATTCAGGACGGAATTTTAATATTAGATAAAAATAATATAGTTCTGGATTACAATAGGGCGGCGATCGCATTATTTCTCAACCGACTCAATTTTTCAGGGGTAACTTTAAAGGAAATTTATCCGGAACTGGATCACTTGATCGAAAGATACAAACGGAAGGAAATCGATTCTATTCCCGATCTTCGGCTTTTTATGAACGGAGGATTCAGATATTACGAAGTGATCCTCGGAAATTTTTCCAATCAGCCCGAACGGAGCGATTTTTGGATTCTTTCCCTAAGAAATATCACCGAGCGCAAGTTAGGCGAAGAAAGGGCGATCGAAGAAAAAAACTTTTTGAACATGATCCTGGATTCCACTCGAGTTCTTTTTTTGGTCCTCGACCGGGAAGGTAGAATTCTCAGATTCAATAAGGCCTGCGAGAACGCTTTCGGTTATCGCTCCGACGAAGTACACGGACAAACTTTCTGGGATATTTTCGTCGAACCGCACCAAAAAGAATCCGTCAAAAAAAACTATCTCAGAATGATTCGAGGTAGGATCCTCTCCAGAACCCAGGAACAATGGATCGGTAAATTCAAAGAACGTAAAGTGATTCAATGGGAAAACAGGGAGATCAAAGATGAAAATTTCAGAACGAACTACGTCATATCCGCAGGCGCCGACCTGACGGACGTTTATAACGCGGAAAATGAAATTGCGAATTTAAAATCCGCCAACGAAGAGATCGTCAGAAAAAATCAAATGATCGAGGACCATAAAAAAGAATTGGAAAAGATCATAGACACGTTGAAAAAAACCCAGGCCCAGCTCGTTCAAACGGCCAAACTCGCGGACTTAGGTCAACTCGTCTCCGGAATCGCGCACGAAATCAATAATCCGTTAGGCGCAATCCAGGCTTCCAATCAGAACATACAACATTATACGAAATCCTTTCGAGAGAAATCCAAGGCGTATTTCCGACTTCTTACCGTACTCCCGGAAAGTATCAGAAACCAAATTTCCTACCTCGTTGAAATTGCGGGGAATCATTCCGATTTGGTTTTGGGTCTTGAAAGGAGAAAACGAGTGAAAGAAGTTCGGGCCAACTTGGAAAGTTTAGGTTTTTTTGCTCCCTCCAACGAACTCTGCGAAGTCGCGTTCGAATGCGGTCTCTACGGAAAAGAAAAAGAATATCTGGAACTCCTAAAACACGAAGAGGCAGTTCCCATTTTAGAGCTCGTCATGGACCTTTTAGGACCGGAAAGGAACTCGCAGACGATCCAAGCCGCCGTGGAAAGGTCCTCCAAAATTCTCTACGCTTTGAAAAGTTTCGCACATTTCGACAACAACAGTGTATTAGAATATTCTAATCTTAGAGAAAACGTCGAAACCGTTTTGACTCTCTATCAGAATTTATTCCGTCACGGTGTGGAACTATCCGTTGAATTCGAAGAACTGCCTTTCGTTCCGATCTATCGGGACGACCTTTTACATCTATGGACGAACCTGATCATGAACGCAGTCCAAGCGATGAATTACTCGGGTAGGTTAAAGATCGGCGTAAATCGCGAGGACGATTTTGCGGTTGTCAAAGTGGAGGACTCGGGCCCCGGAATCCCCGAATCTATTCGGGAAAGGATCTTCGATCCTTTTTTTACCACAAAACCTCCGGGAGAAGGAAGCGGACTGGGCCTGGACATTTGTCTCAAGGTCGTCGAAAAACACAAGGGAATGATTTTTTACGATTCAGAACCCGGAAAAACCGTGTTTACGGTCAAACTTCCGATCAAACATTTAAATAGTTGAATATTATAATATTCCTTTACGGGGAAGCAATCGGATCTCGTCCGGATAAACGGCGTCCGGCAAAGTGGAAAGAGTGGCGAGCCATTTTCCGAAGTCGTCAACGGGGATCATATCGTCCTGCTCGAATCCCTCTCTTCCTTTCCAAACCTCCGTATAAACCGCGCCCGGATATACGGTAATCACTCGAATCCCTTTCGATTTCAATTCTTCCCGAAGAGCTTTTGCAAAACCCGCGATCGCGTGCCGACTCGCACAATAAGCGGTGGAATCCGAAAAACCCTGATAACCCGCAGTCGAAGAAAGATAACACAAAAACGAACCGGATTTTAAAAGCGGAAGTATTTCTTTCGTAAGCAAAAAAAGGGAATTTAAGTTGAGAACAAAATGTGCATTCCATTCTTCTAATGCGATTTGTTCAATGGGTTTAAAAAGTCCGCTTCCGAAGGTGAAATAAACGCCGGCCAAGGTAGACACCCGTTCTTTCAAGGCGGCTACGAATTCAAGGACTTCGGATTGTCTGGAAAGATTACACTGAAAATTTTTCCCTCGCTCAAAGTCGCCGTTCGGTTTCCAAGCCGTCCCCGTCCTAGAAACTCCGATTGCGGCTTGATCCAATAGATTCAAATTTTCTAATACCGATTTCCCGATCCCGGAACCGGCTCCGGCGACGAGGATGAGTTTATTTTCTTTCTCGAAGGACAAAAAATTTTTCTCTTAAAAAAAAGTGGCGGGGTATACGGGAAATTCCGTGGAAAACACTTCCTGACGGTTCAACTCGGTCGCGTCCGTAAGGAGATTCTTTTTTTCCACCGGATAGGACAGACTCTTCCAGGATACAATGTATTTAAGGATAAAGTCGGTCGTTTCCAAATTTCGGTTCGCTTGGATCAAATCCTTTCCCCAGACCGTAATCCCGTGTTTTTCAATGATACAAAACGGAACGGAGGGTTTGTATTCTTTCAGATATTTTTCCAAACAATCGGATATGTCCTGTACATTCGAAAAATTGTATATTACAGGAACGTAAACTTTTGGATTTTCTTCCCGGATCCCGTAGGCTTTTAAGATTTCGATCGAGGGCAATTCCAAAAGAGCCACGGGGGCGGCTTTGGTGGTGTTCGCGCGGATCAGATTGGATTCCAAGGTATGGACGTGCAACCCACATCCGGTTCCGTCTAACGCGCGATATACGGCCCTGTGGATCGAGGTTTCCGCGCTGGGTTTTAATCCCTTTGTCGCCTTGGAATTTTTAGAATCGGAAGGTTGTCCCGATTCCAAGTCCACATATACAAAATTACGTTTGTTTAATAGATTTTTATCCAGGCCGCTCCCGCTGACCCAGAATCCGGATTCTTCCGACAAACGAATGGAAAGATTTCCGGCCGTTCCCGGCATCCATCCGTTTTTATGATAGACGGCTCCCAATTCTGAGAGCCTTTCCAGTTGTTTTTTGACGGACATATCAGTCCAGGGAATTGGTTTCTTCCACGTAGTTCGGTACCCAACCGCTCATATCTTGAAAGTAACGAACCGCTTTGATTCTTTTGTTATCATCCAGATAAAACCAGTGATTTGTATTTCTGGGAACGGAAATAAAATCGTCCTTTACGACGTGAACGAGGAACTTCTCACCCTTAAGAGCAAATCCGAAAACTCCGGAACCGTCCACGATATATCTCACTTCCTCGTCCGTGTGATAGTGAACTCGATCGAACTTTGCTAACATATCGTTCAATCCCGATACGTTCGGATGTAACACGATCAAGTCTCTGGATTGATATCCCTCTTTTTCTTTGAGAGTTTCAAATCGATTATCCAGCGTTTTTAAAAGTTCTTCCTTTTCGTTATCGGCCAGGACTTCCTTATCCGTCAGATTCGACGCGTTAGGCGGAACCTTCCAGTGGTCGTAGTCGATTCCCCTTTCCTTGAGAAAGGATTTTACTTCGTTTGTTTCCCGGATCGGCCCCAGACCGTTTTGTCTTACTATCGTTGCCATTGATAACCTCCGCAGATTGTTATTTGTTGACCCTTTCCACGTAAGTGAGATCCCGCAGGTCTATTTTGATTACGTCTCCCTGCTTTACGAATATCGGAACGTTGATTTCTCCACCCGTTTCAACGGTGACTCTTTTTTGAGCCGTGCCGGACGTGTCACCTTTCAGACCTTCTTCGGCGTAGGTCACTTGCAGAACGGAAAAATTCGGCGGAATCACTCCGATCGGTTTCCCTTCGTAGAAGGTGACTTCCATCGCGGTTTCTTCCTTTAAAAAGGGAAGAATGTCTTCCACATATTCCTTGGACACGGGCATTTGTTCGAAGTCATTGGAGTCCATGAAGATGATATCGTCGCCTTCGGTGTAACAAATGGTCATATTTCTTTTTTCCAATTCGACGCTCTCCAATTTTTCCGCCGCCTTGAAGGTGCGTTCGATGGAGCTGTTTCTGGTAAGGTTCTTGAGTTTGGTTCTGATAAAAGCCGAACCTTTCCCCGGATTTACGAATTCGGTTTTGACAACCGAGTAAAGATCCCCTTCCACTTTGAGAACCATACCTTTTTTTACTTCTGTGATACCAAGAGTCATGGAATTTCCTAAGAATAGTTTACCTCCTTCTATTTCTTTGGAAACAGACACCCTGTCAAGAAAAAGAACCCACAACGCGATCCATAGAGAGCGTTGTGGCCAAAAGCCGCGGAGCGAAAGCGTTGGCTCTTAGCGAAGCTAAGAAACAGCGATCCATAGAGAGCGTTGTGGCCAAAAGCCGCGGAGCGAAAGCGTTGGCTCTTAGCGAAGCTAAGAAACAGCGATCCATAGAGAGCGTTGTGGCCAAAAGCCGCGAGCGAAAGCGTTGGCTCTTAGCGAAGCTAAGAAATAGCGATCCATAGAGAGCGTTGTGGCCAAAAGCCGCGAAGCGAAAGCGTTGGCTCTTAGCGAAGCTAAGAAATAGCGATCCATAGAGAGCGTTGTGGCCAAAAGCCGCGAAGCGAGAAACTCAATGTTTCTCCCTATGGGTCGAAACATAATGTTGGCTCTTAGCGAAGCTAAGAAACAGCGATCCATAGAGAGCGTTGTGGCCAAAAGCCGCGGAGCGAGAAACTCAATGTTTCTCCCTATGGGTCGAAACATAATGTTGGCTCTTAGCGAAGCTAAGAAATAGCGATCCATAGAGAGCGTTGTGGCCAAAAGCTGCGGAGCGACCCGTCGGGAGCGAACGCATTGAGTTTCTTATTCGCCCAAATTTTCAACCATCGAACTCATGTTAAGAAACAACAAACCCCGTTCTGCTAAAGTTTCCCGAACGGTCGGAGACGAAATTTGAGTTCGGAAAGCGTTCGATTGCATTTCTCAAATGACCCGGGGCTTTGTGCTAATTTGTAATAATTCAAGCGCGAATTGTAATAGACTTTTTGGATACGAAAGACAAGATCCCGGGGAATTCCATAGGGAACGTAAAAGTAAACATATGAAACTAAAGTTTATGATTCTATTCTTGATCTTCGGCGCGCTTACCGGAAATTGCAAACCCAAAGAAACGATCACGGTCACCGGTTCGGAGACGATGCACGTAATGCTTCAGATGATCGGTTTGGAATATTCGAAAAAGAAATCGGAAATCCAAGTTGTTGTTCACGGAGGAGGTTCGATCGAAGGGATCGAAAAATTATTTCAGAGTAAAACGGACATCGCCGCCGCAAGCAGACCTCTTACCGAAAAGGAACTCAAGGGGTTCGATTCCAAAGGAAAGTTCGAATCCCTTACGATCGCTTATGACGGAATCGCAATCATCGTTCATCCGTCCAATCCGGTTCGTAAAATCAGTTTGGAAACCGCTTCTAAAATTTTTTCCGGAGAAATTACGGACTGGTCGAAGGTCGGGGGCAAACCCGGAAAGATAGATTTAGTGATCCGAAACGACAAATCCGGAACCGCGGCGTATTTTGAAACGCACGTCCTCAAACAAAAAGATTTAGGGATTAAGAATTTCGAATCAAGAAAGAATGTGGAGTATTCCAAAACCGCTAAAATCGTTGCGGACAACGATACGATGGCGAAGGCGATTGATTCCAATTCGAACGCGATCGGATTTATGGGAATGGGAAGCGCCCTTTTTGAAAATAAGGATAAGGTACGCGCTTTGGAATATTCTCTTTCCGGAAAAAATCCTTTTACGGTTCCGAGTATCGAAAACGTCTACAACAGAAAGTATGAACTTTCCAGAGGACTCTATCTATTTTACCTTTCCGATCACGGACAAAAAATAGACGACTTTATCACGTATGTTACGAGTGAAGAAGGACAAAGGACGATCCTCAAAAGCGGATATTTAAGAGGAACACTTCCAACCGTAGAAGTCGAAGTCAAAAAGTAGGCAGTCCTAGTGAATAGATTTTAGAGA
This sequence comes from Leptospira weilii serovar Ranarum str. ICFT, assembly GCF_000332415.1. Classification (GTDB taxonomy): domain Bacteria; phylum Spirochaetota; class Leptospiria; order Leptospirales; family Leptospiraceae; genus Leptospira; species Leptospira weilii_A. The sequence continues at coordinate 62,423 of NZ_AOHC02000021.1, forward strand.
TCAGAGATTTTACAGAATAGAAAGATCATGCTTTGTTAAATTCTTATCCCTCTGTTAGGCAAGGTCACTCTGAACTCTGATTTCTAAACCCTGAATCCTAGGAATCCCTCCCTTTTTTTTGAAATAATTCGCAATTTTTCCGCAACCTTTCCCCCCAAGCCCGCTCTATTTATGCAACAGGAGTTAATACCAAATGGCGATCATACTATCGTTCTTTATCGGGCACTGGTTTTTATCCGCTTTTGCTCAGTCGTTTTTTCTTCACAGATATGCGGCTCACGCGATGTTCAAAATGAACAAGTTCTGGGAAAAGTTTTTTTATATTTTCACTTGTGTGGCCCAAGGCTCCTCGTTTTTACATCCCCGCGCTTACGCGATCATGCACAGGCAACACCACGCTTACAGCGATACGGGAAAAGATCCGCATTCTCCGGTTGCCTCCGAAGGTTTTTTGGATATGATGTGGAAAACCGCGCTCAATTACGAAGCGATCTTGGAAGAAAAAGCGAGCGTAGAAAAAGAATTCAAAGGGAATTATCCTCAGTGGCCTGCGATCGACGTGTTGGCCAATTCTTGGACGTTTAGATTGACCTTCGGAACTCTTTACACGTTATTCTATCTTTACTTCGTTCCCGCGGGTCAGTACGGATGGTATCTGCTTCTTCCGATCCACTGGTTGATGGGACCGATGCACGGTGCGATCGTAAACTGGTGCGGTCACATGTACGGATATAGAAATCATAAAAAAAATCCGGACAACTCAAAGAACACACTGTTTGTGGACTTTATGATCGCGGGCGAATTGTATCAGAACAATCACCATGCACATCCCAATTCTCCGAACTTTGCGTACCGCTGGTTCGAACTGGATCTTACTTACCAAGTGATGAAGGTTCTTCATATGCTGAAAATCATCAAAATTCAAAGAGCGGTCTGGACCGCAAAAGGTAGAAAAGTGCTCCGTGGATCGGATGTTCCCTTGGAAACTACGTCCACAATCGCCGCCTAACGTTAAAACTTCGAAAAAACCCGTCTAAAAACCGGACGGGTTTTTTATTTTGGAACCTACCTCGTATTCCGAAAATACATTACATTTCCTTAAAATAACCTAAGTTCGGCGTAAAAAAGTTTGGGCGAATCCGTTTCAGTCTAAATTTTCGAGATCCTTTAAAACCTCTTCTTCATAATTCTTTTTAACTTGATCCAAGAAATTTTCCCGTAACGGAATTTTATCGTTTAAGATCAAGGAAAACAATTCGATTAACAAATGCCTTTTCTCGTCAAAACCGGTAAACAACCATTCGAGAAGTTCGAGCGCGAGATCCATCCTTCCATCGATTCCGATCATATTACGAAATTCTTGTTTGATTTCCTCTTCCTGATCGGCTTTCAAAAGGTTTCGGATTTTTTCGGGATAAAGATTCAGCAAGGTTTGTTTTTTTGCGTTAGGCGTAAATACGAAATGTTTTTGATCCGACGGAAGATGTGATAGAACGGCTTCCTCGGCCGCCTGGGAAGAAACGCCGCTTTCCTTAAGAGTTTTTAGAAACACTTCGCCTAACAAAAAATCTTGAAAGGGATGAAATGGAAATCCAGCGCCCGAAGAACCAGTGTTCGAACTTGAACTCATTCCTTTTCGATCTCAACTTGTTTGCGCACCTTTTCAAAAAGGTTTTCGAGTTCCGAAGAAGTGAATTCTTTTGTAGGTTCGAAAGAACAGAATACGGCTCTGTAATATTTGTCCTTATGAACGAGATAAAATCCCGACTCTTCCATTAGGGTTCTGAGTTTGGTTTCTCGGGAAGATGTGACCACGATCGTAACCGACGAAAGTTTACTCTTTCTGTGATCGATATGAAAGTAACAGAGGGCTTCTTCGGGATCCAACCGATCGATCTCTTCCTTGATTTCGTCGAAACTCGTAACGTCTCTCGGGCCTTTCGGATCTCGGTAATTGATCAAAACCCTTTTGAAGTAATGAACCTTATCGCCTTCGGGAGTGATTTCGACCCCGTTTAAAACCCGTCTTTCGTCGGCGAGTTCCTTCATCAAAAATTCTCCCCTACCCCGCGAGTTTTCTATGTCGAAAAGTTCGGAGGAGAAATCCCCTTTTTTTACGTTCTCGTTGATCTGAGAAAGAGTGTATTTCATACCCGGTTGCATTTCGTGTTTGAAAGACATCTTAAAAAACGGGTTAACAACTTCATTATGTAATTCTAATTCGATTTCCGCGTATTTTCCATGGCCGTGTTCCACGATGTTTTGTGTGGCTTCGGTAGCGATAATTCGGATCGTATCCGGATCAAGACCGGCTAACGAAGAATAACGATGTACGAAATTCTTAATCTCGTATAAGGTTCCTAAACTTTCGTCGATCCTTTTGCGAATCTCGTTTTCTACGATTTCTTCTCGAAAGATCCTGGCATAATATCGAACGTTCGCCATTCCCTTTTTCAGATAGGGAGAATAAGCCGTGTTCTCTATTTGCCGTTTGAGTTTTTTGTTTTCCTCTTCCAATTCTTGAATTCGTTTCTCTTCTGGGGACATAAAGCTCTTTAATTTTCGTAACGGACTTTCACAATTCCGATCTTTAAATCGGCGGATTTCTAATTTCTAAGAAAACTTTCGATCTTATGGATTCAAGTGATAATTCGCGTTTGGCGTCGAAAAAACAAAACAAGTCTTTTGTTCCCGACAGGTTTCGAAAAAATCTCGATCATTTCAAACCGGAATCGTTTATTGGTCTGGATCATTTCATGACCTTGGAAAAATTAAAGGCGGCCAAACGAGTACTCATTTTGGGTAAACGTACCAAGTTCGAGTTGGACTTGGAAGAATGGGGATCGCTCGAAAGAATACAAAAAATTTATAAAATTCAAAACGACTCTTTTACAAGAATTCACGAATCCCATCTCAGACAACTTTCCAGCCGCGAAACTCTCAAACGACTTTTCCCAAACAGCGCTTTTATCTTCAGAAAGGACATGGAACGTAACCCGCCTTCCGATTTCGATCTCGTGATCGCGCTCGGAGGAGACAATCATTTTACGTTCGTCGCACACCACGCAGTGGATACGCTCGTTTTAGGATGTAATTCCGATCCGCCTACATCCGTCGGCGCGCTTCTTTCCTTTCATGTGGAAGATATCCAAAAGGCACTCGAAACGAATTGGAAAAATACGATCATCGAAGAATGGCCCCTGATCGAAGTCAAAATTCATTATCCGGACGGGAAAAAAGTCAGCACCTTACAGGGAATCAGCGAGATTTCGATCCGCAACAACAGCCCCGATTTAACGAGCCGATTTTTGATCTGTCACGGAGATCAAATGGAAGAACAAAAATGTTCGGGGCTTTTGGTTTACACGGGAGCCGGTTCCACCGGTTGGGTTATGTCCTGTGAAAATACGGACACAACTTTTGACAAACAATCCCCGTTTTTTAAAGTCTATTGTAGAGAACTTCGAAAAAAGGAACATACTCGGTACACACTGGATCATTTTACGGTCGTAGATCGTTTCAGCCTGATTTCGGAAATGAAAGGCGGAATTTCGATCGACTCCCTTGCGGAAACGATTTACGATTTTCCACCGGGCGCAAAAGCTGAGTTTAGCCTCTCTAAAAAAAAATTACACGTAGTGGTGCGTAAATTATGAGTCAATTGAATATCACAAAGAAAGAAATCTCGACCGAAATTTTCGTTTATGCGCTCGACGGAAGATTGGATGAAAGCAGCTTTACCAATTTTAAAAGCGAAATCATCGACCCGCCTCATCCGAACGTGGTGATCCTGAACCTAAACGAACTCAAATACGTTTCCAGTTCGGGCATCCGCTCCATCTTCGAACTGAGACACAAACTTTCAAACGACGGTAAAAAACTTTTTTTGACGGAAGCGTCCGAAAAAGTGATTCAGATCTTCAACCTTCTAGGACTCTGGAAACCCTTCACACATTTTAATACGGAAGCCGAAGCTCTCGAAGCGGCCAAGTAAACCGTCACTTTAGATAAATTGCAACTACTCCGGATCTTGGAATCGAGTTTCCACCGTGAGGCCAACGGCTCGTGGGATTTCGATAGTCCTTGGTGGTTTCTCCCGGATGTTGAACCGAAAGAAACAACTCCTTTTGATCCGGAGTGAACCAAAGCCCCGTAAGTTCAGCTCCGATCGGAGAAGAAGCGAATTGAAACGCCCTACCCGCTTCGGGTCCCGAAGTCGGAATCACAAACAATCCGTTGTTTCCAAATTTCTTATATACGGATCTGTTTAAGTTCTTGCCGGAAATGTCGGTCACGACCCAGAGATTCCCTTTTTTATCAAACGCGAGATTGTCGGGAGCGGCAAAACCGGAACCCGCTCCTCCCGCAACAAACACTTCAAAATCGAATTCCAGGCCCGCGTGGTCCCCCGACTTTTCCCGGATGCGTAAAATTTGTCCGAAAAGATTTCCGTGTCTGTCGTTGTTGGTCATCGCGATAAAAACCGTGCCGTCCAACGGATGAATTTCTATGTCCTCCGGGCGATCCATCGGAGTCGCTCCGCAAATTTTAGCCGCGCTTCTACAATGAACGAGGACGTCCGCTTGGGTTTCAAACCGTATATCACCGTTTTCTTTTTTAGAATTTCTTAATGTTTCATTGGACTCCAGATCCAAAGGAATCCAAATTCCCTTATCGAAGTCCGCCGCATACAAAATTCCCTCCTCGAGTAACGAGGAATTGGCCGCACCCGGAGAAGGGTCGTAGGTGTTCTTGGATACGAACTTATAAACACATTCGTCGCGAGCGTCGTCTCCCATATACACGACGATTTTGCCGGAAGGAGACAAAACAAGCGCCGCGTTTTCGTGCGCAAATCTTCCCAAGGCGGTATGTTTGACCGGAACGGATTTGGGATCGAACGGATCCACCTCGATCACCCAACCGTAATGGGTTTCGTGAGGAAGTTTACAGGGTTCAATGATCCATTCCACGTTCTCTTCACAAGAAAGAACGGTGTTCCAAAAAGTAATTCCTCCCGCGCAGTTCGCAAACGTACCGAAAACCTTGTTCGTATTTCCTACCGCAGGACTTCCGGCCGCCGGACCCGTTAGACGAAATTGCGTAAGTCCGTTGATTCTTCTTCCGTAGGAAGAATTCGGAGAAAGAGTCCAGTCCCCGTTTTTTTTTGCGATTTCCATCACGGTTCCGCCTAACGCATACAGATATTGTTCGATCTGTTTGTCCGTTCTCTCGTTCGGTCCTTGTTTTTGGCTGTCGTATCCGTTCACGTAGTATTCCAAAACTCCGAGGGTCTCGTGATTGTTCCAAAGGAGTCCCGCATTCTTCCCACCCTTGAAAGGAAAAAAACAATTGAAGTCGGAATTAAAACCGAACGTATCTCCTCCGGAATTGATTCTATCTCCGTAAAGAGCGATCGTATTGTATCGATAACCGGGAGGTAAGATCAACGAGTCTTGTTCGCTCGGAGAAATCGGATAAAACCGCTCGTGCGGTTTGGAACGAAGGGAAGGTTTCGACTTTGGAGAAGCCGAAAGAATTCCCGATTTTGCAATCGCCAACGCGGATGCGCCCTTTCCCAAGTACCGCAAAAATTGAGATCTGGACAGATTCATAATGTCGAACTTTTCAGAATAAAAAAAGGCCGCCATCCTGAATTCCGTTTTATCTGGTTGTAATAATCGGATGAAGTTGGAAACTTATCCGGATAGAATTCCATTCTTTGTTTCCATGAATGCTACTTTCGATTCAACGCCGTTTTATAAAATACTTTTTACGATCGGCTGTAGTTCTATTTTTTTCTTTTTACCTTTTTATCTCATCGTATCCGGCAAAAACAAAAATCTGGATCCAATCTATCAAAGTCTCAGAGAACCGGGACCGACCGTTTTCGGAACTCTTACGGAATCGGTTCGTATAGAAAAGTCGGGGAAAAGAGCTTATCTGGTTTCCTATCGAGTCCCGGACGAATCCGGAAAGTTATACGAAATCACGGAACAAGTGGACGAGAATCTGCATCAAAAACTTCGGGTCGGCGACAGTATAGAAGTGCGCAGACAAACTCTCGAAACCTTCGGAAAGACCCGAGTTTTGGCGAGAATCAAAAAAAATTCCCTGTTTATAAACGATTTTGATTTTCTGGAAACGTTCGCGGCGACTGGACTTTGTTTTTCGGGGATTTTACTCGCGGCCGGACTTTATTATTGGATCTTCAAGGGTCGGGCAGCTTGATAAAAAAAGGATTTTCCTTTTGAAAAATCAACTGCACCTGATAAGGCTCCATAACGTAACGGGAAGGATTGATTTCGTAGGAAATGTATAAAAAGTATTTATCGTATATTACAATATACATATATTCTTGAAATCGAATGTGTTTCATTTGATTTCGGATGCCGCGCATCCAAATGGAATCGGGCCGCACCCTTTCGTAACGAACGCTCGCCGCCTTGATCTGTTTGAGAAAATCGGCGGACACGGAAGGTTCCCTTCTTTTCAGTTCGAGTTTAAAGGAACGGATCAGGTTGTATTCCAACTTCGCTTTTTCAAGGGCGTCCACGTCCGGAACGGTTCGGAAATAATATTCGTAATATTCCTTGTCGAGAGTGGGGGCGTCCTTTTTGTGAACGTCCGCATTATCCTCCGAAGGCGGACCGGAAACGGGGGTTTGCTCGTTTTGAGCGAATAACACATTCGCGCAAAACACGAGTACGATGAGAAACCGTTGTATCCGAAACCGATCCATAGAACGCACAGTCTATGTATCGGATCGACTTTGAAATTCCAATCCTTTTTTTATTCATCAACGTGAATTCGGCGGTTGTCGGTTCTACCGAACTCGCGTTAATGACCGCTCAACTCTTCGAGGGTCTCCGTGGTTCGTTTTAAGTATTCGGAGAACTCGGCTTCGCCGAAAATTTTAGAGGAAAGAAGGGCCATATCGTAAACGGTACGGGCCAACTTATCCGCCTTAGGCGAACTTACGCCTTTGGACAATTCGAGGATGTTCTTTACGAGAGCCGAACGTGTATTGATTACGAGTGTATGATTTTTCAAAAGATCGAGAGGTTTTTGACCGCCCAACATGTTCATCTCGCTCAATCTTCGAAGGTGCTCCGGAAGAAGGACCACGGCGGGAACACCCTCGGCTTTGAGAGGTTCCGCCTTGATTTCCAGACCGTCTCGTTTCAGAATTTTCTCGAAAAGTTCCTTAACCAGGTCCGCCTGTGTCTTGTTATCCGAGTCGACAATGGAAGAAGCATGTTCCTTATCCACGACCCCGTCCGCAAGTTCGGAATCCGCTCTTTGAAACTTCATGTCCGGATTTTTGGATTCCAAAAATTGAATGAAGTGGGAATCGATTCTCGTGTCGACCAAGATCGCTTCGAGTCCCTGAGACTTGAGCAGATCCATATACACGGAGGAAGTTTCCGACGCGTAAAAAACCTTACCGCCGTTTTTTTCCTTGTTCTTGTTCCAATAGTCTTCGAGACGAACGATTTCCCCGTTCGAAGTTTTGAAAAATACAAGATCCTTAGCGGCCTCGTAAAACTTGTCGTCGGTCAACATTCCGTACTTTACGAAAATGGAAATCTCATCCCATTCCTTTTTGAATTCTTCCTCGTTCTTTTTGAACTCTTCGTTCAAACGATCCGCGATTTTTTTAACGATATGCGCGGAAATTTTTTTAACCAGCGGATCACTCTGAAGATAAGACCTCGAAACGTTCAGGGGTAGATCCGGAATATCTATCGTCCCTTTTAATACGGTCAAAAACTTAGGAATCAAATCGTTCGCGTCGTCGCTAACGAATACGTGATTACAGTAGAGTTTGATTCCGGATTGATTGACGTCCAACTCGTGTTTTAATTTAGGAAAGTATAATATTCCTTGAAGACGAAACGGATAGTCGACGTTTAAATGAACGTGAAAGAGAGGTTCTCCCGAAAAGGGAAAAAGGTAATTGTAAAATTCCTCGTATTTTTCCTTGGTTACCGAGGACGGAGTTTCCGACCAAAGGGGGGTTTGTTTATTGGTCTGTTCGTTTTTGACGTAAATCGGAACCGGTAAAAAGTCGCAGTATTTACGAATCAGTTCTTTGAGTTTCCACTGATCCAAATATTCTCCGGAATCACCGTCGAGGTGGAGAGTGATTTTGGTGCCTCTTGCGGTTTTATCCGAGGACCGTAAGGAAAATTCGGTTCCTGATTCGCTTTCCCACACGACTCCGGTCGATCCTTTTTTATACGACTTGGTTTCTAGGATTACCTTTGTGGAAACCATAAAACAGGAGTAAAAGCCGAGCCCGAAATGTCCGATGATTTCGGGTTTGGCGCCTTCTCCTTGAAATTTTTTTACGAACTCTTCCGCGCTCGAAAACGCGATTTGATTGATGTATTTCTGAACTTCTTCGGAACTCATTCCGATTCCGTTATCTTCGATCGTGAGAATTCTTTTTTCCTGATCGAATTCGAGATCGATTCTATAATCGACACCTCCTTCGAACTCTTCGGAGAATGCGATTTTCCTTAACTTGACGATCGCGTCGCTGGCGTTGGATACGAGTTCTCGGATGAAAATATCCTTTTCGGAATAGAGCCATTTTTTGATGATCGGAAAAATATTTTCCGTCTCTACGGAAATTCTTCCTTTAATTTCTTCGCTCATAAATCTTTCTCCTTTAGATTTTTCAAAATACGATCGGCGATAGACAACAAGGTCCTTTTCTCACGGAAGTTCAACTTTAACGCAAGTTCCGCAAAACCCGGCTCGGCTCCGGAAATTTCCACGAGAAAAAAAACGTCCTTTTCGGAAATCCCTTTTGAAAGCAGGAACTGCCTTAATACCAAGCCTCTTTTAGTTCCGGTTTGTAAGTCAAGTTCTTTTAAAATCGGAATCCCCAAAATCGGAAAAAGGATCGGAAATGACATTAGAAAAGTTGCATCCGTTTTTTGAAAACGAAACCAAATCGCGACGATTACAAAAAGAAAAAATCCGAAAGAAAAAAACAAAAAACGAATTTTACTTTCTTCGGAAATCGAATTTGAGGATTCCACATTCTTAAAATCCCCTTTGGTTCGAGGTAATACGTTCGTCGACGGAATTTCCAAAAAAAGCGTCTTATAACTTCCCGTATCCGGATCGAAAAAAACGAACTCCTTCGGTTCTTGTTTCCAAACTCCGGACGTCCTCGTCGGAATTCCGTATTCAAAACGAGCCACGGAATAAAAACCGTAACCGCCGTTTTCCAACTCGGTGAATTTCCAAGACCTCGATGTGTCATACAACGTGACTTCCGGAATACAATTTTTTCCTTTCTTACAATCGACAAACGGTTCCTTAAGGGCCGAAAGATTTCCCTCTCCTTCGATCACGACGCTCAAATACAACGTGTCCCCCGCTTGGATCGTACTAGGATCGTTTTCCGTTTTTATACGAGCCTTGAACTTACCGACGGCTCCGCTGAAATTCCCTTCGAATTTAGGAAGTTCCTTCACTTGAATTCGATTGGGGGTTGTGCTAACGGTTTTTAAGTTGAAGTAGGATTGTAGTTGGCCTTCCAAGGAAAACGTGGTTTTGCCCAGATGGAATTCTCCGGCGCGCAGAGGAACCAAGGAATAAATTTCCTTGTTGTAAACGGCGATGTCGTAGACGTTCCCTTCGTACAATACTTGGTCGGGAACTTTTACGGAAACTCCGGAAAGCACCTCGCTTCTGAAATACGGAAACTGAATCGAATCCGCGGGATTTCGATCGAAGTAAGGTTTGCGTACGTCCTTATAATACAACGTAAAATAACCGATGATCGGTTCTCCGACCCAGGCTTCTTTTTTACTCGTCTGAAAGATCACTTTCAGATCCGCGTTTTCAGGCAGATCCTCTTCTTCAAAATGAAAGAAACGATCGAAAAAAGAACCTCCCCTACTCTTCGCGGTTTTGGACCTTGCAAGCACCTGAACCTGTAGGGGATTGGGAGCGAATTTTTTGCCGTTCACTTCTATACTCACGGAGGGAAGAGTAAAAACTCCCTGTTTGGCGGCCTTGATTTTGAATTTTAAAAGTCTTTTTCGAAACACTTGGAAGTTGATGATCGTGGTATTTTCTTCGGAGCCCGCGTAAAAAAGATCGATGTCTCCGTTGGAAAGATTTTTTTGAGGAATCGAAAACCGGGAACTCATGTCCATTTCAAAAACCGCATACGATTCCTCTCCGAGATGGAACATGTTTCGCGTAACGTAGAATTTGGTTTCATCCGCCGCAAGAGACTGAAACGCGAACAAAAAAAGGAAGATACGGAACAATCCTTTCACCAAAAAACCTCTCTATCCCGGCTCTTTCCGCTTTTTCTACGGACCTTATTCAGATCCAAGGAATCCAAAATTCTTTTCGTTTCCTCCTCGGTGAGACGATCTTTTTTACCGCGAGCCCCGTTGTGATCGCGTTTTCGTACCTCGTCGTCCTGAGACTGATCGCCGTTTCCGGCGCCGCGACTTTCCGGTTGATTTTGATTGGAAGAAGGGGAATTTTTTGAATCCTTAGATTGAGGACTCGAGTTGGGAGAAGTCTGAGAAGAAGGCGGAGTTCTACGAAGATATTCCAAATTCTTTCTTGCCTCTTTTAAATCGGGCTTCAGCTTCAAGGCTTTGATGTATTCTTCCGCGGCTTTTTTACGATCTCCCGTTCGCATATAACCGTTTCCCAGATTGAACCTCGACTTCCATTGAACCTCGGGGGAAGTGGAAGTCGCGGATTTTTCAAAATGACGGATCGCCTTATCGATGTTACCCGATTTGAATTCGGCCGCTCCCCGATTGAATTCCAATCGGGGATCCTCCGGAAAATAAGACTCCGCCTCCTGATACATTTTCAAAGAGTCGGCATATTCGCCCCGATTGTAACGTTCCAACCCTTCGTCGACCCGATTCCCTCCCGGGTCCAACTCGATCGCAAACAAAACGTCTGCAAAAGACAAACAAATCAGAATGATCAAATATTCTAATGTACGAATTCGTTTCATATCGTAACGTCCTGCGATTTCCGTCCGGAGAACAGGAAAAACTCAGCCAAAATCCAATCCGATAATAGGAAAAGAACCGCCGCCAATAAAAATTTACCGGAACCTTCCACGCGTTTCAAATCCTTCTTTCTGGAATACAAATTCTCTTCCAAGGAAAGAATTTCCTTTTGAAGAGACGTTACGTCCGGAGGATCGGAATCCAAGGAATAAAAGGTTCCGTCGTTTTTATCGGCAAGATTTTTTAAAAAAGTCCGATTCATCTTAGAATGAATGATTCCGGGAGAATTCATATCCGACGTCAGAGTTCCGTCCTTCAAAAGAAAACCTTTTAGACCCGAATTTTCGTCGTTATACGCGATCGGACCGCCCGCCTGCGTCCCGGCCGCCCAAACTTGAAAACTCGCCGGAAAGGAAACGGGTTCGGGATCGTTTTGATCTTCTCCGTCCGTTACTAAAATTAAGATTCGATTCCGAAAAACTTTTTCGGATTGGAGCAAAACGTCCGCTTTCAAAAACGCTTGATTCAAATCCGTACCCCTGTCCCCCACCATATCCGCGTCCAAACCGCGCACGTAGTCCGAAAACGCGGCGACGTCCGAAGTCATCGGACAGTATAAAAACGGACTCGCGGCAAAAACGATCATCCCAAATCGATTTCCGGAAAGAGAAGGCAACATACGCAGTAATATTTCCTTGAACCTCGCCAATCGGGTCGGAGGACTATCAATCGCTTGCATGGAAAGACTTACGTCCACAAGAAAGAGTATATCGACTCCTTTGAAAGATTCTTCCTTTTTTTCGTCCTTAGTGTTCGTTTTCAAACCGCTAAAAAACACACAGACCAAGGTCGCAAGGATCAGTAGAATTCTCACAAATACGAAACGCACATTCGGAAAGGAGGAAGCCCTCTCCAAACCGGGGTAAAAAATCCTCCATTCTCTTATTTTATAAACCACGAATATTCTAAGAATAGAATATATAATCCATACGAAAACGAGGGCGAAAAATACGTTTTTCAGATACGCCGAAAATTCTTGGATCATACGTAGTACCTAAGAAAAAAAGCCCGCAAGATCAGATCCAAAAGTAAAACGGCAAGGGCTCGATAGAGCCAGATCTCGTACTCGGTTTCCCGGACTTCCTTCGGAGGCGACTGTAAGGGATCTTTTTCAAGAGAATCGATCGAAGTAAGGACCGATTTCATTTCCTCCGGATCCTCCGCTCTAAAAAATCTGCCGCCCGTGTTCGCCGAAAGTTCCTGCAAAATTTCGAAATTGATTTCGTAAGAACTGTCTTCCTTTCCGATTCCGATGGAATAAATTTTGGCTCCGATATGTTCCGCGAGTTCGGTCGCGGTTACCGGATCGATTTTGCCCGTATTGGAAACCCCGTCCGTGATGAGCACGATCACTTTGGAACGAGCCTGGGAAGACCTCAATCGATACGTGGAAAGTATGATCGCGTCTCCGATCGCAGTCCCCTGCTCCGTTACGGTTTCCTCCTCGATCGTTCCTAAAATTTCGTTTAGGGATTCCCGATCTCCCGTAAGAGGAGCCTGTAAATAAGCCGCTCCCGCAAAAACCACCAGACCGAGCCGATCGTTTTTCCTTTTTTCGATAAATCTCCGAAGTAACTTTTTAGAAACTCCAAGTCTTGTTTCGGGAAGAAAATCCCTGCTTCGGGACATGGAACCCGAAACGTCCAGCGCGATCATGATATCGACACCTTCCTTTTCGTCCGGAAGAAAAAAGGTTTTTTTGCCCGGCCCGGCGAGCGCCACGATCATCAAACTGATCGTGATCGGTTTCAAGAAGGGCAGAAATTTTCCGAAGTTCTCGAACTTGGAAAGAACCCCTTCTCTTCTTCCGGGAAGTCGGATCTCCATCCTTCTTAAGTACATTTTGTTTTTGTAATATATGTACGCCCAGACCCAAACCGGAATCAAAAGAAGAAACGCGTAAGGATATTCAAAATTCATTTTTTATCCCAGATTCCTTTCCAGTGTAAAAACTTTTCTTCCGCTTCTTTTTTGGATAAATAGCCGTTTTCGGGTCTGAATTTTTTTTCGGTCAGGAACTCCCTCCAAAACTCAAGTTCCCGTTCTTCGAACGGAAACTGATCGTATAAAAAACGAAATAGTTCCGCTTCGGTGAAAGCGGACGTTTTTCTTCCGGAAAGATTGGCCGACTTTTCACGGATATAACCGGACAACAATCGGGCAAAGTCGCGCGCGGGAATCGGATCTCGTTTTAGAAGTTCGTTCAATCGAATCTCGTAGATCTCCATCCTTTCCAGAGTCGGCTCGGTTTGAATGATCGCGTCCAGAGGAGAATTTTTACCGGCGTAGATACGATACGCATAAATTCCGAAAACAAACAAAAGACCGGCGATGATCGTAAAAACGAACAACCTTCCCAGATAAGAACCGGAAAAAGTCAAAGGTGGAACGATATCCGCGGGTCCCGTGTCCGAATCGGAAATCGAAGACTCGATCAGAACTCGTTTTTTGGAAAATTCTTTTTTACCGTTTGCGTCCGTCCAAGAAATCGGAACCGGATGTTCACCCGTAACGTAAAAAACGAAATCCACAACGAGTGAGTTTTCTTTTTTTTCGGAATACAAAACTTCGAACCGGGGAATGTCCGGAGAATCCTCCAAAAAATGGATCCCCGCCTCCGGGAATTGTACGTCTTTAACTTCTCCCGTTTCCCATTTCAATTCGTATCGGATTTTTTCGGCGACGAGCGTTCTTTCCGGCGCAAGGAACTCGACCGGTTCGGCGTTCAGTCCGGAGTATAACATTAAAATCCAAGAATATACAAAAACATGAATGTTATTTTTCATTTTGAAAAATACCGGATCAAGTCCTTGGTTTTCAGCTCGTATTCGGTCAGATCCAAAAAAGAGGACTGAAAAAAGGAACGTAAGGATTTTAATTCGTATTGGGGAGAAAGACTTTTACTCAAAAAACCGCCGTTCGATTCTTCCGGGTCCCGAGTATAAAAAAAGGATAATAAGGATTTAGGAGGATCGATTTCCAACGGATCCCGAAATCGAATCGCGTGTAGAGAATAATATTTTTTTAAACTGGAGTATTTTTTTAAACTTCCGATTCCGATGAAGTCGCTTAACAAAAACACTTCCGCGTGTCTGTGAACCCGATTTTTCAGATATCGAAAGGGAAGTAAGGGTTCCGATTTTCTAGAAATCAGTTCCTTGCCCGAAATTTTTCGCAACACCGGAAGTAGTTCGTCCCGTGATCGCAAAAAATCGGTTTCCCATTCCACCTTGTCGCAATAAAGAACGATCTTAACTCGGTTTCCTTTTTGAACGTAAAGTAAGGAAATGAGCGCCAGAACCTGGAACGCGTTTGCAGCTCGGGAATGTTCCCCCGAACCCCACTCCATCGAAATAGAGACGTCGTAAAAAAGAATAGCCTGTCTTTCCTTTTCTTCGTAGAATTCCCGCACATACAATTCTCCGAAACGAGACGTTACGTTCCAATCGATCAGTCGAGTATCGTCCCCGAAACCGTAAAGACGAACGTCCTTAAAATCCAGTCCCCGTCCTCGTTTGGAACTTTCCGCAGTACCGGTTTTTTCCTTAAAGGAACGGGACTTACGTCCCAACTCGAGATTGGAGAGAATCGACAAAAATTCTTTACGGATCATAAAAACCTAAGGAACCGGAGTCGCCTCCACAACGGTCCGGATCAGAGTTTCCACGTCCAATTCCTCCGAAATCGCCTCGAACGTGAGTAATATCCTATGTCTTAAAATTTCCGCGAGAGAAACCTTTACGTCCTCCGGGATCACGTATGTCCGTCCGTTTAGAAGGGCATTTGCTTTAGAACTTTTTAATATACTTAAGGAGGCTCTCGGAGATGCGCCGTGGCGGATATACGGTATAAGTTCCGGAACGGTTCGTTCTTCCGGTCTCGTGTTCCGAACCAATCGAACGATGTAGGATTTGATCTTTTCTTCGATGAACACGTCGTCGAGCATCGAGGAAAGTTTCAGTATTTCCGCGGAAGTGACCGTTTTTTTGATCTTTCCGTTTGTGGTGTTCAGTTTGCCGTGTTGATCGAGTATGGAAATTTCCTCTTCCAACGCGGGGTAACTAACGTTGACCTTCATAAAAAATCGATCCATCTGCGCTTCCGGCAAAGGATAGGTTCCGTCTTGATCAATCGGGTTCTGAGTCGCGATCACCAAAAACGGCCTGTCGAGTTTGTAGGTTTTGTCTCCGATCGTGATCGTTTTCTCTTCCATACTTTCGAGAAGGGCGGACTGAACCTTGGCGGGCGCTCTGTTGATCTCGTCCGCAAGAAGAACTCCCGTAAAAACCGGGCCTTTTCTGGTTTCAAACTCGGCGGTCTTCGGATTGAATACGACTGTTCCGACAAGATCCGCCGGCAAAAGGTCGGGAGTGAATTGAATTCTTTTGAAGTCCAAGTCGAGGGCGCTTGCGAGCGATCTTGCGAGCAAAGTTTTTGCAAGTCCGGGCATCCCTTCCAAAAGGACGTGGCCTTGACAGACCAGACAAACCAGGACGTTTCGGATGACCTCGTCCTGTCCGGTGATTTCTTTTCCCAATTCTTGTTTAAGAATTTCCAGTTTGATTCTGGCAAACTCCACGTCTTCCGCGGAAAGCGAATCTTTTTCCATTCGGTAAGAATGAATCCGGTTGAAGTGAATTCAAGCCGGAAATCGCCATTCTCAAAGTCTATGAGGAGTTTCGTAAAAACCGGCTTCGATTCCCAGAACAATCTACTGCCAACGTTTTTTCATTATGAGTTAAACCAGCGCCAGCGATCCGAGCGACGCGGAACGCGGTTCGAAGAACCGAGCCGTTAGGCGAGTCGCGGCAGAGCGCGGTCGAATCTTTGAGCGCAGCTCAAAGATTCGAGGCGCCATTCGAAGCCAACTTGTGCGGTTGGTTACGGATTCAAACGTAACTCGAAAGAACAACTCCCGTTATCGTTTTGCGTCCCAATTGCCGGAACTATTGTTACCTCGGTAGGTTCCGCTCATCGAGCGGCCTTCCAAAACTCCCGTATATTTTTGTGAGAACGGAACGTTACTTCCGATCTCGGAACATTTCACTCCGACACAGGAACGGACGAATTGGATTTGATTCCCTTTTGTAAAAACTCCTCCGAGGAACTCGGGTTTGCCTTTTCCCCAGTTTGAAAATTTCAAAACTCCGTAGAGTTTTCCGTTTTTTCCTCCGAAAAATTGAAGAGTTCCTTTGTGAGGACCTACGTTCAATTGATAGGCGCCTACGAAAAGTTTATCGTTTGCGGAAAGTTCGGACGTATCACCGACCTTATCATCCGGTAAAAATTCGATCTTTTCGATCAGGTCCGTCGGAATTTCCTGATCCGGGTCCGTGATCTTCAAAGTTTTTGGATCGATGGAAATCAGAAGTCCTTGTGTAAAAGATCCGTTATACGTCACCTTTGCGGTCCTTTGAATACCGGAACCGCAGGTTTTCAGGAAAAAACCCAGGGCAAAAAACAAAATCGCAGTGGGAAAAAAAATCACCAGATCGCGCTTCCAAAAGGATCGGGAAGAATTTTCAGTGTTCATACGATATTATCGGAAAATTTCAAAAAGCGCTCACCCTTGAAAACAAAAAAGCGGAAGGCGCGAACCTTCCGCTTTTCCAATTTCGACGTTTTGTTTTTAAACGAAGACCTCGACTCAGGACGGGAAAACGCGGATATTACGTCGTAAAAAACGGCGCAACGTCCGCGGAACGGAAATGGATTTCCAGGTATATCATAAAACCGGAATATGTATTTCCGTCGTTTTCGGGATCACTTACAACCCTGCATTTCTCCCATTCTTTTGTTTTCGTTTCCATTAATGTAATATACTTTTCCGGAACGAGTGGTCCAACAATCGTTTTTGCGATTGGTTCCCACCATGATCGGACCTTCCCCGACTTTCACTCCGTTTTCGTCGTATTCGATCGCTTTGGCGTCGCTCACGATCTCGAACTGCTTTTTACCGTCTTTATAGTACGTAAACGGAATATCGGGTTTATAACTCGCCTTGAGTTCGTTCGTAGCCTCGTCTATGTTCATGATCGAAAACTGAAGTTTTCCCTTTCCGATCAACTGCCCTTCCTTGTTATACGCCTCTGCGGAAGACATCATAAATTCGTTCATCATCTCGCCTTTGTAAGCCGGATTTCCGTTGTTCCAGTTGAACTTCCAAACTCCTTTGCGAGTATGTTCTCTCTGACCTTCCGCAAAGATGTTTCCGTTTTTGTAATATTCTTTCCAGTAACCGGAACGAAGCGCTTTTTTCTCTTTCGGATCTTTTTCCTTTTCGGTTCCCGGCTCCAACTTCGGTTTATAACCGCCTTCCATTTGGAGAACTCCGTTGTCGTAGTAAGTTTTCCAGACGCCCGTTCTCAAATCGTCCTTGTAAGAACCTTCGCTCTGAACCGTACTTCCGTCCTTATGATAAGAAGTTTCGGCGCCTTGTTTTTGTCCGTTGGAATAGTTGGAAACTTTTTTCTTGGCGCCGTTTTGACCGGGTTCCGCGTAGTATTCGGTCCAGAGACCGTCTTTTTGGTCGTCCTTATAAGAGCCTTCCTCGTCCATCAGACCTTCGTTGTTTTTTTTCCAATAAGGCCCGTTCTTCTTATCGGCTTTGTAAGAAGTGCTTTCTGTTTGAACTCCGTCTCTTTTGAGTTTTTTCTCCTCTCCTTCTTTCACACCGGCCGCGTAAGGAGTGTCGCGAAGAACCTCTCCGGTTTCGTAAAGGGTTTTCCAAGAACCTTCCCTTTTATCGTCCTTGTATTCACCGGTTCGGATGAGAACGCTGATTTTCTTTTTTGTAGCGGAGTCTTCTTTCTCCTGATATTCTTTCCAAGCTCCGTTCCTTTTGAACTTCTTGATCTGATCCGGTTTCAATCCGTCGAGTTGTTCCGGAGTACAGGGTTTGCCGCCGCAATCCGTAACGACGGGGCCTTCGGCTTTCATGTTGAAAGTTTCCTTATATTTTTCCACGCGGATATTCGGAGGAAGAATTTGAATTTCCTGATCCTTGCCCTTGTTTTCCACGCTGGGAGTTGTAGAACAAGAAACGGCCGCAATCGTGATAAGAGCTAAACAAAGTTGTTTCATGATTATTCCTTAAAAGTTAACAAACTTCCCACAAACGTAAAGGAGTCGAATTCAAAAGTCAAGAAATTCCGAAATCACAAACAGATGCGAGTTAGACCGATTCAAAAACGATCGGACCTTCGACAAAGTATGGAGTTTGACCCGGCTTTTTTACGGCGAATCAAACGAAACAAAAACGTTCCCGGAAATTTACTTTTTGTCCAGATAGTAGTGGAGCAGAATGAAACGAATGAAAGGGCGGTAACAATCCAAGGAGATATGACCGCTGTCCGCATAAGTATTGCAGGTGTAGTACGAATCCTTACTCATATCGATCCAAGGAATTTTCCAATCTTCATGGATCGGATTTATTCTTTGCGACCAAGTTTCGGGAATTTGTAATTCGTCCAAGACCTTTTCCATAGGAGGAGAAACTCCCGGCCTTACGAATAAGATTTTAAGATTTTCCGCCCTTTGTAGTATAAAAATTTTTTTATAAAACTCATACTGCATCGGCGAAGGGGCGTAAGAAGGATAAATCCAACCGATCGTTTTACGGGCGGATTCCTGGATCTTACCGAAATCCTTTTCCACGTAAGCTCCCGCGGGAGAAATGGCGTTTCCCTTGTCGGTTTTTAAAGTGGCGATCGTCATCGCCTTAAGCATTTCGCCGATTTCGAAATTTTCGTTTTTCAGACGTTTGACTACGTTTCCGATATAAGGTTTATTGTAACTCACTCCGAAAAGAAAATTCGCAAAGTAATAGTTCACGTTTTCCTTTCCGAAAGTCCATGCGTATTTTAGAATAAAGATCGGATCGAAACTGTTTGCTAAATTCGATTTTTTGAATGTAGTACTGTTTTTGTTAAACTGAAACGGGTCCGTTTCGATTACGATCAGATCCGGGTGAACTCCGCCGTCTAGAACGAGTTTTTCCAAAAAGTAAAGATAATAGGCGGGAGTTGTAACGGCGGAAGAAAGATTGTATATATCCCAATCCGGATAAAAGGCTTGAAGATCGGAGTTTTGAAAATAGAGCATCCGAGAAGAACCCATGAGGATCATGAGCTTTTTTTTCTTTTCCGGATTTTTGGAATATTCCCCTTTCGAACCGTATTTGGAAACGATCTCTTGCAGAAGTTCCTTTTTGACGTCGTAGTAAATATATGTGAATTCCTGTTTTACGTAATCCCTGACCTTGTCCAAAAAGAAAATCTTATCGAATAGAAAGATCGCCAAAAAAAGTAGGACCGGATACCAGAGGAAGGGTTTGGACTTCAAGGGATTCTCCGAATCAAAGCCGCTCGATCTATTTGATGTTTGGAATTGGAAGGAAGAAGAGCCGGTAAAAACACCGGCTCAGATTCTTTGAGACACAGGGAACTGTCAAATGAAATCAGGCGGTTACCATGTCTTTCTGTGAGAACTGTTTGCGTTTTCTTTGTAACTCCGCAAACCATTCTCCGGCGTGTTTATGATAAGCGACCAAACGTTTGACGTGAATTCTTCTTTCGGGCATTAACACTCGTCTCGCTTCGTGAATGATTTCCTCCACGATCTTCGTGTGAAACGTAAAGTGACTGGAAAAAAGATTGAAGTAACCTCTTTCCGAAACTTCCCAAGGTCTGGAAGTAATGTCCGTAAAATATTGTTCCAACTGTCCGATATCATTGTCGAAGTCCGATTCGTAGGGAGAATTGACCACGGCTATTGCATCGGTGAGGTCGGTGAGGGTTTGAAAGTAAGTCTCTAATTCGGGTAGTTGCACAGGTAAAAATCACCTTTCCTAAATAGGTTCCTTTTACCATCTTTTTTAGAGGCCTTGCACGTTCAAGATTTTTTTAGGTAATCTTTCAAATGTTTTCCTTCTTCTTCCCAACCTTCCGACGCGGCTTCGACCCACACGTCATACTTATCGCCAACGGGATAACCCGAATTCGTAAGTACCAGTTTGGAAGAAGTCTCCCCCAAAGAATGAAACTCCAACTTCAATTCAATATCACCGGCGGGATGATCCTGCCAAAGTAGTATCAATTCTTTTAAAGGAATTATCTTTTTATAAATTCCGTTTGTCGTTAGATCCCCTTCCATCCCGAGTCTCCAAGTCCAAGCGAAGTTAGCTCCTTCTTTCGGACGACCTGTGACCTTATCCACGAGCCAGTAGGTCAACTCTTCGTTTACGGTAACCGCGTTCCAAACTCTCATCAGAGGATAGTCGAACTGAAATTCCTTGACAATACTTCTGGTTTCCATGTTTTCCTTCTAGTGAAAATCTTTATAAAGTTTTTTGAATAGAGTTCGTTCCAAAAAGGCGGGAGCGATATTGCGTAACCATTTAAGGAAAAAACCGGAACTGTCCATGATAACCAACCTCGAATTCGGATCTTCCACCGAATCGATCATCTTAAACGCCACCTCTTCCGGCGATTTGATCTTGCTACTCGGATATTGTCCTTCGTTCAAAACCTTACCGTCCCCGTCCAAGCCGGATGAACGGAGTTTTGTTTTGGTATAAGGGGG
Organism: Leptospira weilii serovar Ranarum str. ICFT; assembly: GCF_000332415.1. Lineage (GTDB taxonomy): Bacteria > Spirochaetota > Leptospiria > Leptospirales > Leptospiraceae > Leptospira > Leptospira weilii_A. The sequence continues at coordinate 83,077 of NZ_AOHC02000021.1, forward strand.
ACAGAAAATGATAAACGACAAACCTTCTTCGGAGAGTTCGATTCTTGCGGCTTCCAAAACGGCGTGTAACGCGGACTTAGACGAGGAATACGCGCTTCTACCCGGAATACCGTAAAGCCCGCTCACCGTGGACGTGGCGATCACACAACCTCGGCTCAGTTTGATCTGAGGCAACAACCTTTGAATGAGATAGATAGGACCGAAAAAATTGATATCGAACGTTTTCCGAAAGGTTTGGATCTGGGTTCCGTCAAATCGGGAATGGGTCGTAATCCCTGCGTTTGCAAAAAGAACGTCGACACTTCGATACTCTTTGGAAATTTTTTTGACCGCCTTGTCGATTTCCTTTTCGGAACTCAGATCGGTCGGGATATGTACCAAGTCGGCGACGAGATTTTTTTTTCGATTTAAAAGTTCGGGTTTTGTTCTGGAGAGATTGACGAGTTTACAATCCGATTTGGAAAGAATACCTAGAATCGCTTCTCCGATCCCCGAAGAACCTCCGGTGACCACGATGGTTTTGCCTGTCCAGAACGAAGGATTCATATCAGGGGCATTCTTATCGCAAGATGCGAGTATTCAAGAATTTTTTAAGCTCAAATCGACACGTTTTTATCTTCCGGACGATCACAAATACATTACGTTTTCAGCGGGGCGTCTCCTTTTGTATTGACATTGATCTGTATTCTGGTATGGTTTTATGTATGATCTCTCCAGCCTACGACAAACGTATCACTGCCAATCTTCCCGAAAATCTGTTAAAAGACGCCAGGCTCGTTACGGGAAAAGGAATTACGGAAACGATCGTAATGGGTCTTGAGTTGCTCAAAAGAAGCAGAGCGTACGACAAAGCTCAAAAACTCAAAGGAAAAATCAAAATCCAAATCGATCTGGATACGAGCCGTGAGCGCACTCGTCGTTGATACTTCCAGTTTTATCAGTTACTTCAAAGTTGGAAATGAAACCATAGACGACGCCCTCAAAGAGGGAAGAGCCTATCTTTCTCCGATCGTTGCCGCGGAACTTCTGAGCGGAATCCGTTCCAAATCGGAGCAATCTCTGATGAAGGATTTTCTAGAAGATTTACCTCTCTGCGGAAATGAAATCGAATCCTGGTTTAAGACGGGACTTTTACGATCTAAACTTTATTCCAAAGGTTTGTCCGTTTCCATCGCGGACGCGCATATCTGCCAATGTGCGTTGGAACTGCGCGGACATCTGATCACGGAAGATAAGATTTTTCTAAAGATCGCAAAGATAACCGAACTCAAATTGATCCGTTAACGATTTTTTTCCGCGCCAAAATGCGAACTGTCGTTCCGTCCATCCCTTACCATCAGTCCTTATCCGCGCTGACCTCGTCCTGAATCACCCGAGCTTCCGCCCTAAAAGCGATATAAGACCAAACCCAGGTGATCAAAATCGTAACCTTATTTTTAAATCCCACCTGATAGAATAAATGAATGAAAAGCCAGGCGAGCCAACCGAAAAGACCTTTCATCTTAAAAACTCCCATTTGAGCGACGGCGTCCGTTCTGCCGATCGTAGCCATAGAACCCTTATCGATATAATGAAAGGGTTTTCGTTTTTTATTCTTCAGATCGTTTTGAATCAAAGCCGCGACGTATCTTCCCTGTTGCATCGCCACCGGAGAAACCCCGGGCAAAGGACGTTCCAGACCCTTGGAATAATTCGCGATATCCCCGATGACAAAAACTTCCGGATGATTTTCTATATTACAAAATTCGTCCACCATCACTCTTCCGCCGCGATCCAAGGTTGCGCCTAACGTGGATGCGATGACGTTGGCTTGAACCCCCGCCGCCCAAATCACGGTCTGAGAAGAAATCATTTTTCCTTCGAGTTGAACCCCGCGTTCGTTGATATCGATGACTCGGGTTCCGGTCAAAACCTCCACTCCCCTACTCTCCAGACGTTTTTTGGTAAATTCTCCCAAAGAAGCGTCGAAGGTCATAAGCAACCTCGGAGAAGCTTCGATCAAAGTGATCTTGGATAAGGCGGGATCGATCGTATGAAATTCGTCCCGGATGATCTGATGGGAAAGTTCCGCGATGGAACCCGCGAGCTCCACACCGGTCGGCCCTCCGCCGATGATCACATAGTTTAACAAGGATTTAACGACTTCGGGATCACCCGACAACTCCGCCTTTTCAAAGGAGATCAAAAGTTTATGACGGATCTTCAATGCGTCCTTTAGATTTTTCAGACCGATCGTATGTTTTTCCCAGTGATCGTTACCGAAATAACTGGATTTCGCCCCAGCCGATAATATTAGATAATCATAATTCGTTGAAGTGTTTTGGTAATAAACGATTTTTGAAACGGGGTCGATTTTTGTCGCCTCCCCTAAAACCACGGTCACGTTTCTACTCTCCCCTACTATGGAACGGGTGGGGATTGCGATATCCGCAGGACTTAAAACCGCCGTCGCCACTTGATAGAGAAGGGGTTGAAAGAGGTGATGATTTTTTTTATCGATTACGGTAATATCGAGATCGTTGTTTTGAGAGAGTTTTTTAACGGCTTGTAAACCGCCGAACCCCGCGCCGATGACGACTACTTTCTTTTTTTTGGATTCACTCATGTGTGAAAATGTTCCCCCACTTTCGGATTAGGCTTTTAAATCCAGTTTTCTAGAAAGGAGGAAATCGAGAAAGTCTTCTGCGGTATCGGAGACGATATTTTGCACTTCGTCAAAGTCCTTCAGAGTTCCGTAATACGGATCGGGAACCTCGGAATCTTTTTTGGAATCCTTTTGAAAAAACCGAAAGAGTTGAACCTTTTTTCTTTCTTCGTCCGAAGAAGCGAGATACAAAACGTCTTTCTGATTGGACTTATCCATCGTAAGAATGTAATCGAACTCCCGAAAGTCTTCCTTACGAAACTGTCTCGCCCGATGTGTAAGTTCGATTCCCTTTTTGCGCGCGGCCTGTCTCGTTCTAGGATCCGGAAGTTCTCCGATATGATATCGGGAAGTTCCGCAAGAATCCACGAAGAAGAAAGATTCCAATTTTTTTTTCTGAATCAAATCCAGAAAGGCGCCTTCCGCAGCGGGAGATCTGCAAATGTTCCCGAGACAAACGAATAAAACCCGGACCGGGTTTGTCACTGGCGCGTTTTGTTTTTCAAAAGGGGAATTTATTTCAGACTGATCTTCGACCATAAAAATTCGGGAATCCGTTTCATAAGATAACCCAGGAAGGCCCATGGGAACCAGGGAACTGTAGCCGATAAAACTTTGTTTTCAATACTTTTATATATTTTTTGTGCGCCTCGTTCCACCGAGATTACAAACGGACGAGATTTCATTTGATTGTTGATCGGAGTGTCTATAAATCCGGGATGAATCACCGTCACCGAAATTCCGTATCGTTTTACTTCTCCTCGAAGAGCCTCCATGTAAACGGAAAGCCCCGCCTTGGAGGAAGAATAACTTGCGGAACCCGGAAGCCCTCTAAAGGAAGCGACGGATGAGATCGCAACGATTTGTCCCGATTTTTGTTTTTGAAAGATCGGCAAAGCCGCTTCCACACCGGCCATAGCACCGATCAAATTGGTTTCGATCACGGCACGATCGGCTTCAAAACTTCTTCCACCGAAAGAAGAAGTGGTGGAAATCCCGGCGTTTAAGACGATCAGATCCAAACCTCCGAGTTCCTTTGCCAACTTGGGAATAACTTTAAAATTCTGATCCGGATCGGAAACGTCCAAGGCTGCAAAAATAATTTTACCCTTCGCGCCGGAAGATTTCAATTCGTCCGCGATTTTTTTGAGCGAATCCTTTCTTCTTGCGGTGAGAGCCACGTTAGCTCCCGATTGAGCGTAAAACCTCGCCAATTCTTTTCCGATTCCGGAACTTGCACCCGTAATGATTACATTTTTCATATAAGACAACTCGTGCAGAATTATAACCCGCTTCAAACATTAATTTCAAGGAAAATCCGTTTCTTTAAAACCGACGAAAGCGCCCGGTTCGATTTATATGTTATCTGAATCTTTCTGTTTTTTTGTTATCGACTTTCATTCGTTTTTTCGAATCTCTTTCGGAGCTCTCAAGTAATTGCAAACGGTTACTTTGGAGTTAATCGCCGAAATATTCTTCCATCTTTGAACCGAGAATCGCGTCCGTGTTCGCCAAACGATCCGCCAGGATTCGAACCATCTTGGCGGAAAAATCAGGATTTTTAATTAGAAATTTTTCAAGCTGTTGTTTGCTTTCAATCACGGCGAGTTGACAATCCAAAATCGCTTTGGCCGTCGCGGTTCTAGGCGTCGCGCGGAACAAGGCCATCTCTCCGAAAAAATCCCCTTTTTTCATCACGGCAAGACGTTGAACGATATGTTTTCGCGTAAAAAAAACTTCGACGGAACCGGAAAGAATCACATACATCGCGTTATTCGATTCTCCTTCTTTAAAAACGACTCCGCCGGCTGGGATCTCCAACTTGTTCATTCTTTAAACCGACCTAAAAGATTTACTTCTTAATCCATAAATCACATACTGACTTAATTACACTTTCAAAAAAGCATATTCTTTTATGATTTCAAATCTTTCCTTATTTATGGATGTGTTCGGACTATGTATACTGATCCTAACGTGTATTCTTTCCGACGCCCCTTCTCAAATTCTATTGTCTTCTCCGAAAAAAGAAGCCTCAAGTAACAGAAGTCAATCCGTGGATTTCGTTCGCGGGCTCGCCATCGTCGGAATCGTTTTCATTCATGTGAATTCGTATTATCAATATTTCGGTCCCGACGAAAACGCTTCCGCGTTGACTCTGGCTCTTTCAAACTTAGCCCGATTTGGAGTTCCTGCTTTTATACTTTCTTCCGGAATTTTTTTAAAGTTCACAAACTGGAAAGATTATTGGAAACCGAAGATCCTTTCTCTTTTGATTCCTTATTTTATCGTAAGTTTTTTTGCCGCTTACGTAAAACTGCAAACTCTTCCCAACTGGAGCGAGTATTTAGGCGGGATTCTACTCGGAACCTGGTGTGCGCCTTATTACTTCGTTCCTCTTTTAGTTTCCTTTTATCTAATATTCCCTTTTTTGAAACTGATTCTACCGGAGTCGCCGAAGTCGGTTTTCATTTTAGTTGCGACGACCCTTTTGGTGAATTTAATATCGAATCACTTATTTCGTTATTTTGAAATTCCCTTCTTAAAATCCGTCGAACCCATTCTGCCGACCGGATTTATTTTCTTTTTCACCTTTGGATTGTTGGCCGGAAAATGGTTTAAAGAACCGAAGGCTTTTTTACGACTTTCCGAAAAAACAAATTCCTCTCAACTCCCCTACTCATTCAGGAAAATTCTTTTCTACGGGATTTTGTTTTACTTAGTCGTAGTGGGGATCGTGGGTTATCTCTGGAAATTCGATTCGTCCAACCATCTGATCTTTTATCCGCTTGTTATGTTTCTTTTTCTTTTTCTTTGGGCGGAGAATTCTCAGGAGCAAAAGAGACATAAAAAATTCATCTCGGTTTTCGCTTTTATCGGAAAAAACAGCATGGGAATTTTTTTACTCCATCCGATCCTCATCCACCTAATGCACGCTTGGAATCCTTTTCATTGGGGTATTACTTGGGTTTTGATTTGGATCGTCGGATTTGCGAACGTCGTCGTTCCCCTTTTTGTCTGGTTGTTTACGATCAAAACGGCGAGTTTTATCTTTCGACGCGGCGACTCCTGAGCAAAGCCAAAGAAATAAACGGGCGTTCCTGCGCTTCAAATGGATCGTACACCGAAATCAAAATATAAAAAGCGCAGGCCGGGCTTGTTCCGCGCTCCGGCGTTCGCCTTCGGTCGCCTCTAACGAGGCGACTGCTTCGCACGCTCCACATCCCTAACGCTGCGCCCCATAGGAAGCAGCGTTATGAGTTTCAACGCGCTGCGCCCTGAAACGCGATCCATAGTGAACGTTTCACTGAGTTCAGAAAGTGTTCAATCGAAATAGGCGCCTCATTCTCTATGGATCATTCAGCGGGCGAGCAGCGGAGAGCCGCGAGTCGCTCACAACGTAGTTGTGAAATAAACGCGATCTATCGAACGACCCGAGAGACGTCACATCCCGTTTGCAAATTCTTTTTTAAAGGTCACGCCGGAATCGCGGACGGCTTTCAACGCCTCCCCGTAACTCACGAGAATTTTGAGAGCGAAATCGATCCGACCGCGGATATAAGAATCTTCCTTACTTGCCGATTCCGGACCGTTGAGAACTTGTTCCGCATCCCGAACGATGATATGTTCCGGAATATAACAGAGTTTCGTGTTTTTATAACTGCTCATCCTAAGTTCGGCGATCGGATAAGCGCCCCCCCTGCTTGCGGAAACCGCGCCTATCAAAACCGGTTTGTGACCGAGCAAGGAAGAATTACAATAAAGAAGAAAATTCTTGAGTCCCGGAGAAGCCATCCCGGAATATTCCGGCGTAACAAAAATAAAAGCGTCGGCGTTTTTAAGTTCGGACTCGATCGGTTTCCAGATCCGATCCCAATCCTCTCCCCCATCCCAAAAAGAATCGTCCCATACCGGAAGTTTATGAACGCCTAAATCTAAAACCCATGTTTGATGACCGAACGATTCAAGACGGCTTGACATCCACTTTGCGACCTTAGTCGACTGGGATATTTTTCGGTGCGAGCCGACTATAATAGCGAGTTTCATATTTTCTCCGTTTAAAAAATCAACCTTTGATTCCGTATTTCTTTTTCAGAGAGGAGAGTTCTCTCAAAAATTTATCCCTCTGATGCGAAACAAGTTTTCCCAATTGAATGACCACCTTTGTAGGGGCCGACTTTCGGGATGAAATCATTTCACCCCCCCTTCCTTCTTTTTGTTTCAAAAGGGCTTCCAGATTTTTTACGGAAGCGTCTTTTCCGGATCGGAGCAGGTCCTCCACCGACTTTTGATCCAGCCTTGCGATCGAACTCAACTGTTTTACGTATCTTTCGGTAAAACCCAAAACCTTGGAAACTTCTTCCGCCGTTTTTCTTTTTTCCTTTCTTAAAAACTGAATCGCACGGCCGACTTCCCAGGGATTCAGGCTTTTGCGTTTTTCGTTTTCGGCGAGCGCCATTTCAAAACATCTGTCTTCGGAGGCCGATGTTTCAATGGCGGCGATCCTATCCCACTTAAGAATTTTGGCGGCTTGGTATCTTCTTTCTCCCGCTACGATCTGATATTTTTTTCCGTGTTTTTTGACCACGATCGGTTCGATCAGGCCCAGACGTTTCATCGATTCCGTAAGATCGGAAACCTCTTCTTTTCCGAAAACCCGAGGTTGGGTCGGATTCGGAACGATGTCCGAAAGCTGAATTTCAGACTTCGAGGAATCTTTATCCCCGAACGCCGTAAGAAGATCCATACCTGCAAAGTCGGAACGTTTAGCCATTTGAAATCCTCCTTTTCAATTCATCCGCCAAGGAAAAAAACATCTGCATGACCTTGTTGTCGTATTCCCCCAAAAGTTTTTTCTTAGCCTGAGCCTGAGGGATGGACTCTCTCCTATACACAACGGTATCGAAAACTTCGAAATATTTCCGGATAACGTCCGCAAGTCCGGCGAGCGCCCGAGTGTCTTCGTATTGATTGAGGACGGCGCCCAAAAGATTGAGGGACGGGTTTGCCTTTTTTTTTATTTTTAGAATTGTTGAATGTAGATCCTTCAGACCTTGAACGCTAAAAGCTCGAGTCTGTATCGGAACCAGAACGTGATCCGCCGCGATCAAAGCGTTTTCCAAAATCAAACCTAAGGACGGCGGACAGTCTATAATAATATATTTATAGCCGGAGCGAACCGGCTTAAGCGCGTCCTTTAAAAGTTCAAAATCGTCCCTTTCATACGGCGTCGTAAAGTTCGCGAGGTGAATGGAAGAAGGTAGCACGTCCAAATCCGGAGCAAGCCGCACAAGCAGATCCTTTACCGGGACGGGATCTTCGCCCCTGTAACCCAAGGAATGAAAAACCGATTTTTCCACGGAGCCGAAAAAAAGTTGAGTGATGTTTGCCTGGGCATCCCAGTCCACAAGAAGCACCGGAGCCGACTTGGAAAGGGCTTCGGCCAAACAAACGGAAACCGTGGTTTTACCTTCTCCCCCTTTCTGATTGGAGACCGCTATAATCGTAGAGTCATAAATGCGTTCATTCGTTTTCTGAAAGTATTTTTCTATCACTTCACGTTCGAATTTCCCTTTTCCCGAAGTCGGAATTTTCCATTCCTTCACCTTGGATAAAAATTCATCCTCGGAGGAAATTTCGAACTCATCTAAAATCTGTCGGATCGTTAGATTTTTGGAACTCATTCTCGGAACCAGGATCGTCCGAACGCACTCACCGTGTCAAATCAATACTATGTCCCATCTGTTCCGACACGCTAAAAACTGTATTGCGTGGGTAGGGTAGGGCGATTAATCTGTCTTCGTCCGTCCTCAGAATAATACGGGGTGAAATGATTGCACCCCGAAACCGTGAACCCAATCCAAAAACAAAAGTAAACTTATGAAAATAAAAAAACTCTCCGCAAAAAACTCAGCGATCCTCGGCATTTATCTTTTATCGATCGGTCCGATTTACACACAGGCGTCTCCTCCGGTCTTGGAAGAACCTCCTAAACCCGTTCAGGAAAAAGAAAAGCCGCCTACACAAGAAGAGACTTTTTTTCAAAAACTGATCAGACAATCCTCCTTTACGATACTTGCAGGACGAAACGGTGGAGAGAATATTTTCGAAACCGGCACCAAATATCCGAATCTTTCTGGACTTCGCGGAGGCTCCAGGATCACGTACGCGAGAGACTTCAACTACGGCGGACTGGGTTTCACACTTCGTTGGCAAAAATGGGAGGCAGACCTGAATTTAAAAACCACCGGACGTTACGTGAACGCGGGTGAGGGTAGGGACGAGGACTTTTTTCTAGGCGCTCCGACCGTCGAAAGAGGAACCAAAATTTCAACGAGAGAATTTTCTTTCTACGATACTCCTTACACGTTCATCGGATCCCGGAATTTTGCGGACGGAAAGGGTCGCCTATCTATGAAACAACAGAGGCAATCCCTCATCTTAAGAAGATATTTCGGAGACACGGACTCCGATTTTAGAAAGGAAGGGAAAGGTCTTTTTCTCACCGGGGGATTTCAATATACGTTTATGAAATACGTGCTCTATGACGTGCTCCAGTTCTTCGATTCCAATCCCGTTTTTCTGAACAGGATCGGTTCCGGACTCAGTCTTTCGTATTCGACTTACGAATTTCCGCTGGGCCTCGGTTATCGATACTCGAACGGGGAATGGTTTTTTGAAACCTCGTTTTCCGGGATTTTTTGGACGGGACATTTCAGGGATTTTCACTATCAAAGGGCTCTCAATTTTATCGGAGACGTTTCGGGTTTCGGAATCGACTTCAACGCAAGCGCGGGACGAATTTTCGGAAATTATCTGGTGTTTATAAAACTCAACGAACACAGACTTTTCGGGGACGGTCATTTTGCAACCAAAGGAGGATTGAATGAAAGCGATATTCTCTCTCAACATCTAGGCCATTATAAAAATTACATGAATCTAAAAGAATGGAACGTAGAGTTGTCTCTGACCGGATTTTTGTATTAAAGGTAACACATTTGAAAAATAGAATTCTGTTAATCAACCTCGGCGGCCCGCGCGCCGCTTCGGAAATCGAAAAATTTCTGATCGACCTTTTCGAAGATCCTCTCGTTTTCGATCTGCCCCTTCCCGAATGGATCCGAAAACCCCTCGCAAGACTGATCGCAAAAAAAAGGGCGGGGAAGGTAGCCAAAACCTACGAGTCTATGGGATTCGGAGGCGGTTCTCCTCTTGTTTCGGAAACCTCCAAACAGGCGGAGGCAATCGCCAAGGTTCTTAAAAAAATCACGGGAGAAGAATGGGAAGGTGATATCACTATGACCTGCGGTTATCCCGATATTAGAAAATTAAATCGGGAATTCCTCGTTCCTACAAAACGGAATATTCTACTTCCCTTATATCCTCATTTTTCCAGATCCACAGTTTTGAGCACGGCCAAACTCGTGGAGCAAACGACTAAGTTTTGTCCCGTGAGTTTCGAAGGCTGGGTGGCTCCGTTTCATTCTTCCCGAGTTTATTTGGAATCGATTCGGGATCTCATTTTGGACTTTTTTCAAGACAGATTGAACCGGAAAGATTTTTTACACTCCGAGTCCTTTCAAAAAGTTGCGAACTGGGAAACGATCGATCTCGTATTCAGCGCCCACGGGATACCGATTCGTCTAATCCAAAAAGGCGATCGATATAGGGAGGAAATCCTAACCAACTTCGAAAATTTAAAACGCCTCCTTTACGAAAAAGGATTTCGAGGAGAATGTCATATTTCGTTTCAGAGTAGGGTAGGACCCTCGAAGTGGACGGAACCGAACACGATCACGATGCTCGAAGAACTCGGAAAAAAAGGAATCAAAAGAGTCGCCGTATATCCGATCAGTTTTGTGAGCGATCATTTGGAAACCCTGGAAGAAATCGGAGAACAACTCAAAAAAATCGCACAGGAAAACGGAATCGTAGAATACCACCGAATTCCGGCTCCCGGAATTTATCCGAAATTCATCGACGCGATGGCAAAAATCTGTTTAGAATCCGTCGAGGCTCCGAAAAAAGAATGTCTGTGTAAAAAATTAGGAGGACGTAATTTAAAACCGGGAGAATGTCCGATCAATCCGTGATCCGTTTCCGTCTCGCATAACGTTCCAGGCCCTTTCCAGGATCGAACTCAGGCCGATTCCGTATCGAAAATTTCCTTCCACAAAAATCCCATCGGGCAGACTACGATCCAGCTCTTTGTTGAATTCAAGGAGAGCGGAGTTGTATACGGGAAGCGCGGATTTCCAGATCGTTACGTAGTGATTGACGGGTTCGTCGTTTTGAGCCGCGATCTTTTTTCGATCCTCTTCTAAAATGGATACGATTTCTTTTTCTTTGAGTTTTACGATCTCCGCGTCCGACGCCCCTCCGAAAATAAACGTCTCGGAATAATGTCCTTCGGAAACTCTTCCGGAAAAGATGGAGGAATTGAGTAAAACACCCCTGGCCCGCACACCCGCGTCGAGGGGGAAAAGGATTCCAAATCCGGTTTTTTTTCCGAGCAGAGGTCTGTTGCCAAATCGAGTGACCGACACAACACCTAGAGTTTTACAGATCTTTTCGTATTTTTTAAAAACGGGAATACTCGAAGACAACAATTTCAGGGAAGATTCCAAACCGCAAGCGAGGATGATTTTCGCCTTCGGATATTTTTTTCTAAGAAAGTTCAGAGTAGGGGATTCCTCCGAACGTAATATCTTGGAGTTCGGTGACGATTTGATTTTTGTTTCCATCGCGTTTAGAAGTTCTCCCAAACCGCCCCGGAAACTCACCGTTCCTCTTCTTTGATTCGGAACTTTTTGTTTCGTCTTTTTTCTTAGAATCGTATCGCGAATGTTTTTTAAAAGGGAGCCCTCGGAAGAAATCCATTTTCCCAATACGAGTTCCGCGGACATATCCTTTAGATTTCCTGCATATACTCCCGAAAGCCCCGGCTCCAACAGGTTTTCAACGGCGCCTTTCCCCAAAACCCGAAACCCCCATTGATAGACCGATTCTCCCGGTTGTATCCCGGCGGAAATCGCAAAAGCTCCGTAAAACAGCCGCAAGGCGCTCCCGAAAGACAACGGTATTCTTTTGGGAACACCGTCCTTCCAGATGAATCTTTTTTTAGATTTTTTTTTTGCGGGTAGAAGATCCAGCTTAAACGCGGACGCAAGCTCTTCGAGAGGATAGGAATTTAGGATTCCGTTTGCGGCCGTTTCTACGAGCCCAAAGGGAGTTTGAACGGACCGGATCAGACCGCCGCAGCGATTTTGTTTTTCATAAAGAAAAACGGATTCCCCCTTTAAAACGGCCAGCGCCGCGTAGAGAAGTCCGGTAAAACCGGCGCCTACGACGATATAATCGGGCGGGCGCGTATTCACGGATTGATTTTTATCTTAAAATTGATATCTGTAACCGAACATATACTTGGATTCGAAAGTCGCCGCCGAAGTGAAGCCTCCTTGTGCGGTTCCGGAATTCGCCATCGGGTTGTAATCGAAGATCAATCCCTTTGTCGTTCCGTCCGAAATTCCGACCTTGGAAGAAATTTGTCCGCCGAAAATAAACGCATCCGCCAAGTTGATCAGATAAATTCCGGCTAACACGCCCATGCTGGTTTGAAGATTCTTATAAGCCTTATCCATTGCCTCTCTTTTGTCTTGATAAGGGCTGAACTCCCGATTGTAGATATGAAGCGCGAGCGGATCGGAAATCACGGGAGGTAAAGTCGGATTTGCGATTCCCAGCGAACTGAGTGCGAGTGCGTCCTTGGAGTACGGATTTCCGTAGTTCTCATATTCTCTTTTAGCCACCATATACTTGCGATTATTCTCATATACCGCGTAACCCGCGACTAAAAAGAGAGTTGGGTAGATAATCGCGGCAAACTTTCTGCCCTCCGCCCATTGTCCCCAACCCGGAAGCGCTGCGGATCTTGCAAACGCTCCGACACGGGAAACCTCCGGTTTTTTAGGAGGTGGAGTCGGAGGAGGAAGGGGTTTATTTTTTTCCGCCGCTTCTCTTTCTCTTCTGAGACGTTCTTCTTCCTCTTGTTTTTTCGTCAGTTCAAGATTTCTTTGTTTTGAAAGTTTTTCTTCTTCCAATCTTAGGATTTCCGCGTTTCGGATCCGCTCTTCCTCTTCTTCGCTCAGATCCTTATAAATGACTTTTAAAACTTCTCTTTTGGAGACGACCCGTTTGCCTTCCTTAGTTTGAATCGTAATCGTTTTTTGATTTTGAGTGACTACCTTACCGCGAAAACTTCCGCCCTCGTGTAAAAGAACGGTTTCCGCAGAAATCGAAAAAACGAAAACCATGAATACGGCGAAGATTAAAAAAAGTTTTTTCATAGATGATTTCACAACGAACCTTCCCACGATAAGCGACTACTAATCTACAAGAAATTTCGCATCTTACCTTTTTATATATGTTTTGGACGACTGTTTGACCGAAAACAAAGCCGTTTTCCTTTCAAATCGACCTTGAAAAAACCCTCAATTCCGGACTTTTTCTCCGCAATCTAAGATCCAAACCGGTGCAAACGTTTCTAAGAAAAGGTCGACCTTTTTCGGTCAAAGAGAGAAGATTTCCTTCCCACCTAATTAGAGTATCGTCTTCCATCGAGGCCAAATACAGCCTCACGTCTCGCAAAATTCTCTCAGGTACTACAACCTTTCCGGTCGTCGATAATTGCAGAATTAACGATCTTTGTATCAAATCCTCTTCATCCAACTTATGTCCTCTAAGTGTGGCAAACCCTTCCTCACGGATACGTTTTTCGTATTTTTTTACGATTTTTTCGTTTTGGTGGAAACAATCCCAACTATCCGAAATCGCGGAAACCCCGAGACCCAAAAGCAGGTCCGTGGTTTTAGTGGTATAACCCATAAAGTTCCGAAATAAATTTCCGTTTTTTGCAGCCTGAGAAAGAGAATCCGATTCCAAAGCGAAATGATCCATTCCGATTTCCCGGTAACCCGCTTGCAAAAACAGTTCCCTGGAAACTTCGTATAACTCGCGTTTTGCGGAACCGGAAGGAAGATCCGCTTCCGTAAACAATCTTTGCGCCGCCTTGAGCCAAGGAACGTGCGCGTAACTATAAAACGCGATTCGATCCGGACGCAGTTCCAAAGTTTTTTCCACGGTGCGTTTCATACTTTCCAAATTTTGTTTCGGAAGTCCGTAGATAAGATCGAAGTTTACGGACGTGTATCCCAACTTTCGGGAAAGTTCCGTGATTCTTTCCGTCATCTCGAAAGGTTGTGTACGATTGACCAACCTTTGCACTTCCGGATCAAAATCCTGAACTCCCAAGCTGACCCTTCTAAAACCGAAATCGTGCAGAATTTTAAGCTGCGTGTCCCTGGTTCTGCGAGGGTCGACTTCGAGAGAAAACTCGGGTTTCGAAGAGACATTCATTTTTTTTAATATGGAATCCAGAAGAATTTCCAAGTTTTTTTCGGAAAAGTACGTCGGAGTTCCTCCTCCGAGATGAAGCTCTTTCAGTTCCCTTTGGGAAATTTCCGGAACCTCCTTTAGATAATTAGAGAATTCTAATAGAATGGTTTCGACGTAAGGATCTTCCACGGAATGGTTTTTTGTAATCGAAGTATTACATCCGCAAAAAGAACAAAGAGTTTCACAAAACGGAATGTGCAAATATAAGGAAAGGGAGGAAGTTTCGGAACGAAGACGATTTCTCACCTGATTCAACCATTCCTCAAGCGTCGGGTTTTCGGACCAATACGGCACGGTGGGATAACTCGTATATCGAGGCGCCGGGATATCGTATTTTGCAATCAGTTCTTTTGTAGCCGTCATTGAAACGTCTCTCTCACGATTTCTACGAAAGTTTTCACATTGTCTTCGGGAGTTTTCGGCATCACACCGTGTCCGAGTCCGCAGACCCAACCGATTCTTTCTTCGGGCGAAAGATCACGATACGGGCTTAAGTAGTACTTTAAGGTTTTCTTAAATTCTTCCCTTTCCATAAACAATAAGGTTTGGTCGAAATTCCCCTGAACCATTCTTTTTTCATTTTTAAAAACTTCTTTCAGATCCCATCTATGATCGAATCCGAAACCCGCAAGGGTTGCAATCTCACGAATCGTTTGAAAATGCGGAGAACCCGTTCCTCTTCCATAATATCCGACTTTACCGGGATAACTGTCGGCCAAGGTTTTTATTCCGGGAAATACGATCTCACGAAAAAACTCGGGCGAAAGATCTCCTCCCGCCGTATCAAAGATCATAATCAACTCGGCTCCGCCTGCAAGTTGAAACGCGATATTCTCTTTTAAGAACGGGACTATCTTCTCCAAAAATTCATTCCGAACTTCGGTAAGAGTTTTCGGAAGAGAAAGATTTCCTTCGTGTTTTCCGGAAACCGCGTAAGTGAACAAGGTCCAAGGTCCGCCCACAAATCCTATGACGGATTTATCTTTGGGAATTTTTTCCCTGGTCAGTTTCATCGCGTCTTTTTGAAACTGCATAAAGGAAATTGAATCTTCTACGGAGTTCAATTTTTTCAGATCCTCTTTGGAACGAATCGCAAAACTTAAATTCGGTCCCGCGTCCGTATATTTAAGTCCCATTCCGAGCGCTTCCAGAGGAAACAAAATATCGGAGAAAAGAATCGCGACGTCAAAATCAAATTCGTCTACGGGACCGAAGGCGACTTCCGCGGCGAGCTCCGGAATTTTACAAAGTTCTTCAAAAGAATATTTTTGTCTCAGGGCCTGATAGTGTTTATGATAACGGCCCGCTTGTCTCATCATCCATACGGGTGGAATCTTTTGCGCGACTCCGCCGACGGCGTTGGAATATCGTTTACTCGACATTTTTGATTTCCCCGGTCCATTGATAACCTACACTTCTTACGGATCGAATCACTCTTTCACCTTCTTCGCCGAACGCTTGTCTAAGTCTTACGATCGAATTGTCTATCGTTCTGTTTGTGGGAAAACTTTCCTCTCCCCAAAGTTTATCCAATATTTCCGCGCGGCTGACCGTACGATCCCTTTCGGTCACGAGGAAGTGGAGTAGGGCGCAGTCTCTTTTGGAAAGCGGGAATTCTTCGTTTCCTTTTTTAATCCGAAATCCTTGAAAGTCCAAAACGTAGTCCTTATAAAAAAATCTGGTCTCTTCGATGGAATGTTTATGCGATTCCAATACGTGCCTAACGCGAAGCAGAAGTTCCTTGAGATGAAACGGTTTCGGAATGAATTCCTCCGCTCCGAGTTCGAATCCTCTGAGTCTTTCGGGCGCCCCCGCTTGTGCGGTTAAAAATAAAAACGGAGGACAGTCTTTTGTTTCTTTCAGTTCTTCCGCAAGAGTAAATCCGTCTCCGTCCGGTAAACGCACATCCAAAAGAATGAGATGAGGTTTTTCGTCCTTGACCAATTTTTTCGCTGAAATAGCGGAGACGGTCCAAAAGACATCGTATCCTTCCTTTTGCAGGCGTTCCTGAAGAGTTTCTCCGAGAGAACGATCGTCTTCGACTAACAAGAGTTTGGCTTTCATCTTAAAACGCAACCTCCTGAAAATTCAAGTCCACTCTAAAGCCGGAAGCGCTCGGAACGATTCGCATATTACCTTTCATTTTCTTCATTAACTTTTTTATAATATACAATCCGATCCCGGTTCCGCTCGTACTTCCGTGTCTGTGAAAAGGAATTCCCAAACCCTTGTATTTTCCGTTAAATCCGGACCCGTTATCCGCAACCGTAATCAGAACCCGATTCGATTTTTGTTTTTCGGAGATCACTTCGAGGACTTGAGCCTTGCCGTGTTTCAAAGAATTTTCCGCGAGATTTTTAAAAATACTTTCGAGCGCCTTTCTGTCCGCCAAAACGAAAACGTTTTCCAATCGTGTAAGATCGATTTTCAACTCGGGGAAATCCTCTCCGATCGAAAGAAAAATTTCGCGCACGTTCGTTTTTTCTATATAAAGAATTTCAGATCTTGTCAGACTCGCAAGATACATCGCTCGGTTCATCTGCGATTCGATTCTCACCGAATCCATCAACAATCGATGAATGAGTTTGTTTTCGTTGGGGTTGGGCATCTCTTCTTGAAGACTTTCGGCCTGAAGACGAAGACTCGCCAAAGGCGTTTTCATCTCGTGGGTTACGGTGGAAAAAAAATCGTGAATCATCTTGTTCCTTCGAATATCGCGATACGAGAGCCAAATCAAAGTGGCGCCTCCGAGAAAAAGCATCGAAAGAAAAAAAGTTCCTTCCATCTTGATCATTCTACTCTGTCTTTCCAAAACCGCAAGACTCTCCGAAGAAGCGGACGAATCCAGTTTGGCGCTGAGCCCGGCAACGGTGTTCGTAAGTTTTAGCCCGAGTAATAACCACCAAACTCCGAGTGAAACGGTGACAAACAACCAGACGATCGCAAACAGAATTCTAGAATTTTTCCAAAAATACGACATTAGAGTTCTTTGAGAGCGTTTTGAGCTATCTCCAAAGTTTTTGCGACGACGTCGTCGTTATGCGCCCAGGATAAAAATCCGACTTCGTAACCGGAAGGCGCGAGATAAATTCCGTTCTTTAGCAAAACATGAAATACTTTTGCAAACCCTTCCTTATGTCCTTCGGGAATTTGATCGATCCTTCTCACGGGCTGAGGCGTTTTTTTTCGGAACCAAAACAAGGAAGAATGTGTCACCGCTTCCCATTCCTGATTCGATTTTTCATTCAGAAGTTTTACCATTCCATCGGAAAAAGTTTTCGTTCTTTCAACTAACACGGTATAGACGGAATCCCTTTCCGCTTTTTTTAAGGTAGCAAGACCCGCCCTCATACCGAACGGATTTCCGCTTAAGGTTCCCGCTTGATAAACCGGACCCGAAGGCGCGACCAAATCCAAAAGATCCTTTCTCCCCGCGTAACAACCGACCGGAAAACCGCCTCCTATGATTTTGCCGTAGGTCACAAGGTCGGGACGAATTCCCGACAAACCGGCCATTCCCTGAAGACCGGTTCTAAATCCGGAAATCACCTCGTCAAAGACGACTAACGTTCCGTGTTTTTTAGCGACCTCTACGATTTTAAGAAGAAATTCCTTTCTTTGAATCAGCAGTCCGTAGTTTGCGGGAAGAGGTTCGATAATGAGAGCCGCGATATTTTTTCCTTCGGTCTCGAATATTTTTTCTACGGCCGTTTCGTCGTCCAAGGGAAGTACAAGAGTGTTTGCGATCGAAGTCGCGGAAATCCCGGCGCTATCGGAAGAGGATTCTCCCGCAAGACCGGAGCCGGCCTTTACGAGAAGAGCATCCAAATGACCGTGATAACATCCGTCGAACTTTAAGATTTTTTCCCTTCCGGTCGCGGCGCGTGCGACACGAAGCGCGCTCATTACCGCTTCGGTTCCCGAATTCACAAAACGAACTTTTTCGGCCCAAGGAATCCGGCTCGTTATAAACTCGGCGAGTTCCAGAGAGTAGGGCTCCGCCGCTCCGAAACTCCAAGCAAGGCCCGCGGTTTCACGAACCACTTCCTCCACTTCCGGATCCCTGTGTCCCAGGATCAAAGGACCGAAACTCAGGCAATAGTCGAAGTATTCCTTGCCTGCAATGTCGGTTAACGTGGCTCCGTTCGCGGAAGCGAAGAACACGGGAGTTCCTCCCACCGAACGAAAAGAACGAACGGGAGAATGGACTCCGCCGGGGGAAACTTTTTTGGCTCTTTCAAAAAGTTCTTCGGAAGTTTTCCCTTTCCAAAAATCGGAAATCAATTTCGAATCGGATGAATGTTGGCTCAAGATAAAATCTCCTTACCTCTTCTTGCGGCGTACGTAATCAAATAAGCGGCGCCCGCTCTGGAAAAAATCCGCCAGGTTTCTAACAAAGCCGCGTCGAAATCGCAAAAACCGTTTTGGGCAAGGTAATGGATCGAAGCGTATTCTCCGCTGACCTGATAAGCGCC
Source organism: Leptospira weilii serovar Ranarum str. ICFT (assembly GCF_000332415.1). Classification (GTDB taxonomy): domain Bacteria; phylum Spirochaetota; class Leptospiria; order Leptospirales; family Leptospiraceae; genus Leptospira; species Leptospira weilii_A. The sequence continues at coordinate 101,647 of NZ_AOHC02000021.1, forward strand.
GGTCGGAAGTCCGGTTTTTTCTCGAATCGGACGGATGAGATCGATGGAAGTCATTCCCGGTTTGACCATGAGAAAGTCGGCGCCTTCCTCTTGATCGCGGATCGAGGAAAAAATCGAATCCTCCCGATTACGAACGTCTATTTGATACGAGGAACGATCCCCGTGGCCCGGAGCGGAATCCGCGGCCGCACGAAACGGTCCGTAAAAATTGCTCTTAAACTTAGTAGAATAACTTAAAATTGGAATATTCGAAAAACCGTTTGTATCTAAAATGGAACGGTGACTTTTGACTCTTCCGTCCATCATGTCGCTTGGAGCGATTCCGTCCGCGCCGGACCGAGCGTAAGTCAAAGCGATTTCGGAAAGACGTCTAACGGAAGAAGGATTATCGATACTTCCGTCCGCGTGCAAAAGTCCGCAGTGGCCGTGAGTCGTGAGAGAACACATACAAGTATCGATCCACAAAAAGGCGTTCGGAAATTCTTTCTTTAAGGAGGAAATGGAACGTTCGTAAAAAGATTTCGGTATTTCCGAATCGGATTTACGTTCCGGAACGAGAAAAAGAATGAACTGTGTCACTCCCTTTTTAAGATCCGATTCCACTTGTTTTAAAACGGAAGTTTCCGTGTCCCTATAAACACCCGGAAGAGAATCCATCCTTTCTCTTTCTTTCAAACCCTCCGCGATAAAAATAGGTTGTATTAGTTTTTTTGAATTTAGACTTTCCGAAGACGCAAGATCTCTGAGCGAAACGTTAAGTCGGATTCTTCTTTGTTTGGTTTCCAAGGTCTTTTCCTTTGAATTCTTCGAGCCCTAAACTTTGAAGCCAGGACTTATAATGTATAAAGATGGATAGGTTTGCGGATTCTCCCAGAACTTTCCGGATATGGGAAGAAGTAATTCCGGGTCCGCAAGAGTGAAATCGATTTCGGATCCGAGGGTAAAGGGAAAGGGCTTTATCGAACTGAGAGGCGCTCATCCAAAAAAAATGGGTTTTTTCGGAAAGATCCGGGTGATCTTCCAACGCCTGCGTTTGATACGTAAGAACCCGCGGCAAGTCGGAAGCGATTTCCGTGGAACCTACGTGAGTGCATTTCACGAAATCCAAAGACATTCCAAAAATGGAATGTTTTGGAAGTTCCTCTTCCCCGAGGGCGTCCAAGGAACCGTACACCCAAATATCCCTTTCGGCGAGTTGAACCCAAGTTTTCAAACCGGACGTCCAAACAAGTCCCTTATGTTCCCAAACAGGATCCAAATTCGGAAACGCGTTCCCTCGTGTTACGAGCCAATCTTTTAAGATCAATTCTTCGGGAAGAACGACCCTGTGTTCTTTACCGTCAACGGAAAGAACAAATCCTTGGGAAGAATCCAAAGGAATTCGTTTTTGTTTCAACGCCTCTCCCGGAGCCGGATATACTTTTGCGACGGACTCGGCGTGCGGCGCCAAAAAATCGGAGAACTGTTCCTCGATCTCCAACGTTTCCCCCGAGTCGGTCAGTCCTCTTTGGTATAAAATTTTTCCGTAAGATTTCGGAAGAATGGAAACGCCGATCTTTTGATGACATCCCCCGCCGAATCGTTTTAGAATGGCTCGCTCCTCTTCGACTGCGGCCACCGTCGCGGGATTACTCAGAGATCGGATCAAATCCAAAACCCAAACGTCTTCGGTTCTTGCTTCGGCGGCGATCGCTCCCTGAGCGGGAGCGGACGGATTGAAGGAAAGAGGAAAAACCTGAAACACGGAATCGTTCAGAACTTCTTTTAAGAACTTTCGTATTTCTTGATATTCTAATTCGTTTGAGTGCGGGAAGTCTTCCGACAAAAGTCGATCGAGAGCGGCCTTTGCAAGTACGAGCCCGTCGGCGTCCGACTCTTTCCATTTGCGGATTCTCGTCTGAATGTTTCCCCGAACGGGCAAAAAGTCGAAGTCCGCATTTTTATAACGGGAAGGAAGCGACTTAGATAAGAATTTTCTTAAGTTGTATTCTCTTCTCGGAGAAGAGGTTTGGATTTTCAGTTCGCCGGGAGAATGTTTGGAGAGAGAGGATTTTTTCCAAAGTAGGACGTCTCTTGTGTCCGCTCGATCCAACACGCCTACGATCGTCGTTCCGGGACGGTCTTCCAAATCCAAGTCCTTCCAGGAATGGATCACGAGATCCACTTTTTTTTCCACGAGATCCTTTGTGAGATCTTGCGTAAAAACGCCCCTTGTTCCCATTTTCCAGAGAGGGGTTTGTAAATCCTGATCGCCCGAAGCTTCTCTAAAATGAAGTTCGGTTTGAATGTCCGGAAACTTTTTCTTTAGGGCGCCGAGTACAAGGTAAGTTTGAAGTCTTGCGAGAGCGCTTTTGCGGGAACCGATCTTTAGAACGCGGGACAAGTCAGATCTTCCCAGCCGAAAATGAATTGTTGCGTTTCGAGTTCCCGCTCCTCCACGATTTCGTCTAACGCAGGCCGAATTCTTTCCCGAATCTGCAAGGCCCTTTCCTCGACTTCACGAATCGAATCCAACATCGCTGCAAAAGATACGTATTGAACGGTATCGGGCCATCTTTCTTCCAAAGGGACCTCCCTGAAATCGACCACAACCGCGCCGTTTGCGATCAAATCCAAATGAGAAGAAAGGTCCAAGGGCGCCGCGATCACAATCGCTTCCGTGGAAGGACTCCAGTCGCTTAACAATTGTAGGGAAATATCGGATTCTTTAGAAAGTTCTAATAAACGTTTTTCGTTCCGGCCGACGAGAGTCACGTTTCGATTTTTCAACCAAGGAAGAATTTTTTCGGCGAGTTGTCCCGTTCCCAAAAGAGAAACCGAGGTTTGGTCTTTCAGATATTTATTGGCGAGACCTCCGTAAGATTGTTCGCCGATATTCTGAAGATAACGGGAACGAATACTTCTCGAATCCTGAATCAGACTGTCTCTGAACCTGGCAAGATAGTCCCCGAAGGCGGAAGAGGGGAGGGAGGAATTTTTGAACTTATCTCGAAATTGTGCAAGCACTTCGGTTTCACCCAAAAGTCTGGAATGAAGGCCGGAAATGACCTCAAGCACAAAACGATAACCTTCGTAACCATCATACTTTTCTAAGGTAGTGAAAAGCCCGGAAGGTTCTGCGTGTATCCGACTGTCTGCGATCCAAATCGTACGCATACAAGTCATCCAAGAATAGGAACCTGGAATCTCCACATTCTCTCTATCCTTTTGAATCGAATGATAAACTTGCAGAGTGGACCACATATCGATAAAAGAACTATACCCGTTTTAAAGCTCTGATTGTCAAAGAAGTGTCATTCCCTTAAAAAAGTTTCCGTTGACTTTATTGAGACCGGTTTTCAATTTGGAAGTATGCACTTGGATATACAAACACAGGATTGGATCGTATATACGATCGTGAGTCTAACGGCGGTTCGGCTTTTTTTTCCTTTGTTGTCCGTCATTCGAGAATTTATCGGCAAACCTTCGGGTAACGACGACGACGATTTCGGTTGTTACAACGGTGCGTGCAAAAGTTGCGAACCGGTCGCCTCAAAAAAGAACACTCCGATTCTCCGCTAAAACCGGAGCGACTTTCTCGTTGCTATGTCGTATAACGTGTCTCGCGGAAGTTTCTTCCCGTATCCAAAGCGTTGTTCGAAGTTGACGACCGGAGATTCCTAAAAAACGAATTGCAAGAATGGGTTTTCTTTTTTTGGCGAAATATAAAAATGATCTTACGCCGATAAACAAATCAACAAGGGTCTCTTGTTAGGACCGCTCGGTAAGACGAACTACAAAAACGATGGAATTCAGTTTAGCCTATTCCCCCTGTCCCAACGATACGTTTTTATTTTATCATCTTGTACATGGCAAGGTCGCCGAACGATTTCGAGTTCGGGAAGAACTTCACGACGTGGAAGAATTGAATCGGGCCGCGTTCCAAGGAAAGTATCAGGTCACAAAACTTTCTTTTGCAGCCTACTTTTCGGTGATGGATCGATATTCCATTTTGGATTCCGGATCGGCGCTTGGAAGAAACTGCGGGCCGCTTCTCGTTTACAAAAAAGGAAACAAGCCCGGAAACCCCAAAGGAAAAAAAATTCTCATTCCGGGAGAATTGACGACGGCCAATCTTCTTTTAAAAATTTTCCTAAAAAACGATTTCCGAGCGACTGCGGTTCGATACGATAAAATCATTCCTCTTCTTTTGTCCGGAGAATCCGACTTCGGAGTTTTGATTCACGAAGAAAGATTCACTTACGAAAGACAGGGCCTTTCCAAATTTCAAGACTTAGGAGAATGGTGGGAGGAAACGACCGGCAAACACATTCCGTTAGGCGCCATCGCATTTCGAAGAGATCTCGAAAAGGAGTGGAAGGAGAATTTTGATTCTTCCCTGAAGTTGAGCCTTGATCTTGCTTATAAAAATCGAGAAACAACTTACGAATATATCCTCAAACATTCCCAAGATACGACCCGAGAAGTCGTCGACGCACATATCGGTCTTTATGTGAACGAATTCACGCGATCGCTCGGCTCTGTAGGTAGAGACGCGATTTTTACGCTTTATCAGAAAGGCGTGGACGCGGGGTTTCTCCCTTCCGGAAAGGAAAAGGATCTGTTCTAATATCAGAAAATCATACTTTTTGCAAGTAACGAGCCTCGCCGAACAGGCTCAAAACTTAAAGAGAACCGCCCTTCAACTCCCTCACAATGTCGTAACTCGCATGAGATTGATTCAAAGTATAAAGATGGATTCCCGGAACTCCCATCGCAAGCAACTCCCTGCATTGTTTTACGGAGAAGTTTAAACTTCTCCTGTAAAACTCTTCGGGACGGTGTTCGACCTCTTGCAAATCCTGGATGAGAGAAGAGGGGAACCCACAACCGGCCATCGAACGGAACCGCTCAATCTGAGAAAATGAAGTGATCGGCATAATTCCGGGAATTATAGGAACGTTAATTCCGACTTTCCTCGCCAAGTTCAAAAAATTTTCAAAAATAGAATTCACAAAAAAAAGCTGAGACACCAAAAAATCCGTTCCTGCATCCACCTTCAGCTTCAAATTTCTCACGTCTTCTTCGAGAGTTTTTGCATCGGGATGTTTTTCGGGATAACAACCGCCTCCGATACAAAAGTCCAAATTTTCGGAACGAATGAAGGAGACAAGTTCCGTCGCGTTTTCAAAACCGCCTTCGGTTTTTTTAAACTCTCCTTCCCCTTTGGGAGGATCTCCCCGAAGAGCCATCAAGTTTACGATCCCGGAAGAACGAATTCCTTTTAGAATTTCCAAAATCCGATCTCGATCGGCGCCGACACAAGTAAAATGTGAAACCGTAGGAAAAGAATAATTCCTCGAAATCTCGGATAAGATCTGCACGGTTTTATCTCTCGTCGAACCTCCGGCGCCGTAGGTTACCGTGACAAAATCCGGATCGAGACGAGACAATTCCTTCACCGTTTCCATCAGTTTCAAATCTCCTTCCGGAGTTTTCGGAGGAAAGAATTCAAACGAATACACCGGCCCTTTTTCGGCGCCGTAAATTTCAGATATTTTTTTCATAAACTCCCGATCATTGAAAGCAGAGAAGAATTTGGATCTGCCCTCGTCCGCCGCGGAGAGGGGTCAGGGCTTTTCCAAAAAGACATCCGGGACGCAGAGACTCCGCCGAAATTCGAACGGCATGTCCTCCGGTCAAACCGGTCACAAGTAAACTCCCCGGTTGAATGGGATAAGCGGACGCGTCCGCATTTACAGTTACAACACCGGAAACGGCAACCAACCAATAAGTTCCGTCGGAAGGAGCTGGGTCACCGAAAAGAAGCGCCGCCGATTTTACGGCAACCCCAATCGTATGAGTTGCGTTAGCCGCCTTTGCTTTCTGTAATCGGCCGTCTTCTCCCATCACCAAAATATCCCCTTCCGAAATCACGTCCGAGGGATTTACGGAGAAAAACCTCGCGATACAGTCCGCATTTTTTCCCGTCGAAATTCGAACAGTTCCGGAAAATTCGGATTCTCCCTCCGCAAGAAACGCCTTGCCGGATCCGACTTCTCCAAAAGAAGGAATTCCTTTTCCCGTCGCAAAAAGGGCGACCCCCGATCGGGAATGAAAAATTCCACCAAACCCTCGTTTGGCGAGACCGACGACTCCGGCGCCGTCCTTGTCCGAAGAATCTCCTCGAACTCCGAATTTTTCTCCGTAACCGATAAGGCCCGTGTTACGAGCCGCTCCGACGATCCCAGCCCCTTTTTCACTTTCATTTTTTCCGTAAATGGGAGAGTGATTTTCCGGAGGAGGGGAGATATTCGTATAAGCCGCCTCCGTATTTCCTTTTACTTTCAGAAAACCGGTATGAGAACTGAAATCGTGATCCAAAGGCGCGTAATCGTGTGTATGCGACTTCGGATCTCTCTTGTCGGATAACCTTGGATCGTCTGCGGAAACGACCTTTCCCGGTGCGCCGCTACCAAGCGTTGCTATTTCCACGATTCCGGGATACGACGTGGTGGCGTTACGAAGCCGTTTATCGTTTCCTTGAACCACTACACCTTCTTTTGTTTCTCCCGATTGCGCCAACTGAATGATTCCATAAGTTTCCGTTGTGGCGATTTTTAGGCGTTTATCATTTCCTTGAACGGCGGCCTCCGAGGATTCTTCTCCGCTTTTTGCAAAACGAACGATTCCGGAAAATTCCGTATTTGCCTTTTTGATTCGAGGATCGTCTGCGGTTACGGCCTTTCCCGGTTCGGACGCACCCGGCTCGGAAAGGATCGCAAGTCCGTATTTTTTCGTTGTGGCGATTTTCAATCGTTCGTCGTTTCCTTGAACCACTACGCCTTCTTTTGTTTCTCCATTTTCTGCGAGTTCCACAATTCCAAGGCTCGACACCGTTGCTGTTCGCAAACGGTCATCATTTCCTTGCACTGCTCGTTCTGCCCGATTTTCGCCATTGGACGCCAGGCGAACGAGTCCGTGTGCGAGTTCCGTCGCATGTTTTAGGCGTTTATCGTTTCCCTGGACGACAACTCCTTCTTTTTCTTCTCCGTCTCCGGCAAGTTCGACAATTCCTTTGTATTCGGTGGACGCGTCTCGGAGTCGTCTATCGTTGGATTGAACCGCGACCCCTTCCGAATTTTCTCCGTCCACAGACAATCGGACCAATCCGGATCTTAAAACCGTCGCATAGGGAAGCGGCTCTGCAGTCGGCTTATTCGTCAAATCGTTCAGGTGCGGAGTCGCATACAATTCCAGCTCTACGATTTTTGATTGATAGAATTCCTGATTTTTTTTCTCTTTCTGGCGGGCGACGAGTTTCAGATAACGCACGTTTGTCGGTAAAAATCTCCACTGATACCAAACGCCCGGCTCGGATAAGAATTGATTCTCTTCCAACAATTGATTCCAAGATAAATCGTCTTCGCTGTAATAAACGATAAAACTTTCCGGAAAAAAGGTCGGTTCGAGTTTCGGCGTCAAAAGTCGTAACTCATTCACGCGACTGACGGATCCCAAATCGACTAAAAAGAATTCTTCTCCCGGTTTCGGAGTTTCTTTTGACGACCAACCATAGTCGGGTCGTTGGTCGATCAAATTCTCTTTCACCCAAAATCGATCGTGTTCCGTACTCACTTGAATTTTAACGATTCCTGAAATTCCGACTTCCAGTTGACCCAAAGAAATTTTGTATTTTCCGGAACCGTCTTTCTCCGACACTTGGCCGATCAATTTCAAATATTTTGCCTGAACCAAAGAGAAATTCCATTGTCCCGTTTTTTGGTTCAATCGCTTAAATCCGGTCTCTTGTAAAATCGGTTCCCAAACGATTCCGTCCATGGAAATCTCAAATCGAAATGTGTCCGGAAAAAAGGACGCTTCTTGTAAATTCGAATGAAGTCGTATTTGATTGAGGCTGGAAATTTCCTCAAAGTGGAGCGTTAGTGCGGAAATTCCCGGCGAACTTTTGGTTTCGGTATATCGGAGTAACTTTCCTTCCTTTAAATCGTATGTTCCTGTAGATTTGATTTCGCGTATTTTGATCAAACCGGGGTGGCTGATTCGTATGGATTCAGAGTTCATTCAAGATTTGTCCTGTTCTCTTTTTTAATATTTTACGGATGTAGTTCGATTTTCTTCGTTTTTTGCGGAAAATATAACCAATATCGGTGGACGGATTTCCTCTGTGAAGTACTTTGCTATGATCATTCGCAAGGTCTCGGGTAGCGGCTCCAATATACAAAGTGTTCTTCCGTCCGGCTCCACCTTGACTCTTTCCAGCTGTTCGATACTCGTTCGTGTCAATCGGTCTTTTGACCATTGCAAAAATCCTTTCCACGTATTGTCCTTTGGATATGTGGCTTCCTCGTTTTGATTAAATTCCGGCACGTCTGTTCGTCTTAGATTTTTACATATCCCCTGCACATATCTTAGATTCGTTTCCATTCCTCTTGCTTTGGCGATGGTAAGCGCCTCGGTTAAAATGGGTGTGCCGTATTTTTCTTCTATTCCACTTAAACTTAATTGCGCTTTTTTCTTTTCTAGTTCTTGGTTTTGATTGTTAGTTATGGTTATATTGATATGGTTTGGGGCTCCTTCTTCAAACCCCTGGGTTCCCTTCTTTGGCACCCCTGAGTTCCCAATTTCCTCACCCCCAGGGTATCCCGGAATATACCCCTGAGGTGGAATTTTGGTCCCTTGGTAGTTGAAACAAAAATAATACCGGGAACTTGTATGTCCCGTTCCCGGTGTAACTTGAAGCAGGCCCGCTTGGATCAAGTCTCTCTTTCCTTGTATGATTGATTTTTTGGTTTTAAATCCTGTTAGCTTTAGTAGTTTTTCCGTACTTGGCCATACTGGCTTAAAGTGCTGATCACTAAATTTAAGCAGCACTAAGTAAAGCGTTTTTGCGGCCGAAGATAGGTTGGCCCAGACACCCGATTCGATGATATCTGCGTAGAATTTTATGTAAGGATAATGCTCACCCATTTTTCTTTCGGGACCCTCCTCTTGGGAAAGTACATTAATTTTAAGCAAAAATTCCGAAGAGAGTTGACATTATCCGACATAATGATACTTATGTCTCATCCAACAACATTCCCTCGGGAGAATCCGGCCCCTGGTTAGCCAGGGGATTTTTTTCGTCCGGATCAGATATATGCCTTCGGCCTCAATCCTTTAGGATTTGGGCTCGGTACTATATTTCCGTTTACTATATTATGTCACATTAAACTTTTTAGGTCGGGGTTTGTCAATCCTATTGACCCCTTTCCCTTTGTTTTTGGTAATTTCTTTTGCTAAGTACATGTTTGTACTTTTTTGATGTCGCTTAACAATTTTATTAAGCGACATTGCGTATGAAGATTATATGGATTCGAATTTTTTACGAATTTCTTTTTTGATTAGTTTTAAGATTTCGCCTAACAACACTTCGTTGTCGGAACTGATTTGGATCAAACCTTGTTTTTTTGTAATCTTATATTCCGTTGATTTCGAATTTGAAATTTTCTGATTTACGGGATTCGTGATTTTAGGTGTAAATAAATTTTCCTCTTCTCGGTTAAAAGATTTTGCATCCTTTACGGTTTTAAGCGTACCTATCTGGAACAAATTTAAGAATTCGGAGAAGGTTCCTTTTCGAGAAGCGGAGACGGCTTGGATTAATAGATTTTTACTTTCAATCCCTGCCTCTTTACAGGACCTTAGTTCTTCTTTGCTCAAACCTGAGATTCCGAGAAGTTCCGTCATGTAACTTCTACTTTTTCCAAAAAGATTTCCTAACTCTTGGTCCGTGTATTTGAAGCTCGTCTTTAAGTGTGACATTGCTTCCACTTCTTCATAAGGGGATAGGTTTTCTCTTTGAAGGTTTTCTATGATTGCAAGTCGAAAGGTTTCTTTTTCGTTTCGGTCTAAAATTTTACATTCTATTTCCGTCCAGCCGAGCTGTTTGGCTGCGTGGTATCTTCTTTCTCCCGCTACAATTCTATAGTTTTCGTCTTCTGGATTTTGTTTTGTGACAATGATGGGTTGAAGAAGTCCGTCTTGCTCCAAACTTCTCGCAAGATCCTCGACTCCTTTTTTTCGATCTTGCCTCGGTTGGTTTTCCGACGGGAGAATTTTATCGAGTCGAATTTTTCTAACGGTCCCTTCTAATTTTTCAGCTTGGAACACATCTGCGAGAGAGCCAAGTCGTTTACTTTTTGAGCTCATTCAAAAACTCCTCTATAAACCCTTCGTATTCTTGAGCCTGTTTGCTGGTTTTGTTGTATTCGAATACGGATTTTTTAGCAAGGTGAGATTCTCCAACTGCAACCCCGTCCGAGATGCTTGTTTCGAAGATGCGGAAGTATTTTGTTAAAACAGGTATGATGGTTTTTGTCAATAGAGTTTGGGGTTTGAGTTGAGTTACCAAGGCGCCTAAGATTTCGAGGTTCGGGTTGATTCTTTTTTTGATGCTTGTTATTGTTTGCTGAAGTCCCACGATCCCATCGACGGAAAATTTTTCAGCCTGAAGGGGAATGATTACATAGTTGGATCCGACGAGCGCATTGATCGTAAAGATAGACAAGCTGGGCGGGCAGTCGATGATGCAAAAGTCGATTCCATCCACTCCTTGAAGTGAGTCTCTTAGGATGTACGGTGCGTCTACGGAGCTTCCGGAGAGCGTCTCCACTTCTGCAAGGTTCATTTTAGAAGGAGCCAAAAATAGATCGGGCTGCCTCGTCTCTATCATAATTTCTTTGATTGTCATCCTCGAGTTGAAAACACCATGCATCGACTTCGCTACACTTTCCGGATTTGTAAATATGCCGGTGGAATTTGCCTGAGGATCTATGTCAACGAGCAGGGTTTTTTTCCCTCTTCGCGCAAGCCCCATGGATAAATTGAGAGAAGTTGTCGTTTTACCTTCTCCGCCTTTTTGGTTTGCTATGGATACAACTATCATGAATTCTACCTTATACTCTATTGTCGGACATCCGACATTGAATCCTTATCGATACCGGGTATTGATTTGTGGAAATTTTGCATTCAAAAATCAAGTGAGTTCGCTTAGGTTCGGTCCTGTTCCCAGATGGAGCGAAGGTTTCTTATCTTCAATCATTTATCCAAAATTGTTATTTTTTCCTGAGATATTCATTCTTTCCAAAGATTACTGTCGGACGTCCGACATTCCCTCCTGTACTTGGTTGACAAGATGCTTAATTTTAAACATCTTTCTTTTGTGCATCCGTCTTTATTGAATCTTTTTTTTACAGAACAGCCGTCCATTCAATTCAAAAGGGATGCATTTTCGAATGCTCTGGAGGAGTGGGTTCGTATTTCTAACGGAGTTTGTGGCGTTTTAACTTTGAGTTTTGACCATGGTAAATCCTTAGTGGAAGTTGCTAATTCCGGTTATGACGATGATGGCTTTTTCTATTCTTTTTTATCTAGGGCAACCGGAAATTTAGACAAACTTTATCTAAACTCCGATTTTTCTCCCCTTTGGTTTTCCTCCGTCGAATCTGATCTTTTTCATCCGGAGGCCATCGGTTGTTTGGTCGGCGGAATTCGAGGAGACTCTTTTTTGGAAGGGTTTTTTCTAGTAGAATTTTTGGTAAAACCTTCCGACGCAATCCTTGCACTTTGGACCTTACTCGCCAAAAAAATCTCGGAAAATCCCCGTCCGAGTATTGCCGTTTTACGGGCTCATTCTTCCTCTTCGGCTCGAGTCGATTTCCTTAAAAAGGAAGGTATTGGAGAGTTTTTGGCGGAAATTTCCGGCGTTCAATCTTTACCGGATTGGCTCAGTGGTAAAAATTCTTGGGTCCGAATTTCCGGTCCTGTCGGTTCCGGAAAAAAAACCCTAGGTAAATGGCTGCATCGAAATTTGAGTCCCGAAAAAGGGATTTTGGTCCTAGGTTTTTTGCCCGAACAATTTTCTAAATTAGAGAAATCTTTGGACGAGTGGATTCGGATGACCGATTCTGGTACGATTTTGATCGAGGGCGTGGAGAAATTCACTTCCGTTCAGCAAAAGTTCTTTTTCAATATTCTTTCCGGGGGCGGCTCCGAAGATTTTCGACTCATTTTTACGGAAACTGAGGGTGTGGAGCCGAACGAAATTTTCAGGCCGTTCCGGGAATTTCTCCTCCAAAGAACGTTTGTTATTCCTAGTTTAGATACACTTAATTCCTCTCAAAAAAATTCTTTAATTCGACTGGTTTTGGATGATTTGAAAGAGTCGATAGGCCGCGAGGATCTTCGTTTGTCGGATGAAAATCTACAAAAGATTCTAAAAATGAATTTTGAGAATAATCTTTCCGGCTTGCGCAATCTTTTAGAGGAATCTATTTTGAGTTCTTCCGGTTCGGAGATCGGAATTCTGGACCGGAAAAAAATTCGGGATCGGACGTTGACGATTCCGGATTCTGAGGATCTGGATCTCCGAAGGGCGGTGGAGGCAGTGGAGAGGCAGAAAATTCTTCTGGCTCAAAAATTGTTCGGCGGAAATCAGATCCGAATGGCCCGTGCCCTTGGAATTTCCAGGGGATCTTTGCAGTATAAACTCAAACAATTGGAGATCGATTAAAAGTGGATCTTGATTCTCTCTACGAAGAACGAAAAACTCCCGGCGGATTTTTAGTGAAAGTCCGTCTCGCAAAAATGACGTATGTTGTTTTCACCCAGAAAGGCCCCGAGGTTCCTAGAGGTTCGAAAAATAATTCGATCGTCGTCGCAGTTCCTAGAATTGTTTTTTTAGGATCGCAATTTAATCTTTCTCATTTTCGTCTCGGCGAATTGAGTTTTGTAAATGTAAAACAAGGTAAACTTGTGATTCCTTATCAGCATTCCAATTCGGGAAATGAAGTTCGGACTATTTTTTTAAGCAGTGGAAGTGATTGTGACGTTCTTCCGGTAGTTGTATATCATTTTCAAAACAGCGAAAATTTAATTCGGTCCAGAGAAGAAGGTGTGGAAATGCATCATCTGGTTTTAGATGAATCCTATCCTCGCCAAGATTTAATCACTTTGAAAATTCGGTTTCCGTCCCTGAACATGTTGATCGTTCGTAAAAAAGTGACCGCTCATAAACCGGCCGAGGCCCCAGCTGAAATGAACCAAGGGAAGGAATCCGGAATTGTAGATTTCAATAAAGTGCGGGCCGCGGACATTATGGATTCCGGAAATTTAAATATTCATTCCGGAAATCCGGTCTTTTTGGCGCGGATTCATTTGAGAAGAATGGATCTTGAAAAAGTAAAACAACTTCTTTTGGATTTTCAGCTAAAACCGGAAGAGGTTTCCTTCATTCGAACTTTTTTTGCTGTTATGATTCGAAACGAGTTTGAAAAAGACGAATTGAAACAAGTCAAACAAAAACTTCTCAATTTAGATGAAGGTTTTCGTCTCGCGGAGCTGATTCTTGAGATGAAAATTCACGAGTTTGAAATAGAACTCGAAAAAAACTTCGGCCCTGAAATCGCGAGTATGTGTTATGCGCTGCTTGAAAAAGAGCAGGACCGGGCCGAAGAGGAAGAAAAAGGAATTATTCTCTGGGAATGGAAGTTGAGAGTGAAGCGGCTTTTTCGTAAGAGCGCTTGAGGAATTTTCCTAAAAAACTCCGAAAAATAGGAAAAAAAGCTTCCATTTTCCCGAAAAACAGACAAGTTATAGAAAATAACTATGTATTTTCGAAGTGAGACAATAGTTTTGGCACAATTTTTGCTTACGGGATTTTTAATATTCTGTGGGTTCGGTGCGTTGTCGGCTTCTGAAAATGAAGTTTTAGAAGTTTCGGAAATTACAGTTCATCAAGCTGAAGTAGATCGAGTTTTGTCGATTTCTATTCTTGATAACGTTTCGGTTTTGGACCAGGACGATTTTTTTGTTTTAGATTCGAAGACAGTTGTCGGAACAAAAACTCATCGAACGAATTCGATTCGGAAAAAAGTTTTATCTTTTGAGTTGCAGGATTTCGTTGTAACTTTTCACGATCCACATTCTAATTCTAATTTTCAAAATTCCAATTCCAATCTTGGCCCCGACTTTTTACCTTTTTTGATAGTTTCACAAGATTTTTCTTCTCGAACCCAAAAGTTGGCTCTCATAAAAATAAATCTCGCTTGGGTCTTGTCGTCTCTGGAAAATTTTGAAGTTCTGAAAATGAAAAATGACTCTATTTTGAGTCGGGAGTTGACTTCCGACATGATAAGTCTTTTGGTTCTATTTTTATCATTTCCGAATTCCTTTGGTTCGGGTTCCTATTTGTCGGATTTCCTCGATAACCATTTTCAACAAATTGAGTGGGTCATAAATTTAAAGGAAAGGATAGGGCAGATTCCGATAAGCCGATTCGCGCAAAGTTGGAAAGAGGCGTATCCCATCCCAAATTCTGTGAGAAGGTCGGAACTCCGGTCAGCACTAACAAAAGAATTTGAGACAGGAATCATACCGGTGTTGGTAGGTACGGTGGGGAAGAATCAGGAAAAAGAAATTTTATCTGTTCTTTGGAATTTACTCAACCCAGGAAAAACGACGACGGACAGAATTTTCATTTGGCTGCGTAACCTGGAAAGTAAATCAATATTATTGAAAACAATGGAAATTGTAGAAATCATTCAACCAAAAGATATAGTTCCTTTAAACAAAGGATTTTTCTGGAATCGATCATCGACTAACGGGAATGGTCGGAATTCAAAAGTTGTCCTTTCTGTTTGAATCGATTTTTCTGCTTAGAGAATTCGTCGTCGGATGATAAAATTCTAATTTTGTTTGTTTTTCAGCCTGCGGTTGAAAATCTTTGTTCATGGCTTCCAAAGTGAAACGATCTTCTTTTCAAAAATTGCTAAATGCAATGAAAAAGATGTCTCTTGAAATAAATGATTACGAGATTTGTAGGCGTCTCGAAACCATCATGATGACTAGCAAAGAAGACTTAAGCCAAGTTGTCGTAAAATCACTTCTTGATAACCCGCTGGATTTTGATCCCAAAACTTTACCGGAGCCGTATGGCCAGTACATCCGACATTTTATATACATGGTCAAAAGAAACAAAAAGCAGGGGATTGATACGAATTTTGATACGCCAACTAACTCAAAATCTTCGGAAAAACAAACCCTACCACCAGTTGGTGATTCTGTAAAAACGCCTCCTAAAAAAGATACAGCCAAAAAAGCTTCAAAACGTTAAAATTTTCCTGTGACTACCACAGGAAAAAAGATAAAATCTTTAAGTGCCGAAAGGCCGTCAACGGCGGCCTAAAACTGACAGAAGGCCGGATTTAAAGAAAATTTAGGCAGTTTTTCGGCAAATAAATAAACGTCCAAATTTAGGCATGCTCGTATATTGACTGTTTCCCCGTGGAATGGCGCCTCTTCAGGGTAAACAGCGAGCTGTACGGCGCGGCAATATCTACTTTGAAAGAAAATACAAATCTAAAAAATAGACATTCGGGAAAAACCTGGAGAGAAGTGATTAAAATTGGTCAGTATGCAATCAAATCATTCAAAACGGATCTCGCAATATTCGAGCTTTTAGCCAGGGTTCCCCGTTTTATCCAGATACCGAAGAGGTGTACGTTACAGAACTTTGCCGCTGCTAAAATTCAACCTTTCGGCTAGAATTGACCGTTTTCAAGAAGACATAAATCAATAGAAATATGTTTGTTTCCGCCGAAATTAGGGCAGAAGAAAAAAGAAAGCGAACGGCGAGAGTGATGATAGAAAAAGGTCTGAGAAGATACGGAGTTTGAATTCGAACCTGTTATTGCGAAGGAGGAAGTGGCATTATCTGTGCCACATTGTCATGTGTAGGAAAAATTCCTGCTACCGTAAAAACGTCAGGAAAAGGTTTGCGAAACTGATCTCGGCCTTAAAAATAGGATCAAAAATTATGGCTGAAGTAATTAAATTGCGGGTTAAGTGCCACGCATGTTCTTATATGATAGAGGGATCTGCAAAATACGGAGCGGGACATTATGTCCCGGAAGGGGCTGATTTTGAATTTATTGCAGTTGGAAAGGTAGAAACTCCAAAAGGACGGAGAGTAAAGGCGGAAATCTTAGCAATTTGTCCAAATTGCGGCGTTAAAAATAAGTGGATTGTTTGATTTTAATAATGGATTATATTTAATCTAATAATTTGAATTTAATATGGTAGATAATTGACATAGAATGATTTAATGCAAATTTTATTGCCTAAAAATAGGCAATAATTACAAAGCACATTGAACTTTGCGCAAAAAGCAGCAGTCGGTTGATTATAGATAACTTCATGTCCAGCCCTCAAAATTGATAAGCCCTCTTTTCAGTATGAGAATAAAGGTGTAATTGTATTTTATTATAAGGAAACTTTAAAATATTCGCCTTTGACCGCTAAAATGTGGGAAACTCCTGCGGAAGTTATGAAATTAGAGGTAGAGGTTCTATGTTTTGCACCCCCTTTTCCTATAAAATAATCAGATGAATTTAGGCTAAACTTTCTTGGTGGCCCAAGCCTAATTCGATAAATGTCCCTCAAATACAATGATTTTAAGATAGATCAATCGGAATTACGACAAATCTTCTCGAAACTGGCTTGCGGGCTTGACATGTGTAGCCTACGTAAAATGACTCATTACTTCCCTTTTAAGGGTCGATTAAAAGTTGCTATAAAATAATCAAAATATACATTAATATCAATTAATATTTTTTGATTAAAAATAATCTATTAAATGATTATAATAAATCAAAAATAATTTGTAATTAGAAAGAACTGTAAAGATATTTTTGGATTAGAATCTTGTAGTGAAATAAGGATAACTGGCGAAACCAAGCGAAAGCGGCTATATTTCGACCTGTAGCGTAACGTAGATTCATATCCATCTTGGATGTAAGTCAGTTTGAAGAGTGATATACTTGATTCGACGAGTCAAGAAGGCCGGAGGCAGATTGGTCGTTCTCTGAACTTGATCTCACTCCACCATACCATAATCAACCCCACAAGTTGAGCAGGGTTTTGGAATAAAAAGGGTCAAAAATATAGATGTTCTAGGAATTAGTGAATAGTCCCATGCCAGTATGGATTGGCACCCGGGAAGCAAATTCACTTTAGTTTACCCACCAAAATCAAGGGAGAGACTAAAATGCAGAGCTTTCCTGAACACAATGTAACGCTCGCAAAGGGTCGCGTTGAAAAAACTCAGCACAACGCTTTCCTATGGGTCGCGTTGTGGGGCTGATCTTTTCCCGGAAGATTGTCGTATTTCCGACAGATTTATCTTCAACATTCAAGCAGCTGTGGGTTGATACGGCTCCCAACGGGTTGTTCGACGGGGGAGCCGGTATTAGCCTGGGCTTGTCAAGACATTCTGCTCCCTCGTTGTTTTAGTGAACAGTTTTTAGGACTTTACAAGCCAGGTTGCAAAACCCTAAAAATGTTGACGGATGACATGATACTTGATGAACGAATTCAGGAGTTCAAAGACTTAAATGTTGATGAAGACAAAAATTGTTGAATTGAAAAACAGCTGGAGGATTTCCGTTTTGCTGGAATTCTGGATTCAGGCACAATTTCGATTTAATGAATTTTACGACTCCGCAATACTTTCTTTTTTTTGTAATCGTCTGGTGTGTTCGATGGACTCTAACGGCGATTTATCCGAAGAAAAATACTTTTGTTCTTTATTTTTTACTTTTGGTCAGTTATTTTTTCTACCTTTCCTGGGACTATCGTTTCGGTATTTTGATCCTTTTTACTACGGCTTTGGATTATTCCGTCGGAAGAGCTTTGGGTTTGCAGAAAAATCTTCAAAAAAGAAGAACTCTTCTTTTTCTTTCGTTATTGGGAAATCTGTCCGTTCTCGGATTCTTTAAATACTTTCATTTTTTTACGGATTCGTTTTTGATTTTGTTTCATTCTCTCGGTTGGCAAATTTCCGCGCCGACTTTGAAGGTGATTTTGCCCGTTGGGATTTCGTTTTATACGTTTCAATCTCTGAGTTATACGATCGACGTTTATAGAGAACGGATTCAACCGGAAAAAAATTTTTTCCATTACGCCCTATTCCTGTCTTTTTTTCCGCAGTTAGTCGCGGGCCCGATCGTTTCCGCGAGAATTCTTTTGCCCGCGTTGCGAAATATGTTTCATTGGGAAAACGTTCCTATTCGAGAAGGAATTTGGCTGATTCTTTTGGGTTTTGTGAAGAAGGCCGTCATTGCGGACCGAATCTCCGTGATTTCCGATTTCGCTTATCAATTTCCGGAATCCGTTTCAACTCTTTTTGCGTGGATGGGAGTCGTTTCTTATTCGATTCAGATCTATTGTGATTTTTCGGGTTATACGGATATCGCGATCGGTTCCGCGCTTCTTCTGGGAGTTCGTTTGCCCGAGAACTTTAGACTTCCTTATATCGCTACGAGTTTTTCCGATTTTTGGAGAAGATGGCATATTTCTCTTTCCGGCTGGTTACGGGATTATCTTTACATTCCTCTTGGAGGAAATCGGATTAACGGTCTTATTACATACCGAAATCTTTTGATTACTATGTTTCTCGGCGGGCTCTGGCACGGAGCGAGTTGGAACTTTGTGATTTGGGGTTTTATACACGGAATTTTTTTGGCTTTGGAAAGATATTTTTCGGATTCAACGAGTTTTCCCCGGAAGGAGGGTTCTATTCCGAGTCGAGGGATGAAATTTCTATATCAGATTTTCGTAATTCTTTCCGTTTGTTTGATTTGGATTTTTTTTCGTTCAAAAACTTTTTCGGGATCGATCGAACTTTTAAACGCATTGTTTTCGTTTCGTGACGGGATCCAACCGACTTATACGATGCAAAGTCATTTTTTAACGATTCTTTTTTTGATGACCCTGGCTACTTGGATCGGGAAAAAGGAGGAATCTTCCGGAGTTTTTTCCCGTTTCCGGGAGAATCTTCACTGGAGCCTCTTTGCTTTTTTGAGCGCCTTGGGTTTTATCGTAGGTGTGGTTTTAACCGTGGAAACAAAACCGTTTCTTTATTTCGTTTTTTGAAAGGGTTTGCGCAATTTTTCCGGGATTTTACGGGAATTTTCGTAGAAATAAATATTGGATTCTCCGCATCGTGTTGTGCCGGAGGGTGTTCCGTACATTTCCACAATACGATCCTCTCCCAATCCCCGCGTAAAAACCGCGACGGTCCCGGGATAATTTTTGAGATACCATTCTCGGTTTGAAATCGTATGAGAACCTTCTAATGTTCTATACGCGACGTGGATCGATGGAATTTTCTTTTTGGAAAAGACTCGGATTCTTTTTGCGGTCCAAAAGTCGGAAATGACGAGTGAAATCGGCGTTTTTTGGGAAATTTCGTCCACACATCGGGCTTCCTGTGGTATCGTCCGGAAAAGCCGAAAAAAAGCATTTTCGACGTTTTCGGGCGTTTTTTGTCCGACAAACAGGAGTAAAAGGAATAAAAGAAAAATTGCAAGTGTCAAAGTTCGTTTTGGAAATCCCGCCACAAAAACAAGGAAGAACGGGGCTAAGATTAAGGCCGGTGACGTATAACGTAGGCTGTATTCGTCGATATAAGATCCGGTAAGGATCGGGGCAAAAGTAAGAATCGCAAAAAAGAAAAATAAAAACGCAGTCGACTTCGTTTTTCGAATTCTTCCCAAACTAAAAATCAGAGCGGTGATTAGAATCAAAATTAAAATCGCCGGAACCGGAACGTGTTCTTTCAGTCCCGAAAGAACCCAATCCTGAACTTCCGTAAAAAAACGCGCGCCGTCCTTGGCCGCTTGAATCAGCGAAAGATGTACGGGAATTTTTCCCGGTTTTTCAATGAACAAAAAAGATTTAAGAATGGCGTGTAAAATCAAACCTACAATTCCGCAAGCCGATAGAATTTTGGAACTTACCGGAAAAAAATTTGCGACGCGGGAACGACTCGTTGAGTGGACAAGTCCCGCAATACGACTTGTCGAACGACCAAGACGTAAAAGCCCGGCCAAAATTCCGGGAACGATCAGCTCTACGAACAGGATTCGATCGGATGCGACTGTGAAAACGATCCATAACGATACGATCCATACTTTACGTTTTTGGAATGTTTTATGAATGACCGGCCAGACGTACAACGTTACCAAAAACGCGCTCGTATGAATGGAAGGTAGAAATAAGATATAAAGGGTCTGAAAATTTTTCGCCGCCAAAAGTAGAAACGAAATCAGAAGTAAAACCCAGGATTTCACTCTTCTTGTTTCTTTTACGGATAAGGGTTTCGATTTTTTTTCTTCCCTTGCAAAAATCCAGAAACGTTCCATCAAAACGACGAACACGATCGTTTGTAGAAATGCAAAACAAACCAGCGCTTTTTGTGCGTTTTTAAAAATCAAAAAAAGAAAGGAAACGATGGGAAAGTCCGGAAAAAAATAAGGAGAAGGAGTGAAGGACCAGGAAAAAAAATCTCCTCCGTCCGCGAACACATCCAAGGCGAGAGTGGGAAGATAAAGAATGTCCGAGTTGAGATAAATTTCTTCCGGACTGAAAGTTATAGAAAAGAATAACGAAACGAAAAATAAAATTAAACTGAATACGTATTGTAACATTTTGTCAAAAAGTAATACTCGATTTGTAAAGCGTCGTCGTTTCGATTTCCTTTTTGTGGTATCTTTCGACCTAAGTCAATGGTAAAGCTAAAAAAGAAGTTCCTGGACATGAGTTTGAATTTTAAGAATCTGTATAGTTTGTAGTATTCAAAGAAAGGAACGTTTATTTTGGATCAAACGAAAAACATAGAACCTAAAACCGGTGGATCTAAACGTACGAACCACGGACTTCTTTTGATTATCGGGATTTTGATTTTGTGCGGATTGGATGTTTTTTTCTTTCGCACTTTGATTTGGAAGGTTCCGAACGAATCTCCTTGGAGTTCCAATCACTTCTATAATTTTTTATACGAATACTTCGCACTGAAGGAAAAACAAAAACTTCATCCTAGAATTCTAATCGTAGGTTCGAGCATCGCTCATTATTCTTTCGATCGTGAATCCTTTCGTAAGGAAATTTTCGATAGAACCGGCAAAAACGTAGATGTGGAATTTCTTTCTTACGCGGGGATGACCCCTCTGGACGCGTGGCTCTGTCGCAAAAAGATCGCGGAGCTGCAACCCGACTTTGTCGTTTTTCCGATCAACTTTATCGATTGGAGATTGCACCGCGCGTATTCTTTGAATCCTTCTTACAAAAACGAAACGATCGCTCCGGAAACTCTTCTTCTGGACGCGCTCGATTTTTTCGAAGCGCCTCAATCCCGTTTTATCTTTCCTTTGGAAACCGCACTTGAGTTTTTTTCCGAACTTGGATTTGCAAGAACAAGCGAATATTTATCCGCCTATCTTTTCGGATTTTATCGATATAAGGACGTCTTTTGGAAGAATCTTAGATCTCTTTACGATCATCGTTACGGAAGAAACACGAGTTATCACGGATATAACGGCGTACAAATCCCGGAACGAGTGACCTCTTTAGGTTGGACCGGAAAAAAATTCTCCTTCCTACTCACGGAAAAAATGAAAAAGGACGGCTTTCTCGTTCAGATCGTGCCCGAGATTCTTTCTTC
The DNA here is from genome assembly GCF_000332415.1 of Leptospira weilii serovar Ranarum str. ICFT. GTDB lineage: Bacteria > Spirochaetota > Leptospiria > Leptospirales > Leptospiraceae > Leptospira > Leptospira weilii_A. Next base: position 123,188 of record NZ_AOHC02000021.1, read on the forward strand.
CGGACCGCTTAAAATCACATTCCAAAAAAAGAATACGATTCAAACGTTTTCTTTTTCGGAACCCGGTTGGAAGAAAATTCTTTTGGAAGAACCTTTCCTTTCTAAAAATCCGGAGTCGCCGATCACCGCTGAGCTTTCCGGCACATGGATTCCCTATTACGCGGAAGGGGAAAATAAGGACTGGAATTACGATCGGCTTGGAGTTCGATTGCAGCAAACCTTCGGCACGGACGTCCCGAGAAACGGAATGCAATATACGAGGGAGGAAAGATTCGAAGACCTTCGTTTTTTAGGTATGAGTGATTTGGAATATTCCAAATACTTTAATTTTAGGCTGCTCGACGACTATCCGCAGCGCCCCGGGATCGGGTATTTAATCGCCCTTAAAAACGCCAAACTCCGGATTCGCGAGGAGAAATTCGTTCCCGTTCTTCATTTTCAATATCTGGAAAAGTTCGCCGGATTTTTAAAGGAAAAGAAAATTCCGCTCTGGATCGTAAACAATCCCGAAAACCCGATCAGTTTGGATTGGTACGGAAACTCGAATTGGTACCATGATCATCTTTTGTTTTTAGAAAGTTTTTCCGGAAACGGGGTTACGTTCAGCGATTTGAAAAATTCTCTCTCGATGCAGGACTTCAGCGACTATCATCATTTTACGTTTCCGGGTATGATGAAAATGAGTTCGATTTACGCGAGGGAATTCGTCAAAATTTCTGAAAGACAAAGACGGAATCCTCTAAAACCTTGATAAACAAGCCGTGTTCGGCCTACTCAGAACTTATAATCGAGTGTCGGGAATTCCAACTCTGAAACTGGAATTCTTCTCAAACTTTATGATACTCATTGTATAGGGAAAAGTAATAACACAAATCGCGAGGCGTTTAATTTAAATTATGAGCAGGGTCAAAGTTGCCGTTTTAGGCGCCACCGGTTCCGTCGGTCAGAGATTCATTCAGTTGCTGGAAAATCATCCTTACTTTGAGGTTACACACCTCTGCGCTTCCGAAAACAGCGCGGGAAAAACGTACGGGGATGTGATGAAAACGAGATGGAAGATCTCTTCCGATATCCCCGCTTACGCTAAGAACATCGTAATCACAACGCCGGACCCTGCGAAAACAAAGGATGTCGCATTAGCATTTTCCGGTTTGGACTCGAGTGTCGCCGGTGAAGTGGAAACGAAATACGCGAACGCGGGAATTCATATCATCTCCAATTCCAAAAATCATAGAATGGATCCTACGGTTCCCATTCTTTCCGCGGAAGTGAATTCTTCCCATCTGGATGTTTTAACTTCTCAAAAAACGAAAGGTAAGATTATCACCAACTCGAACTGTACGATTATGGGAGTTACGATTTCCCTCAAACCTCTTTTGGATCGTTTCGGAATCGAATCCGTTATGCTCTTTTCCATGCAGGCGATCAGCGGCGCGGGTTATCCCGGCGTTCCTACGATGGATATTTTAGGAAACGTGGTTCCACATATCGGAGGAGAAGAGGAAAAGGCGGAGATCGAACCTCTGAAATGTCTCGGTAAGGTGCAAGACGGTAAAATCCTACACGCCGATTTTTCGATTTCGGCGCATTGCAATCGTGTTCCGGTTTTCGACGGTCATACGGTTTGTGTTTCCGTAAAATTCAAAAAGAAACCTTCCCGAGAAGAAATCCTTTCCTCTTGGAAAGAATTTTCAGGAGAACCTCAGACGTTAGGTCTTCCTTTGGCGCCCCATCCTCCGATCGTTTACAGGGAAGAAGAAGATAGGCCGCAACCTAGATTGGATCTGGATACCGGTAAAGGAATGACTACGGTGATAGGTCGTCTCAGGCCCGACCCCGTTTTCGATTGGAAATATGTCGTCTTAAGTCACAATACGATCCGAGGAGCGGCGGGAGCTGCGTTATTAAATGCAGAACTTCTTTACAAAAAGAATTTCCTCGTATGATAATGTCATTCCATGTTGGAGCCTCAATCCCGTGAACTCAAAGTAGCGGATTATAATACCGCATTACAATTGACTCAGGCGCTTGAAGCCAGGAACGATTTTCAGTACAAGAAAATTCATAAACTTTTGCTCGTGATCGGCGAGTGGACGGATAAATTCGTAACCAATAGAATTTTGCCCAACGTCGATCAATTGGCAAGGGAACTGGATCTCGACAAAGATAAGGTCTCTCAGTTTCTGAAAGATCTTTGTACGAAATACAATCCCCCCATCGTAAAAAAAATCTGTATGGTGGATTTTAATCCGACCGGAGACGCATCCGACGGTAGGATCGAATCCTGTCTCAAAATGAATCCGGTGTTTGCAAGGCCGCAACCCGCGGACACTTCCACCAGTCATCGATACGTAGACGGAGTAAATCAAATCACGTTTGCTTCCATTCAGCGTTGGGTTAAGGAAAATAGGGTTTTTCCGAGTAGGAAAGAATTTATCAAACGGATTCATTCCGCGATTTCGGAGAATAAACTCTCCGGCACATACGCTTCCACGGAAATCGGAACTCTTTTTAACGATCCTTTCGACATCAACCCGGAACTCAAACAAACCACGGTAAACATCCATCTCAAACCCGTTTTGAAAAAATTGGTTGAACAGAAAATTTTGTTCTTTTTTAGAAACGAACAGGCGCTTAATCCCGGAAATCGTTCCGTGTTTTATTACAACGTCCAGGACGAAATTTTGGCGAGAATCGAAGCATATAAGATTTTTCTAATAGAGAATTTGATTCCCGAATTGCAAAAAATCGGAGCCATCGGAGTTTTAACGGACGAGGAAAAGGAAAATACCCGTTCCCTTGTCAATTCCATCATGCCTTACTTAAGTCCCGCTTATGGAGATCAAAAGACGGCGATGGAAGAACTTCTCGTTCTGATTCGTTTTGAAGAAGAGGACAAGGACAAGAAGGAAAAAGAGGAGAAAAAACTCAAACTGGGCGAAATCGTAGACTACATCAAGTCCGCAAATCGTATCGTGGATCTGAGTTCTCTTCGTTTCCGAGGCCAGCAGATCGAAGAGGATATTCGAGTTCTCGTCGCCAATCACGATCAAATTCTTCATACCGAATTTGCGGACAAGAACACATTGTATAACTACGTTCTTCATAAACTTGCGGTTTCCGGAGCCGTCGAAGCCGCGAAAAAAAACTTCACTTCCACCGGAAACGACACCGAAATCCGGATCTTGGATCGTATGAGGGTGAAAGACATTATCGAGGATAAGGATTTGGCCGCTTCCTTTGATAAGTTGGAATTGTCCAGTTTGTTCAAATATCTTCCTTTTTTTACGAGACTTTGGAGAAACATTTTCGGAAACGTTACGGTTCATAAATCCGAAGTGGAACAGATCCGCGCTCACAATACGATCGAGTTGAACAAACGAGTCGTGGAAGCTCGGAGTAAAAAGATTCAGGAAGACGCGTCCAAACTCGCCGAAAAAAGAGTGAAGGAAAAGGATGCCGCGGAGAAAACCGCGCGCAAACAACAAACGGCAACTAACGTTCCTCGGGAAAAAAGCTCTTCCTCTTCTTCCGTTCCGGTTCCCGCCGATCCTCTCAACGCAAAACTTCTGGAAAGGATTTTTGACATCTTGGACGATTATTGGTCGAACCAACAATATCCGGATCGAAATATTCTTTTGTACGAAATGGACGGTGAGATCGACGAGGACGGTTTGGTCAACTTCCTCAAAAAATTCGGGAAAAACGATATTTTCTCTTTTATGGTGAGGAATCAGGAAGATAAATACACGTTTCCGATTCTTGTTACGAAACGTTACTTGAAGAAAAACGGCAGGAATCTGATCGACAAGGCTTCCGCGATCATCGACGAACAAAAAAAAGCAAGTATGCCCGATCAGGATTTATTCGACTTTTGGATTTCTCTCGAAGCTTTTCTACGCAAAACCATACCTAAAATCTGAATTGTCCTAAGGCCCGTTCTCCCGAATAAAGGTATTACATGAAGAGCGAATCCTCCGTATTTAGAAAAACGAAAATTATCTGTACCATCGGTCCGGCAACCGCCGACAAAAAAATGATTCAAGCGCTTGCCGAGGCCGGGATGAACGTGGCGCGTTTGAACATGTCCCACGGTAACCACGACTTTCATAGAAGTATCATTCGTAATATTAAGTCTCTCAATAAGGACGTTCTGAAAAATCCGATCGCGATTCTGCTCGATACACAAGGACCCGAAATCAGAACGGGGGACCTTCAGGTGGATCATCTGGAGCTAAAGGTGGGCGAGACGTTCACGTTTCATATCATTCCCGGAGAAGAATCCGAGGAACAATCCGTGTTCGTAAACTATAAGGATATCGTTAAGGACTTGAAAGTGGGCGACCCGGTAACCGTGGATAACGGACTGATCAATCTTGTCGTGGAAGAGATCAACGACTCGGCGCTCAAGTGTAAGGTTCTCGACGGTGGAAGATTGGGTTCCCGGAAACACATCAATCTTCCCGGAATTCGAGTCAATCTTCCGTCGATCACTCCGAAGGATCACAAGGATATCCTGTTCGGATTGGAAGAGGACGTGGATTTTATCGCTCTTTCCTTCGTTCGTTCGGCGGAGGACATCAATCAATTGAAACAAATCATCGAGGAAAACGAAGGGCACGCGCAGGTCATCGCAAAGATTGAGGACCAGGAAGCCGTTCGCAACATGAAAGAAATCGTGGCGGTTTCGGACGGTGTGATGGTAGCGAGAGGGGATTTGGGAGTCGAGGTTCCGATCGAAGAATTGCCGATCCTACAAAGAGCCATCATCAAAGAATGTGCTCTCAAAGGAAAACGTGTCATCGTCGCGACCCACCTTTTGGAATCGATGATCAATAACCCTTCTCCGACAAGGGCGGAAGTCACCGACGTGGCAAACGCGGTTTACGAAGAAGCGGACGCGATCATGTTATCCGGAGAAACCGCCGCCGGAAAATTTCCGGTTCGTTGTGTGGAAATGATGGACAAGATCGCACAACGTGTCGAGAAAACGGGCGGAGTGGATTACGTTAAGGATAAAATTCCCCAGGATAAAAAGGAGTATATGGCGAGGTCCGCGGCGGAACTTGCGGATTCTCTAAAATGTCCCGCGATCGTCGTGATCACGAGAAGGGGAACAACGGCGCTTAACGTGGCCGGTTTTCATCCGCATTACCCTTTGATTTACGCGTTTACCAATATGACAACTGTTAGGCGGAAACTCTGGCTTACTCGCGGAGTGATTCCGTATCGAATCGATTTTTCCAGAGATCCCGAAAAAACGATCCGTCTTGCGATTGAAACTCTCAAAAAAGCGGGAAGGCTCGAAGACGGGGATCAGGTTGTGATTCTTTCCGACATCATCGCCGGAGAGGATCGTGTGGAAACGATCCAGATTCGGGAAGTGAAAACGTATTTGGCGATTGAAACGGAAACGATTTTGAAGTAAAGGCAGACGTGAACTTCCCCCGATTCGGTGGGCAGGAGAGTGTAATAAAAAAGGATAAGAAAAGCATGATCAACTGGAAGAAGAAATACCTAAGGAAGTTTTGTTACGCAAGCGGTCCGACTCTCAAAAAAAGATTATTCTTTATCTCGATTTTTTTTGCCTCTTTTCAACTGAACGCCGGGTCTCTCTTTGATAAATTTAAAGAAGGCGATTTAATATTTCAGGAAACTTTTTCAGAACAGGGCAAGGCTATCAAAATCGCAACCAAATCACGATATACACACGTCGGAATAGTGTTTCAATATAAAGAAAAACTAAAAGTTTTAGAAGCAGTCGAGCCGGTAAAGATTACGGAAATCCATAATTTTATTTCAAGAGGAAAGAATAAACATTTTGTAATTAAAAGACTAATCAATGCGGAAACGATTCTAACTGACGAGAAATTAAAATTAATGAAATCCGTTGGGGATAAATATATCGGAAAACATTACGATATTTACTTCAATTGGTCCGATGAAAAACTGTATTGCACGGAATTAGTTTGGAAAATATTTAAGAGAGCCTTGGACATTGAACTTACTGAAGATAAAAGTTTGAAGGATTTTGATTTAAGTAATCCGACAGTTAAGTATTTAATGAAGAAGAGATATGGAAAAAAAATTCCACTCAATGATTTCGTCGTTTCTCCGGCTGATATGTTTTCATCTAAGAAATTAGAAACAATTATGGAAGTAAATTGAAACCGAATCCGGCAAGGTTTGAAGATATTCTTACCGGTATATTTTACCGGGGAAAGGATTTTTAATATTAGAGTTGTTGAAAAATTCAACAGTCGCAATTAACAAAACCGCTTCGATCGCCCATTTCAATGAAACGGAAACAAATGGAGAATTAATTTTTCAACAACTCTATTGAATATTTTGTTCAATCGAACTTGGATAGTGAATTAATTTTATATATGAATTAATCAAATGATTATCAGTAAGGTTCTATTAACAAATTGGAAAAATTTTCGGAAAGCCGAAGTTCGGCTGACGGACCGAATTTTCGTCGTGGGTGCAAACGCTTCCGGGAAATCGAATTTTCTAGACGTCTTTCGATTTTTGCGGGATATTGTTAAACAGGCAGGCGGTTTGCAGTTCGCCGTAGAAAATAGGGACGGCGTTTCGAAAATTCGATGTTTATCGGGCGGGCGTATTCCGGGGTAACCATAGAGGTTCATCTTGCGGATGAAAACGCAACGAATCATAACCCAAGATGGAAATATTTGTTATCCTTTAAACATTCCGGTGGAGGGATAGTTCGAAATCAGGTTTCGATTTTAGAAGAAAGAGTTTTTGACGGGGATAAAAATAAATGGATTTTAGAAAGAAAATCATCGGACGATAAAGAGGATTCCGAAACGTTACGATTCACTTATCTAGAACAAGTAAATTCTAATATTACTTTTCGTGAAATTTACCACTTTTTTCAGGAAATTCAATATCTGCATATCGTTCCTCAATTGATTCGAGATTCGAATTCGTATCAGCTTTCCGCAAATAAAGAGGATTTTTACGGTAGAAATCTTCTCGAAAAAATGAATAAGACGCCGGAACGAACTCGAAATTCTTATTTAAAATTGATCAACGAATTTTTACAAAAATCGGTTCCTCAATTGACCAATATCGGCTTCGTAAAAGATAAAAATGGAATACCTCACCTTGAGGCGATTTACGAGCATTGGCGTACAAAGGGAGCCAAACAAAGAGAAGGTCAATTTTCCGATGGAACATTGCGATTGATCGGGTTTATGTGGGCTCTTTTAGATACACAAGGAACGTTCTTGTTGGAAGAACCCGAGTTGTATCTTCATTCCGCTATCGTAAAACTTTTACCTGAATTTATCGGTAAACTACAGAGAAGAAAAGGGAAGGTGAGGCAGGTTATTATTTCCACTCATAGTTATGAAATTCTAAGTGATGAGGGCATTAGCGGCGATGAGACGATCGTATTGATTCCGACGGAGGAAGGAACCGAGATTAAACTTGCGATGGAAATCGAAGAGATTAAATCTTTTCTTGGTGCGGGATTTAATATGGCCGAAGCGGTGATTCCCAGAATTGCTCCCAAGGAAATTCACAAAATTCTCAAAATTCAAAGTAATTGAAAAGTAATTGAAAAGTAATTGAGAGTAAGATGAAAATCGATATTGCCGGGGAAGATTTAGTAACGCAAGAAATCATCGTTAGAATTCTCAAAGATTAAAGAAATGACTTGGAAATAGGCGCTCGAATTCCGGCGCGCGGATCGCAGATTAAGGATATTTCTCGTAAACTAAATCGAGTTTCTACCCCTACGATTTTATTAACTGATTTAGACAGTTATTTATGTGCTTCGGTTCTGATGAACGATTGGTTATGCGGAGATTCTCTGAGGGACCATCTTCTTTTCCGGGTCGCATGTGATGAAGGGGAAAGTTGGTTGATGTCGGACGTTTCGGGTTTCTCTAAATGGCTTTCCATCGATAAAGATCTGATTCCTCAAGTAAGTTCGAAGGATAAAAAAAGACCGGATTGTGTGGAGTTGAATTTTAATTTCAAACCGAGCCTTTATTGGATGCGAGAACTTGCAACTCGTAGTTCGGATACGATATTACGCGAGAAATTAATTCCGAAAGTGTATGCTAAAAAAGGTCCTGAATATAACTCGGCGCTTTTGCCTTTTATACAAAACATTTGGAATATCGAGGAGGCAAAACAAAATTCATACAGTCTGCGAAGAGCGGTTGAACGTATTCAAAAATTTCAATTATAAAACCTCCCGTTTTATTTTTCCTCCGAAGATACGTTATCCGGCACTTTCAGAAAGGATTGTAGAAATTCCCCCATACCCAATTTGTCGAGGGCGTCCACAATCATTCCCGTATAGTGGATCGAAGACTGAAATTTTTCGAACTCCAAACGTACTCTGAGTTTCTGAATGTGGAGATAGAGTTTTAGTTCCTCCAAACTCATATCGGAAGGATCTTTTCCTAAAAAACGATCGCTTCCGTCGAACGGATTTAGATCCGGAAATTCCTTCATGATCGATCCTTAATTTTCAGGGAAGACGCCGCCATCCAAAGAAAGATCAACGCTAAAAAAAAACTCAGTCCACCGGCGCCTAGGCTCGAAAGGAGAAGGTCCCCCTCGGTGATTCTATGGAGGAAAACGAAAAAGGCTCCTAAAAAACCGACGAAACCGAACACGAGAAAGAAAAGAGCCATCTTAAAAAAAATATAGGCTTGGATTCCGGTTTGAAATCGTTTGATTAAGAATTTTTTTCCATAGAGGAGTAAGGTTTGGAAGTATTCCAGAATGGAATCGACCAATGCGAGGAAATGAGATTTAAGATCGTTTCCTTTTTTCGTATATTCGTTATTATACGATTCCCTTTCCGATTTTCTTTTTTTTGTCATTTGTATTCGCGGTTTTTTATTTTCTGCGGACGAGCATTCCTACAAGGAGTCCGATTCCAAGTCCTACTCCGAGTCCGATCAACGCCGCCTTCTGAGGATTTTCCTTGATGTAGGTTCCGGTTTCGTCGATGATTTGTTTCGCTTTTTCGGACGTATCGCCGGAGATTTGTTTGATTTTTTCCTTAAAATCGGATACGTGCTCTAAGTATTCTTCCCGTGCCTTTCCCGTAATTCTTTTCGCTTTGTCTTTTAAGGATTCTACTTCTTCGTTAAAATCTTCCGTTTTGGATGTCATGTTTGTTTCCTCTCGATTCTTTTTCCAAGTTTTCCATCATGGAATCAACCACTTTCGTCGTTTTGGACGTAGGTTTTTCTCTCGAATTCTAAGGTCTAATGAAAAGAATGGAAAAATTCATTTCAGAAAATGCGTAAATGTCGCCGATTTTTAGATCGTTTAAGGTTTGAATCGCAAGAGACGGAACGTTTCGATTTTCGACGTGGAAATTTTTTATATCTTAAGATCAGGACAAACATATGAATTGGATCGGTAAGCTGGTTCGTCTGAGAAGACGTCAAAAACAAAGAATCTTCAATAGGGCGTATCGACAGGCTTTGAAGTTGATGAAAAAAGAATTCAAAGCGGAAAGAGAACGTCATCTTCAAGCGGAGAAGGAACTCGAAAAATATTACAGAAAAGACGTGGACTCCGAGGCTAAAAAAACCAGAAAGAAAATTCAGGAGCTCGACAACTTTAAACTTTTGTTGGAAAGAAGAGAGATGGAGTTGGATTCCAAGATCGTGTTCCTGAACGAACAACTCCAAAAGATCGAGGAACTCAAAGCGAGAATGGACGGCGCGGTCAATCTGATGGCGAGAGCCGGTTCGCTTTCCAACGGAGCCGTAGACGACGCGGAAAAGATCAAACAAACCCTCAAAAAGGTTTTGTAAATTCGTATGAACGAGTCGGAACTGAAAAACCTGAGAGAAAGGATTCCTTCCGGTTGGGAAATTAAGTTCCGAGAGAACGTTCCGTTTTTATTCAAAACGTTTTCGTTTCAAACCTACTTGGCCGGTGTGGAATTTGTGAACGCGCTTGCGAACGTCGCCGAAAGGTTGAACCATCATCCGGATCTTTTCTTAAGTTATCGAAAAGTTGCCGTGGAAATTTTCACCCATTCCAAAAATACGATCACCGACTTGGATCTTCGTTTTGCGGAAGAAGCCGAAAAGGTTTTTAAATATTAAGAGTTTGTCCGCCAACCGTACGATTTTATCGGAATGACCGAAAACCCCGAGATTGTTTTACCGATTCCTATAAGATCGAGTACCGTTTATTTTTATTACAAAATACGGTTTTAATGCAAAATATTAGGAACTCGTCCCAAAACATACGAAAATTGCGGAAATGAATGTGATGCCGAAAAAACTCGAGACGTTTTGCGACAAACTCGAAACAAAAAGCCCGTCTCAAAAACTCCCTTAATTTTCATATTTTCTAATATTCGAGAAATTTGAATTTCGAAACCGTTCCGTCGTTCTCTAATTTTTTTTAGTTCCAAGACGAGCCCGCGTTAGGGATCGATGCGGAGTCAAGTTATTGAAGGATGTGACGGATAACGTATATCGGAAATACACAATAACTTGACTGAAGCGGAGAGCCCGGGCCGCGGAGCGGCAACGCCGATCGTTTATACGAATCGATTCAACGTTCGACAACGTATAAAAAAAGCCCGGTGAATTTTGAATTCCCGGGCTTTACCTTAGGATCGACACAAACCGCGTCGATACCGTTGTTCTTTTGCGTGAATCGAACTTTATTCCGGAATTACGATGTTATCGTAATTGTCGGTGAATCTATAACCGATTCCCCAGATCGTTTCGATCCATTCGGGTTGAGCCGAATTTTTTTCCAGTTTGGAACGAATCCTTTTCACGTGAGAATCGATCATCCTTTCAAACCCGTCCCATTCCATTCCCCAAACCGCTTCCAGGATCATTTCTCTGGAAAAAACTTTTCCGGGAGAAGCGGCCATCAGTTGCAGGATATCGAATTCTTTTCTGGAGATGTTTACGATATTGTCTTTGAGTGTGACTCTTCTGCGAACCGGATCGATTTTCAACGCGCCTCGAATGATTTCACCGCTGGCGCCGACGTTCGGTTTGATTCCCGCCTTTTTATCCCATCTGCGGAAAAAAACGTCCACTCTCGTTTTCAGTTCGCGGACGGAAAAGGGTTTTGTAATGTAATCGTCCGCGCCCAATTCGAGTCCCATGATTCTGTCGATTTCCTCGTTTCTTGCCGTTACGATGAAAATGGGAGTATTCTCGTCGTTTCGTCTAACGGTTCTACAAACTTCGATTCCATCTATGTCGGGAAGAGAAAGATCTAAGATAACCATGTCAGGATGATTTGCTTTGTAGAATTTGAGACCTTCTTCTCCGCTCGTTTGTAAAGTGGTGGAGTAGTGCGCCGAATCCAGGGATTTGCGTATTAAATTTCCGATATCCGGATCGTCTTCGATGACTAAAATTGTTTTCATTAGAGAGCTCCGCAAGAGAATTAGAGGATAAAATTACCTTATCTGCAACAGATAAAACCGATGAAATGTTAATAAAGGAATTTTTTTTGTTCGCCATATTTTTACCGGATATTCAAACGATTTTCGATTTTGAACATTCACCTTTGTTTGGATACAGGTGGTAAAACCGTGGTTTGTGTTAAATTAATATCAAATATCATTAAAGTTCGAGAGTGTGTAAAAAACTATGAGTAATCGTCAGACCCATCCGCTCACTTGGGTGATCCTTTCGGTAAACGAAGACGGTCTCGACTCGGAGTCCGTTACGCGCGAATTGGATCTCAAACCCGATTTCAGTACTCCGATATCCGCCACCGATAAGGAAGGAAAACCTCTCGGCTTCGGTCACTGGCAACTTCATTCCACGTTGGATGCGCGGGCTCCTTTGGAAGATCATATCCTTCAGATCTTGGAGAAGGTTCTTCCTTCCCGTCATAAGGTGAAAGAGTTTTCGGCGGAACATTCTCTTTGTTTGTATGTTTCCGTGGAGTTTTCGGATTCCTCTTTACAGGAAACGGAAATTCCTTCCCGCCTTCTTTTACTTTTGGGAAACTTAGGGATCAAGTTGGTCTTTCAGGCGTGGCATTAGTGGTTAGAATTCAGAAATCAGGGAGATTTTCGTAAAAGGGTGATTAGACTTTAACAAAGTATGATTTTTCTCTTCTGTAAATTTTCTGAAATCGGAAGAGTCGATCAAAGGATCAGAACAACTCTGTCCATTCTATAGAATTGAATCAATTTTTTAAACGAGGCGCCGGCTCCGGATACGACGAGGGTTCGGTTTTTCTGTCTCAGATCGAACGCAAAGGAAAGGAGTTTCATCACCACGGAAAGCGGTAAAACCTTGACTCCGCCCAGATTGATTTTGACATGAAGATTGGATTGATAGAATACGAGTGCGAGTACTGATTTGAATTCGTCAAATTCAACCTCGTCAAAGGAAGAGATGAGAGGAGTCACTTCCGTGGTCTGACGGTTTCTGCGAATTTCAAAACGTTCGTATTTCCGTATCGGATTCATATTTCGATCTTTCCGAAAATTCGGCTGACTTTTCTTTATCATAAAATCGTACTTTTGCAAGTAAAAAGTCACATTGGAATTCCGACGACGTTTTAGACGACGTTTTAGAGAAAAGGAGTTCCTATTCTCCTAGAGGAAAACAAAAGGTCAAATGAATGAGTTGAGTCAGGATATTTTAATCCGAAGAGCCAAGTTCTTATCCGTCCTTCGAAAATTTTTCGAAAAAAAAAATTATTTGGAAATGGACACTCCTTGTTTGAAAGCGGTTCCTTCCATGGAACCCTACCTGGATCCTTTTGTAGTCCGCTCTCCTTCCGGAAAAGAAAAGGGATATTTGATTACGTCTCCCGAATATTCTCTTAAGGAAATTCTTTCCAAGGGTTTGGAAAGAATCTACGAAATTACGCATACGTTTCGTTCCGGCGAGGAAGGAAGTCCGTTTCATAGCGCCGAGTTTTTGATGCTCGAATTTTATACGGTCGGAATTTCTTTGGAAGGTCTGATGGATTTTTGTACGGAACTTTTGGAAGTTCTGGATTTGGAATTTTATTCTTTCGGTTTTGACCCAAACAAGGTTCGCAGAATGTCCGTGGAAGAAGCCTTCCGTAAATACGCCCGCTGTGGAGTTTCCAAGTCGGAACTCGATCGAGTGATTTCCGAACACAAACTGAGCGAAATCCCCGCGGAAAAAAGAGCAACCGAAGATTCGTTTTTTATTGTATTCTTAAATCTTGTGGAGGCGCATCTACCCGAAGGGTTTACGTTTTTATACGATTACCCGCCCGAGTTGGCGGCGCTTTCCAAGATCGAATCCGGTTTTGCGAAACGTTTCGAACTCTATTACGGAAACCTGGAATTGGGAAACGCATTCGAAGAATTAACCGATCCGATCGAACAAGTTTCCCGGTTTCGATCCGAACAGAATCTCAGAAAAAATCTGGGTAAAGAAGTATTCGCCATCGATTCCGGTCTGGAACGTGCGCTTCAAGAGGGAATTCCGAACTCTTGCGGGATTTCGATCGGATTGGATCGACTTCTTCTTTGTATTCTGGGCGGAGGTTCGCTCCGAGAAATCAGTCCGTACTACGGAAAATTCTGAACTTTCGGATCGAGACAACTCAGCAGACATAACCAACCCCACAAGTATTTGGATCTGAAGATAAATCTGTCGGAAAACCTGAAAAATATCGGTTTTTGATCCTTATGATACAGAATCCTGACTAACTTGTGGGGCCTCCCTATGGATCGGCGTTTAGAGTCAATTTCCGAATCATTGATACCGAATTTATAAAATGAGAATCAACTTTTGGTTGCAGGGAATGAATTCTTCCCTAAATTTTGATGCGGCGGAAAAGATTATGGCGAAAAAAGAAAACTACTACGTTACGATTCAAGGTAGAAAGTACGATCGTGAGTTGATTGAACTTGCACAGGAATGTATTTCCGGCAAACGAGACGGTAGGATTTCCGTGAATGACGCGAAACATCTTTTAAAAGCGGTTCAGGATAACGGCAGTTATACGGACATCGAAAAAGATACGATCGAATACATCCGCGAGAATTATAAATTCACCGAAAAGTCGGACCAATGGTTCCGTACGGAAATCCGCAAATGGGCCGCTAAAAAAGGTCAGGAATCGAAAAAGAAGGGGGCTTCCGAATCGATCCTGATCGACGACGCACAAGCTCCGGACGCGAACTTTCGGGAGGAATACAAAAACGAGAGCGTTTACGAATCTCCTTTAAAGGATTATACGAATTACATTCCGACTCCCTCGGCAAAACCGCATCTGAAAAAAGACAAAACCGTTCCGACCCTGATTTTTTTATCCGGTCTTCTGATTCTCACCGGACTGATCTATTTTTTCTGGAGCTTATTCTCCGTCGAAAACTCCGAAAAAGCGGCAACGATCAAAACGCAACCGACAATCCTAAACGCAAAAGAAACGGCAAAAATGAAAATGAAATCGGTCGCCGTAAAAACAACGGAAGATCCGGCTTCTTCTTTGAAAAAAAAAGAAGTTTCCGCTGAAACGGTAAAAGAAACCGTAAAGGCAAGGGTTCCGTCGAAAGAAAAAAAGAAAAACGAATCGGAAGTTGCAAAAGTTCCCATTTTCAAAATGAAAAAGAAAGAAGAGCCGGAAGCCGCGAAAGCAATGGTTTCCAAAACGGAAAAAAATGTAGAATCCGAATCTTCTTTCTCCTGGTTTGGAAAAGACGAAGACGCTCCGTCTTCCCATCTCCGGTTTAGAGAAATCGAATCCAAAGTGATCCGCTTTGAAAAGAACAGCATTCAGGTTCATAAAAAATCGAGATCGGGTCTCGACCGACTGGCCCGTTGGATGAAAGAAGACGCTTCCATTCGAGTCAAAATCATCGGCCACACTTCTCTGGAAGGAACCGAAGAAGTCAATCGTAAGGTTTCCCTTCTTCGCGCGGAAATGGTTCGCGATTATATCGCGGGTAACGGAATTTCCAAGGATCGTTTCGAAATCATTCCCAAAGGTGCGAGTGTTCCGATCGGAGACAACTCCAAGGAAGAGGGAAAAGAAATGAACCGACGCGTCGAACTTAGAATTCGTAACTGATCGTTTGAAAATTTCCGGAGAATGTCCTTGGGTTTCTTTTTTCTTCCGATAAGCCGTTGCAGTGCGGGAACTCGAACATTCTCAAAATCTTATTTTTCAACCTTCCTTTGAAAAATCCTATACAAACTAAATGCTTGCAACAGCATGATTTTATAACTTGTCCCTACCACCAAGGCTGCCGACTCCAAAGCGCACCGCTTGAACCTGTCTAAGGTTCTTGTCCGACTCGATGAACTTCAGGGCATTCTCTTGGGACGGGCAACCATTACGGAGAAAACAATGGCATTCGATATAGAAATGATTCGCGCCCGATACGCTAAGATCGGGGATCTAGTTACAAAAGCGAGAAACGTTGTTGGAAGACCTCTGACTCTTACCGAAAAAATTCTTTATTCCCATCTTTGGGAAGGCGAACCAAAAGCCGCCTACGAAAAAGGAAAGTCTTACGTTGACTTCGCTCCCGATAGAGTTGCGATGCAGGACGCTACGGCCCAGATGGCTCTCTTGCAGTTTATGTCTGCGGGAAGAAATACGGTAGCGGTTCCGTCCACCGTTCACTGCGATCACTTGATCCAAGCAAAAGACGGAGCGGCTGAAGATTTAAAAACCGCTAATACTGTGAACAAGGAAGTGTATGATTTTCTTTCTTCCGTTTCCAACAAATACGGGATCGGTTTCTGGAAACCGGGCGCGGGGATCATTCACCAAGTGGTTTTGGAAAACTACGCGTTTCCGGGTGGGATGATGATAGGAACCGATTCTCATACCGTAAACGCGGGCGGTCTCGGGATGATCGCGATCGGCGTAGGAGGCGCAGACGCGGTGGACGTGATGGCGGGTATGGCCTGGGAATTAAAATTTCCGAAACTCATCGGTGTGAAACTTACCGGTAAACTTTCCGGTTGGGCTTCCGCAAAGGACATCATCTTAAAGGTTGCGGGAATCCTTACCGTAAAAGGCGGAACCGGTGCGATCGTGGAATACTTCGGAGAAGGCGCCGACAGTCTTTCCTGCACGGGTAAGGGAACGATTTGTAACATGGGCGCGGAGATCGGAGCGACTACTTCCGTGTTCGGTTACGATCAAAACATGAAAGAATATCTTTTAAAGACGAACCGCAAAGACGTCGCGGAACTCGCGGATAAAATCGCGGAACACTTAAACGGTGACAAAGAAGTTTACGCGGATCCCGCCAAATACTTCGATCAAGTCATAGAGATCAACTTGTCGGAACTCGAACCTTATATCAACGGACCTTTCACTCCCGACCTTGCGACTCCTCTTTCCAAATTTAAGGAAGCGGTTCGAACAAACGGTTGGCCGACTAACTTGGAAGTGGGTCTGATCGGTTCCTGCACAAACTCTTCTTACGAAGACATTACCCGTGCGGCTTCCGTTGCGAAACAAGCGGCCGAGAAAAATCTGGAAGTCAAAGCGGAATACACGGTGACTCCGGGTTCGGAGATGATCCGTTATACGATCGAAAGAGACGGTTTGATCAAAACTTTCTCCGATATCGGAGGAGTGGTTCTTGCAAACGCGTGTGGTCCTTGTATCGGTCAATGGAGCCGTCATACGAACGACCCCGAAAGAAAAAATTCCATCATCACTTCGTTTAACAGAAATTTTGCGAAACGAAACGACGGTCTCGCGGGAACCCACGCGTTTGTCGCGTCACCCGAAATCGTGACCGCGTTTGCGATCGCCGGAACCTTGGATTTCAATCCTCTTACGGATTCTTTGAAAAGCAAGGACGGAAAAGACGTTAAACTCGATCCGCCTACGGGTCTTGACTTTCCTCCGAACGGTTTTGACGTAAAGGACGCAGGTTTTATCGCGCCCGCCGCGGACGGTTCCCAGGTAAACGTTGCGGTCGATCCAAAGTCGGATCGTCTTCAGTTGCTTTCTCCGTTTGCTCCTTGGGAAGGAAACGACTTAAAAGGTTTGAAACTTCTGATCAAAGCAAAAGGAAAATGTACCACCGATCATATTTCGATGGCGGGTCCTTGGTTGAAATACAGAGGTCACTTGGATAATATTTCCAATAACCTTTTGATCGGAGCGGTTAACGCGTTTAACGATAAAACCAACGAAGTAAAAAATCAGTTGTCCGGCGCTTACGAACCCGTTCCTCAAACTGCGAGAGCGTATAAAACAAAGGGAATCGGTTCGGTTGTCGTAGGAGACGAAAACTACGGGGAAGGTTCTTCCAGGGAACACGCGGCCATGGAACCGAGACATCTCGGAGCCAGAGCGGTTCTCGTTAAATCCTTTGCGAGAATTCACGAGACCAACCTGAAAAAACAGGGAATGCTCGCTCTTACGTTCGCGGATAAGGCGGATTACGATAAGATTCAGGAAGAGGATTCCATTGACATTCTCGGTTTGACTTCGTTCCGGGAAGGAGCTCCTCTGGCTCTCGTATTACACCACAAAGACGGTTCTTCTCATGAGATTCAGGTAAATCACACGTTTAACACGCAACAGATCGCTTGGTTCAAAGCGGGTAGCGCGCTCAACTTAATCAGCGAAGAACAAAGGAAAAAAGGGTAATCGTACTGGCGTTAGGGATTAGGAGCTTTTCTGAATATGCAGGTTTCAAGTCGCTAGGGGCTAGGAGTTAGGTATTAGGAGCTTTTTTGAATATGCAAGTTAGGGATTAGGGATTAGGGGTTAGGGATTAGGAGAGTTTTTCTGAATATTCCAATTTCATTGTGTTTCAACGAAACCGAGTCCGGGCTTTTTAACAGTAAAATCCCTCGGCGAAGGGGTAGCGGGTTTCAAGTCGTTAGTCGTTAGTCGCTAGGAGTTAGGCATTAGGAGTTTTTCTGAATATGCAGGTTTCAAGTCGCTAGGGGCTAGGAGTTAGGTATTAGGAGCTTTTCTGAATATTCCAATTTCATTGTGTTTCAATGAAACCGAGTCCGGGCTTTTTAACAGTAAAATCCCCCGGCGAAGGGGTAGCGGAATCCAGAGCTTGAATACACCATTAAACATTGCTAAATTAGAGAAACAGCAAGCTCGGGATGAAGCGCGGGGAAGGCTTTCCCCGCCTCTGAATTCTAACTACTGGTTATAGGAGAAACTATGAAAGGAAAAAAAATTGGAATTTTAGGCTCCGGTGTCGTCGGTCAGGCTCTCGCGGACGGATTTTTAAAATACGGGGCTACAGTGAAGGTCGGCACGAGAGATTCCGGAAAACTCAAGGATTGGTTATCCAAGGCCGGAGCGGGGGCCTCAATCGGGACCTTTGCGGAAGCCGCCGCCTTCGGAGAGATTTTGATTCTGTCTGTGAAAGGGAACATCGCCTCGGACGTGTTGAAGTTGGCCGGATTCGATTCGTTAAGCGGAAAGACGATCATCGATACCACCAATCCGATTTCGGATGAACCTCCGCAAAACGGCGTGTTGAAATTTTTCACATCATACAATGAATCTCTAATGGAGCAACTTCAGAAACAAATACCGAATGCGAATTTCGTAAAGTGTTTTAGCTCCGTCGGAAACGCTCTGATGGTAAACCCTCGGTTGAAGGACGGTAAACCGAGTATGTTTATCTGTGGAAACGACGACTCCTCCAAAAAACAAGTGAAGGAAATTTTGGATTTGTTCGGATGGGATACGGAAGATATGGGAAAAATGGAAGCCGCGAGAGCCATCGAACCTCTTTGTATTCTCTGGTGTATTCCGGGGCTTTTATCCCAATCCTGGACGCACGCGTTTAAACTTTTGAAATGATCGTATCTTCCGAAATTTGACGGATTTTTTCAACGTTATGCACTGTTTCCAAAATCGATCCGACGTTTGGATCGACATTTAAGGTTTCGGTTTAACGGAAGTCGATCGGGACTTGGTTCCTCCCGCCGCTTCGAGAAGGGGGATTATCTCGGTGCGTTCGTAAGCGGTCGCTAAGGAAAGCGCCGTATATCCGTCCACTTGATAGTTCGGATCGGCTTTCTTATTCAAAAGAAGTTTTGTCAGTTCGGGAAGATCGAAATATACGGAGAGATGGAGTATTCTCCAACCTTTGTTTTCCGCGTTCGGGTCCGCTCCTTCGTTTAACAATTTGGCCGCGGTCTTTAAATCTTTTTTATATACCGCTTTGATAAGAGCTGTGTTCTTTGCGGTTTGTTCCTCCGGGGTTAAGGTCGTCTGCGTGTTGTTATACGAAGGTTTATCGGTTATGCGAGCGTTCGGATTTCCCGCAAACGCGTAGTCGAAGACTACTTTGGATTCCATTTTTCCTTTATGATAGAATAATTTTCCGTTCGAATCGGTAGGGTGATCTATTTTTGTCACTTCGGAAAGATTTGTCTGAGTGTCGTAGACGGAACCGAACGTTTTATCCGTAAAAAGTTCTGCGATTATACTCTGAGCCGTCCAAGGAGCCCATGTCGCATAATATCCTTGAAAACCCGCTTTTAAAAAAGGTGCGGAATACATGGATACCCTGTGTTTCGTTTCTTCGGCGTCTATAATTCCCATGTCGTAAGCCATGTTCCCCGCGGTAAAACAAGCGCCTAAGAATATTACGATCGCACCGGGCGCAGGTTTGAGTGTGTTTTCGACGTCTTCATTGGAAACGAATTTTCCCTTCAACGCAAAACCTCCCACATACTTTTGATGATAGGGGGTTTGGGTCAGGTTGCTTCCGATTCCGTGTCCGGCGTAAAGAACCAGGTCGGTTCCTTGGATCGATCCTTGGATCTGCTCCCATGAGTTCTTGGGACTATAATATTCGATTACTTGAATGCCTCTTGCTCGAAGAACCTTTGCGATATCCTGCATATTCTTAATATAACCTAACGTTCCCCGTCCGTTGTCTCCGTCTACGTCTCCCACGATTACGACCGCGCGAAATCCCGAGCCTGCAATTGTCGCGTCCGGAAGGTTCGCTCGTTTGGATATCTTGAGGAGAGTTTCTCCGATCGCGTGATTGGGATGTTCTCCCGTTTCCGCGAAGAGGGGGATCGTGATTAAGAAAATGAGAATGGTTTTCGTAAGATTCATAGGGAAAGTAGAATAGGAAATAAATTTCCTATGTCAAGGAGAAGTGTCGTTGATTTTCGGAGTTTGGTCTAAAAAAATTTCGGAAATTCGCTCCGTTGTGTTCGTTTCGAGAACCGTACTGTGTATGGAAATGTTATGGTTTGCTTCCGGTAAGAAAATTGAATCCGCTTTGATTGAGGGTTCGTTGGGTTTGGATTCTCTTTTGGTCCCGTTTACTTATTGGGATCGTTTGAGTCGGGAAGAGAAGAAAATCCTTCCAAAGCGGCTTCCGTCTCTGTTACGAAGATACGGGAAATACATTGCGGCGATGAAACGTCTTCATTTCAGGGCGGGTAAAATCAAATACAACCGGGGAGTGGGGAAAATGAAAAAGTTAAGCATTCGTGTAAATACCGGGACTTGGGCGATGTTAGGCGCGCTTGCGGCGGCGCACGGGGTATCGCGATGTTATCTTTTTAATTATATGCTTTGGTTGGAAGACGTTGGCGTCGGAGATTCTATCGTGGAAACTTTAAATAGAGGAGTTCCTAGTTTTCACCGGACTTACAGGATGATCTGGACGCTCGATTTACAGCAAAATCTAATATCCAGGGAATTGAAATTCAAACCGAACCCGATGGTCGAACGCTACCGCCGAGGTTCCTAAGAAGCGGGACTTCGATCGATCCGTGAAGGTCCGCCTAAGTCCCGTAAGGTGAACTAACTTCCACGTCGATGTCGATTCAAAAACCGACTAAAAATTCAGATTCTTTCGAATTTCCCGAAGGGCCATTCCTTCCAGAGTTTCAAAATTTTCGGAATTAGAAAAGGGGAGAGATTCGATGATCTTCAGACCGAAATTACCAAACTCGTTTTTGATCCACTTCTTGAGTTGTAGAACCGTTTCTTTAGAACGATCACCCGTGGGTTTTGCCTTACGGATAAAATCCAAAAGCTCGGAAATTCCAACCTTTGTTTTGCTGGAAGTTTTAAAAACCGGCGGCAGGTTTTTCCCCGGCATAATATCTTTTAGAAATTCCAAGGTCGTGATCAACATGTGATAACTGGAGTTCGCCAGAGCTACCTCGTCGCATTTGTTCAGAATGAAAGAATCCGGAACTTCCATGATCCCACTTTTCATAAACTGAACCTGATCCCCGCCTAACGGCTGTAAAACGAGAAAGGAAAGGTCGACCAGTTTGGAAACTTCGATTTCATTCTGACCGATCCCGACCGTTTCGATAAACACGTAACGAAAAAAACAACGCAAAAGACGGATGACGTGATACGTGTACGGATTGACACCGCCTAACTCCAATTGGCTGGGTTGAGAACGGAAATAAATTCGTTTCTCACGCGCCGGAAGGGAAAGACGCGTTCGATCACCTAACAAAGAACCGCCGGAGATATGACTCGAAGGATCGATCGCGACAATCGCCATCGTTTCCCCGTTATCCGATTTTAGAAACTGAGTCGCGAGTTCACCGAGAAGGGACGATTTCCCAGCGCCTGGAGTTCCCGTAAAACCTACTGTGAGAGAATTCCGTCCGGTAAACCCGTGCGCCGCAAGAGCCTCGAAAAGATTTTTTCTAAACTCGAAAGAATCCGGTCTTTCCAAACCGGAGATGAGTTTTGCGAGAGGGAATTTTTCTCCCTCCCGCGCTCCAGCAATGAGATCCGCGAGATCTTCTTTGGAATGTTTCACTACCTTATCCGAAGCGAACCCGTGTAACGTTATGCGGCTTTGACCGTCTTGGAAATGATATCGATGATCTTTTCCATCACGTCCATCAGATCGTAGTCTTTCGGAGTAAAAATCGCCTTCACACCGAGATTTAAAAGAGCGTCAAAGTCGCTCGGAGGAATGATTCCGCCGAATACGACGGGGATATCCGCTTTATAATGTTTTAATTCTTGGAAAATCTGCTCGGCCAATTCTTGATGAGAACCGGAAAGAATGGAAACACCGATCACGTCCGCGTTTTCTTCCACCGCAGTCTGAACGATTTCTTCCGGCGTTAAACGAATTCCGGAATAGATCACGTCGAAACCCGCGTGTTTAGCGGACACGGCGATCATTTCGGCGCCGTTGGAATGACCGTCTAACCCCGGTTTGCCGACTACGATCTTCGGTCTGGAACCGTTTGTTTTTAAAAACGCTTCGACCTTTCCTCTGACTCGAACCACTTTGTCCGTTTCGAGATTGAGTTTTTGTCCTTCGACACCGGTCGCGGGCCTGTATTCTCCAAAGACGGATCTAAGAACGTCCGCCCATTCTCCCGTAGAAACGCCCGCCTTGGCGCATTCGATGGAAGCGTGCATCAGATTCTTGTTTGCTTTTGCATCCGCTTCGAGAGTTGCAAGAGCCGCTTTCACTCGGTTCGCGTCCCTTTTCGCTTTTGTTTGAGCGAGAACTTCGAGAGTTTCTTCCGCAGACTTAGGATCCACTTTGAAAACACCACCGTCTTGGTCGGTCATGAGTGGAGAAGGGGTTCCTTCGGTCCATTTGTTCTTACCGACGATGATGAGTTCGTTGTTGTTGATCTTAGCAAGACGTTCCGCTTGCGACTTCACAAGCTGGGATTTCATATAACCGTTTTCGATCGCTTTGATCGCACCGCCCATATCCAAAATCTTTTGGATTTCTTTGTAGGCTTCTTCTTTGAGTTCCTTGACTTTGCTTTCCACTACTTTAGAACCTTCGAATAGATCCGGATATTCGAGAAGATCCGTTTCATACGCGAGAACCTGTTGAAGTCTTAGAGACCACTGTTGATCCCAAGGTCTTGGAAGAGAAAGCGCCTCGTTCCAAGCGGGAAGTTGGAGGGCTCTACAGCGCGCGTCCCGGCTCATGGTGACGCCTAACGCTTCGATCAAAATTCTCCACGCGTTGTTTTCGGGTTGTTCTTCGGTTAAACCCAGAGAGTTTACTTGAACCCCGTAACGGAAACGACGGTATTTTTCCTGTTTTACCTGATAACGATCTCTTGTGATTTCGTCCCACATATCGGTGAAGGCGCGCATCTTGCACATCTCTTCCACAAAACGAATTCCCGCGTTAACGAAAAATGAAATTCTCCCCACACACTGTTCGAACTCGTCCGGAGTGAAACAATTTCTTTCTTGGATCGCGTCTAGGATCGCCATCGCGGTAGCGAGTGCGAACGCAAGTTCTTGAACCGGAGTCGCACCGGCCTCTTGTAAGTGATACGAACAGATGTTGGAAGGATTCCATTTCGGAATGTTCTTCAGACAATATTCATACATGTCCACGATCACTCGGATGGATTGGGCGGGAGGAAAGATATAAGTCCCTCTCGCGAGGTATTCTTTGATGATGTCGTTTTGAGTGGTTCCTTGGAGAAGAGAAACGTCCACACCACGTTCTTGGGCGAGTGCGACGTAGAGGGACAAAAGATACATCGAAGTTCCGTTGATCGTCATCGATGTGTTCATCTCTTCGATCGGGATCTGGTTGAATAGGATTCTAAAATCTTCCAAGGTGTTGATCGGAACGCCGACCTTACCGATTTCCGGTCTTGCAATCGCATGATCGGAACTATAACCGCACTGAGTCGCGAGATCGAAGGCGATGGAAAGACCGGTTTGGCCTTTGGAAAGGTTTTTTCTAAAAAGTTCGTTGGATTCTCTCGCGTTTGTATGGCCCGCGTACGTTCTGAAAATCCAAGCCGGTTCTTTGGATGCTTTTCCGGTTTTGTCGTATAGGATATGATTTTTATTTTCCATGAATTCCGTCCCGATTCGAGGTTCTCGTGTTACTTCAAAATGTGTTGGTAGAATTTCACCCAAATTTTTATACTTGCTTTGATTTCCGCAAAACCCAACGAACCCCAATGGACTTAGAAAGAAACAATAAAGCCAACCCAATTTTCGTTTTCCTATCTGCGATCGGTCTTGCAGTCGTCCTTACCTTACTTTACAACTGGTTCGGAGAACCTTTAAATCCGGAGGCGATAGAAATGCTCGCCAATCTCCGTTCTTTAACGGAGGAAGGAAAGTTTTACTCCGATCAACCGCCGCTTCCGTTTTTGATTCTGAATCTTTGGAAATCGATCACCGGACTCAACTATACCACGGCTCTGTTTTCTCTTTCCGCATTTATTTTTTCGTCCGCGATTCACTGGATCGCTTTAATACTTCAGAGAGAAAAATGGAAACCCAATCATTATCTTCTTTGTTATTTATCCGCGATCACTCCGTTGACTTTCTATATGCCTTTGTATTTTTATGCGGAGTTGTTCAGCTTATTCTTTCTGCTCATACTTTTTCTCGCGTTTAGAATGGAGACATTGAGCGACATATTCTTGTTAGCCGTATGTATCCTGGGGAGTTTCTTTTCTCACTTTACGGTTTTTTTAATTGGAATGACGATTTTCGTAATCAAGGCCGGAACGGTCGGAATTCGGGAAAGAAAGAAACATCAGTCCGTTTTTTTTAAGAGAAGGAACATTCCTCAGTTGGTGTTACTCGTTTACATGGGAGTTTTTTTAACTCTTCTTACCGTTTTGATTACCGCCGAATTTTACGGTGCGAATTCATTCGAAACGTTTTACAAACTTTTATGGAGTTATTTGGCGAACTTCGGGCCGTTGTTTTTGATCCTTTATATCGGAAGTTTTCTTTTAAAATCGGAAAAAGAACTGAGTAGTGTCGCCGCGAGCGCGGTGTTGATGGTGATTTTACTCGTCTCCGCTTATTTTTCCGTTAAACCGACATCCGGAATCAACGCGATCAAGTTGAGTGCATTTACGAAAGACCTCGTCAATCTTAAGAGTAGGGTCGTGATCCAGACGGACGAAAAGATTTACGCGAGCCCCGCGGTTTCGTCTTACGTGTATTTTCATTCCAAACAAAAACTTCAATCCGTACGACCGAAGGAATGGAAAAATCGGGACTATTTGTTTTTGGAAGAAGTCTGGCTCGCGGACAAAAGAGAAATGCTCAAACGGTATAAGTTTAAAAATCCGCAGTTCGTCTTTTTATCGGGAGAACAGATTTTGATTACCGGATTTCTTACGAAAGTCATCTCCGGTGAGAAAGAGAACACTCAGATCAAGATTCAAGTCGGAAAAGCAAAGTCTCAACTTTTGCTTAAGACCGGCGAAACACACCTGAATCGTTTTCTTACGGGAATGTTTTTTGCCTCCGCTTTAAGTCCGGAACCGAATCTTTGAAATCGATTTGGAAAAAAAAGTCGAATTCAAAAGATAAGAGCTCCGATTTCAAAGGAAAAAATTTCGCCGTATCCTTTTACAAGAAAAAACTGAATCTCGGAGCCGATGTCGAAGAAGAGTCGGACGACCTGACCTTGGGAGCCAACGGACTGCCGTTTGAAACCGCGTATTGGAGGGATATTTACGGCTCGGGGACCGATGTCGACGCCACGTTTAACGCCAAAGAGCATGCACGTTATGCGAAATCGATTCTGAATCTGATGGAAATCGACGTAAATTCAGTCGCGGACTTCGGGTTTGGTAAGGGGATTCTCTTAAAGGAAATGGTGAAAATTTTCAAACCCGGTAGGGTTCTTGCCATCGATCCTTCCGAACAGATGCTCGACGAACTTCTGACTCAGAAATGGATTCGAGCGTGGAACATCTCTGTCTTAAATACAACCGTTCAAGAATTGGATCTTTCTTATTTTGTTCATCTTCCCTTCGATCTTGGGATCTGCAATTCCGTGGTTCAATACATCAAAGGCGATCTAAAACCTGTTTTTGAAAAACTTCATAAAATCGTTAAGTATCTCTATTTCTCCGTTCCCACAAAGGACGATTACATCCGGATGAAAAAAGACATCTACTTTGAAGATCCTTACGCTTATGTGAGAACCAAAAAACAATATCTCAAGGTCATCGAACCGTATTTCCGAAGAGTCGGGTTTAATCTTTTGGAAAGTAGATTGGTCGGAGATTCAAGATTTACGGACGAACTGTTTAAGGACGAGTGAGAAGTATTCAAATACGATACGCCTGTGTACGACTACAACGAATCAAGTGTAACCCATGTCTCCGGTCTTAGAGTGTTACCGATATGCCAGAGCACAAAACTTCCGGTAATGGATATTTAGAATGAGACAAAATCTGGCTCATAGTTTCATGGGACATAATGATGATTATCGGAAGTTGCCTGTTGCTCGTTTTTAGAAAGTTCATTTTGTAGGAGGACCATTCGTCTTTGAGGCCGTCGCCTCGTTAAAACTTAGATTACCTTTTGGAAAAGGTTCCAAAAATTTGAATGTATAAAAAAAGCCGCCTCACAAGGGCGACTTCCAAAACTACGATCGCAGATCATCCCTGAGGATGATTGATTGGACTAAGGATAAATATAGTCGTCATCACCCGTGTGTGTGAGAGCAATCGCGGCCGCACCCGTTGCATTTACGGTCACGTTGCCGTTACCCGTGTTGGTAACTGTTACTGCACCGGTGGCATTGCTGTGAATCGTCATCACACCATTGCCCGTATTGGTCGCAGTGAGCACACCGCCATTGTTTACAATGTTGATCGTTCCGGTACCTGTTTCAGTCGCCGCAACGTGTCCACCGTTATTCTCAACGTTGATGTATCCTCCACCAGATACAACACCAACCACATCAGCCGAAGTACTACCGGTTACCGTAACACCGGACACAGGAGCCGTTGCCGGTTGAACAGCAGCAGGAACTCCGCTGGAGTTAATGATGGTATTCACCATAGTCACCGAAGCAAACAAACCTAACGCTCTACCGTTCAAAGTTGTCGGGGTTAAGTTACCAGCGGTAGAAAACGTAATCCCTGCACTTGCAATGATCGTTCCCACCATGGTTCCACCACCGGCTCCGTTGATAGTTGCCGCGCTACCTACTTGCCAATAAACGTTCTTTGCCTGAGCTCCATTGACGAGTATCACTGAACGTGGGGCCGCAGGGGCGCCTACCGTAAGAGCACTTGCCATCTGGAAAATCCAAACTGCATCCGCGTTTCCTTGTGCATCCAGAGTTAGATCAGATCCGGTAATTAAGAATGGACCTGCAGCCGACTTATATACACCCGGGATTAAAGTTAATCCGCCTAATTGCCCTGCTCCGGGATCCATTCCATTGGGTCTGGAAGCAAGATCGTTAAAAGCAGCCAAAGCATCTGCGGCAGTAGTAGTCGCAGCTTCAAAGGTTGCAGCAGTTCCTTCAGTACAGGTCACTCCGGCAGGAGAAGGAACGTTCGTATAAATGGTTCCACTCACTGCGCCGATATTTAACGGAGTTTCCGTATAACCACAGGTTAAATTGTGAAATCCGGTGATCATAGTCGAAGCGCCCGTAGTTCCCATATCCCCCGTAATCGAAGTGATGGTTCCCTGGTTTGTAATTCCAGCTCCACCCCCAAAACTCGCGAAAGTTGCAGCCGAACGAAGATCCGGCGCCGAAGGGCCGGCGGTCTCAGTATTGACTCCCAAAAGGTACAATGTCGCCGCCAAACGTAGATTTGACGGTTCATTGCTTTCGCACGTGATCGTGTTCATGAAAGACGCCACAATGAGCGCCCCAATCACACTTAGTTTCATATTCGCTTTAATTTTCATTTTACTTTTCCTCTTATTCGTACCGTTAGACGGGTAAGCCGATGATAAAATATATAAATAAATTAAATAATACTAATAAACATGATTCTAAGTCTTAGTTGGAATGATTCTTAACGTTTGTCCGTTTTGTAAAGAGTCATAAAGGATAAATAACGCTCGACAAAACGAAAAAAAACGTTTAAACCTTGCTTATTTCAATTACCGTGAGTTTGGCGGTTGAAATCTGAGCGAATTCAATCCCGGCCCTGGGGGGACTGGGTCGCGTTTGAACTAAAGTGTTATTTTCTTCAACTTAATCTTACTCCCGGTGCTGCGACCCTTAGGGAGCAGCGCCGTTGAGTTGTTTGCTTGAACTAAAGTGTTGCTTTCCCGGATGCCGATCCATAGAGAAGCATCCGCCTAAGTTTCCTCGGCCGCAACATACAATCGCTTTCGCATTCGTTTACAAAAAATAATTTTAAATCACAAGACTCGTGACCTTATTAAATTATAGGTTTAATTTATTTTAAGGATATCTTCTTGAAAGAATATCTTCGAGATTAAATTCAATACATTCTGTATTTTGAATATTTTGAATTTGTTTTGTTTTTGATTGATACATTTTAAACATTCGCGTTATGACAAAACCGTGTGTGCACAACGCGACAACTCGATCGGAAAAAAGGTTTATCTTAGCCGTAAGGGAAGAATGAATTCGGTCGTCCACATCCTGTTTCGATTCACCGTTTGGAAAACAAAGTGTGTCGTAAATCGGATCGGGGTTGTTCCATCGTTCCCAAAAGGATTTTCCGAAATAAAGGTCGACTTCGCTTATCAATTTCCCCTGCCCTTCTCCCAAAAACACTTCTCTGAAACCGAAATCGAAAATCGGATCTAAACCGAGCGTTGCCGATACGATTTCGCTCGTCCTTTTGGCCCTTCTAAGGTCGCTGCTTAACAAAATTTCCACACCTTTACTTTTTAAAATCGGGGCTATGGATTCGGATTGGCGTTCTCCTTTTGCCGTAATCGGAATTTCCAAATGTCCTTGGAGCCGACCTTCTTGGTTCCACTCGGTTTCTCCGTGTCTAAAAACGTAAATCGCATTTGATTTTTTGAATGTATTTTTCAATTTTTTAGTTTCCACTCTTCCCAAAAACAAACTCCGATCAAATAGATCAAAACGTAAAATGCCGCGGTTAAAACGGAGGTTAATAAGACCAACTTGTTGGTTTGAAGAATCTGTTCCGTTTGAAATTCATTTTTGGGATTGCCCAGTTTCGGTTTTATACTTTGAATTCCGTCGTAAAAATTGGTCCCGCCGAGTTGTATCTCTAAAGCTCCGGCGACCGCCGCTTCGGTGAGTCCCGAATTGGGACTCGGATGTTTTCTTCCGTCCCTACGGAGAATATATAATGAATTTTTAAAGTTATAATCGAGAATCAAGGATGCAAATACGAGTATATAAGACGTGATTCTCGCAGGAAGGTAGTTTGCCAAATCGTCCATCTTGGCGGGGAAACAGCCGAATTTTCGATATCGATCGTTTTTGTATCCGAAAAGGGAGTCTAACGTGTTAATCGATCGATAAAACATCGCCCAGGAAGGTCCGCCGAAAACCGCGTAAAAAAGCGGAGCCGTAATACCGTCCACAAGACTTTCGGCGGTGCTTTCCACACAGGCTCGAATGATCTCGGGTTCGTCCAAATGTTTTGTGTCCCTTGCTACGATTCGGGAAACTTTTTTTCGAGCGAGTATAAGATCTTTTTGAACTAAAGCGTCGTAAACTTCTTTACTATGATCGATCATATCTCGGATCGCGATCGTGGTATAAATCGTAAGGATCGATAAGAGCGTTGTCATAACCTGATGAAGTTCGTTCGAGAATCGGATGAGTAAAAACGGTATCAAAAAAGAAAGAGAATACACGGAACAGGACGCCAAAATTCCCGCGGTCCTTTCCGAAGTGCAGCGACGCCTGAAGAATTTTTCGGACGCTCTTGCCAGTTTACCGATGGCGCGTACGGGGTGAGGAATATTTCTCGGATCCCCGAATATCAGATCGAGGAGTACGGACACGGTTACGATCCAAGGCATTTTAATCCAGCCCTAAAGTTCGGTAAATCAGATCGGTACTCAATGACCGCCTAACGTGTGTAGCCAGACTATCCAGAGACTTCTCCAAATCGTAATGGACTTGGACGTCGATCAAAGGTCGTTTCCCCTTTCGGACTCGGATTTGATCCAGATATTTTCTGCGAAATTCGTCCTTGTCAAAAACTCCGTGAATGTATGTTCCCCAAATCCTGCCCGTTAAATCGCTATGTCCCAACTCTTCGGTCCTATTGTTTAAAAAATTTACCCGAGTATTTCCGACGGATTCCGTTTTTCCGTGATGGATCTCGTATCCCCGGACCTCGCATCCAGTGGGAACATGTACAGCGGAAGTTTGTTTTAGAAATTTATGTTTTTCTAATACTGTTTCTATTTGTAAAAGAGCGAGCCCTTTGGCGCTTCCTAGATCGGTTTCGATCTTATACGGATCGAAAATGTTCCTTCCGAGCATTTGATAGCCGCCGCAAATCCCCACTATATCGATGTTTTGATTTTGCGCGAGAGAGACGAT
Source organism: Leptospira weilii serovar Ranarum str. ICFT (assembly GCF_000332415.1). Lineage (GTDB taxonomy): Bacteria > Spirochaetota > Leptospiria > Leptospirales > Leptospiraceae > Leptospira > Leptospira weilii_A. The sequence continues at coordinate 153,417 of NZ_AOHC02000021.1, forward strand.
TCGATCCGCTAAACCGATATCTCGTAAATGCTTCAAATCGGCGATTACGTTTTTGCTTCCGGGAAGAATCAAAACGTCCGGTTCTCCCAAATCCTTCGGGTTCCGTACGATCCTTATCCGAACGTCCGGTTCGGATTTGAGCGCGTCTATGTCCGTATGATTGGAAATCCTCGGGGTGTCGATCAAAACGACGTCGATTCTTTCTCCCAACTCCGATGTGTCGTCTAACGCACCGGATTTAAATTCGAGGGAATCCTCCTCGGGCAACCCGAGGTTTTGAAGATGTGGTACGATTCCGAGTACGGGTTTGCCGGTATATTCTTCGAGATATTCCGTGCCCGTTTTTAAAAGTTCTTTGATTCCTCGGAAACGATTGATGATAAAACCGAAAACGAGTTTTCTTTCCCATTCCGAAAGGGATTCCATCGTTCCTAAAATCGAGCCGAAAATTCCGCCGTGATCTATATTTCCGACAAGAAAAACGTCGGCCTTGGCGTATTCGGCCATTCTCATATTGACGATATCGTTCTTTTTCAGATTTACTTCGGACGCGCTTCCCGCGCCCTCTATTACAATTACATCATATTCGGATGAAAGAGAATCGAAGGATTTTTTCACTTCTTCGAACGCGATCGGTTTATATTTTGTGTAATCCTTGAAATCCATTGCGGCCACGGGTTTTCCGTTGACGATCACCTGCGAGTCCTTTTCGCTCGAAGGTTTGAGTAGGATCGGATTCATTCTTATGTCGGGGATAATTTTCGCGGCTTGCGCCTGTAATGCCTGGGCTCTTCCGATTTCACCTCCGTCCAAAGTTACGAAGGAGTTGAGAGCCATGTTTTGCGATTTGAAAGGGGCCACTTTAATTCCGTCTTGTACGAGGATACGACAGAACGCGGTCGTTAAGATACTTTTACCGACGTTAGACGCCGTTCCTTGCAACATAATCGCAGGCTTTTTTTTAGTACGTTTGCGGATTTTATTCGTTCCGTATAAGACGTCCGAAAATGCGTCCGCGATTTTTTCGTTTTCCTCGGGGGTGCGAACCGCGATTCGAATGAAATTTTCGGATAACCCGGAAAAATTTCCGCAATCCCGAACTGCGATCCTGTGTTTTTGGAGCAATTTTCGGACTAAGTCGTGTGTGTTCCGATTGTTTAAGATCTTGACGAGTAGAAAGTTCGTCTCGCTTGGAAATAGATGCAGAAAATATAAATTAGAAAGATAGCATGCTAGTTTTTTTCTCCAAACGCGGACTTTTTGTTTCGAATTTTTAAGATATTCCGTATCCGAAAGCGCTCTTTCGTAAACCGCAGCGGCAAGAGAATTTACGTTCCAAGTGGGGAGCCTTTTTGAAAGTAGGGAACAGATCGTAGAAGAGGCAAAACAAACTCCGATTCTCAAGCCGGGAATCGCAAGAATTTTTGTCATGGATCGAATCAGAATCATGTTGTCCGTTCTGTCTCTAAGAAACGAGGTTTCTTCCGGACAAAAATCGATAAAGGATTCGTCGATTACAAAGTTTGAATTTGGAAATTCGTAGGCGAGTTTTAAAATTTCTTTTTTATCGAGAGTGATTCCAGTCGGGTTATTCGGATGTCCTAAAAAGACCAACGCCTTTCGATCGGGTTTTGATTTTAAGACGTCTCGCATCTCGTCAAAATCCAAACGGAAAAAATTCCCCTCTTTGAGAAGGAGTTCGATACAAGGAATGTCCCTGAGCGAAATCGCTTTCTTATAACCGCCGTAACAAGGAGTTGCAATCAAAGCATAATCGGCACGGATCGCAAAAGGGATCTGGAAAATAAGTTCGGACGCGCCGTTTCCAAAAACGATCTGCTCCGAATGTATTCCGTATTTTGAATATATAGTTTCTTTTAAGGAGGTATAGTTCGGGTCGGGATAAGAAATAAGATCGCTGATTTTGGAATGGATAAACGGCCGTAACCATTCGGGAAATCCGAGCGGATTGACGTTTGTGGAAAAATCCAAGATCTCGTTCGGCTTACACTCCGCCATTTGTGAAAGTTCTAAAAGATTACCTCCGTGTTCCGATCGATTCACTTATTTCCGATTCCCTTTAATTTCAAATTTATTTTCTTGTATCCTAAGAGGGATGCCGCTCACCATAAAGTAAACGGAATCAGCGTTATGCGCTATTGTTTGATTGCAGATTCCCAAAAGATCCCTGTAGATTCTCCCTATTTTATTTTCAGGCACGAGTCCTAATCCTACTTCGCTGCTTACAAAAATCACACTTTCCGCTTCGGACTTCCGAATACGTTGTACGAGTTTCGAACAATATTTTTCGATCTCGATTTCGGTTTTTTCTATTTTTGCACGATAGAGTAGATTGTTGATCCAGAGGCTGAGGCAATCGATTACGACGACCGATCGTTTCCATACGCGATCGGACTCGAATACATTCAAAAGATTGAATTCTTCTTCTATGGTTTCCCAGGAAAGATCCTTTCTATCTTTTTTATGTTTTAAAATTCTTTCATTCATTTCCTCGTCAAAGACGGGACAGGTTGCGACAAAGTATTTTTGTCCTTCGCTTTTGTTTGCAAGTTGAAGGGCAAATCCGCTTTTGCCGCTTCTACAACCGCCCGTGATCAAGATGACTTCAGTCACTCGTTTCTCCGTTGTATGGATTCCCTATTCGATCCGTTTTCTTTCCAGTTGGCGATTCCTTGAACGACGGAATCGTGAACGGCCTTTCCGATAAGATGACCTAGAAGAGTGTGTTTGCCCGTATAACGCAATTCCGGGTAACGTGCGGGAGAAGCGAACGCGATACAATCGGTTCCGGTTCCGGTTGCAAGTTTCCGGCCCGCTTGGCTCGGTATTCCCGCTTCCAATACGGCGAGAGTTCTTGCCTCCGCGATCAAGGAAATAGCTTCTAAGGAAGTACTCAGATTCAAAGGAGCGGAACATTGTACAAGAATATTGATCGTTCCGTAGACTTTCGATTGGAAAGGAACGTCTCCGATACGGACGGAGTTTCCAAGTCCTGCGGTGACGACGGATCGGATCCGTATATTTTCTTTTTGTAAAATGACTTCCGAATAATTTTCAAGAGAAACGCTTGTGAGAAAGCCGACAACGTTTCCGGATTCTTCTTTTTGGAGCAAACGTTTGCGGAAGTAATCGATCGGATCTATATCCGGGGTGAGATCGTCGTCTCGAACGCGATGCCATAAAACACAATCGACTTGTTCCGTCCAACCGCCTCCGATGATCGCCCAACTTAGAACGTTATGCGGTTCTTCAAAGTTTGCGGTAAGCCAAGAAGCGGAATCGATCCTTACACAAGGCGCATCAATCATCTTGGAAACCGTAAACAGGATCGAACAAATCCTTCCGGCAAGGACGGATTGGACGCCCAGTGCGCGTGTATGTAGGAGGCGAGTACGGAATTATGAAAATAACCCTCTTCGTTTACTTCGTTCTCCTTTCTTTTTCTGAGTTTGTAAACCAATTCGATCGGATGCGATCGGTCGAGTTCCAAATCGGAATAACGAAACTGATGACCTCTGAATCGAAGTCCTTCCTCGCCGAAGATCGTTTCTTTTTTTGTAACGACTTCCACATAACCGAGGGATTTTAATTTTTCGCGCATGGTCACGGTTCCGGGTATCAGGCCGACCATCGGACGGGATTCCCCTCCAACGAGCCGGATTTTGTTCGAAAGGTACATAAGCCCGCCGCATTCGGCGTATATAGGCCGGTTCGTATATGCGAATTCTCGAATGTCGTTTAACAAAAATTCGTTTTTTGATAAGGCGTTTGCGAAAAGCTCCGGATATCCGCCTCCAAAGTAAAGCCCGTCCACGGTAGGAAGTCGGGAATCGGAGATCGGAGAGAAAAACACAAGTTCGGCTCCGGCTTTATACAATCGCATTAAATTTTCTTCATAATAAAAATGGAATGCTGAGTCCAGGGCGATTCCGATTTTACAACGACTCGAAACCGTTTTGATTTTAGAGATTGGACCTGAAATCTTCGGAGCGGAACCTGCGATTTTTAAAACGGAATCGATCTCTAAACATTCCTCCCCTTTTTCACCCCAAAAAACGAATCGTTGTTCGGGTAAATTATCTTTCGAAGCGGAATACAGACCTAAATGTCTTTCCGGAAACGATTGTTCGGGATGTTTTAAAAAACCTCCCAGGATCGGAATGTCCGGGGACGCGTTTTTGAGAAGTTGAATATGGGATTTGCTTCCGATAAAATTGGTAAAAGCTCCCGCGAGATTGAGATCCAAATCGAAAGTTTTTAGGCCTTTTAAAATTGCGGAGACGGTTCTCGCCATGCCGCTTGCGTCCACAACGACTAACACGGGTGAGGCGAGCCATTTGGCGATTTCCGCCGTGGAGCCGACATCCGAGTCCGGCGAATGACCGTCAAACAGTCCCATCATTCCTTCTATGATCGTTATATCTACGTTATGACACGCTTGGTGAAAGACGTTTAATACGGATTCTTTTCCCATCAACCATCCGTCCAGGTTATGGCATGTTTTTCCGGACGTTCGAGAATGATACGTGGGATCCAAATAATCGGGCCCGCACTTGAAGGTTGCGACTTTCAATCCTCTTTTTTGCAGGGCTTGCGTAAGCGCGAGAACGACCGTGGTTTTTCCGACGCCACTTCCCGTGCCTGAAATTACGATTCTCGGAATTTTGATTTCAAAGTTAGAATCGTTCATCAGAAATCGATTCCTTTTTGAGCGGGAATTCCGTTTTGATACGGATGTTTTTGGACTTGGGTCACGCTGACTAAGTCGGCGTAGTCCGTCAGAATTTCCGGGCAGTTCCTTCCCGTAATTACAACATGAACGTTCTTCGGTCTTTTGGCGAGGATATCGACGACTTCCCGAGCGTTCAACCAGCCGTAATGAAACGCGTAAGTAATTTCATCGAGTATTATAATATTATGATTTCCTTCTATAATCATTTTGCAAGAGACGGACCACGCGGCTTGTGCCGCGAGTTTATCCTTGTCCAGATCGTCGCTGTCCCAGGTAAAACCCAAGCCCATAACGTAAAAGTCGAGTTCCGGAACGGTTTTTGCGAACATCCTTTCTCCGGTTTCCCATTTTCCCTTTAGAAATTGAACGACCCCGCATTTCAAACCTCTTCCTAACGCGCGGAAGACGATTCCGAGCGCTGCCGTGGTTTTTCCTTTCCCGTTCCCGGTGTGAACGATCACAAGTCCTTTCACATGTTGTGCGTCGGAATTCATGGATTTCTTTTAGCCTTTCTGAAGCCGTGCGAAAAATCCGAGGAATACAATCTGGAATCCGCAAAATCGGAACAGTCTAAAACCGGACCGACAAAAACGATCGCTGTGGATGAAATTTTTTCGGTTTTCACTCTCTCTGCAATGTCGCATAACGTTCCTGTTAAAATTTTCTGTTCCGGCCAACTCGCCTTCTGGACGACCGCCGCCGGGCATTTTTCTCCGTAGTAAGGAGTCAGTCTTTCGACGATCTTTCGAATGTGTAAAACGCTTAAAAAGAGCGCAAGAGTGGCTCCGGATTGAGCGAGAATTTCGAGCCTTTCCTTATCCGGCACGGGTGTTCTTCCTTCGGTACGAGTGATGATTACGGTTTGAGAAACTTCAGGAAGAGTCAGTTCTTTTCCTAGAGCGGCTGCTGCTGCGGTAAAGGAACTGACTCCCGGGACGATCTCGTATGGAATATTCAAAAAATCGAATCTTCTCATCTGTTCCGCCGTGGATCCGAAGATGGAAGGGTCTCCCGTATGAACCCTGGCAACGTCCTGGTCTCTTTCTTTAGCTTGTAGAATTACGGAAATGATTTCCTCCAAAATCATATTCGAAGAATCTAATACGATTGCGTCTTTTTGCGCTCTTTCGATCACTGCCTTGGGTACGAGCGAGCCGGTATAAAGGACAACCGGGCAGGTTTCCACAAGTCTCGCTCCTTTTACCGTGATCAATTCCGGATCGCCCGGCCCGGCTCCGATGATGTAAACTTTCATAGTATTTCGCTCTTTAACATTTTAAGATGACTCCGCGAACTAAATTCCACACTTCCAAGGGTAATGTTCCCAGCCAGGAAATGTCCGTATATTCTTGTCCGTTTAAAAAAACTCTTTCGCTTTCACTTTTTGTATAAGTAAGAAGACGTTCGCTTACGGAAGAATTTCTATGAATAACGAATCTCTCATAAATTTCTTCGGGAAGAATTTCGTTTGGAACGACCATCAAAAATTCAAATCGAAAAATCCGAACTTTTTCGAAATCCGTAATATTCAATTTGGAGTATTTACCTCCGTATTCTTCCGGATCCGCAAAACCGTAATCTTCGAAACGCGTAGGGTTTTTAAGTTTTCCCACTATATAAAATTTTTCTAAAGTACGAAAGAGGATTCCCCCACCCAAACGACCGATGTAGGCTAACGTGTTATTTTCGGGATTTACGGACCTGATTTCTTTGTGTACATCCCGTTTTTGTATTTGCGAAAGTATACCTAAAGTTGCCATCGCGTTTATAGCCGACGAATCCTGATTCATAGTCGTTGAAGCGACGGAAGAATGTATCTCTATAGAGGCGTCGCGCGTCGCCGAACTTTCGGAAAATTCGTTTTGATTCTCCTCCGTTTTCATAACGGAAGTGGATTTTTTGACAAAGGCTCCTTGGATTTTCGTGACGTTCAGGTTTATGCGAGAATCGTTCGAATTCTCTCTGCTTTGCAGATCCCCTGCGGAACGAAGCGAAAAACCTCTTCTTTGTCCTTCCCTAAGGCTTGTATCTTCCAAAGAATACTTGTTCGTATAACCCCTCGGAGTGATCATAAAACCTTCGTAGACGAACGTGTTCGCGGAACCTACGATCACGGTCGTGTTCATTCCAATTTCGTAATTTAAGAAATGATCCAGATCGGAAAGTCGGACGTCTTGTTGTTTTCGATACGCACTCTTGACCAAAACGACCGGAGTGGTTCCGGGACGATGTCGCTTAATAATTTTCGAAGCTTCTACGATTTGTCTTTGCCTTCGTCCGGAAGCCGGATTGTAAAGAGTGATTACGAAATCCCCTTTGGCCGCGCATTCCAAACGATTTTCGATGACGGACCAAGGAGTCAAAAGATCGGAGAGGGAAATTCTCGCCGTATCATGAACGAGGGGAGCGCCTATCAAAGACGCGCAGGAACTATCCGCGGTAACTCCCGGAAACATTTTGATTTCGGGAGGATCTTTCCTCCTCCAACCGATTTTTTTCAACACTTCAAAGACGAGTCCCGCCATTCCGTAAACACCCGCGTCTCCCGAAGAAATCAAGGTGACGATTTTACCTTCTTTTGCGACATCGATTGCGGTTTGCGCCCTGCCCACTTCTTCCGTCATTCCTGTTTGTGTCACTTGTTTGCCGCCTAAATGGTGTTTGACGAGTTCGATATAAGCGGCGTAACCGATCACAAGATCCGCTTCTCGAATCGCTTGTAAAACGGCCGGGGTGATGTGCGCGTCGTTACCCGGACCGATTCCGACGATGTTCAACCTTCCCTTTTTCATTCATTTTCCTTTATTAAAAAATCGGAATGTAGTATCGAATCCTGAGATCGTTTCGGATAGGAAATTCGGGAGATTGCGATCGTGAGATTTTTACCGTTTTCTTCTTCCTTGTATTTTTGTTTCGGAAGAAGAAGAGAATCCGCGCCCGATGCGAGAAGGCTTGCGGCTTCGCAGACGGATTTTGTTCCGACAAAATTTTTGACGACTTCGGAGGGGGATATAATCCGAGAAACCCGATCCAATTCTTCCGAGGGGAAAGTAAATAATTCCCAGCCGTATTTTTGAGAGAGCGCAAGAAAGGCCGCCTCGTCCTTTTTTAAATCGGCGGTGGCGATCGCGCGGACGCTTTGAATCGCAAGTCCGTTTTCGTTTAATGTTTTACGTATCCCTTTCTCGACGGTTTCAAAAGCGATGTTTCGGTCGCACCCAAGCCCTAACACCAATGATTTAGTATAATATAATATTGAATTTTCATAATGTTTTTTGTGAGTTGTCGCCAAATCGCTCCGGTCCGTAGCTATCAAAATGATTTCGTAATCATTGGGGTCGACGTCGTTTAGGGAAGTGGAATATTCCACACCTTTCGGAAGGCGTTTATCGACCGGCCACCAATTCGGCTCGCCCGTCTCTTGTACGAACAAAACCTTGGTTTCGTTTACGACCGCCGCACAACCTCGGGTTACGTTTCGATCGGGATGTTCCAAAACCCAACCGAGTTCCCTACCGAGTATGTCCACGGTTAAAGTCTCGGAAACGTCGGATGCGGTCGTGATCACGGGGATATTGGAAAGAGTTTCTGCGAGTCGTTCGGTAAAAAAGTTTCCTCTCCCGACGTGTCCGGATAAAACGCAGACCGAAAAATTGGCGCGATCGTCCACGCAAAGAACGGCGGGATCCGTTTTCTTATTTTCTAATAAAGGAGCGATCATACGGACTACGGCGCCCACGCTGACGACGAATATGTGACAGTCGTATTCCCGAAATGTTTCGCGTAACGTTTTGTCCATGGGAAGGGAAAGAAGTTTGGAATTCGGCGGGGCGTCTTGGATGAATTTAGGAGAAACGAAAAGCTCCGCTTCTTTCCAAACGGATTGAATTCTTTTGGCGATATCGAGCCCGTGTTTTGTAATTACAAAAACGGAATACGGTTTTCTATTCCGTTTCAACGTTTTGTCCTCTTAACACACCCTTACGTTTTCGAATCGATAAAATCACCGTCGAAAAATAATCGCAGTTTTCGTTTTGAATCGTTTCCAGATCTTTGACGATTTTTTGCCGGTCGGTCGTTCCGTAAGAAACATAACTCGCGTTTTTTAGAATATTCAGTTCTTTCAATATAGTAACTAGCCGGGGAACGACTTGCCCCACTTTTGTGAGAACGATCGTATCGAAATGTTGTACGAGTTCGGGAAGGTCTTCGATTCCGTAGGTTCCGGGAATCACACAGAAACGTTCTCTTCCGTCCGCAAGAGGAATTTGAAGAGCGGCGGGAATCGCGGTGATGGACGAGACTGCGGGAACGATTTCCACATCGATTCCGGGCCAACGATCTCCCGCTTCTTCTAAAAGATAACTCCAGGAACTGTAAACGGAAGGATCACCTTGAGTGATAAAAGCAACGTTATGCCCCTCTTCTAAACGTTTACCGATTTCCGCAAAAGCCTTATCCCAAGCGGGAATGAGAATCTCCGGATCTTTTGTCATCGGAAAATGAAGAAACAATTTTTCCTGGGCGGAATTTTTTTCGACAATCGGAGAACAAACTCTCCAAGCGAAAGGTTCCAGGTGTTCGCTACTTTTAGGAATCGCGAGTACGTTTACCGAATTTAAAATCCGAACGGCTCTGAGCGTAATCAAATCCGTAGCGCCCGGACCGACTCCGACCCCGTAGAGTTTTCCGTATTTGTTGGAATTCATGCGGAGAAATCCTCCGGTTTTATGATTTTAAAAATGTGAATCGGATTCAGGGCTTCGTACTTAAGATAACCGCCGAGAGGTTGACCTCTGGAAACGTTCAAGAGAGTTACTTCCGGAGTAAGTCCCAACTTTTTAAAACTTTGATAAGCTTCCGAGACGTTGTCCAGGGTGACCGCGTTTACGACTAAACTTCCGAAAGTGGAAAGTCTATTTAAGGAAATTCTAATAATCTCATAAAGGTTTCCTTTGGAACCGCCCACAAAGACGCAATCCGGGTCCGGCAGGTTTTCCAAAACCTCGGGAGCTTTCCCCGGAATTACTTGTAAGTTATCCGTTTTTTGGGAAAGCGCGTTTTGCCTGCAAATTTCGATTCCTTCCGGATCGACTTCGATCGCGTAGGACTTACCGTTTTTGGCGATTTGTGCGGCTTCGATCGCGACCGAGCCGGAACCGGCTCCTATGTCCCAGACGACGCTGTTGTCTCGGATATCCAAAAATGCGACGGAAAGAATTCGAACTTCTTTTTTCGTGATCAATCCTTTTTTGGGAATCCGTTTCGCATAACTTTCTTCGGAAACGTTAGGCACAACCGTCGGAGATCTCCAGTTTGTATCGTTACGAACGAGAATCAAAACGTTCAAACGACCGATTCCTTCCTCTTCGCTTAACAATCGTAGATCGAACTTGCGGACTTTTTCCCCTTTGCCGCCTAAATTTTCGCAAACGAAGGCGGTCCAATCCGATTCGTCGAAAGAGATTAGATAGGAAGCGATCGCCTGCGGATGATTGACTTCGTCTGTGAACAACGCGACCTTACGGAACGATTGCAGTTTTGTAACGAGCCCTTGGATGGGTCTTCCGTGTAAGGATAAAATTTCGGCGTCGTCCCATTTCATACCGACTCTGGCAAAGGCTTGTTGAATCGCGCTGGGTGCGGGAATAAAATCCACGTGTTCGGAACCGACTTTGTCCCCGATCCGGTTTCCGATTCCGAAAAAAAGAGGGTCTCCGGATGCAAGCACACATATCGTATGTTCGCAAGCAAGTTCCGCGATTCTTTCGATCGTTTGGATCCAATCTCCTTTGAATACGATCTTTGTACCGGGAAACTGAGGAAAAAAATCGAGATGTCTTTTCCCTCCGGCAAGAATCTGCGCTTTGGCGATCGCGTTAGCCGCAATACTCGATAATCCGAGGCAACCTTCGTCGCCCATACCGACCACGGTAACCGCCTTCATTTTTTGCCTCTTTTGGAGGATAAAAGAAAAAGAGCGTGTATGATCGCGACCGCAATCGTACTTCCTCCCTTTCTGCCTCTGGTGATAATATATGGAGTATTATTATATTCTAATTTAATAATAGACTCTTTGGATTCCGCAGAGGAAACGAAACCCACAGGAACTCCGATGATCAGCGCCGGTCTGATATTTTCCGCACGGATCAATCTTTCGACTTCGAGCAAGGCCGTCGGTGCGTTTCCGACGGCGATCACGGCTCCATTCAAAAGATTGAATGTTTGTGCTTTATGGATCGCTTCGATCGCTCTTGTGGAATTGTTTTTTTGGGCGCGTTCGATCACGTCCGTGTCGGAGATAAAACAGTATGATTTACAACCGTAGGTTTCGAGTCTTTCCCGGTTGAGACCGGCGATAATCATACGGACGTCGCATACGATCGGGCATCCTTTTTTTAAAGCGTTTATCCCGGAATCGATCGCTTGTCGATGTATTTTGGTGATGTTTTTGTACTCGAAATCCGCGGTCGCGTGGATGATCCTTCGAACCACTTCCCATTCTTCTTTGGAAAAGGAATGAACTCCGGCCTCTTCGTCTATGATGGAAAAGGATTTATCTTCGATCTCCCTTCCGAGAGTTGTCATTTGTCTCATGTCATTCATGAATCGTATTTCCTTCCGTAAGTTCGGTGGATTGTAAAAAACCGTCGCACTTGCCCAAAAGCGCTCCGTCAAAGTCCGTCATATAACAGGAAATCATCATATTCGTTCCCGCGTGTTTGGAGCAGTTCTTAACGACGATTTCGCAGATTTTTGTCGATACGATTTCATAGCCGTAAGATTTACAAATTTCTAATACGTGCCTAGCGGTGTTCGCGTGTAGGATTTCGATCGCGATCGGTTCCGGAACTCCCGCGGATCTCGCGATTTCGGATAACGTCTTAGTGTTTACGGAGGAGCCTCCTCTGTGAGTCATCATCACGCCGTCGGCCATCTTGGATAATTTTCCGATCATACCTACGACGATCACTCGACGGATGGATTCTTTGACGGAGGTTTTGATTCCGGTGCCGATAAAGTCCCCGACTTGGATAAAGGAAAGTACATTCAAATTCGGGAATAGATCCATGGCGAATTTTTCGGACTTACCGCCCGTTGTGAGAACCGCCGTATCGATTCCGTATTCTCTCGCCATCCGAATCGCTTGGATGACGCTCGCTTTAAACGCCGCCGTGGAATACGGTTTGACGATACCGGTGGTTCCTAAAATGGAAATACCGCCGATCAAACCGAGGCGTTCGTTCATCGTTTTTTTCGCCATCTCACGACCGCCCGGGACGCTGATCTCCACCTCCGCGCCGTTAAACGAACTTCCCCGCAATTCTTCCAAGATCATCTCGCTGATATTTTTTCTAGGTACGGGATTGATTGCGGCTTCTCCGACTTCCAGACCGAGGCCCGCTTTTGTGACGGTTGCGACACCGTCCCCTCCCTTTAAGACGATTTTACTTTCTTTTGTTAAGCGAACTCGAGCCGTAAGTTCGGCTCCGTGAGTACAATCCGGATCGTCCCCCGCGTCCTTAACGACGCTGCAAATGGCAACTTCACCTTCGAGTTGGCAACGTTTGACCGGAAAGAGAACCTGTTTTTGATTTGGAAGAGTCGTTTCGATTTCCAAAACGGGATAACCTTTTAAAAGGAGGCGGGTCGCGGCCTTAGCCGCCGCTGCGGAGCAGGCGCCCGTAGTAAATCCTTCTCTCAAATCTTTTGTTGTCATCGCCTAACGCCTAATACCTTCCGATTCTCTTACGGAGTGGAAGAAGGTGACGTTTTTGACTTCGTCCTTTGGGTTATCAACTCGATTACGCCGGAAAAATTTCATGAACGAAATCGTGTATCTCTTCCAGATCTCTAAAAAGATTTTGAAAAGTAAAAATTGAATTTTTTAATTCGAATTCTATCTTCTTCGTTAAGATCAAAAGAGAACGGTAATATGCCATTTTAGGATCGTCCTTTTTCGTTTTGGAAATCGTTTCCTCCAAATCGGTTAGGGAGGCTTCGTAAAATTTGATCAGCGACTCGAAGTCTTTCGCTTCCGCCAAGGATCGGATCGGTCCCGGGGCGTTTAACCTATCTTCTCCGATTTCCGCGCGTTCGTGCCGGATCGCGGCCTCGTCCCTGATTCCGATAACGTTCATCATACCCAACCGCAACGCGGCTATTTCGTGACATGCCATTGTATTCTCCTTAAATTACTGCATGATGTTATCGACGAGTCTCGCGACCAATCGATCGTTTAACAGGTGTTCGGCGACGAGTTCTTCCGCGTCGTTTTCGTTCACCCTTTGATACCAAATTCCGTCCGGATACACGACGAGAATCGGACCTTCCCCGCAACGTCCCAAACAGGAACTTTTAGAAACTCTAAAGTCCGCTTGTCTTCCGTGTTTTTTGATACAAGAGCGGATCCGATGGATGAGAGAAATACTTCCCAACCTCGCGCAGTCCGCGCTCTCGCAGACGTAGACGTGTTTTTTAAGATTTTTATGCGGGAACTCGTGGGGAGCGGCCTGAGTATGAGTTTCCAAATGTCTCATACTCCAAAGAAGCGAGTTCAGACCGCCGACTTTGTTTTTGAGTCCGGGGATGGAAACTCGATACTCGCAGTGATCGCAGGGAAGGGCTCCCTTGCCGGCAAGCGCTTGGGAAATTCTTTCGTCCAGGATCGGAAACAAAATCGGATCGGGCCCGAAATGAGAAGCCGTTTCGATTTTGATCCAGGGATACTTTTCGGAATATTCTTCGGATATATTATAAATCTTTTGTATTAGTTTTCCTTTAAATAGAAAATACGGAAGAATCAGGATGCGGTCCGGTCTGAGTTTTGCGGACATTTCCAGGCTTTCGCGTAAGAGAGGTTTTGTGATTCCGATAAAACTGGGTTTAACGAAAAGAAACGAGTTGGATTCCTCGAAAAAACGAACCGCTTTGTAAAAGTCCCCGTTTGCGTCCGCATCGGAGGAACCCCGGCCCACGACGATAACTCCGGTTTTGGATTGTGTCGACGGTTCGTTTTTAAATCCCTTGGAACGATCGGACAATAAATTAATGATATTTGCATGAATTCCCAAGGGCGGCGCCAAAACAAATCGATGATTCGGAAATTCCTCCTTAAGATCGGAGAGGATCAAAGGAATATCGTTTTTGACGTGGTTGGACGCGAACAAAAACAAGGGGAATATTAAAATTTTATTATGTGTTTTTGCGAACTTTCGAAGCGCCGTTTTTAGATCCGGTTTCGCGAGTTCGACGTATGCGATGTTGATTTCATATTCGGGACGAAACGCCGCGTATCCCTGAACGAAGGTTTCAAATTCTTCGTCGGAGGAGGTTTCCCTGCTTCCGTGTCCTACGATCAGAATTCCGAAAAGGTTCACGCTTTTTACGCCTTCTCCGGTTTTAAGGGAAGCATAACGTATCGATCTTTTAAAGTCGGAACGGAAAACCGGATCGTGATATTGAATACCCGGTAAACATTCTCAATCGCGAACGTAAAAACGGTAGACATGAAAAATTCTCCTGAGCGTAAAAAAAAATCGAACGAATGCGGGCGTATCGATCCCCTATAAGAATCGAACACGAACGCGTGTTATATGTATGTTCTATTTAAGCTACGATCGCCTTACTTCCGAGGACGAAACGTATCTCCAGGACTTTCATAGGGTCGTATTCTGACTTGAGATCTTCCTACTCGGCACGCCTTCCCGGATTACACCAGTGACTTAATATGCCTTTCGTCCCTCTTACAGCGGCGGATACCGTGACGGATTCTAACCGTCTTCCCACCGACGTGAAACGTCGATGAATCCCATGAAAATGGACCGTAAAACCAGCAGTATTCTTACGGATACTCTTGGAAAGGAATTTTTTTAATTCGAATATAAAAATCAGAATTTTCAAATATTCAAAGAAACGACTATTGATAAACGTGTCGTCGAATCATAAAACGGAATACTAAAGTAATAGATATATTATTAATTTGGAATATTTTAAAGAGGCGACTAACGTGTTCATTGTCGATTTCATGTATTGAGTGTTTTGGGACGGTTTAAGACGGCATAGGATTCAAACAATATGATATGATAGAGCCGTTCGACCGTTATATTCGGCGTTTATAGTTCCGTAAGAGTAAATGATTTTTTTGAAGTTTTTCTAAGCGCGAAACCCGAGAAAATTTCCCCGATTTTCAGGTGGAAAGCGGGTTCCGTCCGATCTAAAGATCGGAGTCCGGCTCGGGCCGTAACACGTTGTAGGAACGGTTCGAAGTTTCGGAATTGAATTGTGGGTTCTTCAACCGAAACACGTCTCTAAGAATCCTGCTTGACCCTGAAAAAAAGAGATGTATATATTCCGCATGTTCTTTCTAGCGCAAGCGCGTCCCATTCTTATCTGGCCGGAATTCTCTTGGATCCCGGTCATCAACGGGACAATTTTTGTGGCCCTTCTGCTTCTCGCCGGATATTATCTGGAAAGACGTTTTCGCAATTCGATCGAACGTCGCGCCGCGCTTAGGGCCAAGATTATGAAAAAATTACCTCTTGCGTATATGAACGGAAGAGACGTACTTCAGATTCATTCCTTTTTGGATCACGCCGCCGTTTCCGTACTTCAAAAAATCGCGGAGTCACAATCCTGGTTTCAGGAAGTTTTCCTTCCGGAGTTCGGACTTCATCTCGCGTATCAAGGAGAACTTCCCGCTTGGAGAGACGCAATCATATTCAAAAGATTGCAACATCTCGTTCACGATCTCGGCCCTCGTCCTAGAAAAATGATTCCGGTCGTATTCTTAACCGATGGGGACGAAACCTTTCCCGGTTTTTTGTATTCGAATCTTCCCGGTTCGGACTTCGTTCAGAAGTCGCTTCACACAAAGGTATTCACAAAAAAACTCTACCATTCGTTTCCGGTTTCAACGGGAGATAAAATTCACGTTTTGTATTCGGGCGACGATAAGGAATGGATTCGTTTTGACGCGAAAATTCTCAGCTTGAACGGAAACGACATGGACATTCAAGTCGAAACGGTTCCCGAAAAAGATCCGGAAAAAACGAGGATCTGGGGCGGAATGCAGATGGGAGGAGCCGGAGCGCACGAAGACGTCGCCCTTCCGGAGGAATATCAAGGAAGTCTAATGCAGATTTTAAACTACGCCTCGATGAGTCCTTCGACTGCGGCCGAAATTCAAAGAAGGGTGCACGCGTTCAGAGAACATCCGGGTTTGGTTCGTAAAGAACACAAATCGGAAGAGATTCACGCCTTTATAGAATTGTATTCCGCTTGTTATGCGAAATACAGATCGGATATCGCGCGGGTTCCGAAACCGGTTCTTCTTTTTTTATATTTTTTTTATATGGACGAAAACCTTCTTTCTCCCACGAGAATCGTTCAACTCTACGACACTTTGGAAAAGATCCGAAGTTATACACAAGATCCGTATTCCACCGATCATAAACTTACGGTGTACTTATTGCCCGAATGGTTGGGACTCATTCTCTCCGGCAAAAAAAATCCTTCCCGAAATCATCTCGCACAATCCTACGAACAAGTAAGAGCCACGATGATTCGAAAAACGGGAACGGACGAATACGCGGGCGCGAGCGGGATCGAAGACCTGTTACACCTACTGGATTGGGAGTTGAGTAATCTCCTTTTCAACGGACTCGTCGGCGTTTCATCCAATCCGAATCTTGCCTATCCGATTCTTTCCGACGATCAGATGTACGGAGAAACCGACGCGTTTTTGGTCACACACGAAAAAATAAACGCGGTTGTGGATCACGTTCATAAAATCGATAAACATCTTTTTTACAGACAGATTTCCTTTGAACCGGAACAAAACCCGGGCAAACCGGAACTCGCGATGAAAGAAATTTGGCCGGACTGTATCATACTTCCGGTATTCGGAAATAGGGGCGTTCTTTGGCAGGAAATTACTTCCGGACTAACGTCGAAAGGAAGACTTGTGTTTCCTCAAGTTTTGAACGAGAACATGACCCTGGCGATTACGAGAACTCTCGGGGAGTTTCGATGGGAAATGGAAAGAACGGTTCGAGGAAGAAAGTGGAAGGATTCTTCTCCGCCTTCCCTAACTTCCGAATATTATCTGTATCTGGAGAATTATCGAAAGTCGCCCACCCTGACCCCCGACGCGAAAAAAGGCGTCGATCAGCAACTCGTGAAATATAAGAAAAATCTAAAGGACATATTCGCTTCGGATTATTCGTACTGGATCCTTTTCGAATCGTCCGGAAAACTCAGGCTCAACCGAACGGCCAGGGATATTCTCAATCGATACGTTCCGTTTTCTCCTCAGATACGGACCACATTGGAAAAACATCCGATCCTCAAGGAATCGATGGATTTGTTCGAGGCCAGAAAAAAAAGACTCGTATCGGGAATCAAAAAAAGATATAACCCCTACTTTCAAGCAGGAAACGTTCCGTTGGAAGTTTCGGAGACGATTCGATTTTTCGAAGAAATGTAAGAATATTATAATAATCTTTCAAACGCGGAAGTGCGTCGGTCCTTCGTCGCGAAAAACTTGGAATGACAAACGGGACAACCGTAGTTTCCGGAAGTTTGTATCTTCAAAAGATGAAAACAAATCGGACAATTGACGAGCACGGGAGAATTTTCGGCGAAAGCGGAAGAACCGGCGTCGGAATCGGCCGCGATCAAATACGATTTTGCGGATTCCCGATCGGAAAATACCCGAATTTCTTTTTCGCCCCGTGCGGAAATTTCGATCCGCGTAGGCACGGAACAAATCGCAAATTGGGACGTTGGGAAACGTTCGGGAAGTCGGTTTAATATCGAAACTCCCTCTAACGTCGCCGATTCGAGTTCGGACGCGTCGAAAAGAATTTTGCGCGGGGATTCGGACAGTTCTTCCAATTTGGAAAGAAGAAGTTCTCCCAATTTAAAATCCAAATCTCCTTGGAGGTTGATGATGATTTCTTTCAAGGTGTCCCGATGTAAGAACCGATTTATTCTTCTATTGGAGTGAGGCAAGAAAAGAATTTCCGCAACACATTTTTCGATTCGTCTAAAAATCGGAGTGATCCATTTCAAAAAGATTGGACTTTTAGGAACAAGCGGATTTTATTTCCTACATGCTCGGTCAGTGGAATCGAAGGATGTGGATCTTCCCTTTGGATTTATTATTCATGGGGGTGTCTTATTTTTTGGCGCACTGGATCCGTTTTGAATCGTTTGTTTTTCTCGCGTCTCCGGAAAGATTTTTTACCTCGTTGATCATCGTCATTACGGTGAGAGCCGGAGTTTTTATTCTCTCCGATATATACAGATCGATTTGGGTCTACGCTTCGATTCACGATCTCGTGGAAATCATCAAGGTCACCTTACTCTCGTCTCTCATTTCGACCACGGCTCTTTTGTTTTACAATCGTTTCGAACAACTTTCCAGAATGGTTCCCGTTTTGGATACGCTTCTCCTTTTGAGTTTTCTTTGTATCCGCAGTTTTTCCTGGAGAGTGTTTCGAGATCAGTACATTCTCAAAAAATCCAAGGAAGAAGGACTTCCGACTTTGATTTTGGGAGCGGGAAAAGTGGGCGCGACCTTGCTCTCGGAAATTCGCAGGCACAACGAACTCAAACTCAACCCGATCGGATTTTTGGATGATAACGTTCAGAAGATCGGTGCGCATATACAAGGGATTCCGATTCTTGCGAAAATCGATCAAGCGGAACAGATGATCAATCGTTTCGGAGTCAAACAGGTCATCATCGCGATCACCAATCCGGACGGAAAACTCATCAGTCGGTTGATTCGTTCTTTTGAGAACACGGACGTGAAGTTCAAGATCCTTCCTTCTCTGGGTTCTTTGTTTTTTGATTCTCTCAAACTCAATCAACTCCGAGAGGTTCAGGTGGAAGACCTTCTGGGTCGTCCGGTTGTGGATCTGGAAATCGAATCCATTCGATCTTATCTAAAGGGAAAATCCATTCTTGTCACCGGCGCGGGCGGATCGATCGGAAGCGAACTTTGCAGACAGGTCGCCGTTTTCGAGCCGTCCCGGATTCTTCTTTTGGATTCGGCGGAAACTCCGTTATACGAAATCGAATACGAACTGGGAAAAAAATTACAAGGACAGAATATAGAACTCGTCCCGATCGTCGCGGATATTAAAAATCTTTCCAGAATCAGTTCCATTTTTGAAAGACATTCCCCCCAAGTCGTCTTTCACTCGGCGGCTTACAAACACGTTCCGA
Source organism: Leptospira weilii serovar Ranarum str. ICFT (assembly GCF_000332415.1). Taxonomy (GTDB): domain Bacteria; phylum Spirochaetota; class Leptospiria; order Leptospirales; family Leptospiraceae; genus Leptospira; species Leptospira weilii_A. Next base: position 172,405 of record NZ_AOHC02000021.1, read on the forward strand.
TGATGGAAGTCAATCCGACCGAAGCCGTGATGAATAACGTGCTCGGCACAAAAAACATCTCGGATATATCCAGAATTTCGGGAGTGGAACGATTCGTTTTAATTTCCACGGATAAAGCGGTCAATCCGGTGAACATCATGGGCGCTTCCAAACGCGCGGCGGAGTTGTATCTGCAACATATCTCCCGAGAGACAAGAACCAAGTTCATCACGGTTCGATTCGGAAACGTTCTCGGTTCCAACGGTTCCGTGATTCCAAGATTTAGGGAACAGATCGCAAACGGCGGGCCGGTTACGGTCACTCACCCCGATGTGATTCGTTACTTCATGACGATTCCGGAAGCGACGCAACTCGTGCTTCAAGCCGGAAGTATGGGAGAATGCGGAGAGATCTTTATCCTCGAGATGGGAGAACCCGTAAAAATTCTCAACTTGGCGGAAGAGATGATTCGCCTCTGCGGTTTAAGACCTCACGTAGACATTCCGATTCAGTTCACCGGGCTCAGACCGGGAGAAAAATTATTCGAAGAACTCCTTCTGGATTTGGAAGGAATCAAAAAGACACATCATCCTAAGATCAAGATCGCCGCGCCTCTGGAAAATCAGGAAGTGACTACGTTTGTCGCCAGGTTCAACGAACTTCTGACTGCGGGAAGAACCAATAAGGATAAGGATATCTTTTTTGCCTTTAAGGCTCTGGTTCCCGAATACAAGATCCACTGGGATTATTTAAACGAAACGAACTCCGATCAAAACTTGAAGAATGGATAAACGAAATCTGAAAGAAGAAATCCTGACTCTCAGAAAGTTCAAACGTTCCTTGTTTGATCTCTACTGGGACGGATTCGGGACGTTCTATGTCCACGCCCTCCCCCATAACCAATTGGTCATCGGCAAACGCGGATTAGTCGGAGAGGAAAAGGAAACCGGAATCGTTCTCGTATTCGGACCCAAGGGCGGAGTCCGCAACTTGGACGCGGGAGAAGAGTGGATCTACGCCGAACTTCAATTCGGTTATATCTGGGAAGAGGTTTTTATACCTTGGGATTGTATATTCCGTTATTTTGATAAAACACAAACAACGTTGACGAACATGAAAGTTTTTACGACGGAACAAACGGAGGTTTTCAAGGAACTTTCGTCCGGCGAAAAAACCGCGGATTCTACAAGGAACTTTCGTCCGGCGAAAAAACCGCGGATTCTACGAAAGGCGATCAGTCGTCCAACGTGATTCAAGTGGATTTCGGGAGTAAATCGAAACAATGAGCCAAAATCAATTCAAGTGGTTTGTACCGGGAGATCTGGACGGATTTTTCGGTCTGATGATCGACAATCTGATTCAGATTCTCGTTCTTTCTTTTTTGTTGACCACACTCTGCGGCGTTCCGAGCGACTTTGTCTATAAGGTGATTCTTCCGGGAACCGCGATTTCTCTGTTACTCGGAAATCTGTTTTATTCCTGGCAGGCGCATCGTCTGGGTCGAAAAGAAAACAGGACCGACGTTACCGCACTTCCGTACGGAATCAATACGGTTTCCCTGTTCGCTTTCGTATTCTTTATTATACTTCCCGTATATAAGAAAACCGGCGATTACAAAACGGCCTGGCAGGTGGGGCTGGTTGCGAGTTTTTTTTCGGGTTTGATCGAAATGTCCGGCTCCTTTGTGGCGGAAAAGATTCGTAAGGTGACACCGAGGGCCGCGCTTCTTTCTTCCCTTGCGGGGATTGCGATCACTTTTATCTCCATGGACTTTTTGGTTCGTACTTTTCAAAATCCTCTGATCGCGTTTCTACCTTTCGGAGTGATTTTACTCCAGTACTTTGCAAGAGTTGTGTTTCCGTTTCGTCTACCGGGCGGACTTGTGTCCGTCGTTTTAGGAACCGTTCTTGCTTGGTCCGCGGGAGTTTGGGGAAACCCGATCATGGACGGGGCGTTGCTCAGAGGATCCACGAGTCAGATCGGGTTCTACTTTCCCGTTTTATGTATAGGCGATTTGTTTACCGCGTTGGGATTTGCGGATATCGTAGAATACCTCGCGGTTCTGATTCCGATGGGAATTTTTAACGTGATCGGTTCCTTACAGAACATCGAGTCCGCGGAGGCGTCGGGAGATTCTTTCAACACGAGAGATTCCCTTCTTGCAAACGGAGTAGGAACGGTGGTCGGTTCTTTTTTCGGATCTCCGTTTCCGACAACGATTTACATCGGTCATCCGGGTTGGAAGGCTCTGGGTGCGAGAGCGGGTTATTCCACACTCAACGGAATTTTTATGACGGTAGTCGCTTTGTTCGGACTACTCGCTTTTATCCAGGCTTTGATTCCCGTGGAAGCGGGAATGGCGATCGTACTTTGGATCGGAATCGTGATCGGTTCTCAGGCGTTTGAAGCGACCCCGAGCAGACACGCTCCGGCGGTTGTGATCGGGATTTTACCGGCGCTTGCAGGTTGGGGAGTTTTACTCGTTCAGTCCACGTTCCACTACGCGGACAGATCCGTTGGGGGAATTCTGGAAAATGCGGGAGTCAAAGAGACCGCACATCTTTGGATGTCCGACGTTCCTCTTTCTCTTCCGTTTTTACCTTATCCTTTGGGAGGACTTTTGAGTTTGTCTCAAGGGTTTTTGATTTCTTCCATGATCTGGTCTTCGATAGCGGTTTTTGTAATCGATCGGGATTTTAAAAAGGCTCTCATTACGTGTTGGATCGCCGCGGCTCTGGCGGGGACTGGATTTATCCACGGCTTTTCATTGCGTGGAAACGATATTCTCAATCAGTTCGAACTGGGTTTGAATTCATTCGTAACCGCCTATATTTTACTGGGAGTGTTATTTTTACTGGCTTCTTTTTTTCGAAAAGAACCTAGAAAAGTATAAGTCGGGTCTAAGACTAAAGATCGAATCTTTGATGTCTAAATATATGAATCAACGGATAACGTTTCCTAACTCGGGCGGTTTTGCTCAAGGCAAAATCGATGCGGAAGTCGATCGGAGAAACCCGAGCACAGAGCTTGGGTCGCTCTATGGATCCCGCGTTGTTCTGGGTCTAACAGTACGTGGAGAATCGATAGGATTTTCAACGTCGATCGGATAAACCCGAGCTTATTGTAAGTTTATAAAATTCAATCTCGCTTCCTAAGGACGCGAGATAAGGAGAAACCAAAATGTGGTTTAAAAGAATTGGATTGTTTTTACTGACCAATCTTCTGGTAGTCGTAACGATTTCCATCGTTACGAGCGTGTTCGGAATCGGTCCGTATCTGGACGCAAACGGAATCAATCTGGGTTCCCTACTCGCGTTCTGTTTCCTCTGGGGAATGGGCGGCGCGTTTGTATCGTTGCTTCTATCCAAGTTTATGGCGAAGATGATGATGGGCGTCAAAATCATCGATCCCAGATCGGCCTCCGGAGTGGAAAGAGAATTTTATTCCAGAGTGGAAAGACTTGCAAGAACCGCAAACCTTCCGATGCCCGAAGTGGGAATTTATCATTCTCCGGAAGTAAACGCGTTTGCGACCGGACCTTCCAAATCCAGTTCCTTGGTGGCCGTTTCCAGCGGATTGCTTCAAGCGATGGATAACGCGGAAGTGGAAGGTGTACTCGCACACGAGTTGGCGCACGTCGCAAACGGAGACATGGTGACCATGACTCTGGTCCAGGGAGTTATTAACGCTTTTGTAATGTTCTTTTCGAGAATCATCAGCTACGCGTTGAGTACGATGGTAAAAGAAGAAATGCAATACACCGTACGTCTGGTCTCCAACATCGTATTGAGTATTTTGTTCAGTATTCTCGGATCGATCGTAGTCGCGTATTTCTCAAGAACCAGAGAATACCGAGCGGACGCAGGCGGAGCCAAACTTGCGGGACGTCAGAATATGATCGCGGCTCTTGAAAAACTGAGACGTACGTTCGACGCGCCCCAAGACGAAAGGGGAGGAGAGGCTCTTGCAACGATGAAAATATCCGGACACAACAAATGGATGGCCCTGTTTTCAACTCACCCGCCTTTGGAAGCGAGGATCGCCGCGCTAAAGAATTCGGGATATTAAGAACTTGTTTTCAAAACTTAAAAACAACGGGAGATCATTCCGAACCAATCGGACGTTTTGAAACGGATTGTAAGATTCGTTTCAGACGGAAGATTCAAAATAAGCCCGGTTTTGCCGGGCTTTTCCGTATTCGGGATAAAAAAGAATTGTTTGAAATGTCTCGGACTTTTTGAATAGGATCGTACATTAAAAATCCCGGGACGTAATACTTAGATGTCTATTGTTAAATCCAAAATCAGAACCATACCGGATTACCCGAAACCCGGAATCATGTTTCGAGATATTACTTCACTCTTACTCGATCCGGAAGGATTGGCGCTGACTATCGGCACATTCGTAAACCGTTATCAGGGCAAAGGAATCACAAAGGTGGCGGGAATCGAAGCCAGAGGTTTTCTCACAGGAGCCCCTCTTGCCTTCCAACTCGGAGTCGGTTTTATTCCCATTCGTAAAAAAGGAAAACTACCTTCGGAAACCGTGTCGGAAGAATACGACTTGGAATACGGAAAAGACGTGATCGAAATCCACAAGGATGCGGTCCAACCCGGAGATAAAATTCTTCTGATGGACGATCTGATCGCGACCGGGGGAACTATGATCGCCGCCGTAAAACTTCTCAAAAAACTCGGAGCCGAAATCTACGAAGCCGGAGTGATCATCGATCTTCCGGATTTGGGCGGAGGTAAAAAACTTCGGGAAGAACTGAAGGTTCCGGTTTTCGCGATCTGCGAGTTTGAAGGGCATTAGAAAATTTTAAAATTAGAATATTCTTATTGGGAGGATTCATTGACGGTTAAATTATCCGGTTTTTTTGGAATTTGGATTCGAATCGGTTTGAAAAATGCGATTCTGTTTTTTTCGGTTGGATCGATGTTTTTTACCCAAACCGGGATTTATGCCGTAGAAAATCCTCTCTCTTTTGACGAACTCCGAAAGGGAGTCGTACAAATTCGGGTTTATTCGCAAGCGGTAAATCCGTTCTCTCCTTGGACGACCGAAACGGTTCGAGCCGGTTCGGGAACCGGTTTTTTAATCGGAAATAAAAGAATTCTTACAAACGCACACGTAGTTTCCAACGCGAAGTTCGTTCAGGTTCAGAGATACAATCAAACCGAATGGTACGGAGTTAAGATTCTCCATCTCGCACATGATTGCGACTTGGCGGTTTTGGAAGCGGAAAGCACCGACTTCTACAAGGACTCAAGAGATTTACAACTCGGAGAAATTCCGGAACTCAATTCTCCTTTGATCGTGGTCGGTTACCCGATCGGAGGTAATAAGGTTTCCGTTACGAGAGGGATCGTATCGAGAAAGGATCAATCGGTTTATTCTCACTCGGCGGTGGACAGTCATTTGGTTTTGCAAGTGGACGCCGCTATCAATCCCGGAAACTCGGGCGGTCCCGCGATTCAAGACGACAAGGTCGTAGGTGTTGCGTTCCAAGTGGCGACCAAAGGGGAGAATATCGGTTATCTCATTCCGACCAACGTTATACGCCATTTCCTAACGGACATAGAGGACGGAAAATACGACGGATACGTGGAACTAGGGGTAAGGACTCTCAATTCGTTTAACGTTTCTCTTAGAAAGGCAAAGGGAATTCCCGATCATCTGGAAGGGGTTTTTGTTTCCAGAGTTTTGAAAAACGGTTCCGCCGAAAAGTTTCTGAAGGAAGGGGATTTTCTCACGGAGATCGACGGGCAACCGATCGGAAAAAACGGAACCGTAATGCAGGACAGGGACGCGAGAGTGGACTTTGTGGAGATCGTGGACAACAAACACGCGGGGGATAAGATTTCTTTTCAGTTGTATCGAAACGGAAAAGAGATGTTTGTCTCTTTTCCGGCGCTTCGTATGCCCGATTTCGATTTTATGAGGAATCAATACGATAAACCCTATGATTTCGAGATGATCGGCGGACTTTTATTTCAAGAAATGTCCCGGGATTTGATCACGAGCTGGGGTCGGGGCGGAAACACTTCCGGTGGCAGCCAACTTTTATACAGATTTTTTTACTTTATAGAGGACGGACTCAATCGAACCAAAAAGACGGACGTGGTTTTATATCGAAAACTTTCTCATCCGGTCAATTCTTCCTCGGAATATTTTGTGAACCTTGTTTTGGAATCCGTGAACGGAACTTCGGTTGCGGAGTTGAAGGATCTGAAAAAGATTTTGAAAGAATCCAAAGACAAACATCTTCGTTTGAAATTTTTAGACGTTCAGGTTCCTCTCATTCTGGATCGTGAAGAGGCCGAAAAGGCCGACGGAAAGATCCGTAAAATCTACGGTTTGGAATAGTTAAGGAAATTAGAATGTTAAAAATTTGGATTATACCCGTCTTATTATCGGTTTGTTTTTCGTCGGGGATTTACGCGGAGATCTCTTCCAGGGGAGAAACCGATTTTCTTCTCATTAAAAAAAACCGTTCTAAAACGAAGAAAACGAATTACGATACGAAAAAAAAGAATCCTGATATCGAAAAGAAAGTCGAAACCAAAACCTCGGTTTTATCCTCCAAGGGAACTCAAGAGATTTATCATAAAAGTATCGTTCAAATCAAAGTCACTTTTCAAGAGCCCGAATATCATCAACCCTGGAAGAAAAAAAACCCTAGGGTTCGAAGAGGAGTCGGGGTGGTCGTGGAAGGAAACCGAGTTCTGATCCCCTATTCCCTTTTACCCGACGCGACTTTGATCGAAGTAAAAAAATATTCCTCTTATTCGGAAATGAAAGCGATCGTCTTTCGGCAGGATCCGGAATCCAATCTCGCTTTACTTCGAGTCGAGAAAAAGAATTTTTTCGACGATCTGATTCCGCTTCAATTCTCGCCCGTTGTGGTTTTTCCCAAACAGGTAAACGTCTATCAACTCGACAACTCCGGTTCGATCCAAGCTACCGCGGTCACTTTTTTAAGTATGGATATGGATCAGATGCCTCTCGGTCAGGTTGAACTTCCGATCGTGGATGTAAGTTCCAGCGAAGGTTTAAACGGTTTCGGCGAAGTTGCGATCGAAAACGGAAAAGTATCCGGTATTCTTTATGATTTTACTTCCGGAAAAAATTCGGGGAGAGTCATTCCTTCTTTTATCATTCAAAAATTCTTAACTACTCCGGGCGCCGACGTGTTCGGTTATAAGGGATTTCGTTTTCGTCCGATTACGGACGGGGCTGTAAGAAAATATTACGGAATGGAGGAATCCGATTCCGGAATTTTAGTTGCGGACGTGATCCCCGGTTCTTCGGCGAGCGGCGTTCTCAAACTCGAAGATATCATTCTCGAGTTCGGCGGTAAGAATGTGGATTCGAAAGGATATATCGAACATCCTTTGTACGGTAAACAAGTTCTTTCCTTTTTGGCGCACGCGGGAGATTCCTTCGGATATTCTTTGGGAAAAGAAATCCCGATGCTCGTGCAAAGAGATAAGAAAAAAATTCGTTTGAATATGAAGTTGAAACCTTTTCCTTATTCTGCGGTTCGAATTCCGTTTAAAAACATTCCCGCTTCCAACGATTTTGCCGTGGAAGGAGGTTTTGTTTTTCTGGAACTTTCCGAAGCCCTTTTGGAAGAATGGGGGAAGGATTGGAGATCCAGAGTGGATCGTAAACTTCTCTATCTCTATGATTACTACAAGTTTCACGAAAAAGACGGAGACGTAGGAAAGATCGTTCTTCTTTCTCAGGTTCTTCCGGACGAATCCAACAACGGCTTTCACGATCTTAGTTTTAAGATCGTGGAAAAGATCGACGGGCAGGAAGTGAAGTCGGTTCGTGATTTAAGACGAAGTATTAGACAGGGTAAATCCGATTACGCTTTGATGTCTTTGGACGACGGAACCGAGATCGCGTTGGATAGAACGAAACTTTCGGAGATCAACGAAAGAATCTACAAAAGTTATAAGATTCGTTTTTCGGAGAACGGGAATTAATTGAAACGTTCGTTTCTTAAAGTTACATTAGAATTTTATAACTTTTTAAATTTACTTGTGCGGAATTTTAATCAGGAATGCGAGAAGATTCTCATTTCCAGATTTCGTAGGGAAGTGTCGAAGAGATAAGCGCAAGTTTGAACAAAAAAATAAAAAATATACCGCCGGTAACGATCCAATAAAAACGATCCGCAATGGAATCGTCCTCCAACTTCCAAAGGATTAAGAATGCGATCGAAACCGTGAACATTCTGGAAACGTTTTCGTAGGAAGACCAATACAACACGTAACCCGCCGAAAAAACGGAAAACATTACCCCAAAAAAAGCGAGTCTTCCCGCGATTCCTTTTTTCCAACTTCCGCCGCCGAGAACGAACAAACCGGAAAGAAATAAAAGAAAAATCGGCATTCTTGAAAACTTTTTAGCGAAAAGGATTAATCCCGTTTCAAAATTGGGAACTTGCAAAAAAGATAATAAAGAAGGTTCGTTGATTTCTTTCCAATAGCCGATAAGACCGTCTAACGGAGCGAAAAAATCCGCGAATCTCGTAGGGGACCAATGCGGAAATTGGAGTTTTAAAAAGACGGCCCAAAAAAACGGCAACAACAAGGTCGAAACGATGAAACCCGCGTTTTTCCATTTTTTTTCCGAGAGGGATTGGATCCCGAGCGGGAAGAGTAAAAAAAGCGCCTGTTCCTTCGTTAAAATCGCAATTCCTCCGAACAAAGAAAACCAGATCCACTTTTCTTTCTTGTAAAACCAAAACGCGATCACTAAAAATCCGGTTAGAACGGCGTCGCTGACCAAAAGCGCATAACTTCCCAAAAAAAAAGGGGAAAATAAATAGAAACTCGAATAGATACGATACCTTTCGCCGCATAGATCCCTCAGTAAAAACCAGGAGATCAAAATCAAAACGAAATTTAAGAAGTACATTCCGAATACGGTTCCCCAGTGACCGAACCAACCGAAAGCGGAAACCAAAAACGGATAACCGATTCTAGGCGCTCGGATATTTTCTTCAAATCCCTTGGGCCAGTTTAAATGGAATTCGCTTAACATTCTGGAATAATAATAAAAGATTTGTCCGTCGTAACCGGCCCCTAAATCGCCGGGACGTCCTAAAAACACGATCGCGCCTTTGGGAGTTTCTTCCGGGTTCTGAAGAACGAACTGCATTCCGAAGTTGATTTGGGAACTCGGATTCCAATCGTATTTTTTCCAGATCAAAAGGGAGCAAAGAGCGTATAACGCGAAGAACAAAGGAAGGATGACGTACGGATTCTCGAACCGGGATCCAATTTTAGAAAGAAACGAATTCGATTCCGTTTTCATCATTGTTTCCGTTGGGAAGGATTTAAAAATTTCAGAATGGCTTCCGTATAGAGAGCGGAACTTCGTTTTGCCGCGTTGAAAGTCAAATGGTGCGGATCTAAGAATGATTTTTTATCGGGGATCGCATCCTTGAGATCGTAAAAACCTACGGTATCGTTTGTATGAGAATTCAAAAATTCTAAATAACCTTTGTACCAGTTTCCATTTTTATAATATTTACTTTCGATCGGATTTTCGGGAGAATTGATGATGATCAGCTTTTGACCGTTTGTTTTAAACTTTTCAATCGTTTTCTCTAAATATTGGATCTCGGACCAAACAAAGTAGGAAGAATTTCCCAAAATCTCTTTGTTCTTTTGAATTTTCTTAAGTCGATTCAAAGCGCCTTCGTTTTCCGGATTGAAGTAAAGACGTTTTTCGTAGTCTTTTAAATAATCTTCGTCGGACATGGTTTCGATGCGATCGTCGTCCAAGCCGTGAATTCTATCGTATGAAATATCGGTTCTGATTTCTCTTTTACAAAAGTTTTGAGGAAGACGAATTCCGTAGGTTGCAGGAACTCCAAAAATTCTCGCGTCGACTTCGTTTGAACTCGTGGTCGGAGAAACTGTAAATCGTAAGGTTACAGACTGAGGTTTGTTTCCGGATTCATCTGCAAACTCGAGTAGAAGCGGTTTCCAACCCGGTTTAGCATAAGTTTCATTGAGTAAGGGATATTTCAAAGGTATTCCGCTCAGAGTCATTTCTTCGATCCCGACGTTGACTCCCGGTTTCTGAGTAAAAATATCTTCCGACAATTTTCCGTCTTTGAGTTCGCATTCGATGGTAAACGACGGCGGGGTCCAACCTCTTAAAAAAATTCCCTCTTTAGGCATCGCGCCCGTATAATAGTGATAGGAGCGCATGGTTCTGGTATGATGTTCCACATATTCAGTCCAGGGATCGTATAAGAAACTTCTAAAACGATTGAGCAGGATAAGAGCCTTGGTCGCTTGTGCGAAAAATTCCCCCTTGGTGTAATCTCTCCAGTGATCCGCAAGAAATTCTCCGGGAAAGATAAAACGGTTTTGATGACGGACCTTGTAGTCCTTCATCCTGGCTTCTTCTTCAAAACGAGTTTCAGAATTTTCCGTTTTTTGAATATAATCTAATTGTAAATCCGCAGGATTGAGAACGTAAACGACCAGCTCCGGTTTTTTAGCCAGAATATCGTCGGAGTAATAATAAAGATCCGTAGGAGACATCGCCGGATGCGAGTAAAACTCCGCTCTGAATTTTTCCGCTTCGGAAACGCCCGAGGTTCGGATTCCTTCCGTAATCTGTTTCGGATATGCGGAATAAAGCGTGACGCTGCTTCCCACAACGAGGATTCCTTTTTCTTCCTTTTCAAAACGGATGTTTCTACGGTGATAGAGAAAGTTGTACCAGGGTGAAGTGTCCCATTCGAGCTCGTTTGGAAATTCGAAAAGGGCGATCGGAAACAGAACTCGATCTAAAAATAGAAATCCGAGCAGAAGGAGCAGTGAAATCCAGATTGTTTTAATTTTGATTTGAGTTTCAGAATTCATTTTGTCTTGGAATTACAATCGGGGCAGGTTCCATAGAGAATGATCTCATGCGTGTCCACGGTAAAACCTTTCGGACTTTTGTCCAGAGGAAACGGGCAGATTTCAACGTCATACACGCGGTCGCATTGTTTACAATGAAAGTGATGGTGGTGATGAAGACGACTCGCTTCGAAGCGAGAGGTTTCTCCCGGAAGGTGAATCTCATGGATCGTTCCGGTTTCCAGCAGATGGCTGACCGCTCTATAAACGGTCGCGATTCCTAAGTTGTCCAGATTCTTCCGGGAAAGTTTGTAGATCTCTTTGATGGAAAGAGGACCTTTGGCCGCTTCCAACACTTTCAGAATTTCTCCCTTTTGTTTTGTGTTTCTTAGGATTGCCTTTTTATCTTCCACGTTCATCCAAAAAGATTCGAATCGATGATCACTCTTAATTCTCGAATCGTAGACGGCTCTATGTCAATCGCAATTAGCCGACACCTGTAACCCTGAAAATCTATCCACGAACCCCTCGTCACTGAAAACGCAGGAGTTCCCACATTTTCTGAAAAAACGGAGAAATTGCTTTAAAATAAGTTTGATTCTCAGTATCAATTTAAAAGAATTGTCACAGTTTTGTCAGGAGATAAAAAATGAGTTTAGCAACGATTCTTCGGGAAGGGACCTCCGAGGAACACAAAGCCGCAGAAAGTTCCGCCTTCATTCGATGTTTTATGAAAGGAGTTTTGGAAAAAGGAACTTACGCAAAACATCTGGAGTCGTTCTACTTTGTCTACGAGTCCATGGAAGAAGAGTTAGGGCGTCACAAGGACAACGCGGTTCTGAAATCGATTCATTTCCCGGAACTCTATCGTAAGAACGCGCTATTCGAAGACCTTCAGTTTTTTTACGGAACTTGGAAGCCTACCGATCGTCAGCCTACCGAGGCGACTCAGGTTTACGTGAAAAGAATCCGCAAAGTTTCCGAAACACAGCCGGAACTGTTGGCGGCTCATTCTTACGTTCGTTATTTGGGCGATCTATCCGGCGGACAAATCTTGAAAAAGGTGGCGGCGAGGGCCTTGGCTCTACCGGAAGGAAAAGGAATTTCTTTTTATGAATTTCCTTCCATTCAGGATATCAACGGATTCAAACAAAATTATCGGGCCGCGTTAGACGCTCTTCCCGTAAACGATTCCCAAAAACAGTCGATTCTCTCCGAATCCAAACAGGTCTTTCTTTTGAATCAGGGAATTTTTTCCGAATTGGAGCAGGACTTGATCTCCGCAATCGGTAAAGAAACGTACGATATGGTTCTCGGAAAAGGTTGATTTGAAAAAGTCTGCATACTTTTTACCGGGGGCCGTTTTCTTGGCAATGCTACCGGTAACCATGATCGTTCCCGTATTTAAGGAAATCGTAAAGGACAGATTTCAATCGGGCAACGAAGAAGTCGCCTGGTTTCTGAGCATCGCGATGCTCGGGTCTTTTCTTTTTGCACCGATTGCAGGTTTCCTTTCGGATTATTTCGGAACTCGCAAGAAAATCATCATTCTTTTCTGCGGCTTCGACGCCTTGCTATTGATCCTTTTGCCTTACGCGGAAAACCTCCCTACTCTTTTGTTTTTTCGTTTTTTGGAAGGTGGAGCGCACGTATTTGTGATCGGATTACTTTTCGCCTCCGTCGCGGACTTTGAACAATCCAAGTCCGAATTCGAAAACGGAACCTTGATGGGTTTATCCGGAATGTTACTGTCTTTAGGAGGAGCCGTCGGACTTGCCTTCGGTTTTTTAGGGAAACAAGATCCGACTCTACCGTTTCGAATCGGTTCCGGAATTTTAATCTTTCTCGGTTGGATCGTATATCGATTTGTTCCCGAAGAGAAGTTCAGATCCTCGGAAAAATATTCCTGGAAAAAATCGATCGCTCTCTTTTTGACTCATCCGCTTCTATTGTTTCCTCTCTCGTTTCAATTTTTGGATCGTTTTACCGGAGGATATTTTATGAGCTCTCTCAATCTGCGACTTCGAGAGGAATTTTCCCTCAACCCTTCCGAAACCGGAAAAATGTTATCCTTGGTTTTTTTACCGATGGCTCTTTTGTCGTATCCGGCGATCCGACTTTCCAAACGAACCGGAAAGTATTTTCCGGTCGCGATCGGATCCTTGATCTACGGGGTTTCCTTGATCCTTTCCGGAATGTTTCAATCTGTTACGAGGATCGGAGTTTCGCTTCTATTCTGCGGATTGGGGGCCGGTCTCATGTTCGCCACTTCTCTAAGGCTCGCTTCTTCACTTTGTAAACGCGAGAATAACGGACTTGTGATGACCGTTTTGACGGGGATCGGTTCTCTCGGGTTCTTTTTAGGTCCGATTTCTTCCGTGGGACTCGATCGGATTTCATCCGCACTAGGCCCGACTTGGAGTTCATCTCTGACCGCGATCGTATTCGGATCGGCTCAGATTCTGATCGTCCTCGCAAGTATTCCGTTTTACAGAACTCTCAATAAGAAAGAATATTAAAATATTCTAAAATTATTATTAACTTGGATCGATCGGGCGAACTGTATAAAAAAGTTCGGGCGAATCCGGCCCCGGCGCTGCGATCCATAGAGAGCGGCGCCGCTCGGGTTTTTGGGCCGGACCGCGCTTTCAGCTATAGTCAATAAATTGCATGAAAGAAAAGTTATACAAAATATCGTCTTTAGTTTCAATTTATTGACTCCGCATCAATCGCTTTCGCATCGGTTATACCGAACTCGCGTTTCTTAGATCGAACTCGCTTAAAACTGGGCCGAAAAACCGCCGTAATAAAATCGAGGTCGGGTAGGATTGTAAGCCAGTTCGTATTGATTGAGAACGTTATCCACACCCAAAAAAAGGGCGAAACGTTTATCGAAAAACTTTTGTTCGATTCTAACGTTGAGGATCGTAAACGGTTTTCCGTAGGTCACGGGAGGATTTTCGTTCAACTTTACTTCGGTGGGAATGTAATCCTGCCCCGACGCGGAAAGATTGTTTGTGGAACTGTAGAACGGTCTTTTATCCAAATGTTTGGCTCTCAGGTTGAATTGAAAACCGCCGGGGGAATTGTAGATGAAATTCGCCGACGCCTGATGAAGGGCTCTTCCTTCCAAGGGTCTGTCCGTGGTCAAATCTCTCGTGTCCGTATGATTGTACCCCAATTCGAGAGTAAAATATTTTAAAAATCTGTAATGGACTCCGAACTCCCCTCCCCTTGTATACGCCTTTGCCACGTTTTGTAATCGAAACTCGGCGAATTCTTTTCCTCGATTGGAATCGAATTTATACTGAATCAGATTGATGATATCGTTGCGGTATACACCGAAAGAAAACGTCAAAAAACTAAAAGGACTGTATTCCAAATCCGAGTTGATCGTAACGGATCGTTCCGGTTTTAGATTCGGATTTCCTTCTACAACGTAACCGACGGCGGGGTTTTCAAAACGAAGATATAGTTCTTGAAAACTGGGCGGCCGAAAACCTCTTCCGTAACTCGTTCTCCAGACTAAGTTCCGAAAGATATCATAACGCACCGCAAACTTAGGCGTGGTTTGATTTCCGAATTGGGAATCGTCATCGTATCTAACTCCGGGAATCACTCGAATCCGAGGCGAACGAGAAACGGTCCACTCGTCCTGAAAAAAGACGGCTTTTCTCGTTCTATATACATAACGATTTTGTAATCGATCCGATTCCAATTCGTTTGCGAAGGATTCCGCACCCATCGTTATAAAATGCCTTTCGGAAGCTTCCATGTCCAACTGGACGGTTCCTTGAGAGGTCAATTCGGAGTTCAACTGTTTCACGTCGAGTTCGTCCGAACCTCTTTGATTGTTGTAATATTTATTTTCCCATTTGGAGATATTTCCCCGAAAAGAGACTAGATTTTTTTTTCCGAATCCGTATTCCAAAGAACCCGTAGCCAAGAAGTCGTGCGTCTTATTGTTCCGATCGAAGACTGCTCTGGATTGAGTCACGTCCACGCCGTTTTGATCCCTGTGTTGATAAAGAATCCTCGTTTTACCTTTGAACTTTCCTTCGGGGTTGAAGGTGAGATTGATTCCAGTGTTTAAGTCTTGATAGGCGTTTCCGGTCGTAGCCTGAGAATTCGGAACCAATCCGTAGCCCGGGTTTTTATTGTAACCCGCGGAGGCCGCGCCGCTGACCAACTCGTTTCTAAAACCCATGTTGGCGGTCGTATTGAATTCTCCTTCGGTGTTGAAATTCTTTCTGCTTCCGTTACCGTACGTGGTACGTATCTCGTAGCTTAATTTTTTATCCGCTTCCCTTGTGATGAGATTGATGACTCCGCCGATCGCGTCGGCTCCGTATAACGCCGATGAGGCGCCTTTTACGATTTCGATTCTTTCCAAGTTTTGAACTTTGAAACGGCTCAGATCCACGGCGTTGTTTAAACGTCCTGAAATTCTTTCTCCGTCGATGAGAATCAGAACGTACTGGGAATCGAGTCCGAGCATACGAACCCGAGAGCCGCCGAAAAACGGAACCACGTCGATTCCCAGTTGGGTTTCCAAAACCTCGGCCGCGTTCCTCGCGCCGCTGGCTTCTATCTTTTTACGGGAGATGACTTCGGTGGCTACCGTAGAATCTTTCAATCTTCTTTCGCCTCTTGAACCGGTAACGACGATCTGCGAATCCTCCGGAGACTGTCCGTTCCCGTTTTCTTTTTGAGGCGGCTCTGTGCCCTCGTCGTTCGTAACGATCGTATTAGGTTGTATTTTTTCGACGTTTTCCTTTTTCGATTCGGACGGGATCGTATTTACTTTCGTAGTAAGTATGTTAGGTGATTTTTTCTCTACCGTTTTGTTTCCCGTTTTTGTTTTTTCCTCTTGAGCCTGAACGGGAATACAAAAAAGGATCAGAAATAAGATCCGAATCGTTTTGAGTTTAAAAAATCGGCGAATCAAAAAAAACATGCTGATATTAGTAGGGAATTTGTTTCCATCGCACGGTAGGATGGGCTGAAGTTCCTTCCAAATTGTAGTAACCGGTAACCTGAAAAAGATAATACTCGTTTCCCGTGTTGGAACGGATTACGAAAATCTTATCATTCGGTTGTAAAAAGGCGAGAGTGTAGTTGAACCATTTGTTGAGAACGTCGTTTCCCACATAGTTAGTCTGGACTCCTCCGGCTGCGACTTCGGATACGTTCGTATCGGGAGAAAAGGAAACGTTCGAACAACCGAGGCCCGTGGAAGTGTTTGAAGAAGCGGCGTTGAAATCGGTAAGAACGGGATTGGTCATACAAGCCCCGCCTTGTCCCCCGGAATGCGTCGCTCCCCCGTTGGTCTGAAGTTTGAATCTTTGAAAGCCCACGTCCCAACCTCCGGATGCGTCCGGAGCGAAAGCCTGAGTTTTATCCGCAAAACTGTACTTGATCCACACGTCATACGAAACGGCTCTGACTTTCGTGGTAAACGATCCGTCTCCGTTCGTTTCGGTGGAAAGGATCTTGGAGCTATTCGCTTCTTCGATTTGTTTTTGTAAGGCGAGAACCGATTGTTTGAATGCAAGTTCTCTTTCGTCGATCGCGGGGTGTTGTCTCGCGCAGGAAACAAGAATGAAAACCCCGAACCCAAAACAAGTTTGTTTCCAAAGCGGTTTGAGATTCGGGAATTCGTTCATTTTAGATCGATTGAACTCTTAATATTATAAAATATTAATCTTACTGGAGTTGAAACGTCGTTGTCGCGGGCTCGGCGGTTCTGCTCGCAAGATAGAAAACAAAGTAATAATCTCCGCCTTTGGTTGCGTTCAGCGTGTAAGTGTAAGGACCGTCTCCAGTGGCCGAACCGTATTGACCTTCGCTGTCTGTAGTGTAAGTCGATCTCGTCGTATCCTGAGTCGAATCGGAAAGCGGACAAGAAGAGGTATTGTAAATCAGAGGCGCGCTTGCATTGTTTGAGGTTCCTTCGTCGAAGTCCGCAACGTTGCGTCCGGTAAAAACAATTTTTGTTCCATTTACGGCGCCCGTAACCTTCACCGCCGCGATAGAGTGATTCACGAACGGAACCTTCCCGTAAATAAGAGTTTGGACGGAAGTGTTCGCGGTCATTGCAGGAAGAGAAGCGACTTTTCCGCTGACGGTTGCGGAACAGTTATAACCGGAACTTAAACCGGCTATAGTCAAAAGAAACATCGGAGTCGTATCGTCTTTTTCCTCATTTTTACAGTTTAACAAGGAACTGAGAAGCAGGCCGAAAATGACTGCATATTTTTGAATATCTTTCATAATGAACCCTTAAGTAATTTAGGATCATTTTGAAAATATGAATCTGAGAGTCAAACTCAAAATTAGAACAAGGAAAAAAATGAATCTTCGAAATCTATAAAAATGAGAGCGTAACAGACTAGGAATTAGGGATTTGGAGTTTCCGCGTTTCAAGTGCTGATCGAATTAGGCTTGGTCAGGGTTCCGCCTAATGCATCCTGGTTTTATCCACGGAAACCTGACATCTAAAACGCAGGAGTTCCCACATTTCGAAAAGCTTCCGATCGAACGATTATGAATCACCGTATGGAAAATTACACTGAGTTTAAGAAACGAGAGTTCCTTGGGGACGGCTTCTTATACAACTTTTTGATAGCCGGTTTATTGGCTGGGGTTCTTTCGTGTTCCCTTTTGGAAAAAGAACCCGTTTCCGGCGGGATTCCCGTTTTTTCCAAAGAAGGTAAAGTTCTCAGGTATTATCCGTATCAAATTCGTTGGATCGGATTCGGTCCGGATGAATTTCCGGACGCCGCGAGATTGGTCGATTTCAGAAACCTCGTTTCTTTGGAAATTCTTCATCCCGAATTTCAGAATCTGGAAGAACTCAGTTCTTTAAAGACGATCGGCTTTCTAAACGTAAACGGAACGAAAGTAAAAGACCTGGCCGCTCTTTCGAAACTTCCCGTTTTGCATAGTTTGTACTTGGGCGAAACGTCCGTCGATGAAAACGATCTAAAACGATATCCGGGAGTCGGGAAATTGACTAAATTAGGATTGTATAAAACCGAAATTCGCGACCTTTCTTTTATCGACTCGGAATGTAGATTACAACAACTTGATATACGAAACACGGGGGTCTCGTCCTTGGAGCCGATCGCAAATTGTAAAAACCTATTGGAACTACGAATCGGTCATACCAATATCAAAGAAATTCGGTTTATCTACGAAATGAAGAGTCTGCGTTATTTGGAATGGTCGGGTTTAGATCTTTCCAAACAAGAATTGGATCGAATTCGGGAACAACTTCCCTATCTCAAATTGGTTCCGATACACGCCGGTTCATTATAATATTCTATTTTTTTAATATGCGAGCGGGTTCGATTCCCCGCGATTGTCGTATAGGATGATGTCGCCTTTTTCGACCGGAATTCCTTCCGCTGTAACCTGTCCCGTGGTTTCAACGGTTTCCAAAGCCCGAACCGGATATCTTTTCCCGTTTTCTTTTTCCAATACGATGGAAGCGTTTTTTCTCACTCTGGAAAGTCTAAGCCCCCAGACTTCCAAAATTTTTCCCCCGCTTTCCAATACGAGCGCGCTGATTCTGTTCGGATCGGAAGACGCCGATTTTCTATAAATTCCGATCGGATTTCCCGGTAGAAAATCGGGTTCGATGGAAATAAAATTGGGTCGGTTCGATTCGATTTGAAAAGAAAGATGATCGCAATCGTAGGCGCGGACTAATGCCCATCGGTTTCCGGATTCTCTGTTTGTAAAAACCCGGCAGGATTCCGGAATCAATTGTGCTCCTCTGTTTGTCGTTTTTACAATTCCTTCGATTCTGGTTTCTTCTCGATTTTTGCTGCGGGTCACGCTCAATTGAGTGAATACGAATTTGGTTTGTTTGCGGGTCCTATCCAGAAACAACTGTCTGACAAAATAACCCTCCTCTAATTTTTGAATTTTAGAATAATATTCTCCGGATAACAAGGGTAAGGCGGGGCCGGAAACGCGTGTGTTTTCTTCTCCTGAATTGCCTACGGAACAAAATTGGATCGTTAAAATACAAAACGTAAATAACGTCAGCTCCCTTAGATTTTTACGGCTGCATATCGGATTCAACATTGATGCCCCTGAATGTAGAAAATATCCTATCCCCTAACCCCTAATAAAGTTCACTCCATTCCCATCATTCCGCGGAATTCCGACATTCTTTCTTCCGCCGCGTTTTGTGCGAGTTCCAAGGAACGGGTTACGGCCTGTTTGATACTTTTCTGTAAAAGTTTTTTATCGTTTTTTGCGAGTAGTTCGTCTTCGATGAGTATGTCTTTGATGTTGAGTTTACCGTCGGAGATACAAGTCACGAGGTCGTTTTTGGACTTTGCTTCGAAGGAAAGCGCCATGAGATCTTTTTCCACTTTTTTCATTCTCACGCGCATTTGATTCATCTGCTTTATGGATTCTAACTTGTTGCCGAACATTCTTAATTCCCTTGAAGAAGTTTTGATCGAGAACTCGTAAATCGAAACGATCGAGAATTCTCTCCCGATCAAAATCTGAAAACGTTAAAAACGGGCAACCAGAAAAGGAGTTAGAAGGAAAGCTCCATTCCTAAGGAAGTAAAGTATTCCGTATAATTTTGAGAGAATGCCGGAAGTCTAAACGGACCCACGTCCGCATAAATCACACCCTTGGAAAGATTGTTTCTGAAGTTCATGAAAAAGATCGCATTCTGAAAACTCGTTTTCCCGCGGAAACTTGCGGAAAAAGAACGCTGAGGTTCTTCCACCTGAGTATTGATTCCTGAGTTTTTTTGCGAGAGAAGATTGTAGTAATTGTTTCCAAAGAATAAAGAATATCTTCCGGCAGGATCCAGAAACATCGTAAATCCGAAAGTGGTAGCGTCCGATTCGGGAGTGATATAAAGTCCGTTGTTTTTCGTATTCGGGTCCGCCGAATAACTGTATCGCACATTGAGAACGATTTTCGAAAAGTCGATGAACATCGAAAAACGTGCGGCCTCGGGATTGTAAAAACCTTTTTCTTTTTCCTTATTCAAAACCGAGGTTTGGAACGAAAGACGTTTTATGGGTTGAATGTTTGCCTGCCACTCGATGACCCTTCCGCCTGTGTTTCCCATCGCCTGATTTCTAAGAACCGGATTGGTTCCGACGTTCGGATCCACATTTGCGAACTGCGCGTTTGCGGAATACGGAGAATACGAAAGTCTGTTTGCGGTTAAACTCGAATTTCCGAAAGAACTTCCGGAAACGATTTTTGTATTGAGATATTCGTTCGGTTGAAAGGAAAATCCAGCCATGGAATAACCCTGATCTTTTTGATCCGCGGTGTAAGGGAGAGAACTCCCCGTTTTCAGAATTGCCTCCACCCCCGGTAAAACCGTATAACTCAATTCCAACGAATCTAACTTAGCTTGACTCATCCCGATCCGATCCGCATTTCCAAAAGGATCGGCTTTTCTTCCTCGCAGGGAAGGGGCAAACTCGGAAAAAGGAAGAAGCGGACTGACTGCAGCCCTCATCCCCATCTTATTTGTTTGCCGCCGAAAAACCGGGCTCCGGCGTTCCAATCACCGAAAAGAAAATCCGGTTGATTCCAACTTAAATGGTTCCGGGAAGAAAAGGGAGACCCGATAAAACCGGGGCCCATGTCTGCGATCCGTTCCAAATCTTTCCCCAATCCATCCAAAAGATGCGGTCCCTTAGAACCTAAGATTCGGAATGTTTGCGTTTCTTTTTGTTTCTGTTCTTGTTGGGTAGAATTGGATTCGCGTTTTCCTTTTGATGCAGGACTGGATTTGTGTTTCTCTTCCAAAGGATGAAATTCGATTTCTTGAAAATTTTCGGGAGTTTTGACTTGTACGACGGATAAGAGAACCCCCAGCCCGATTGCGGAAAGGCTGCTGATGAACAAGGAGGATTGGATATTGATTACCCCGAGGATTCTCATATGCTAAATTTATTATCGGTAATCAGAATCGAAGGACTACTCGCAAATGTTAGATCCCGTTTGAAACGAATAGACCCGGAAAAAATCGTTCGGACAAAAATCTTTTCTCTCACTTGAGGACGTATCGGATCTTTCAAAATTTAAAAAAGGTTCGGTTCCGAAAACGAGTCATGACGAGCCAAAAACGAGCGTTGATCTTTCCAACTTCCAGTCTGAAATTTTCCATACACTTGGGAAAGAAATTTTTTCTAAGTTCTGTCGCATTATTAACTTCCGCTTCTATTCGTGTTCTTCTTCTTTTTTCCGGTCGATTCTCTCCTCTATTAAATGGAACAGACTTCCTTGCGGATATTTTCCGTTTTTGCCGAATTTTCCCGCCGGAATTCCGAAAACTTCCGGAATCAGTTCTTCCACGTGAGCGCAGGTAAAAATCTGAAATTTTCCCTTATCCATCGCCTTGCGGATAGGAGAAGGCAGATTTAAATCCCGCAAATTCGCCGCCGGGATGTAAACCGCGTATTTATCTTTGGAATTTCCCACGATCTGAATCACTTCGTACCAAGCGGCGATTTTCGTATTAACGGAACCGACCGGAAGAATTTCCCCATATTGTGAAAGCGCCCCGGTGACCGCGATATTGCAAGGAATTTCGAGACCGCTAAGAGCGGAAAGGATCGCAAGAAGTTCGGCGCAACTCGCGGAATCCCCGTCGATCGGCGAATAATTTTGTTCAAAAAGGATCGATGCGTCCAAACCGAAGGATTGAATATGAGAGAACATTCCTTTAATATAAGATTGTAATATAAAAACTCCCTTATCGTGTAAGTCTCCGGAAAGATTCACTTCTCTTTCTATGTTGATGAAGTTTCCGGAGCCGAGGGCGACTCGCGCGGAGACTTGGTTCACTTGGCCGAAATCGGATAAGGAAGAATGCAGTAAGATTACGGAAAGCCCGTTGATCCGGCCCGTTTTTTTTCCTTTGAGTTGAATCGTTGTTAAACCTTCTCTTACACTTTCCAAATATCTTCTTTTGTAGACCGCGATCCTTTTTTCCACCGATTCGATCGCCGATTCTACCTGGATTTTCGTAATCGGTTTTTTTTCCTTTTTGTACAAAACGAGAAGTTCGCCTACAAAAATTCTGAGTTCCGCAAAAGAAAGGGAAAGTCTGGTTTTACTATCGTTCCATCGAAGCGCGATTTCGAGTAACGTGTCTACGGCGGAAGAATCAAAACCGGGATATCCCGGTTTTTCCCAAGAATGAATCAGTCCTCCGAAAAGCTGAAGATTTTTTTTCGTTTTCATCACCGCTTCGTACGGAAGATGAATCTTAAAGGAAAAACTATCGTAAAAATCGGGATCGACTCCGGAGATAAAATCCACTTCTCCTTCCTCTCCCGCGAGAATGAGTCGAAAGCGGGTGTTGACCGAAGGATAAAAACGATTCATCTCTTTGGAGCCGGTCATTTCGGGAAGAGTGAGAAAGTCTATTTTTCCGGTTTGTAGCACTTCTTTAACGAGAAAGTATAGATTGGAATCTTCCGTGAGCGCCCGCATCGGAAGTAAAAGATAACCTCCGTCGGCTTCGGCCATTTTACCGGGACGGTATTCCGTGTTTCCCGGAAATCCAGCGAGTGTTAAAAATCCCGGATGAGGATCGCAGATAACTTTGGTATTTTTTTTTAACCCGGAAATGTATTCCTGAAGTAAGGTAAGATTGGTTTCCAGTCCCGGACCCGTGATGAGGATGTTCGAAAAAATTCCCGGATTTTCCAGAGCCCTCGGCAAGGAACCGAGTTCTTCCCTGTGAAACGCTAAAAAATCGGGAAGACCGTTCTTAGGTCTTTGTTTTCCTGCGTGAAGTCTGATTGCCGATTGATTGGAAGTTATTCTTTTAATCACTAAAGACGATTCTCCCTATCAGAAAATTCTTATCTACTCTTTTCTTCCAAGGATCAGCATCGCGTCTCCGTAAGAATAAAATCGAAAATCTTCCGCGATCGCTTTTTGATATGCGTTTAAGATCGATTCTTTTCCCGCAAATGCGGAGACGAGTAAAAGAAGACTCGAACCCGGCAAGTGAAAGTTTGTGATTAGACCTTCGCAACTTTTCAGTCGATCTTCCGGTTGGATAAAAAGTTCCGTGGCGCCGGGTCCCGAACGAAAGGAATCGGTTGCGAAGTCGTAAGCGGATTCGAGCGCTCGTAACGTCGTGGTTCCGATCGAAAAAATTCTTCTGCCTTCTTGTTTGGCTAGGTTCAAAATTTCCGCGCTCGATTCTTCCAGAAAGAATTCTTCCCGATGTAATTTTTGATTTTGAAAATTTTCTCGGGTGAGAGGTTGAAACGTTCCGTAACCGACTTTGAGTTCCAAGGTACAAAGTTGGATCTTTTTCTCTTTCAGAGTTTCAAAGATACTTTCCGAAAAATGTAAACCCGCGGTCGGAGCTGCGACGGATCCGGGAGTTTTTGCAAAAAGAGTTTGGTATCGAATCTCGTCTTGTAAATCCGCCTCTCTTTTGAGATACGGAGGAATTGGAATCTCTCCGATTTGTTGAAAGTCCTTTTCTTGCAGAGTGTGTTCCGGTTTTAGAAAAACGAATTCTCCTTCTTTTTTTTCCACAGTAAAGGATATCGTTTGCGTTTTTTTATCCGAGAGTGTTTCTCCTACTTTCAATTTTCTAGAATTACGAATCTTGCATCTCCAAAGTAATTCTTTCTCTTCTAAAAACATTACTTCGTGAATGCGCGCCAACGTTTTGAGATAAACTCTACGTTTACTCACCTTGGTATGATTGGCGATTAGGACGTCCCCTTCCTTTAGATACGAAACGAGATTTTTAAACGAAGGTTCGTTCCAAATTTTTCCGGTGTTCGCGTCGAGAATCATCAGTTTGCTCTCGTCCCGATGGATCGCCGGATAACGTGCGATCCTTTCCTCGGGTAATAGAAACTCGAATTCTTTGAGATCTTCGTACAACATCTATTTGCAGTGGATTTTCTGATCGGCCGCAGGAGAATCTTTTTTCTTTTTAGGGTTGAAGTTTCGTTTTTCGACAAAGCGGAAAAGAAAGTGTTCTGCTCGAGGGAATTTTATTGATTGGCTTTTCCCGTGTATTTGAAAAGTGTTTCAGAATGCAATTGAGAACTTGGATTCTGATTGGAACCGTTTTGTTTTTCTCCCTTTTCTTTATCAACGGAATTTCAAAATCCGGAAACCGTTCCGATTTTAGGGATTATTATAACGCTTCGGTCCGGTTTACCCAAGGAAACAATTTATATAATTTAGATCGGATCGATGAGATTTTTGCGAAACTTCGATCGGGTGAAATTAAAATCGAAGAGGCGTTTACTCCGAAAGTATTTTTGCAACTCAAAGACATGATGGAAGGACTCGGTTCTTATATCTACCCTCCTACGTTCGCTTTTTTACTCATTCCGATTTCTTTTTTTCCGTACGAGGTCGCGTCCGGAGTTTTTCTTACATTGAATTTTTTGGCGCTTCTCGGTTCTTTGTACATCCTTTCCGTTCGTTTTCATCGCAAAGGGAATTTCGTTTTTTTGGTCGTTCTTTGTATCCTCAATCTCCGATTTCTGGAAAATCATCAGAACAACAATCAGGTCGGTTTGATTCTGATCTTTCTGATTTTGGCTTCCGTTCATTCGAGTCGGGATTGGTTGTCCGGTTTTTTACTCGCACTTGCCATCGTGATCAAGTTGACTCCCGGTGCGTTTGTTCTTTTTTTTCTGATACAAAAACGTTACCGGGCGGTTTTTTATACGTTGGCTTTCGTATGTTTCTGGATCTTTCTTCCATGTTTATACGCCCCTTCGTTTACGATCGAGATGACCCTAACTTGGAAACAATTGATTTTGGACAATTACCTCAAGTCTCCTTTGTTTCGAGCTTGGAAGAACAATCAAAGTTTGAACGCGACTCTTGCGAAATACTTTCTCAGTTATGCGGATGTTTTAAACCAATCCCGATTCGGGTATCCTCTTCAAGAACTGAACGAATCGGTCGTTAAGGGAATGTATTCTATTCTTTCTTTGGCGCTTGTGATTCCGTTTTTCCGGATGGTTTTTACAAAACGAAACGTAGAATTTACTTTGGGTTGTCTGTTCGTTTTTTCGATCGTTTTTAGCGGGATCTCCTGGGTGCACGCCTTCGTTTTTCTTTTGTATCCTTCCGCGATTTTGCTGGATCGGGTTTGGTCCTTTGGCGAACGTTCGATTCTTCCGGTTTGGGAAACGAAAACGGGCTCTTTTTTGAAAAAAAGTTTAGATTCCGTAAATATTATATTCAAAAAAGATAAAGTATCTTTCTTTTTTATAACGGGATTTCTTTTGATTCTGTTTTGCAATCGTTCCGTCGTCGGAAATGCGGTCGAAGAAAGATTGATGATGGCCTCTTATCTTTTGTACTTCGCTATCTTTCAATACGTTCTGCTTCTTCTCGCTCTGAAATACGAACCTGCAATGGGGAACAAAAATTAATACGACTAAAAAACCGATGCCGATCCGAACCAACGAACTCAAATACAAACCTAGGGTGGGAGTGGACGTTCGTCCCCTCGCCTATGGAATTACGGGGAACTCCAGATATCTCGCGGAAGTTTTAAGAAGACTGGTTACGAGCGAATCTCCTCTGGAATACTATCTCTATTCCAATAAACCGATTCATACGGTATTTTATGATATTCTTTCAAACATACATTCCCGTTTTTTTATGACCGGTAAACTTCCCGGATTTGCCTGGCTCAATTGGACGATTCCGAAAAAAATCAAAAAAGACAGACTGGATCTTTTTTGGGGAACTCTTCAACTGCTTCCTCTTAGTTGCGGGAATGTTTTGTCCGCGGTGAACTATCACGATCTCAACTTTCGTTCCGCGCCCGAGACGATGACAACCGCGAACTTTTGGCAGCATAGAATCCTTTCGCCGATGACTTTGAACCGAGCCGATCTCGTGTTCTGTCTTTCCGAAAACACGCGCCGGGATATCTTAAATTTCAAAGCGGACCTCGATCCGAAATTAAAAGTCGTGTATCCCGGAGTGGAATCGTTTCCCTCGTTAAGGGAACCTCTTTGCAAACTTCCCGAAAATTTTTTATTTACCATCGGAACACTCGAACCTCGAAAGAATTTGAACACTCTGGTCGATGCGTATCGAGAACTCAAAAAAAGGAATTCTTCCTATCCTTTCCCGCTTGTGATCGCGGGTCGTTTGGGTTGGAAGGCGGAAGGTCTAACCCAACTTTTAAAAGAAGGAAGTCTGGAATCGGAAGGAATCTTTTTTGTGGAGAATCCGGCGGACGAAGTACTCGCTTGGCTTTATCAAAAATGTTCCGCGTTTTTATTTCCATCCATTCACGAAGGGTTCGGCCTTCCCTTACTCGAAGCGCTGAGAGAAGGAAAAATCTGCGTCGCTTCCGATATTCCGGTCTTTCATGAAATTTTAGAAAGAGGCGTGGACCTGTTCGCGGAACCTTTGAACGTAGACTCTTGGGTTTTTGCGTTGTCGGAACTACGACATAAAAAATTACAGAGACCTTTTGTTTGGGACGCGTCTCAGTGGACCTGGGACCTAACCGCGAAAAAAATCGAGGAAGGTTTGATCGATCTCTGGAAACATAGAAAGGAATTGTATCACTAAAAATATGAAACAGAAAGAAAAAAGAATCTACGGCGGATGGGAATCCTTAAACGCGAATGAAGTTTCTTCCGGCGCTCCGATTCGTTTGAGAATCAATCCGATCCCTCCGATTTTCGCGACTTTGATCGTCTTTGTAGTGTTATACGGTTGTTACTTGGGCGGCGAATTTTCCGCTCTTTATCTCCGAAAATTTACGGATTTTCTTTTGATCCCGAAGGTGTTGAATCTTCCGATTCTACAGGATCAAAGACTTTATTCTTGGGTCGGTTTTCTTACTTTCGGTTATATCGGTTTTGCTTTTCTTCTGGATTGGATTCGTTTTATCGGAAGGACTTGTTTGACGGCGCTTTCTCTCAGAGGGGATATTCTTTCTCTGGAAACGAGAGGTCTTTTCGGAAAAAACGTGTTTCAGTGGAATCGAAATCAGAACGGAATTCAAATCGTACATAAAACCGGTTTGTTCAGAAAACTCCTCGGTTTGGAAAGAATCGTAATCGTGGCTCCCGATCTCAAATCCGAAGGACTTACGTTCGGACTCCATTCTCCGTTTTTCTTTCGAGATCAAAATCGGAATTTGATTCGGAGTTTGTTTGGATATTAGAATTTTAGAATGCAATTACACGAATTTTTTGTAATCGGAATGAAACGAATGGGTCGTGTCAAATCGTTCCGTAATCCACGTCCGATCCGAATCCGATTTTTTGAAAGTAAAATCGGATAATGGAATATTCCGTATTTTTAAAATGATTTTCAACAAAACGTTTCAAAATGGAATTTTCTTCGGATTTCTGATCCTTTTTATGTTTTCCTTATTTCTTTTCGATCTTCGGTTTTTGTCCAGGCATTACGACTGGGACGCGATCGTCTACGCCTACAACATCAACTCCGATCTTACCTGGAGAATTTTCTACAATCCGCACCATCTCGGTTTTGAAAGTACCGGTTATTTGTATCTCAAACTCTGGAGGGAATGGTTCGGAAAAGATTCGGCGATGTTCGGACTTCGACTTAGAATTTTGGGTTCGGCTCTTATTTTTCTTTTTTGTTTTATCTGGATGTATCGAAAAATTTATTCGGACACGTTAGGCGCCATTGTTTTGGGTTTGGCGATTCATTTCTCCCAGGGGTTTTGGTTTTACGCCCAACACAACGATACGCCGCTGATTCATTCCTGTTTAACCGCGCTTTTGTATCTGTTCTGCGTTTACTTCGCAAAAAACGGGCATTCTCCGATTTCCGTTTCGATCCTTTTTACGATTCAACTTTTCGGAGTTTACTTCCATCAATCGGATATTTTATTTTTACCCTTGACGCCGATTTCGATTCTGTTTTCCCGAACCTGGAAAGGAAAAGAATTCAAGCTTCCCCAGAAGCTACGTTATGCGTTCTTGTATTGTTTTTTTCTCGTGGGAATTCTCACACTTTCTTATCTCTATGTGGGTTTTATCTTATTGGACCGAAATCTTTCCTCTCCTTTGGAGAGTGAAAAAAATTTCGCGAACTGGCTCTTTTTGTATGCGACCAAAGACAAATGGGGAAATTCTCCCGAATCGAAAAACTATGTGATGAATTTTTATCGGGGAATCGGAGACGCGTTTCTCAACTTTGAAGGTGTGAAGAACGGTCTTAGGGTTCGTTTGTTAGATTGGGAACGACGCGAGTCCCTTCCTTACAATCTCAATCTTGTTTTTTGGATTTTTATCTTTTCCGCGTTGCTTTTGAATCTTAGAAACGTATGGAAACGTTTTCGAATCGAGGTGGTTTTACTTTGCTTCTGGCTCGTTCCTTCGATCGTATTTTACACTTGGTGGGAAGGTTACTTCTTCGAGTTTTGGGTGGGAACTTCGATCGGAATGATTCTTCTTGCGGCTTTGACGATGAAGTCCTTGGAACTTCGTACGTTCGCGTTCGGGAGCAGAGCTTTTTATCATTCGATTCTTTTTGTTTGGTGCCTTCTTTTATTTTTAGTCAATTTTTCCTTTTCTACGTTTCCTCGTTCCGCAAAAAAAACCGTGAGTTATATCCAAGGAATCGAATTCAAACTGGAAGCGATTCTCCCCGAAAAAGTATACCTTTCCGGATCGGAAAAAACGGGGATTTTCGCGACGGATTCCGAATCTGCAAGGCCGTAAATTGAAGTTGTAAGGATAATCTATTTTGAAAAACTGCTCTTCAGATCTTTGAAAACCTGATTCAAACGAAACATGCTTTTTAACTCGCTTCATTTTTTATTTTTCTTTCCAGTCGTACTCATCATTCATCATTTACTTAAAGGAAAGATCCAAAGGATTTTTCTTCTCGTAGCCAGTTTTTATTTTTATATGTCTTGGAGAAAAGAATTCATCGTTCTTTTGCTCTATTCGATCGTTATCGATTACTTTGTTTCTCTTAAAATTCAAACGACGGAGCCGGGTTCGCAAAAAAGAAAACTCTGGCTTTTGTTGTCCCTCGTCACCAATCTAGGACTACTCGCCTACTTTAAATATACGAACTTTCTTTTGGGTGTGGCAAACGATCTCACTCCCGTTGCCGGTTTTAAGTTTGCGTATTACGATATCATTCTTCCCGTCGGGATTTCATTTTATACGTTTCAATCCCTGAGTTATACGATCGACGTGTATCGAGGGCAGATCGAAGCGAAAAAATCCTTTTTGGATTTTTCTCTTTACGTTTCTTTTTTTCCTCAGTTGGTCGCCGGTCCGATCGTTCGCGCGCAGACTTTTTTTAGAGATTTGGAACTTCCGCTTCCGGTAACGAAAGAAGACATACAAATCGCATTCAGTCAGATCCTGATCGGTTTTACCCGTAAGATCGTTTTTGCGGACAATCTCGCGAAGGTCGTGGATTCCACGTTTGCGAACTATACTACCTTAAATCCGATCGAGATTTGGACGGGAGCGCTCGCTTTCGGTTGGCAAATTTATTTCGACTTTGCGGGTTATACGGACATTGCGATCGGGGTCGCTCGTCTTTTCGGATATAAGTTCGATCCCAACTTCAACTTTCCGATGGTTGCAAAAAACATTACGGATCACTGGTCCCGTTGGCATATCTCGTTCTCCACTTGGATTCGGGATTATATCTTTATTCCGCTCGGAGGATCGAGAGGATCGGCCCTTTTTACTTACAGAAATATTTTCATCACTTGGTTTTTTGCCGGAGTTTGGCACGGGGCCGCGTATCATTATATCGGTTGGGGACTTTGGCAAGGGATTATGATTTTTGCACATAGGGAATACGCCAAAACGAAACTCGCCGTTTTGTTAAACGAAAAGGGAGGAAGGATCTACGATATTTGTGCGAGAATTTTTACGATGTTTTGCCTAACGTTCGGGTTTGTGATGTTCCGCGCGGAGACGATGGAAAAGGCGATTCCCATGATGAAGTCCCTTCTTTTTTTGGGTCCGGACGGTTTTGTGGGAGTCAAAGGATATTCGAACTATACGTACGGAATTCTTTTGTTGGTTTGTTTTGTCGCTTCTTATCTATTCGCAAAAAATAATATAGAAAAAATCGTTTTAAGCCGGTGGAAGTTCGTTTTATTCTTCCTCGCAAACGTCTTTATGCTTTTGATTTTCGGAATTACCGAAAGCCAGAGTTTCCTCTATTTTGCGTTTTAGGACAACATCCTTTATGAAAGAATATCTTGCGTTTTTCAAAGATTCCAAATTCTGGATTCCGGTTTTGATTCTGATTTGTCTCGAAACCGGAATGCAGTTCGGTTGTTATCGGCCTTTTTTAAAAAAGAATTCCTATGCGGCTAACGTATCGAGAATCACGAACCACGTCCTGGAAAAACAAAAGGAATTCGACCCGGACGTTTTGGTGATCGGAACGTCGGTCGCTTATCAAGGTCTGTCCATACCGATCTTAAACAAAGAACTTTCTCCTATGGGAAAGAAGATTCAATCGATTGCGATTCCCGGAACGGAGTTGATCGTCCAGGATCTCGCCGTTTTAAAAACCCTT
The DNA here is from genome assembly GCF_000332415.1 of Leptospira weilii serovar Ranarum str. ICFT. Lineage (GTDB taxonomy): Bacteria > Spirochaetota > Leptospiria > Leptospirales > Leptospiraceae > Leptospira > Leptospira weilii_A. Next base: position 202,827 of record NZ_AOHC02000021.1, read on the forward strand.
CCTCGTTTTAAAAACGTAAGAACCGTAGTTCACGTATTCGAAATCACAACTCCTTGGGTCGGTCAAAAAATTCTGAACCTGCATACGCTTGCGATGATTTCGGAGTTCAATCGTTTGGAAGTATATCCTAGAATTTACGATTTCGGTTACGACGTAAACGCGGATGATCTTGTCTACATCACTTTGAAGTCGATCGCGTATAGAAGGGATATGCAAGATCTGATTTTAGGTCCCTCCAAAAGGATCAAGGACATCGGGAAACGTTTCAAAAAAGAAAATCCGCATCCTTGGGATTACGAAAATTCTTATCAAGAAAGAATCAGTATGTATCCGATCGGGGACGTTCCCGATTGTGTCGTAAAAACGAATCCCGCAAACGGCCAGCCGATCCCGGAAGGTTCGGACCGATTCCATAAAAAAGCGATCTTCGATACTTGTATCATTGCGAGCCATCCTTTGACGAATGCGAACGAGGACGCAGTCACAAAACAATACTTCGATCGACTCAAAATTCTCCACGACGAAATTCGAAAAATCGGAAAAGAGAACGGTCAAAACATCCGGATCTTCGGGGTTGTAGCTCCTTACAGTCAACTCATTCAACAATGGAGACTTCCGGAAAGAAACGAGGTTTGGAAAAGAGAACTTTCAAGAATCCATCCTTCCGATCCGGTTCCGTTACTCGATTACCAGGATATCTTGGACGGTCCCGATAACGGAGACTATTACTACGATCTGATCCATCTCAATTCGATCGGAATGCGGAAGTTGACATACACGTTTGCGAAAGATCTAAAAGCCGTTCTGGAAAAGGAAAACAAATGATCTTTACCTCCACGCTTTTTCTACTTTTCTTTTTATGTGTTTACGTCCTCTACTGGGCTTACAACGGAAGGAAGTACAGGGAATGGGTGATCGTAATCGCTTCCTTGGTTTTTTACGCGACTTGGAGCGTTCCTTTTCTTTTTCATCTATTAGCGATTCTTTATATCAATTACTGGGCGATTCGGAGTCTGTTTAAAAAGAAAAGTCTCGGAGTTTTAAGGACGATCGTGGTTCTTGATTTGATCAATCTAGGAGTTTTTAAATACTTCTATTTTTTTACCGATAACTTCTACGCTTTTACGGGTTGGGGATTTTTGGATCAAAAGACTTTCGGTTTTCAGATCATTCTTCCTCTTGCGATCAGCTTTTATACGTTTCAGATCATCGCGTTCGTCGTAGACGTATATCGCGGCAAAATCACGGAAGACTGCGGTCCTTTTCGATTTATTTTGTTCATTCTGTTTTTTCCCCAGTTGGTCGCGGGACCGATCATGAGACACCAAGACTTCTTTCCCATCTTGGATAAGGTAAGAATCAAACCTTCTTACGTTTATGCGGGGTTGTATCTTTTGGGGCTCGGAATCGCAAAAAAGATTTTAGTAGCGGATAACATCGCGTCCTTGGTGGATCCCGTATATCGGAACCCTACCGAATACGACGGTTATTCTCTTTTTCTGGCCGCCCAGGGATTTACCTGGCAGGTTTATTGCGACTTCAGCGGTTATACGGATATCGCTCGGGGTTGTGCTTTTCTGATGGGATTTAATATTCCAGTCAACTTCCGCGCGCCGTTTTTCAGCCAAAACGTTCAAGATCTCTGGAGAAGGTGGCACGTAACTCTTGCCACTTGGCTTCGGGATTACATTTATATTCCTCTCGGAGGTTCCAGAACGTCGGAGCCCAGGATTTATCTGAATTTAATCGCAACGTTCACGTTAGGCGGCTTTTGGCACGGAGCCAGTTGGACGTATGTCGTTTGGGGTTTTTGGCACGGACTATGTTTGGTGATCGATCGTCTGATGGACCGATTGAAAATTCCGAAGTTGCCCGAAAAAGGTTTCTTCTGGTGGCTCGTTCGCGCTTTTTTCGTATATTCGATTTTTATGATCGGCGCGGTGTTTTTCCGCTCTCAATCCGTGACGGAGGCTTGGTATATTTTGTTTTACGGAGTTCAATGGATTGCGGAACCTGCAAAGTCGATTTTGAGAACCGATCTGCTGATTCCTTTTTTGATGGGTGCGATTTTACTTCATACTTTGGAATATTTCGAAAAGGTTCCCCGGTTTTATTTCAAATATCAAAAAATCCTAATTTCCGTTTTTCTAATTTTGTTGGTGTTACTTCTTTCCAATTATGCGGGAAAGAGTCAGGACTTTATTTACTTTCAGTTTTAAGGAGGGATGAATGAGTTCACAAAAACGATCACACTTGATCCCTTTGTTTCGTAAAAAGCTGCTTACGGTTCCGCTCGTATTTTTTATCTTTGCAATTTCTTTGGATCGTCTACTGTCTTCGACGTGGGTAAGGCCCTACACGGAAGCCGGTGCGGAATATTACTTTTATGAAATGAAGGACAGGGTTCTTACGGCCTTGGTCAAAGAGAAGTCCGCAGCAAAGCCGGAACAAAAAACTCTGATTTTTTTCGGGACCTCTCATATGGGAGAATTTTCTCTGGATACGATCCGTAAAAAAAGAACGGATCTGATCGTGTATAATTTTTCCGCTCCTTCGGCGCCTTTTTCGTATCATAACTACAATCTGGAAAAACTTCTATCCGCGGGAGTAAAACCGGATTACGCGATTTTGGAATTTTATCCCGATTCGATGACGGATTTTTGCAATCGATATCCTTTACGTTATTCGTACGATTTCCCGTATTTTTTACGTTATGCGAACGAGTTTTCCACAAACGACTGGGATACGTTTTTAAGGTCTCGAGTTTTTAGAACCACAGTGTTTCCTCCCAGATTCAAAGAAACGATGGCGAGAATCAAAAACCCGCAAGCCAAAGAAATGATGCTTAGGATTCGAGATCTTTTGATGAACGAGTCGGACAAGTTTAACGGAGGAATTCCGAACGTGTTGTTGACAAACACACCTCCCGAAGAACTCGAAAAAGAATCCGCAAGATATTATAACGACATCTACCGAACGATCCGAATCTCTCCCGTTCAGAAAAAATTTCTGTTTCGGTTTTTGGAAACCGCTGAAAAAAACGGAATCAAAGTGATTCTTTGGTCCCCTCTTCTTTACGAAGGTTTGGAAAAAAGAGTCAAATCGGCGTCGTTTTATCCGGTCTGGGAAAACATCCGTAAAGAAACATTAGAATTTAAGAATGTAGTTCCTCTCGACATGAACGATTACCGCGCCGAAGTGAAATGCCAAAAATACATCGATCCTCATCATTTAAGCGGCGGTTGTTATCCGGCGCCGACGTCAATCCTGGTCGATCGACTGGACGTGCAAAGGTGAACGAAAGCGAACTTTCTCTCAAACAGGCTCAAAAGAAAGTGGACGAATGGATTTCCGACTTCGGGGTTCGGTATTTTTCGGAACTCACGAATCTTGCGATTCTCATGGAGGAAATGGGAGAATTTGCGAGGCTGGTGGCGAGGAAATACGGGAATCAGTCGTTTAAAAAGGGAGAAGATCCGGAAGGAATCTCCAAGGAAATGGGGGATATCCTATTTGTTTTGATCTGTTTAGCGAACCAGATGGGAATTTCTTTGGAAGACGCGTTAGTCGCAACCTTAAAGAAAAACACAGAAAGGGATAAGGATCGTCACAAAAAAAATCCGAAACTGAGTCGATGATGAAAACCTCTATAAAATCCGAAAAATAATCGTTGGAGTTGTTAAAAAATTAATTCTCCATCCGTTTCATTGAAATGGTCCATTGAAGCAGTATTGTTGATCCGAACTATGGAATTTTTCACCGACAACTCTATTCAAAATTTATAATTTAAAGCGAGTTTGATGTAGCCGGATCGAAAGCGATTATTCTTTTTTGACCGCAAGATGAAGTTCTTTTAGATTCGAATTTTTTAAACTGTTCAAAACGAATACGAATTTCCCGTAACCTACGTTTTCGTCCCCGTAAATCCACACGACGTGATTTTGGAATTCTCCGCGGGAAACGATTTGTTTCCAATCGGATTCCGTAAAGTCCAGTTCCGCATAACGTAGATTTCCGTTTTTTAAAAGAAAAACTTCCTTTTTGACTCCGCTTCCGCCGGACTCGGCTGACGTTTTGGGAAGGGCCACCGGAATGGAATGAACTTCTTTTTGAAAACTCATGGCGACCATAACGAAGATCAAAAGAATAAAAACCACGTCCAACATACTCGTCATGTCGAGGGAAGAATCGTCTCCTTCCAAAAGACTTTTTCTGGTTTTTTTCATTCCGAAGTTTTTAACGTATCGATTTTTTCGGGATCGATCGAGGATTTGAGTTCAATTTCCGTTCTATGAAGTATCACTTTGAGATATTGAAACACAAGGACCGAAGGGATTGCGACGCATAACCCTTGGATGGTAGTGTTCAACGCGAGTCGAATTCCTTCGGAGAAAATTTCCAAACTTACCGTACCTGCGTTTTTCATCTCTTCGAAGGCGACGGAGATTCCGATCACGGTTCCGAGAAGTCCGAGCATGGTCGCGATTCCGGCCAGATTTCGAATCCAAGAGATCATCGTTTCGGGAACGAAAAATTCTCTTTGAAAAAATTCTTCCGGATCTTCGAGTATGAATTTTAAATCCGGGTTTAGTTTGCCTTTGTTTCCGTTTGGATCGTTGCCTTGGAGTCTAAAAAGAATTTTTCTTTTGAGGATAGGAAGAAAGGTTCGAACTCTGATAAAAAGCCCGAGATTGATACAACTTACGATCAGAATGAGAATCGAAACCCATCCTCCTTTTGCAAATAAAACTTCCACAAAAACCCCCAAAGCTTAAGATCAAGATTGTAATTCGCTTTTCGTTTGTCATTTCAATCTTGAGCTTGTTTGCCGAACGCCTTGGTGAAAACTGCAAAATGATTTCCGAAGGGGAAGTGAACGCCTTGGTGAAAGTAACAAAATCATTACCGAAACGAAACTGATCGTTTAACTTCCGAAAACGTGGAAACTCTCACATCCTTAGAATTCGGGAAATGAAATTCACTTAAAATTTTTTTCGGCCGCATCCGCAAAAGCGCGGGGTTTATCGGTTTGTTACCGCTTTTGCGGACCGCGCCGACTCCGGGCTCACTCCGTTCGGTCCTTCGCGGAATCGGCTCCGGAGTTGCAAACGATCTTTGAGACGCTTCGGACCAAGCCCTGCGTGTCGCTTGCGGGAGGTCTAATCGTCGGTTCTTGCGAAGGCGCCGAGTTCGGAAATCCGCGCCGCAATCGGATTCGGCAAAAACTCTTCTTGCCAAACATACTTCGATCATTTCATTAAACTTATGTCAGAATTTCGCATGCCTCGAACCGATTCCAAGGCGGGTTTTGTTCGGGAAAATTTCAACAAGATCGCAATGAAATACGATCGGTTCAACGATTGGAACAGCTTTCTTTTGCATCGGGTTTGGAAAAATCGATTGGTTCGAGAAGTGGAAAAAAATCTTTCCGGTCGTTTATATGTTATGGATCTCTGTTGTGGAACGGGAGACATATCGGTGCGTCTGGAAAATTCTCGCTCGATCGAACACGTTACCTGCGTGGACTTTTCGGAAAACATGCTCGCAATCGCAAAGACGCGCCTTGGAAAACAAGCCGAAACGGGCCGGGTCCGTTTCGAGATAGGAGACGCGACTCAACTCGTAAATTTTCAAAATTCTCAGTTCGACGCGGTTTCGATCGGTTTCGGTCTTCGCAACGTGGATGATCTTTCAAAAGCGATCGGGGAGATTCTCAGAGTTTTAAAACCGGGCGGATTGTTTCTCAATTTGGACGTGGGCAAGGTAAAAAATCCTTGGGTTCGTCGGCTCGCGGATTTTTATTTTTTTAAAGTAGTTCCGATTCTCGGATATATACTTTGGGGAGGAAAGAATGAGATGTTCGATTATCTTCCGGTTTCCTCGCTTACTTATCCGGATCAGGAAACCCTAAAGTCGATTCTGGAACAACAGGGTTTTCAAGAAGTGCGGTTTCAGAACTTTGTTTTCGGAAACGCGGTTCTCCATATCGCAAAGAAGTCTCTTAAAAGGACGTAAAAATTGTCTAAAATAACGTCGACGTCTAAAAAAAAATCTTTCTTGAAATCGAAAGATCCCTTATAATTCCCGCCTCGAATAGTATTGAATATGAAGTACTCTTCGTCTTTTATTCTAAATATAAAAAGGGTTATAGGGATATGAAGAAAATTCTAATATTATGGATTACTTTTATCATTTCAGTTTCAGTCGGTTGCAGTCATAAGAAAAAAGGAATGTTATTTCCGTTTCTGGCTATACTCAATCAAAATACGAGCGCGTCCACTTCAACGGCTAAGTCCGATACGAGTGCGGGAACCGCGACGGCTTCCAACGGAGGAACGGTCGTAATTGTGGACAATACGGCAGGTGGAAACAATTCCAATCCTACTTCCTCTTCCAATAACGGCAGCGTCTCTCCTTCCAATTCAGTAAGTTCCACCAATTCGCAATCATCCGCGTCAAACGGTAACTCAGCAAGTTCTTCCAATCAATCTTCTTCCTCCAGCGATTCCAGCAGTTCTCCTTCGGGAAGTGTTACGTCTTCCGGTTCTTCTTCAGGGACGGAAACGAGTTCTAATACGGGATCAAGTTCTAACAGTGATTCCGCTTCTTCTTCCAATTCGCAATCATCCGCGACGAACGGTAACTCCGCAAGTTCCTCCTCTTCGGGAGCCGAAACAAACGCGAGCGCCGGTTCCAATACAGGATCAAATTCCAATAACGAATCGTCTTCTCAAACGCCTTCTCAAGAAATTACCGGTGTGATTACCGTAAACGACCAAACGGGAAGTATTCCCTTTACGTATAACACGGTACAGACGATTCCTTTGAATTTAGTCGTAACGGATAAACAATCCAAACCGATCTCCGGAGCGACCGTGATCGTTTCCGATAATTTAGGTAATATTCTATTTCAGGGAATTTCAAACGGCGTCGGAAAGGTTGCGGGAAGTATCACCGTAGAAACTACGTTAGGTCAAATCACTGTGGAAATTGCCGTAGATGCGGAATCGATTTCCAACATAATCCCCTTGAACAACGTGGTCGAAATCAATCGTGAGATAAAATACGAGATCCTTCTGCCCGTTGTAACCGCTCCGACGGACTCGGACAAAGACGGTGTTCCCGATAGTCTGGATGTGTATCCGCAAGATCCGACTCGTTCTTCTTTGATTCGAATTCCCGCGGAAGGTGTGAGTACCATAGCCTACGAGGATCAGTATCCGAGCGCGGGTGACGCGGACTTAAACGACTACGTTCTTCATATTCACAACGAAGAAGATTGGAACGCGGCGGGGGACGTGATTCGTTTGAGAGGAACGTATCAACACGTTGCACGAGAGGCGGGAAATATACATACTTTCTTTTTAAAACTTCCGGTTTCCGTGGGAGCTACGTTTTCGAGAAAAGTGATCCGAGAGGATGGAAAAGTAGTTACCGAGTTGACTACGAAAACCGTATCCGCTTCCGATCTCAATCAGGGAATTCAAATTCACGAAGAATCCAATAAAACCACGTCCAACCCCAACGTAAATCCGGGCGGGGTTTACAAACCGGGACATATCGCTACGATTGAAATCGTGTTTAATTCTCCGGTGAAAAAGTCGGCTCTTGGAAGTTATCCGTACGATATCTTTATCAAAGTGATCAATACCGGAAAAGAGATTCACTTTCCGGGGCTTTATAAAAATACGAACGGAACGGACAAGTATTTGGATTCCAACAATTTCCCTTGGGCGATTTTGATACCGGGAGCTTGGAAATATCCCTACGAGGGTCTGGATATCCGTAAGGAATCTCAAACCGGTTATAAAGAATTCAACCTTTGGGTGGCGTCTAACGGAGCGTCTTACAAAGACTGGTATAAACATATTACAAATCAAACAAAGGTGTTCCCGGTTCCGGACGAGGATTCGGAACTAATGGGGTTCTTGTTGCATTCCGTGAAAAAGAATGCGATTCTTGTGGCGGTTTTACTGATGGTTGCCGGTGCGATCGCCGCGTATATTTTAAAAAGAAAAGTTCTTTCCCGGGCCTAATCGGTTAAAAGAAAGGGAGCGTGTTCCGATACTTAAGGGAAATATGCTCCTTTATTTAGGATTGGAAGGTCCGTTACTCGTCTTTTTGAAACTCGGCACGGCGATTTTCGCGGCGGGATTTTATTGGTTTTTTTATCGCAGTACCTACTACCATCCCAATCGAAAGAGTTTCGATTTGTCCGCGATCTTTTGCGGAATTTTAACCGTAGGACTTGCGATTTTTCCCGAAATTTTAACGAAACAATATATCGACGAAAGTTCCTATTTCGACAGGGCTTTCCAAGGCAGCGCTATTTTGGAGGAAGTTCCGAAACTGCTCGTCATCCTTTGGTATTTTAAAGGTTTAAAATCGGTTTATAACGTTTCGGACGGAATTTACTTCGGACTTACGTTAGGCGCTGCTTTCGGACTTTTGGAGAATTTTTTATACGCGCCGATTCTCGATTTTTGGCCTTTGTTTTTAAGGGCTGTCACTTCCCTGCCGATCCATACGTTTACGGGAGGAATTTACGGTTATGCTACGATGCAGTACTATCATTCCAGACCCTCTTCCTTTAATTTTTTGGGGCTTTTTTACAGTTTGTTCGGATGTTTTGTTCTACACGGAACGTTTAATTACATTTTGCTTATAGACGGAAATTTTATGATTTTACTTCCGTTTATCCTTGCGATCGGATTTTTCGTTTTGGAATATCTGCTTACGATTTCCCAAAATATTCTCCCGATCGAAGTACTTCAGTCCATCGGATTGTTTGGGGACGATTACAAGGTGGTTTCCAAATTCACACGTTACGATTCTTGGATGCGTCTAAGTCAAAATCGGACACAAAAGTTCGAACCGATCCCGTTGTTTCGACAACTTTCCAAGGGAAAAATCGTCGTATCCGTTTTTCTTTTTTTAATTCCGACTTTATTATATTCCATTTACTTAAAGTTTCCGGAAACGATACCCCTTTTCCTGGAAGGAATCAGAACCTCCGAATTTATCGGACTTTTTTTGATCTATCCCATTTGGCTCTGTATCCTGATACTTTTTAGGGGGATTTTCAATCCCAAGTTCTTTCGGGAAAGAATTCTTAAAATTCCGTTGTTTATCGCCGTTACGATCGTTCAGGAAGAAAGGGAATATCCTTCCTTGGCCTATTCACTTTCCGGAAAGGGATTTTATTCTCCGATTGAAAAAAACCTGATGATCGGAGATCGGGTTTACGTGACTTTTTACGTGGCCGGTAAAGAATTTCCTAATATTCTTGCGATCCCCGTTTGGTTGAACGTGAGGGAGGACGATCCGGAGTTCGTACCCGGAGCCGTTTTTATTTTCGTAAATCCGCCCTGGAAACTTCTTTTTTGGAGATTATCGGTAAGAGGGAAACAACAGTTTCAGAATCTGATGTATCAGATCGTTCACCCGGTCGGTTCATCTCACTCTGTTTAAAACGTCAAAGTCTTCCGCAAAGATACCGAATTCTTTTACGTGAGTTCCGAAAAAAGAACCCGAAAGAATCTCCGCTCTCAAATATTTGGCGTTGTTCGGAACGGTCAGACCGACGTCGCTTGTGCCCGTAAATAAGGGCAGAGTTTTGGATTGAATTTCGACCCAGTCCGATCCGAGAAAGGACCAACGAACGTAGATCTTTTCGTTTTTGGAAAGTTTTTTCTCTTCCGGAACAAAGGCTCTTAAACGGATCGGAGTCCTACTTGCTAAAACCCAGGTCGCACCGGAAGAGAATTCGTGATAACGAATTCCATTTTGAACCAGACCTTGTTTTTTAGCCATGAGTTGGTAGGACTTCAATTCCGCATAACGGAACTCGGGTCCGCGTAAGTTCGGCGCGATTCCTATCAAAGCATAAAACAGCAGGAAAGAACCGAGGAGTAACGCGAAAAGATTGAATCCCCCTACGATTGCCCGGTGTAGTTCTCTCGTTTGAGGAGAAGAGGAAGTGACGAGCCAGAGACAAAAAAAAGCCGCCGTTCCGCTACTTCCGGTCCAAGGCATAAAAAAGATCGTGATCGGCAAAAGTAAAATCAGGATTTTCCAATGATCGCGTAACGCGATTTCCAAACCGACCCAGACTAAAAAAACGAAAGTTAAAAAAATCCCACCGTCGTGTAACAGGAATAAGAAGGAAGTAAGTCCGAGTTCTCGAATCCCTCCCGGTGGGACGGGATTTGCGGATCTGGAATCGATCCAGTTGAGGACGAAACTTCCGGCGCCGTTTCCCATCCAAATCGATTGTTTGCTCCAGTTCCATGCGGATCGGGTTTGAATCCATCCTTCTCCCCAATAAAGATCCAAAAAACGAACGAAACTACCTCCGGAACCGCGATAACCTTTAATCCAAGTTTGGTGGAGTTCCTGCCAGGAATCGAAGGACCAGGAAAACGATCCGATCCATACGATCGAAACCGTAAAAACAACCCAGGCAATCGTACAAACCGGAATGATCGACAATTTCCACCAACGGTTTCGGATTTTAGGAAAGGTGGAAGCCGAATAACCGTATATTAGAAGAGCAGCAAGTAGAATCCAAGAACCGGCGCTGAAATATTTTCCTAAAACGCAAAAAGGAAAAATAAGTCCGGCGCTTAAGACGATCTTTGTAGGGGAACGCCAGCTTCTGGAATGAACGTAGTAAAAAAAATACGCGATCAAAAGGGGAAAAAACCAGTTGAGAGAACCCGTATCCACAAAAAAACCGGAGAGCGAATAAGAGTCGCCGATTCTAGGCGTAAACGGAATCGCCGAATAGCGGGTAAATCCTTGGATTAAGAATAGTAGTATATTCAAAAATACTCCCGCGAAAATCCCCTGTCTCCAATACTTTACGGGAGAATCGCTTTCGTGAGAGGAGGATTCTTCCGCTAAAAAGTAAAGGATGGCCAGCATCCAGGATCCGAGAAAATCCAAACTCAGTCCGAACGCATATTTCGAACTGATTCCGGGCAGATAAACCGTATCTAAAATACCGAAACCCTTAAACGGGGGCGCGTTGAAGTAGACGAAAAATCTTTCCAGAAGAAGTAGCGAAAGAAAAATCAAAATTCCGGTCTTAGGATTTCGATAAAACGGCAGGGAAGATTTGTAAGGTCGATTGATATAAAAAAAACGGAATATAGGATCCTCTTCGTTTACCGTTTGCGAATGAAACGTGGAAATATACTGCCTCAAAAAAATTCCGAAAATCGCACCCGCGAAAAGTCCGCTTAAGGAACCCCATATTACGGTTTTATCATAGAGCAGGCCGGGTAAAATCAAGGCTCCCGCCATTGTGAAGATCCTTCCCGGCTTACGATGGTAGAGATTGGGAAAAAGTCCGAAAAGGAACTGGATCGTTCCGATAACAACGACCCCTGCCCCTTCCGTTTCTCTCACGAAAAGAAAACTTCGAAACAAAAGATAAGAAAGAACAGAACAAAGAATGAGTCCGAAAAACGTGGGAGTTCGAAGGGGTTTTAGTTTATTGAATAGTCCAGGCACGAATAAAGAGGATTTTGGAAAAGATTCAGATTTCAATCCAAAAACGGTTGAAAATACGACTTCCGAAAAATCGGGGATAGGCCCTTTTTATAAAAAAATAATTCAGTTAAGATGATAAGGTGAACGGAAGGTGAATCGAGAACTCAATCGTCCATCGAATCCATATCGGAAGGAATTTTATAGGTTCCGGTAAGACTTCCAGCGTTATTCTTACGGGCAAAACCTTTGCTTTTGGAAAGTGTTTCCGCAAATTCTACGGTATAACGGGTCCAAGGAATGGCTTTGAGGCGCGCGATCGGAATTTTTTTACCGGTTCCTTCGCAAATGCCATAAGTGCCGTCTTCGATTTTTTCCAACGCGACATCGATTTCGCGGATGGTTTCTATCTCCGCCTCGGAAAGTACGGAACTCAAGGTCTCTTCATTGATTTCGGATGCGATATCCGCAATGTCGCCCATTTCTTTAAGGCCGGACGGTTTGCTGTTATCTTCCCAGTGAGCATACTTTTCCAAGAGAACGTTTTTCTTCTCATGAAGAAGATCCGCGATTTCTTGAAGAGCTTTTTTATCGTATGCTGGAACCGATTTTTTTGCAGTCATCCTGTTACCTGGAAATCTTTAGACTTTGGTTTCCTTGTATTCGGTGTGTTTTCTGCAAAATTTGCAGAACTTTTTAGTAACCAATTTTTCAGTTTTAGCCTTTTTGTTTTTGGTAAGAAGATAAGTGCTTCTTCCCTTGGAACAACCAGGTTCCTGACAAACGAGTTTGATAATTTCTCTCATGGCGCTAATGTCTCGATTTCAATAAATTCCTCATCAGTAAGACGGAAATAAACCGCGCTTTTGGTCCAACTTTTCTGAAAATCTGGAAATTAGGACTTAAAAGATCCTACTGGAGGTTGTTATTCCGCTATAAAATGGGAGAGGTCTTAAAAATCAAGGAGGATTAGAGAAAATTCGCGAAAAAGGATGAGTTTTTAAAATGAGTAGGAAGCGGGTGTTTTACGAAAAGTTGGAGTTCCGACGTTTCGAGTGGCGACCGTACGCAGCAACATGAGTTCAAGCGCGGTCGTGCGCTGCGGAGCGACCCAGGAAACTCAGTGAACGCCTTCCTATTCCTATGGGTCGAAATATATAATCGCTTTCGCATTTGTTATACCGAACCCACGTTAATTTAAGTGCGGAAGGTTATCGAATTAGGTTTTGCCTAACTCCACGGAATTTGTCCTGAATTGTTTCTTAGGAAGAGTCAGAGTGAAATAGAGTTGTTGAAAAATTTGGCAGTCGCGATTAACAAAACTGCTTCGATCGTCCATTTCAATGAAACAGAAACAAATGGAGAATTGATTTTTCAACGACTCTAATGATATTTTGAACTCGTCCCAAAACATACGAAAATTGCGGAAATGAATGCGATGCCGAAAAAACTCGAGACGTTTTGGGACAAACTTTTTTTTTGAATAACACTCAATTCGAAAAGACTTGTCGAATTATCAACTTTATAGAACTCAATCAATGGAGTCGTCTTCTATGATTCCATTATTATTATTTTTCTTCTTTTTACTGCCGCCCAGATATCGGATCTGACAATTTTCCTGGCAATCGTCGTGTTGTCCAAGACACATAAGAGTTCCCAAAAAGAGGTTTCCATTCAATGTAGGAATTTGCCTTTGATTTTTAAAAGAAATCGAATAAGCTCCTGCCGCTCCTGAAGAGCATCGGAGATATAAATAACTACGATTGTTTTTTGTAAATTGAATCGGAGTAGAAGAAAGATTTCCTAACGACTGAAGCGTCGAACTTGGAACCGCATCGGAATTGAATTGAGAATTTCCGAGATAAGCCGTGCAGATTACGGAACCGGAGAGTAACTCAACACTCGCCGTATCTTGATTGTTGTAATAGACAAGACTAAACGAAAATATATCAATATCATTGGGAGCGGAAATCCCCGCGTTTAACTTTAAACTGTTTCCGGAATACACCGAGGAAACGTTGATATTTTCAGACATATTAAAAGAATCATTATTGAAAGACACTTCGGCCACTTCCTGAGGAGGAGCCTCCGGGGCGGCCACCACGGCGGACGTCGCCACAGTCAATCCTGTAAAACAATCGTTTTTTCGTTTTTCACATTTTGACTTACAAACTTCGTAGCTGCTAAAACCGTTACTGCAAGAAAAGAAAATCAAAAAAGAAATTAAGTAATAATATATAAACTTCATAAATTGGATATATTTCAAAATTCATATATTACGTAAATAATAAATTTAATTTTAAACGGAAATGTTAAGCGAAATCGTTCCGTTTACAGAATTATTTCCCGATGCGAAAATTCATTGGCGCTTCCTCGTGAAGCTTTTTAAAGGCCGCAAAAGAAACCCTTACTTCAATTGATCCCGTATTCAAATACGCTTCGCCTTCTTTGAGTAAGTTGGCGCTCCGGAAAAAGAAAGTGGATAGGTCGTATGATGTCTTTTGCTGAGAGAGGCGGACTTGAAATATAATGATACATAGTCGAATGAAAAATATCCTCTTGTTCTTTTTTCAACGGCAATCGGAATATCGAATTCCTTCGTTTTGTGTCGTTGCTTCCACCGAAATCGATTCGGTCTTTGAGAGTTCGTTCAGGTCCGGGATCGTGTTTTTCTCACAGATCCAGTTTGCGGTGTTTGTTTGAACGTTTAGATTTCCGCATCCTCCTATAAAACTCAGATTACGCCAAACTAAAACTTCTAGATTTTGAAACGGAATCCGTTGCGGCGTTCCTTTCGGGACAGGCACGATTCCGATCTTGAAGGAATTTTTCCCTTGAAAATCATACAACCATTCGTATTCCGTAACGTTCGAACTTCCGTCGACTCCGATCGTATCCGGAATCGATCCCAGAGTGAGGGAGAATATAACGTTAGTCGCGTTGTCCTCTACGTTTCCGGAAATCAGATCGAGATAACTTACTTCCGGTCCGGAAGTATTTAAAAAACCGGCTTTGACGTCGCCGTGGAGATCGGTAAAACTCCAAGGATTCGTATAAGTTTGCGGAGAACACGGCAAACTCGCCGTCGTTAATAATAAATACGTTATGTAGTTTTCAGAGATCGGGTCTTCGATCTTACCGCCGGAACAATCCGACAAACAAAAAAGAATCAGACTTTGAAATAGTGTTTTTTGAATCACTAACGACTCCAAGGGCAGATCGGATATCCGAGACCGGTTTGATAGGCGCACGTGATCCCTCTTAAAAACGTTCCATTTTTGATATTTTGTGCGAGATCGATCAAACCGTTACTGAAATTTAAATCGTTCATACAAGCCGCACTCGTCGTCGGGATCAATGCAAGTTCCGCCTCGATGTTGTTCAATTGGGATAATTCCTGCGAGTTTAATAAACGGGAAAATCCGCTCGCAATATACGGACTTGCGTATAATCCGAGATCCTTGCAACTTCTTTGATTGGTAAATTGAAACTGCGATTCTATGTTGGCCCCATTCCATCCGAAAGAATCCTTCCATAACAGGGACGCGGGTGTTTGCAGATTGGAATACTTTACGAATAAAGGCGCACTTCCGGCCGTACAGTTCGGGAAGTTGATGCTGATAAACGTGAGGTCGTCCCTTCTATTTTGCAGAATGGTCGGCGTTTTGATGTTGTTGAAGAAGTCGAGGTTACACGATTTCTTTTCGACTTCGTAACAAGTCGTGATCGTTCCGCTTGCGATCTGCGCGTTGACAAGACAGGCCCTGATTTCGGGTATCTCCCATTCGGGAACGGTTCTCAGTTGCGCTTCAATCAAGGCCAATTGCAGGCTCGGATTAGATGCATTTTCTTGAATACAAGAAAACAATAAAATACATACGAACCCGATAAGGGGCAAAATCCTTTTTTTTAAGGCTACCAGCATTTTCCCGTAAATATGCAGATCAAAATCAACAAATCGATCGGCCATGTTTCCACTACGACCGGTTGAGGAAGTTCTTCCTCGGGTAAAGGAACGACAACGGTATCGTCTCCCGGAATGGAAACGGCGCCGTTGTAATGCGGCGGTCCGTTTCTCAGGGAATTATGCCAATCGAGTTCCACAACTTTTGCCGATAACGCTCCCGCCCACACTGTATATCCGATGTAGTTCAAATGTCCGATCTGATCCTGATACAACCAAGGATTGGCTACCCAACAATGACCGAATTCAAAACAATCTCTTTGTCGTATAAAAAGATGATACATGGGTAGGAAACGGACTTTTCCGTATTTTCCGTTTACTTCCGCTGCGGCTTGTTCGATCGCTCCTTGCGAGAAATACATTCCCAAACTCGTCACCATGCTGATATTGTTTTTGATCGTATGCAGCCAAAGCGAATACCATTGGTCCTCCATTGTGGGCGAGGTCCCCGCATTTTTGATTTGTACACGAAGAACTTCCAACTCTTCCACTCCGGTTTGAATTTCGATATTGGAGATAACTCCGTTATAAGCTTCTTTGATATAAAGGATCGCATCCACAAACTCCGTATGTAACTGATCCAAGTCGATCGGCATATAAAGCAGAGCGAGCCATCCGACGGGAGGTAACAACGCCAATACGATCGCTTCCTCTTCTTCACGCATCGCGTTTTTTTGTTCTGCTTGGAGTTGACTCATGTTATAACTAAAACCGCCGTCGGGTTGGGTTGTCATCGGCGCGAAGTATTGATTCGTATTTCCTAATGTAGGGCTGTAGGATAGATTGGGAAAATTTCCCATGACAAGAACGTCTTTGTTACGTCTCGGATTTCTCAATTGATACAGAACGGATTTTGTATTAAAAGTCACTCGACCCACTACCGAACCGAACTTCCAAGGCATAGCGGTCAAAATGAGCGCGTTGTGCCAGAAATCGTTTCCTCCGATTTCAAACGCTACGTTAGGCGCCGTTTTGAAATTGATACGTCGTTCGTATCTGTCTGCACATATTGCGATCAATTCATATAAACTTTTTGTTGTATATCCACCGATCGCTAGGTTCTGTACATTCCATTCTACTCCGAAGTTCATCAAAGTTAGATATTTATCCCAACCAAAATGTCCGTAAGCAGGTTCGTCTACAAAATCTCCTAGACTATCCCCATACAAGGTAAGAAAGGTTTTATTCGGTTCAAAGGATTCCGGATCATTGTCATTGAACTGAGTGTTGCAATTGGTATCTTTAACTAGATAATCATATGTATGATTTGAATCTGGAAACCAAAACTTGAAACTGTTTTTGTCTGCGAAAAGTGGTGGAGTTAAACATAGTAATATACTCTTGAAAAGAAATATTTTAATGTATTTATTTTTAATCATTTTTTATATCCTTAAATTTTTAATGTGCATCTTTAGGATCTGGCGCGCTTGGAGTTGTAAAAATGACTGTCCCTTCTCCGTATCTTGCAGTCAGTTTTATAAAAAAATCTGACCTTTGGGGTGGAAATGGGGGAGTTTGTAAACTTATAAATACATTCTCCACTTGACCAGGTAATGCTGAATCATCGTCCGCTTTAAACTCGGCCGAGCTAGTCCCACACTTAGGAGTTGTGAGTTTAATTTCTTGTCCTGGATTTTCTTGTATCCTAAATGTAAAAATCCGCTGTTCTCCCGCCGGAGCCGATTGTTGAAATCTCGCTCTATTATCAAAAATATACGTATCTCCTTCCCCCATAAATCTCGTATACGTCCCCGGTTCTAAGATGGGGATTTGCTCCGTGGGCGGGCAAAATTGATTGAGATCGAGGTTGGGAAGTATAAAGAAAAACGCATATTCCCGAATGAACTCGTTGTAATAATCGCCGTTGGAGGTTCTCTCTGAACTGCTACAATAAAGGTTGAGCGAGACGGCAAGGATTGTGAGAAATATTTGTTTTAGCATGGAGTCCTCTGAGATATTATGTTTTTAAAATGTGTTTTGTGCGTTCACAGGGACTTCACGTCGCGTTTGATGAGTTCTAAGTTTACCTTTTGTCGAATTGCTACGGCCTTTTCGCGCGCCATAACTAAAAAGGAGATCGGAACTCCGTCCGGAGTATTTCCGTAATCGATTATAAACCGAATCATAACCAAACTCAGGGTGAAGTTTTCTCGAACTTTGACGAGTTGAGGAACCGTCATGTTTGGTAGATCATTTTCCACCTTTCCGTAAAAAACGTCGGCGGCCTGGCTTTCTTGGAGTAAAATTTGTTGTTCGGTTCCGTGCGTGGACGTCGGATAGGACTGGCCTTTTAGTTCGGTTTCCACCTTTGCTTCCAACTCGGTGTCGGTTAACGGTCGGTTGAAAAACATTTCTCTCGAAGCCATGGAAGATTCTTTTACAAATTTTTGATCCAGTTGGCCGTTTTCATTCATCAAACGAAAGGCTTCTTCAATCGCGTTACGTTCGCTATCCGAGATTGCGGGTAACGTAGATAAGGGGGAATCGGCGGGCGGAGTATCAATTCCCAAATCGGCAGGAGTATACGGGGTTACGTTGGATGCAAAAAGAGGCGGGGCTTTTCCCGAATTCGGTTTTATACAATCTACGAATGCGGTTAAAAAAATTATAAAAACGGAATATTTAATGATTTGAATATGTTTAGTTCGGCTTTCGTTCATGTTTGTTTCCTCAAAAAGTTTGTGTGATTCCGAATTGAACCGTGGGAATTCCTGAAAGCGGAGACTTAGAATCGAACGCCTCGCCGACGGATTTTAATTCTCTACCTTGAATTTGCAGGTCTTTGTAGTTTTCGTTTCTGCCGAAACGAACGTAGGCTTTGACGGTTGTGAACGAAAAAAATCCTATCGTAATTGCCGCTACGGCTTGGTATGTTGCATAAGAATTTTGGAATGTTCTTTTTTCCTTTTCGTTGAATCCGGAATACGCGTTTTTTAGGGAATGATTTTGTTGATTTGTATCCGCATAAGCCGCGGCGGTGAGCAACAAAAGTGCGACCTTGATCCAGAACGTATAAGAATCTTCGAATTGTCCGCTCGTTGCAACGTCTTCCCGAGGAAACCCTCTCCACTGAGTATCTGCGGAAGCGTTCCAATAAAGAAGGGATTTCCAGGCGTTTCTAAACGAGGACGAGTTCTTTATCTTTTTGTAATATTCTTCGGATATGAAATCGGTGACTTGGTCTTTGGGAATTTTTTTGCCGACCTTGGAATTTCGAATAAAGTAAAAATCTTCGAACTCGCTCACTTCTCCCGACAACGCCGGTCCGTTGTTCAAAAGAAGAATTCCGTTGCGAAATGCGGAGCCTTTTTGATTTTCCGAAAATAAACTCGCGGTCGTACAACCTACAAGTAGGATAGAGACGATTCGTGAGGCGTTTTTCAAAACCATCGAACCGCCTCGGCGTCTATTTTCGTTTCTGTGATTCCGTTCCCTCTCTTCTCTTTAAAAAGAATCCATTTCTTACCGTTCTCCGTTTTTACGCTGTAGGACAAGAATCTTATTTTTCTGCCCTCTAAGAAAACCGGTGGATGTGGGAGAGCTTCGGCGGTTGAAAGGAATTCTTTTTTATTCCCATTCTCCTGGCCCTCGCAGGCAGATTTTGCACCAACTTGCACGGTTTCGGTCCGAGGTTTTTTGAAAATTTCGTAAGCGAATGCAAAATTACAAAGGATGGAACCTCCAAGAAACAATGGAAAAGATTTTGCCTTTATTTTCATAATTAAGTAAAAAATGTATTATTTTGCAACTAGTTATTTCCATATTATTAAATGCAATAACTTAAGGCATATGTGTGAAAAATTGACACAAAATTTATTTACAAAAGCAATAGATTGATTTGGATCGTTCATTCGAATTGATGAGAGAGATTGTTCTTTCCGATTGATTCTGGGACGGGTTAGAGTTGGTTTTGGAAAATGTGGGAACGTTTCGAATGTTAGGAGTTAGGGTGGTGGGGAAAGCCTTCCCCTCGTTTCAGACGCGTTATGTATCCTTTAAGTCGTTTTTTCTCGAAGACTCGATCGGAGCTCATTTGTATTTAACGGTTTTCTAATGCTGTTGCCCTGTTCTTTTCGTTCTACTGCTAATCGCGGCACACAAGTGTTCCTCGCTTGCAAATATCGAGAAGCCTTTTTCGTTAGTTGGCATAACTCGTCCCAGGAAGAGTGTGATGAATTTTACTTGTTAGAACAGGCGAGTCGTTAGATAAAGATTAAAGAAAAGAATCGGCCGTTATCGATCATTGTTATGAGGACAAAACAAAGTGAAACTTTCGGACAGGGAATTTTATGGCGATGAGTATAAATTTGACCAAGCATTTCATAACGGACCGAAAGAGTTTCTTGAATTTTCAAAAAAGTTATGGAATGAAAACATAATGCAGACATCGGGAGAATAACGCACGAACAAACCAATCGGTGTTTTGAGGATTATCACTCAAACGACAAGACTAGAAGTTTTTCATTCCTTCGGCGTCCGTTTTCTCCAAAAAGCCGCCAGTAAACTTCCGATCAGGGAATGTACGAGGCTCGAAATTGCGGCGGGGATAGCGACTAACGGATCGGGAAAATTATTTCTGGAAAGAACAACTCCTAACCCTGAGTTTTGCATTCCTACTTCGATTGAAATCGTTCTGGATGTTTTTCGTTTTCGGATGAATAACCAAGATATAAGATAACCGAAAAAGAAACCGGACGTATGCAATCCGACGACAGCTACGATTAAAATTCCGACAGACTGAATGATCTTATCTCTTCCGGCTCCGAGAATGGAAGATACGATCATCGTGATCAATAAAACTGCAACGAAAGGTGAGACGGTTTGAATCCTTTTGGAAATTTCGGGCAGATAAAAGTTGAGCCACACTCCGAGTGTAACCGGAAGAATCACGATCTGAAACGTGTCCAAGAATAATCCGCTTACCGATGTCTCGACGCCCTTTCCGATCAAAAGTAGAGTGAGGATCGGAGTCATAAACACGGAAAGAACCGTCGATGCCGCGGTCATGGAAACCGAAAGAGCCAAATCCCCTTTTGCAAGATAGGTGATCACGTTAGACGCCACACCGCCCGGGCAACACGAAACTACGATAAGCCCCGTAGCCAACGGAGCGGGTAAATCGAGTAAAACTCCGATTCCCCAACCTGAGATCGGCATGACCGTGTATTGTAATACAACTCCTACAAAAACCGGAATCGGAGTTTTAAATATTTCTTGAAAGTCTTGGGGTAAAAGTGTGATTCCCATTCCAAGCATCGTAAACCCGAGACCGTAAGTGATCCAAGGTCCGGTGAACCAAGTAAACCAATGAGGGAAGAAAAAAGAAACAATCGATCCCATCAATACCCAAACGGGAAATAAAATCGTACCGATCTCGCTGACTTTTTGGAGTTTGTTTTGAACCAATGTGAAACTACAGCTTCCTAAAATTTACGTTTTCTTTGCAATAAAACGCAACGTGAGATTGTTTTCTTGAGTCCCGAGAGAGAACTTCAACACAATACTTTCGCTAAACCCAGCGTCTCACTCACTATCATAACCAACCGATTTCAGAGTTCAGTTACATTTTCCTAATAAAGGGATCAGACTTTAACAAAGCATGATTTTTCTATTCTGTAAATGATTCTGAACTCTGAAATTTATTCGCTAAAGTGTTCCGACAAGAATGGAGCTTTTTACTTGCAAAAAGTATGATTTTCTGATAAAGAAAAGCCTCCCGAGTCTTTCCCCACCCAAAACCAGGGAAACTAAAGCACAACGCTTCCTAAACTCAATCTCACTCCCTAAGGGTCGTTCGAGGTTTAACTCAATCTCACTCCCTAAGGGTCGTTCGAGGTTTAACTCAATCTCACTCCCTAAGGGTCGTTCGATAGGTCCGGCGTTCGGATCGCATTCAAGAAACTCAGCCCGGAAAAGCGCCGAGCAGTTCCACGACTCGATCCAGTTGGTCTTTGCGATTGTAGATATGAGGAGAAAATCTTACCTTTCCGAGACGAAGAGCGCACATCACCCCGTTCTTCTTCAAATAAGAAACGAGTTCGTCCATCGGAATCCCTTCTTTAGATCCCACTACGATTCCGGTTCTGTTGTCCGGAAAATGATCGAGCTCGATTTGAAAACCAACGCTTTTCATTCCTTCGGAAAGATAGTCCGAGAGTTCGTAGATTCTTTCCATAACGGAATGGAATCCGATTTTCTGGAGCATTTCCAGGGTGGATTGAAAGTAAACCCAGTCGATAAAGTTGCCCGTGGAAATTTCGTAACGATCCGCTCCGGATTTCAGTTCTGCGCGGTAGGGTAAGTAAACCTCGTCGTTGACTACGGAGCTTGTTCCTTTAAACGGAAACGCAAGCGAGTCGATTCTATCTTGTCGGATGTACAACATTCCGAGGCCCAAAGGACCCAAGAGCCATTTCCAAGCGGGGAATGCGATGTATTTTAACTTCATCTTTCTCACGTCGACCGGTACCAAACCGATTCCTTGAGCGCCGTCTAAAACGAATTCGATTCCTTGGGAATCCAAGAAGGTTCCGATTTCTTCCAAAGGAAAAGGCATTCCCGTACACCAGTGAACCGCCGAGAGAGCGACGATCCTGGTTTTGGAACTGACGGAAGATTTCAAATTCTCCAAAAACTGATCCGGGGTAGAAGCCATCGGAATGAACGCGAGTTTGACTCCTTTTTCTTTCCAGTGTTCCCAAGGATAGATATTGCTCGGGTATTCGTTTTCCAAAAGTAGAATTTCATCCCCGTTTTTCAGTTGAAATCCGAGCGAAAGGAAATACATTCCTTCATTGGTATTGTGGATGATACAAAGTTCTTCCACGTCGCAGTTGATCAGTCCCGCTACGATCTTTCGAATCGTTTGTTTTACGGAAGCGTATTTCCGAACTTCCGTAAGCCCTCCCTTTTTGGAGTAACCTTCTAAATATTCTCCGACTGTTTGGATCGTATGTACATTGCAGGGAGTGGTCCCACAATTGTTCAACCAGATCATCTCCTGATTTACGGGATAAAGATCTTGGATTTCTCTCCAATCGGTGATCGCGGTGGGTTGCATTCTTACCGATTACCTTTTTTTCTTAGCCTTGGCCGCCGACTTCTTCTTAGGCGCTGTTTTTTTGGGAGAAACTTTTTTAGCGACCTTCTTCACCGTCTTTTTCGATTTCGCGTTCGTTTTCTTGGCCGCCGCTTTTTTCACTGTGGCCTTTTTCTTTGGAGTAGCCTTCTTCGCGACCGGTTTGTTTACAGCTTTCTTTTTCGGAGCCGCTTTTTTGGCGCTCGTAGTGGGTTTTGGAGAAGTTTCGGGTTTGGTTGTAGCTGTACTTGCGACAGGGGTTACAGCGGCGGGTTTCGCAACCGGGGCCGTAACCTTCGGTTTTTTAGGAGCGGGGGAAGAAACCTTTGTAGGTTTGGATTCCGCTTTGGCCACCTCTTCCGCTTGTTCGTCCCAGAAAAAAGTTCCCTGACCGGAACCGGACTGGGATTGATCCAGGCCGTTCAACTCCGTCTCCAAAAGAGACTGATAGTTGTGGTTGTAGTCTTTCAGTTTTGTGAAAAGGGATTTGGTGTTCACGTCTTCGAACTTGTTGGCGAGTTTTTCGTAGAAGGACACTGCGTTTTCCGCTTCTCGGATCGCACGTTCCAAAGCTTCGTGTGCGTCTTTACTCGTAGGACCTGAGATCGTTCTTTCTACTTTGTTCATCAGTTTTTGAAGAGTTGTGTCGTGGAACTTATGGATCGCGGTCAGTTGTTTGAGATTCGGGAGTTCGGATCCTTCCGCTTGTTCGTACAATTCCGTGATGAACTTGATATGATCGTCCACTTCTTCCGCCAATCTTTCGAAAAGTTCCTTGGTGTTTCCGGGAGAGAGTTTTTCATACGTACTCATATAAAAGTCGAAGTAATCCTTCTCGTGCTGAATCGCCGCTGCGACCGCTTCTAAAAACGTCGTTTCTTTTAAAGGTTTAATATTCATAATAAGATTCCTCCGGATTTCTTTGCTATCTTAGTTATGTTAGGGACCGAATCAATAATTATTTAATTTTCTTCCACGGATTCATAGATGAGGAACTGAGCCGCGTAGTACGTCGACATGATCCAAACTCCGATCCAAGGAATCGGAATCGCCGTAAATTTTCTAGTCGCGATGAGGGTGTCGGATAAAATAAAAAGGGAAGCGCCCGCAAAGGATTTCCAAAATTCCGGTTTTGAACATTCCCTAGAAGCGGCCCGCCAACCCATCATACAAATCGCTATCATATATATGCCGACGGGAATATAAAGAGAGGCTCCGAGTCCGGAAAAAATCCAACCGTAAAACGAAATTCCGTACACGAAATACGGAATGGATCGAACGATATGAACCGGATTCCCGATCGAAAATCCGATCGAATAGAGAATTTGAGCTACAAGAAAGGAACCGAGTCCGAACACGAAATAATTTCCGGGAAGACCTAAAAACATATCTCCGAACAAGGAAAAGATCAGACCTAGGAAAATAAATTTTCCGGACCTGCCTTTCCAATTGCCTTCCCGAAAAGAGAAAAAAATCAAAACGAGAATCGGTAGGATTTTACTTCCGAGTTTAAAGGCCACGTTATCCGGAATGAGATACAAGACCAGCATATGAGTCATCGAAGCGATGGAAAATAAGAGTAAAATCATCTGAACCTTCTTTACGGGAATTGGGATTGTAATTTTGTAAAGAGCCGGAACTTTTGTCATCTAAGAATCGGGAAAACAAAGAGGGAATATGGGGCATTGGAGTTCGGGAGAATGGATCTTAAGTGTTGTTTTTACGGTGGTTTTAGGTCTTCTCGTTTATCTGGATCTTTTTGTTCTCAATAAAAGAGCCCACAAAATTCCTCTCCGAGAATCCGTGTATTGGTCTCTCTTCTGGTTCAGTCTTGCGATTTCGTTTAGCATTTTGATCTATGTGATGGATCAATCCCCGACCGATCCGGCGCGTGGTCAAACAAAGGCTCTCGAATTTATCACCGGTTATCTCCTGGAATATTCTCTTTCCGTGGACAACCTTTTCGTTTTTATCATGATCTTTCAGAAGTTTCGGATCACACCTCAGTATCAACCTCTGATTTTGAAATGGGGAATTATCGGAGCTTTGATCTTTCGTGCGATTATGATTTTTGTAGGAGCGGGGCTTATTTCTCAGTTCAACTGGATTCTTTACTTATTCGGAATTCTACTTCTTTACACCGCGGTCAAAATGTTCACACATTCCGAGGAGGAAGACTTTCATCCGGAATCCTCTCCCGTAATCAAGTTTGTAAAGAAGATCCTTCCGCTCAGTCAAATACAACATCCGGAAAAGTTCTTGGTCAAGGAACACGGTAAATATCTTTTTACTTCCACGTTCATCACGTTACTCATCGTGGAGTTCAGCGATATCCTATTCGCGCTCGATTCGATTCCGGCGATTTTTTCGATCACGACCGACGCGTTCATCGTTTATACTTCCAATATCTTCGCGATCCTCGGACTTCGTTCTTTGTATTTTATGCTTTCGGGTGTGATGGAACTTTTTATTTTTCTGAAACGGGGCGTCGCCGTTCTTTTGGCGTTCGTGGGTGTAAAACTTCTGCTTCCTCTTTTTTCTCCCTATGTTTTTGGGCGCGAGGTTCACATTTCGATTTTGATTTCTTTGGGAATGATCGTGGGAACTCTTACACTTTCCATTTTGGCGTCGATTCCCCATTATCTCAAAACCAAAAATGAACCTTGAAAGAGGGGTTTTTGACTTTACACCAGAGTTTTGCAAGGTTCCCTAGAAACAGAATCTTGTAAGACTAAGATTTTAAGTCCAAAAGAGAAAAACAAAATGGCCGACCAGAAACTATTTACGGACTTCCCTCCTGTAACTCGGGAAACCTGGATTGCACTCATCCAAAAAGATCTTAAGGGCGCCGACTTTGAGAAGAGGTTAGTTTGGGAAACGGCGGAAGGATTTAAGATCCAACCCGTTTATACAAAAGACGATATCGGCGACAAACAGTGGCTGACTTCCAATCTTCCCGGAACCTTTCCGTTTGCGAGATCCACTCGAAAACTCGTCCAAGACTGGAGCGTCCGTCAAGACTTTGATTCTCCTACGATCTCCGAAGCCAATCGACTCGCAAAAGACGCCGCGGCCAACGGCGTAACAGCCATCGGATTTATCCTAGAAAATAAAACTTCTTCACAGCGCGGAGTTCCCGTACATTCCGCGAAGGACTTGGAAGCGTTGATCGCAGGACTTCCTTTCGATCAAGTGACTCTTCACTTCGTCGCGGAAGAAAGATCTCCTGAAATTTTTTCTTGGCTTCCCAAGGGCAAGGTGCTTGTCGGAGGACTTGGATACGATCCGTTTCGGATTCTTCTCAAACACGGAAGGTCCGGAAAACATTCCATCTCCGCACTTTCGGAAATTTTGAAAACGTTAGCCGCTTCTTGGCCGCATTACAGAGGTTTGTCGGTAAGTTCTTCCACGTTCCGAGACGCGGGTTCTACCATTTCGGAAGAATTGGGTTTCACGTTAGCCGCTGCTTGCGAGTATGTGCAACAACTTAAAACGACCGGAATGTCCGTGGATACGATCGCTTCTCAGTTGATGTTCGAATTCTCCATCGGCCCCGATTACTTTTTGGAAATCGCGAAGTTCCGCGCCGCGAGAATTTTGTGGGCGGAAATCCTGAAAGAATTTTCTCCTAAAGAAGAATCCTCACTGCACGCGTTTCTTTGTGCACAAACTTGTAGATACAATTACAGCGCCTACGATCCGAACGTGAACATGCTTCGCGCAACGACCGAAGCGATGTCCGCGGCGATCGGAGGTTGTGAGGTCATCAGCTTGGCTCCGTATGACAGTATATTAAAAACTTCCGATTCTTTTTCTCTGAGAATCGCGCGTAACATTCAACTTTTGATGAAACACGAATCGCACGTAGACAAGGTGGTGGATCCGTCCGCGGGTTCGTATTATCTCGAATCTCTCACCGATTCCATTACGAAAAAGGCTTGGGAAATTTTCTGCGAGATCGAATCCGCGGGAGGATTTTTAGAAGCCGTCCAAAAAGGAATCATCCAAACAAAAATCGCCGAATCCAGAAAGAAAAAAGAAGAGAATCTCGCGAATCGAAAGGAAATTCTTCTCGGAACCAATCAATATCCGAACGGAGAAGACCGGGTTCCCGAACTCAATCGCAATCAAACGTTAGGCGACATTGAAAGCGTGTCCGGAGAAATCACCTGCGAAAAAATTTTAGAGTTTAGAGCCGGAGCGGAAATCGAAGAGATCCGTCTAAAAACGGAAGCCTTTGCAAAAAAATCCGGTAAAACTCCGACCGTTCTTCTTTTGCCGATGGGCGATCTCAAGATGAAAAAAGCAAGAGCCATTTTCTCCCAGAACTTTCTCGCTTGTGCGGGTTATAGGGTAATCGATCCGGGAAGTTATGCGACATCGGAAGAAGCGCTGCAAGGTTTAAAAGAAACTGCCGCGGATATCGTGGTCTTTTGTTCGAGCGACGAAGAGGTCGCGGGTTTTGTGGATTCTACCTTTGAAGTTTTGAAAAAACAAAATCACCGTCTTGTCGGAATCGTAGCGGGAAATCCAACCGAACAAATCGATTCTCTCAAAACAAAAGGAATCGAATTTTTTATCCACGTCAAATCCCAACATTTAGAAACTCTGAAGTCCGTTCAGAAAAGGCTGGGTATCCAATGAAACGTCCGAGTTTTGATTCAAAACGTTATGCGCCACAGGGTAATGGAAAGGTTTCCAAGTCCGATTGGGAGAAATCCGCCCTCGGCGATCTGGGGCTCAGTTCCATCGAACAAACCCTTTGGCGGACTCCCGAAAAAATTCCGGTCAAACCGGTTTATACCGCGGAAGATCTCGCGGGTATGGAACACCTCGACTACGCGGCGGGAATCCCTCCTTACTTGCGCGGTCCCTATTCCACGATGTATGTCCAACAACCTTGGACGATTCGTCAGTACGCGGGTTTTTCCACGGCGGAAGAATCCAACGCCTTCTACCGGAGAAACTTAGCCGCGGGACAAAAGGGTCTTTCCGTTGCGTTCGACTTGGCGACTCACAGAGGATACGATTCCGATCACGAACGTGTGGTCGGCGACGTAGGTAAGGCAGGCGTTGCGATCGATTCGATCCTCGACATGAAAATTCTATTCGATCAGATTCCTCTGGATCAGATGTCGGTTTCGATGACGATGAACGGGGCCGTGATTCCTATATTAGCATTTTATATTGTAGCGGCGGAAGAACAAGGCGTAAGCGCGGATAAACTTTCGGGAACGATTCAAAACGACATTTTGAAAGAATTCATGGTGCGCAACACCTACATCTATCCCCCTGCTCCATCCATGAAAATCATCGCGGATATTTTTAAATACACTGCCGACTTTATGCCCAAGTTCAACTCGATCTCGATTTCGGGTTATCACATGCAGGAAGCCGGAGCGACCGCGGACATAGAACTCGCCTACACTCTCGCGGACGGTTTGGAATATCTCCGCACCGGAATCAAAGCCGGAATGTCCGTGGATACGTTCGCGCCTCGTTTGTCCTTTTTCTGGGCGATCGGGATGAATCACTTTATGGAAATCGCAAAGATGAGGGCCGGACGTCTTCTCTGGGCGAAACTCGTACAACAATTCCATCCTAAAAATTTAAAATCCCTCGCGCTTCGAACTCACTGTCAAACTTCCGGTTGGAGTTTGACCGAACAAGATCCGTTCAACAACGTAGCGAGGACTTGTATCGAAGCGTTAGCCGCCGCTTTGGGCCATACTCAGTCTCTGCACACGAACGCGCTCGACGAAGCGATCGCGCTTCCGACCGACTTCTCCGCAAGAATTGCAAGAAACACGCAGATCTTTTTGCAGGAAGAAACCAATATTCACAGAGTTGTGGATCCTTGGGGCGGTTCGTATTACGTGGAATCTCTCACACACTCTCTCGCCCACCGCGCTTGGGAACTGATCGAAGAGGTCGAAACGTTAGGCGGAATCGCAAAGGCGATCGAAACCGGAATTCCTAAGATGAGAATCGAAGAAGCAGCCGCGCGCAAACAAGCGAAGATCGATTCCGGAAGAGACGTGATCGTCGGGGTCAATCAATACAAAGCGATTGAAGAAAAACCTTTAGACATATTAGATATCGATAATACTGCGGTGAGAGAATCCCAGCTTCGTAGACTCGCAGAATTAAAGAAGAATCGAAACAACGTCGACGTAACGTCCGCGCTCGACGCAATTACAAAATGCGCCGGGGGCGGAGAGGGAAACTTACTCGCTCTTGCGGTGGACGCGGCTCGTAAACGTGCGACCCTCGGGGAAATTTCGTACGCTATGGAAAAAGTATTCGGAAGATACCAAGCAACGATTCGTTCGATTTCGGGAGTGTATTCTTCCGAGATCGAAGACGATGCGGATTTCAAAAGAGCCAAAGAACTTTCGGACAAGTTCGCCACTCTGGAAGGACGTCGTCCTCGGATCATGGTCGCCAAGATGGGACAGGACGGACACGACCGAGGTGCGAAAGTCATCTCCACGAGTTTTGCGGACATGGGATTCGACGTTGATATAGGACCGCTCTTTCAAACTCCTGCGGAAGCGGCCAAACAAGCCGTGGAAAACGACGTGCATATTCTTGGCGTTTCCAGTTTGGCGGCGGGTCACAAAACCCTCGTTCCTCAAGTGATCGGAGAATTGAAAAAACTCGGAAGAGAAGACATCATGGTCATCGCAGGAGGAGTGATTCCACAACAAGATTATGATATTCTTTACAAGGCGGGAGTCACCGGAATTTTCGGACCGGGAACCAAAATCTCAAAAGCCGCCGCGGATATTTTAGAACTTCTCATAAAAGATTTAGAGCTTGTCCCAAAATCTTAAAAGAAACGAAAATTTTGAAAGAAGTCGATCGTTTTGTTTTGGGAAGAGTTCTTAGAAAATTTGAAAGTAAACGTTTAAGGATCTGCCTTTGAGTTCGGAAGAACAATCCGGGATTGTCCGATCCACCGGAATCGGGCGAAAAACCCTCCCCACTCCGGAAGAATTCATACAAGGAATTCTTTCCGGAGACAGAGTGATGCTCAGTCGTGCGATCACTCTCGTCGAAAGTTCTCGCACCGATCACAAAGAACTTGCAGAAACCATAATAGATGCGTGCCTTCCTCATTCCGGTAAATCGGTTCGGATCGGAATTACGGGAATTCCCGGAGTCGGCAAAAGCACATTCATCGAATCCTTCGGGATGTATGCCATCTCCCAGGGAAAAAAATTAGCCGTACTGACCATCGATCCATCCAGTCAGATTTCGGGAGGAAGTATTCTCGGAGATAAAACGAGAATGTTCGAACTTTCCAGAAACGAATCCGCGTTTATCCGCCCTTCTCCGTCCGGAGATTCTTTGGGAGGAGTTGCGAGAAAAACAAGAGAGACGATTTATCTTTGCGAGGCCGCGGGTTTTGATACGATCTTTGTGGAAACGGTCGGAGTCGGACAATCGGAGACGGCGGTTCATTCGATGGTGGATTTGTTTTTGCTTCTTCTTATCGCGGGAGCGGGAGACGAATTACAAGGAATCAAACGGGGAATCATGGAGATGGCGGATCTCTTTGCAGTCACAAAGGCCGACGGGGACAATAAAACCAGGGCCGAACTCACGAGAGTGGAAACTCAATCCGCGATTCATTTTTTTCCCGCGCACGAAAACGGATGGATTCCGAAAGTGTTATCTTGTTCTTCTCTGACCGGAGAAGGAATTCCGGAGATCTGGAATCAAATATTAGAATATGAGAAAACTCTAAAGCCCAACGGTCACTTTGAAATCCGAAGAACCAATCAGGCGAAGTATTGGCTCGAAGAAACGGTCGCTGAAAATCTCATGAGCGACTTCTATATTCGGATGAAAGATCTCTATCAGGATATGGAAGATCAAGTGAGTCGTCATCGAATCAGTTCCTTTCAGGCCGCCGAAAAATTGATCGGCGAATACCGAAAACGTATCTGGAAATAGATCTTTTCAAGACCTGCAAAACGTAGGATTTGTTCCCGAAATTCCCTCAATCCGATTCCAAATATCTTTTTTTTGAATTTTATTTTTTTCCAAATGGGAACTTTTTTTCTATGAGTTTGTCATTCCTTTCGGAAAATGAAGAATACAATTCATTAAAAGGATCCGATCCGGCAAGTTAGTAAAAATTATTCTTGCACGTATATCTAACAGATAGTATCTGTCAGATATACTGTTTCTGAAAACACTCTATAGAAAAAATTTCGGGAACATTTCGAGCTTACCGGGTTGCAGGCAGGTATTGTGAAAATTTTTCAAATTCTCTTTTTATTTTTCATTTCGTTCGTATTACTCAATTGTGCGACCTCTTCCGCCGGAATTGCAACGAGTAATATTCCCGTTGCGGATCGTAAATACAAGGTCATCGGTCCTGTGGAGGGTCATAAAACTTGGAATACGTTCGATATGGCAATTATAGGGGTTCCACTCTCCGAACCCCCGATCGACAAGGTAGTGACTACGATGTTGACCGAAAAAGAAGCGGACGCTTTGATCAATATCCGATATTGGACCGACAAATACATTCTTCTTTTCATTACCGTCAATAGGCTGCATATCAATGCGGAAGCGATCAAATTCGAGGATCAACTCAATGATCAAAGCGGCAAAAAAAGAAAATAAAAATCTAACGCCGCAACGAACTCTCGG
The DNA here is from genome assembly GCF_000332415.1 of Leptospira weilii serovar Ranarum str. ICFT. Classification (GTDB taxonomy): domain Bacteria; phylum Spirochaetota; class Leptospiria; order Leptospirales; family Leptospiraceae; genus Leptospira; species Leptospira weilii_A. The sequence continues at coordinate 234,029 of NZ_AOHC02000021.1, forward strand.
ACGCCTCATGGCAAGCGTTCCGTTGGCTTCGGAAAACTGCGGCTTAGGGCGACTCCCCGCTCCGAATTTTTCTTTGTTTCAGATCGGTTTCTTTACGATTGTCCTCTTTTTCGTTTTTGGGAATTGTATGGGAGCCACTTTGTTTTCTCCCGGAGGAAGAGTACGTTCACCGGCTCTTTACGATTCGGCGACGATCATTCGCACCGCAGGATATGATATCTTAGAAGAATCGGAGGGCGAATCTTCCACGTTCTTCGTTTTCGGAATGATTCCCCTTACGAATCCGATTAGCATCGATTATGCGCTCAGCCAAGCGGTTCAAAAAGTTCCGGGGGGAAGAAGCCTGGTGGGTATCAAAGTTTGGCACGAGACACACGTTATGTTCCCTCTCGGAACCGTTTCCGTTTTAAAAGTCAAAGGAAGCGTAATCGGTAATAAGGAAGAAGCGGAAAGGTTGAAATTGGAACAACAAAAGAAAGAATCTTCCACCGAAGACGCGATTTCTAAGGATGAAAAACAAAACTCCGGAGGAATTTCCGTCGGCGGCGGAAAACGATCCTCTCCTCCGACGTCCGGTGGAATTTCGGTCGGAGGAAAAAAGAAGAATTAGTATGTTAAAATATTCTTTAGTAGATTCTTTGAATTCGATAACGGCGAAAAAAAACTTCTTTGGACGGAGACGTTTGCAAAAATTTCGTTTGGTTTTGGTTTTCGTTTACGTTTTGATTTCGGTCTTGTTTTCGCAAAATTGCGCGCAGGCCGACGTCGTCTCGCCGGGGGATTCTCAGAGCCAGATCTACGCCGCCGCTAATTATTTGAGTAATAAATGCGGAACTCCGATTCCTACCCCGATTCCGGTCGTTGTGGAAGAGGTTCAACAAAGGAATTTGGATCTCTGCACGATCGCGATCACTCGAGCGGAATGTCCTTTTGTTTCCTACCCTTTCGCCTGCGTTCTGATTTATGTCGAAGATCCTCTCGGTGAAATTCCTTGGTATGTAAACTTTCAGGATGTATTCGTAAAAACTAAAATACAGTAAGGCAGACGATGAAAATTATTAGAAACATATCGATCATTCTTCTCGCCATACGATCCGTAACGTTGATAAAACGGATTCCGTTTTTATTTCTTTTTTTTACAACCGTGCCTATTCTTGCGGAAGTTTCTTTTCGCGCCCGTATTTACTCTCATAGTAAAAATTCGGGAGAAGCGAACGTTAGAGTTATGCTTTTTGAAACACAAAAGTTTTATCAGACCGATGCGGAAGGATATTTTCAAGCGGTGGCTCCTTCTTCCGGCGCTTATACGTTTCGTATTTTAAAAGATACAGGATTTCAGGAAATCCGTCAGGAAATCGGGGAAGGAGAGGAAGTTGTTATTCTTTATGTAGATCAATCGTCCAAAGCCGGAGGCGGCGGGTCGAAAGGTTCGATCAACGTAACCGGAGAACGGGAAAAACAACTCATGTCCCGTACTAAACTCCGTTTCGAAGAAATCAAACGGATGCCCGGTACGTTCGGAGAACCTCTCCGCGCCATCGAAACGATTCCCGGAGTTGTTCCCGTTTCCGCTTTCGGGGGCGGCGCCAGTAACTACGTGTTTCGTGGAGCCGATCCGAATACGAACCTTTATCTTTACGACGATCTCCCGATTCTTTATCCGTTTCACTTCGACGGTTTGACCGCTACAATCAACGGAAACCTGATCAAATCCATGGACGTTTATACGGGGGTTCTTCCCGCGAACTTCAACAACGCGTTGGGCGGGGTCATCGAAATCGAATCTCCGGATAAGGTGGAACGATCCGGCGGAAATTTTTTGACTTCTCTCTGGGCGGCTTCCACAAATTACCAGACCACGTTTGCGAACGGAAAAGGTTATATACTCGGCGCCGTGAAAGTCGGTTATATCGATAAAACGTTTGAAACTCTCGGAACCATTTCAGGGAGCAGCCTACTTCCGGACGGGATCCGTTTGCCTCGTTATACGGATTCGCAAGTGAAAATGGTCTATAACTTCAACGATGAACATCAGATTTCATTCTATTCCTTGACGGCAAAGGACGATTTTGCCGTGGATCCTCCCGCCAAACAAAAGAACGATCCGACCCAGGATCAGTTTGCGGCCTATGCGGGTGGGAATTTTTCCGCAGGCCAAGGGTATCGTACACAAGCTTTCCGTTATACTTGGAGACCTACCGAAAAATTCAACAATCGAATTACCTTGATCAGTTACGATCCGTTTTTTGACTATAACGTCGCCTTCGGTTCCATCAAAGCGAAACAAAGAGCGAGCGGCGCTTACAACGGAATTAGACAGGATGCTTATTGGGATCCCAATAAGCACTTAACGTTGGAGTTCGGTTCCGAAATGCGTTTTCTCAACTACAAAACTTCGGGAAGTACGATTCAACAAACCGATCCCAATAATCCGGATCCGAATCCTTATGATACGGCTACCCCCGATTATAGAACCGTTTCGGATACCAACCGTGTACAAAGTAAATACTATAACGCTTATACTACGATGAAGATCAAATTCGGCGGTTTGCTCATCGAACCCGGAGCGAGATACGATTACATTCCTTATATCAAAAACGGGGCTCTCGGTCCGAAAGCCCAGGTGTCTTATAAGTTCGAGGAAGGATTCGCCAAAGGAACCACCGTTTTCGGGGGCGGAGGAGAACATTATAATTTTCCGTTGGACACCCGCTTTTCAGAACAAAGCGGTAATCCGCACTTGAAGTTTCAAAAGGCGTTCAAATACGGCGGAGGGATCGATCATCAAGTCACTTCCAATTGGCAGATCAAAGGAGAAGTTTTTAAACAGGAATTCTCGAACTTGATCGTAACCGATCCTTATATCACGGAATCTATCGGAACCAACCCGGATCAGTACGGTAAGGTTTTACAACCTTATATTCTCAACAAACCTCTCAATTACTCCAACAACGGAACCGGTCGCTCGCAGGGTTACGAATTCGTAATACGCAAAATCGCAACTCCCGGAAAAAAGGATTGGTTCGGTTGGATTTCCTATACTTGGTCTCAAACATTCAGAAATCCTAATCTTTATAAACCGGACGGTATTACGGCTCCCGTCGCCACCGGACCCGAACAAAGATTGCTCGCTCAATCCTACCGTAACTCTAAAGAAACCCTGTACGATTACGATCGAACTCATATCATCAACGTCGTTTTCGGTTGGAAATTCAGTCAGGACTGGCAATTCGGCGCGAGATGGTCTTATTTAACTTCCACTCCGATCACTCCGATCGTGGGAGACGACGGCGGTAAATACAACAATCCCGCCACAATCAAACGATCTGGATACCCACATCGGCCAACAATCCGTATCTCGCGGAATACACCTAGTACAAACGTCTTAACGATTATCACAGATTGGATATTAGGATCGACAAATTCTTAAATTACGAATGGGGTTACGTAAACACGTTCTTTGAAGTCATCAACGTCTACATGAGGCAGAACGTTTCCGGCGAGAGTTTCGACGTTACGCGCCCTTATTCGGCGACGAACACCTAGTATGAACCCTACGTTCGGAACCCTTACGTTGCCGGGCGGAACCGTCATTCCGTTCTTTAACCTTGGGATCGAGGTGAAGTTTTAATGAAAAGAAATCTCCTCAAAATCACAGTAAGACGAATCGGAAATTTTACGTACTTTCTGATCGTTTTCAATCTGATTTGGAATTGTAACAACCTTCCCAACGGAGACGATAGTTTCAATCGAGACAATGAAAAGAGAGTGATACTTCAGTATCTCCTTTTGCCTCCGACCGATCCGATCCAGTCTTGTATCAACTCTTTGCAGGCGGCTCAGTCTTGTTTGAACCAGGCTCCCTAGGTGTCCACC